>NC_014664.1:0-1200000 GCF_000166055.1 Rhodomicrobium vannielii ATCC 17100
TAATGATTTCAAATGCTTAGCACTTAGCGTGCGAAAGCACCCGTCGCGCTGGGCTGAATGCGCTTATGCGATCGACGAAAATCAGCAACCAATGCGGGAGCCGCCAACAGGCAGCCCCGCATTTTTTGTGTCGACGCAGAAGTAAACGAATCGTTAACGATTCCAGTCGCTTGCGAGCCATTTTGCGCTTGGACGGGGCGCTCCAAATGCAACCTTGGCGTGTGCATTTGGAGCTTGGGCAGAGGGGGAGCCCACTTGCGCCGGAGCGCCAGCCTTTGTATTGTTGGATCTCCGAACGGGGGTTGTTCCCCTCCTGAAAGTGTAACCTTGTAATGCGTACCGAGCTTAGCCAGGTGGAGTGGCCTCCACGGGTGAAGCGCGATGTCCATGATCAGGCAATGGATAGTCGGTGCGCGCCGGATTCTGTCCGGATTCGTGTTCACCTTCTGTCCGCAAGGCATTGGGCGGGAGGAAGACGTATGCGAAGTGAATGCATCGCGGCACTGCCGCAATCGGTATGTGTATATGCGTGGAAATTGCCGGTGACGCGCCATATGCGACCGGTTCTCTCGGATCATGCGCACGGACTCGTGTCGCGGCCTCGCAGCCGCCACCGCGTCGAAGCCTTGAAGGCCGAGCACCCTTCCCTTCCCTGGAAGGCCTATGTTGCGTCGAGGGAGTTTCAAAACCTGGCTTCCGATCTTGCCGACGCGGTCTTTGCGCCCGCGATGGCCAGCCATCCTTCCCAGCATAAGCCGGATCGTCCTTCCAGCCTGATCTCACGACGGCGCCCCGGAAAAGCGGCGAGGCCGCATCGTTTTCTGACACCGGTCACTTCCGGCCGTCAGGACGCTTTGCTCGATATTGACGACGGCCGGGCGCTTGCCTTCGCGGCGTAGCGCGTATTTTCCAAGGCCGAACAAACATATCCGATGAAACGCTGAGGCCCCGAGCGGGCCGCGAGGATGTTGAAATGGAAGCCCTGAATCTCTCGACAACCTCTTCGATCGAACAGACGTCGATCGAACACAAATGGCGGCGTATACAAAGCCGCCTGCGCGCCGAACTCGGCGAAGACGTCTTTACGAGCTGGTTCGGCCGCGTCGAGTTGGACTCCTGCGATGGACGCGTGGTGCAGGTTTCTGTTCCGACTAAGTTTTTGCGCAACTGGCTGCAATCTCATTATTCCGACAAGCTGCTCGCCTGCTGCGGGACCGAACTGAACGGTGTGAATCGCCTCGAATTCCGCGTTCGCCAGCCCCATCTCGCGCCGGTCGAGAAGAAGGCGTCGCCGACTGCGTCCATTGCGGAGTCGACCACGCCCAAGGCGCAGACCACCCCTTCCTCCACCGTTCCGCTTCGCGTCATCAGCACGCCTGTCCGCGACGGCCGCACAGGGCTCGAAGGTTTCGAGGGGTCGCCGCTCGACCCGCGTTACACCTTCCAGTCCTTCGTCGTCGGCTCGCCGAACCGCCTCGCGCACGCCGCGGCGTTTCAGGTCGCCGAAAGCACTCCCGAACAGCCCCTGAAGTACAATCCGCTGTACATTCATGCGCGCGTCGGCATGGGCAAAACGCACCTTCTCCATGCCATCGCGTGGGAAATGAAAGCGCGCAATCCGAATGCCAAGGTGCTCTACCTCACCGCCGAGCGCTTCATGTACAGCTTCGCCGAAGCGCTTCAGACGCGCGATGCGCCCGCGTTCAAGGAAAAGCTGCGTACCATCGACCTCCTCATCATCGACGATATGGAATTCCTGCAAGGGCGCACCTTCCAGCAGGAATTCTGCCACACGCTGAATTCGCTCATCGACGGCGGCAAGCAGGTGGTTGTCGCGGCGGACTGTGCACCCTTGCTGCTGGAAAGCTTTGACGCGCGGATGCGCTCGCGCCTGTCCGGCGGCCTCGTCGCGGAGATGTCGGCGCTCGACTTCGACCTGCGGCTTAAGATCTTGCAGCGCCGCGCGGCGGAGAAGATTTCGCTCTCGCGCGGGTTTGAAGTGCCCGGCGATGTGCTCGAATATCTTGCAACGCAGCTCACCGAAAATGGCCGCGAACTCGAAGGCGCGATCACGCGCTTGCACGCGACTTGGCAGCTCACCGGTGAAAAAGTGACGGTGGATGCAGCCGAAAATACCATCGGCGATCTGATCCGCTCGAAGGAGCCGAAACGCGTCAAGATCGACGACATTCTCCGCATCGTCGCGAAGCATTACGGCGTTCAGCGCGGGGATCTGCTGTCCAGCCGCCGCAACCAGTCCATCGTGCGGCCGCGCCAGATCGGCATGTATCTCGCGAAGACGCTTACCTCTCGCTCGCTGCCGGAAATCGGCCGTCGTTTCGGTGGCCGCGACCACACGACCGTGCTGCACGCGATTCGCAAGATCGAGTCGCTGAAACAAGCGGATGGCGTCCTGAAGGACGAACTCGATTCGCTTTCTCGCATGCTGAAGGACGGCAACGTCTGACGAGCCGCTCGGGCTGCGCTTGACTCTTCGTTGCCGCAGCCTTCAAATGCTTGCCTAACAAGGAGAACACCGCTTCAGCGGGGGTAGTTTTTAATGCGCTTTGTTGTCGATCGGAACGCAATGCTCCGCGCGCTGGGGCATATCACGGGAATCGTCGAGCGGCGGAACACCATACCGATCCTGAGCAACATCCTGATCGGTGCGGATCGCGATGGAGGGCTCACGTTCAAGGCGACCGACCTCGACATGGAGGCAGTCGAAGCGGTGCCTGCTAAGGTCGAGGTGACGGGCGCGGTGACGGTGCCTGCGCATACGCTGCACGATATTGTTCGGAAACTCCCTGACGGCGCGGAAATCCGTATCGAGCGCAAGGGCGAGGAGGGGCGCCTCAAGGTGGCCACCGGGCGCGCGAGCTTCGAACTGGCGATCCTGCCCGCCGATGACTTCCCCGACATGGGGCAGACCGAACTGCCGACACGCTTCACCGTCGACAGCGGCGAGCTCAAGCGTCTGTTCGAGAAGGCGCGCTTCGCCATCTCTACCGAAGAGACGCGCTATTACCTGAATGGCATCTATCTCCACGCGGTCGATGGCCCGGAGGGCGGGAAGCTCCGCGCGGTGGCGACAGACGGTCATCGTCTTGCGCAGGTGGAAACGGCATGCCCTGCCGGCGCGGGCGGAATGCCCGGCGTGATCGTTCCCCGCAAGGCGGTCGGCGAAGTGATCAAGTTGCTCGAGTCGGGCGCCGCGCCGGTCGAGGTGACGCTGTCGCCAGCGAAAATTCGCTTCGCTGTGGGTGACGTTGTGCTCACATCGAAGCTCATCGATGGCTCATTCCCCGATTATGCCCGCGTCATACCAACAACGAACAAGAAGCTCCTGTTGCTCGAAAACGCAGATCTCGTGAAGGCGGTCGACCGCGTGTCGACCCTCTCCTCCGAGAAGGGCAGGGCGGTGAAGCTCAATGCGGCCGAGGGACGCCTCGTCGTCTCGGCGAACAATCCCGAATCAGGCTCGGCGACCGAGGAGATTTCGGCCGAGTATCAAGACGAACCGCTCGAAATCGGCTTCAACGCCCGCTATTTGCTCGATATCACCGGCCAGATCGACGGGACGAAAGCGCTGTTCAAGCTTGCGGATGGCTCCTCGCCAACGCTGATTTCGGACGAGACGGACGCGTCTGCTCTGTATGTGCTCATGCCGATGCGCGTTTGAGCGAAAGGAAGCCGATCGTCGCACCAGTACATGGATAAAACTCTTCAGCGATTGATGTCGCGTGGCTTAGGCGTCGTTATCGCATGTCACGCTCGTCGGCGCGGGATGGCCAGAGGATAGGCTTCGGGTTTTTGCTTTGACGCGTCCCCACTTCGCGCGAAAACTTGGTACAGCGTCGCCCAACACGACGCTGTAAGTTTTCGTTGTCGATCAGCCTCTCTTCGTCACTCGATTCAAGACTGGCTATCTAGTCGTTTATTCCAGCATGTGCATTCCGTTTTCAGCAGGATTGCAAGCATGTTCACTAGCAAGTTTGGTCGGGCGCGCGCTGAAAGGGACAATCGACGAGAGCATTAATCGAACGCTCCAAGTTCCTATCAGAGCATGACCCGCAAAGCCGGCGTCCGATTTTGCGGGTCACTGATCGAATTCAAGCCGACTGCCCGCGCCAAGCGCACTGGCGCCACCGCACGGACTCCGATGCCCGCAACCGACCGAATCGCCATCGCCAAGCTGACGCTCACCGACTTCCGCAATTACAGGGCGGTGACGCTCGTAACCGGACTCGGCCCCGTTGTGCTCGCCGGGGCGAATGGCGCGGGCAAGACGAACTGCCTCGAAGCTGTGTCGCTGCTGACGGCCGGGCGCGGGCTTCGCTCGTTGCCATTCCCCGAGCTTGCGCGAAGCGGAGGCTCGGGCGGCTGGGCCGTCGCTGCCGAGCTTGGCGTGGCGGGTGAGGACATGCATATCGGCACCGGCATCCAACTCCCGCCAGATGGGATGCTCACGCCACGTGCGGCGCGCACCGTCAAGATCGACCACGCGCTTGCGAAGGGCTCCGGCGCGCTGGTGCGCATCCGCATGCTGTGGCTCACGCCCTCGATGGACGGCCTGTTCACAGGCCCGGCAGCCGAGCGCCGCCGCTTCCTCGACCGGCTCGTGTTGAGCCTCGACCCCGGCTATGGCGCGGCCGCCTCCGCTTTCGAGCGCGCGATGCGGCAGCGCAACAAGGCGCTCGAAGAGTTCGATTCGCCGCCGATGCTGACCGCCATCGAAGCGCAGATGGCAGCGGCCGCCGTAGCTATGGCGGTCGCGCGGGCGCGTGCCATTGCGGCGCTTTCCGGCGAGATCGAAGCGGAGCGCAACCGCGATCCGGACTCGCTTTTCCCGTGGGCGGCGCTTACCCTCAACGGCACGCTGGAGGAACAGGCGGCCGCGCTTTCGGAAGACACCATGCGCGACGAACTGCGCGACGGATACGCCCGCGCTCTCGCACAAGGCCGCGACCGGGACCGCGCGGCAGGGCGCACGCTGTCCGGTCCGCATCGCTCTGACCTCGACGTGGCCCACGGGCCGAAGGCGATGCCCGCCAGAATGTGCTCGACGGGCGAGCAGAAGGCGCTGCTCGTCGGGCTCGTGCTGGCGCAGGCGCGGCTCATCAAGCGCGCGGCAGACGGGATTGCGCCTCTGATTTTGCTCGATGAAATCGCCGCGCATCTCGACATCGGCCGCCGCGAGGCGCTGTTTTCGTCTATTGTCGCGCTCAACGCACAGGTGTGGATGACGGGGACGGATCTCGCCACGTTCACTCCCTTGCGAAATGCCACAGAAACGCAGCTTTTCGTTGTTTCAAACGGCACTATAATGCCCGCGAATGATGCAGAACGCGCTGCGAAACACTAAATAAGAGAATGTCTTCGCCGCCCACCGGGCGGCCCAACCAGGTGCATTGATGGAAGCAGCAAGACGCAGGGACGCTGAGGTGGAAGCCTATGGCGCGGAGAGCATCAAGGTTCTCAAGGGCCTCGATGCGGTGCGCAAGCGCCCCGGCATGTATATCGGCGACACGGACGACGGCTCGGGCCTCCACCACATGGTCTACGAGGTGGTGGACAACGCCATCGACGAGGCGCTAGGCGGTTATGCGGATTATGTGTCGGTCACGCTGAACGCCGATGGCTCGGTCACAGTGGAAGACAACGGACGCGGCATTCCGACGGAAATCCATTCGCAGGAAGGCGTTTCCGCCGCCGAAGTCATCATGACGCAGCTCCATGCGGGCGGCAAGTTCGACCAGAATTCCTACAAGGTGTCGGGCGGTCTGCATGGCGTGGGCGTGTCGGTGGTGAATGCACTGTCGACGCGGCTTGAACTCACGATCTGGCGGAGCGGCCATGAGCATTTCATGGCGTTCGCGGACGGCGTTCCGGTCGAACCGCTGAAGATCGTCGGCCCGGCGCCGGATCTTCGCGGCACTCGCGTGACCTTCACGCCAAGTCCGGCGACGTTCACGATGGTGGACTTCGACTACGCGACGCTTGAATTCCGCCTGCGCGAACTCGCATTCCTGAATTCCGGCGTCTACATCAGGCTGAACGATCTGCGCGGCGTCGAGCCGGTCAAGAGTGAATTCAAGTATGAGGGCGGCCTCAAAGCCTTCGTGGAATATCTCGACCGCGCGAGAACGCCCCTTTTTCCGGTGCCGGTTTTCGTCAGGGCGGACCGCGAGGGTGTCGCCGTGGAGGCCGCGCTTTGGTGGAACGACGGCTACCACGAGAACGTGCTCTGCTTCACGAACAACATCCCGCAGCGCGATGGCGGTACACATTTGGCCGGCTTCCGCGCGGCGCTCACGCGAACCATCAACACCTACGCCGCAGCAACCGGCGTGGCGAAGAGGGAAAAAGTTCAGCTCACCGGCGACGACGCACGCGAAGGCCTGACCTGCGTGCTGTCGGTGAAGGTGGCGGACCCGAAGTTCTCCAGCCAGACGAAAGACAAGCTCGTTTCGTCCGAGGTGCGCCCCGCCGTTGAAAGCATCATGACGGACATCCTCGGCACATGGTTCGAGGAGCATCCGGTTGAAGGCAAGCTGATCCTGCTCAAGGTGGCGGAAGCGGCGGCGGCGCGCGAGGCGGCCCGGAAGGCGCGCGAGCTCACGCGCCGCAAGGGCGTTCTCGACGTGGCGAACCTGCCCGGCAAGCTCGCAGACTGCCAGGAGCGAGATCCCGCGAAATCGGAAGTGTTTCTCGTCGAGGGCGACAGCGCAGGTGGCTCGGCCAAGCAGGGTCGAGACCGTTCCAATCAGGCCGTGCTGCCTCTCCGCGGCAAGATCCTCAACGTGGAGCGCGCGCGCTTCGACAAGATGCTGTCGAGCCAGGAAATCGGCACGCTCATCACGGCGCTTGGCACCGGCATCGGCCGCGACGACTTCGACATCGCGAAGTTGCGCTATCACCGCATCATTATCATGACCGACGCCGACGTCGACGGCGCCCATATCCGCACGCTGTTGCTTACGTTCTTCTATCGGCAAATGCCGCAACTCATCGAGTCAGGGCATATCTACATCGCTCAGCCGCCGCTGTATAAGGTGAAGCGCGGCAGCTCCGAGAATTATCTCAAGGATCAGCGCGCCTTCGAGGACTTCCTGATCGACGGCGGACTGGAAGGCTCGGTGTTTGTGAACGACAATGGCGAGCGCCGCTCGGGCCGCGACCTGCGTCAGGCCGTGGAGCGTGCACGATCCTTCAGCCATGTGCTCGACGGGATGCATATGCGCTATTCGCGCGCCGTAGTGGAGCAGGCCGCCATCGCGGGCCTCCTCAATCCGAAGCTTCTCGATGACGACGAGGAGGAGGCCGGGCGGCTCGCCGACAAGGTGGTCGAGCGGATGAAGGCGTTGTCCGAGGAGGCTGAGCAAGGCTGGTCGTGGAGTCGCGGTGTCGATCGCGGCTTCGTGTTCGAGCGCGAGGTGAGAAGCGTCCGCGAGGCGCACGCCATCGATAGCGCGTTGTCGCATTCGGCCGACGCCCGCAAGCTGCACACCTACCACCCGGAATTGGCGGAGCTTTTCTCAGGCAAGACGGTGCTGGAGCGCAAGGGCACGGAAACGCCGTTGCATGGGCCGCGCGATCTATTGAACGCCGTGTTTGCCGCAGGGCGCGCGGGCGTGACCATGCAGCGCTACAAAGGCCTCGGGGAGATGAACCCGGAGCAGCTCCGCGAGACGACGCTCGATCCGAATGTGCGCACGCTCCTTCAGGTGAAGCTCGGCGAGCTGGCGGACGCGGACGAGATTTTCGCCAAGCTCATGGGCGATGTGGTGGAACCGCGCCGCGACTTCATCCAGCAGAACGCGTTGTCGGTGTCGAATCTGGATATCTGATAGGAAGGGATACAATCGGCGCCCGGGGTTTTTGTGCGACGCACCAAAACCCCGCCGATGATTGTTGCACCGCAACATGAATTGCGTTAATGTCACGGATAAGATATATTCGACGCAGAGGGCGACCGTCATGTTTCCGTTTCTTGCATTCGCGCCGGCAGGGCAGACGCAGTCTCGCCCGGCTTCATCTGGTGCGTCGATCAATTACTTCGCGGCGCCATGGGCAACTGCTCCGCTGCCAAAACCCGAGCCCGCCCGCCCGCGCGACTTCGGCGATTTTTACGTCGACTTCCTGCGTGAGGCGATTTCGTTCTGGGCGCGGCATTACGAAACGCTGGGCAATCGCTCGCATCTTCTGTTCACGCAGATAGCCGCCGCGCTTGCATTTGAACGTGCCGCGCGCGAAACCTCTGCCGCCGTCACACAGGCTTATGCCGCATTCGGACTTAAGCCGCCTCCGTCCGCCATCCCGCAATGGTCGCAGCCGCAGTTGCTAGCGCCGCTGACAAGCTTCGCACCGCTGAGTTCCTTCGCGCCGGGCACAGCTTTGGCCCCATGGGCGGCGTTCAATCCTTGGCTGAATCCCGCGCTCGCCCAAAACGCCTTCAATCCTTGGGGAGCCGTGGCGGAGAGCTTCAACGTCTGGACGAAGGTCTGGCAGCCCGCAACTCCGAAAAATGCGCCTGCACCGCAAACTAATGCCGCGCTCGTGCCCGCGAAGCCATTCACGGCAAACGTGACGGCGCCGGGCGGTTTCAACTGGGCTTTTTCTTTCGGGGTTTAGGGCGTTATCGCGCGCCCCACTAGATCGCAGATCGAACATCAGACGCGACAGGCACCTGATATGCGCTTTTACCGATCGATTCGACGCGTCTGATCGGGTCACGCTCCGAGAAGCACTCCGGCCACTTACCGCTGGATTTCGTCGCCGCAGGCGTGTTGGTCACCCTAGCGGCAGGCATCCGTGACCATTGATTGAAGCCACGCCAGCGCTACACAATGTTTTCCAGTTTCCGAGGCATCGCTTTCGAAGGGCCCGGCACGCGCGGGACACGACGCCTCTTCGCCGGTCAAGCCGTCAGCAGGCACGCGTCGCGGATCGCCGCGATGTTCTTCGCATATTCGCCCCCTTTGAACACCGCCGAGCCAGCCACGAGCGCGGTCGCGCCTGCCTGAACCAGCAGCGGCGCGGTTTCGGGCGTCACGCCGCCGTCCACTTCAAGCGCGATGGGTCGGCCCTGGATCATCGCCGCGATGCGCCGGACCTTCTCCACCTGCGACGGCAGGAACGCCTGTCCGCCGAAGCCGGGGTTGACGCTCATCACGAGCACGAGGTCGATCTTGTCGAGCACATATTCGATGACGCTTTCCGGCGTGGACGGATTGAGCGAGACGCCCGCCTTCTTGCCGAGGGAGCGGATCACCTGAAGCGAGCGGTCGAGATGCGGCCCCGCCTCCGCATGCACAGTGATGATGTCGGAGCCGGCTTTCGCGAACGCTTCGAGATACGGATCGGCTGGCGCGATCATCAGATGCACGTCGAGCAGCTTCTTCGTCCACGGGCGAATACATTCCACCAAGCGCGGGCCAAATGTGATGTTCGGCACAAAATGGCCGTCCATCACGTCCACATGAACCCAGTCGGCGCCCGCTTCGTCGATGGCGCGTACTTCTTCGCCGAAGCGGGCGAAGTCTGCGGAAAGGATGGACGGCGCGATGAGCGGGAGCGAGGACATGGGCGTATCCTGTTGTTTCGTTATTGGTTCTGGCTTTCGGCCGCGACCTTGAAGACGCGGCTTGCAAGGATGTCTTCGGCGGTTATTTCCGAAAGCTGGTTGGCGGTCAACGCCCCGCCCGTGTGCGCGAACAGCCGGTTCGCCTGACGGAGCCGAGCGCGGTCCAGCGCGTTGCGAATCGAACGCGCATTCGAAAAGTGCGGCTGCTGGCGGCGCTTCTCGATATAGTCGGCGAGCGCAACCTTTGCTTCCGGCGACAGATAATAATTCTGGTGATCCAGCATCTTGTCCGCGATTTCAAGCAACTCGCCGTCCGAATAGTCCGGGAAGTCGATGTGATGGGCTATGCGGCTGCGGAAGCCGGGATTCGCCGTGAAGAACTTGTCCATGCGGTCGGAGTAGCCTGCGAGGATCACGACGAGGTCTTCGCGCTGGTTTTCCATCACCTGAAGCAGGATTTCGATGGATTCCTGGCCGTAATCGCGCTCGTTCTCCGGGCGATAAAGGTAATACGCTTCATCGATGAACAGCACGCCGCCCATCGCCTTCTTCAGCACTTCCTTCGTTTTCGGCGCGGTGTGGCCGATATACTGGCCGACGAGGTCGTCGCGCGTCACGGAGACGAGCTGGCCGCGCCGCACATAGCCGAGGCGGTGCAGGATGTTCGCCATGCGCATGGCCACGGTCGTCTTGCCGGTGCCGGGATTGCCGGTGAAGCTCATATGCAGCGTCGGTGCTTCATTGACGAGACCGAGGCGCTTCCGCGCGCGCTCAACCAGAAGCAGCGCCGCGATTTCGCGCAGGCGCGTCTTGACCGGCTTAAGCCCGATCAGTTCGCGGTCGAGCTGGTCGAGCACCTCGCCGACGCCCGATTCTTCATAGTCGCGGCGCAGGTCGATCGTCTCGTTCGCCGCCGCATTTTCGTTCTGTTCCGCCGTCACGCTCACGTCTTCCTCCATGGGCCGACACGCCCGCACTAGCGATTGGTGCCATTCCGCCCATCCCTCAAGAATGGTGACGATGGCCGTATTTCAATCCGCAAAGGAAAGACATGGCCGGTTTTCCAGCCATGTCCACGTTTCCATGTCCGCTATGTTCCGCGCGATGCTTACGAATAGCGCTGGCCCGAGGGCTTCACCGTCGCGTAGGGGCGCGTGGTGTAGCGGATATTGCGGCCGTCGACTTCCTGCCGCTCAAGGTCGAAGCCGGGCTCTTCGGCGGGGCGATCCACGATGAACGACATGCGGAGCGATTCCCAGCCATGCGTCGCGTCGAATGCCGAGATGCGGATGTAGTAACGCCCGCTATAGACCTTGCGGCAGGCCTGAAGCTCGGAGACTACCGCCGCGGCGTCCTTGATGTCGAACATCGGCAGGCCCCACATTTCCCAATAGGAGTTGCGGGGATGCGGGTCGTCGGTGAACTCGATGTTCACGGCCCAGCCCTTTTCGATGGCGTACTGCACCTGTTTCGCGATCTGCTCGTCCGTCAGATCGGGCAGGAAGGAAAACTGTCCTTGGGTGATGCGCATTAGGTTTCCTCGGTATTCTGCTCTCCGCGTGCGGAGGCCTGAGTGAAATTCGAAGGATGGCCGGGGCGACCCCGGCCTTGGCACTCGCTGGCTTAGGAAGCGGTCGGCGTCGGCACGAAGTCCGGCGTGTCCGTGGACGTGTAGTCGAACGTCACGTCCCCCCATGTATCGAGCGCCTGCCTCAGCGGCGTGCAGGTCTTCGCGGCGTCCTTCAGGATCTGCGGGCCTTCGGCGAGATAGTCGCGGCCTTCGTTGCGCGCGAAGATCATCGCTTCGAGCGCTACGCGGTTCGCGGTCGCGCCAGCCTGGATGCCGTAGGGGTGGCCGATGGTGCCGCCGCCGAACTGAAGCACCACGTCCTCGCCCAGATAGTGGATGAGCTGATGCATCTGGCCTGCGTGGATACCGCCGGAAGCCACCGGCATCACCTTGCCGAGCGAAGCCCACGGCTGGTCGAAGAACACGCCGTGCTCAAGGTTCTGCGGCACGAAGTCTTCGCGCAGGATGTCGTAGTAACCGGCGGTGGTCAGCGGATCGCCTTCGAGCTTGCCGACGACGGTGCCCGCGTGGATATGGTCGACGCCCGCGAGACGCATCCACTTGGAGATGACGCGGAAGGAAACGCCGTGGCTCTTCTGGCGCGTGTAGGTCGAGTGGCCCGCGCGGTGCAGGTGAAGCAGCATGTTGTTGTCGCGCGCCCACTTCGAAATCGACTGGATCGCGACATAGCCGATCACGAGGTCGATCATCACGATGCAGGAGCCAAGTTCCTTCGCGTACTCGGCGCGCTTGTACATCTCTTCCATCGTGCCGGCGGTGATGTTGAGGTACGAGCCCTTGATCTCGCCCGTCTCCGCCTGCGCCTTGTTCACGGCTTCCATGCAGTACAGGAAGCGTTCGCGCCAATGCATGAAGGGCTGCGAGTTGATGTTCTCGTCGTCCTTCGTGAAGTCGAGGCCGCCCTTGAGCGCCTCATAGACCACGCGGCCGTAGTTGCGGCCTGAAAGGCCGAGCTTCGGCTTCACGGTCGCGCCGAGCAGCGGGCGGCCGAACTTGTCGAGGCGCTCACGTTCCACGATGATACCGGCCGGCGGGCCGTCGAACGTCTTCACATAGGCGACGGGCAACCGCATGTCTTCGAGGCGCAGCGCCTTCAACGGCTTGAAGCCGAACACGTTGCCGATAATCGACGCCGTGAGGTTCGAGATGGAGCCGCCCTCGAAAAGGTCGAGGTCGTAGGCGATGTAGGCGAAGTAGGAGCCGGGCGCGTTCGGCACCGGATCGACGCGGTAACATTTCGCGCGGTACTTCTCCGACGCGGTGAGGCGGTCGGTCCACACCACGGTCCATGTGGCGGTCGAGCTTTCGCCAGCCACAGCGGCGGACGCCTCGATCGGGTCCACGCCATCTTGCGGCGTAACCCGGAAGAGCGCGATGAGATCGGTCTCTTTCGGCTGATAGTCGGGCTCCCAATACCCCATCTTCTTGTAGGACATTACGCCCGCCTTGTAGCGGTCCTCACCCTTAACCGTTTCAGATTTGTCACTCATGGGTGTCACCTTCCTTGTATCTACACTTTGTTTAGTGGTGGTCGGGAACTTCCCGGCCACGCCTCAAGCGACGAGTTTTTTTGCGGCGGCGATAACGGCTTCCACCGTGATGCCGAATTCCTTGTAGACCTGCGGCGCCGGGCCTGACGCGCCGAATCCGTTCATGCCGACGAACGCACCCTTGTCGCCGATCCAGCGATCCCAGCCGAAGCGGCCCGCCGCCTCGATGGCGATGCGCGGCGCGGTGCCGAGCACTTCCGCGCGGTAGGCTTCCGGCTGTGCCTCGAACAGTTCGAAGCACGGCATCGACACGACGACGGTTTTCACGCCCTCGGCGTTCAACTGCTCGGCTGCGGAAACCGCGAGTTCGATTTCCGATCCCGTGGCGATGAGCGTCACGTCGCGCGGGGCTTTGGCGTCGCCGCGGAGAACATATGCGCCCTTTGCGGTAAGGTTTTCGCTCGAAGCTTCCGTGCGAACGGTCGGGAGGTTCTGCCGCGACAGCGCCAGCACCGAAGGCGTATGCTTCGATGCAAGCGCGATCTCGTAGGCTTCGGCCGTCTCGACGATGTCCGCAGGGCGGAACACGTTGACGTTCGGCAGCGCGCGAAGGCTCGCGAGGTGTTCGATCGGCTGATGCGTCGGTCCGTCCTCGCCGACGCCGATGGAGTCATGCGTCAGCACGTAGAGGACGCGAAGGCCCATCAGCGCGGAAAGCCGGATCGAGCCGCGCAGGTAGTCGGAGAACACGAGGAACGTTCCGCCATAGGGCACGAAGCCGCCATGCAGCGCGATGCCGTTCATGGCCGCGCCCATTATGTGCTCGCGGATGCCGTAATGGAGGTAGCGGCCCGTGAAGTCATCGGGCGTGATCGACTTCATGCCCCTGGTGATGGTGTAATTCGAGTGCGTGAGGTCGGCCGAGCCGCCGATGGTCATGTCGGTGGCGTCGTTGATGACCTGAAGCGCCATCTCCGACGATTTGCGCGTCGCGAGCTTCGGCTTCTCCGCCACGTTTTTCGCGATGAAAGCGTCGAGCGCTTCCTTCACGCTCGCGGGCAATTCGCCCTCGATCATCCGCTCGAAATGGGCGCGCTCGTCCGCGGTGAGCTGCGACAGGCGCTCATGCCAGGCGGCATGTTCGGCCTTGCCACGCGTGCCCGCCGCACGCCACGTCGAAAGGATCGGCTCCGGCACCTCGAACGGCGCGTAGGGCCAGCCGAGGAATTCGCGCGCGGCGGCGATTTCGTCCTTGCCGAGCGGCGCGCCGTGCGTCTTCTCCGAGCCCTGCTTGTTCGGCGCGCCGAAACCGATGATGGTCTTGCACGCGATGAGCGTCGGCTTGTCGCTCGTCTTCGCCTTGGCGATGGCGGCTTCGACTTCGGCGGCGTTGTGGCCATCGACGCGGACGGCGTTCCAGCCCGCCGCCTCGAAGCGCTTCACCTGATCCGTGGAGGTGGAGAGGCTTGTCGAGCCGTCGATGGAGATCGAGTTGTCGTCCCAGAGAACGATCAGCTTGTTGAGCTTCAGGTGGCCCGCGAGGTCGATGGCCTCATGGCTGATGCCTTCCATCAGACAGCCGTCGCCCACGATGGCATAGGTGTGGTGATCCACAACCTTGTCGCCGAACCGCGCCCCGAGCAGCCGCTCCGCGATGGCCATGCCGACGGCGGTGCTGATGCCTTGGCCGAGCGGCCCGGTCGTCGTCTCGACGCCCTGCGTGTGGCCATATTCGGGATGCCCCGGCGTCTTCGAGTGAAGCTGACGGAACTTCTTCACTTCCTCGATGGTCACATCCGGTGAGCCGGTGAGATAAAGGAGCGAATAAAGCAGCATCGAGCCGTGGCCGGCCGACAGCACGAAGCGGTCGCGGTCGGGCCATTTCGGCGCGCTCGCGTCGAATTTCAGGAACTTCGTGAACAGCACGGCGGCGACGTCCGCCATACCCATCGGCATGCCGGGATGGCCGGAATTGGCTGCTTCAACCGCGTCCATGGACAGCGCGCGGATGGCGTTTGCGAGGTCGCGTTGCGACGGATTGGAAACGGGAGTTGTCATTTTGGTCTTTCTTCTGTTCGCGGCGTTCGGAGCGCTCAGGACGAGCGCCGCTTGAGATCGACGAGCCGGTGGATCATCGGCGTAAGGATAAGCTGCATCGCGAGGTCGAGCTTCCCCCCTGGAATGACGATGGAATTCGCCCGGCTCATGAAACTGTCCTGGATCATGGTCTTGAGATACGCGAAGTCAATCCCGCGCGGATCCTTGAAGCGGATCACAACGAGCGATTCGTCGGGTGTCGGAATCCACCGGGCAACGAACGGGTTCGACGTGTCGACCGTAGGCACGCGCTGAAAGTTGATGTCCGTTTCGGAGAATTGCGGCGTGATGTAGTGCACATAATCGGGCATGCGGCGAAGGATCGTCTTCGTCACATCTTCAGGTGTATAGCCGCGCATCTTGTTATCCCGATGCATCTTCTGGATCCACTCCAGATTGATGACCGGTACGACGCCGATCTTCAGATCAGCGTGCTTCGCGATGTTGATACCCTGTTCCTTGAGCATAACCGCGCCGTGAAGACCCTCATAGAAGAGGATGTCGCTGCCCTCGGGCAGATCCTGCCACTCCGTGAAGGTGCCGGCGGGCACTCCGAATTTCTCGGCCTCGACGGCGTCGTGAACGTAATGGCGCGTCTTGCCCGTTCCCGTGGCGCCGTAAGAGCGAAAGGTTTCCTCAAGCTCCTTCAGGAGGTTCGCATCCGGGCCGAAATGGCTCAGATGACGGTTGCCGCGCGCTTCCTCCTCGGCCATCGCCTTCTTCATGGAGGCGCGGTCGTAGAGGTGGTACGCGTCGCCCTCGATGAAAGCCGGCTGGATGCCTTCGCGGCGGAAAATCTGCTCGAACGTGTGCTTGACCGTGGATGTGCCAGCGCCCGACGACCCGGTGACGGAAATGATGGGGAATTTGGAAGACATATTCGTGACCTACCGAACCGAGCTGAAGAGGCCGCGCTGAGAAAACAGGGGGGAGTGTTCGCCCGTCGCCGGGGGCTGATTGTAATAATAGGCGACTTCCTCGACCTCTTTCTTCGAGCCGAAGACCAGCGGCACGTGCTGGTGCAGCGAGATCGGTTCGAGATCGAGTATGCGCGTCTTGCCCTGCGTGCAGGCACCGCCTGCCTGTTCGATGAGCATGCCGATCGGGTTCGCTTCGTAGAGGAGACGCAGGCGGCCGTTGGTGTAGCCCTTGCGGATGTCGGCCGGGTAGAGATAGATGCCGCCGCGCGTCAGGATGCGGAAGCCGTCGGCCACGAGCGAGCCGAGCCAGCGCATGTTGAAATCCTTCTTGCGCGGGCCGTCCTTGCCGAGCTTGCAGTCGACGATGTAGGACTTCATCTTGTCGTCCCAATGCCGGAAATTGGACGAGTTGATCGCGTATTCCTTCGTCTCGACCGGGATCTGCACGTTCGCCTTGCCGAGCACGAATTCGCCGGTGCGCGGGTCGAGCCAGAAAATATGCGTTCCCTGTCCGACCGTCAGCACGATGGCTGTTTGCGGACCGTAGACGATGTAGCCCGCGCAAAGCTGGTTGCGACCGGGCTGGAGCAGCGCCGCCTGCTCCTTGTTGGGCAGGATCGAAAAGATCGTACCGATCGACATGTTGGTGTCGATGTTCGACGAGCCGTCGAGCGGATCGGTATTGACCGCGAGCGGAGCGCCCGCGTTGAGAGCGACCGCCTTCTCGTCTTCCTCGGACCCGAGCCAGGCAACCGGCGACGCCTTCAGCGCATCGGTGACGATCTTGTTGGAGAGGAAATCGAGTTCCTTCTGCGTATCGCCGCCGCCGCCTTCGCCGCGCGCGCTTGCCATATCGCCCGCCAGCGGCCCGAGCGCGATGATTTTCGCGATCTCGATACCGGCTTTCGCAAGATTTTCAACCGTCTCGGCGACAGCGCGCTTCTGCGCGTCCTCTGCAGCCCATTCGGCCAAATGCTCACGCAGACTTGCATGAACGCCCATCCGCAATTCCTCCCTGTCGGTCATTGACACGTTATTATTCTTATCTCATCACTGGTGAGTGACCGACTGTTTTTTGAGCACGATTTTTGCGACTATGTGCAGGACATCGCAGAAAGTAAATTTTAATTTATTTTCCCTTTGATTAACTTTTTCTAACGGTCTATCTTGTTTGAGTGAAAAACATAACGCTGAAGCATTTCCGGGTTTTGTCCGCCGTCACGAAAATGGGCTCGATGGCCGGTGCCGCGCGGAGCCTTCACGTTACCCCCCCTGCAATCACGGTGCAAATCCAGCAACTTGAACAGGCGGTCGGGTTGCCGCTGCTCGAACGCATCGGCGACAAGACTACCGCGACCAGCGCCGGGCAGATCATGCTGAGAACCGCGCAGCGGATCGAACTTCTTCTCGCCGAGTGCCGTCAGGAAGTGGAGCAGTTGAAAGGTGTGGCAGGCGGTCACGTGTCGGCTGGCGTCGTCAGTACCGCAAAATATTTCGCGCCGAAAGCGCTTGCGGCGTTTCGTCAGCGTCATCCGGGCGTCGAGGTCCGGCTCGCCGTCGGCAACCGGCAGGAAACGATTCGCGCACTTCGCGATCTGGAACTCGACATCGCCCTCATGGGCCGTCCGCCGGAAAATCTCGACCTGCAAAGCGCCAGCCTCGGTCCGCACCCGCATATCATCGTCGCTGCGGCGACGCACCCGCTCGCGGGCCAGAAAATCTCCATTACCGATCTCACCAACGAGACCTTCTTCATCCGCGAGCCCGGCTCCGGCACGCGCATCCTGATGGAGCGCCTGTTCGAAGAGGCGCGCTTCGATCCCATCGTTGGCATGGAAATCGGCTCGAACGAGACGATCAAGCAGGCGGTGATTGCGGGGCTCGGTATTGCGTTCATCTCGGCGCACACGGTGGCGGTCGAAATTGCCGATGGGCGGCTCGTGATGCTCGACGTCGCGGGGCTGCCCATGATGCGGCAATGGTACGTCGTGCGGCTGAAGGAGAAGGCGGTCATGCCCGCCGCGCAGGTGATGTGGGCCTTTCTCGCCTCCGAGGGGCACAGCTTCCTGCCGCAACCGATCGCGGAATGGAAATCCACACTCTGAAAGCAACGACCGGGATGCAAATGCGCGCCCGACGAGGCATCCTCTCACGATAACTTCGCGAGGACGCCATCATGACGCTTGCCGCTCGGCCCGCTTTCGACCGCGCCCTATGGGAGAGCGACTGCTGGGCCAGGCTTGAGCAGCGCCAGGCTGACGCGGACCGCGCGTTCGTTTATGGCGTCGTCTCCACCGGCATCTATTGCCGCCCCGGTTGCCCGTCGCGCCTGCCTCGCCGCGAGAACGTTCGCTTTTTCGCCGATGCGGCTGCAGCGCGGCGCGCCGGGTTCCGTGCCTGCCTGCGCTGCGATCCCGATGGCGCATCGCGGGCGGAACGCGAGGCGGCGCTTGTGGCGAAGGCGGTCGCCCTGATCGAGAGCGCGGAAGGGCGCCCCGCCTTCGACGCCATCGCGCGAAGCTGCGGCATGAGCCGCCACCATTTCCACCGCATGTTCAAGGCCGCTACCAGCATGACGCCGGGCAGCTATTTCGCCGCGATCAAGAAGCGCCGCGCGCTCGATTCGCTGGGGCAGGGGGAAAGCGTCACGACGGCCATTGCTGCGGCAGGCTACGGCTCGCCCAGCCGCTTTTACGAGGGCGTCGCGGATCTCGGCGCGCGGCCGCGCGCGCTGTCGAGAGGCGGCGCGGGCGAACACATCCGCTTCACGGTCGCGGCGTGCTCGCTCGGCTTCGTGCTCGTCGCGGCGACGCAAAAAGGCATCTGCGCCATCGAACTGGGCGACGGCGCGGACGCGCTGGCTGCGGATTTCCGGCGGCGTTTCGCAAGAGCCTGCCTCGCCGAGGACGCAGCGTTCTCGCAGGCGGTGGCGGATGTCGTGACGCTCGTCGAGGAACCTTCGCGCGCCTTCGCGCTGCCGCTCGATGTTCGCGGCACTGTTTTTCAGGAAAAGATCTGGCGCCTGTTGCGAGAAATTCCGCCGGGCGAAACGATGACGTACGGGGAACTTGCCGCCAAGGCTGGCTGTCCGTCTGCCGTCCGGGCCGTGGCGCGGGCCTGCGCGTCGAACGCCATCGCCGTTGCGATCCCGTGTCATCGCGTCGTCGGCAAGGGGGGCACCCTGACCGGGTATCGCTGGGGCGTGGAGCGCAAGGCCGCGCTCCTGAAGCGCGAGGGCCGTTAACGCGCGCGGCCGCGATTGCCTTTTCTGCGCACGCAGACTTTATAAGGACGCATGCGCTCGTGATCGGCGCAGCGGTGAACCGAGTGAGCAATCATGGCTTTCCTTTTCCGCCCCGCCGAAAAGATCGACCCCCGCTTCGTTGAAGGAGACGGCCGTCTCGACGCTGCCCGCGCGCTTTATCCCGATGCGCCGACGCCGTGGCTCGATCTGTCGCGCGCCGCAGCGCCGTGGCCATATCCCGCACCCAACCTCGCCGCCGACGATTTCGCGCGGGGCATCGACATGCACGCCATCGCCGCGCTTGCCGCACTCGCCGCCAAAGCGTACCGCGCGCCGCAATCGGTGGAGGTCGTGCCGCTGCCGGGCGCGGATGCGGGGCTTCGCCTTCTGCCGTGGCTTTACCGTTCGCCGAAGCGCGTGGCGTTTCTCGCGCCCGCCGATGCCGGCCTTCGCGCTGCATGGGAAGCGGCGGGGCATTCGACCTCGGAAATTGCCTCGCTCGACGCGGTCGGCAAGGCGGACATTCTCATCGTGGACAATCCGGGCCACGCGGACGGCCGTCTTGCCCCGCACGCTGACCTCGCCGCCGTGCTGCCTGCGCTGAAGCGCCGCGATGGGTTGCTCGTCATCGATGAAACGCTCGCCGACGCGGACGAAAGCGCTTCGATCCTGGCGTCAGTCGCGCGGCTCGATTCAACGATCGTGCTGCGCTCCGCGAACGCGCTCCACGGCGCGGGCGGCATTCCGCTCGGCTTCGCGATCACCTCGCATCCCATTGCGGCTCGGTTTCGCGCGGCGTTCGGGGCGAATGCGGTTTCGGCGCAGGCTGCGGCGTTCGGCCGGGCGGCGCTGGCGGATGCCGGTTTCGCGGCCGAGCAACGCGCGCGGCTCGCGGACATGGGCGGCAAACTCGAAGCCGCGCTCACGCAGGCGGGCCTTCGCATCACCGGCGGAACCGCGCTGTTCCGGCTGGCGGGCACCGATTTGCCGCATTCGCTGTTCGACAGTCTCGCCCGCGCGGGCATCCTCGCGCGCCCGTTCCCGAAGCTCAACGCGCTGCGTTTCTCGCTGCCGAAAGATGACGCGGACCTCGCGCGCCTTCAGGCGGCGCTTGCGTCTGCGTAAACGGCGACGCCTCCCGCGCAGCGATGATCGCACCGCCGTATAACGCCGCGCCTTGTATCGATGCGCCTTGAAAACATATAAACATATCTTTATAAGCGCGTGATCGGCGAAAAACAGGCTCGCGGGCAAATCGGCATATGGGCAGTTTCGATGACATCGTGGGGATGCTGCGCGCGGCGGGCGAGCCGACGCGTCTGCGCATCCTGCGGCTGCTCCAGCATGGCGAGTTCAACGTCACCGACCTGACGCAGCTTCTCGGTCAGAGCCAGCCGCGCGTGAGCCGCCATATCAAGCTCCTCGACGATGCCGCGCTGATCGAGCGTTATCAGGAAGGTAGCTTCGTATTCGTGCGCGCCAGCGGCGACGCGCATGTGCAGGGATTCCTCGCCTCGGCGCTGTCGATGGTTGCGCCCGACGATCCGCAATTCGCGCGCGATGCCGAACGCGCCGACCAGATCCGCGCGCGCCGCGCCGAACTCGCGCAGGGCTATTTCGACGCCAACGCCGTGCAATGGGATCGCATCCGCTCGCTGCATGTGCCAGAGCCGGATGTCGAAGCTGCGATCCTCGACGCGCTCGGCCCCGGCCCCTACGAACTGTTGCTCGATCTCGGGACGGGCACGGGCCGCATTCTCGAACTCGCATCGGATCGCGCAGAGCGCCTTGTCGGCATCGACACCAACCGCGAAATGCTGAAATGCGCGCGCGTGCGCCTCGAAAGCGCGGGCGCCACGAAATGCAGCGTGAGGCAAGGCGATATCTATAATCTGCCCTTCGCCGAAGGCAGCGCGGGCGCGGTTGTCGTGCATCAGGTGTTGCACTTCCTCGCCTGGCCGAAGACGGCGCTCGCAGAAGCCGTGCGCGTGCTGGAGCCGGACGGCCGCCTCGTCGTGGTGGACTTCGCGCCGCATAATCTCGAATTTCTGCGCGAGGAGCACGCCCATGTGCGGCTCGGCTTCGGCGCGGATGAAATAAAGGGCTGGCTCGCGGAATGCGGGCTTGGTCAAACCGCCTATCGCGAACTCAAGGCCAACGATGCCAGAGAGAATGCGCTGACGGTGGCAATATGGTCTGGCAAAAAGAAAGGCGCAGCAGCGCAAAAGTGGAGGGCGGCTTCGTGACGGAAGCAGGAACGCAAAGACGGGCGCACGCGCCGATTTCGGTGAGCTTCGAGTTTTTCCCACCGAAGACCGACGCGATGGAGGCGTCTCTCTGGCAGGCGATCCGCAAGCTTGAGCCGCTCGCGCCCGAATTCGTATCGGTAACGTACGGTGCCGGGGGGTCCACGCGAGAGCGCACGCATTCGACCGTATCGCGCATCCTCGCCGAGACGTCGCTGAAGCCCGCCGCGCATCTCACCTGCGTCGCGGCGACGAAGGACGAAGTTGATGCTGTCGTGCGCGACTACTGGGACGTAGGCGTGCGGCATATCGTGGCGTTGCGCGGCGATCCGCCGGCGGGGGCGGGCACGGCCTATGCGGCCCATCCGGGCGGCTACCAGTCGAGCGCGGATCTCGTTGCGGGGCTGAAGACCATCGGCGATTTCGAGGTGTCGGTTTCGGCCTACCCGGAGAAGCACCCGGAGTCCGGGTCGTTCGATGTCGATCTCGACGTGCTTCAGGCCAAGGTGGACGCGGGCGCCACGCGCGCAATCACGCAGTTCTTCTTCGACAACGATCATTACTGGCGCTATCTCGACCGCGTCCGCGCGCGCGGCATCAACATTCCCATCGTGCCCGGACAGATCCCGATCCACAATTTCAAGCAGATCGCGGGCTTCGCGGCGCGTTGCGGGGCCACCATGCCTGCTTCCACTGGCGCCCGCTTCGAGGGGCTTGCGGATGACCCCGAAACCACGCAGCTTGTCGCGGCTGCTGTCGCGGCCGAGCAGGTGCGGGATCTCGTCAAGGGCGGCGTGACGGAGTTCCACTTCTACACGCTGAACCGCGCGCCGCTCGTCAACGCCATCTGCCACACGCTCGGCATCAAGCCGCATGCTCCCGCCGCTTCCGCCGTCAACGCATAAGGCCGTCCCATGAATCGCACCGACCGCATCGCCGCCCTGAAAGCCGCAGCGAAAGAGCGCATCCTGATCCTCGACGGCGGCATGGGCACGATGATCCAGCGCCACAAGCCGACCGAGGCCGACTATCGCGGCGAGCGCTTCAAGGATTGGCCGAGCGACCTCAAGGGCAACAACGACCTTCTGGTTCTGACGCAGCCCGCCATCATCAAGGGTGTGCACGAGGCCTATTTCGAGGCGGGCGCGGATATCATCGAGACGAACTCGTTCAACGCGCAGCGCATCTCGATGGCCGATTACGGCATGGAGGCGCTTTCGGCGGAGATCAACCTTGCGGCGGCGAAACTCGCGCGCGAGGCGGCGGACGCGTACACCGCGAAGACGCCGGAGAAGCCGCGCTTCGTGGCAGGCTCCATCGGCCCGACCAACCGCACGGCTTCGCTCTCGCCGGACGTGAACAACCCCGGCTTTCGCAACATCAGCTTCGACGAGCTCGTGGACGCCTATGGCGAGCAGACGCGCGCGCTCATCGAGGGCGGCGTGGATGCCATCCTGATCGAGACGATTTTCGACACGCTGAACGCCAAGGCGGCGGGCTTCGCCGTGAAGAAGGCGTTCGACGAGACGGGCGTCGAATTGCCGCTCATGCTGTCCGGCACCGTCACCGACCTGTCGGGCCGCAACCTGTCGGGCCAGACGCCCGAGGCGTTCTGGTATTCGTTGCGCCATCTGAAACCGTTCTCGGTGGGCATGAATTGCGCGTTCGGCGCGGAGCAGCTTCGCCCGCCCGTCGCGCTCCTGTCGAAGGTGGCCGACACATATATGAGCGTGTACGCAAATGCGGGGCTGCCGAACGAGATGGGCGAGTATGACGAAACGCCCGAAGACATGGCGCGCGCTATGGCATCCTGGGCGGCGGACGGGCTTTTGAATATCGTCGGCGGCTGCTGCGGTACGACGCCGGATCACATTGCCGCGATTGCCAAGGCCGTTGCGCCCTATCCGCCCCGCCGCATTCCCGAGCTAGAGCCGCGCCTTAGGCTTTCTGGCCTCGAAGCATTCGTGCAAGGCTGAGACTATACTGTCGATCCGAGAAGAGAAATGCGCAGAAACTATGCATTCTGCTCAGCTTTTCATCGGAAAATTATATACCGGCAGAGTAGCGTGCTGTGATAGTCTCGTTACTGACATTGGCTCGAGTCTTCCCTCCTCACGCATCGGCGGTGACGGCTGACGTTCCCCCGGGGGCCTTCCTGCATGGCGACGATCACAGCGCTAAAAAATCCATCCACCGTAGCCCCGCTCGACAACTACAATGCGGGGCACTTTTATTGCGAACTTCTGGGCTCGCCGGATAATCGCAATCGACATCTCACCGCGCTGTGGCATCGTCTTCAGCAACTCGAGCTTCTTCACCTTCGCGAGCGCGCGGCGGATGCGGAGCGCGAGCTTTTCAATCTCGGCATTACATTCACCGTCTATAGCGACCGCACGGCCATCGACCGCATCCTGCCGTTCGACGTTATCCCGCGCGTGATTACCGCCGAGGATTGGAAGACGCTCGACAGGGGCGTGAAGCAGCGCATCAAGGCGCTGAACCTCTTCCTGTGGGACGTCTATCACGACCGCAAGATCCTGAAGGATGGCCTCGTTCCCGAAGACCTTGTGCTCGGCAATGCGAACTACCGGCCCGAGATGATCGGCTACGATCCGCCCTGCGGCACCTACATCCACATCGGCGGCATCGACGTCATCCGCGACCCGCGCGGCGAGTTCTTCGTGCTTGAGGATAATGGCCGCACGCCGTCCGGCGTTTCCTATGTGGTCGAGAACCGGCACCTGATGCAGCGCGCCTTCCCCGACCTGATGCACGGCTTCGCCATCGAAAGCGTTTCGGAATACGGCACGCAGCTCGGCGACAAGCTCATCGAATGCGCCCCGGCTGGTGTGAGCGAGCCGCAGATTGCGCTGCTTTCGCCCGGCGTCTTCAACTCGGCCTATTTCGAGCATGTGTTCCTCGCACGCGAGATCGGTATTCCGCTGGTCGAGGGCCGCGACCTGTTCGTGGACGACGACAAGGTGTTCATGAAGACCGTGTCCGGGCCGAAGCCGGTGCACGTTATCTATCGCCGCATCAACGACGAGTTCCTCGACCCCGAGGCGTTCCGCCCAGACAGCGCGCTCGGCGTGAAGGGCCTCATGCGCGCCGTTCGCAAGGGCAACGTCACGCTCGCGAATGCGGTCGGCACCGGCGTCGCCGATGACAAGGCCGTTTACGCCTACCTGCCCCGCATCATCAAATACTATCTCGACGAACACCCCGTCCTTCCGAACGTGCAGACCAACATTTGTCGCGAGAAGGACGGCCTCGGCTATACGCTCGACAACCTCGACAAGCTGGTGGTGAAGCCCGTTGGCGAGTCCGGCGGCTATGGCATCTGCGTGGGCCCCAAGGCGACGAAGGCCGAGATCGATCTCTGCCGCAACCAGCTCAAGGCCGACCCGTCGAACTATATCAGCCAGCCGATGATCGAGCTTTCCGTGTGTCCAACGCTCACCGATCAGGGCGTCGAACCGCGCCATGTCGACCTGCGCCCCTTCGCCGTCACGGGCCAGGAAACCTGGGTTCTGCCGGGAGGGCTGACGCGCGTCGCGCTCAAACGCGGGTCCATCATCGTGAATTCGAGCCAGGGCGGCGGCACCAAGGACACATGGGTTCTGAAGGAGGACAACGCGTGAGCAGCCTCCTTTCCCGGCACGCCGAGAGCGTTTTCTGGATGGCGCGATATTTCGAGCGCACGGAAAGCCTCGGCCGTGTCATCGAGACGCAAACCTCTTTCCAGCGCGGCCGCGACGACGACAACGGCTGGTTGTGGATCGTCGCGCTCTATTCAGATGAAGAGGCCTTCGCGAAAGCCTTCCCGGAGGCGAACGCGGAGAACGTGATCCGCTTCTACATGGCGCATACGGAGAATCCGGGATCGATCCAGTCGTCGATCAAGTCGGCGCGGGAAAATGCGCGCGCGCTTCGGCCGATGCTGTCCATCGACATGTGGTATCAGCTCAACGACTTCTGCAATCGCGTGTTCGCCTTCAGCAACACCGAGCTTTCGGAGGTGCGCCTGTCGCGGACCTGCGACGCGATCAAGCGCGGCTGTTACGCGCAGATCGGCGTGGCGGAGAATACGCTTTACCATGACGAGACGTGGCCGTTCTTCCGGCTCGGCCTCTTCCTCGAACGCGCGGATCAGACAAGCCGCCTTCTCGACGTGCGCTTCGCCCAGCAACAGACGGGCCTGGCGACCGACGAGGGGCATTACGACCACACCTTCTGGTCGATCCTCTTGCGCGCCGCGTCCGCCTATCACGCTTACCGGCGCGTGCATCCCCGCCATATCGACCCGCACGAAGTTGCTCGCTTCCTGATCTTCGATCCGCGTCTACCGCGATCTATCGCCTATTGCCTCAGCGAGATGCAGGCGATGATAGAATTGCTGCGTCGCAATTTTGGGCTTCGGAATGCCGGTCCCGCTGCCGAACGCGTCGAAGCGATGATCGATGGGCTTCAGACCGCGAGCCTCGACGACAACCTTTTGCAGAACTTGCATGCATTCAACGACTGGGTGCAATCGAGCCTCATTCTGCTGAATGACGAACTCGGCAAGGCGTTCTTCGGTTATGCGAAAGCGTTGGAGGCGGCGGTACCGCTGCCCGCCCCCGTCGCGATTGGCCAGACACAATCGCAGTCACAAACGCAGGTGGTGCGTTAAGCTGGCGGTCGGCCACGTCACAGCATCGAGTTTTCGTCGCGACGGGATGCCTAGCCTAGGGTTTGATTTGTTCGATTTCGCCGTTGATTTATAAAAAAAGCCGGGCGATGCCGACTTTTTTCGCTTTTTGGTTCTGGCTCGCGCGTACCGAAATTCAATCGCAGTAGATGCCGTTCCGATCAGAATGCGTCGCAACCTGATCGGATTCGGCCTTTAGGCGATGTACTGGCCGCCGTTCGCGGTGATCGTCGAGCCGGTGATGAATCCTGCGTCTCTACTGGCGAGGAAAGAGACGCACTTCGCGATCTCCTGTGCCTTGCCGAGGCGCCCGACCGGGATCTGCGCGATGATGCTATCGAGCACATTTCCCGGCACCGCCTGGACCATCTCCGTATCGATATAACCGGGCGCGACCACGTTCGCGGTGATGCCCTTTTTCGCGTTCTCCAGTGCCAGAGCCTTGGTGAAGCCGATCATGCCAGCCTTGGCGGCGGAGTAGTTCGTCTGGCCCATCTGGCCCTTCTGGCCGTTGATGGACGAAATGCTGATGATCCGGCCGAAATTCCGCTCGCGCATGCCGTTGATGACCGGGTGCACCATGTTGAACAAGCTGTCCAGGTCCACGCGCATCACTTCGCGCCACTGCTGAGGCGTCATGCGATGCAGCATGGCGTCGCGCGTGATGCCAGCATTGTTGACGATAATGTCGATGGGGCCAACTTCCTTCTCGACCTCGGCAAGGCCCGCCACGCAGGCGTCATAGTCGCCGACGTCCCACTTGAAGACCGGGATGCCAAATTCCGCGTTGAATTTTTGCGCCGCCTCGTCGTTGCCGGCGTAGTTCGCGGCGACGCGAAAACCGTGGTGTTTCAATTCCACGGAGATTGCCTGACCGATACCGCGCGTGCCGCCCGTAACGATTGCTACCTTGCTCACATTCCCTCCGTAACAATAAAGTGTGTTGCTTTCAGCCTAGCTTCTTCGCGGGCAGATTGTAACCGAGACGAAAGTTACCCACTCGGCCAGCCCATGGCGTCCGTCATGAAAAAAGGCCGAAGAAAATCGTCGATGCTTTTCTGCGACCTTAGATTTGCATATCCGCCTTGCGTCGGCTTTGCGTCGCTGGTCGCGCTTCACGCACTTTCCGCGTCGGCGTGGGCGCGCTAGTCGCGCTCCACGCACCTTTCGCTTCGGCGTGCCGCGCTAGTCGCGCTCCACGCACATGGCAATCCCCATGCCGCCGCCGATGCACAGCGTTGCGAGCCCCTTCTTCGCGTCGCGGCGCTTCAGTTCGTAAAGAAGCGTCGTGAGAATGCGCGCGCCCGATGCGCCGATGGGGTGACCGATGGCGATTGCGCCGCCATTGACGTTCACCTTCTCGATGTCCCAGCCGAGGGCCTTGTTCACGGCGGCGGCCTGCGCGGCGAATGCCTCGTTCGCTTCGATAAGGTCGAGGTCGTCCTTCGACCAGCCTGCCTTCTCCAGCGCGCGCTTCGACGCGGGGATCGGGCCGGTGCCCATGATCGACGGGTCGACGCCCGCCGTCGCGAACGACACGATGCGCGCCAGCGGCTCAAGGCCGCGCTTCTCCGCGTCGGAGCGCTTCATCACAACGAGCGCGGCCGCGCCGTCGTTGATGCCGCTCGCGTTGCCCGCGGTCACGGTGCCTTCCTTCGGATTGAAGGCGGGGCGAAGCTTCGCGAGGTCTTCGACGGTGGCGTTCTCGCGGATGAATTCATCTGCGGCGAACACGACCTCACCCTTGCGCGTCTTGATCGTTACGGGGACGATCTCGTCATTGAAGCGGCCGTCCTTCTTGGCTACGGCGGCCTTGTGCTGCGAACCAAGCGCAAGCGCGTCCTGATCCTCGCGCGTGATCTGCCATTGCCGCGCTACATTCTCGGCGGTGATGCCCATGTGATAGCCGTTGAAGGCGTCCCATAGCCCGTCCTTGATCATGGTGTCGATCATTTCGAGGTTGCCCATGCGCTGGCCGTTGCGCAGATAGGCGACGTGGGGCGAAAGGCTCATGTTTTCCTGACCGCCCGCGACCACGATATCGCTGTCGCCGTTGCGGATTGCCTGCGCGGCCATCGCGACCGTGCGAAGGCCCGAGCCGCAGACGAAGTTGACTGACATGGCGGTGGTTTCGATCGGCAGGGACGCCGCAATCGACGCCTGGCGCGCCGGGTTCTGACCCTGGCCAGCCGTCAGCACCTGCCCGAGGATCACCTCGGAGACTTCGCCAGCATCGACATTCGCGCGCTTCAGCGCCTCGGTGATGACGATGCGCCCGAGTTCGTGGGCGGGAAGCGTCGCAAGGCTTCCATTGAATGAGCCGACCGGAGTGCGCGCTGCGCTTGCGATGACGATGTCGTCGTCGTGCCTTGCCATTGTTGTCTTCCTTTCGAGCCTCATGTTTTGGCGCGAAGCTTAACAACATTAACCCTGCGCCGGTATGACCAAATAGGCGGAATTGCGCAACGGGCCGCGACGCGAAATGCTGTCTGGCGGCAATGCAAGAGAAATCTCGCGGGTGCGAAAAAAAATCGCGCAAAGCTGAAACTTGCACTATGATGTTATCACTATTATCCAACGGGCAAAAATTAATGACCGAACCTGCGGAAAAGCTGTCTCGGGGAAGCGGATATGGAGACGGTGCAAAAACCGTTCCCTTGAGCGCCGTGGGCAAGAAAGTGTCCGAATTGGACAAGTCCAAGCCCGTCATCATCAAGAAATATGCGAACCGGCGTCTCTATAACACCGAGACGAGTAGCTACGTCACGCTCGAAGATCTCGGCGAGATGGTCCGGTCCGAGCGCGATTTCCTGGTTTACGACGCGAAGACCGGCGAAGACCTGACTCACACCGTGCTCACGCAGATCATCGTGGAAGAGGAGGGCAAAACTGGATCGAACCTCCTGCCCATCGGCTTCCTGCGGCAGTTGATTCGCTTTTATGGACACTCCATCGAGCAGATCGTCCCAAAGTATCTGGAATTCAGCCTGACTGCGCTCACCCGCGAACAGGAAAAATACCACAAACAGTTCACCGATACTTTCGGCAACGTCGCTTTTGGAGCCATGCAGGAGCAGGCTCGCCAGAATATGGTGATCTTCGAGCGCGCTTTTTCGATGTTTGCGCCTTTCGCGAAGATCGAAGCCCCGGCCGAGGGGGACAAGCCGCAGGCCGCGAAGAAGCCCGACGCGACGGAGGCGGCCTCAACCACGCCGGAGCTTGCGGAGTTGAAGGCGCAACTCGCGGCCATGCAGGCGCAGATCGACCGCTTGACCAAAGCGAAGGCCGACGAGGAAAAGCGCTAGCGGTGTAGGCGCATATTGCTTGCCGCGCGATGTTTGCTCCATTGCTTTAACGCTCATCGCGTTGAAGCAACTTTAGGCGCCTGAACGCATGCCAGTTTTTTGGGAAACCGCTGGTCCCTGCCGTGCGAATTCGGTGTGGCAAAAGACACAGTCTTTGTGATCGCTAGCGCCGCCACTTAATTGTGCGCTCAACCTCGAGCGCTGCCGATGCGATCCACGCCGTCCTCAACTTCGCGTCGGATGCGTTTTCCGCGGGTTCATCCGCAGAAAATCGTTTTGGCGGTACATCCAGGCGAGGCGGCATCCAGAAACGGTCAATTCCTCTGACAGCGAAGCGTGTCAATCGAAAACCCACCTCGCAAGCCCGGCGACGGGTGTCTCGCTGCCGGTCCAACATCATTAGGTGTTTAGCATGACGAACATGGTGTTCCTCGGCGACACCTGGAAGGCCACGGAACGCTTGACGTTCATCTATGGTGCCAAGCAGGTTTGGGTCGACCGTACGGTGGACAACTACAATCCAGGTGGGACCGAACACAAGCTTAACGAGAGCGAAATTCTTCCCACCCCCAGCTTGCGCTACAAGCTGGACAAAGAAACGCGAGATCCTTCCGCTCAGCTCCGAATTACACGCTGGCTCCCGCTGGCGACGTCATTCAGGCGCTCGACGTAGCGCCGGAGAGGGGCAAATCCTTCGAGATCGGCCATCATTATCAGGGCTCGCTCTTCGCGACGTCCGTGACCGGCTTTTTCAGCCATTTCGACAATTTCCAAGTTTCGACGAACGCGCTTGATACAAATCTTGCATCCCAGAGCGTAACGGTGAACGCCGGTGAAGTGAAAATTTATGGCGTGAACGCCGAGTTCGGCACAAAATGCTAGAAGACAAGATCGAAGTCGCCGGTTACTCTTCGTTGGTACTGGCTAATACAAAGAATGCAATACCAGATAAGCAGGACTGGCTTCGCACGAGCGGCAACCAGCTTCCGGGCACGCCGAACTACTCGTTCGGCATCGGCGTGCTCCTGGGCGACGGAGAGCCCGGCTATGCGAGGGTCGGGATGTCTCTCCGGTAGGTCTTTCGACCTTTGGACATGCGCTCGGGCGCCGCGTGCCGGTGTTTGTCGGCCGACGTCGGCTGTTGCGTGTAGAGCGCTCTACCAGTTTCATTAGATCTAGATCAGCCTGCGTTGAAACCACGTCGTTTCGACACCTGAAACCTGCGCCGTCGTACCGGGGCTGATTTATCGCGCGACACTGCCGCTGGTAAGCTCGAAATCCACAACCCAGGGCAGCTTTTTTGTGTATGAGGCATATCATTTAATTGAAAATGGATAAAATTGGCGTCAAAGCATGTGTATCGGAAATGCTGGACGAGAAAACGCCATGCCTCCTAAGGACGCCAAGATTCTTGTAGCAGGTGCGGGCGGATTCATTGGCGGACATCTCGTCGCCAAGCTTCGCTCGCTCGGCTATTCCGACATCCGCGCCGTCGATATCAAGCCGCTAACATACTGGTATCAAAGGTCTGATGAGGTCGATAATTGCGTCCTCGACCTCAATCGCCGCGATGCCTGTTTCGACGCGGTTGATGGCGCTCACACGGTTTACAATCTCGCGGCGAACATGGGCGGGATGGGCTTCATCGAGAACAACAAGGCGCTCTGCATGTTGAGCGTGCTCATCAACACGCATCTTCTCGAAGCCGCAAAGCATCGCAAGTTGCCCGGCCGCTTCTTCTACTCGTCCAGCGCCTGTGTCTATAATGGTGCAAAGCAAACGCGCACCGACGTGACCGCGCTCAAGGAAGAGGACGCCTATCCCGCCGACGCTGAAGACGGCTATGGCTGGGAAAAACTCTTCAGCGAACGCATGTGCCGCCATTTCCGGGAAGATTTCGGCGTCGTTACGCGCGTGGCACGCTTTCATAACGTCTATGGCCCGCATGGCACTTACGCCGGAGGTCGGGAGAAAGCTCCGGCCGCAATCTGTCGCAAGGTCATCGACGCCCAGATGACGGGTAAGCCGTTTATCGAAATCTGGGGCGATGGCGAGCAGACGCGCTCGTTCATGTACATCACCGACTGCATCGACGGCATATTCGACATCACGAACAGCGGTATCGAGTATCCGATCAATCTCGGAAGCTCTGAGCTGGTATCGATCAACCAACTCGTCGACATCGTCGAAAGCATCGCCAGCGTTCGGCTCGACCGCCGCTACAATCTTGATGCGCCGAAGGGCGTGCGCGGGCGCAACAGCGACAATACTCTGATCCGCAAGGAACTGAACTGGGAGCCAAGCGTGAAGCTGCGCGATGGCATGGAGAAGACCTATCGCTGGATCTGGGACGAGATGCACAAGGCCGGAAACGAGAGCGTCGTCAATCTGACCTAGTGCACTGACGCAAACATAGGATTCACAAAGCAGACGAAGCAAGGCATGCTTCAGGCATGGCTCAAACCGTCTGCATCCTTCTCTCGTCCGAAGACCGCTCACGTTTGGCGGCGGTCATCGGGGACCGCAACAGCCCGCAGAAGCACGCGCAGCGGGCAAAGATCGTGCTTCATTCTGCTGAGCGCCGTTCCGTTTTCGACGTCGCCCGCTTAAGCGGCGTCAGCCGGCCAGCCGTATGGCGTTGGCAGCGGCGCTACGCCGAAAAAGGGGTGGACGGGCTGTTGCGCGACCAGACCCGCAAGCCAGGCAAGCCGCCTTTGTCAGCGAAGAGCGTCGCGAAAGTGCTGGCGCTGCCGTGTTCCGAGCCCCCCGGAAACGCCACGCATTGGACCGGACGCGCTGTCGCCAAGGCGGCGGGCGTCAGCTTGCGCACGGTGCAGCGCATCTGGGGAGCCCACCGCCTTCAGCCGCACCGCTTGCGCACGTTCAAGAAGTCGAACGATCCCGCCTTCGCCGAAAAGGTCGAGGATGTGGTGGGCCTCTACATGAGCCCGCCCTGCCATGCCGTGGTCCTGTCCATCGACGAGAAGAGCCAGATCCAGGCGCTCGACCGCACTCAACCGGGCCTGCCGTTGAAGCCCGGCAAATGCGCGACCATGACCCACGATTACAAGCGCAACGGAACCACCACGCTGTTCGCCGCACTCAACGTGCTGGATGGAACCGTGCTCGGCCGCTGCATGAAGCGCCACCGCCATCAGGAGTTCATCAAATTCCTCAACGCCGTGGAGCGCAAGGTCCCAGCCGGCAAGATCATCCACGTCATTCTGGACAACTACGGAACCCACAAGCATCCCAAGGTGGACGCCTGGCTGGCGGATCATCCGAGGTGGGTTTTTCACTTCACGCCGACCTCGGCGTCCTGGCTGAACGCGGTCGAAAACTTCTTCTCCGCCATTACCCGGCGGCGCATCCGTCGTGGCGTCTTCAAATCCGTCGCCGACCTCGAAGACGCCATCAAGCGCTACATCGCCGATCACAACCGGAACGCAAAACCCTTCGTCTGGACCAAAACCGCCGATGAAATCTTCGACAAGCTCAACCGCCTCAATCTGCACCTTCTGAATGAGTCAGTGCACTAGACAATCCGCACGGATTTTGAGCGCGGATAGGTAATCGCAAAAAAAAAGCATTATCAAGCGGTTGCGAGATTGCGCGGTGCTCTCGGGGCGATGTTTTCCTCGGCGAGCGAATGTCCGGCGCCGACCGCTGAACAGAGAAAAAGACGATGGCAGAGAATCTTGTTTCGGTCGGCCGGATTGCATTCGAAAGCGACGCCTCTCCCTCGAACAGAAAGGAGGAGGTGTCAGCCGCTGTCGGCAGAGGCGGCGTGCCCGGCAGGCTGATGATCCTGACGCAGGTCTACGTCCCGGACCCGGCTGCTGTCGGCCAGCACATGCATGACTTCGCCGCCGCCATGGCCGCGCGCGGGCACGAGGTGATCGTTTACTGTTCGTCGCGCGGCTACGACGATCCGCGCCAGTCGTTCCCACGCTTCGAAATACGCGACGGGGTCAAGATCATCCGCTACAGCCTGCCCATCTTCACCAAGTCGAACATGCTTCTTCGCATAGTCGGATCGGTCTGGGCGCAGCTGGCGCTATTCTTCCATGCCCTGTTTACGCTACGGACAGAGATGATCTTCTTCTCCACGAGTCCGCCCATGATCGGCGTCACAGCGACTCTGGTCGCGAAACTCAAGAGCTTGTTTTCCTTCGGGAAGCAGGCGCAACTGGTTTACTGGGCAATGGATTTGAACCCGGACCAACTCGTCGCGATGCGGAAGTTGCGCGCGGGTTCTCTCGCCCATCGCCTTCTCGAAGCCGCAAACCGGTTCGTTTTGCGAAACGCGGATCTCACCATCGCGCTCGACCGTTTCATGGAAGCGCGCCTGAAACAGCATGGTCGAGCGCCGCAAAAGGTTCTCGTTCTGCCGCCCTGGTCGCACGAAAAGCCGGATGCCCCGCTGCCGCATCCTGCTAACTGGTTCCGCGACAAGCACGGCCTTCAGGGGCGGTTCGTCGTCATGTATTCGGGCAACCACTCACCCGCCAATCCGATCGACACTTTGCTTGCCGCGGCCCTCGCCTTCAAGGACGACGACACGATCCGCTTTGCATTCATTGGGGGCGGTGCCGCGAAAAAGCAGGTCAACGAACACATCGAGAGGCATGGCCTTCGCAACTGTCTGTCGCTTCCTTATCAGCCCTTGAGCGACCTGCGCTATTCGCTCGGCGCGGCGGACGTTCACGCCGTCAGCCTGGGGGAACATATGGTGGGCATCGTCCATCCCTGCAAAGTCTACGGCGCGATGGCGGTCGGCCGGCCGATCCTGTACCTCGGTCCGCGCCCCTCTCACGTGTCCGACCTGATCGAAGGCGAAGGTATCGGTTGGCGTATCGCGCATGGCGATGTGGCGGGCTGTGTCACGGCGATCCAGGAGATGAAAGATCTCGCCTCCCCGGATCTCGCCGCGAAGGGAGCGCGCGCTCAAGCTGCTCTTCGTTCGTCGCTGGCGCCGACACATCTGCTGAATGTCATGTGCAAAGCGATCGAGGGCTTGCTCGCCGGGCGGATAGCAGAAAAGTCCGCTTACGTTGAACAGCACACCGCCGAACAAGCATCAACAGCCCGATCCGATAAGGTTCACAACATGATCGAGTGAAGCCGCCTCTGAATGGACGCGCCAGTTTCGTCCGATGAGGCCGCGAGCGCAACGCGGCCGGAAACTATTGTCTGCCATCGACGGCGCGATCAGAGCTGTGGCTGCACAGCTTATAATTCCAGCGGGACGGCTTGCGCGCCACCGGTAAGGCGCTTGATGCGCGAGTGAGCCTTGCAAACGCGCCCCCGTCACAGCTTCTATCCGAACGCATGCCATGAGGCTGTTCTGCGACCGCTTAGCAAAAAGTGCCCCGATCACTCCGGCATCTTCTCGCGATAGCTCAACACCGGATCACGCGCGGCGCGCGTCTCGTCGAGTCGCGAGCGCGGGGCGAAACGTGGCGCTTCCGTAAACCGCGCAGCATCGCCCGCTTTCGCCGCGAGGGCCAGCGCGCGCACCGCGTCGATGAATTGGTCGAGGCTCTGCTTCGATTCAGACTCGGTCGGCTCGACCAGCATTGCGCCTGAAACGACGAGCGGGAAATATACCGTCATCGGGTGGAAGCCCTCGTCGATCAGCGCTTTCGCGAAGTCGAGCGTCGAGACGCCGGTGCCCTTCAGGAAGCGGTCATCGAACAGCACCTCGTGCATCGCGCCCTCAGGGAAAGGCTGCGTCAGCACGTCGGCGAGCCGCGCGCGCACGTAATTCGCGTTCAGCACCGCGTCTTCGGATGCCTGGCGAATGCCGTCCGCGCCATGGCTCATCATATAGGCGAGCGCGCGCACGAACATGCCCATCTGGCCATGGAAGGCAGCGAGACGGCCGAACGGCGCGGCTCCTTCCGGCGCATCGGCGGCATGCTCCACAAGCCGGAACGCATCGCCCTCGCGGCGCACGAACGGCACCGGCGCGTAAGCCGCGAGCGCTTCCGACAGCACCACCGGCCCGGCACCCGGGCCTCCGCCGCCATGTGGCGTCGAGAACGTCTTGTGCAGGTTGATGTGCATCGCATCAGCGCCGAGGTCGCCCGGGCGAACCTTGCCCGCGATTGCGTTGAAATTCGCACCGTCGCAATAGAGATACGCGCCCGCCTCGTGCAGCGCGTCGGCGATCTCGCGGATATGCGGCTCGAACAGCCCGCAGGTGTTCGGGTTGGTCAGCATCATCGCGGCGACATCCGGGCCGAGCGCCGCGCGCACCGCGTCAACGCTCACCGTGCCGTCAGGCCCCGCCTCGACCGCGCGCACCGTGAAGCCGAGATGCGCCGCCGTCGCCGGGTTCGTGCCATGCGCCGAAACGGGCACCAGCACCACGCGCCGCGTATCCGCTTCGCCGCGCGCTTCGAGCGCCGCCTTGATCGCCGCCATGCCGCAGAATTCGCCGTGCGCGCCCGCCTTCGGCGACAGGGCGATGGCGTGCATGCCGGTCAATTCGAGCAGCCAGCGTGACAGCTCCGTCATCAGCGCGAGCGCGCCTTGCACCGTCTTCTCCGGCTGAAGCGGGTGAATGTCCGCGAAGCCCGGCAACCGCGCCATCTTCTCGTTGAGGCGCGGATTGTGCTTCATCGTGCATGAGCCGAGCGGGAAAATGCCGGTGTCGATGGAGTAGTTTTTCTGACTGAGGCGCACGTAATGACGCATCGTCTCCGGCTCGGAGAGGCCCGCCAGGCCGATGACCTCGGTGCGCTCAAGGCCGCCGAGCCGCGTCTCCGTCTCCGCCGGTTCCTCGAAATCGACGCCGCTTGTCTCCGCCGAGCCGATCTCGAAGATCAGCGGCTCCTCGATCTGGAGCGCGCGATTGCCGGTGAAGGTCGGCGCGGGAGCGGCCGCCTCTGCGGCGGGAAGGATCACTTTCGGCATCTCAACCATGGAGCACCTCTTCGAGCGCGGCCCGGAAGGCGGCGATGTCGTCAGGAGTTGTCGTTTCCGTCGAGGCGACGACGATGGCGTTTGCAAGCGTCGGCTCGTCCGGCCACAGGCGCGATGCGGGCACGCCGCCGATGATGCCGCGATCCGCGAGCGCGTCGATTACCGCCGCACCGAGCTTCGGCGTGCGAATGGTGAACTCGTTGAAGAATGCAGGCGTGACCACGTCCACGCCGGGCACGCTTTCGAGCGCCTTCGCCAGTGCCACCGCGTTCGCGTGGTTTATGCGCGCGAGCGTCTTCAGCCCCGCCTCGCCGAGCAGCGTCAGATGCGCGGTGAACGCCAGCGCGCAAAGCCCGGAATTCGTGCAGATATTGCTCGTCGCCTTCTCGCGGCGGATATGCTGTTCGCGCGTCGAGAGCGTCAGCACGAAGCCGCGCCGCCCGTCATGGTCGACCGTTTCGCCGCAAAGCCGCCCCGGCATCTGGCGTACGAATTTCTTGCGCGTCGCGAAGAGGCCGAGATAGGGGCCGCCGAAGTTCAGGCCGTTGCCGATGCTCTGGCCTTCCGCGACGACGATATCCGCGCCCATTGCGCCAGGCGATTTCAGCGCGCCGAACGACACGGCTTCCGTCACCACGACGACGAGCAGCGCGCCCGCCTCATGCGCCTTTTCCGCGAGCGCTGACAGGTCGGCCACGCGGCCGAAGGCGTCGGGCATCTGCACGACGATGCAGGAGGTGTCCTTGTCGGCGTCGGCCTCGAAGGTCGCTTCGGGATCGACCGCGCGCGCATCGACCTCGAAGCCGCCGAGGCGCGAAACCGTCTCGATCACAGCGCGGTAATGCGGATGCACGCCGCCCGCGACGACCGCCTTGCCGCGCCGCGTCACACGATGCGCCATCAGCACTGCCTCGCCCGCAGCCGTCGAGCCGTCATACATGGAGGCGTTCGCCACTTCCATGCCGGTCAGCGCGGCGACCTGACTCTGAAACTCGAACAGATATTGCAGCGTGCCCTGCGCGATTTCCGGCTGGTACGGCGTGTAGGCGGTCATGAATTCCGAGCGCTGGATGATGTGGTCCACCGTCGCCGGGATGTGGTGCTTGTACGCGCCCGCGCCCGCGAAAAACGGCACCGACGACGCGGGGACGTTGCGGGCGGCGAGCCGCGACAGCGCGCGTTCCACGGCGATCTCGCTCTGCGCGCGCGGCAGGTCCGGCAACTCGCGGCGCAGCGCGCCTTCGGGCACGGCAGCGAACAGCGCGTCGATGTCGGCGACGCCGATGGCGTCCAGCATGGCGCGGCGGTCCGCATCCGTATGGGGAAGATAGCGCATCAGCCCTCCGCGCTCGCATAGGCGAGGTAAGCGTCCTGATCCATGAGCTTGTCGAGTTCGGCCACGTCGGAAAGCGTGAGCTTGTAGATCCACGCGCCCGCCTCGGGCTCCTGATTGATGAGCTCCGGCTTGTCGTTCAGAATTTCATTTATCTCGACCACCTCGCCGCTGACGGGCGAGTAGATGTCGCTCGCCGCCTTCACCGACTCCACCACCGCGATAGGCTGGCCCTGCTTCACTTTCTCGCCGATTTTCGGCAGTTCGACGAAAGTCACGTCGCCGAGCTTGCCTTGCGCGTAGTCCGTAATGCCGATCGTGCCGACGCCGTCCTCGACGCTGATATATTCGTGGTCTTCCGTGTACTTGATGAGCGCCATGGCTTCTGACCTTTGGTTTTATACTTTGCGGACGTAACGGTGTGGCACGAAGGGCAGGTCCACGACGAGCGCGGGCTGGAACGCTCCCCGGATTTCAACAGCAACCCGCGTGCCAGCGGTGCTTGAGCGCGGCGGCACATAGCCGAAAGCGATGGATGCGGCGGCGGTCGGGGTGTAAGCGCCGCTCGTGATCTCGCCCATGGTTTCGCCCGTTTCGCTGGCGATTTTCATGTGCGTGCGCGCGGCGGAGCGGCCTTCGAGGCGCAGCCCGACACGGACGCGCGCCGGACCTTCGGCCAACTCACGCTGAACGCGTTCCGCGCCGATGAAGCCGCCATCGCGCCGACGCCGCTTGCCGATGGAGAACTCAAGCGCGGCCTCAATGGGCGAAGTCGTCTCATCCATGTCCTGCCCGTAAAGCGGGAGGCCCGCTTCGAGGCGCAGTGTATCGCGCGCGCCGAGGCCGATGGGCGCGACTTCGGGGTGAGCGAGCAGGCTTCGCGCGAAGGCTTCGGCGGCATCGGCGGGCACGGAGATTTCAAAGCCGTCCTCGCCCGTATAGCCGGAGCGCGAGACGAAAACAGCCGTGCCGCGCCAATCGAGCGGAGCAGCCGTCATGAAAGCAAGGCCCCCCGCTTCCGGCATTTGTCGCTTGAGCACGCGCGCTGCTTCCGGCCCTTGCAGCGCGACGAGCGAGCGATCCGCCAGCGGCGCGAGCGTCACAGACGGCGGCAAATGCGCGGCGATGTGCGCAAAATCGACCTCCTTGCGCGACGCATTCACCACGAGGAACAGGCCGGTGCCGTCCGCCTCGCGCGTCGCCATCAGATCGTCGATGATGCCGCCTTCGTCGTTGAGAAGTTGTGTGTAGCGGATCTGGCCCGGCTTCAGCCCCGCGATGTCGCCGGGGACGAGCCGCTCGAACGCGGCCGCGACGGTTGCGAAGTCCGGCCCCGCGATCCGCGCCTGCCCCATATGCGAAACGTCGAAGAAACCCGCGCGCTCGCGCACATGCGCGTGCTCCTTCACGATGCCGGTTGCATAGGAAACGGGCATCTCGTATCCAGCGAACGGCACGAGCTTCGCGCCAAGCTCGTGGTGCAGCGCGGCAAGCGGCGTCTGCCGCAGCGGCGGCGTGGTTTCACGATGGGTGGCGGGGGCAGCGCTCATGGCTGGCGTCTCCGTGTATTCGAGGGCTCCGCTTGCGCGGTCATCGCCCCCTCTGTCACGGAACCTGAGAGATTTCACCGGCTCGGCCGCCGAGGCGGAAGGCCGGTCTTTACCCCATCGGTGAGCCGCCTTGTGGGGCGACTGCTTTCCAGAGTGCTGTCTGCGCGCGGTCCTTTTTGCCTGAGAGTTTCCGGGGCGGTTGCTCCTTCGGCGCCAGCCTGGGCTGGTCTCTCCCGCATGCATCGGTCAGCACGTCTTAAGTCGCCCGCGCTTGGTCGCCTGTCAACCACCTGGCAGATAGAAAGTTCTTGATAGCGGCCACCGCGCCGCGCCTGCGCCTTTCGGGCCGCGCGCCGCAAGCTTCGCGCAGGTTGCGCGTCGTCGTCGCCAACAGGCTTGTCGCGGTAAGAGGGAAAGGGGGCTGACCGGGGCCGGCGCGGCGCTAACGCCCCTCTTTGTGGAATGGTTCAAATTTGCTTGACCAAAAACGGTATTGAGGTACTCTAATGCGTAAATAACGAAACGCGATGAGGGGCAAATGCCGATAGCAGCTTACCGATGGGTGATGACGAGTGTCGGGGAACCGTTGATCCGGCAGTCGTTCGAACTTGGCGCACCTGCTGCGGGCGAGGTCACGGTTGAGATCGCCGGCTGCGGCGTCTGTCATACGGATCTCGGGTATTATTACGATGGTGTCCGCACGAACCAGCCCCTGCCTTTGACGCTTGGCCATGAGATCAGCGGACGCGTCGTCGCGGCTGGAACGGGTGCCGAACATTGGCTCGGCCGCGCCGTCATCATCCCCGCCGTCATTCCCTGCGGCACCTGCGATGCATGCAAGCGCGGCAAGGGCACGATCTGCGCGAAACAGGTCATGCCCGGCAACGATATCGAGGGCGGCTTCGCTTCCCACATCACCGTGCCGTCGTTCGGGCTATGCGCTGTCAATGAGAACCGCCTCGAAGCGGCGGGGCTAAAACTCTCCGATGTTTCCGTTGTCGCGGACGCGGTCACGACGCCCTATCAGGCCGTCATTCAGGCGGGTGTCGGTCCCGGCACCCTCTGCATCGTGATCGGGGTTGGCGGCGTCGGCGGGCATTGCGCGCAGGTTGCCTCGGCCTTCGGCGGCACGGTCGTCGCCATCGACGTCGATGACGTAAAGCTGGCCGCGATCGCTGCCCATGGCGTCGCCAAGACATTCAATGCGCGCCGCGTCGACCCGAAGGCGCTCAAGAAAGAGATAGCCGGGTTCGCAAAGGAAAACGGCCTTTCAACGCGGGAATGGGTGATCTTTGAATGCTCGGGGACGGCCGCTGGCCAGTCGACCGCATGGAGCCTCCTCGTTCATGGCGCAACGCTCGCCGTCGTCGGCTTCACCATGGATAAGGTCGAGGTCCGCCTCTCGAACCTGATGGCGTTTCATGCGCGCGCGCTCGGCAACTGGGGCTGCGCGACCGAGCTTTATCCGGGGGCGCTGGACCTCGTCCTCGACCGCAAGATCGAACTAGCCGCCTTCATCGAGCGCCATCCGCTCGACAGCATCAACGAGATCTTCGCCATGGCGCATGAGCACAAGCTTACGCGGCGCGCCATTCTCGTCCCCTGAGCAGCAATGACACCGAACGAAAAGAAGAGACTGAGGAAATGACCCTGACTACAGCGTCGATAGCGAGAGCTACGGCTCCCGAAGCCCTGCACGATCACAATCTCGCGGAAATCGTGGTACCCGGCGTTCGCTATGAAAAGCGGCCCGCACGCACGCCGGACGGCGAGATTGTTCCCGGCCTCTACAATGCGTGGATCACGCTCGACAATCCCGCGCAGTACAATTCCTACACCACGGAGATGGTCAAGGCGGTGATCCTTGCCTTCCGCGCGGCATCGAACGCGCGCGACGTGGTGGCGACTGTGTTTACCGGCGCGGGCGACAAGGCCTTCTGCACGGGCGGCAACACCAAGGAATACGCCGAGTATTACGCCGGAAATCCGCAGGAATACCGGCAATATATGCGCCTTTTCAACGACATGGTGTCCGCGATCCTCGGGTGCGACAAGCCTGTCGTCTGCCGCGTCAACGGCATGCGCATCGGCGGCGGCCAGGAAATCGGCATGGCCTGCGACTTCACCATCGCTCAGGATCTGGCGCGCTTCGGTCAGGCCGGACCGAAGCATGGATCGGCTCCGATTGGCGGCGCTACGGATTTCCTACCCGTCATGGTCGGTGCGGAAATGGCGATGGTATCCGGCTCGCTTTGCGAACCGTGGACGGCGCACAAGGCCTATCGGCTCGGCATGATCACGGACATCGTGCCCGCGCTCAAGGTCGATGGACGCTTCGTCGCGAACCCGCTCGTCATCACGGATCGCTATGTCGATGAATACGGCCGCATCGTCCACGGCGAACCAAAGACGGGCGCTGAACTGGCGGCCGGCAAGGACGTGCTGAAGAAGGGCACGGTCGATCTCTCGTTGCTCGACGCCAAGATCGAGGAGCTTTGCGGCAAGATCCTGCTGACGTTCCCGGATTGCTTCACGAAGACCATCGAGGAACTGCGCAAGCCCAAGATCAATGCCTGGAACGCGAACAAGGAGAACAGCCGCGCCTGGCTCGCGCTCAACATGATGACGGAGGCGCGCGCCGGGTTCCGCGCCTTCAACGAAGGCACCAAGGATGACCGCGAAATCGATTTCATCGCGCTGCGGCAGGCGCTTGCGGCCGGTGCGCCGTGGACGCCGGAATTAACCGAGGCGCTTCTTCCGGCCGCGCGGGGGGCGAAATGACCATCGAACCGCTGAAAGTATGGCACGACCGTGGGGGCGCGCTCCTCAGGTTGCGGCTCGCGCGTCCCAAGGCGAACATCGTCGATGCGCAGATGATCGCCGCGCTGACGGCAGCGCTCGACGCACATATGAACGATCCGGCTATCCTCGCCGTTCTTATCGATCACGAGGGGCCGCATTTCAGCTTTGGCGCGAGCGTGCAGGAGCATCTGCCGGACCAGTGCGACGCAATGCTGAAGTCCTTCAACGCGCTCGTCATGCGGCTTGTCGCGGCTCCGGTGCCGGTCCTGGTGGCGGTGCGCGGCCAGTGCCTCGGCGGCGGCATGGAAGTCGCCATCGCGGGCAGCCGGATCTTCGCCACTCCGGATGCAAAATTCGGTCAGCCCGAAATCATCCTCGGCGTGTTTGCGCCGCCGGCATCGTGCATCCTGCCGGAAAAGATCGCGCGCTCGGCGGCGGAGGACATTCTTCTGTCGGGGCGCTCGATTTCCGGCGAGCAGGCATTCGGGCTCGGCCTTGTTTCCGAGATCACGCCTGAACCGGAGGCGGCAGCGCTCTCCTATTTCGATCACGCGCTTGCGGCGCTTAGCCCGTCGTCGCTGCGCATCGCCGTGAAGGCGGCCCGCCTCGACATGGTCGAGCGCATCCGCACGAAGCTCTGCAACCTCGAACATCTCTATCTGGAAAAACTGATGTCCACGAAGGACGCAGTGGAAGGCCTGACCGCGTTCATCGAGAAACGCCCGGCCCAATGGGAGGCCCGCTGATCATGACGACCACAGCTGAAATTGTTTCTCGCTGCGAAGCCATCTTCGAGGATCTGGACTTTACCGCCGCGCGCGCCTGGAAGGACGCGGTCCCCGGTCGCAAAGTGGTCGGCTTCCTGCCGCTGTACGCGCCGCTCGAACTGATCCACGCGGCGGGTTGCCTGCCGCTCGGCCTGTTCGGCGGCGGCGACAAGCTGGAAGTCATCCACGGCGATGCCTTCTACCAGAGCTATATCTGCCGCATCCCGCGCTCGACCGTCGAACTCGGCATGACGAAGCGCCTCGACTTCGTGGACGGCATGATCTTCCCGTTCGTCTGCGACGTGATCCGCAATCTGTCGGGCATGTGGAAGATCATGTTCCCGAACGTCTGGACCAAGTTCTTCGATACGCCGCAGAACTTCGATCCTGAAATCGGCGGCAGCTACTACGTGACCGAATTGCAGGAGATGCGCGACGGGCTGGAGACGCTCACGGGCCGGAAAATCAGCGACGACGATCTCAGGCGCTCCATTGCGCTCTACAACGAGAACCGCCGTCTCGTGCGCCAGCTCTACGCGTTCCGTGCGCGCCAGCCCTGGAAGGCGCCGACGTCGGAAGTCTATCTGCTGATGCGGGCCGGGCTGATGATCGACGTAGCGGAGCATAACGCGCTTCTGCTCGACTACATGGCGGCGGCCGAGAAGGAAGATCGGCCGAAGCGCGACAACGTCCGCGTGGCGATCTACGGCTCCTTCTGCGAGCAGCCGCCGCTGAACCTCATCAAGTCCATCGAGATGGCAGGCTGCTACGTGGTCGAGGACGACTATATCCTCGTCAATCGGTTCCTTACCGAAGACGTAGCGCTCGACATCGATCCACTCGAAGCGCTCGCCACCGCTTACATCGCTCATTCGGTCGAAACGTCGTGCAAATACGTCCCGCGCGAAGGCGAGAAGGGCAAGTTTCACGTCGATCAGATCCGCAAAGCGGGCGCGGAAGGCGTGATCTACGCGACGCCGAGCTTCTGCGACCCCGCCCTGCTCGACCGCCCGATGATCTGCAAGAAGCTCACCGAGGAGGGCATCCCGCACATCTCGTTCAAATACGCCGAGAATTCCGGGCAGATGCAGCCGGTTCGCGAGCAAGCCGGCACGTTCGCCGATTCCATCAAGCTTTGGAGCTGACACATGAGCGATATCGTCAAGGAACCGTCGATGCTCCTCCAGAAGGAGATGATCGCGCGCAACTATGAGGCCATTACCTCGAAGCATGAGACGGGCCGCAAGGTCTCGTCCACCTTCGTGCCGGGCAATCTTAATGAACTGCTGCTCTGCTTCGACATCGTGAACAATCTGCCCGAGATCAACGCGATCCAGAACGGCATGAGGAAGCTGTCGGGCAACTACATCATGGATGCCGAGAAGTCGGGCCATTCCGAAGACGTCTGCACCTATGTAAAGGCGGATATCGGCATGATGGGCGCGGGCAACATCGCACCGAACGGCAAGCCCTTCCCGAAGCCGGACGTGCTGCTGCTCTCCTATACGGGCTGCTACACCTTCATGAAGTGGTTTGAGCTTCTGCGCGAGGAATACAAGTGCCCCACGCTGATGCTGCATGTGCCGTATGAGGGCGACGGGCATTCAACGAAGAACATGCGCGACTACATCGTCAAGCAACTGAAGGAAGTCATCATTCCGGGGCTTGAGCAGGTGTCGGGCATCAAGTTCGACATCGACCGCCTGCGCGAAGCACTGCGTAACTCGGCGAAGGCCGAAGACAACCTCGTCTGGGTGCTGGAATCCGGCAAGAACAAGCCGTCGCCCATCGACGCCTATTTCGGCGGCGTCTACTATATCGGGCCGATCTTCACCGCCTTTCGCGGCACGCCCGACGCCATCGCCTATTACGACGCGTTGCGCACGGAAGTGCAGGCCCGCATCGATACGCGTCAGGGGCCGATCACTCCCGACGGATCGAACTTCAACGATCAGCGCTATCGGCTCGTGGTCGAAGGACCGCCGAACTGGACCCACTTCCGCGAGTTCTGGAAGATGTTTTCGGACGAAGGCGCGGTCGTCGTTGCATCGAGCTACACCAAGGTCGGCGGGATGTACGACCTGGGCTTTCGCCACAACGCGGATAACCCACTCGAAACACTCGCGGATTACTGCCTCGGCTGTTACACGAACCGCAATCTCCCGACGCGCGTCGACATCCTCGCGAAGTATATCGAGGAATACGAGGCGGATGGACTGCTCATCAACTCGATCAAGAGCTGCAACAGTTTCTCCGCCGGTCAGCTCATGATGATGAACGAGGTCGAGCGGCGTACCGGCAAACCCGGCGCGTTCATCGAAACTGATCTGGTCGATCCCCGCTATTTCTCGGCGGCGAACGTGAAGAACCGTCTGGAAAGCTATTTCCAGATGATCGAACAGAAGCGTCTCGGCTCGGCCAAGGCAGCGTAAGGAAGGACACCATCATGCGTTGCTTCATCGGCATCGACCTCGGTTCCACCACCACGAAAGCCGTGGTCATGGACGAAAACCAGAATGTGCTTGGGCGCGGCATCACCAACTCGCGCTCCAATTACGACACCGCCGCTGCGGTCTCGAAGCAGGAGGCGCTCGTCGATACACGGCTGACACTGTTCCGCCGCGCTCTCGAAGCCGTGCCCGGAACGGCGGACACCGCAGAAGCAGTCCTCGCCGGTCTTGAGCGGAATTTCCGTCACATCCAGTTCGTCGAACAGCTCGAAGATCTGGAGCGCACCTGCATCGGCAACGTGAAGGGTCCGCGCTTCGCCGGGCGCGAAAAGCCCGTCATTGAAGCGCTGGCGGAGACGTTCCGGCGGCTTCGCGAGCACTCCGCGACGCAGTTCGCGCCGGGCTTCCGCCGCAAGTCCGACTTTTTCCGCGACCTCGCGGGCGGCGATTTCATGCACAACGGCGAGGCGGTTTGCCGCGAGGCGGGACTCGCCTTCGACCTCATTCTCAACATCTACGACAAGTCGATCATTGAGGTGGAGAACCGCCCACCCGCGGGCGACATCGAAGGCAAGTTCGTCCGCGCGCTGGAAATGGGATCGCTCGATCAGTCGCTGATCGCCGCGCCGGTGAAGGCCGCCCTCTCCATCCCGCTTGAGGAAACCTACGTCGTCGGCACGGGTTACGGCCGCGTGCGCCTTCCTTTCCCGAAGGAGCACATCCGCTCGGAAATCCTCTGCCACGGGCTCGGCGCGCACATTATGTATCCGCGAACCCGCACCGTGCTCGACATCGGCGGACAGGATACGAAGGGCATCCAGGTGGATCCTGCGGGTATCGTCGAGAACTTCCAGATGAACGACCGCTGTGCGGCGGGCTGCGGGCGCTACCTCGGCTATATCGCGGACGAGATGAACATGGGGCTGCAGGAACTCGGGCCGCTCGCCATGCAGTCGACGAAGCAGGTGCGCATCAACTCCACCTGCACCGTGTTCGCAGGCGCCGAGCTTCGCGACCGCCTCGCGCTTGGCGAGAAGCGCGAGGACATCCTCGCGGGGCTGCACCGGGCGATCATCCTGCGCGCCATGTCGATCCTGTCGCGAGCCGGTGGCGTGAAGGACCAGTTCACCTTCACCGGTGGCGTCGCGAAGAATGAGGCTGCGGTGCGCGAACTGCGGAAGCTCATCAAGGAAAACTACGGCGACGTGCAGATCAACATCAATCCGGACTCCATCTACACCGGGGCGCTTGGCGGCGCGGCCTTTGCCGTGCGCGCGGTCCTGAACTGAGCCAGCCGAAAGGACGAGATCATGAGTGCTATCATTACAGCGGGCGTGGACATTGGTTCGGGCTGCGTCAAGACGGTGCTGTTCGAGGTCGATGGTGAAAAGACGCGTTGGCTCGGCAAGGAGTACGCGCGGATAAGGAGCCGCGATCCCTTCGCGCTGGCGGCCGAGACTTACGACGCAATGCTTGCGAAGGCGGGCGTTTCCGCGGGCGACGTGGCCTATGTCGCCTCGACCGGCGACGCGGAAAACTTGCGCTTCGCGACGGGGCATTTCTATTCGATGACGACGCATGGGCGAGGCGCCGTGTACCTCAACCCGGAAGCCCGCTCGGTGCTCGACATCGGGGCTCTCAACGGCCGCGCTATCCGCATCGACGGCGGCGGAAAGGTGTTGAACTACAAGATGACGAGTCAGTGCGCGTCGGGCTCGGGTCAGTTTCTGGAGAACATCGCGCGCTATCTCGGCATCGCGCACGACGAGATTGGCATGCTGTCTCAGCAGGCCGACAACCCCGAACGCGTATCCTCGATCTGCGCAGTGCTCGCGGAAACCGACGTCATCAACATGGTGTCGCGCGGAATTTCAGCGGCGAATATCCTCAAGGGCATTCATGTGTCCATGGCGGTGAGGCTCGCCAAGCTGTTGAAATCCATCGGCTCGACGGATGGCGTGGTGCAGATGACGGGCGGTCTCGCGCTCGACACGGGGCTCGTTGCGGCGCTGAACGAGGCGCTCGTCAAGGAGAAGGTCGCGCTCGTGGCGGAAAGCCACCCGGACTCGATCTATGCCGGGGCCGTCGGCGGCGCGCTGTGGGGTGCATTCCGGCATCAGAAGCTGTCACGCCTCGAAGCGGTCGCGGCCTGATCGATCATGGCACAAAAGAAAAACGAGGCGTTCGTGGGGCGCACCGCCATCGTGACGGGCGGGTCGCGCGGCATCGGACGTGCCATTGCCGAAGGGTTGAAGGCGGGCGGCGCACGTGTCGTCGTCTTCGACCGCACCGAAGGCGAACTGACGGGCATGGATTTCCGCGCCGTCGACATCGCGAACAGTGCGGCGGTTGCGGCGGCGGTCGGCTCGCTCGATCGCCCGGCGGACCTCCTCGTCAACAATGCGGGTATCACGCGCGACCGCTCGCTGATGAAGATGAGCGACGAGGAGTGGCAAGGCGTGCTGGACGTGAACCTGACGGGCGCATTCATGATGCTCCGCGCGGTTGCTCCGGCGATGTGCGCGCAAGGGTTCGGGCGCATCGTGAACGTCGTTTCGATCAATGGCCTGCGCGGAAAGTTCGGGCAGGCCAATTATGCTGCCTCCAAGGCGGGCCTCGTCGGCCTGACGAAAACCGCAGCCCGCGAGCTTGGACCGAAGGGCGTGACCGTGAACGCCGTCGCGCCCGGCATGGTGCTGACCGAAATGACGCTCGCGCTCGCCGAAGACGTGCGTCGCAAGGCGCTCGACGAAAGCGCGCTGAAAAAGCTGCCCGGCGTCGACGACATCGCGGACGCTGTGCTGTTTCTCCTGTCGGACCGCGCCAGCTTCATCACGGGGCAGGTGCTGAAGGTCGATGCAGGTCAGTATATCTGAGCGCTATAGCGTCGTGCCGCGCCCGATTTGCGACGCGACGCTGTAAATTTCATCTTCACGCAGGCTGATCTATTGCCCCGCCGCCTGGCGAATGACGGTTTCGATGGACGCCCCCTTGCTGCGACGGGCGATCTTCAACATCGTGTCGATGGTGATCGAGGATAGCGTCGCGCGCGCGGTGTCCTCGATCTCGTTCATCACGAGGCGCAGGGCCTGACCCTCGCTCGTGTCGTCGCCCGCCTCGAAGCCGCCGGTCGTCGGTCCGATGGGCTCGAAAATGGCGATGATATCGAACAAGGTCAGCCGCTTAGGATTACCGACAAAGCGATAGCCGCCGCCGACGCCGCGCGAAGCATCGACGATCCCCTCACGGCCGAGCGTGCGCAAAACCTTCGCCAAGTGGTTGGGCGAGATGGCGTATTTCTCCGCGATGTCGACCGCCGACATTTGGCGATGAGGCTGCGCAGCGAGTTCCAGAACCGAAAAAATGGCGTGCCGTGTCGCGACCTGAAGCCTCATTCGTCGAGATCCTTCTCAAGTTCCACAAACGGCCCGGCCATCATTCCCTGTGCGCGGAAGAACGACATGACAAGCTGCGCATCGCGAGCGACCATGGTGCGAACCTTTGTTATGCCCGCGCGGCGAAAGGCGTCGCAGATTGCCTGGAAAAGGTCGGCGCCCATGCCCGACAGCCGCGTGTTCGGATCGACCGCGATTGCGAAGACCCAGCCGCACGGCGGCGAGCCGAATTCCCAGGCGCGGATTTCTCCGGCGATGAAACCGAGCAGGATATCGTCCTTGACGGCGACGAGAAGGAAATGCTGCTTCCGCCGCGACTGACAATCCTTGAAGAGCGCTTCCCAATAGGCCGGTTTCGGCGTCGACGTAACGGCAGCATCGAGGCGAATGATAGGCTCGATATCGGCGGCACAGGCCGGGCGAATAATGAAATGCTGTTCTTCCGCCATCGCTCCGTCTCCCTTCCGTCTCCCTCGGCAACCTTTGCCGTTTCGGACAACGTGTCATTATCGTACCGATTTGCGCTTGAATCGCGGACTTGACAAGAAGTTGATAATAGCTTTACCTAAAACGGTAAAACAGTACCGGTTTACCTTATACGCCCAAGCGGGACGAACCGGTCAGAAAAAAATGCCGGGATGAAAGCGCAAACGCGCCAGAGGAAGAGGTGGGAGATGGGACTGTTGGTCGTGGCTGGGGAGGAGATCGCGTTTCCGCCGGTTTTCAATGTCGCTTCGGAGTTCATCGACCGGCACCTTCGCGAGGGTAAGGCGACGAAGGTCGCCGTGCGGACGCGGAAGGGAGACACCACCTATCGCGAGCTTTTCGAGGGTGTGAACCAGACCGCGAACTTCCTCGATGCGGCTCAAGTCGGCCGTGGCGAACGCGTCCTCATGATCGTGAAGGACAGCGTCGAGTTCTTCTTCATCTTCTGGGGGGCGATCAAGGCCGGTATTGTGCCTGTGCCCGTCAATACGCTTCTGCGCGCGAAGGATTACGCCTTCATCATCGAAAATTCGGCATGTGCCGGGCTCATCTATTCGCCGGAATATGCGGGCGAAGTCGAGGCGGCGCTCGCAAGTATTCCGCACCGGCCGGGCCTTGTCCTGAAAATCGCGGACGAAGGCGACACGCTTGCCAACCGGATCGCCCCGTATTCCACCGAGTTCGCCGCCGTCGAGGCTTCGCCCACCGATGAATGCTTCTGGCTTTACTCGTCTGGCTCGACGGGCAATCCGAAGGGCGCGGTTCATCTTCAACGCGACATGGTCGTTTCGAGTGAATTCTACGGCGTGCGAACGCTCGGCGCAGGAGAGGACGATGTGTTCTTTTCGGCTGCGAAGCTGTTTTTCGCGTACGGGCTCGGCAACGGGATGACATTTCCGCTCTGGGTCGGCGGCACCGCCGTTCTGCTCGACGAGAAGCCGACGCCGTCGAACACCTTCGCTCTCATCGAGACGTTCCGCCCGACCCTGTTTTTTGGAGTGCCCACGCTTTACGCAGCCCAGCTTCAGGCGCTGGAAAATGTGACGCCTGACTTGTCGTCCCTGCGCATGTGCGTATCGGCGGGCGAGGCGCTACCAGCCGATATATTCCGCCGGTGGCGTGAGCACACGGGGACGCTCATCCTCGACGGCGTCGGCTCCACGGAAGCGCTTCACATCTTCATCTCGAACCGGGTCGGCCAGTTCAAACCCGGTTCTAGTGGCCTTGTCGTGGAGGGCTACGACGCCAAGGTCGTCGACGAGGCGGGCCGCACCGTGCCGACCGGCGAAACGGGGCGTCTCTTCATCAAGGGGCTGTCGATGGCGAAATACTATTGGCGAAACCCCGAGAAGACCGCCGAGACGATGCTCGGCGAATGGATCAACACCGGCGACACGTACTATCGCGACGAACACGGCTATTTCTTCTACTGCGGCCGCTCGGACGACATGCTGAAGGTCGGCGGCATCTGGTGTTCGCCCTTCGAGATCGAATCGACGCTTATCGAACACCCGACCGTTTTCGAGGTGGCGGTGGTCGGCCGCTCGGATGGGGAAGGGCTCGTCAAGCCCGAGGCCTGGATCGTGCTGAACGACGAGGCAAGACCGACCGAAGCGCTGGAAGACGAACTGCGCACCTTCTGCAAGACGAAACTCGCGCCCTATAAATTTCCCCGCCGTTTCCATTTCGTGGACAGTCTGCCCAAGACCGCGACCGGCAAGATCCAGCGCTACCGTTTGCGCGCGGAGGAATAGCGGATGCGCGACGCATACATCTATGGCGGCTTGCGCACGCCTATTGGCCGTCACGCGGGCGCGCTCGCAGCCGTCCGGCCCGACGACATGGCGGCGCACGTCATTCGCGCCGCGCTCGCTGCGTCGCCCTTTGACGCCGCGGACGTGGAAGACGTCATCCTCGGCTGCGCCTGCCAGGCGGGCGAAGACGCGCGCAACGTCGGCCGACACGCGGCGCTTCTCGCGGGGCTGCCGCAAGAGGTTGGCGGCGCGACGGTGAACCGGCTCTGCGGCAGCGGCATGAACGCGGTGATTGACGCCGGGCGCGCCGTCACGCTCGGCCACGCGGAGCTGATTGTGGCGGGCGGTGTCGAGTCGATGACGCGCGCGCCTTTCGTTATCGCGAAGCCGCAGGCCGCTTACGGGCGCGATACCGCGATTTACGACACGACCATCGGCGCGCGGTTCGTGAATGCCCGGCTGGTCGCGACTTACGGCAATGACTCCATGCCCGAGACGGCGGACAATATCGCGCACGACCTCGGCATCTCGCGCGCCGAGGCGGACGCTTTCGCGCTCGCCTCGCAGGAGAAGACCGCACGCGCCGTGAAGGAAGGCTTCTACGAAGGCGAGATCGTAGCCGTGGAGATCCCCGGCAGGCGCGGCGAAGCGATCAGGGTCTCATCCGACGAACATCCGCGCCCCGAGACCACGCGCGAAACGCTCGCCCGGCTGAAGCCGCTGGCTGAAGGCGGCATCGTGACGGCGGGAAACTCGTCCGGTATCAATGACGGCGCGGCGGCGCTTCTCATCGGAAGTCGCAGCGCGGGCGAGAAGGCGGGTGCCGAACCTCTCGCGATAGTGCGCGCGGCGGCGGTTGCAGGCGTGCCGCCCCGCATCATGGGGGTCGGTCCGGTGCCCGCTTCCGCGAAGGCCCTCGAACGCGCGGGCCTTACACTGGCCGATATGGACGTGATCGAAATCAACGAGGCCTTCGCCACGCAGGTCATCGGGTGCTGCCGCCTCATGACGCTCGACCCATCCGACAGCCGCCTCAATCCGAACGGCGGCGCAATCGCGCTCGGCCATCCTCTCGGCGCATCCGGTGCCCGGCTCATGCTGACCGCAGCGCGGCAGTTGCAGCGCTCCGGCGGCCGCTATGCGCTCGTCACGATGTGCATCGGAGTTGGGCAGGGCATCGCCGCCGTCCTTGAACGGGCCTGACGCGCGGCGGCGTGGCAAGGCGCGCAACACCCTGCCTGCGCATGCTCATCAGTCGAAGGCCCGTACGGCGCTCACCCTATGCCGAAGCGGCCTCACGAAGCGCGCCGTTCTCAAGCCTCACCCATCGGTTCGCGACTTTCGCAAGAAAATCGCGGTCGTGGGAGACGATAACCATGGCCTGCGGCAGGCTGTTCAGAATGTCGACCATCCGTTCCTCGGTCTCGGTATCGAGGGCAGTTGTCGGCTCGTCGAGAAGCAGAACCTCCGGCTCCATCGCGAGCACCGCCGCAAGCGCGACAAGCCGCTTCTGGCCGCCCGAAAGCTTGTAGGTGATCCGCTCATCGAACCCCTGAAGTCCAAGGCGATCGAGCGTGCGGCGCGTGATCTCGCGGGCTTCGGCGCGGGATTTACCGAGGTTGAGCGGGCCGAAAGCGACATCCTCCGCAACGGTCGGACAGAAAAGCTGGTCGTCGGCGTCCTGAAACAACAGGCCCGCGCGGCGGCGGACTTCCGGGAAATCACCCTCGCTGGTCCTGATCTTGCCGAACGCCTCTATCGTTCCCGCCGATGGCTTGGCGAGGCCGACCATCACATGCAGCAATGTCGTCTTGCCCGCGCCGTTCGGCCCCGTCACCGCGACGCGTTCGCCCGCATGCAACACGAAATCGGCGCCGCGAAGCACGGGGCGTTCCCTGTCGTAGGCGAAGCTCACGCCGGAGAGACGCAGCAGTTCCGGGCTCATAGGCGACCTACTAGCGCTCTGGCGCATACGTTTGATCCCTTTTGCCGCACGCTCTCATCCAAACGTATGCGCCTCAAGAGCACCAGCAACCAATTGATTCTAGTGCAGTTTCTATTTTACATTTGATTATGGTGCCACCAGCTGGTGTGGATCAAATGTAAAATTCACTGCACGAGTGCGAGGCCGAGGCACACGCCGAGAGACAGTCCGGCAAAGGCTCCATCGCGCAACGAAAGCGGGGCGTTTTCTGAAAGGGCGGGAAACGTCCCGTTGAAGCCACGGCACCGCATCGCGGCGACTATCCGCTCCGAGCGTTCGATGCTCCGCACAAGCAGCATGCCAACGAGATAGCCGATGCTTCGCCACGTATGCAGGTCGCACCGCATGCGAAACCCGCGCGCTTTCATGGCGACGCGCAACCGCCGGTACTCACGTCCGAGAACGTCGATGTAACGCAGGGTGAAGAGAAACAGGAGAACGAACTTGCTCGGCAGGCGCAGGCGGTTCATTGCGCGGCCGAGGAGCGCGGGCTCCATGGACGAAAGCAACGCGAGGATCATCAGCACGACGGCGTTCGCTTTCAGGAGGATCATTGCTCCGAGAAGCGCGCCTTCGCGGCTGGCTGGCAGTCCGGCGACCGAGAACAAAGGCTCTCCCGGCGTGGAGAATGGCAGCATCGCCAGCACCATCAGCATGAAACCGTCGAGCGCGGCCATGCGTCGGAGCGCGGTTCCGGGGCTCTGCCGGGCAGCCGCAACCGCGAGCGTCGCTATCCCGAGCGCGAGCGAAAGCGCGGTGAGGCTCTTCAGGCTCACGACGACGAGGCAGAAGACCGCGCATACGAGGAGGCGAAGGCCCGGATCGACGGATTGGACGAAGTTCCGCTGATCGCCGCCCGACCGCGAACCGGCCAGAGCGACAGCACCGTCGCAGCAGCCCTCGTTCACCGCGCCCGTCTGCTCTCCCGCGAGGCTCATTGCGCGTCCCTCGTCACATCGGAAGCGCCGCCGCGCACCCACTTTCGCCGCTGAGCAAGACCGAAGGCAAGGCCGCCGAGGCCCAGGATGTAACCGAGACCGCCGAGGATGTCGTGCAACCGGATCTTTTCCTGATACGCGTCGATCTGTTCGCGCAACGGGCGGATCTGGCGGGCGATGCTTTGGTCGATGAAAGCCTTGAGATCCGTATCTTCGCCAGTTCGGGAAACGGCGGAGGCAGCCGCGACTGGTACGCCTGTCCGCTCGGCCGAAGGTTTCGCTGCGGCTGCGTCGCCGCCGCTGGCCAAGGTTTGCGGCAACTCGTCGGCCGCGACGGTGTAGCTCGCGACATGGCCATCTCCCCCATCAACGGTGATGACATGATCGACCCGGCGCGTGGCCTCGTAGCGGAAATTCCCCTCGTCGTCGGTCGTCGTCTTGCCGAGAACCGTTCCGTCCGGGCTTGCTACCGTGACGGACGACTGCCGCGCCCGGCCGCCCGTACCAAAATACGCGTAACCCTCGATCGCCGCGCCTGTTGCTGTGGCGAACACCTTGAGCTTGTGCGCCTCCGCTACGCCCCCGAACATCAGAAGCATGACGGCGACAAGGGCGGGAATCGAAACTCTCGTCATTCGTGTGATCCCCTATGCCTGAAAGCCGAGCAGCGACGGCTTGACCCTGGATAGAAGCCCGATCACCGCGACGCTGAAAGCCGCCTCGATCAGGGCGACCGGCACATGCGCCACCACCACGAGATTGGCAGCGGCCAGAAACTCCCTGCCGGACAGGGCGAGAACCGCAGCCACAAGGATAGCAGTGATGAGAACGCCGAGACCGCCCGCCAGTCCGGCGCCCCAGAGCACGCGCTGGCGGTTCGCGCCATTTCCGGCGACCGCTTGAAAGAGGTAGCCGCACAGAACCGCTGGCACGGCCATGTTCATGATGTTGACGCCGAGCACCACGAGGCCGCCGAACCCGAAGAGAACGGCCTGCAACAGCAAGGCGACCGCTATGGCCGGGAACGCCGCCCATCCGAGCAAAATGCCCGTCAGCCCGTTCAGGATGAGATGGACGGAAGTCGGGCCGACCGGGAAATGCACGAGCGAGGCGACGAAGAACACCGCCGCAAGGATGGCGACCTCGGGAATGCGTTCCTCATCGAGGTGGCGAAGCGCGTAGCCGCAGCCCGCGAGGCTGACGGCCGCGCCCGCGATCAGAACCGGGGCGGACAGGACGCCATCGGGAATATGAGCCATGGTCACGCTCCGGGTAAGAACGGGACGCAGTCGGTGTGCGTCCCGTCGCCAAACTCACTTCATATCGACCGCTTTGACCCAGATCGTGCCGCCGAGTTCGGCCTCGGCGGGCTTGCCGTCCGGCCCCTTTGTCTCGCCGTCGATAAGGGCGTTGAAGCCCCACCAGCCGGCTTTCGGAATGGCGTAGGCGAACACGCCGTTGTCGTCGGCCTTGACGACCTGGGTTACGAATGGATCGGAGGGGGCCTTCACCGAGCCGTCATTCGCCCATTCGATCTCGACGACAGCGCCGGGCACCGGCTTGCCGTCCTTGCGGACCACGCCGCGGAAAAGGTTGCCCGTCCACACACCGTAGGGGCGGCTCAAGGGCTCGATTTCCACCGGGAAGCCGACGAGCTTGTCCCAGCCCTCGCCCGATCCGAAGTCGACGACAACCTTCGTGTAATGGATCAGGAAGTGCTTCTCGCCCTCGTCCCAATAGGGGGCGGGCTCAAGGAAAAACACATAGTCGCCGGGCTTCTTGATCTGATAGGTGGCTTCGAACGCTTTCTTGCCAGAAACCTCGACGGGCTTCAGCGAAGATTTCAGGTCCACTTTCTCGCCGTCCGCGAGAACGCCGAATTGCTGCGGCTGTCCCATATCCATGTTGGGGCCGCCTTCCATGGGATGGGTGAACACGGCCTGCAGCTTGACCTTGCGATCGCCCTCATCGGGAACGATGTCGGCGGACGGCAGAAGCTCCTGAAAATGCGCATGCGCAGCGGCCGAAAAGAGCAGAAGCGCGGCAACCGAAGTTGCGGCGAGACCCGCAGGAAAACGCATGAAGTCCCCCTCGTATGAGTTATGAAGCATTTATCATTGTTCACACCCATTATCGGTAGTCAACGCGACGTTGGGGGAATCCGAGCCGTTCATCCGCTGGATATGGTGACGCGCTGGAAGCGCATATGGTTTATGCTCAGCTTGAAAGACCACAGGAGGACGACGGATGGAACGAGTGACGATCTCTCTTGATGAGGATCTGCTCGGGCATTTCGACAGATATCTCGACAAGAAGGGCTATGCCAGCCGGTCGGAGGCGATCCGGGATCTTCTGCGCGACAAGCTTGAGCAGGAGAAGCTCTCCGAAGACAAAGCGGAAAACGCCATCGCCTGTCTTTCCTACGTGTACAATCACGAACAGCGTGAATTATCGCGCCGGCTGGCCCGGACGCAGCACGCCCATCATCATCTCGTGCTTTCGACGCTCCACGTTCATCTCGATTATGAGAATTGCCTTGAGGTCGCCTTGCTCAAGGGAAACACGCACGATGTCCGCAAGCTTGCGGAGGCCACCATCGCGGAGACCGGGGTGCGGCACGGCAATCTGCACATCGTCCCGGACGACATGCCCAAACGCCATCACCACGACTAATCATGTCGACCGGCGGGGGCATATCCAAATGGCTAAAGGAGGTGGAGGCCACGCCCGGAATCGAACCGGGGTGCGCGGATTTGCAGTCCGATGCGTCACCACTCCGCCACGTGGCCTCAGACAGCTTTGGTAGCATGATCGACGCCGCATGAAAAGCGCTCATGCAATCGGCTTTCGTTCCTCTGTTCACGCGCGCCATTTTTTGTTACCCATTGCGGCGCAGGAACTTTCGGGGCACGGCAGACGATGAACTTTGCAACGGCGCGGCTTCACATGGTCGAATCGCAAATCAGGCCGAACGGGGTGCGCGACCCGCTCATACTGGACGCGTTTGCGTCGCTGCCGCGCGAGCTGTTCGTCCCGGAGCAGCGACAGCACCTCGCCTATATCGACGAGGGCGTGCTCGCCGTGGAAGCCGCGGCCGATGAGCCCGCGCGTTATCTTCTTCAGCCGATGGTTCTCGCCAGGCTCCTTGAGGCGGCGGAGCCTCGCCGGGAGGATCACGTGCTCGACGTCGGCGGCGCAACGGGCTACGGCGCGGCGATCCTGTCGCGACTCGCCGCCAAGGTCGACGCACTCGAGACGTCGGCCGCGCTCGCCGAGGCTATGAGGAAGCGTCTTTCCTTTGTGGGGGCGAGCAACGTGGACGTTCACGCGGGGCCGCTTGAAAAAGGCGTGCCCTCGAAAAAGCCGTTCGATCTCATCGTGGTAAATGGCGCGGTTGCCGACGAACCGAAGACCTTGCTCGAACAGCTTGCCGATGGCGGAAGACTCGTTGCCGTCGTACGCAAGGGCTGGCTTGGCCGCGCATGGCTTTATGAAAAGAGCGGCGACAGCGTTTCGGGACGCCCGCTATTCGACGCGCCCGCAGATTATCTTCCCGGCTTCGAACCGCAGCCGCAGTTCACATTCTAGTGCATGGCGCGTACGGCCTCACCGTTGCACGCTCATAAGCAAAATCTATGCGCGGCTCACGAGCGCGCCGCAAACCGATGCAAATGTTTGAGTCGCTGCAATAGAGCGTATCGATTCGGTGAATGCAGGCCATCTATCGTTCGCCGCAACGCAGTTGACACCTGTTCCGAGCGATAAACGAATCGCTACGAAGTTTGGTACAATTGTAAGAATACGTCGCAGGTTTTGCGTAGAACGTAACGCCTTGTCACACAAATATCGCCGCTGCGGCAACTGAGCAACGGCGCATGCCAAAAACTCCTAAAATGCACAGGCAACGAACCGATTTTACTTTTGCTTATGCCTTCTCATGGATAGCTTTCCGCAGGCACGCTCCCATGTGCCGCGTTTTACGATGTGGTGCATGCGTTGGTGCGGGTTCGAACAACGGAAGCAGTCCATGCCGTTACAACGTCTTTCCTCCCGTTTCGTCAGAGCGTCCAGGACCCTTTGCTCGGCCTTGGCCTTGAGCATTGCGTTTGGAGCGCCTGTCAGCGCCGAGAGCCTCAAGGAAGCGTTAACGGCCGCCTATCTATACAATCCGACGTTGAAGGCCGCGAGGGCGCAGTTGCGCTCGACGGATAACCAGGTTGCGCGCGCCAAGTCGGGCTACAGGCCGCGCGTCAACGCCACGCTTCAGGCCGGCCGCGCCGATACGCGCACGCGGTATGACAACAGCGGCGTCGATGCTGGGACGCTCGCGGCCTGCTTGAATACGGATTGCAGCATAGATCCTACTGGTCAGGGGTTGGCGCCGGTTTCGGTTGGCACGCTAAGCAACTTGGAAGCTTCAAACGGCGTCTACAGCCCGCGCACGGCGAGAATCGCGGTGCAGCAGAACGTGTTCGACGGATTCCGCACCTACAACAACATCAAGGGCGCTGAAGCCGCCGTCGAAGCAGGCCGCGAGGACGTCCGCAATTCCGAGCAGACCATGCTCCTCAACGCGGTAACGTCCTATATGGACGTGGTGCGCGATCAGGCCATCGTGAACCTCCGCCAGAGCAACGTGCGGGTGCTGGCCGAACAGCTGCGCGCCACCGAAGACCGCTTCAAGGTCGGCGAGGTGACGCGCACCGACGTGGCGCAGGCGCAGTCCGGTCTTGCTCAGTCGCAAGCCGACCTGTCTATCGCGCAAGGCACGCTCTACGGCGACCAGGCCCGATTCGCGCAGTATATCGGCCACCCGCCGGGAACGCTGCGCGATCCCGGTCCGGCCACCAACCTCCTGCCGAAGACGCTCGACGATGCCATCGCTGTCGCTCAGTCGGAAAACCCGCTGATTCTCTCTTCCCTGTTCCGCGAACGAGCGCAGCAGCATCAGGTCAAGCAGGTGAAGGGCGAGCTTCTGCCTAACCTTGCCGTCGAGGCGAGCTACACAAAGGGCGCGCAGACGCAGAGCCCGCTGATCAACCAGTATGACGATGCGCGCGTCGTCGGTACACTCAACATCCCGATCTACGAAGGCGGCGAGGTTTCAGCCCGCATCCGCGCCGAGATCGAGACGCTGTCCCAACGCCGCCAGCAGATCGACGAATCGCGCGAAATTGCCCGCCAGCAGGTCAGCTCGGCATGGGGCCTTCTGATCGCCGCGAAGGGCAACGTCGCCGCTGGTGAGGCCGCTGTCGAAGCCACGCGGATCGCGCTTCAGGGCGTGCGCGAGGAAGAGCGCGTCGGCCAGCGTACGCTGCTCGATGTGCTGAACTCCGAGCAGCAGAACCTGAACGCGCAGGTCAATCTCGTGTCCTACCGCCGCGACCTTGTCGTCGCGTCCTACTCCGTGCTCTCAGGCATGGGACGCCTTACTGCCTCCGATATCTCGCTTCAGGCGGAACTTTACGATCCCACCCGCTATTACAGCCAGGTCAAGGATACGTGGTACGGCTGGGGCGCCTCCGTTGAAAGCCAGGAAGACCCACGCGTCGCTCCTGTTGAAGATCCGGGCCTCCTTCCGGGCCAGGATTCGGGCGACGGCCCCGCTTATACCCAAAAACTGCCGCAAATCCCGTGAAACGGGTAGCGTAGCCGTTCCGATGAAACTAGCCTGATGCGGCTGGTTTCGAAGGAATAAGTCAAACGCGCCCGCTCACGAAGCGGGCGCGCTCGTATAGGGTGATTGGCATGAACCGCGCAGATCAGGCTCCCGAACCGTCGATGGAGGAGATTCTCGCCTCCATCCGCTCGATTATCGCCGACGACGGCAAACCGTCCGCGGCCGAGAGCGCGCGCGCCGCACCAGCCGGATCTCCCGCAGCGCCCGTCGAGGAGGATGTTCTCGACCTCACCGAGGAACTCGTCTTTCCGGTGGAAAGGGCGGCGGCTTCGACGCCTCCCGTCTCGTCCGCGCCAGAGCAGCCTGCGTTGAACCGGGCTCGATTTGACGCACAGCCCGCCGCGTCTGATTTGCGGCACGGCGCTGTTGAGCCGAATTGCCAGGCGGCAGAGCGGGCGGAACCGGAACCCGCAGCACACGCCGTCGCATCCCCGCAGGAAGCGCACTCTGGCGCTCGGGCCGCGAGCGCGCAGGCCATGCCGCCCATGGAGCGCGTCGCCGCGCATCTCGAAACGTCGCAGCCTGAAGCACCTCGCCAGGAAACCTATCGCCCCGAAACACCCCGTACCGAAGCCGATCCGCGCGAAGCTCAGCCGCGCCCGGCGCAGGCGACACCGCGCTCGATCTGGTCGCGACGCGAAATGCCCGGCTCGCCAGCGCCCGCTCCCGCCTCGCCCGTGACGCCGCGCGCCGCCGCGGAGCCTCCCGCGAGGCCGCAGAAGCGCTGGGCCGAAGACATCCATATGCCCATTCCTGCCGGAGGTCCGGTGCCGCTCATTCCGCAAGACATCCAACCGCGCGTCGAGGAGGCGGCAAAGCTTCAGACCGTCACCGCGCCGGAACACGAGGCAACCGCTGCAGAGCCGGAAGATTCGGCGATGGCCATGCTGGCCGAACGGCTCGCCCGCGACGCCGTCAGCGCGATGGACGCCGAGGAACTCACGCAGGCCAGCGAAGTCGATTTCGCGGCGCTGGAGGACGAACGGAAGGCCGAAGTGACCGAAAGCTTCGCCAGCGCCATCGAGCGCCAGAGCGAGGGCAATTCGGGCCAGCCGCTTCCGAGCTTGCTGGACGAGGTGTTGCGCCACGATTTCCGCCGCGATGCGGACGAAGACGAGGACGACGAGACGGAGGCCAGCGACGCCGCCGCTGTTTCCGAGCCCGAGATTGCGCACGACGCCCCGGAGGAGGCCGAAGACGCTTCGGTCTACGCACCGACCGAGGCTGTTGACACGACTCCGGTGGAGGAGCCGGAAGCCGAGCAACCGGTCTTCGAGACGGAGCATTTCCGCGAGATTGAAGAGGCCCGCTCCGAGGATCTCCCCTCGGAAGAAGCGCAGGCCGACGAAGCCGCGACCGACGAGCCGAGCGTCGAGCAAGATCATTTCGAACAGGAGTTTGAGCCGCGTTTCGAGGCCCCCGTGGAGCGCGGTCCGCGACCGGATTTCGCGCCATGGCTGGTGGCGTCGCCGGTGCATGACGAGCCTGCTTCGGCTTTTCTGGCGTCCGAGCCGGAAGCGGAACGGGAACCGGAGCCCGCGCGCGAAGAGGTGGAGCTGCCGCTTGCGCAGGCCCGCTTCATCGGCGCCGAGCCGTCTTCCTATACGCAGCAACTTGTCACTGAGCCGTCGCCATACGCGCCGCAGGTCGTCGCCGCGCAAGCGCCAGCCCCCGCTCCCGCGCCGTCTCAGGCCACGGCAGTTCCGCCTGCCGCAACGGGGCCGCTCGAAGCCGCCGTTCGCGAGATGCTGCGTCCGATGCTGGTGCAGTGGCTCAACGAGAACATGCCGCGCATCCTCGAAAGCGCCATCCGCGAGGAAATCGCGTCGCGCGGCGTCTTGCCGAAACCGGACGATCAGGTATAGGCGAGCGCTGGCTCGCCTTCGCTTGCATCCTCGCGGCTTTCAGTCTGCGATGCACAAGGTAACCCGGCGCGGCCCGCATTAGCGGTTGCCGCGCGCTTGTCGTTTTTCTACATCTACCGGACCTTCAAGCTCATTCAAGTCAGGCGCTCACGCCAATGTTGGAAAAAACTTACGATCACGCCGCCATCGAACCGCGCATGTCCAAAGCATGGGAGGACGCTGAAGCCTTCCGCGCCGGGAAAGCGCTCGAAGTCAATCCGAAGGCGGAGCCGTATTCGATCGTTATTCCGCCGCCGAACGTGACGGGCTCGCTGCATATGGGCCACGCGCTGAACAACACGCTTCAGGACGTGCTCGCGCGGTTCTACCGCATGCGCGGCCGCGACGTGCTGTGGCAGCCGGGCACCGATCACGCGGGCATCGCGACGCAAAGCCTCGTCGAGCGCCAGTTGGCGGAGAAGCAGGAGCCGTCGCGCCGCGACCTCGGCCGCGAGGAATTTCTGCGCCGCGTCTGGGCGTGGAAGGAGCACTCCGGCGGCACCATCGTCAACCAGCTGAAGCGGCTTGGCGCATCGTGCGACTGGTCGCGCGAGCGCTTCACCATGGACGAAGGGCTGTCGCGCGCCGTCGTCAAGGTGTTCGTCGACCTCTACAATGATGGCCTGATCTACAAGGACAAGCGGCTCGTCAATTGGGATCCGAAGCTGCAAACCGCGATCTCCGATCTTGAGGTGATCCCGGTCGAGACGAAGGGGCATCTCTGGTATTTCAAATATCCGATCAAGGACGCGGAAAACCTCGAACGGAAGTTCGTGGTCGTCGCCACGACGCGCCCCGAGACGATGCTCGGCGATACGGCCGTTGCGGTGAACCCCGAGGATGAGCGCTGGAAGCCCTATATCGGCAAGACGGTGATCCTGCCGCTGGTGGGTCGCGAAATCCCGATTGTCGCCGACGAGCACGCCGACCCGGAACAAGGTTCCGGCGCGGTGAAGATCACGCCTGCGCACGATTTCAACGACTTCGAGGTGGGCCGTCGCCACGACCTGCCGCTGATCAACATCTTCACGCCGACGGGGACGCTCAACGACGAGGTGCCGGAGGCTTATCGCGGTCTCGACCGCTTCGAGGCGCGCAAACGCATCGTCGCCGACCTCGAAGCGCTGGAACTCGTCGAGAAGATCGAGCCGCACGCGCTGAAGGTTCCCTATGGCGACCGCTCGAACGTCGTCATCGAGCCGTATCTGACCGACCAGTGGTATGTCGACGCGAAGACGCTGGCTCAGCCCGCGCTCGCCGCCGTCCGCGAGGGCAAGACGCGCTTCGTGCCGGAGAACTGGCGCACGGTCTATTTCCAGTGGCTCGACAACATTCAGCCGTGGTGTATTTCGCGCCAGCTTTGGTGGGGGCATCAGATCCCGGCCTGGTATCACCCGGTTTGGGACCTGAGTTTCCCGATGCCGTCTTGGGTCGGCAACGAGATTGCCGTGGCTTCGACCGAGGAGGAAGCTATCAGGCTTGCTTATGATTATTACACAAAGCACGCTGAGCCGCTCGGTCTCCAGCTTGACAAGTTGAAGATTGAAGTCGTTCCCGAAATGCCTAACGGGTCATGGATCGAAATTGTCCGCGAGATCCGCGAGGGCGTTCGGCCAATCCCCTTATGGCGCGACGAAGACGTGCTCGACACATGGTTTTCGTCCGGCTTGTGGCCGTTCTCGACGCTTGGCTGGCCCGACGAAACGCCGGAACTCGCGCGCTATTACCCGACATCGGTGCTCGTCACAGGCTTCGACATCATCTTCTTCTGGGTCGCCCGCATGATGATGCTGGGCCTGCACTTCAAGAAGGAGGTGCCGTTCCGCGATGTGTACATTCACGCGCTCGTCCGCGACGAGAAGGGCGCAAAGATGTCGAAGTCGAAGGGCAACGTCGTCGATCCGCTGAGCGTCATGGACAATTACGGCGCCGACGCGCTGCGCTTTACCATGGCGGCGATGGCGGCGCAGGGCCGCGACGTGAAGCTCTCCATGCAGCGCATCGAGGGCTACCGCAACTTCGCGACGAAGCTCTGGAACGCCGCTCGCTTCTGCGAGATGAACGGCTGCGTGCGGAAAGAGGGCTTCGACCCGGCCGCCGTAAAGCTCACGCTCAACCGCTGGATCTATGCGGAGGCGCAGGCCACGGCAGCCGCCGTCACCGAAGCCATCGAGGCATACCGCTTCAACGACGCAGCGGGCGCGGTCTATCGCTTCGTGTGGAACCGCTTCTGCGATTGGTATCTCGAATTCGCCAAGCCCGTGTTCATGGGCGAGGACGAAGCCGCGAAGGCCGAAACGCAGGCGATGGCGGCCTGGGCGCTCGACGAGATCTTGAAGCTTCTGCATCCGTTCATGCCCTTCGTCACCGAGGAACTCTGGACGGTGACGGGCGAAGAGGGCCCCGCGCGCGAATCGCTGCTGGCGCTCGCCTCGTGGCCAGTGCCTGCGAAGGATACGGACGCAAAGGCGCTCGCCGAAATCGATTGGGTGATCGACCTCATCAGCGAAATTCGCTCGTTACGCTCCGAAATGAATGTGCCGCCCGCGACGCTCCTGCCGCTGACGCTCACCGGCGCGACGGACGACACGAAGGCGCGCGCGGCCCGCTACGAGGCGTTCCTCAAGCGCATGGCGCGGATTTCGGACATCGGCTTCGCGGATGTACCGCCGCAAGGCTCCGCGCAGTTCGTGCTCGGCGAGGCGACCATGGCGCTGGCGCTGGCGGGCGTGATCGACATCGCGGCGGAGCGGGAGCGGCTGAAGAAGGAGATCGGCAAGCACGAGTCGGAGATCACCAAGATCGACGCGCGCTTCGCGAACGAGCAGTTCGTGGCGAAAGCGGCCGAAGAAGTGTTGGAGGATAACCGCGAGCGCCGCGCCGAGGCCGAAGCCGCCGCCGAGCGGCTCAAGGCGGCGCTTCAGCGGCTTGCCAACGTCGCCTGACGCGAGCGGCCGCGCGGGGCGCGCCATCGACGGTGCCGCCCGCTTGCGTCCTGAGGCGAATACTTGTGGCTTCGCAAATCTTCGCTTCTCGCCGTGCGCGGCCCGGAGCGGCTGTAGCGTTTTGCCGACATTTTCTGTCGCGCGCGCTGTCCGACTCGTGTCGGCGCATTCGAGTCGCGCCCGGCCGCGCAGAAAGATTGCGCCTCCCGGCTTCTGGATGGCGAACGAGGCCGGAGCGGCGGTGCGCTTGCATCAAGGCTCCGTTGCGGTTTGGTCAGGGCTCGGCGGACGGAAGCCCCGTTTCGCCCCTTTTCGTTGGCTTAAGTTTATCCGCGAAGAAAAAGCTGACTGAACAGGATGCGGCGTTCGCATTTTTATGACTGTTAAGCCGCCGCACATAGGTGTATGGGGTGCCGCGCCCTTCGCCCGAAGGGATCGGGTAGCGCGCCGTCAGCAGACGACGTCAATCGAACAGAATTCGCGGGAACCGCTCGGCACAAACCGCCTGGAAACAAGATTTCCCGGCACGGTGTTCGCGCGGTCGGAAACCAATGCAGAAGAAACCTTTCTACAAGATACTTTATGTCCAGGTTTTGATCGCCGTCGCCATCGGCATTTTGCTTGGTTACTTTTACCCCAATCTCGGCGCTTCGATGAAGCCGTTCGGCGACGCCTTCATCAGGCTGGTGAAGATGATCATCGCGCCGGTGATTTTCTGTACCGTGGTCGTGGGTATCGCCCAAATGGGCGACGTGAAGCGCGTTGGGCGCGTCGGCGGCAAGGCGCTCATCTACTTCGAAGTGGTGTCGACCTTCGCGCTGGTTCTCGGCTTGATCGTCGCGCGCACCGTCCAGCCGGGCGCCGGCTTCGATGTCAATGTGCAGTCGCTCGACACGAAAGCCGTGACTTCGATCACGTCGCAGTCCAGCCACACCTCGGTCGTCGACTTCCTCATCCACATCATCCCCGACACGATCTTCTCGGCGCTGACGAGCGGCGAAATCCTTCAGGTGCTCTTCATCTCGATCCTGACGGGCTTCGCGCTGAGCGCCATGGGCAAGGATGGCGAGCCGGTTCTGAACGGCATTCGCCTCGTGGAACGCCTCGTATTCAGCATCGTCGGCATGATCATGCGCTTTGCGCCCGTCGGCGCGTTCGGCGCGATGGCGTTCACCATCGGCGCTTACGGCGTGCAATCGCTCGGAAATCTCGTCGGGCTTATCCTCACCTTCTATTTCACGGCCTTCCTGTTCGTGAGCATCGTGCTCGGGATTATCGCGAAAATCGTCGGCTTCAACATCTTCAAGCTGTTGCGGTATCTGCGCGAGGAACTGCTGATCGTGCTCGGCACGTCGTCATCGGAAAGCGTGCTGCCCGCGTTGATGCGCAAGATGGAGGCGGCAGGCGCATCGCGCCCGGTGGTTTCGATGGTGGTCCCGACCGGCTATTCCTTCAATCTCGACGGCACGAACATCTACATGACGCTCGCGACGTTGTTCATCGCGCAGGCGACAAACACGCATATAACGCTACAGCATGAGCTTCTCATCCTCGGCGTCGCCATGCTGACTTCGAAGGGCGCGGCGGCGGTGACGGGCGGCGGCTTCATCACGCTCGCGGCGACGCTTCAGGCGGTGCCGGAGATCCCCGTCGCGGGGATGGCGCTGCTTCTCGGTGTCGACCGCTTCATGTCGGAGTGCCGCGCACTCACCAACTTCATCGGCAACGCGGTGGCGACTCTCGTCATCGCGCGTTGGGAAGGGCAGCTCGACGTTCAGAAATTGCACGCCGCGCTCGATAATGGCGGCGTGCCGGTCGAAGCTGGGCCGGTGGAGGTGGCCGTCGAGCCGCGCCGATCCCAGGTGTGACGTACAACGTCGGCGGGTGGCAGGCATTCCGGCCCGCATGCAACGCAATCGCGACGGAGGCAGGCTTCGGCTCATGCCTCTGTTTTTCTTTAAAGTTTCGGCGTTGTAGTTCACGCTCTCAGCCCCGCGCCGCCGCCTCTTTCGCCGCTTGACCTTGCGCGTGCCTTGCCATCGCCCAAGTTCGGCTGTTGTTTTCATCAACTCTTAACCATCCGACATCAAGGGAGCGGTCTTTTCGGACGCGCTCCGCTGAGGGGGATTCTCGGAAGATGCATACAGTTCGTTATCGGTCTCTCTATCTTGCGATCATCGGTGCCGCGGTCACGGTGCCGCTCGGCGCCAACGCAGCCGACATGTACCGCGCACCCGCGCCCACCACATACGCGCCGCCACCGCCGATCGTTCAGCCCAACACCTGGGCAGGCTTCTATGTCGGCATCAACGGCGGCTACGGCTGGGGTGCGAGCGACGATTCCACGCGCGGCGACGTTAACGGCGGCTTCGGCGGCGGCCAGATCGGCTACAACTTCCAGAGCGGCAATTTCGTCTACGGCCTCGAAACCGACCTTCAGGCCGGGCGGATCACCGGCAAATCCGACGACTACGCGAGCAAGGAGACTACCGACTGGTTCGGCACGCTGCGCGGCCGCCTCGGTTACGCCTTCGGCAACACGCTGCTCTACGGTACGGGCGGCTTCGCTTATGGCGGCGTGAACCAGAAAATGAACTACGCGGACGTGCTGTTCTCGAACGACGATACGCGAACCGGCTGGACCGCTGGCGCCGGCATTGAATACAAGGTCTCCGGGAACTGGTCGCTGAAGGGCGAATATCAGTATGTCGACTTCGGCAAGGAAGATCTATCGGGCGCCGCGAGCACAATCGAAGGCCCGGAAACGTCCTTCCACACCGCCAAGATCGGCCTGAACTATCGCCTTGGCAACAGTTCGAGCTACGAGCCTTTGAAGTAGACAGAGCATCATGACAAGCGGCGGCGTCCAACGCCGCTTGTCGCATGCCTCAAGCGATCGGTAAGACGCTCGAAAACGTCTTACCCGGTGGCGGAAAATCGCCGCTTAACGCGCTCGGCCGCGCTGTCCACGATGGCGTTCACGGCGGACGTCTGCTCCGCATCGCGAATGGCCTGCGTCAGCGACCGCTGACCGGGCAGGCGCTGCGCCTTCACAACCTCTTCGAGCTGCGAACGGTCGAGCCGCCCCAGAAAGGCGCGCGCCTCCTGCTCGCGGCCGCCCATCACCGCCGCCTCGATGTGGCATTCCAGCGGATCGAATGTCACTCCGTCCAGCATGGATGGGCTGTCCGGTGTGCCTCTGGCTAGGGACGGAGGGGGATTCCACGCAGACGGTGCGGGCACCGCGCGGGGCGGTGATGCGGGCGGATATGACGGGGCCGGAGACGCCCATGGCGGTGGCGGCGGCGGCGACGCACGGCGGGAGGGCGCGAACCGGCGGGCGATGGTTTCTGCGTTCGCCTCGGCGGCGGCGCGGTCGATGATGCTGTGGAGCGACGCCTCGACCTGCCGGGCGAAAGCGGGATTCGTCGCGGCCTCTTTGGCGATGGTGTCGAACAGTGCGCGCAGCTTCAGGAGCAGCGCCTTTGTCTGCGCCTCACTCATGCTGCGGCCTCGCGCTCATAACGCGTGATGATCGAATCGACTGTTTCGCCGCAAAGCGCGCGCACTACGCTTGCCGCTGAGCCGTATTTCTCGTCGAGCGAAAGCGGCTCGCCGCGATATTCAAAGGCTTCGGCGATGCCGTCGTCCTGCGGAATCGCGGTGCGCATAACGGGATGCGCGGCGGCGACATTGCCGTAATGCAGACGTTGGAAATTGCCGTCGCGCCAGAAGTTCACGAGCCCTATATAGCGGCGCTTTTCCTTCGGGACGGACAGCACGGTGTGAAGATCGTTGCCTTCTTCGATCACCGTGGAAATCCGGTCGATGGCGTAGCTCGACACGAAGTCGGGGCGGAACGGCACGATCACCTTGTGTGCAATCCGCAGCGCGGCCCGCGCCGAGAACGAAAGGCCCGGCGGGCAGTCGAAAATTACGACGTCGAACGCATCGGCGAAATCTTCCAGCATCGTGCCGAACCGCGAAATGATGCCCTGCTCGGCGGCGTGCAGGTCTTGCCCGGCGCGCGCCCGGTTGTGCAGAAGCTCGTTCTCCACATCTTCGAGGTCGAGCGAGCCGGAGAGCACCGAGAGCTGGCCCACCGGCGCTTCGATGTCGCCCACGTCGTGCAGGATGAACTCGTCCGGGCGCAGGCGCGGGCGGTCGTAGCGCTCATTGACGAAGTCGGCGATGGTCTTCTGTTCGCGCCGCGCCCAGTCCCACTTCTCGCCGCCGGTCAGGATGATCGAGGAATTGCACTGCGTGTCGAGATCCACGACAAGCACGCGCTGCTCGCCCGTCGCGGCGAAGCCATGCGCGAGCATGGTTGTGATCGTCGATTTGCCCACGCCACCCTTGCGGTTGGCGACTGTCAGTAGGATGCCCATCGCGCCCTCTCTTTACGAGACACCTCCGGCGCGCATACGCGATTCGGTCAGCCGAGACGTGTCGTTAAGGTTCGCGCGAGCCAAGTGTACACAACTTACGCCCGCGGGTGCGCTTTCGAGTAAGCCTGAAAGAGGCGGTCGCGGTCAACCGCCGTGTAACCCTGGGTAGTCGAAAGGCTGGCATGTCCCAGCAATTCCTGGATCACGCGCAGGTCCGCGCCCCGGCTCAGGAGGTGCGTTGCGAAGGAGTGGCGCAGTGCGTGCGGGGTCGCGGTCGCGGGCAGGGCAAGGTTGGTGCGCAGGCGCGCGAGCAGAAGCTGCACGATGCGCGGATTGAGCCGCCCGCCCTTCACGCCGACGAACAGCGGCCCCTGTGGCTCAAGCTTGTGCGGGCACTGTTCGATATAATCGGCGATGGCGGTTTGCGCGACAGGAAGCACCGGCGCGAGGCGTTCCCGGCCGCCCTTGCCCCGGATGCGCAGCACGTCGCGCGGCCCGAGCGGCGCGTCCTTGCGGTTGAGGCCGAGCGCCTCGGAAATGCGAAGGCCCGAGCCGTAGAGCAGCAACAGCACAGCCTGATTGCGCGCGCCGGTCCATGGATGCGCCGAAAGCTCGCCGTCAAGCGCCGCTTCATCGACAACCTCCTTCGCCTTCGCCTCGGTGACGGGCTTCGGCAGGCGGGGCGGCAGCTTCGGCAGGGCAACGGCGAGGATGCTGCGGTTTTGCAGCGCGCCTGTCCGTTCGAGCGTGCGGAACAGCGAGCGCAGCGCCGAAAGCGTGCGCGAGAGCGAGCGGCTTTGCGCGCCATCGTCGCGCCGGTCGGCGAGGAAGCTGCGGAAATCGTGGGGTGTCAGCGCGTTCAGCCGCGCGAGTGTAACGGGCCGTGCGTCCTTCCCCGCGAGGTGGGCGAGGAACTGCCGCGAGTCGCGCTCATAGGCTTCGAGCGTGTTGTCGGCATAGCGGTGTGCGTCGCGAAGATAGGCGAGCCAGCCGGCGACTGCGTCGCGAACGTCGGGCGCGGTGTAGGTTTCGGGGCCGAAGTCGTCATCGCGTCCGGCGTCGTGATCGTCAGGCGCGAAAATGCCCTCTCCCTCGACGGGAGAGGGCTGGAGCGCGGAACGCTCCTCCAAGCATGCCTCAGACGGTTCGCAGGTCGTCATCGTTGAGGATCGTCTGGCCCGTCTTCGCCCAGTCGGAGACGAAGGTCGCGAGACCCTTCTCGGTGAGCGGGTGATTGACGAGCATCTTCATGATGGAGGGCGGAATGGTGGAAACGTCAGCGCCCGCGAGGGCTGCTTCCGTCACGTGGTGAGGACTGCGCAGCGATGCGGCAAGGATCTCCGTGCCGAAATCGGGGTAGTTGTCATAGATCTGCCGAATGTCGCGGATCAGGCCCATGCCGTCCTCGCCGATGTCGTCGAGGCGTCCGACGAACGGCGACACGAAGCTTGCGCCAGCCTTCGCGGCCAGCAGCGCCTGATTGGCCGAGAAGCACAGCGTCACATTGACCATCGTGCCTTCATTCGCGAGCGTGCGGCAGGCCTTGAGGCCGTCCCACGTCAGCGGCACTTTCACGGTGACGTTTTCAGCGATGCGCGCGAGCTTGCGGCCTTCCGCGATCATCGTTTCCGCGTCGGTGGACGACACTTCGGCGCTGACCGGACCGGGCACGAGGGCGCAGATTTCGCGGATCGTTTCGAGGAAGTTGCGGCCCGTCTTCGCGATGAGCGACGGGTTCGTGGTTACGCCGTCGAGCAGTCCCTTTTCCGCAAGGTCGCGGATTTCGGTTACATCGGCCGTATCGACGAAAAATTTCATGGATGGCTCCTTTTGGCGAAAGGCGCACTTAAGCCAAGTGCGCAACCCTAGCCGGTTCGTGGTTTAGATTCTGTTAATTGCCTTGTTACCCGCGCTTAACGCATCCCGGCAAGGAATAAGGGCGCCGTAAACGACCGGTTTTGGCCGAATCGGCGCGACCGGAGGGAGATCCAGCCGTTAGCCACATTATCGGCCCCATGTTGCAAACGCGCGATGCCCTCCAAAATATAGAGCGCCACGAGAGAAACCGGAGGTTGCGTGTCCGAGATATCGAGAAGCGGGGGACAGATTCTGGCGGACCAGCTTCGTCTGCATGGTGCGCGGATGATTTTCGGTGTGCCCGGCGAAAGCTATCTTGCGGTGCTGGACGCGCTTTACGATCACGAGCGCGATATGCCGTACATCGTGTGTCGGCAAGAAGGCGGCGCGGCGATGATGGCGGAGGCTTATGGCAAATTGACGGGTGAGCCGGGCATTTGCATGGTCACGCGCGGGCCGGGCGCGACGAATGCGAGCGCCGGGCTGCATGTGGCGCGGCAGGATTCGACGCCGCTGATCCTCATCGTCGGGCAGGTCGGCCGCTCCATGCGCGACCGCGAGGCCTTTCAGGAGATCGATTTCCGCCGCATGTTCGGCGAGGTGTCGAAATGGGTGGCCGAGATCGAGGAGGCGGCGCGCATCCCGGAATATGTGGCGCGTGCGTTTGCCACGGCGACGAGCGGGCGGCCGGGGCCTGTGGTGCTCGCAGTGCCGGAGGATGTGCTTCGCGAGCGCGCCACCGTGGCCGACGCCGTGCCATACAGCCGCGTGGAGGCGGCGCCGGCGCGTGCGCGGATGGCGGAGTTTCGCAAACGCCTTGCAGCGGCGGAGCGCCCGCTGATGATCGTCGGCGGCGGTGGCTGGGACAAGGACGTTGCGCTCAAGGTGAAGGCGTTCGCGGAACACTCGGGTTTACCTGTCGCCGCTTCGTTCCGGCGTCAGAGCTATTTCGACAATACGAGCCCGTGTTATGTCGGCGACCTCGGCATCTCGCTCAATCCGGCGCTGAAGCGGCGTATCGACGAAAGCGACCTCATCATCGCGTTCGGCCCGCGCCTCGGCGAAATGCCGTCGCAAGGCTACACCCTGTTCGATATTCCGAAGCCGAAGCAGCCCTTCATCCACATCCATGCGGGCGCGGAGGAACTCGGCCGCGTCTATCAGGCAGACCTCGCCATCAACGCCGGGCCGCACGCATTCGCTGACGCGCTGGAGGATATGAAGCCGCTCGACGGTTCGGCCTGGGGGGCGTGGCGCGAGTCCGCGCGCGGGGACTATGAGGCGTGGATCGCGCCGGAAAAAACGCCGGGCGCGCTGCAATTGGCCGAGGTGGTGGCCTATTTGCGCGAGACGCTGCCGGGCAACGCGATCATCGCCAACGGTGCGGGCAACTTCGCCGCCTGGGTCCACCGCTTCTACACCTATCGCGAATGCGGCACGGGCCTCGCGCCGATCTCCGGCTCGATGGGCTACGGCGTTCCGGCTGGCGTCGCGGCGAAGCTCGTGCATCCGGGGCGCACGGTCGTAACCTTCGCGGGCGACGGCGATTTCCTCATGACGGGGCAGGAGTTTGCCACCGCCGTGCAACATGGCGCGCCCGTGATCTTCATCGTCGTGAACAACGGCATGTACGGCACCATCCGCATGCATCAGGAGCGCCATTATCCCGGGCGCGTGTCAGGCACGTCGCTCAGAAATCCCGACTTCGCCGCCTATGCGCGCGCGTTCGGCGGACACGGCGCTCTGGTCGAGCGGACGGAGGATTTCCCCGCGGCCTTCGAGGAAGCACGCGCTTCCGGTCTGCCCTCGATCCTCGAATTGCGCATCGATCCCGAGGCGATCAACCCGAAGCAATCGCTCTCCGAAATCCGCGCGGCGGCGCTCCGCGAAAGCTGAGGCCGCTGTCTTTCCTTATCGCGCTGCGCATATTATGGCGGAAAGGACGGAGGAAACGACCATGACCGAACTTGCGCTCGCCCGCGCCACGGATCTCATCCGGCTCGCCATCGACAAAGCCGCCGCCGACTACGGCAAGCCCATCTGCGTGGCGGTCTGCGATGCGTCCGGCGCGCTTCTGGCATTTGCTCGCGCGGAGGGATCGCCGCTGCGCTCCATCGCGATCGCGCAGGGCAAGGCGTATTCGGCCGCGCGAATGCAGGCCAACACGGACTCGGTGAAGGCAAAGCTCGCGGTGGGCGGCGTCGAGATCGCGTGGTTCTGCGACGAGAAACTCACCGCGTTGCCGGGCGGCGCGGTCCTGAAGACGGCGGGCGGAACAATCGCGGGCGCGGTGGGCATCAGCGGGCTCGCTTCCGACCAGGATCAGGCCATTGCCAATGCTTTGGCCGCAACTTTCGCGAACGGCGCGGCCTGAGCATCGCATCGCGCCGAAAAGTGCGGTGGCGGTTTTCGGATCACGCGATGCGACATGAAAGGGCCATCGCGCCGAAAAGTGCGGTGGCGGTTTTCGGGTCACGCGATGCGACACGAAAGGCCATCGCGCCGAAAAGTGCGGTGGCGGTTTTATCTTGCCTGCGTGACGCCTGCATCGGCGGCGGCAAGTCTCGCCACGCTTCTGCGCAAGGCCACTTGTATCGCCGGCCCCTTGAACATATGCGCCTCATACATCGCCTCGATCTGAAGCCCGTGATCGAAGTCCTCGCCCGTGATCGCGGACGGCGACAGCATCAGAAGCTTGACGTTCTGGAACACGGCGGCCTGCTCCGGCACGTCCTTCATGATGTCGTAGGCGAGCGATTTTTCGGACAGCAGCGTGTCGGAGGGCAGCGGCTCGAAGGCGATGTCGTCTTCCTGCTCCTCGCCTTCCTCGGCGATTTGCGGCAGTTCTTCCGGGTCGCGGGCGAGGCTGTCTGGTTTCGCAAGCGGTTGCGGCAGACGCACGATCGAGGCGGGCAGACGCTCGGCATCTTTCGGCGCGGGCTTCTCAGCCTTCGCGGGCGCGGCGTCGGGCACGGATAGGCTGGCGCGGCGCAGCAGCGGCGCTTCGTTCGGCACGAGGCTGGCGAGCATGGTGTTGGAAGCGCGCTTGTGCGTAACGACCCACGGCAGTTCCTTGCCGCTCTCCTTCCACTGCGCGAGATAGAAGCGCGAATCTTGCGGCGTCAGGGGGCGGCCATCGGCGGGGACGTGCTTCGAGCGGCCGTTCGGGAAGATCACCGCAAGTTCAGGGCGCGTGATGCGCGGCCAGTGGCGGACGTTGCCCGTGTCCACATGCACGAAGGGGAGGCCGGATTCAGGATAATAGCCGACGCCGCCGCGCTCGCGGACGAGCGCCGAATAACGGAGTTGCTTAAGCGGCACGTCGGGAAACATGAGGTCGGCGGCCTGCCCGGTGATGTGGCGGCTGTTGCGCGCCTGTCCGCCGCGTGTCTGTCGCAGAAGCTCGTTCGTGCCGCCTGATCGGTAGCCGCAAATCAAGTGGATCGGTTCCTTGGAGCCGAGTTCGTTGTGCAACTCCCACATGAGATCGATGAGGCCCGGATCGATCCTGATCGTCATGTTCCGACGCCAGTCGCGCATGAAGTAGTTGAGCTTTTCAAGAGCTTCAGGGATGTAGCGCCCATCCTTCTTGAAGGTGATCGAGATCTTGTCCTTCGTGTGGATGTTGTACATCGAGATCGTGCGTTCCTCGGCAGAAGAGACTCCCGCCGCAAGGAAGCTGAACGCAACGCATAATGATACAATCGCAGCCTTCATCAGGCCGCGTACGCCGCCAAACGCAACAACTATCACCAGTTGAACCCCTGTTTCGCGCCAACAAGCGCTGGTGTTCTCTACTCGACTGTGGTGCCGCCGGGTTGATGTCAGCAAAAGCACACGCCTTAGTAGATAAGCTCGAATTGGTAAACAAACCGTTAGGAAAGAAATGAGAGAAAAAGAAGGCGCGGCGGGATGTCGTTATGACATTTCCGCATCGCTCAAGCTAAATGACTGGAGCGGCGGGAAATTTTCCACACCTGTGGAAAAGCGCCTACGGAAGCCAATCGCCGCTTAGGGAAATGGAAACCTGAACAAATCGTTAAAACGCCTTGTCGCCGGAGGGGCCACCGTCCGTTTTCGGTGGCGAAAGCGCCGATGACGGTTGACCCGCCCGCTCTAATGGCCAAATGGAAAGGGAAAAGGTCACGAAAGGACGGCGCATGTTTTCGACTTTGCGGGCGATGGTTACGCAACCGGTTGGCGCTCTTGAGGCGGATCGCGGATTTCTTGAAGTCGCGCCGCAAAAGGCGGAGGAAATCCCCGGCTGGAATCTCGGCGATCTTTATCCCGATGAGGCGAAACTCGCATCCGACATCGAGACCGCCAAGGCTCGCGCCGGAGAGTTCAAGGCAGCTTACGCGGGCAAGCTCGCCGATCTCGCTGAGCGCGATCCGGCAGGCCTCGCGGGCGCGCTAGCGGCTTATGAGGGCATCTCCGACCTCATGGGTCGCGTGGGCTCCTACTCTTACCTGAATTACGTCACCGATACGGGCGACCCGGCGCGCGCCAAGCTTTTCGGCGACGTGCGCGACAAGCTCACCGTCATCGGCACCGAGCTTCTGTTTTTCGAGCTTGAACTCAACCGCATCGACGACGCGGTTATGGACAAGGCGATCGCGAACGACAAGCTCGGCCATTACCGCCCGTGGCTCACCGACCTGCGCAAGGAACGTCCGTATCAGCTTGCCGACGACATCGAGCGGCTGTTCCACGAAAAGGCGATGACCGGCCCCGCCGCGTGGAGCCGCCTGTTCAACGAGACGCTGACGAGCCTGCGCTTCGACGTTGATGGCGAGATTCTGACGCTCGAACCCGCGCTGAACCTTCTCTCCGACGCGAACCCTGTGCGCCGCGCCGCCGCTGCCCAGTCCATCGGCAAGGTGCTGAAGGAGAATGTGCGGCTGTTCACACTCGTCATGAATACGCTCGCGAAGGACAAGGAAATCTCCGACCGCTGGCGTGGTTTCCCGGATGTCGCCTCATCGCGGCACCTTGCGAACCGCGTGGAGCCGGAAGTTGTGGATGCGCTCGTCGAAGCCGTGCGAGCGAGCTATCCGCGCCTGTCGCACCGCTACTACGCGCTCAAGGCGAAGTGGCTCGGCGTGGATACGCTGAATTATTGGGACCGCAACGCCCCGATCAGTCGCGACCCGGAGCCGGTCATCGCCTGGAAGGATGCGCATTCGACCGTGATCGCCGCCTATCACCGCTTCTCGCCGAAGATGGCCGAGGTGGCGGATGGCTTCTTCAAGAAGAACTGGATCGATGCGCCCGTGCGCGACGGCAAGTCTCCGGGCGCGTTCTCGCATCCGACGGTGCCTTCAGCGCACCCGTACATCATGATGAACTACCTCGGCAAACCGCGCGACGTGATGACGCTCGCGCATGAGCTTGGCCATGGCGTGCATCAGGTGCTGGCAAATGCGCAGGGCGCTCTGATGGCCTATACGCCGCTGACGCTCGCGGAGACGGCCAGCGTGTTCGGCGAGATGCTGACCTTCAAGGCGCTGCTGAACCAGACGGAGAACCCGCGCGAGAAGCGCGCGCTGCTCGCACAGAAGGTGGAAGACAAGATCAACACCGTCGTGCGCCAGATTGCGTTCTACCAGTTCGAGCGGCTCGTGCATGAGGCGCGGCGGCAGGGCGAACTCACGTCGGATCAACTCGGCGCGTTCTGGCTTCAGGTGCAGACCGAGAGCCTCGGCCCCGCGATCATCATGAACGAGGGCTACGACACCTATTGGACGTACGTCTCGCACTTCGTGCACTCGCCGTTCTACGTCTACGCCTATGCGTTCGGCGATTGCCTCGTGAACTCGCTCTACGCGGCCTACGAGCGCGCGCCGGAAGGCTTCGAGGGCCGCTATCTCGACATGCTGCGCGCGGGCGGCACGAAGCATCATACCGAGCTTCTCGCGCCGTTCGGTCTCGACGCGACGGACCCCGGCTTCTGGTCCATGGGCCTGTCGGTGATCGAGGATATGATCTCCGAGCTTGAGACGCTGGAATCGGACGCTTAGCGGGGTGGTGGATACTGGCGGAACGCTTCAAATCAGAGGTGGGCGACGCTGGACGTCTATCAGAGTTAGCTTTTGATAGTTCGCCAGTGCCCGCCTTTAGCGTCTGACGTGCCTTTTTCGTCGCAACGTGTTACAGCAAAAAACGGCGAGCTGTCGCCAAATGTAAGCGGAACCCAAGATGGCGCTTTGCGGATTTTCTCCCGAATGAGATCGACCCAATCGCCCTCCCAGAAAGCATTGCTGGGTTTGTGAGGAGACAGGAGGACCAGTCGAACATCAAGGGTATCTGGGAACGGCGGCAAATTTTTTATTCGATTTGACTTGGATAACATCTGAGCTGGATTCCAGCCACTAGCACCTTTCGCCTCGATTAATAAAACTGTCTCGTCAAATGCGATAATAAGGTCAATATCTTCCTGGTTTCCCTTGATAACTTGTGGGTCATTTAGTTGAAATGAAAGATCTTCTACAGCGCACTTATTTTCGGCGCAGGCGAGCGCCGCATGAAGCCAGTCGAAATGATAATCCATCGCCCACCAAGCATTCGCAGGCACCTCAATGCCGAGTTCAGTCCTTAGCCTGGAGCGAAAATTCTCTGAAATGTGTGTAGATTGAAAGTCGAGCAGTTCATTAAGCACCCAATAGCGCTCTTTTCTATTGAAATGTTTTAGTATGTCCAAGAACAATATTGATATATCGTTGTTTTGCATAAAACCATCCCCGAATATGTTTCCCAGCAATTCTAGCCGCACTTCAGAGATAGGGTCAAGCTTCCGCTAGTCGCATAACGCCTTGTGTGCGGCGGTGATCCCGGAAGCAGCGCGTCGGAGATATCGGCTCTGGTGTTTTCGCCAAGCGGCCTTATCTGCCTTCTGGGTGCACTTGAAGGCGAAAAGGACCGAAGCGGCGATGCAGGACAAGCCCGACACACCGAAAGACGCCACGGCGCTGCCGAAGCTCGACGCGGCGCTTCCGGGCGACGGCGACCGCGAGGGCAACCGGCTCTCGCAGCGCGTTCAGCGTTACGCGCGCGTCGGCACGAATGTCGGCGGCGTGGCGGCGCGGCTGGGCGCGGCCTATCTCATGGGCGGCGCGGACCGGCAGAAGAACGCGCAATCGCTCGCGGCGGCGCTCGGCGGCCTCAAGGGGCCGTTGATGAAGGTAGCGCAGCTCCTGTCAACCGTGCCCGACGCGATCCCGCCGGAGTATGCGGCCGAACTGGCGCAGCTTCAAAATCAGGCTCCGGCGATGGGCTGGCCCTTCGTCCGCCGCCGCATGAGCGCGGAACTCGGCCCCGACTGGCAGGCGAAATTCGCCGATTTCGGCCACGAGGCCGCCGCCGCCGCCTCGCTCGGGCAAGTCCACAAGGCGCGCGCGCTCGATGGCCGCTCGCTCGCGGTGAAGCTGCAATATCCCGAAATGCAATCCGCCGTCGAAGCGGATCTCAACCAGCTTCAGATCGTGATGGGGCTCTACAAGCGCATGGATGCGGCGCTCGACACCTCCGAAATGGTGGGCGAGATCGGCGCGCGGCTGCGCGAGGAACTCGACTATACGCTTGAAGCGCGGCACATGGCGCTTTACGCGCACATCTTTCAGGGCGACGAGACGATCCGCGTGCCGGAGCTTTTGCCGGACCTCTCCACGAAGCGGCTCCTCACCATGACGTGGCTCGACGGCCGCAAGCTCCTCGACTACAAGACGCGCCCGCTCGAAGAACGCAACACCATCGCGCGCGCGCTTTTCCGCGCCTGGTGGTATCCGTTCAGCCATTACGCGGTGATCCACGGCGACCCGCACCTCGGCAATTACACCATCTTCGAGGACGGCGACGGCCGCGCGGCGGGCATCAACCTGCTCGACTATGGCTGCATCCGCACCTTCAAGCCGAAATTCGTCGGCGGCGTGATCGACCTTTACAACGGCCTGCGCACGAACGACCGCGCGCTGATCGTGCACGCCTACGAGACGTGGGGCTTCAAGGGCCTGTCGAACGAGCTCATCGATATCTTGAACATCTGGGCGGGCTTCATCTACGGGCCGCTGCTCGACGACCGCGTCCGCTCGGTGGCTGAGGGCGTCGCGCCGAACGAATATGGCCGCCGCGAGGTGTTCCGCGTGCATCAGGGCTTGCGCGAGAAGGGGCCGGTGAAGATCCCGCGCGAATTCGTGTTCATGGACCGCGCCGCGATCGGGCTTGGCGCGGTGTTCCTGCACCTGCAGACCGAGATGAATTTCTATCGCGCGTTCAACGAGGTAATCGAGGATTTTCGCCGCGACGAGGTCGGCGCGCGGCAGGAGGCGGCGTTCAAGGCGACGGGTGTGCCGCTGCCGGTTTAGGTGGCAAAAATCTGCGATTCTGATGGCTTAGCAGTTTATGGTGATCGCGAATTTTTTCGGATAAACTACATGCCACGAACTAGGCAACCGCATCATATTTATACATCTGCACCATTTAAGCCCTATCTCTTGTCTTTAGGACAGCTGACAGTATCTTGGAATGGACTTCATGAGACATTAGGGCTTCTATTTTCGACTGTCATGCAAGCGGAGGTTTGCAATCAAACGCTTGCAGTTTGGCAATCTATAAATAATGATCGAATGAAAAGAGGTATGCTCAAAGCGGCTGCCCTTAATGACTTTCGGGGCGCAGTTCCAACTGCGTACCCGGACGACGTAATTTGGCTTTGTGCACAAATAGACGGTTTAGAAGACGCCCGAAACGATGCAGTTCATTCACCTATCAGAGGATATGGCGAAAGTCTGAGCAACCTAAGTGTGAAGCCTGCTACAGAACTTGGAAATCAACGCGCCAAAAAACTGCTCAACAAAGGGGATGTGCTTCTTGATTTGAGGAAGTGTCGCGATAAGTGTGTCGCCCTAGCTAAGTTTGCGCATGAGATGGATCAGTCTCTCATAGATTACACAAAACCATGGCCAGCTAGGCCCTCTGGTTCCGGTGCGCCGAGAAATAAGAAGCGACGAGCATGAAAAAAGCCCCGGCGTGCCGGGGCTTTTCGCATTGATATATCTCGTTTAGCCTCAGCCTGCGGGCTGTTCAGCCGGGGCGGCGGCGACTTCCTTGCCGTCGGTCTGGTCGATGCCCTTCATGGTGAGGCGGACCTTGCCGCGCTCGTCGAAGCCGAGGCACTTCACGTACACTTCCTGGCCGTCCTTGACGACTTCGGACGCGTGCTTCAGACGGCGTTCGGCCATCTGCGAGATGTGAACGAGGCCGTCGCGCGAACCGAAGAAGTTCACGAACGCGCCGAACTCCACGATCTTCACGACCTTGCCCTTGTAGATCACGCCGACTTCCGGCTCTGACGCGATGGACTTGATGCGGTTGATCGCGTCCTGGATCGAGCTGAGGTTCGCGGCCGCGATCTTCACCGTGCCGTCGTCGGAGATGTCGATCTTCGCGCCGGACTCTTCCACGATGGAGCGGATGACCGAGCCGCCCGAGCCGATCACTTCGCGGATCTTGTCGGTCGGGATGGTGATCGTCTCGATGCGCGGGGCGAATTCGCCGAGCTCGCCGCGAGCGGCGTTGAGCGCCTTCGACATTTCGCCGAGGATGTGCAGGCGGCCTTCGTGGGCCTGCTCCAGCGCGATCTTCATAATCTCGGTCGTGATGCCCGTGATCTTGATGTCCATCTGGAGCGCGGTCACGCCATTCGCGGAACCGGCCACCTTGAAGTCCATGTCGCCGAGGTGGTCTTCATCGCCGATGATGTCGGAGAGGACGGCCACGCCTTCGGCTTCCTTGATGAGGCCCATCGCGATGCCCGCGACCGGCGCCTTGATCGGCACGCCCGCGTCCATCAGCGACAGCGACGCACCGCACACGCTCGCCATGGAGGACGAGCCGTTCGATTCGGTGATCTCGGACACGACGCGCACGGTGTAGGGGAACGTGTCGCTCTTCGGCATCATCGGATGAACTGCGCGCCAGGCGAGCTTGCCGTGGCCGATTTCGCGGCGGCCGGGCGAACCCATGCGGCCCGTCTCGCCGACCGAGTAGGGCGGGAAGTTGTAATGCAGCAGGAAGGATTCCTTGTAGGTGCCTTCCAGCGAGTCGATCCACTGCTCGTCCTCGCCGGTGCCGAGCGTGGCGACCACAAGCGCCTGCGTCTCGCCGCGCGTGAACAGCGACGAGCCGTGCGTGCGCGGGATCACGCCGACCTGCGAAAGGATCGGGCGAACGGTCTTGAGGTCGCGGCCGTCGATGCGCTTGCCGGTCTTGAGAATGCTCGTGCGAACGACGTGCTTCTCGATTTCCTTGAAGGCCTCGGCGACCTTGTTCTTTTCGCCAGCGGTCGATTCCGCGGAGACGAATTCGGCTATGGCCTTGGCCTTCGCCTCGGCGACCTTGGTCTGCCGCTCCTGCTTGCCCGCGATCTGGAAGGCCTTCTTGAGGTCCTTCTCGACGAGCTTCTTCACCTTGGATTCAAACTCGTTCTTCGCGTCAGGGATCGTCCACGGCTCTTTCGCGGCCTGTTCGGCGAGGCCGATGATGGCATCGATGACCGGCTTATAGCCCTGCTGGCCGAAGACGACCGCGCCGAGCATGATATCTTCCGACAGCTCTTTCGCTTCGGATTCCACCATCAACACGGCGTCGACCGTACCAGCAACGACGAGGTCGAGGTCGCTCGCCTTGATCTGGTCGGAGGTCGGGTTGAGAATGTATTCGCCCTTCGAGTAGCCGACGCGGGAAGCGGCGATCGGCCCGAGGAAGGGGAGGCCGGAAATCGTCAGCGCGGCCGAAGCGGCGACCATGGCGACGATATCGGGATCGTTCTCCATGTCGTGGCTGAGCACGGTCACGATGACCTGCGTCTCGTTCTTGAAGCCGTGCGCGAAAAGCGGACGGATCGGGCGGTCGATGAGGCGGGAGACGAGCGTCTCGCGTTCGGTCGGGCGGCCTTCGCGTTTGAAATAGCCGCCGGGGATCTTGCCGGCCGCGTAGGCCTTTTCCTGGTAATTCACCGTGAGGGGGAAGAAGTCTTTCGACGGGTCCGCGTCACGTTCGCCGACCACGGTTGCGAGCACACTCGTCTCGCCATAATGCGCGAGCACCGCGCCATCTGCCTGCCGTGCAATCCGGCCCGTTTCGAGCGTCAGCTTGCGACCGCCCCATTCCACTTCTTCGCGGAAGATATCGAACATCTTTATTCTTTTCCAACAGCTCAAGCCGGAGGCCCTTCCCCCGGCTCATATCATGTGCGTCATTTGCTTGTGCGCGAGGCCACACTTACCGCAGTTTGCGCGCGGCTCCTAGCGGAGAAATGTGCACCGCTTCCGGTTGTGCGGGGCTTTCGGCTATCACGGAGCCTTTGTCGAGCGCGCGACAGCATACAAAAATGCCGGGGCGGCGGGCCGCTCCGGCATTGAAATTCAGCAATAGGCGAAGGCTGTTTAACGGCGGATGCCGAGACGGCCGATGATTTCGCGATAGCGCGCGTCGTCCTTGCCCTTCACATAGTCGAGCAACCGGCGGCGCTGGCTGACGAGCTTCAGAAGCCCGCGGCGCGAGTGGTTGTCCTTCTTGTGGGTCTTGAAGTGCTCGGTGAGGTTCGAAATCCGCTCGGAAAGAACGGCGATCTGCACTTCCGGTGAACCGGTGTCGCCCGGCTTCGTGGCGTATTCGATGATCAGCGCGGCCTTGCGCTCTGCGGTAATCGACATCGGTTATCTCCGTTGTTTTTGTGTGCCTGAAAAGGCTTATGCGGGGATGTTGAAAACCCGGATCGGATGCATTTCGCCGCGTTCCACCTCGCCAATGGCGATGAGAACCCCGCGCGAGGTCGCAAAGATCGGGCCTTTCAGGATTGGTGCCGTCGCCCCTCTGATGAGGATGGACTGCCCCCGCTTCAGCCTGGCCGCATCGTCTCCGTTCACGGCGAGCGCCGGGATGCCGTCCAGCGCCGTCTCGACAGGAGCGATCGTGCCCATGAGAGCACCGAAGCCGTCGGCACTATTGCTCAGGTTTTCGAGCGTTTCCAGCGAAATCGCATTCTCTTCATGGAAAGGGCCGACGCTCGTGCGCCGGAGCGCCGCGATATGCCCGAAGCATCCGAGCGTACGGCCGAGATCGCGCGCGATGGAGCGCACATAAGTGCCCTTGCCGCAGTCGCAGAACAGGCGCGTCAGATCGGGCGAAATCGTCTCCTCGATCTCAAGCTCGTAGACGGAAATCTGCCGTGGCTGAAGTTCCACCACTTCGCCGTCGCGGGCGAGGTCGTACGCGCGCTCGCCGTCGACCTTGATCGCGGAATAGCAGGGCGGCGTCTGCATGATGTCGCCGATGAACTGCGGCAGCGCAGCCTGCACCTGTTCCGCAGTTGGGCGCGCGTCGCTCGTGCGGACGGGCTTGCCTTCCGCGTCGTCGGTGTCGGTCTCGATGCCCCAGCGGATGGTGAAGTCGTAGGACTTCTCGCAATCGACCACATGCGCGACCGTCTTCGTCGCCTCGCCGAACGCGATGGGCAGTACGCCGGTCGCCAGCGGATCGAGCGTGCCGGCATGGCCCACCTTCCGCGGGTGGAACAGGCGTTTCAGGCGCGACAGCGCCTGATTCGACGTCAGCCCTTGCGGCTTGTCGAGAATGAGCCAGCCGTTAATCTCGTTGCCCTTGTTGCGGCGCGCCATCGCTTTTCGCTTCTCTTGAAATTCTATTTGAGATCGCGGGCGACGTCAGGGGAGCGCAGCAGTTCGTCGATGCGTTCCGCCGCATCGAGTGCGTGATCGGCCCGAAATACAAGCTCCGGGACATATTTCAACTCGATGCGCCTTGCAAGCTCGCCACGCAAAAAACGCGCATGACGGTTGAGCGCCTTGGCGATGACATCGCCCGGCTTGCCGCCGAGCGCACTTGCAAACACGGTGGCGTGCTTGAGGTCGGGGCTGACGCGCACCTCGGCGACCGTGATGAGCTGGCCCTTAAGCTCGTCGTCCTCGATGTCTTCCAACCTGAAAATTTCGGCCAGCGCATGGCGCAGCAGTTCGCCCGCGCGGAGCTGGCGCTGCGACGGGCCTTTTGAATCGTGTGTCGGTTTCATGGCAGGAAAGTACGCGATTTTCGCCGTGAAACAAGCGGGTGCGGGTGCGGCTTTCCACCGATCGTCCGGCGCTGACCGCGATCAGCTCTTCGCGGTTTCAGGTTCGGCGATGATTCCGCCGACGACCGGCCCGCTTGCGCCCGTCGTTTTCGGGAAGCTCGCGGGCAGGCCCTTCAGGCGGCGCACGGCGAGGAAGGCGAAAGCCTGCGCCTCCATGAAGTTCGTGCTGAACCCGGCCTCATCGGCGGTCTGGATGAGAGGTGCGGGGTCGCCGGCGCCGAGCACCCGTTGCAGGCCCGCCATGATGTAGGGGTTATGCGCGCCGCCGCCGCAGATGATCCATGTCTTCGCGCGCTCGGGCAGAAAATGCCGTGAGGCGGCGATGCAGGCGACGGTGAAGGCCGTGAGCGTGGCCGCGCCATCGGCGGGCGACAGCCCCTCAACCTCCTTGAGCTTGAAGGAAAGGCGGTCGAGCGATTTCGGCACCGGCTGCGTGAGAAACGGATCGTGCAGCAGCTTCTGCAGCACGTCGCCATTGACCTTGCCGGACAGCGCGAGCTTTGCGTCCTCGTCGTAGGGCTTGCCCGTATGACGCAGCGTCCAGTCGTCGATGAGGCAGTTTCCCGGCCCCGCGTCGAAGGCAACTATGTTTTCTCCGCCGCCTTCGGGAATGTAGCTGATGTTGGATATGCCGCCGATGTTCACGAAGACGGCGGGAAGCGCCAGCCCGGCCCGGAGCGCGAGCGCGCGGTGATAAATCGGCGCAAAGGGCGCGCCCTGGCCGCCCTCTTCCATGTCCGCCGCGCGGAAATCGTAAACCACCGGAACGCCGAGCGATTCCGCGATCCCGCGGCCATCGCCGATCTGGACCGTCAGCCCCTTCTCCGGCTTGTGCACGACGGTCTGGCCATGGAAGCCGATGACATCGATCTCGCTCAAGTTCAGGCCGCGAATGGAGGCGAACGCCTTCACGCAGGCGATGTGTTTCTGCGTCACCATGGTTTCGGCGACAGTAAGCACGCCACTGCGGTCGGCGCGGTTGGCGATGCCAACGGCGGAGGCAAGGGCCTCGCGCAGAAGCTGGCCTTCCACGGTGTCGTAGGAAAAGTCGTTGCCCGGCCCGAAAGCCTCAATCGTCTCGCCGTCTGTTTCGATCAGCGCGACGTCAACGCCGTCCAGCGAAGTGCCGCTCATCAGCCCGATCGCCTTCATTTCCCACCGCCCCGCTGTTTCACGCTCAATGCGAATGTTGACGCACAATGCGAATGCCTTACATGGTTCTCCCTTGCTACCACGTCAGAAAAGCGCCTGTCGAGGCGCGCTGGCGCGAAGGAGGAGACCATGGCCGCACCGGCAACCCATTCGGACTTCGTTCAGATCCTGAAGGAGCGCGGCTATCTTCATCAGGTGTCCGACGAAGAAGGGCTGAGGAAGCGCGCGGCCGAGGGGCGGATCACGGCCTATATCGGCTTCGACTGCACCGCACCGAGCCTCCATGTCGGCCATCTCATCTCGATCATGATGCTGCGTATCTTGCAGAAGAGCGGGCATCGCCCCATCGTGCTGCTCGGCGGCGGCACGACGAAGGTCGGCGACCCGTCCGGCAAGGACGAGCAGCGCAAGATCCTCTCGCAGGCTGATATCGACTTCAACAAGGCGAGCCTGAAGACCGTTTACGAGCGCTTCCTCACCTTCGGCGATGGCCCCGCCGACGCCATCATGGCCGACAATGACGAGTGGCTGTCCAGCCTGCGCTACATCGAATTCCTGCGCGACTACGGGCGGCACTTCACCATCAACCGCATGCTCACCTTCGATTCCGTGAAACTCCGGCTCGACCGCGAGCAGCCGCTGACGTTCCTCGAATTCAACTACATGCTGCTTCAGGCGTACGATTTCCTCGAACTGTCGCGCCGCTACGGCTGCGTGCTCCAGATGGGCGGGTCCGACCAGTGGGGCAACATCGTCAACGGGATGGAGCTTGGCCGGCGCGTGGACGGGCGCGAGCTGTTCGCGCTGACGACACCGCTGCTCACCACGTCGTCTGGCGCGAAGATGGGCAAGTCGGCCGGTGGCGCGGTCTGGCTCAACGCCGATTTGCTGAGCCCGTACGAATATTGGCAATACTGGCGCAACACCGAGGACGGTGACGTGGGCCGCTTCCTGAAGCTGTTCACCGAAATGCCTCTCGATGAGATTGCGCGGCTTGAGGCGCTTCAGGGCGCGGAAATCAACGAGGCGAAGAAGATCCTCGCAACCGAGGTGACGGCGCTGCTTCACGGTCGCGAGGCGGCGGAGACTGCCGCCGACACGGCGCGGCGCGCGTTCGAGGAAGGCGCTGCGGCGGAGGGGCTTCCGACCGTAGAGATTCCGCGCGGCGAACTCGCCGAGGGCGTAGGCATCCTCAATGCGGCGGTGAAGGCGGGCCTGGTCGCCTCGACGAGCGACGCACGGCGGCAGATCAAGGGTGGCGCGCTGAAGGTTAACGATGTCGCGGTGACGGACGATCGCGCGAGCGTGTCGCTTGCCAATCTCGATGCTGAGGGCGTCATCAAGTTGTCGCTCGGCAAGAAGCGCCACGTGCTGCTGAAGCCCACGCAATAGGCGACTGACGCGCTGCGGCGCCCTATCGCACCTTTGCGGCGGGGCGCTGCTGCGTCTGGGCCTGGGGCACCTGCTGTGGCTGCTCCGGAGCTTGCGCGGGCGCGGGCGCGTTCTCGAACTCGAAAATCTGGCGCAGGAAGCCGGGCGCGAGCATCGACACCGGGTTCACGATCACGTCCGGGTTCGACGTTCGCCCCTGCACGGCGAAGGTGATGCCGAACACGCCCTCGTTCTCGCGACCCTTCAGGAGATCGCCGAGGACCGGCACGACGCCCAGCACGGCATTGAAGCCATAGAGCGGGACATAGGTGCCGGACAGCGCTAGCGTCTCACGCGCGAAGTCGATGCGTCCGCGGATGGTTGCCCCGATCACAGGACCGTTGATTGCCGCATCGTGGAGCTGGAACTGGCTCTGTGTGATTGAGAAGGGCACCAACATGCGGTCGAACTGGAAGACGTCGCCCGCGTAGACATGCTGCTGCTTCGTGTCCGGCTTGTAGCGCGCACCTTCCTTTTCGGCTTGCGACACCACGCGGCCCACCACCTGGTCGCCGACCACGGCGAAGCGGCGCACTTCGAGCGTGCCGCTCTTGTCGGTGCCGCCGCTGCCGTCGAGGTTCATGCGGAGGCTCATCGTCCCGCCGCGCATCGCGCCGTAAAACCCGACGAGCCTGAACGCGGAACCGGCGTCGGTCGCGTCCGAGGAGAGGATGCGCGCATCGCGGGTGCGCTGGTCCACATGCACCGCGACCGGTGACTCGCCGTTGATCTTGCCCGCCGCTTCGATAGAGGTGAATTTTCCGCCCCGCCGTTTGGCGTCGACGATGACGGATTTCACGCTCGTGTCGTAGTAGCCGAACACGGTCTCGATCTCGACGTTGAGGTCGAGGCCCGGCTCGTCCTTCAGCGGCGCGGGTTCCTTGTCGGCGATCTTGCCGGCGCTGAGGAGCGTCTTGAAGAACTGTCGCCCGTCGAAGGACGCGCCCTTCGCCTGCACCTTCAGGATATTTTGCGGCGTGAGTTCGCCCGCAATGGAAAGGTGGGTGAGCGCGTTGGTCGAGAATTCCGGGAAGCTGAATGACGCGAGCCGGTGCTTGTCGTTCATGACGGCGCGGCCGTTGATGGCGATGCCGTCACCCGTCATCGCGAAATTGTCGAACAGCATCGAGTTGTCGTTCCGCCGAACGACATCGCAGGCGACGGTCGCCTTCTGGCCGGGCGGCTTCCGCCAGCCGATGGCCGTCAGAAACAGATCGGCGTTGGTGAGGTTCGCCTCCATCATGATCCTCGGCGGGCCGTCGCGCTGCAAAGCGATCGCGAGCGCCACCGGGAGGTCGCCCTTCACCATGTGGTTGACGTTCAGCCCGAGCTCGTCGCGCGCCTTTTCGTTCAGGATCGAGGCGAGGCGCAGCGTCGGCTGCTTGTCCGGAGGTGCGTCGAAAATGCGCTGCCAGACGAGCGTCACCGGCACGCCGTTCACGCGGATTTCGCCGTTGGCGCCGATGGCCTTTTCCGAGATGTCGAAATTCACCGCGCCGCCGTTCACAGAAACGCCGCCCGGAATCGCGCCCGAGCGAATATCCGACACGCGGCTTTTTCCGGTGATGGACATCTGTTCGAACTTGAGGTTCGCCAGGAGCGGGAACTTGACCTCGAACGAGGCCTGTATCTGCCCGTTTACGAGCGATGGCTTGAAGCCAACGGCTTTCACGTAACCGAGCGGCGGCTGGTCGAGGAGTTCCAGCACGGCCGCAACCTCGCCGCCGCCCTTGAAGCGGATGTCGGCGTCGGGAAACTCGGGGCGCAGATCGTCGATGAGGAGTTGGCCGTCGGTGAATGTGACGACCTTGCCGCTTGGCACCTCGATGCGCGCCTCGCCCGGAATGTCGTAGACGAAGCGGCGGCCCTTGATGCGCAGCTGCGTATCCTGCGTTTCGATGGGGGGCAGCCCCTTGATGTGGTAGATTTTTGCGCCGGAGAGGCCCATGCGCATCGAAACCGCGTTCTCGGGGATGTCCCCGCCAACGTCGAGCGCGGCGATCTGGTCGGCCGTCAGGTTCACGGCGACGGTTCCGCCCGTGACCTGCGCAACGGGCAAATTCGTGCCGGCCCACTCCCGCGCGCCATTCGCCATGAAGACGGGCCAGATTGCTTTCAGGAAGGAGAAGGGCATCGGCGATATGTCGCCTACGAGCGAAATCCCGCCGCCCGATCTGATGCGGGAGGCTTGCCCGGAAAACGCCAGTCGCGATGCGTGGCTGCCGAGTTCGAAGCGTTTCAGTGCGACCGAGTCGGTTTCCTCATCATACGCGCCCTCGATCCGGAAAACGTCGAGCGCAACCGGGGCCACTGCGTATTGCGGGGCGGAAAGACGTGTGCCCCGACCATCGAAATCGGCACGCCAGAGGGGCTTCCCGTTGGTTGGATCGATTTCCCGCGCTATTCGCCCCGAAATCGTCAGCAGGCTTTCGTCCCAGCGCATCTCGATGGGGCGGACGATAATCGCCTCGCTCGCCTTGTCGTAGGAGACGCGCAAGGTGCCTCCGTCGATAACAGCCGGATGCTTCTGGTCGAACGGCGCGAAGAAGCGGCCCGCACCGAGCCGAATTTCCGCCTCGCCGCCGGCGAGCCTGCCGTCATATCCGATGTCGAAATGCGCGTCGCCGCTGACGGGAAGTTGGACGAGCTTCAACGCATCGATGGACGGCCAGCTATCCCAGATCGTCTTCGGCACCACATCTTGGACGGAGGCCGTCACTCTGTAGCGTTTCTCGTTGGGGCGGTTTTCGGCGGTAAACGACGCATGCCATACCGAGCCGTTGCGTTCGAGCGTCAGCTTGCCGCCGACGATGCTGTTGCCGCCGCGCTCGTCGAGCTTCAGCTGGAAATCCGCAACGCGCCATGTCGACACGGCGTTTTCGTTGGCGAAGTAGACCACTGCGTCTTGCAGGCCGATGCTTTTCAACGCCTGAGACGAGGCGCCTCGCTTCCCAATGGTGGCAAACAGGCGGCGTAAGATGGGCGCAGGGTCGAATGTGAATGCGCGAGGTTCGGTGAGGCGTAGACCCTGCCGGGCAAGCTGATGCACGCCTGCAACCTCCGGAGATGGCGGAGAGACTTCCGAGGTTTGCCACGCATCCGCGAGGCCGGCCTGGCTCGCGCCCCAACCCTGGTGCGAAGCGGGCGTCGTCGATTCGGGCGTCAGCGTCAGCCCTTTTCCGGGCAAGTTGAAAATGAGGATTTTCGGGCCGAGCAGTTTGATCTGCGATGGTGCGAGCGAGAGCTTGAGCAGCGATGTTTCGCTCAGATCGACGGAGGCGAGCGGAGCCTTGGCGATTTCCTGATTGTTTTCGTCGACGACGCTGACGTCGGCAAGGCGAAATTCGAGGCCCCAGCTTGATGACAGCCGGAGGATGGCACCGCCGACGCGCAGCGAATAGCCGTCGAACTGCGCGTTGAGCCGGTCCTGCACGGCAGGAACGAGAAAGGCAAATGAGATGGGGCCGGTCAGAAGCCTTGCGTAGAGGGCGCCGACCGCGAGAGAAAACATGAGCGCGAGCACAGCGGATAATCGCCAGCCCACCCGGAAGGAATGCCGCGACGCCGTCTTGACCGATCCGGGGATCGCGTCGGCGAGCACCTTGCCGCTTTTGGAGAGACGAGATAGCTGAACCTGCGCTTTGGAAGGTTTCGCCAAATTGCGGCCATGCCTTTCGGGGACGAGTTCACGGTGCGGGTTTTTCGACGAAAAACGGTCATCCATCGCGTTTCGACTGGTTCATGCGAGAGGCGTCAGACCGCCCGCATGCCCGCTTCTCCCCCGTTAGCGTAGAACGCGAGCCTTGCTCCGCGCGTACCATTCGCCGTCCCCGCGTATCCGACAAGGAGCCGGTACGATGCGGCGAGGCTTTTCTTTCTGGCATTTCGCCTCTATAGACCGGAAAAAGAGACGAAAGGAAGGCCCACCGATGCTTCAGAATGGTGATTTGGCTCCCGATTTCGCGCTTCCCGATGCCGAGGGCAAGACCGTGACGCTGAACGGCCTGAAGGCACCCTATAAAGTTGTGTATTTCTACCCGAAGGATAATACGAGCGGCTGCACCACCGAGGCACGGAGCTTCTCCGACCTGAAGGATGCATTCGACGCCGCGGGCGCGGAGGTCATCGGCATTTCGCCCGACAGCGTGAAGAGCCACGCGAATTTTCGCGACAAGCACGGGCTTCGCGTGACGCTTGTGTCGGATCAGGAGAAAGCCGCGATCGAGGCTTTCGGCGTCTGGGTCGAGAAGAAGATGTATGGGCGCGCCTATATGGGCGTCGAACGGGCCACATTCCTGATCGGCCCCGACGGGAAAATTCTGAAAAGCTGGGGGAAGGTCAAGGTGCCGGGACATGCCGCAGCCGTGCTCGATGCCGTGCGGGAGGCTGCGGGCGCGAGTTGAACCTTACCTTTAGCGCCCGAAAAGGCACGATTTCGCCGCGAAGTCCGTGCCGTCTGCACCGAAGCCATGATCGGCGTTGAAATGGTGAAGATGCCGCTCTAAAAGGTTAAGCGCCCGCCGCGCATCGCCTCGGAGTCGCGTTGATGTTCAGTAAAAAGCCAGAGACCGATATGAGCAATTTCGATTCGCAAAAGCCGATAACGAAAACAACGAGCAAAGCCATTGGCGGTCAACCCGCGCAGGGATTGGCGCCGCTCGGAAGCCCGGCTCCCCAGGTTTCCGCCGGACAGCCCGTCTACGCGCCCAAGCCGCCAATCTTCAGGGGACCAGACCGCATGGCACCATCCATCATCGGAGAAGACCTGACAGTCACGGGCAATGTGCTCTCGCGTGGCGAAGTTCAGGTCGACGGCCAGATTCAGGGCGACGTACATTGCTCGTCGCTGATCGTCGGCGAAAAGGCGCAAATCACGGGCGGTATCGTGGCGGAAGATGTGATCGTGCGCGGTCGTGTCATGGGCTCGGTGCGCGGCAACCGCGTGACGCTTCAGGCTTCGAGCCATGTCGAGGGCGATGTTTTCCACAAGTCGCTCGCCATTGAGCAGGGCGCGTTCTTTGAAGGCAAGTCGCGCCGTTCGGAAGATCCGATCGCGACGGCGCCGCGCCTCGAAGGCATGAATTCACCGTCCTCGCAGGCCGCCGAGTAATACGGTCGATATCTTCTCTGGCATTTGCAAGCGCGCGGGTAGCCCCGCGCGCTGACTTTGCGTGGGCGGGCGCAATCGTGCGGCGTCGGGTTAGTGTTGCGCATAAGCTGGTACTACCGCGCATCCCGAAAGCGGCGCTGCCTCATCCTACCCTTCGATCACCCGCCGCCAGCCTGACACGGAGTACCCCGGGCGCTTAAGAGGCCGATTGGCGGGGCCTGTATGGTGGTTTATCGCCTGTTGCCTGCGAATGGCAGAAAACGGGCAAAAAGTTCCCCTGTCACCGCAACGTGCCGCTATCTTCGCTGGCGTGTTCTGTGCCGCTCCGATGACGCTTTATCAATCTCGCGGCGTCGTCGAAGCCTCATCATGAGGGACGGGAACCGCGACGGCATCTTCGGAAAGAAACGTGAAGCCCGTTCCATAGACGGTGACCGCGGCGCTGCCCTGAACCATGAAGGGGTTTGAGATGCGAACTGCCAGCACGCCATCATAGCCTGCAGCGGCCGCCTTCTCCTTCAGAAGTTCCAGCGCATCCGAGTTCGCGCGGTCGAGAAGCCGCTCGTAACGCAGCATTTTGCCGCCGACCGCATTGGTGACTGCCTCGCGCGCATCCCGCAGCAAGTTCGCAGCCAGAACGATGCTGGCATGCAACAATTCGCCTTCCTTGATGCGCCGCCCGGAAAGAGTTTCTACCGTGTAAACCTGCATTATCCCCCCGCGATGCTTGAGCGCGTGACAAGCGAAGCAAAAGTATTCGCGAGAGCACTAGCGCGTGCGCGATTTTCCTTGCTCTCTGATGACGATCTGCTGGGGACGTCCGAAGAGCAAGCGGCGTAGCCATGACATGACGACGAGGATGACGAAGAAGCCGACGAGCACTGCGAGCCAGTAGCGTTCCCAGAACACGCGGAATGCAACGTTACCGCTGCCGACGAGATCGGCGTCCTTGAAAATGCGACCATAGCCGAAAAGGCTGGGTGCCTCTTGCAACATCATTTCCAGCGCCGCAAGCTGATCACGGCTTCCGAGAATACCTTCGCGAATGCCCTCGGCAGTGAGGTCGCGCATGACGGACGGATCGTCAGTGACAGCTCGCAGCAGACGCTTCGCGGCGCCCGGCTCCAGATTGCGTTCGTAATCCGCGAAGGCCGCGAGTTGCCTGTCGTTGAGACGTCGGGCGAATTCGCGCACCTGATCGCCCGGAAGGCTCAGGATGAAGTCGCGGGCCTCGGGCGAGAGATTGGCGATCCGCCCGACTGCAATGCGGTCGTTGATCGCCAGAATCTTCTGGAGCGTCTCGGTGGTCAGTCCTTCCACCGGAAGCCAGCGATAAACGCCGAGTTCGACCACGCGCGGTAGTTCGCGCCCGGCGACCTGCGTCCAGCGCAGCGCCTTGTCGATGGATTTCTGCTCTTCCGCGATCACGAGCGCTGCGTCGGAGAGGTCGAGCAGTGCCCGGTTGAGCGACCCGTTGGCCACGCGCGCGAGCACAGCCGCTTCGCCGCCTTCCGTGCCGCTTACGATGTCGACGATCTGGCCGAGGCGTCCTATCTGGTCGAGCCGCCTGTTCTTGAGGAATTCGGCGAATGCCGGCGATTTTTCGCTCAGGGCGAGAAGCCGGTTGTACTTCTGTCTGAAATCGAGCCAGACTGTGTAAATGCGTTCAGCGGTCTCGTCTGCGATGACTTCAACCTGCTGGCCTATATCGGTCTGGATCGACTTGCCGATTTCTTCCTTGATGAGAAGTTTGGTTTCGTCGGATTTCATGCGTTCAGCGATAATCGGGAACACGCCGTCGCCTGCATCGTAGATGTCCTTCGCGATGAGCGCGAGGCCCGCAAGCCCCGCGACAGAGGACACGATCCGGCTCGCAACCATCCCGGCGATGCGCGTCCCGACGCTCTGCACGACTTTTCCGATCACGCGCCGCGTCACGATCAGCACGAGGCCGGAAATCGAACCGGCGTTTGTCGCTACCAGGTCGCCCGTATCGATCTTCGCCGGTGCCTGATCGGCTGCCGCCGCGTCGAGATTGCGCTGGCTCTCCTGCGCGAAGACCTGCGCGACCGCGCCGCCGTAGCGCGACTGAAGCGCCGTCTGCACACAGGCGATGATCGGATTGGAGATCCGCGATGTCGCCTTTTCGATGCGTGCTCCGGCTTCTTTCGCAACGCCTGTCGCCAATTCATTGATCGCGTCTCGGAAGGTTTGCGACGTATAGGCTCGCTCCGCCACCGCCGTCGCGTAAAGCGTGGCGCGCGACTGGCTGATCGTGGAATAGGCGCGGTCGGCCCAGCTCGAGTCGGCGCGGACCGCATCGACGGCGGCGTCGATTTCTCGGTCTATGCGTGCATTCACATCGGCCTTGGCCCAGTACTGATTGACGAGCGCCATGTAGTCGATCGCCGTCAATTCGGTCTTGAGGCTTGTGGCGGCAAGCTCGCGGATGCGGTCGCGCACCTCGGTGTCGGTGAGATTGCGGCACTCGTCGATGGTGACGACGCGCGGCGTCTGCGCGAAAGCGCCCCGCGACGCGGGGATCGGCAGGCCCAGCGCCAAAGCGCAAATCATGATCCAGGCCACCAGCTTACGCATAAAAAACCCGGACGAGAGAAACGATCACGCACGCCACCATGCCGTACACCTGTGTCAGGAGAGAGTCAGACGGTAACATAACCATTGCAGTCGGAATGAAAAGCGCATCAAAAACGGGACTTCGCGATCATCCATTGCGATATCGCTTGTGACGAACTCAAGAACTTGAAGTCTTTGCTCGCCTTGATCCGAGCACAAGCATCATCCCGCTTCAGGCGGCGGCCTCCATCATCAAACGCTCCCAAACCGGGCGGAAACTCCGCCTGTGGTGCAAGGTGACGCCATATTCCCTGAGCGCCGACGCATGGTCTGCGGTGCCGTAACCCTTGTTTCGCTCCCAGCGGTAGGGCGGGAAAGTGCTCGCGAGTTCCGTCATCATCCGATCCCGCGTCACCTTGGCTATGATCGACGCGGCCGCTATGGAGATCGAAAGCGCATCGCCCGAAACGAGCGCTTCGGACGGAATGTCGAGTTTGGGGCAGCGGTTGCCGTCGATCAGCGCGGCGTTTGGCGCAAATGCAAGCGCTGAGATGGCGTCGCACATGGCGCGATGGGTGGCGTGGTAGATATTGATCTCGTCGATCAGCTCGACGGGCGCAATGCCGATCCCCACATGGGCGGCTGCGAAAATCTTCGAAAACAGGTTCTCTCGTTCCGCAGGGGCGAGCTTCTTCGAGTCGTTGACGCCTGCGGGCGGCTTGCCATGAAAGATCACGGCGGCGGCTACAACGGGCCCAGCCCATGGTCCGCGACCCGCTTCGTCGACACCGGCAATGAGCCCTCCATACTTTCGCTGGAGCGCGAGATCAGGGCGGCGCGTGAGCTTTTGTGACGTGCGAGGCGGCATCGGCTGTTCATGAACTGCTACGCTTGTGCAATCAAGCGTCCAGACCGCGATACCCACGCTTTTTCCCGTCGCACTTTTTCCCATGACGCCGCGCACCTCCGTCAGAAAAGGCTGAGTTGGGCGCCGGGTCGCCGGAACAGGTCTCTTCGCAGGCTCAGGTCGCGTTTGCCGAGGTTGAGACGGCGCAGCGCAATCCGAAATCGCGCGGCAATCTGTTCCGCGTAGTGACCGCTGCCGCAGTGCCGTTCCCCAAAACGGGAAACGTAGTCCTTGCCCTCGCGTGTCTGGCGGACGAGGGACATCACCCGGTCGGCGCGATGCGGGAACTCGGTACGCAGCCACTCCTGAAAAAGCGGGCTCACTTCGAGCGGCAGGCGAAGAAGCACATAACCAGCGTCGGAAGCTCCCGCCTCTGCGGCCGCCTTCAGGATGGATTCGAGTTCGTTGTCGGTGAGCGCGGGGATCAAAGGCGCGGCCATGACCGATACGGGGATGCTCGCGGCTGCGAGCTTCCGGATGGCCTCGATGCGCCGCAGCGGCGTAGATGCGCGCGGTTCCATTCGACGCGCGAGGCGATGGTCCAGCGTGGTGACGGAAACGGCGACACGCACCAGTTCGCGCTCCGCCATTCGGGCGAGGATGTCGATGTCGCGCAGGATCAACGCCGATTTGGTGACGAGCGCGACCGGATGAGACGTGCGTTCCAGCACTTCCAGCACCGCTCGGGTGATTTTCCGCTCGCGTTCCACGGGCTGATAGGCGTCGGTATTGGCGCCGATCATGATCGTTGCGGGCTCGTAACCGGAGCGAGCGAGTTCCGCTTCCAGCGCTTCGGCGGCGTTCACCTTCGCAACGAGCTTCGTTTCGAAATCGAGCCCGGCCGACCAGCCCCAATAGGCATGCGAGGGACGCGCATAACAATAAATGCAGCCATGCTCGCAGCCCCGATAAGGATTGATCGATCGGTCGAAACCGATATCGGGCGAACTGTTCCTCGCGATGATGGTCTTGACTCGCTCCTCGCGCACCTCCGTCTTGAAGGGTGGCAGGTCGTCCAGACAGTCCCAGCCGTCGTCCACCGCCTCGCGACGCTCCGGCTCGAAGCGGCCAGTGGCGTTCGATACCGCGCCGCGCCCACGCCTGCGCTCGGCGGTGACATGTTCTTCCCCGGTCGCGCATCTCGCTTCCTTCCTGACCATGCCTCCACCCTAGCGTGCATTTTGGAACAAATAAAGAACATTTTTTGCTTTCCACAGCGCTCACGATCAGTTAAAAACGGCCATGATCTCGGTTGTCATCCCAACGCTGAACGCGGGGCGAACGCTCCCGGCGACCTTTCTTTCGATCTTCGACGCGGCCGTCGAAGGCATCGTCAGCGAGGTAATCGTGAGCGATGGCGGCTCCACGGATGCTACGCGGCAGATCGCGGAGGAGGCCGGCGCGCGCTTCATGGAGGTCGAACGCGGTCGCGGCCAGCAATTGCGCGCAGGCGCGGAGGCGGCGCGGAAGCCGTGGCTTTTGTTTCTGCACGCAGACACGGCACTCGACGCGGGATGGACAAACGAGGCGCTGGCTTTCATGAAACGTGGAAGTGGCGCGGCGGCTTTCCGGTTCCGGCTTGCGGACGAGGGCTTCAACCCGCGCCTTCTGGAGCGCCTCGTCGCGCTGCGCTGCGCGTTGTTCCGGCTTCCTTATGGCGATCAGGGGCTTCTTATCTCGCGCGAGTTGTATGACGAGGTGGGCGGTTTCGCCCCGATGCCGCTGATGGAAGACGTCGAAATCATCCGCAAGCTAGGCCGCGGGCGCCTTGCCATGTTGAAGACGAACGCGGTCACCAGCGCCGAGAGGTTTCGCGAGCAGGGCTATTTTCGGCGTTCAGCGCGGAATTTGTGGTGCCTGTCGCTCTATTTGCGCGGTGTGCCGCCGGAGAAGCTGGTTGAACGCTATGGCTAGTAGATGGTGCAAGATGGACAGGCTTTCGAATGGGGGCGAACGGTGGGCATGCCGCGCTTCGTGCCGGTCTGGCTTATTCTTCGACGCGTAGTGATCCCAACCGCTCGAATCGATATGCGACTCCGGTCAGTCAATTCCCTAATCTGCGAAAACGTCTCTTTAGCTGAATGCCGTTCTGCAGGATTCCGATGCATTGCATCAAACGGGCTCACGGAATTTTGGCCAATGCCGGTTCGCTTCATGACGATGCATCAGGATTTGGAGCCTTTGCCAAGCAGCAACTGCGACAGGAAAATCGTCGACGTCACGATCAGCGCCGCGACGATGGCGACACCCACGCCCTTCACCGCGTCCTCCTCGCCATAGAACACGATGCGCCGCGTCCCTTCCCATGCGGTGTAAAGGTCGATTGCCACGGCGGTCGCCCAGGCGCCCTTGAGTATGAGGATGGGGCTGTTATGGGCCGGCATCGAGTAGATCGCGGTCGTCGCGAGCACAAAAATGAATACGATCAGCGTGACCACTATACCGAAGATGAATTGGCCCGGATTGATGGCTGGGTTCGTTGGCAGGTCGAAGAAATAGGAGAAGCCGAGGTAGGTTGTGTACACATCCCACACAGCGATGGGCAGCAAAAGTAGAGAAAGCGGGCGCAGATTCATCGCGGCCTCTGCGGGAGGGGATGGCTTCGCGGCGGTTGGCGCAGGAGCGGGCATCGGCGTCGAGGCTTGTGCGAATGCCTGCGCAAAGGCGACCGCAAGATTTGCAACGGGCGTCGCGCCTGCGGAACCAGCAGGAGGTGATGCCGCCGGGTTTCCTGGGGGCGGCGCACCGGCACCGCTGGGGGTTGTACTATCGGCCACTGTCACCCGCCTGTTCTGCCAGTTTGTTCAGGTCTGCTGCGTTCGGCGCAGATCTACGGCCTCGTGCGGTAAATCAGATGCGGCACGACGCTTCAAATTCGGTTGTCGATCAACTTCACTGCGTCAAATCGAGGCTGATGCAACGCAGGATGATCTGGTTCGTGGCCCTTGTCCGCAGCCCCCCGCATGTGTCATGTCCCGACCGGCAAAGCGGAGCCCACCGGTCGGAATCTGCAGCAATGCCAGTGTCGGGCGGGCACGCTGCGAGAGGGGCTTGCCGCAAAACGCAAGCTGCATCTTTATAGCAAATTTTCTATAAATTTTTCACAAACATTTACGGGGACGCGTGCGGATTTAAAGGCGGCGGTAGCGTCGATAGTCCGCTCCCGTATCGATATCGAACAGCGTTTTCGAGACGGCAACGCGGCGGCCTCCCCGAGCATTTTCGAGCGAGGTGGTTATCGCTTGGCCTGAAGAGAGCGCGTCAGGATAAGGAACCCGAGTTTTGTCGCGATTCGAGGAAACGCGAATGCGCTGAAAGTTGGCGAGCGTGTCGGCGAGCGCGTGGGGCGACGACCAGCGGACATTCGCGAATGGCGTGGGGATTTTCGGACGCCGCCTCAGCCCGACGAGCCAGTAGCCGCCGTCCTCCGCTGGGCCGAAAACCGCGTCTGCGCGCCGAAGTTGGCGAAAGGCGGCGGCGACGATTTCGCGCGTGATACCGGGAATGTCGGTTCCTATGATGATGAGCGGCCCAGTTCGGCAGCGGTCGAAGATGGCCTGCATGCGCGCGCCGAGGTCGCCACGCGCTTGCGCTGTTCGAGGCACGCGCGCTCCTCTTGCACCCCACGCCGCAAAGCGCGCCATCTTTGCTGTTGCAGGCGACACCGCCAGCACACATCGGAAGCGTGGATCGCTGGCAAGCTCGCGAAGGAGCTTCGCCGTCAGCGCGCGCGTGAGGGCCACGGCCGACACCAACCCGACATCGCGCGCGAGACGCGTCTTGACCGCGCCGCAAACCGGCGCTTTCGCCATGATGACAACCACCGGCGCGGCGGCAATCATTGGCCTTCGATGCGTTTCTTCGCTCCCGCGGCGGTTAAGCGGAGCAGCGCTGGCTCGCGTCCTACCGGCGCGGGTATGCCGCCGGAAGCGCCGAACAGGCTTTGCTGCCGGGGTCAAAAACATCCCACGATCGCGCCGCCGAGATCAAGGAGAAGCGCTGGCCCGCGTGTGATCATGAGCCACCCTGCGCCCGCGACAAGGACCGCGACGGCGGCGATGAAACTCCATTTCAGGGCTTGCGGCATATCCCTCCCTCACTCCGCGGGGGCGGCGGCGAGCCTCGGCGCAGGGCCTTCGCGGATCGGCAGATGCAGAAGCGCGGCGATCATCCCGACCGCGACCGATGCCCACCACAAGAGATCGTAGGAATTGGTCGTATCATAAAACCAGCCGCCGAGCCACGCACCCATGAAGCTGCCGACCTGGTGCGAGAAGAACACGACGCCGTAAAGCATCGACAGCCAGCGCGGGCCGAAGAAGGTCACGATGAGCCCGCTCGTCAGCGGTACTGTGCCGAGCCACAAAAGCCCGATCAGAAAGGCATAGATGAGCACCGCTGTTTCGGTCAGCGGCAGGTAAATGAGGGCGAGGAATATCAGCGCGCGTGCGAAGTACAGCGCCGCGAGCGTCAGGTGTTTCGGCGCGATGTCGCCGATGCGGCCGAACGCCCATGTACCGAGGATGTTCGCTGCGCCGATGATGGTGAGCGCAAGCGCGCCGAGGCCCGGGCCGAAGCCTTTGTCCGCAAGGAACGCGGGTAGGTGCACGCCGATGCCTGCGAGGTGGAAGCCGCAGACGAAGAATCCGGCCGTTAGCAGCAGGAAGCTCGGATAGCGCAGCGCCTCCGACAGCGCCGCGCCCACGCGTTGATCGGAATGCGCGCCCGGGTGCGCGTTGCTGTCACCGCTCGTCAGCGCGAAGCCGAGCGGTGCAATCAGCGCGGCCGTGATCGCCATGACCCAGAGCGTGGAGGTCCAGTCGGTCGCTTCGAGGATCACATGCGCATAAGGCAAGGCCATGAATTGGCCGATCGCGCTGCCCATGGTTACGAGGCCGAGCGCCGAAGCGCGGCGTTCCGGCGCTGCCGCGCGCGCTACCGCGCCGAAAACGGCGGAAAAGCCGGTGCCCGCGATGCCGATGCCGACGAGGCTTCCCGCAAGCACGAGCTGGTTTCCGCTCGATGCCGTTGCCATCAGCGCGAGCCCGCCCGCATAGAATGCAGTGCCGCCGAGCACCACGCGCAGCGAGCCGAACTTGTCCGCGACCGCGCCCGCAAATGGCCCCGCCACGCCCCAGACGAGGTTCATGATCGCCATGGCGAACGAGAACACCTGCCGGTCGAGGTCGAGATCCTGGCTGATCGGCTTCATATAGAGGCCGAAGGTTTGCCTTATGCCCATGTTGATGGCGAGCATGATGGCCGCGCAGGCGATGAGCAGGCTGACGGTGGGCACGCGGCGCATGAGGGTCTCCCGGATCGGTCGCGCCGCCATCAGGGGGCAGGCGCTGGCGCGATCCGTCGCAATTTGTGGAACACTTGTATCGCAGGCGCCGGGCAAAGCAAATCATCGGGGTGTGATGGGCGCGCGCGAGGCGGCCCCCTTATCGCGACATCGCGCTTGCAAAGCGCGGCGGCACGCCGCATGGTCCGGCCAAGCTCAACCATCGGCCGCCCCCCCATGCTTCGCAAACTTCCGATGCGCGTCATCGCCACCTACTGGCGCTACACGCGAGGTGCAACGCTCGGCGCGCAAGGCGTCGTCATCGACGAGGCTGGGCGCGTGCTTCTCGTGCGCCACGGCTATCGCCCCGGATGGCATTTCCCCGGAGGCGGCATCGAGTGGCGCGAAACCGCCGAGACGGCGCTCACACGGGAGCTGTTCGAGGAGGCGGGTGTCATCCTGAAGGGTCCGGCGCGGCTCCACGGGTTCTTCGCGAATTTCGCCGCCATGCCGAACGATCACGTCGCGCTGTTCGTCGCAAGCGAGTGGGAGCGCCCGCGCGTGCCGAAGCCGAACCACGAAATCGCGGAGAGCCGGTTCTTCGCGCGAGACGAACTGCCGGAGGGCACGGTCGCGCCGGTGAAGCGGCGGCTCGCGGAGATCCTCGACGGCGCGCCGGTTGATGCGACCTGGTGAGCCTGAAGCCGCTTGGCGCTGACGCAGCCGGGCACCCGCGGCCAAGTTTCCGTTGGCAGATGAACCGCGATACCTCAAAAAGCGCGACGGCGAGCATTATATTCGCTCCGAGCCTGTTCCGGTCAGGCCGACTGATCGGAAAACGGTCTCGCGTTTAAGCTTTGGAGACGGTTTGCCTCCTGAGTGGGTTTACCGTGCCTGGCTTTGCGGCATGAGCCGGGCGCTGCGTATCCGCCCTTTTCTGATTTCGTTCACTAGAAAGGACCGCATATGAAACGCGCACCACAAATCAACATCGGTATCCCCGAGGAACAGCGCGAGAAGATCGCCAACGGCCTCTCGCATCTTCTTGCCGACAGCTACAGCCTTTACCTCATGACGCACAATTTCCATTGGAACGTCACGGGTCCGATGTTCAACACGCTCCACGTGATGTTCATGCAGCAATATACGGAGCAGTGGAACGCGCTCGACCTCATCGCGGAGCGCATCCGCGCGCTCGGTTTCCCGGCGCCCGGCACCTATGCCGAGTTCGGCAAGTTGACCTCGATCAAGGAAGTGACCGGCGTGCCGAAGGCGCTTGAGATGGTGCGCCATCTCGTCGACGCGCAGGAAGCGACGGCCCGCACGGCGCGCGATCTGTTCCCGCTTCTCGAGGAGGCGAACGACCAGCCGACCGCCGATCTGCTCACGCAGCGCCTCGACGTGCATGAAAAGACCGCGTGGATGCTGCGTTCGCTGCTGGAAGAGTAGTCGACCTGATGAATTCGGAGCGTGGCCCGTTCACGCTCCGAATTTCATCCGCCGCTCCGTGATCGGTCACGTCTTTCCGGTTTTCGGAAAATGTTATAAGTCTGCGTCTCGCCGCCTCTGGATAGTCGGAGAACGATGCTGTTTCTTTACTCGATTTCCCGGGTTTTGATCGCAGGCGCACTTGCTGGAGCGCTGGCTGTTCTCACGCTAACGCTTTGGCCCGACCTCATCGGGCGCGGTGAGCAAGGGCTTGCCCGCATCCGCCTTGCCGCGCACGACGCGCAGCGCGTTCTGTACGCGAAGCTTGGATGGCCGCTGCCGGGCACGCCGGATCTTGGCCGCCTCAACGAGCGACTGGCCGAAAAGGGCCTCGAGCGCGGCGCGCCGGTCTTCATCCGCATCTTCAAGCGCGAGCGGGAACTCGAACTCTGGATGAGGGGCGGGGACAGCTTCGTGCTGTTCGCGTCATACCCCGTTTGCCGTCATTCAGGCGGGCTGGGGCCGAAGCTTCGCGAAGGCGATCGTCAGGCGCCCGAAGGCTTCTATACTGTGGGGCGCAGCCAACTCAATCCGAACAGCGCCTATCGCCGCTCCTTCAATCTCGGCTATCCCAATCTGTACGACGCCGCCAACGGCCGTACGGGCTCGTTCCTCATGGTGCATGGAGCCTGCCTCTCCGTGGGCTGCTATGCCATGACGGACCCGGTCATTGACGAGATCTGGGAGCTTGTCACCGCCGCGCTTGATCGTGGGCAGAAGCGGTTCAGCGCGCACGTCTTTCCATTCCGCATGAGCGAGGCGCATCTTGCCATCCACGATAGGGCTCCGTGGGGCGAGTTCTGGCGGGACCTCAAGCGGGGATACGACCTTTTCGAGGCGTCGCGCACACCGCCGCGCATCGGGGTCTGCGCGAAGCGCTATGTCGCAAGAAGCGGCGCGGCGGGAAGCTACGGTGAGAGCGAACTGGCAGAGCTTTGCGATCAGGAAGCCTTGCGCCAGTAGGGTGCTGCGTGCGCCTACTGTGACACCGTCACTCCGCTGCCTTGCGCGGCGGCTCGGTCAGCGCATCGGCCAGTTCGGGTTCCAGCGCCGTCGGCTCATCTGGCGCGGTTTCGTGTGCCTTTGCCCCGCGGGTAACTCGGGTTTGCAGCTTGTCGAGATAGAGATAGATTACCGGCGTCGTGTAGAGCGTGAGGATCTGGCTCAGCGCGAGACCGCCCACCATGGCGTAGCCGAGCGGCTGGCGCAGCTCCGAGCCGGAGCCCGTGCCGAGCATCAGCGGCACGCCGCCGAGCAGCGCCGCCGCCGTGGTCATCAGGATCGGGCGGAAGCGCAACAGCGCCGCCTCGCGGATCGACTCCTCGGCCGATAGCCCGCGTTGCCGCTCCGCCGTGATGGCGAAGTCCACCATCATGATGCCGTTCTTCTTCACGATGCCGATCAGCAGGATGATGCCGATGATGCCGATCACCGACAGGTCGAAGCCGAACGCCATCAGCATGAGCAGCGCGCCGACGCCCGCCGAGGGCAGCGTCGAAAGGATCGTGAGCGGGTGGATGAAGCTCTCGTAGAGCATGCCGAGGATGATGTAGACGGTGACGAGCGCCGCCACGATCAGGATCGGCGTCGTGCGCAGCGAATCCTGAAAGGCCTGCGCGTTGCCCTGAAAGCTGCCCACCAGCGTCTTGGGCGCGCCGATCTCCGCCATCGCCGCGTTGATCGCCGTCACACCTTCGCCGAGCGCAACGCCGGGCTTCAGGTTGAAAAACACGGTTGCGGACGGAAACTGGCTCTGGTGGGTGATCGACAGATAGCCGGTCTTGTCGGTGTCGAAGCTGACGAGCGTCGACAGCGGCAGCATCTGCCCCGTATTCGGCGAGCGCACATAGATGCGGTTCAACACATCCGGCTGCGTCTGAAGCTCGGGCAGGATTTCGAGCACCACATTGTACGTGGAAAGCTGCGTGTAATATTGCACGACCTGACGTTGGCCGAGCGCGCTGTTCAGCGTCGCGTCGATATGCTGCGGCGTGATGCCGTAAAGCGAGGCGCGGTCGCGGTCGATCTTCACCGAAAGCTGCGGCGCGTTGATGAGGAGATCGGTCGAGACGTCGGCGAGCGCGGGCAGCGTCCTGAGCTTCGCGACGATCTGCGGCGTCCACTCGTTCAGCTCTTCGAGGCTCGCGTCCTGAAGCGTGTACTGGTAAAGCGCCCGCGATGTGCGCGCGCCGACGGTTATGTCCTGCGCGGGCGACAGGAACGCCGCGGCGCCCTGCACCTCGGCGAGCTTGGGGCGCAGCCTGTTGACGATCTCAAGCGCGGTCGCCTTGCGCTCGCCCCACGGCTTCAGCCGGATGAAGATGCGGCCGGAGTTCAGCGTCGCTCCGGGCGACGATCCGAGGAAGGAGGCGACGGTCGCGATGTCCGGATCTTCGGCGATGATGTCGGCCAGCACTTTCTGACGCCTCACCATCTCGTCGAACGAAATGTCCTGCGGCGCGTCCGTGATGGCCACGATGGAGCCCGTGTCCTGCACGGGGAAGAACCCCTTGGGGATGATGACGAACAGATAGATCGTCAGCGCGAGGGTTGCGAAGAAGACCATCAGCGTGAAGCGGCGGAAATGCAGCGCTACGTCAAGCGTGTGAGCATAGGCCGCCTGAAGCGCCTCGAAAAAGCGACCGATCATGCGAGACAGAAGGCCCGGCCGCTCCTCGTCATGCGGCGTCAGGAAGCGCGAGCACAGCATGGGCGTGAGCGTCAGCGCGACGACGACCGAAACCGCGATGGTAACGGTGACGGTCATCGCGAATTCGTGCATCAGCCGTCCGATGATGCCGCCCATGAGCAGGAGCGGGATGAACACGGCGACGAGCGAAAGGCTGATCGACATCACGGTGAAGCCGATCTCGCTCGCGCCCTTCAGCGCCGCGCGGAACGGCGGCTCGCCGTTCTCGATGTGGCGGACAATGTTTTCGACCACCACGATGGCGTCGTCCACCACGAAGCCGACCGCGATGACGAGCGCCATGAGCGAGAGATTATCGAGGCTGAAGCCCGCGACATACATCACCGCAAAGGTGCCGATGAGCGAGATCGGCACGATGGCGCTCGCGATCAGCGTCGCGCGGAGATTGCGCAGGAACAGGAGAACGACCAGCACCACGAGGCCGATGGTGAGCAAAAGCGTGAACTCGACCTCGTGGACCGAGGCGCGGATGGTTTCCGTCCGGTCGTTCATGATGTCGATCTTGACGCCCGCCGGGATCACGCTTGCGAATTTCGGCAGCGCCGCCTTGATCGCGTCGACCGTCTCGATGACGTTGGCGCCGGGTTGCTTGAAGATGACGAGCAGCACCGAGCGCTTGCCGTTCGCCCATGCGCCCGAAAGCGTGTTCTCCGGCCCAGCCACGGCGCGGCCCACATCGGCGACGCGGATCGGCGCGCCGTTGCGGTAGGCGAGGATGACCTTGTCGTAGTCCTCTGGCTTCACGATCTGATCGTTCGCCGCGATGGTGAAGCTCTGCTCGACGCCCTGAACAGTGCCCTTCGCGGCATCGGCGGTGATCGTACCGAGCATGGCGCGCACATCTTCGAGGGTGAGACCGCGCGACGCGAGCCGCTCCGGGTCGACCTGCACGCGTACGGATGGCTTTTGCTGACCGCCGATGTTCACATTCGCGACGCCACGGATCTGCGAAATCTGCTGCGCGAGGATGTTTTCCGCCTGATCGCTGACTTCGGTGATGGGCAGCGTGTCCGCCGTCACCGACAGGATGATGATCGGCGGATCGGCCGGATTGAACTTGCGGTAGCTCGGCGGCGAGCTGAGCGACGTGGGCAGCTTCCGCCCGGCGGCGGTGATGGCGGCCTGCACGTCCTGCGCCGCCGCGTCGATGCTGCGGTCGAGTTCGAACTGGATGTTGATCTGCGTATTGCCGAGCGTGCTGGTGGATGTGAGCTGCGTCACACCCGCGATCTGGCCGAACTGCTGTTCGAGCGGCGTCGCGACCGAGGACGCCATGGTCTGAGCCGACGCGCCCGGAAGCTGCGCCGAAACCTGGATCGTCGGGAAGTCCACCTGCGGCAGCGGCGCGACGGGCAGATAGAAGAACGCGGCGACGCCAGACAGCACGATGGCCGCCATCATGAGCGTGGTGGCGACGGGGCGAAGAATGAACGGCGTGGAAATGCTCATGTGCGGCCCGCGGCGTCGTTCGCGGCCATGGGCTTCGCCTTCGGCTCGATCTGGATATCCGGGCGCAGGCGGTAATGGTTCGAGACGATGACGACATCGCCCTCGGTCACGCCCTTCGCGATGACCGTCTCGTCTTCATGGCTCGGGCCGATTTCGACCGCCGCCATCTGTGCGCGGCCCTGAGGCGTGGCGACCCAGACGTAAAGGCCGTTGGGACCGCGCTGGACGGCGGCGGTTGGCACGGTGACGGCGTTCTTGATGATGCCCGCCTCGACGAGCACAGAGGCATATTGGCCGGGCCAAAGCACTTCGTTTCTATTGTCGAATGTCGCCTTGAGGCGGATCGTTCCCGTCGTCTGATCGACCTTGTTGTCGATGACCGTCAGCTTGCCCTTCGCCACCGGCCTCTTCGCGTCGTTATCGAGAGCGATCACCGAAACCGGGCCGGCCTTCTGCGCCTCGCGGATCAAGGGCAGCTTCGCCTCGGGCAAAGTGAAGACAACCGAGATCGGGTCAACCTGTCTGAGTTCGGCGATGAATGTCTGGTCGCTGGCGCGGACGATGTTGCCGACGTGAACCGCCGAGATGCCGATGCGTCCGTCGAAGGTTGCGGTGATCGTGGTGTAGCTGAGGTTGGTTTCGGCGGTGCGAATGGCGGCTTCGTCGGCCTGCACGAGCGCGCGCCCGATGCCGACTTTCGCAGTGAGTTGGTCCACCGTCTGCTGCGAGGCGAAGCGCTGCGTCGAAAGCTGCACGCTACGGCCGAGGTCTTTCTCGTCGGATGCGAGTTGCGCCTTGTCCTGCGCGAGCTTGGCCTTGGCGGAGTCGAGGGCCGCGCGGTAGAGGCGAGGATCGATGATGGCGAGGACGTCGCCTTTTTTGACCAATTGGCCTTCCGCGAAGTTTACCTTGTCGAGCGTCCCGTCCACGCGGGAGCGGATCTGCACGGTCTGGAATGCTTCGACCGCGCCGATGCCTGACAGGAGCACGGGCACGTCGCGCACGCGAGCGGGCACGGTGGAGACAGCGATGGCGGCTGGCGCGGGCGCGGCCTGCGGGGCGGACTTCGGCGACGGTTCCGCCATCAGCGCGACCGCTGTTGCTGCGGAGAGAAGCACAAGGCCCGCTAACACTTTACGAAACATCAAAATCCCCGTTTGGGCTCTGGCTAACCGAAAGCGCGAAGGTGCGCCGTCGCTCGGTGCGCATCGCGGCCGTCATGTTCGGGCGTCTCATCAGCGGCCGAACCTGCCACGAAACACCCTTACCGGGTTTAACACTCCTTCGTGTCAAACCCTGCGCGATGCGGTGCACGATGGCGCATCGGTCCATTCAAAAGAAGCGTGGTGGTGTCGAATTCGACAGCATCAAGATTCCGTTCCAGACAGTCCCGGAGTATGCAGGAGAAATTCCCGGGCTAAAAGGGAAGGGTAGGGACGTGGGGCAAGTCTTACCGTCTTTTAATCATTGCCGGTCGAAGGGGGAAACGATTGATATGTTGAGGGCAATCGCTGCCGACGCGGTGTTCTGCGCCGCCTTCCTCGTGGAGAGCCTGGCGCTTCTGTCTATATTGGAGGGCGCATTCGGGCTCGCGTTCGGCGAACTCTCCATTCCGATCCTGAAGACGTGGCGGGCGGTGACGGAGCCCTTCGTCGGCTTCGGCGCTGCCGTGTTTTCGTCGAGACCGCAGGTCTGGGTTGTCGACGCCGCCGCGATTTCGGGAGTGCTCTTTTTCCTGTTCTTCATCCGGCAGGCGCGCAATGCCATCGCGCCCTTCGAGGACGGCACCTACCCGCCCGGCGCGGTCGTGACGCGATACGACGCCCTCATCGACGACGCGATCCCTACGGTGCTCTGCGCGCTTGGCGCTGTGCTGTTCGCGCCGACGCTGCTGCCGCTGCTAACGCTTCCCGTTGCGCTCTGGCTGCTCGGCCGGAAGCTCGCAGGCCGCCCGGCCTGGTTCGCGGTTTCGAACACATATTACGTGAACGTGGCGGCTCTGGTTTGTCTGGCGGCTGCGGGCTTCTGGTTCGGACGGGCTTAGCAGGTCACGGGTGGCAACGGCGTGCGGCTGCGGCGGGAATGGTAGCCGCTGCGGCATCTGCCGGTAACCGCCTGTAAGCGAGCGCTCTGCGCTTCACGGTGACGAAGGCTTCGCACCGCCGAAATTAAAATGGCCGGGGAAATCCCCGGCCATGTTTCTTTAAGCCTGATGCTCTTTCGGCGGTGCGCTTGCAGCGAGCACGAATGCCCTAGTAAACGCGCGCCTTCGGCTGGATGTACTGCACGTCGTTCGTCAGCGTATGCGTATGAACCGGGCGATATTCGAGCGCCACGCTGCGCTTTTCGTCGTCGCCATAGGCGAGCGTGTGCTTCATCCAGTTTTCGTCGTCGCGGTTCGGGAAGTCCTCGCGGGCATGCGCGCCGCGACTTTCCTGCCGGGCATGCGCACCCGAAACCGTGGCGAGCGCCAGGCCGATCATGTTGTTGAATTCGAGCGTCTCGGTGAGGTCCGTGTTCCAGACGAGCGAGCGGTCGGTAACGCGAACGTCCTCGATCCCGTCCCACACTTCCTTGATGAGCCTCACGCCCTCTTCGAGCACGTCCGCCTGACGGAACACCGCGCAGTTGTTCTGCATGATGCGCTGCATCTTGCCGCGAAGCACGGAAGTAGGCGTCGAGCCGTTGGCGTGGCGGAAGCGGTCGAGGCGCGCGATGGCTTCCTCGCCCGCATTGGCCGGGAGGTTCGAGTGTTCGCCTTTTTCGATGGTCTCGGCGCAGCGCAGTGCTGCTGCGCGGCCGAACACCACGAGGTCGATCAGCGAGTTGGAGCCGAGACGGTTCGCGCCGTGCACGCTCGCGCAGGACGCTTCGCCGATGGCCATCAGGCCGGGGATCGTCGCATCCGGGTCGCCCGCGCGAGGGTTGAGCGCCTCGCCCAAGTGGTTCGTCGGGATGCCGCCCATATTGTAATGAACGGTCGGGATAACGGGGATCGGCTGACGGCGAAGGTCTACGCCCGCGAAGATTTGCGCGCTCTCGGTGATGCCGGGGAGACGCTCCGCCAGGATCTTCGGGTCGAGATGGTCGAGGTGGAGGTAGATGTGGTCCTTGTTCGGTCCGACACCACGCCCCTCGCGAATCTCGATGGTCATCGAGCGCGAAACCACGTCGCGGCTCGCGAGATCCTTCGCATGCGGCGCGTAGCGCTCCATGAAGCGCTCACCCTGCGAATTGGTGAGGTAGCCGCCCTCGCCGCGCGCGCCCTCGGTGATGAGCACGCCGGCGCCATAGATGCCGGTCGGATGGAACTGCACGAACTCCATGTCCTGTAGCGGCAGGCCGGCGCGCAGCACCATGGCGTTGCCGTCGCCCGTGCAGGTATGCGCGGACGTGGCCGAGAAGTAGGTGCGGCCGTAACCGCCCGTCGCGATGATCGTCTTCTTCGCGCGGATGCGGTGGATCGAGCCGTCTTCGAGCGACAGCGACATCACGCCCCGGCAGATGCCGTCCTCCATGATGAGGTCGAGCGCGAAGTGCTCCACGAAGAAATCGGCCGAGTAACGAAGCGACTGGCCATAGAGCGTGTGCAGCATGGCGTGCCCGGTACGGTCGGCGGCGGCGCAGGTGCGCTGCGCCGGAGGGCCCTCGCCGAATTCGGTGGTCATGCCGCCGAACGGACGCTGATAGATCTTGCCCGCTTCGGTGCGGCTGAAGGGCATGCCGTAATGCTCAAGCTCGTACACGGCGGCGGGCGCGTTGCGGCAGAGATACTCGATCGCGTCCTGATCGCCGAGCCAGTCCGACCCCTTCACGGTGTCGTACATGTGCCAACGCCAATCGTCCGGTCCCATGTTGCCGAGTGCTGCGGCGATGCCGCCCTGCGCCGCGACGGTATGCGAGCGCGTCGGGAAAACCTTTGTTACGCACGCCGTCTTGAGGCCAGCCTGCGCACAGCCGAGCGTGGCGCGAAGGCCAGCGCCGCCCGCGCCGACCACGACCACGTCGAAGGTGTGATCGTGTATCTTGTATGCGCGCCCGTTGACCGTGGGAGCGGCCACGCCGTTCAGTGTTGCATCCGCCATGAGACTAATTTCCAAGGAAAAGCTTCAGGATCGACAGCACGCCGACGACGGCGATCACGATCACGAAGAATGTGTTCAGGAAGAGAAACGGAACCTTGAGGCCGTGGGGCATGTATTCCTCGACCGGAACCTGCATGCCGAGGCGCATATGGATGGCGGTCGAGATCACCACGAGGATCGACGCGATTGCGTTGAACGGGTGGCCGAAGAACGCCTTCACATCGCCGAGCGGCGCGCCCGCCAGCGTCAGGCCGGTGTAGACGAGGAACGCCACCACGAAGAGGTTCGACACAGCCGTGAGGCGCTGCGCCCAGAAATGGTCTGTGCCGGGGCCGCCGATGGCAGAGCCGAGGCCGCGAACCTTCTTGAGTTCTGTTCTATAGGTTGTCGAAGGCATCAGCGGGCCCCCCAAAGCGAAAGGGCGTGGCCCCAATGCGAAAGTGCGTAGCCCCAGATAATCGCGGTCAGCGTGATCGAGCCGATCAGCGACGCCCAGGACAGGAACTTGACGGCCTCTTTCGAGAAGCCCCAACCCACATCCCAAACGAAATGCCGGATGCCGCCCAGCATATGGTGCATGACCGACCAGGTGAAGCCGATGAGAATGACGAGACCGAGCGGCGTCGCGAGGTAGGAACTGACCGTGTTGAAGGCCTGTTCACTCGTCGCGGCCGATGCAATCCAGATCGCGAGGATGAGGCTGCCAAAATAATTCGTGATCCCCGTCACGCGATGCATGATCGAAAGGATCATGTTGATCTTGAAACGGTAGATCGACAGATGCGGAGACATCGGTTTCGGCGCCAGCGGCCGTGTGCCCGCGATGGGCTTGGCTTCCGCCATCATGCAATCCTTCTTAACCCTCGATGCAGTTTTTCTTAACGTCCGGGACTATATCCCTCAGGCCGACGGGCAGCAACAAACGGCGGCGTGGTACCGCTTAGGCTTTCGGCGACAAGATCCGGGCGGGACTTCGACCCTAGTCAAGGTTCTGGAACCGGTCTAGGGTTGCCACTTCTTACAGGCTCTGGCGGTGAAATGGAAATCCAATTTGCCGCGCTCGCGCCGCCTCGCCGTCTTGTGATTGCGTACAACCGCAAGCGTAGCAAAGGTTTGCGGGCGGCGCGGCTCCGTCCACGCTTAATGTATACCAGCCATGGCGGCGACGCGTCGCAGCCTATCGCTGGGTTGGACGCTGGTTGCAGACCAGATGCGAACGCCGCCAAGGCAGCGCCCGCCTACCTCAGACTCAGCGCGGCAGCACGGCCCAGTAGTCGAGGTCGAGCAACACGGCTGGATCATACTGCTCGCCAGCTTTGTACGGGAAGCTGGTGCAAGGCTTGTCCTTCGCCGCGATGAGACGCAGCCGCAGCGCGCCCGCATCGTCGCGGCCCGGCAGCGGCTGCTTGTCGAGCACCTCGCTCCACGCGTAGACGGTGTCGCCCGCGAATGCCGGTGAGACATGCCGCCCCGCGTTGATCGCGGCCACGTGGAACGCGTTCTCAAGCCCGTTGAACGACAACGCGCGGGCGAGAGAGATGATGTGCCCGCCATAGATGAGGCGGCGCTTGAAGCGGCCTTGCGCCTGTTCGTGCAGGTTGAAATGCACCTTCGCCGTGTTCTGGTAGAGCCGGGTTGCCAGCTGATGCTCGGCTTCTTCGAGCGTCATGGCGTCGAGGTGGTCGATCTTCTCGCCGATTTCGTAATCGTCCCAGCGCGCGGGATTGCCTGAAAGCGCCGTGTCGTAGCCGTCGAGCGTCAACGGCGGGAGCGCGCCACCGAGGTCGGCGGGTTCGAGGGCGGCCTTGAGCGTCGGCACGTGCGGCGCGGGCGCAACGGCTGCCTCGTCGCGCTTCTTCACCATCACCCAGCGCACATAGTCCAGCACCGGCGCGCCGGTCTGGTCACGGCCGGTGGTGCGGACGTAGACGACGCCGGACTGCTTGTTCGAGTTCTCCTTCAGCCCGATCACCTCGGATGTGGATGACAGCGTGTCGCCCGGGAAGACCGGCTTCAGGAAGCGGCATTCCGCATAGCCGAGGTTCGCCACGGCGTTCAGCGAGATGTCGGGCACCGTCTTGCCGAAGACGATGTGGAACACGAGCAGATCATCGATGGGCGCGGCCGCGTAGCCGCTGGCCTTCGCGAACGCGTCCGACGACTGCACCGCGAAACGTGGGCCGTAAAGCGCGGTGTAGAGCGCGACATCGCCCGCCGTGACCGTGCGCGGCGTCGCATGCGCGATCACCTGCCCCAGCCTGAAATCCTCGAAATAGTTGCCCTGACGTGCCTTGCTCATGGTTTTCCCCGTCCGAAGATGTTGGGGCACGTCATATCATCCTCCCGTTACGGGTGGGAAGAACGCGATTTCCCGCGCACCTAAGACACAAGTCTCATGCGACGCGTGAACCTGATCGACGGCAGCGCGGGTGAGGTGGGGTTTTGCGAAGGCGGCGGCGTAGTTCTCCCCGCGCATCGTGAGCCACGCCACGACGTCGGCGACGGTCGCCACATGCGCGGGTAGCGCGACGCGTTCTTCCGACACGCCGACACGTTCGCGCATCCAGGCGAAATATTTGATCGTTACGTCCATCGGTTCTCCCGCATTCGCATGAAATAATGTGTGGCGGTGACAAGACTCAAGCCCGCCGCGATCCATAGGACGGCGAGGCCAGTTTCGAGGAGAACCCGCCCGCCTGGTTGGATGGCGGCGGCGAAAAGGAGAAACACCGCGAGATATTGAGACGCGGTCTTGACCTTGGCGAGAGCGCTCACCGGCGCGGCCATGCCGTCGAGGCGGGCCATGCGGCGGAGCGCGAGCACGGCGGTTTCGCGGGCGAGGATCACGAGCGCGGCCAGCATGTCAGCGCCCGCGATCGCGCCTTTCGCAATGAGGAGGACGAGTGCGGTCGCGATGAAGATCTTGTCGGCGAGTTGGTCGAGCATCGCGCCGAAGGCTGTGACCTCGCGTCGTGCCCGCGCGATTCGCCCGTCGAGTGCGTCGGAGGTTGCGGCGTAGGCGACGAGCGTCGCGGCAAGCGCGGGCGGCCATCCGCCCAGCATCGCAAGCGCGAGCAACACGGCGGTGGCGATTCGCGTCGCCGTGATGAGGTTTGCGAGGGTGTGTGCGCCTCGCTGTGTCGAGCTTAGCTCCATCGCGGCAGAGATAAGCTGCTCGCGGGCGAATGCAATTGTCCGCCTTTTGCGACCTTAATCTAGCGCAGTGATTTAAGCACAGGTGTGTGCGAAGTCGCCTACTCACGCTTATAAGAGATACCGTTTAGCGCTATAAAGCGATATCGCTTATTGCCTTGATCCCCGCATCGGCCGTCGCTACCGTGCGCGCAAATCGCACCCATCGGTTCCGCCCCATGAAACACGTCAAGCCCACAACGACGCTCGACCCCGCCCATTCCTTTCAGGATCTGATCCTCACGCTCCAGCATTACTGGGCGGAGCAGGGCTGCGTCATCCTGCAGCCCTACGACATGGAAGTTGGCGCGGGCACGTTCCACCCGGCGACGACGCTGCGCGCGCTCGGGCCGAAGCCGTGGTCCGCCGCCTTCGTGCAGCCGTCGCGGCGGCCGAAAGACGGGCGTTACGGCGAGAACCCGAACCGCCTCCAGCATTATTACCAGTTTCAGGCGATCCTGAAGCCGTCGCCCGATAACATTCAGGAACTCTACCTCGAAAGCCTTGTGCGCCTTGGCATTGATCCGCGCGTCCACGACATCCGCTTCGTCGAGGACGACTGGGAAAGCCCGACGCTCGGCGCGTGGGGGCTCGGCTGGGAAGTGTGGTGCGACGGCATGGAAGTGTCGCAGTTCACCTATTTCCAGCAGGTCGGCGGCTTCGACTGCGACCCCGTGGCGGGCGAACTCACCTACGGCCTTGAACGCCTCGCGATGTACATCCAGAACGTCGATAGCGTCTACAAACTGAACTACAACGGCCGCGACGACGACAAGCGCGTGCTCTACGGCGACGTGTTCAAGCAAGCCGAGCAGGAGTATTCGCGGCACAATTTCGAATTCGCCGACACCGCGATCCTGCTCCAGCGCTTCCGAGACGCCGAGAAGGAATGCAAGGCGTTGCTTGCGGCGGGCGAGCCGAAAGAGGAGGGCGCGCGACATTTGCAGGTGCTGCCCGCCTACGACCAGTGCATCAAGGCGAGCCACATCTTCAACCTGCTCGACGCGCGCGGCGTGATCTCCGTCACCGAGCGGCAGAGCTATATTCTGCGCGTGCGCGACCTCGCGAAAGCGTGCTGCGCGGCGTGGCTCAAGACGGAAGCCGGCGGCGCGGCTTAGGCGGCGCATCTGCCTCCGCTATTCCCGCGCAAGGCGACATGCGATAGCGTAATGTCTTTCCGCAAACGGAGAGCGCGAAGCCGCATGATTTCCGCCATCCACCTCACGCAAGAGCTGATCCGCTTCGACACCGTCAACCCGCCGGGGAACGAAGCCCCATGCGCGCGCTATCTCGGCGGCATCCTCGACGCGGCGGGCTTCTCGATCAAGCACCCGAGCATCGGCGACAACCGCGAGAACCTCATCGCGGTCATCGGCGGCACCTCCGAGAAGCGGCCGATCTGTTTTTCGGGCCATACCGATGTCGTGCCGCTCGGCGCCGCGCCGTGGACGGTCGAGCCGTTCGGCGGCGAGCTGGCTTTCGGGCGCGTCCATGGGCGCGGGTCCAGTGACATGAAGGGTGGCGTCGCGGCTTTTGTCGCGGCGGCCGTCAAGCTCGCGCCTCGGCTCGAAGGCACGCCCGGCCTCGTGCTTGTCATCACGGCGGGCGAGGAGCGCGGCTGCGAAGGCTCGAACCATATGAAGAAGCACGGGCTGCTGCCGCCCGCTGGCGCGATCGTCATCGGCGAGCCAACAGCTAACCGCCCGCTTGCCGGGCACAAGGGCGTGTTCTGGCTCGAAGGCGTGGCGAAGGGCGTCACGGCGCACGGCTCCATGCCCGAGCAGGGCGTGAACGCGGTCTACAAGGCGGCGCGCGCTGCGTTGGCGCTCGAAGCGTTCGACTTTTCAGGCGACTCGCATCCGGTGCTCGGCCGCCCGACGGTGAATGTCGGCTGGCTCAAGGGCGGCATGAATATAAACTCGGTGCCGGACGAGGCGCGGCTCGGCCTCGACGTGCGCATCGTGCCCGGCCTCGACCGCAAGGAACTCGTGGAGCGCTTCACGCGTGCGGCGGGTGGCTGCGTGTCGTTCCACGTCATGAGCACGGCGGACCCGGTGTGGACCGATCCGAACGACCCGTGGATGGCGGACGTCATTCATGTGGTGGGCGACGTGACGGGCAATGAACCGACATTCGGCGGCGCGCCGTATTTCACGGACGCGGGCGCGCTTAAGCCCGGCATGGGCAACCCGCCGGTCGTCATCCTCGGCCCCGGCGAGCCGGAACAGGCGCACCAGACCGACGAATGGTGCTCCGTCCAGCGCATCGAGGAGGCCGAGGCGATTTACACCGACCTCATCGTGCGCTGGTGCGGGCTTTAGGCCGTGGTCCGCAAAATGGGCGGCCTGTAAATCACTGCCCGCTTTCCAGGAACGCGGGCTTTGACAGTTAATCCTGGAACGGGTCGTGGACGAGGATCGTGTCCGCGCGCTCCGGGCTCGTCGAGAGCAGCGCGACGGGCGCCTCGATGAGTTCCTCCAGCCGCTTCACATATTTGATCGCCTGCGCGGGAAGGTCCGCCCACGACCGTGCACCTTGCGTCGATTCCTGCCAGCCCGGCATGACCTCATAGATCGGCTGCACGCTTGCCTGCGCTTCCTGCGATGCGGGCAGACGGTCGATCTCGTGATGGCCGAGGCGATAACCGACGGCAACCTTGATCTCGTCGAAGCCGTCGAGCACATCGAGCTTCGTCAGCGCGATGCCGTTCATGCCGGAAACCTTGATCGTCTGGCGTACCAGCGTCGCGTCGAACCAGCCGCAGCGGCGTGCGCGCCCCGTGACCGTGCCAAATTCATGGCCGCGCTCGCCGAGCCGCTGACCCGCCTCGCAGGTGAGTTCGGTCGGGAAAGGCCCCTGTCCGACGCGCGTCGTATAGGCTTTGGTGATGCCGAGCACATAATTGATGGAGCTGGGGCCGAGGCCGGAGCCGGTGGCCGCGCTCGCCGCGACCGTGTTGGACGACGTCACATAAGGGTAGGTGCCATGATCGACATCGAGCAGCGACCCTTGCGCGCCCTCGAACAGGATGCGCTTGCCCTCGCGCTTGTAGCGGTCGAGAAGCTGCCAGACCGGCTCGACATAGGGCGCGATCATCGGGGCGATGGCGGAGAGTTCCGCGAGGAGCGCGTCGCGGTCGATCTCCGGCTGGCCAAGCCCGCGCCGCAGCGCGTTGTGATGAACGAGCGCGCGGTCGATCTTGGCGGGCAGCGTCTTGAGGTCGAGCAGGTCAACGGCGTGGATCGCGCGGCGGCCGACCTTGTCTTCATAGGCTGGGCCGATGCCGCGCTTCGTCGTGCCGATGGCGCCTTCGCCCGCCGCGTTCTCGCGCAGCGCATCGAGTTCGCGGTGCAGCGGCAGGATCAGTGTCGCGTTTTCCGCGATACGGAGATTGTCGCGCGTGACCTTTACGCCAAGCTTCGCGACCTCTGCAATTTCACGCTCCAGCGCCCACGGATCGACGACGACGCCGTTGCCGATCACCGACAGCTTGCCGCGAACGACGCCGGAGGGCAGAAGCGAAAGCTTGTAGGTCTTGTCGTCGATGACCAGCGTATGCCCGGCATTGTGGCCGCCCTGAAAACGCACCACGATGTCTGCGCGTTCGGATAGCCAATCGACGATTTTGCCTTTACCTTCGTCGCCCCATTGCGAGCCGACCACGACCACATTTGCCATCTCGTTCCCCGGATGTCCTTCAAAGCGCCTATGCTCTGGCGCATATTTTCGATCCACCGTGCTGCATGCTCTCGAAGCAAATCATGCGCCTGAGAGCACCAGCAACTTCTTGAATCCGTTGCATTTTTGATTTTGACATTCGATATGAGAGCCCGGGCGGGGATGAATCGATGTCAAATTCGCTGCACTAGACTAGCCCATGCCACAAGACATTGCCATGCCGGGCGCGCATGGGCTTAAAACCAAATCGTCGCTCGTCCAGAAACCTACTGAAGGAACTTGCCCTTGACGCCATTCTTCGACCGGCCGCGCCTGCTCATGACGCTGACTACGATCTTCTGGGCGGGAAACTTCGTTCTCGGGCGCGCAATCGCGGGGCATGTTCCGCCGATTACGTTGGCCTGTCTGCGCTGGACGTTGGCGACGCTCATCTTTCTGCCATTTGCGTGGACGCATCTCAAGCGCGATGGTGCCGCGATCCGCGAGCATTGGGCCATTCTCCTGTTTTTGGGCGCGATCGGGGCGGGGGCGTACAACACGCTGTCCTATATCGGCCTGACTTCGACCGAGGCGCTGAACGGGCTCGTGCTCAACGCAGCCGGTCCGATGTTCATCGCGCTTTCCGCATGGGCGCTGTTCGGCGACCGCATCGGGCGTCTTCAGATCGCGGGGCTCGCGGCGGGCTTTGTGGGCGTGCTCATCGTCGTGGCGAAAGGCGACCTCGCCTCGCTCGCGGCCTTTCACTTCAACCCCGGCGACGTTTTCATCATCTCGTCGATGCTGTCATGGGCCATCTACACGGCATGCGTGAGATTGCGGCCGAGCATCAGCTGGCAGAGCTTCAATTTCGTGACCTACGCCGTGGCGGCGGTCGGCAACGCGCCCTTCATGGCGTGGGAATGGAGCGCGGGCTCGCGGCCGGTGTGGGATGAAGCGGCGGTGGCGGCCATCATCTATGTCTCGATCTTCCCGAGCATCCTCGCCTACGTCTTCTATAACCGCTCGGTCGAATTGATGGGACCGGCGAACACGGGGATGTTCCTTTTTCTCGTGCCGGTTTTTGGGGGGCTGCTCGCAACGCTCGCCCTCGGCGAACAGCTTCACCTGTTTCACGCGGCGGGCTTCGCGCTCATCGTGGCGGGCGTCTTGCTAGGCACGCGGAAAAAAAGCGAGGCCGTCGCCGTGAAGGCGTGACGGCCTCAGCAAGGGTGGCGCGTGAGGTGAGTCAGCAGCAGCGGAAGCGGCCCTTGCCCTTGTAGCGGGCGTCCTGCCGTTCCTTGAAGAATTCTTCCCACGACATGAACGGCTCGCCCGGGTGACGGGCGCGCCTGTGTTCGAGGTAGGTTTCATAGTCGGGGATGCCGACCATGAGGCGGGCGGTCTGGGCCGCCATTTTCCAGAAACCGGCTTTCTGATGCATGACGCGCGCTCCCTGTCTCTCGTTTACTCGGCCGCTTTCGGCAGCGGGCCGCCGCCGATCTCGATGGCGGTCGGCTTCGGCGAGCCGAGCGCGCGCCACATTGCGACGACGCCGAACACCACCATCGACGCCACGACCAGCACGAACAGGCCGGACATCACCGCATCAACGTAGTTGTTGAAGATGATCTGGTTCATCTGCCCGACCGACTTCGCAGGCGCGAGGAGTCTACCCTCGGCCAGCGCCGTTTCGAAGCGGCTTGCCTGCGCGAGGAAGCCGATCTTCGGATCGGGATGGAAGAGCTTCTCAAGCCCCGCCGTCATGGTGCAGACGAGGAGCCACGTCGTCGGGATCAGCGTCACCCAAGCGTAGCGCTCGCGCTTCATCTTGAACAGGACGACGGTGCACAGGATAAGCGCGATGGCGGCGAGCATCTGGTTCGAGATGCCGAACAGCGGCCACAGCGTATTGATGCCACCCATCGGGTCGATCACGCCCTGATACAGGAAATACCCCCAGGCGGACACTGCAAGCGCGGAGCCGATGACATTGTTCACCCAGCTTTCGGTGTTCTTGAAGCGCGGGACGACGCTGCCGACGCTGTCCTGAATCATGAAGCGGGCAACACGCGTGCCCGCGTCCACGGTTGTCAGAATGAACAGCGCCTCAAACAGGATCGCGAAGTGGTACCAGATGCCCATCATCGTCTGGCCGCCGAGGAAGCCGGCGAGGATCTGCGCCATGCCGACGGCGAGCGTCGGCGCGCCGCCTGTGCGCGAGAGCAGCGTGTTCTCGCCCACGTCCTTCGCAAGTTGGGTCAGGTGATCGGGCGTAACGACGAAGCCCCAGTTCGAAATGACCTGCGCGGCACTTGCCGCGTCGGTGCCGATCAGCGCGGCCGGGCTGTTCATGGCGAAGTACACGCCCGGATGCAGCACTGTCGCGGCGATCATCGCCATGATGGCGACGAAGGATTCAGCCAGCATCGCGCCGTAACCGATGAAGCGGATCTGGCCCTCGTTCTCGATCATCTTCGGCGTCGTGCCGGATGCGATCAGCGAGTGGAAGCCCGAGACCGCGCCGCATGCGATGGTGATGAACAGGAACGGGAACAGGCTGCCCGCCCAGACGGGGCCCGAGCCGTCGATGAATTGCGTGACGGCTGGCATTTCGAGATTCGGCCGCACGATCAGAATGCCGATGGCGAGAAGGCCCATCGTGCCGATCTTCAGGAAGGTCGAGAGGTAGTCGCGCGGGGCGAGCAGCAGCCACACGGGCAGCACGGATGCGACGAAGCCGTAGCCGATGATAGCGAGCGCCAATTGCTCGCCGGAGAGGGTGAAATAATGCGCGAGCGCGGGATCTTCCGAGACGACCTTGCCATACATGAGCGCCGCGAGCAGCATCGCGATGCCGATGATGGACATCTCGCCGATGCGGCCGACGCGCAGGAAACGCGAATAGACGCCCATGAAGAGCGCAATCGGGATCGTGGCGAACACGGTGAACGTGCCCCAAGGCGAGCCGACGAGCGCCTTCACCACCACGAGCGCGAGCACCGCGAGCAGGATGATCATGATAAGCAGCACGCCTATCAGCGCGATGCCGCCCGCCACCGGCCCCATCTCCGAGCGGACCATGTCGCCGAGCGAGCGCCCGTCGCGGCGTGTCGAGAAGAACAGGATGATCATATCCTGCACGGCGCCCGCGAAAACGACGCCTACGAGGATCCAGAGCGTGCCGGGGAGGTAGCCCATCTGCGCCGCGAGCACCGGGCCGACGAGTGGACCAGCCCCCGCGATGGCCGCGAAGTGGTGGCCGAACAGCACGTAGCGGTTCGTCGGCACGTAATCGAGGCCGTCATTGTGCCGCCAGGCGGGCGTTGGCCGGGTCGGATCGACCCCGAGCACACGGCGCGAGATGAACAGCGCGTAGAAGCGATAAGCGATGAGGTAAACGCAGAGCGCGGCGATCACGAGCCAGGCGGCGCTGATCGGTTCGCCACGGGACAGCGCCACGACGCCGAGCGAACCGGCTCCGGCAAGCGCCACTACAAGCCACATCAAGATTTGTCTGATCGATAGGGAAGCGCTAGCGTGGCTGCTCATTTTTTCCTCCCGGTGCCGCATCGTCGTGCGGTTCCTTTTGCCCTTTTGCCGCTTTTGCGAATATGACAAACGGCCGCAGCATTGCGCAAAAAAGGGGAAAGTTTGTCGACTTTGCATCGTCGACTGGTTTCCCGCGATCTAAAATTTCGTGATCGGCGAAATCGCCTGTGGGCAGGGGATCGGCGCGCGGCGCAGAAGGCCGACGGGCCGCCTGGTGCTTCACGCGCAGTGAAAAGAGCGGCGCTGAGCGCGCCGCAGCGCGTTCATGAAGGTGTCGTCAACATTTGCGCGAGCGAAAACTTGAGATTGCGAGCCGTGGCTAGAGCTCTTTCTTGAGCGCATAGAGAAGGTCGAGAGCTTCGCGCGGGGAAAGACTATCCACATCGAGCGTGGCGAGCCGCTCAAGCACAGGATGTGGTGCGTCTGTTGCGTGATGCGCGACGGGAGCGGAAAACAGCGGCATGTCGGTGGGGAGCGTCAGCGGTCCGTGCGGCCCGGCGCCCGCTTCGAGTTGCGCGAGGATCTGCTTCGCGCGCGCCACCACCTGCTTCGGAACGCCCGCCAGCTTGGCCGCCTGCACGCCGTATGAGCGGTTCGCCGGGCCAACCTCGACGGCATGCAGGAACACGATGGTGTCCTTCCACTCCGTCACGGCCATGCGGACATTGCCCGCGCGCGGCAGGTCGTCGGCGAGGCGCGTCAGCTCGTGGTAATGCGTCGCGACGAGGCCCCGGCAGCGCGTCTCGTCGTGCAGATGTTCGAGCACGGCCCACGCGATGGAAAGGCCGTCGAAGGTGGCTGTGCCGCGCCCGATCTCGTCGAGGATGACGAGGCTGCGCTCTGTCGCGCGGTTGAGGATCGCGGCGGTCTCCGTCATCTCGACCATGAAGGTCGAGCGACCGCGCGCGAGGTCGTCGGCGGCGCCGATGCGCGCGAACAGCCGATCCGCCACGCCGATATGCGCCGAGGTTGCGGGCACGTAGGAACCCATCTGCGCGAGCACGGCAATAAGCGCATTCTGGCGGAGATAGGTAGACTTGCCCGCCATGTTCGGCCCGGTCACGACGAGGAAGCCCGGCGCGCGCTCGCCTGCACCATCGAGGCGGCAATCATTGCCGATGAAAGCGCCGCCCTCGCGCGTAAGCGCCTGCTCGACCGCCGGGTGCCGCCCACCCTCGACGAGAAAGGCGCGCGACGTGTCCACGCGCGGCCGCACGTAATTCTGTACCTGCGCGATTTCCGCGAGGCCGCCGACGCAATCGAGGCAGGCGAGCGCCTGCGCCGCTTCCGCGATGGCGTCCTCCCGTTCGAGCACGGCATCGGAAAGCTCGGCGAACAGCGCCTGCTCGCGCGCGAGCGCGTCGCCCTGCGCAGTGAGAATGCGGCTTTCCAGCGCCGCGAGTTCGTCGGTGGTGAAGCGAACCGCGCTCGCCAGCGTCTGCTTATGTCGGAACAACGCGGAATGCGGCTCGCCCATCAGCGCGGACGCTTGGCCGGGGCTCACCTCGATGAAGTAGCCGAAGACGTTGTTGTACTGGATCTTGAGCGTCTTGACGCCGGTTTGAGCGGCGTAATCGGCCTGAAGCTTCGCGAGCACCACCTTGCTGCTCGATGCAAGCTCGCGAAGCCCGTCAAGTGTGGCATCGAAGCCGGTCGCGATATAGCCGCTGTCCTTCGTGAGGAAGGGCACCACGCCGACGAGCGCCCGGTCGAGCTTACGCGCAAGAGCGCCGCCGTGATCGTCGCCGGTGAACGCGGCGAGCGCGGTCATCGCTTGCTTCAGATGCGCGGGCTGTGCCGGAGACGCCGCGAGCAGCGCGGCCACGTCGCCGCCCGCCCGCAATCCATCGCGGATTGCGCCGAGATCGCGCGGACCGCCGCGCTTGAGTTTCAGCCGCGACAGCGCGCGGCTCATGTCGGGCGCGGTCTTCAGGATATGGCGGATGCGCTCGCGCAAGGCCCAATCCTCTATCAGTGCCGCCACCGCGTCGAGCCGCTCATTGACGAGGCCGGAGTCGGCGGAGGGCGAGACGAGGCGGCTCATCAGTTCGCGCGCGCCCGCCGCCGTCACCGTGCGGTCGATGGCGGAGAAGACCGTTGGCGCGCCTTCGTTGTTCGGGCGGACGAGTTCGAGGCTCGCGCGCGTCGCCGCGTCGATGGCCATGAGCCGGGCGGGCTCGTCCCGGCGCGGCGGGCGAAGGGCAGGGCGCTCGCCCATCTGTGTCAGGTCGACATAATGCAGGAGCGCGCCGATGGCGATGAGGTCGCCATCCGTGAAGTCGCCGAGCCCGTCGAGCGCGGCCACCTCGAAGGCCTCTTTCAGCGCGCGTTCGCCCTTTGCGCGGCCGAAGCAGGCCCGCGATAGCGGCGACAGCGCCGCACCGGAAGCCTCGGCGGCGGCCTTTGACGTGCCGTCGCCAAGCTCGTCCTCCGCGATGAGGATTTCGGCCGGACGCAGGCGCAGAAGCTCTCCGCCGAGGTCCGGTGCGGACGCCTCCGACAGAAGAAACTCGCCCGTGGAGATATCGAGCGCGGCGATGTGGTAGCGCACGGCCACGGCCTTGCCGACCTTCGCGAGCGCGGCGAGGAAGTTGTTGCGGCCCGAGACGAGCAGCGCGTCTTCGGTGAGCGTGCCGGGTGTGACGAGCCGCACCACGTCGCGGCGAACGACGGCCTTGGGCCCGCGCTTCTTCGCAAGCTCCGGGTCTTCCAGCTGCTCGGCAACGGCGACGCGGAAGCCCTTCAAAATGAGCTTCTGCATGTAATCGTCGGCGCGCGCGACGGGCACGCCGCACATCGGGATGTCCTCGCCCGAGTGCTTGCCGCGCTTCGTAAGCTGGATGCCGAGTGCGCTCGCCGCCTTCACCGCATCGTCGAAGAACAACTCGAAGAAATCGCCCATGCGATAGAACAGCAGGAAGTCCGGGTTCTTTGCCTTGACGTCGAGATATTGGGCCATCATCGGAGTCGCGCGCGTTTCCGGGGAAACGCTGTCGGGAGTCGCGCGCGTTTCCGGGGAAACGCTGTCGGGCATGGCGCGCGCATCCGGGGAAGCGCTGTCCCCGGGCGCTTCTTTCGCCATGCTCTTTTGTCTGATGGAAGACATCGCCGCCCCTTCGCCGCCGACTCACTCGGGCGAGCCGCAAGCTTACCGAAGACGGGAGCCGTAAAAAGACCGCGCGAAGAGTTATCCCCGCCCGGCCATCGCGCCGCGATTCGGCGGCGGTTATTCGGCGGCGGCGACCGCGTCGCGCGTGGCTGGCGAAGCAAGGGCCGAAGCTGCGTCCTTCTCAAGCACGACCTTCTGATACAGCCCGCCGAAATACGATGACCGCCGCATCTCGGCCTTGCGCCACGCCTCCGGCATGAAGACGCGAAGATCGGTGCTCCAAAGCTCCTTCGCGAAGGGTTCGAGCCGCCCGATCACCGGATACCAGATCCAGCGCGCCGGGTGCCAAAGGCGCGGCTTCGCGTAGTCCACGATCACGAGCTTGCCGCCCGGCTTCAGCACGCGCAGCGCATGGGCAAGCGTCGCCTCGCGCACGTCGCGCGGCATCTCGTGCAGGAGGAAAAACAGGAGCACGCGGTCGAAGCTGGCATCTGTGAAGGGGAGGTCGGCGGAGCTGGAGGCGGTAAGGCTGACCGGCGCATCCTCCGGCAGCTTGGCGCGGAGGTTCTTCAACTGCACCGGCAGCGCGTCCACCACGTCGAGCGTGCCGCCGCCTGCCTTCGCCCGGTCCGCGATCCGCGCCGAGAGGTCGCCGTAGACGCAGGCGATCTGAAGCGTCGCGCCGGGAAGCTCATCGCCGAACTCGTCGAGCGCCGCCTCGCGAAGGGACTCGTAATTGCCCCACAGGATCAGATCGATCAGCCACTGCCGCTCAAATAGGCGGACTGCTGCTGGATGGACATAGGTCCACCAGTAGTACTTTTGCAGGTAGGCTGGCGGAGAATATGTGCCCTCCACCTCGAAGCCCTGATTTTTCTGGTGAAAAACCCCACCGCCGGAAACGGCGCGCGAGGTTATGACTGGCGCTTTCGCGCCCGTGGTCGAGGTGATTGACATCGCCCAAAATCTAGACACCACTATGGTTTCCTGCAAGTGAACGCCGCGCGATGCTGTCGCACAGTGTCGAATTTGCCGCAACTAAAGTCGTACGGCGGGGGGAAGCGTGAGCGTCACGCGCGTGCCGGTGCCGTGTGAGGTTTCGAGATCGAGCTTCGCTTTCGCATTTTCCTTCAGCGTCTGCACGATGAGCGCCCCGAGGTTGCCTTTCTCCGGCCAGTTCGTTTCGGGCGGCAGGCCCACGCCGTCATCTGCGACGACCACGCGCCCGCCGTCTTCGCCGCCGAGACATTCGACCGTGATGGTGCCGCCTTCGCGGCCCTGGAAGGCGTGTTTCAAGGCATTCGTCAAAAGTTCGTTGACCACAAGGCCGACCGGCATCGCGACATTGACCGACACCGGGAAGCCATCGGCCTTAAGTTCCAGGCGGACGCCCTCGGCAGCGTGGGAGCGCATAACGGCGGTGGCGAGCTGGCTGATATAGGAACCGAGGTCAACCTCGTCGCCATCGGGCTTTGCATTCAGGAAGCTGTAGAGAATGGCGAGCGCCTCGATGCGGCCGGCAAGCCGGTTGAGCGGCTCCTTGCCCTCGGGCCAGTGGCGCGACTCAAGGCGGATGAGCGCGGTGATGAGCTGGAGATTGTTTTTGACGCGGTGCTGAAGTTCCAGCAGCGCGAGATCGTTGTCCCCGCGCGACTTCGCAAAGTCGATTTCGTCGTCGTCGCCAACATAGGCGCTGACGTCGATCAACGCGACGAGCCGAAACGCGGGCTGTCCGTCGTCGCCGACGATAACGGACGAATAGACATCGGCGATGGCTGTCTCCGCGTCGGGCCGCGCAATGTGAAACACGCCGATATGATCGGCGTTGTCGTCTATGATCGCGGTCAGAAGATCGCGCTCGCCCTTTTCCGAGGCGTTGGCCAGCACATCCCAGGTCTTGCCAAGAACTTCGGTGAGCGGGACGCCGGCGATCTTCTCGAAGGCGGGGTTCGCGTAAATGATGCGCTCGTTCCCGTCCATCGCGCCGACCAGAATGGCGATCGGCATCTTGTCGAGGAATTGCTGGAAGCGGTCGTCATTCAGCGCTTCCGCAAGGTCGGGCATATCAAGAAGTTCTTCGACCTGCGTTTTGTCCGTGTCCGGCATGATTGGCTGAAGGTCTCCCTCGGCAACGTGATGTCTTGGAACAACGCCCTAATGTTCAGCTCAAGCTGGCAAGGATATGGCAGCAGAGCTGCTATTCATAGGGGCGCTTTAAACGGTAATTCAGACGTTTGCAACCGTCGAACATCTTGAAGCCCATTTACGGCGATTGGGATCGACTGCCCCGTTTCATCCTCGAAGCAAATATGAGGCCAACGGGCCGCGCGGCTACCCTCGCGTTCGATGCGGAGTGCGAGGCGGTTGGCGCGCCATTCGCTCGCCACGGCGAGGATGCAGGGCGGCGATGACAGGTCGAAGACGCTTTCGCCGTCGTCGTCGAAGATCGAAAGCGACAATCGGCTATGTCCGCCGGGAAAGATGCGAAGCGTGAGCGGGCCGGTTTCCCCAGAGGGCGAGGGACCGAGCGGAAGCATCGTTCCGGCGCGGACGAAGGCGGGCGCTCGCCCGAGCGGTGCGTCGACCCTATGCCAACCGGGCGCGAAATGCGCGCCGCCGTGAAGCGCATACCAGCCGCCGGGCGTGTCGGGTAGCCAGACGCGGCGTTCGCGTGCGCCGTCCTCGACAACGGGCGCGACGAGCATATCCGCGCCCAGCATGAACGCGTCGTGCTCGCCGTAGGCTTCGGCCTCGCCGGGGAAATCGTAAAACAGCGGCCGGAGGATCGGCTCGTGATGCGCATGCGCACGCCAGAGGAGCGTATACAGCAGCGGGACAAGTCGCTCACGAAGCTGGAACGCCTCACGAACGAGCGGTAGCAGCTCGGCATACATCCACGGCTCGTTGACGCTGCCGTCGTCGTTCCACGAGTGGATGCTGAACCTCGGCCAGAACACGCCCTGCTCGATCCAGCGCATGAAAAGCTCCGGGTCCGGCTTCGGCCCTGCGAAGCCGCCCACGTCGTGGCCGAAATTGTAGACGCCCGACAGGCTGAGGCCGTGCCCCATGCGCAGGTTATAGCGCAGCGTCTTCCATGAGGTGGCGTTGTCGCCCGTCCATGTCTGGGCGTAGCGCTGAAGGCCGGGGCCGCCCGAGCGCGAGACGAGGAAGGGGCGTTTGCGGGGCGCATGCTCGCGCTGGGCACGCTCCGACGCGCGCAGCATCAGGTTCGTCTGCACGGGCCGCAAGCAGGACATCGTGCCGCCGCGCCAATTCACATCCGCGCGCGCGTCGCCATCCCACACCTCGAATTCGTTGTTGTCGTTCCATGTCGCGGCGATGCCGTGGTCGAGGAGTTGCGCCTTGACCTGAGCCGTCCACCACGCGCTCGTCTCCGGATTGGTGAAATCGAGATAGGCGGCCTTGCCCGACCAGAACTGCGCGAGATGCGGGCGCTCGCCCTCCGCCTCGCGCACGAAGCCGCCGAAGCGCTCGACCTCCGCAAAGCGTGGGTGATCCGTCAGCATCGCGGGCTTCACATTGGCGACGAGCCGCACGCCGCTCGCGTTGAAGGCGGCTGCGACGCGTAGCGGTTCGGGGAAGCGCGTCCGGTCCCATGTGAAGACGTAGCGGCCTTCGCCGCGCTTCGTGTAGCCGGACGACATATGGAACGAGCCGCACGGCAGGGCGTGCTCGTGGATTTGCGCGAGGAATCCAGTGAGTTGCCGCTCGGCGTCCGGCGCTTCCGTATAGTGCATCGTCGAGCCGGAATAGGAGAGCGACCAGCGCGGCGGCATGGCGGTTCGCCCGGTCAGCGCGGTGAAGGCCGGGGTGATGTCGCGCGCCGAGCCGCCGAAGAACAGCCACAGGTCGAGATCGCCGTCTTCGGCCTCGAAGCTCGTGAACGGGCCGTGATAGGCGTCGATCTCCTGGCCCATGTCGAAGGCGGCGTGGCTGAGGTTATCGTAGAAGAGGCCGACGGCGGGCGCGCTCGCGTCGGGGCGCAACGCGATGAAGAACGGGATGTGCTTGTAGAGCGGATCGGATGTCTCGGCGTCGTAGCCCATCGCGTCGGAGGTCTTCATGCGCAAGCGGCGGCCGCGCTTGTTCGCGTCGCCAGTCTTTTCGCCGAAACCGTAATAGGCCGTTGCCGGGTCGCAGCAAAGATAATGCGCGAAGCGGTTGCCGCGCTCGTCGAACAGGTAGCTTTGCGTCTGCCGGTCGGTAAGCGCCAAGCGGAACGGCTCGCCTTCGTGCTCGCGGAAGGACCACGTAAGGCCAAGCGGCGCGCGGCGGATCTCCGCGCGCATCAGCACCGTTTCGATGACGATCGCGCGGGGTGTCTCGTCGGCGGTGCGGATCGGCTCGTTCGGAAGGCCGGTCTCGTCCAGCCGGTCGCGACCGTCGATGGCGTCATCGCCCGAAAGCTCCGGCGAAAGCGACCACGTGCGCGGGCAGCGAAGCCCATGAGGCCGCGTCACGAGGAGCCGCGCAGTCCGCGCCCCATGAAAGGAAAGCGTGAGCCGATAGCCGCGCTCAAGTTCAATCTCGGCACGGTTTCCCGTCGCCGAAAGAAGGGTTCCACCCGTCAACGCCCGCATGCGCCGACCCTGCGACGCGAAAATGGCCGCATCGCGGCTTGATTTAGGCGAGCGGCGGCGCGTCGGTGCGGACGGCCCAGCGCAGGCGCGCCGAGCGCGCGCGCGGGTTGGCGGCCACCTCGTCCTCGCCTGGCTCCACGCCGTGGCGGTCGCGAAGCTCGAAGGTTGGCGCGGTGCTGTCCCCGGCGTCGGGAATGTAGCGCGATGCTTTCGCGCGTTTGCCCGAGCGCTCCGCGAGGAAGCGCTTCACGATGCGGTCTTCGAGCGAATGGAAGCTGACAACCACAAGCCGCCCGCCGGGCTTGAGCAGCCGTTCGGCCGCTTCGAGCGCGCGCGTGAGTTCCCCGAGTTCGTCGTTCACATAAAGGCGCAGTGCCTGAAAGCTGCGGGTGGCCGGGTGCTTCGGATCGCCGGGCTTGTGGCCGAGCACGCGCGCTATCAGCGCCGCAAGCTGGCCCGTGCGCTCGAAGGGCGCCGTCTCGCGATCCTTCACGATGGCCGCCGCGATGGCGCGTGAGCGGCGTTCCTCGCCGAACGTATAGAGAATGTCGGCGATGGCGTCTTTTTCGTAGGTGTTGACGACATCGGCGGCGGAGAGGCCGCTCGACGACATGCGCATGTCGAGCGGGCCGTCGCGCATGAAGGAGAAGCCGCGTTCCGCCTCGTCGAGCTGCATGGACGAGACGCCCAGATCGAGCACGACACCGTCGAGCGCGTCCCAGCCGATCCCGTGCGCGGCGTCTTCCATCTCGGAAAAGGGTGTTTCGGCGAGTTTCAACCGGCCCGCAAAGGCGGTTTCGAGTGCGCAGGCCCCCGCTATCGCGGTCGGGTCGCGGTCGAGGCCGAGCACGTCGCAATGCGCGGCTTCAAGGATGGCGCGAGCATATCCGCCCGCGCCAAAGGTGCCGTCAATGAAGCGTTCCCCCACCCCTGGATGCAACGCTTCCAGCACTTCCCTCAGTAGCACCGGGATGTGACGGATCGGTCCGCTGTCGGGAGACGGGCCCTCTACCGGTCTCCCGCGATCCGCCACATCCCTGGTGCCCCCACGTCTGCGCCGCTTCATCAGCGGCTCCCCGCGCCGAGCTCTTTGCGAAGCGCAAGCGCTTGTTCGCGCGCGCGTTCACGAAACTTGTTGTAAGCCTCTGGTTCCCAGATCTGAAACTTGTTGCCAAGGCCGACGAAAACCGCCGTCTCTGTAATTCCGGCATGATCGCGAAGCCGCTTCGGCAGGACGGTGCGCCCGTCCGGGTCCACTTTGAGCTTTTCGCACTCGCCGAAATAGACGAGTTCGAGTGCTTCGCGAAGGGCGCTGCCCGTAGGCTGCCGCCCGACAATTTCTTTGATTTCCTCGACCAACCGAGAGCCTCCAGCTTCGATCGTAGCGTAGTCGAGATGCGGGTAGCAGTGAATTTCGCTCGTGCCTTCCTGTGCAAGGACGGCGCGAAACGGCGCAGGAATTGCGACGCGCCCGCGTTGGTCAACCTTGCTGTCGATGCGCGAAGCAAATTCATCCATCCCTCAAATCCACGCCTCCGCCCAAAACGCACACTGCGACGGCTTGCGCATCTGGTGCCGTGGCAAATCTTTAACCGAAACCCGCTACTACCCATAAATGCCCAGACGGCGAAAAACCAGAGTTGTACACGAACTATCGACTTGGATGGTCAAGTGACGACATAAAATTTCAAAAATTAAGCTATAAACGTCCGTTCTGCGCGAAAAGCGAAGGATCGGAGGGAGAAACCTTGCCGTGCTGTGGCCTTGCCCGGCGAAAGCTGTTTTCTCTCCCTCCGAATCGCCCCCTTCCGAACGGGCATTTATGGGATAACATGGGTAAGTGTGGGCGTCAACAGACGGCTATCGCGCGTTGCATAAAGGTAAGGAAAACGTGAACGGCGGGCGCGATAGGCGCATTTGATCGGTTGAAATAGGCCCCGGGAGCCCCGCGCGTCGTTGCGGTGGCCGTTGCCGCATGAAGGGCGCGGGCGTTTTTCGTTCCTGGCGCTCTATTCAGTGACGTTCGCCAGGCGCGCCCATCGAAAGAGGCGAAGGCGTCGCTCGCCGCGCTGGCACCCACGCGAGCCCATCGGCTCAAGGCGTAGCAACGGCGCTCGGCGTTCCGGCACGCGTTTGCGGCGGGATGCGCTTTTCGGCGAGCCCGTTGCGGATGATCCCAGTTTAGAGGCGAAAAGCTTTCCGCTGGCGGGGCGCGCGGCTGGCGTCAGCGAGAGGCGCGTGTGCGGCACGCCGCTTCGCCGGGGCCGCTCACCAATGGCGCGGATAAGAGAAGGCGGAGCGCTCCCGCCGTTTCCAACCTTCGAACGACACGTGCTCGGGGGGAGATGGGCCAGCGAGCGCCCTACTTCTGCAAATCCCCGATGTCGCGATAATGGTCGAGCGCGTCGGGGTTCGCGAGCGCCTCGGTGTTCTTGACCGCGCGGCCATGCACGATGTCGCGCACGGCGATTTCGGTGATCTTGCCCGATTTCGTGCGCGGGATGTCCGGCACCTGCACGATCACGGCAGGGACATGGCGCGGACTCGCTCCGTGGCGGATCTTCGCCTTTATTGTCTGCTTCAGCCCTTCGTCGAACACCGCCCCCGCTTTCAGCACCACGAACAGCACGACGCGCACGTCGTTGTCCCAGTCCTGCCCGATGACGATGGCTTCCTTGATCTCCTCAAGCTGCTCCACCTGCCGGTAAATTTCGGCCGTGCCGATGCGCACGCCGCCGGGGTTGAGCGTGGCGTCGGAGCGGCCATGAATGACGATGCCGCCATTCTCGGTCCACTCCGCGAAGTCGCCATGGTGCCACAGGCCGGGGAAACGGTCGAAATAGGCGTTGTGGTATTTTGTGCCGTCCGCGTCGTTCCAGAAATAGACCGGGATCGACGGGAACGGCTTCAGGCACACGAGTTCGCCCTTGCCGTGGTCGAGATGCCGCCCCTCATCGTCGAACACGTCGACAGCCATGCCTAGGCCCGCCCCCTGAATTTCGCCGCGCCACACGGGCGATAGCGGATTGCCGAGCACGAAACAGCCGCAGATGTCGGTGCCGCCCGAGATCGAGGCGAGATGCACGTCCGGCTTGATGGCGTCGTAGACGTAGTCGAAGCTTTCGGGCGCGAGCGGCGAGCCGGTGGAGGTGATCATGCGCACGCTCGAAAGCCGGTGCGTGTCGCGTGGGCGAAGCCCCGCCTTCTTCAGCGAGTCGATGTATTTCGCCGAGGTGCCGAAAATGTCGATGCCGACTTCGTCCGCGAGGTCGAACAGCACGTTGCCGTCGGGATGGAACGGCGAGCCGTCATAGAGGACGAGCGTCGCGCCGGTCGCCAGCCCCGCGACGAGCCAGTTCCACATCATCCAGCCGCAGGTGGTGAAATAGAAGAGCTTGTCGCCGTCGCGCAGGTCGCAGTGAAGCTGATGCTCCTTCATCTGCTGCATGAGCGCGCCGCCGCCCGAGTGCACGATGCATTTCGGCGTGCCGGTCGTGCCGGAGGAATACAGAATATAGAGCGGGTGCGAGAAGGGCAGGCGGGTGAATTCCACGTCCGTCGCGGGATGCGCGGCGAGCACTTCGTCCCAGGCGCGCGCCTTCGGGCACGCCGCCGCCACGTCGCCCGCGCGGCCGAGATAGGGCACGATCCACGCCTGTTCGATGCTCGGGATCTTGGCGACGATCTCCGCCACCTTGTCGCCGGTATAGAGCGTCTTGCCCGCGTAATAATAGCCGTCGCAGGCGATGAACAGTTTCGGCTCGATCTGGCCGAAGCGGTCGAGGACGCCCTGAACGCCGAAATCGGGCGATGCGCTCGACCAGATTGCGCCGAGCGACGCCGCCGCGAGCAGCGCGATGATGGCTTCGGGCATGTTCGGGATCAGCGCCGCCACGCGGTCGCCTTCGCCGATGCCCGCCGCGCGCATGGCCTGTTGCGCGCTCGAAACTGCGGCGTGAAGCTCGGCCCACGAGAGTGTGCGCGCAACCTTGTCCTCGCCGCGGAAGATGAGCGCGGGCGTGTCGTCCTTCTTGCGGAGCAGGTTCTCCGCGAAATTCAGCCGCGCGCCCTCGAAGAAGCGCGATGTCTCGAACTTGTCGCCTTGGACGAAGATCGGGCCGTCGCCGCGCTCGCCGATCAGCCCCATGAAATCCCACGCCTTCGCCCAGAAGGCTTCCGTCTCGCGGACGGAATAAGAATGAATGTCGGCGTAGGTGCGAAGATCGAGGCCGTCCGCTGCGTTCACCTCCGCCATGAGGCGCGCCAGGCGCGAGTTTTCCACGGACTTTTCGGCAGGGGACCAAAGCGGCGGCAATTTCATGTGCAGTCTCCGATGCAAAGACTCGCCAGCGTCACAAAGTGTTTTTAAACCTTAACGCTCACCCGTTCGGGTGAAGCGGCGAAGCCGTGTGCTATGGCGCATCAAGCTTCAGCGTGGTTGTTTTCCTCACCTGCTTCAAGATGTATCAGATTACGCAAAAAGTTCGATATGTTTTGAAGAGTCTCGCGGCGGCGGGGCTGTGCGCCGGGCTGGCGCTGGTCTTTTTCGCTGTGGCGGTTCCGCGCTTCTTCGACGGTGACGTGGCGCGTAAAAGCTTCGTGAAGGCGCTGTCAGCTTGGAGCGGCGGCAAGGTCACGCTCGCGGGCCAACTTCGCATAGCGAGTTTCGCCACGCTTTCGGTCGAGGCGAGCGATGTCCGCTTCCATGACGCGCCCGGGCTCGATCCGGTGCAGCGAGGAAGTGCCGAAACTGTCACGGCCGTCGTGAATCTCTCCTCCCTGTTGCTTGGCGACCTCGAATACAGGAAATTCGTCGTCTCATCGCCTCGTTTCGTGCTGAAGCGCGATGCGGGCGGGCGCGCGGCCGACGAACTCGCGGCGGCGAGGCTCGCACTCACGCTGGTGGACCGCAGCAGCCTTCCGGACATCCAATTGCGCGACCCGGTGTTCTATATCGCCGACGGCGCCCTTCGCCCTTACCGGCGCGTCGCCTTCGAACGCATCACGTTGAAGCGGCCGGACAGCGCGGCAGCGGCTCCCTTCGCCTTGAGCATGCGCAAGCCCGGTTTCGAGCTTGCTTTCAAGGGCGAGCGCAACGGGCAGAAGGTATCGGGCCAGCTCAAGCTCGTGGCGGCGGGCGACCATCCGCTTGCCGCTCATCTGATTGCGGCGCTGGCGCCATGGGAAACGGCGACCGGTTTTTCTCTTGAAGGGGATCTCACCTGGTCGCGCGAGCGCTTCTCCCTCGATAACGCGTCTCTCTCGTTCGGCGACAGAACTGCGACGGGCGTGCTCGCGCTCGATGTCTCGGATGATCCCGCGCGGCTCGAAGGCACGCTCGCTTACGACACGCTGGACGTGACGCCGATGTGGGCCGCCGCACGAGCCGCCGCCGCCCCTTCCAACGGGGGCGAAGCGGATGGTTCGCCGGGCGTCGTCTCCCCGCCCGCCCGCGTTGAACGGCGCGCGGTCGACCTCGACATACGTCTCTCCGCCGACCGCCTCCGCGCGGGCGCTTTCGAAGCCGGGCCGGTCGCATTGGCCGTATCGGCGCGGAGCGGGCATCTTTCCATAGACGTCGCGGAACTCGCGCTTTTTGGCGGTAATGCAATCGCGAGGGTGGAAATCGACCCGGCGCGGCCCGGTGCGCTGTGGGTAACCGGCACGGCGAAACGGCTCGACGCTGGCGCGCTTGCGTCGGCGCTGCAACTGCCGCTTTCGGTGCGCGGGCCGGCGACTGTGCGGCTCGGGTTGAACGTGCCGCTTGGCGCCGAGGCCGCGCTGCCGGAGACGGGCACGGCATCGGGAAGCTTTGCGCTTCTTTTTCCGCTCGGTGGATCGCTCGATGGTGTGGCCGGGCGCGCGCTCGGCGCGGCTGTCGCTGGACCGGCCCCTCTTGCAACCGGTCGTGAGCGGTTTCCCTTTGCAGCGGCACGCATCGACGGGAGGTTGACCAGCGGCGGCGTCGATCTCGATGTCCAAGGGCAGCACGAGGGGCAGAAGATCGAGGGAAAGCTCAGGATCGCGTTGCCCGACGCTGCCGTGAGCGGCACGCTGTCCACACGCCGCGAGGAAGCGCCGGTTGCGACGAGCGGCGCATCCAAGGGTGGCGCGGCGAGCGGAAGCGTCGCCGCACGGTCGTCTAAGCTCGTGCTCTCGGGAACGGCCGCAGCGCCCGTCCTCTCATCGCACGAGTCCAGCCTTTCCAATTGAAGCGCTCCGAATGGCGTGTGGCGGTCAGGCCAAGGGCGCGTTCAGGATTGTGCCTTCGGAAGCGGGCTTTGCGCGCCTGTGCGACGGCATCTCCAGACAGGCCGACCATAGGACCGTCGATGCACATTTGCAGGCGCTACTCCTGCACCGAGCCGAAACATCAGAATTTGCGGCCGAAGCTCAGGGTAACATAGGCGCGATAGTCCTTTTCTTCGCTGGCCGATACGCCGCCGCCTGACAGCGAGATGTCGTTTGCGCCGTAGCGCAGGTTGAGGAGCGCGCCCGCCTTGGCGTAGGTCTCTTTCTCGCCCGCCGCATTGCCGAGGACGTAACTCTCGGCATAGCTCGAAATGGAACCCTCCGCGCCGAGCGAAAGGCGGATCGCATCATCGCGGTGGAATTCATAGGCCGCGCGCCCGTAGAGCGATGCCGTGTTGCCGACCTGCGAATATGACGCGTTGGCGGACGTCCATATCCGGTCCGCGACGCGCCACCATGCGTCGATCGATGCGGTCACTCCAAAGAGCATGTTCTGTTCGAGTTGGTCCGCATCCCAGGCGACATGGCCGTAGTCGCTTCGGCGCTCCACTTTCGTCGCGTAGGCTGCGCCCACATACGCCTTGACCCAGAGCGGCCCGCGATTGGCTTGATAGCCCGCCGAGAAACTTCCGCCCGAACCGAGCCGCTGGGCAAAGAAATCGTTGGAAAACACACCTGCATTCGTCTCGCCGGAGACGCCGACGAGGCCGTCGAGCTTCAGGCGGAACCCCTCGCGGTCTACGGGGCCGAAAAGGCTCCAGACCGTGGAATTTGCAACCGCCATCGAACGCCCGGCATAATCGACCGTGACGTAGCTTTCGAAGCGCGGACCGCGCGGCACATCGGCCGCGTGACACGGTATCGCCAACATCGCCACAGCCGCCGCCAGCAGCGGCGCCAAACACTGGACCAAACGCAACATACTGGAACTCATACGCTTACTACACGCAAACCTAGCGCCAGGATGCAGAAAAGACGATTCATTTTTTACGAAAAGTTTAAGAATTATCGTCCGAAGTGCGAAAACGGCACACACAGCTTTCGTCTTGACGGGCGGCCCTGCGGCGGGCAAATGCATCGACCGAGACCTTTTCCGGCCGCGCGTGGCTGAAAATGGCCTCGATTTCCCTTTTCTCTGCGCTCTCCAACGGACAATGCCATTTCCGAAGCGTTTTGGACGCGGCAAGCGGGGATCGATGCGACGCAGGTTTCTTCTCGGCTTTGTGCTTTGCGCGGCGCTCGCTGCCTGTGCGCCCGTGATGGTGGCGCAACAGGGGACGGCGGCGGCGGCCGTCAGCTACAAAACCGTGCGCACGCCGGCCGGCCTCTTGCGCCTCGCCGTAACCGAAAGCGGACGCGGCAAGCCGATCCTCTTGCTGCATGGCTTCGCCACGTCGAGCTATACGTGGCAGGGCGTCATGCCCGATCTTGCCCGGAAGCACCGTGTCATCGCCGTTGACCTGCGCGGTTTTGGAGCGTCGGACAAGCCGCTCGACGACAAATATTCCGTGTTCGATCAGGCCGATGTCATTCAGGCGTTCATCGAGCAGGAGAACCTGAAGGATCTGACGATCGTCGGGCATTCCTTCGGCGGCGGCGTCACGCTGGCGCTCGCGCTTCGGTCGAAGGGAACGCTTCGCTCGCGCATCAGGAATATCGTGCTGGTGGATAGCGTCGCATACAAGCAGCCGCTGCCGATCTTCTTCCGGATGCTACAGGTGCCGGGCCTCGCCGAAGTCGGCATGGCGCTCGTGCCGCCAGAGGTGCAGTCCGAGCAGGGGCTCAAGCTCGCCTATTACGACCACGAGAAAATCACGGAGCGCTCCATCACGGAATACGCCAGCCCGCTTCGTTCCTCGGCCGCAAAGCACGCGCTCGTGAAAACGGTCGAGCAGATCATGCCGCCGAACATCGATGAAATCGCACTGAGCTACTCAACGATCCGCGTGCCCACGCTCGTGGTGTGGTGCGATGAGGACAAGGTCGTGCCGTCGGTCTTCGGGCAACGGCTGAAGGCCGACATTCCGACGGCCGAACTCGTGATGTTCTCAAAATGTGGGCACATGCCGCAGGAAGAGAAGCCAGCGGAGACGGCGCGCGCGATCGAGTCCTTTCTCGCGCGGCATTAGCCCTGCCTTTGCCCTCTCTACTACCGAAAGCTTGAGAGTACGGCTTTCCTCATCGTCGCGCTTTCAGGACGGTGGCGATTATTCCGCGCCCGCGCTCGCATCCGAGGCGCGAAGATCCTGCCAGCCGGAGCCAAGCGTGCGCCGATCGAACGAGACTGACTTCACTATCGCAAACACGGGTTCGCCGACCGCGAGTTGAAGCCGCTCAACCGAAAATCGCGTGAGCCGGGCGATGAGTGTCTCGCCCTTACAGTCGACGCGAAGCTCTACGCTCGCCCCATCCATCGCGCCGACCTCTTCCACCACCCCGCGAAACACGTTCAGCGCACTCATGTTGTCCGGCTTTTCGCGCGAGATCATCACGTCGCGCGCCTTGATCTGCATGCGCACGTCCTTGCCCTCGGCTACGTCGAGGCGCGGCATCCGCCACTCCCCCGCCCGCGAAACAAGCGTGGTGAGATCGTAATCGGGATCGTGCTTCTCCACCCTGGCGAGGATGACCGCGCCCGCATCGTCGCCGCCCTCCGCCGCCGGAAACAGGTCCACGCGCCGCATCAGGTCGAGCGTTGGGCCGCACGCGCGCATCTTGCCCGCCGAGAGGACCACAAGCGTGTCCGACAGTCGCGCCACCTCCCCAACCGAGTGGCTGACATAGATGACGGGAATGCCTGCCTCGTCGCGTAGCCGCTCCAGATACGGCATGATTTCGAGCTTGCGCGCATCGTCGAGCGAGGCGAGCGGCTCGTCCATGAGGAGCAACTTCGGCGAGGCGAGCAGCGCCCGACCGATGGCGACGCGCTGTTTTTCGCCGCCGGAAAGCCGGTTCGGGTAGCGCGTGAGAAGGTGATCGATGCCGAGAAGGTTGGCGACGCGGGCGAGTTCGGCACCGCTCTTGTCCACCGCGCCCGCGAACCACGCGCCGTAGAGCAGGTTCTGCTTGACGGAAAGGTGCGGGAACAGGCGGCCCTCTTGAAACACCATGCCGAGCCTGCGCTTGCAGGCGGGCACCAAAATACCGCGCGTCGTATCGACAAGCGTCTCGCCGTCGATAACGATACGGCCGCGAGCAGGCCGCGTCAGCCCGGCGATCAGGTTGATGAGCGTGGTCTTGCCCGACCCCGAATGGCCGAACAGCGCGACGAAACGCCCGTCGGTCTTGAAGTCGACGTCGAGCGCGAACGCGCCGAGATTTTGGGCAACAACGACCTCGATCACGATGTGATGCTCCCCGCGCCACCCGCGTGCCGGGCCAGCCACTCGGATGCGATCAGCGCCGCCATCGAAATCACGAGCGAAACGAGCGTCAGCCGGAGCGCGCCCTCGTCGCCGCCCGGCACCTGCGTGAAGGTGTAGATCGCCGAAGGCAGGGTTTGCGTCTCGCCCGGAATGTTGGACACGAAGGTGATCGTCGCGCCGAATTCGCCCATGGCGCGCGCGAAGCAAAGGATCATGCCGGCGATGACGCCGGAGGCGATGAGCGGCAGCGTGACGGTGAGGAACACCCAGGGAGGGCTAGCACCTAGCGTACCAGCAGCGTCTTCGAGCCGACGGTCTACGGATTCGAGCGATAGGCGAATGGCCCGCACCATGAGCGGAAATCCCATGACGGCGCAGGCGAGCGCAGCGCCCGTCCATCGGAACGAGAAGACGAGTCCGCAGCACTGCTCGAAGAACTGCCCGGCGGGGCCTTTTCTGCCGAAGGAGATAAGAAGCAGATAGCCGGTGACGACGGGAGGCAAAACGAGCGGAAGATGAACGATGCCGTTGACGAGGGACTTACCCCAGAATTCGCGCCTCGCCAGCACCCAGGCTATGGCGAGCCCGAAAGGCAGGCTCGCCACCACTGCGACGGTCGCGACCAGGAGGCTCAGCCGGATGGCGGTCCACTCATCCGGGCTGAGCGTCCAGAAGTCGTTCAGGACTTCTTGTCCGCGAGGACGGTGAAGCCCTGCTTCTCGAAGTGAGGCGCGGCCTTCGGGGACTTGACGTAGGCGTAGAAGGACTTCGCGTCCTCACCCGCCTTTGTGGTCAGCGCGATCGGATAGATGATCGGGGGATGCGAGGAGGCCGGGAAGCTGGCGATTACCTTCACGTTGGCGTCGGAAACCGCGTCGCTGGCATAGACGATGCCGAGGGGCGCTTCGCCACGGCTGACGAGCAGCAGCGCGGCGCGCACGCTTTCGGCCTGCGCAAGCTTGTTCTCGACCTGCGACCAGAGGCCAAGCTTTTCGAGCGCAGCCTTGCCGTATTTGCCGGCGGGCACCGATGTCACCGTGCCGACCGCGAGGCGGCCGTCGCCGACGAGCTTGCCGAGATCGGCGCCTTCCTTCAGCTCGATCGTCGCCGTGCTGTCCTTCGGCGCGATGAGCACGATGGCGTTGCCGAGCAGGTTCTCGCGGCTCGCCGTATCGATCAGCGCCTTCTTCTCGACGTAGTTCATCCAGTCGAGGTCGGCGGAAATGAAGATGTCGGCGGGCGCATCCTGTTCGAGCTGCTTCGCGAGGGCGGAGCTTGCGGCGTAGCTGGTCTTCACGGATTTGCCCGTCTCCTTCTGCCAGTCGGCGGAGATGGCATCGAGCGCGTTCTTCAGGCTCGCGGCGGCGAAGACGATGACGGGTTTCGTTTCCTGGGCGATGGCCTGCGGCACAAGGAGCGCCGCGGAGAGAAGCGCGGCGGAGACCGTCGCTACGAAGCGTGATCTGAAGCTCATTCGTTTCCTCGTTCGATCGGAGTCGGATCGGTGGATGAGATGTATCTGCGTCTATATATGCGTTGTATCGGTGTCTATATAGTTGGGGGGGAAAACTGTCGACATCAAACGAGCGCCTGTCCTTTCACGGAAACGCCAGTGGAGCGAAATTGGCCCGTGAAATACGGACGCCGCGCGCTCTCGCCCGAATGTCAAATGCAAAAGCTCCGCGAGGCTCGTTTGGCGCAACGTATGCCCATGTCGGAATCGGACCACTAGGCAATCTGCCCGCCTTCACGCAAAATGACGCAGCGCGGTTCAGAAATGCTTTGCGCCTCGGGCGCAATCGAGGAAAGGCATTATGCGAAGCTGGCGCCGTCAGGGTTTCTCCTGCTGAAACTGGCGTTCAAGAAACGAGTTCGGCTCATTAGAGAGTGCCATGATCGACACGCTTAGTCCCACCCTCGGCGGTCTTCCCGATCTCGAGTCCCGCCTTCAGGACGATATCCGCCTTCTCGGCGCGCTCCTCGGCGACACGATCCGCGAGCAGGAGGGCGACGAAGCTTTCCGCATCATCGAAACGATCCGGCGGCTGAGCGTCGCCTTCGAGCGCGAGGCCGACACCGACGCCGCGCGCGCCATGGATGAGATCATGGCCCGCGTCACGCCGGAACAGGCGGTCATCATCGCGCGCGCCTTCAGCTACTTCTCACACCTCGCCAATATCGCCGAAGACCGGCATCGCATCCGCGCTGCGCGCGTCGCGCTGGAGCGGCGCCCCGACGAGCAGGAAGGCAGCCTCGACCTCACCTTCGACCGGCTGGCGAAAGCGGGGATCGCGACCGAAACCGTGTTCGACATGCTGGGGACGAGCCTTGTCTCGCCGGTGCTGACCGCGCATCCGACCGAGGTCCAGCGGCGCAGCATCCTCGATGCAACTAGCTCCATCGAGCGGCTCCTCGAAGAGCGCGACCGCCTCACCGGCCTCGAACTGAAGCGCAACGAGGCGCTGCTGCGCGGTCGCGTGCTGCAACTGTGGCAGACGCGGCTTCTGCGCTCCAGCCATCTCACGGTCGCCGACGAGATCGAGAACGCGCTGCGCTTCTACAAGTCGAGTCTTCTCACTGAGATCCCGCGTCTTTACGAAACGCTGGAACAGCGCATCGGCAAGCCGCATGCGGGCTCGTTCTTCCAGATGGGATCGTGGATTGGCGGCGACCGCGACGGCAACCCGAACGTGAACACCGACACGCTCAGGCTCGCGCTGCGTCGGCAAAGCGAAATCGCGCTCCGCAATTACCTGACCGAAGTCAACGAACTCGGCATCGAGATGCCGCTGTCCACGCGCCTCACTCAATGTACGCCCGAGCTTCAGGCGCTGGCCGAGCGCTCGAACGACAACGACCCCCACCGAGCGGACGAGCCCTATCGCCGCGCGCTGACGGGCATCTATGCGCGGCTCGCCATGACCCTGCGCAAGCTCGCCGACAAGTCCGCGCTCCGGCCGCCGCTCACCTCCGCCGAGCCTTATACGAAGGCCGAGGATTTTCTCGCCGACCTCGTTGTGATCGAGGAGTCGCTGCTGGCGAACAAGGGCGGCGCGCTGATCGAGACGCGGCTCGGCCCCTTGCGGCGTGCGGTCGAGGTGTTCGGCTTCCATCTCGCCACCGTCGATCTGCGCCAGAACTCCGACAAGCATGAGGAGGTCGTGGCCGAGCTCCTGGCCACGGCGCGCGTCTCGGCCGACTACAAGAGCTTGAGCGAGGAAGAGAAGCAGGCCGTGCTGCTTTCAGTGCTGGGCGATCCGCGTCAGCTTCGCATCCCGACCGCCGCCTATTCGGATCTCGCCTCCTCGGAACTCGGCATCCTCGACACAGCGCGGGCCATGCGCGGCACCTATGGCGAACGCGCCATCCGCCAGTACATCATCAGCCACACGGAGACCGTCAGCGACCTCCTCGAAGTGATCGTGCTTCAGAAGGAGGCGGGGCTGATGAAGGGCGCGCTCGGCGACCCCGAGGCGCGCGTGGCGCTGATCGTGGTGCCGCTGTTCGAGACCATCCCCGACCTTCGCCGCGCCGAGCACATCATGCGCGACTTCTTTGCGCTGCCCGGCATCCATCGACTCGCGGCGGCGGGCGACGGCATTCAGGAAGTGATGCTTGGCTATTCCGACAGCAACAAGGATGGCGGCTTCTTCACCAGCAACTGGGAGGTCTGCCGCGCGTCGGTCGCGCTCGAAGGGCTATGCTCGGAAGAGGGACTTCGCTTGCGCCTCTTCCACGGGCGTGGCGGCACGGTAGGGCGCGGCGGCGGCCCAACCTATCAGGCCGTGCTAGCCCAGCCTGCGGGCACGGTGAACGGCCAGATCCGCATCACGGAACAAGGCGAGGTGATCGCGTCGAAATATGCGCATGCGGAAATTGCGCGCCGCAATCTCGAATCGCTCGCCGCCGCGTCCATTGAGGCGACTTTGCTGTCGCCCCGACAGCCGGTCCCGCCCGAGTTCCTCGAAGCGGCCGAGCAGCTTTCGGCGCTCAGCATGAAATCCTATCGCGCGCTCGTCTACGACATGGAAGGCTTCGACGCCTTCTTCTTCGCGGCTACGCCCATCGCCGAAATCGCGGAACTCAACATCGGCTCGCGCCCTGCCTCCAGAAAGGCGAACCAGCGTATCGAGGATCTGCGCGCGATCCCGTGGAGCTTCTCCTGGGGGCAGGCCCGCGCGGCGCTTCCCGGCTGGTACGGCTTCGGCACGGCAGTGCGCTCCTACGCGAAGGAAGCCCCGTTCGAACGCACGGCGCTTCTGCGGCGCATGCGGCGGGAATGGCCGTTCTTCCGCACGCTGCTTTCCAACATGGACATGGTGCTCGCCAAGGCGGATATGCGGATCGCGCGGCGCTATGCCGATCTCGTGCCGGACAGACAGCTTGCACGACGCGTCACGGGCGCGCTGCTCGTGGAATGGAACGCGACTGTCGAGGCGCTGAACATCATCACCGGCTCGCCGCATCGCCTCGCCGACAATCCGCCGCTTGCGCGCGTGATCTCGCGGCGCATCCCCTATATCGCGCCGTTGAACCATCTTCAGATCGAGTTGCTGAGACGCTGGCGGCGTGGCGATCACGCGGAGAAAATCCGGCTCGCGATCCAGATTTCCATCAACGGCGTGGCTGCCGGGATCAGGAATACAGGATAGGCCATCTACTCGTAACTGTAACCTTCTGGATATAAGCTCAGGAGCTATAGCTTGACGTATATAGCTCCGCCGACTTCTTGTGATATGTGTAATCGATTATACAACATCGCCTCAAATCCGCACTTGCGGTTTCGCGAAAACGCCATATTTTATGCACCACTTTAGGCTTATATACGAAAAAGGAGTCACCCGATGAAAGTCAGCGCCCGGAATGTATTCACCGGCAAAATTACGAAGGTTATCAAGGGGACGACCACGGCTCACGTTCTGCTTGATGTCGGCGGCACGACGATCACTGCGTCGATCACGAACGAATCCGTCGAAGATCTGGGCTTGAAGGACGGCATGGAAGCGTCGGCGATCATCAAGTCTTCGGACGTCATCATCGCCGTGAAATAAGTTTGGTGACTCGCCAAGCCAAGCAACGCAGCATCATTATTCGCGTTCTACCTGGATGGCGTCAGCCCTGAATATGATGCAGCGCGGCATTGCATTGCACGCGCTGCTTTTTTTCGTCTAGGCGCGGTCCGCCGCTTCGATTTCCCGGCCACGCCCCACGTTGACGAAAAACTCGCGGATCTCCGGGCGTCGTTCGAGCTGAATCCGGTAGATCGCCCCCGCCGCGCGCGTAAACTCGTCGCCCCGGCCCAGCATCGCCTCGCCATATTCCAGAATGCGCAGGTTCGGCCATGCCTTCTCCCGCATCGCGAGGATATGCTGCATGATCGCATCAGCGGAGAGCCGCGGCTGCGATTGGCCGAGGAGCAGCGCCATCGTCGCCGTCGAGCGCGAAATTCCCATGTGGCAATGAACGAGCAAGTGCCTCAGGCTTCCGGCCTGGGCTTCCGACTCGCGGCCGAAAGCGAGCATCTTCGCCACGTCGTCGGGCGTTGGCACGATGTGTCCCGCAGTCTCCTCGATGATGTCGTGAAACCGCATCTCAAGTCGCGCGTGCTCACCATAGGTGCCGAATGCCGGCGGTTCGGGTTCGTCAGGATCGAGGATCGACAGAACATGGCTCACCTCGCGCGACGCATGCCCGGCCAGTTCCTCCAGACCGCAGACGGTGGTGAGGAACGGCGTTTCGATTAGCGGCATCGTGGAATTCCCTTCGACAGATCGGCTCCCGCGGGGCCTCTTATAACCCAAAATCGGAGCGAAGCGGATCGAAACAAGCCGAGTTTCGAATATTGCGCGAGAATGCCAAGACGCGTTATCTTCGTACAAAATGGCGTCGAGCTTATACCAAAGAAGCAAGCTTCTGCTTCTCCGTCTGGCCGTTTTGCCGCAGTTCGCACCTTGCGGAATAGGCGCCACTTTGAGCACTATGCGGGCAATCCTGGAGGACTTGCCATGACTTCGCCAAACCCGGCTCAAAGCCGCTATTTCGACGTATATGAGAGCTGGAAGCGCGACCCGGAGGGTTTCTGGGCTGAAGCCGCGCGCGAGATCGACTGGTTCGAGCAGCCGAAGAAGATCTTCGACGCCAACGAAGGCGTCTACGGGCGCTGGTTCACCGGCGGCGTCACGAACACGGCCTATAATTGCATCGATCGCCATGTGAAGAACGGCCGCGCCGATCAGCCGGCGATCATCTATGACAGCCCCGTCACGGGGCAGGTGCGCATTCTGACCTATGCCGACCTTCTGACGGAAGTCGCCACCTTCGCGGGCGTGCTGAAGGAGAAGGGCATCGGCAAAGGCGACCGCGTCATCGTCTACATGCCGATGATCGCCGAAGCGCTTATCGCGATGCTCGCCTGCGCCCGCATCGGCGCGATTCACTCGGTGGTATTCGGTGGCTTCGCGGCGAACGAGCTTGCCATCCGCATCGAGGACACGCAGGCGAAGGCGGTCATCACCGCGTCATGCGGCATCGAAGTGACGCGCGTCATCCACTACAAGCCGCTCCTCGACCACGCCATCGAGCTTTCCTCGGTGAAGCCCGAGGTATGCATCATCGTGCAGCGCCCGCAGGAAATCGCGACGCTCATCGAAGGCCGTGACTACGATTACGCGGCGCTTCTCGACGACGCAAAGGCGCGCGGCGTCAGCGCGGCTTGCGAACCGATGGCCGCGACGGACCCGGCCTACATCCTCTACACGTCCGGCACGACCGGCCGCCCGAAGGGCGTCGTTCGCGACATCGGCGGCCACATGGTGGCGCTGAAATGGACGATGAAGAACCATTACGACATCGATCCGGGCGAAGTGTTCTGGGCATCGTCGGACGTGGGCTGGGTCGTGGGTCACTCCTACATCGTCTACGGACCGCTGCTGCACGGCGCGACCACCATCGTCTACGAGGGCAAGCCTGTCGGCACGCCGGACGCGGGCGCGTTCTGGCGCGTGATCGAGCAGCACAAGGTGAAGGCGCTGTTCACCGCGCCGACCGCCTTCCGCGCGATCAAGAAGGAAGATCCGCAAGGCACGTTCCTCGCCCATTACGACGTGTCGAGCCTGAAATATCTGTTCCTCGCGGGCGAACGCGCCGATCCGAACACGGTGCAATGGGCCGAAGACCTGCTGAAGGTTCCGGTCATCGACCACTGGTGGCAGACGGAAACGGGCTGGGCCATCGCGGGCAACTGCGCGGGGCTCGGCGCGATGCCGATCAAGCTCGGCTCGCCCACCTTCGCGCTGCCGGGCTATGAGCTTCACGTGCTGAACGAGTCGAACGAGGAAGTCGCGCGCGGCCAGACGGGCGCGCTGTCGATCCGCCTGCCGATGCCTCCCGGCTGTCTGCCGACGCTGTGGAACAACGACCAGGGTTTCATCGAGGGCTACCTCATCGAATATCCGGGCTACTACAAGACCGCCGACGCGGGCTTCATCGATGAAGACGGCTATGTCTTCGTCATGGCGCGCACCGACGACATCATCAACGTCGCGGGCCATCGCCTCTCCACCGGCGCGATCGAGGAAGTGGTCGCGAACCATCCCGACGTCGCCGAATGCGCGGTGATCGGCATCGCGGACGGCCTCAAGGGACAGGTGGCTGCTGGCTTCGTGCTCCTGAAGGCGGGTGTTGTCCGCGAGATCAACGTGATCGAGAAAGAGATCGTCGCCATGGTGCGCGATCAGATCGGACCGGTCGCGGCGTTCAAGACCGTGCTGACGGTGAACCGCCTGCCGAAGACGCGCTCGGGCAAGATCCTTCGCGGCACCATGCGCAAGATCGCCGATGGCGAGGCGTACAAGATGCCCGCCACCATCGACGACCCGGCGACGCTTGAGGAAATCACCGCCGCGCTCAAGGCCAAGGGCTTCGGGACTTCGGTCGAAGCTGCGTAGGCGCTGCAACGGGGGCGACTTCGGCCTCCGTCGCGCAAATCGAAGCCCCCGCTCGGCTCGTCCGGGCGGGGGCTTTTTGCATCATTTTCCTGCAAAGCTTTCGCAGCAGGAGGCGGATAATGCCCGTCAGGCCAGGGCGTCGCGGCGTTTGCTGCCTATTTAATCCCTCCGCCGCCGTTCTTCTTGCCGCCGTTGCCGTTTTTCTTCGACGCGGTGCCTGCGGCAAGCGGCTTGCTCGAACCGGCCTTGAACTTCTCGGCGCGCGGCCAGAAGCGAAGCCCGGCGCAGCGCTCCGCGAACACGCGCGCGTCGTCCGGGCCCTTGAGCTGAACCACACCGCCATCAAGCTCGTCGGCGATGCCCGCTTTTGAAAACAGGGGCGTGATATTGCCATGCCAGCCGATGAACTTCTGATGCGCGAAGGCGTCGGCTACGAAGTCGCGCGCTGAGGGATGATGCACGAGCTGCGCACCGCCATCGGGCGAGGCGAGGATCGCGACCGCGTCGTAAAGCACGGACGGCGCGCCATCGAGCCGCTGCTTCGCCTCGATCCATGTGCCGTCGCTGGCGCTGACACCGCCGACCTCCGGCGCGATGATCTCCACGAGCGCCTTTTCCGCCGCGAAGCTTTTCTTCAGGTCGGCGAGCGCGTTCGCGTCCACGCCATCGGTGATGAGGATGCCGAGCTTGCGGCCCTCGAAGCGCTTCGGGCCGTTCTTCACGATGCTCAAGGCGAGGCTCTCCTTCAGGTCGGTGCGCGTCGGCCTCGCGGCGTCTGCGGGCTTGGGCATTTCCTTCAATCGGATCGCCGTCGCCACCTTCTTCGCAAGCTCGCCGTCGATGTTGAGCAAATGCGAGACGACGCGGCTGCGGATCGCGGGCGTCTCAACCTTCGACAGCTCGAACGTGATGGCGTCGGCGATGTGCTGCTTTTCGATCTCGGTCTGGCTGATGTAGAACTGCCGCGCCTGGCTGTAGTGGTCGGCAAAAGACTCCGCTCGCAGCCGCCGCATTTCTCCAGCCACCTCTTCGGGGAAGGTCTTGAAGCCCTTTTCCGGCGATTCGCGCGGGCCGCCCTTCTCGCCGCCCCATGAGTTCGGCTCGTAATTGGCCCGGCCGCGCGGATTGCGCATCGTCATGTGGCCGTCCTGCTGGAAGGTCGCGAACGGGCATTTCGGCGCGTTGATCGGCAGGAAGGTGAAGTTCGGCGAACCGAGCCGCTTCAACTGCGTGTCGAGATAAGAGAAGTTGCGGCCCTGAAGTAGCGGGTCGTTCGTGAAGTCCACGCCAGGCACGATATTCTGCGTGCAGAACGCCACCTGCTCGGTTTCGGCGAAGAAATTGTCCGGCATGCGGTCGAGCACGAGGCGACCGACAACGCGGATCGGCACTTCCTCCTCCGGGATGATTTTTGTTGCATCCAGGACGTCGAACGCGAACTTGTCGGCGAAGGCGTCGTCGAAAAGCTGAACGCCAAGCTCCCATTCGGGAAAGTTGCCGCTCTCGATCGCGTCCCAAAGGTCGCGGCGGTGGAAGTCGGCGTCCGCCCCGTTGATCTTCACGGCCTCGTTCCAGACAACGGATTGCAGGCCGAGCTTCGGCTTCCAGTGGAACTTCACGAAGGTGGATTTGCCCTCCGCGTTCACGAACCGGAAGGTGTGGACGCCGAAACCCTCCATGAAGCGGAAGGAGCGCGGGATGGCGCGGTCGCTCATCACCCACATCACCATGTGCATGCTTTCGGGGCTGAGCGAGATGAAGTCCCAGAAATTGTCATGCGCGGACGCCGCCTGCGGGAAGGCGCGGTCGGGCGCTTCCTTCACCGAATGCACGAAGTCGGGAAACTTGATCGCGTCCTGAATGAAGAACACCGGGATGTTGTTGCCGACGATGTCCCAGTTGCCCTCCTTCGTGTAGAGCTTCACCGCGAAGCCGCGCACATCGCGGGCGAGGTCGACGGAGCCCTTCGCGCCCGCCACGGTGGAAAAGCGCACAAAGACGGGCGTCTTCTCGCCCACGCGCTGGAAGATGTCGGCCTTCGTGACATCGGCGAGCGAGGCCGTCGTCTCGAAATAGCCATGCGCGCCGTAGCCGCGCGCGTGCACAACGCGCTCAGGAATGCGCTCGTGGTCGAAATGGAAGATTTTCTCGCGGAAGTGAAAATCTTCGAGAATGGTCGGTCCGCGCGCGCCGACCTTCAGCGAGTTCTGGTCGTCGGCAACGGGCACGCCTTGCTGCGTCGTGAGCACGGGCACATCGCCGCCCGCCACCTGATGGGTTTCGCCGCCTTCGCCCCGCAAAATTTTTTCCTGCCCGTAGGCGACGCTCGTGTAGTCGCCGTTGCTTTTCGTCTTCGCCATGGATCGCTGCCTCCTCAAGGGCATCGGAGCGCGTCGGAAACTGTGGATTTGGCTTGTCGCGCAGAGCCGTGCCGGTCATCAGAAAGCAGAACCGTTCCAGAAAAAGCTTGTTCCGCCTTGGACTTAGCTTATTTCAGGTGCTTGGGCCGAGCCGCGACCAATATTTCGGGAAGATTGAAACGCCTTAATAACCGCAAGATCGTGCTTCCCATCCAGAGCGACGGGTCTTAAAAGCGGCGAAAAACATAAGTTGCCGCAAAGACAACAGTTCGACGTTTCCCTAAGGGCGAGGAGTTTCCATCGTGAATGCAAGGATTTTACTGAGCGCCGCTGTGCTGGCATTCGGCGCGCAAATGGCGCAGGCGGCCCCGGTCGCGCGCGTCAACGGAACGGACATCACGGAAGCCGAAATCGCCTTCGCGGAAGCCGAGGTCGGTGCGGAAATCGCCGGGCTCCCCGCTGAAAGCCGCCGTCGCGTGCTGGTCGAATATCTCGTCGAGGCGCATCTTTTCGCCAGCGAGGCGGCGAAGGACAAGCTCGACGCGGCCAAGGATTTCGAGGAGCGCGCCGCCTATTACAAGCTGCGGGCACTGCGCGACACCTTCTATGAGAAGAAGGTCCGCGATGCGATCACCGACGCACAGGCCAAGGCCGCCTATGACGAGCAGATCGCCAAGCTGAAGCCCGAGCCGGAAGTGCGCGCGCGCCACATCCTCGTCAAGACGAAGGAAGAAGCGGCAGACCTCGTGAAGCAGCTCAAGGGCGGCGCGGACTTTAACGAGCTTGCCAAGAAGAGCGCGGACGGCCCAAGCGCGAACACCGGCGGCGACCTCGGTTATTTTTCCAAGGGCCAGATGGTGAAGGTGTTCGAGGACACGGCCTTTGCGCTTCAGCCCGGCCAGATTTCCGATCCCGTTCAGTCCGAATTCGGCTGGCATGTCATCAAGGTCGAGGACAAGCGGAACCGGCCGGTGCCGAGCTTCGACGAGGTGAAGGATCAGATCGTCGCCTCTCTGGTGCAGAATCAGCTTCGCGAAACCGTGCAGAAGCTGCGTTCATCCGCTAAGGTGGAAATCGTCGATCCCGAGCTGAAGAAGGCCATCGAAGAAGACGCCAAGGCTGCCGCGATCGAAACGACGACGCAGCAGAAATAGCCGTTAACGAAAGGAGCCGGGTTCATGGCGAGTATCACCAAGGTTTCGCCGTTCGCGCCCGGCGAACTCGTGCCCCTGCCGCCGATCGCGGGCGTGAAGATCGCGGTCGCGGAGGCGGGCATAAAATATGCGAACCGCACCGACGTGTTGCTCATGCTGTTCCCGGAAGGGACGCAGGCGGGCGGCGTGTTGACGCGGTCGAAGACGTCCTCGGCGGCGGTGGACTGGTGTCGCGAGCAGCTTCAGCACGCAAGCGCGCGGGCGCTCGTCGTCAATTCCGGCAATGCGAATGCGTTCACCGGCCAGCGCGGGCGCGAGGCGGTGGAGGCAACGGCGGCGTTCGCGGGCGAGGCGGGCGGCTTCGAAGCGGAGCGCGTGTTCATCGCGTCCACGGGCGTCATCGGCGAGCCGCTCGACGCCACGAAATTCAGTCACGTCCTGTCGAAGATGGCGGGCGAGGCGAATGAAGACCTCTGGCACGACGCCGCGCGCGCCATCATGACAACCGATACCTATCCGAAGGTGGCCACGCGCCGCGCCTTCGTCGGCAACGTGCCCGTCACGCTGAACGGCATCGCCAAGGGTTCGGGCATGATCCAGCCCGACATGGCGACGATGCTCTCTTTCATTGTCACCGATGCGGCGGTCGAAGGCCACGTGTTGACGGAGCTTCTGCGCCGCCACGTGAAGACGACGTTCAATGCCGTGACGGTCGATGGCGACACCTCGACGAGCGACACGCTGCTCATCTTCGCGACGGGTGAAGCCGCAGCCAAGGGCGCGCCCAAGATCGCCGGGCCGGACGATCCCGAAGCGGCGGCGTTCTCGGCGGCGCTCCTGTCGCTGCTACACGACCTCGCCATTCAGGTGGTGAAGGACGGCGAGGGCATCTCCAAGTTGATGACGATCCACGTCGAAGGCGCGGAGAGCGACGAGGCCGCGCATCGCATCGGCATGACCATCGGCAATTCGCCGCTCGTGAAGACGGCTGTTGCGGGCGAGGACGCGAACTGGGGACGCATCGTCGCGGCGGTGGGCCGTTCGGGCGAAGCGGCCGACCGCGACCGGCTGTCGATCTGGTTCGGCGACATTCAGGTGGCGAAGGAAGGCTTGCGCGACCCCGATTACAAGGAGGAGCAGGGCAGCGCCTATATGAAGCGCGGCGAAATCGAGATCCGCGTCGATTGCGGCGCGGGCGGGCCGGGACGCGCAACCGTATGGGCTTCGGACCTAACCTATGACTACATCCGCATCAATGCCGACTACCGGAGCTGACGCCTCCCCCGCATCGCCGGGGCTCAAGCTTGTGACGTGCGTGGCGGTGGCGCTGATCGACGCGGACAACCGCGTGTTGCTCGCGCAGCGCCCCGCGCACAAGCCGATGGGCGGACTGTGGGAATTTCCCGGCGGCAAGATCGAGGCAGGCGAGCTTCCCGAGGCCGCGCTCATCCGCGAGTTGAAGGAAGAACTCGGCATCGAGGTGCCGCAGCGCTGCCTCGCGCCGCTCACCTTTGCGAGCCACTCCTACGAGACGTTCCACCTCCTGATGCCGCTCTATATCTGCCGCAACTGGAACGGCATGGTTCGCCCGCTCGAAGGGCAGACGCTGGCGTGGGTGCGCCGCGACAAGCTGCGCGATTACCCGATGCCGGCCGCCGACGTGCCGCTCGTGCCGATACTGCAGGATTGGCTTTAGCCGGGTGCCCGCAGGCTTGAGCGGCGGCTTTCGAGCGAATGCCACGGCGAAGCTGCGCGATCCGCAAATGCGGTCGTCGGCTTGCGACAAGGATCACGCTCAAACAAAACCTTGGGACGTGGCTTAGACCGGCCTTGAGCATGCCTGGCGGCGGGTTTAGGTTGCCCATTCACAGGCACGCGTCCGTTTGGCGCCCTTCCGGTGGATCGCCGATGTCAACTTCGTTTGCCGTTTTCCTCCCGGCCTGCTTCGCGCTCAACATGGCGTTCGGGCCGAACAACCTCCTTTCGCTCACCATCGGCGCGCGTCACGGTGTGATGCCCGCGATTGCCGCCGCTCCGGGAAGGCTCGTCGCCTTCGCCGTCATGATCGCGATCACGGCGGCTGGCATGGGCGCGCTCCTGATGGCATCGGAGGCGGCGTTCACGGCGGTGAAGCTCCTCGGCGCGGCCTATCTCGTATGGATCGGCGTGCGGCTCATCATCGCCAAGGGTTTCGACACGCTCGCTGCGCCAAAGGACAGCACGCAAGCTCCCGGCAGTTTTCTGCGGCAGGAATTTCTCGTCGCGGCCAGCAACCCGAAGGCTATGCTCATCTTCACGGCCTTCCTGCCGCAGTTCGTGGACCAGAGCGATTACTGGCGAAGCTTCCTCCTCGTCGGGGTGGTCTTTCTTATTCTCGAAGTTCCTGCTATCGCGATTTACGCCCTGATCGGCTCGCGCATCGGCCGCCTCGCGCAAGGCGGCAGTGCGTCACGATGGATCAACCGCGTGAGCGGGTCTATGATGGTGGCCTTCGGCGTCGCTCTCGCTTTCGCGCGACGCCCGGCGTCCTGACGAGGGCGCGGTAAAGCTTGCGGCGGCGAAAAGCACACGTGCAACCCTTGGACAGGCCGTCGCGGCGCGTTGACAGCGCCGCTGCGTCTGCTTATTTCTCGTGCCATGAGGAGAAGGGACACTTTCTCCCGGTCAATTTCGCAAACAGCCCGTAAGAAAGCCATCGCCAAAAAAGAAAAGGCGCTCTGGCAGCGGTCCCTTAATCTCCGGACTGCATTTTCCTGGCGAGGCAGTGAGGCTCGGCAACATGGTTTCTCTTGGCGCGCTCGCAACCAAGATCTTCGGCAGTTCCAACGACAGGCTCCTGAAGAGTTTTCAATCGAGGGTCGCGCCGATCAACGCGCTGGAACCAAAGTTCCAGGCGCTCTCGGACGATGAGCTGCGTGCGAAAACCGTCGAATTCCGCGAACGCCTCGCGAACGGCGAGCATCTCGACAAGCTGCTTCCCGAAGCCTTCGCCACCGTGCGCGAGGGCGCCAAGCGCACACTCGGCCAGCGACACTTCGACGTGCAGCTCATCGGCGGCATGGTGCTGCATTCGGGCAAGATCGCCGAAATGAAGACGGGCGAAGGCAAGACGCTCGTCTCCACGCTCGCAGCCTATCTCAACGCGCTGTCGGGGCGTGGCGTGCACGTCGTCACGGTGAACGATTACCTTGCGAAACGCGACTCCGAGTGGATGGGGCAGATCTTCCGCTTCCTCGGCCTCACAGTGGGCTGTATCACCCACGAACTAGACGACGTCGAACGCAAAGCCGCCTATGCCTGCGATATCACCTACGGGACGAACAACGAATACGGCTTCGATTATCTCCGCGACAATATGAAGTACACCGTCGACGAGATGGTGCAATTCGGCGGCCGTCCGCCCGAGCTTCAGGGACACGCCTTCGCCATCGTCGACGAAGTGGACTCGATCCTCATCGACGAGGCGCGCACGCCGCTCATCATTTCCGGCGCGATAGAGGACAAGTCAGACCTCTACATCAGCATCGACAAGCTCATTCCGAAGCTCGGCAAGGAGCATTACGATCTCGACGAGAAGCAGCGCGCGGTGACCTTCAGCGAAGAGGGTAACCAGCGCATCGAGGAGATCCTGCAGGAAGCGGGCTTCATCGAGCCGGATTCCACCTTCTACGACGCCGAGAACGTGACCATTGTTCATCACGTCAACCAGGCGCTGCGCGCGCACAAGCTGTTCCTGAAGGACCGCGATTATATCGTCCGCAAGGGGCAGGTCGTCATCGTGGACGAGTTCACGGGCCGGATGATGGAAGGCCGCCGCTATTCGGAAGGCCTGCATCAGGCGCTTGAAGCGAAAGAAGGCGTGGACGTCCAGCCGGAAAACCAGACGCTCGCCTCGATCACCTTCCAGAATTACTTCCGCCTTTATGAAAAGCTGGCGGGCATGACCGGCACCGCCATCACCGAGGCGCAGGAGTTCCTCGACATCTACGGTCTCGAAACCGTGGAGATCCCGACCAACCGCCCGATGTGCCGTATCGACTCGGACGACGAGGTGTATCGCACGGCCGCAGAGAAATACCGCGCCATCATCCGATTGATCCAGGATTGCGCCAAGCGCGGTCAGCCTATCCTCGTCGGCACCACCTCCATCGAGAAGTCGGAAACGCTTTCGGAGATGCTGAAGCCGCTGAACGTGCCGCATCAGGTGCTGAACGCGCGCTACCACGAGCAGGAAGCCTTCATCATCGCGCAGGCGGGCATGCCGGGCGCCGTGACCATCGCCACCAACATGGCGGGTCGCGGTACGGATATTCAGCTCGGCGGCAACGCGGACATGCAGATTGCGGCGTGGGTTGCGGAGAAGCGCGCAGCGGGCGTCGAGCCGACGTTGGACGAGATCAAGGCGGAGCGCGACAAGATCGCCACCGACATCGAGGCGAAGAAGGATCAGGCGCTCGCCGCTGGCGGCCTCTACGTGCTTGGCACGGAGCGCCACGAAAGTCGCCGCATCGACAACCAGCTTCGCGGCCGTTCGGGCCGTCAGGGCGATCCGGGTGCGTCGCGCTTCTACCTCTCGCTAGAAGACGACCTGATGCGCATCTTCGGCACCGACCGCATGGACTTCATGCTGCGGAAGCTCGGCATCAAGGACGGCGAGGCGATCGCGCATCCGTGGATCAACCGCGCGCTCGAAAAGGCGCAGCAGAAGGTTGAAGCGCGCAACTTCGACATGCGCAAGAACGTGCTGAAATACGACGACGTGATGAACGACCAGCGCAAGGTCGTGTTCGAGCAGCGCATCGATCTCATGCAGGAAGAGACGGTTGAAGAGACCGTTGCCGACATGCGGCGCGAAGTCGTGCAGGATCTCGTGACGACCCACATCCCGGCGAAGGCGTTCGTCGAGCAGTGGGACGTGAAAGGCCTGCGCGAGGAATTCAAGGCCGTCTTCGACATGGATTTGCCCGTCGAGGAATGGGCTGCCGAGGAAGGCATCGCGGAGCAGGAGATCGAGGAGCGGCTTCTCGCGAAAGCCGATGCGGCTGCGGCGCGCAAGGCGTCGGATGTCGGCTCGGAAAATATGCGTCAGATCGAGAAGGCGATCCTGTTGCAGACGCTCGATCATCTCTGGCGCGAGCATATCGTCAGCCTTGAGCATCTGCGTCAGGCGGTCGGCCTGCGCGGCTATGCCCAGCGCGATCCGCTCCATGAATACAAGAGCGAAGCCTTCCAGATTTTCGAGAGCATGCTGTCGCGCCTGCGCCGGGAAGTGACCGGCCAACTCATGCACGTTCAACTTGCTGAGCCTGAAGACTATACGCAGACCGAACTTCCCGAGCTTCAGATGTTCCGGGCAGATCCGATCACGGGCGCCGATTTGTCCGAGGCCGAGGCCGAAGCCGGGCCGCAGTCGAGGCAGGATCGTCGGGCGTCCGCGAAGCAGGGTGGCGCGAAGCCGTCCGCGCCCGCCGCAGCGAAGGCGTCGGCTCCGCGCGGTGGCGGAAAGACGCCCGCAATCGATCCGAACAACCCGGCGACGTGGGGCAAGGTCGCGCGCAACGCGCTGTGCCCCTGCGGTTCGGGCAAGAAGTACAAGCATTGTCACGGCGCTATTGCCGCGACCGCCGCGGAGTAGCGGTCAGCACATACAACATAAAAAAGGCCGGGGAAACCCGGCCTTTTTTATGAGAGCAAGCCAGCTGCGCAAACGGGGCGCTGCCTTGGGGCCGTGCTCTCGCGCAAAAGCTTGGAGCCTTCGCACCAGTGACAAGTCGCAATCATGTCAGGCGCAGCCGATCACCCGCGCAGGCGCGAGTGAACCGCCGCGCGTAAGTCGCTTTGAGTCTAACGCCCGCGCAGCCGCGAGACCAGTTCCGGGCTCGGATAGGAGTCCACGGGCAGGCCGAGCTTCTGCTGCACCTTCTTGACGCTCGCGCGGGTGAGAAGGCCGAGCTTGCCGTCAACTTCGCCGACATCGTAGCCCTTCGCGCGCAGGAGGCTCTGAAGCTCCTTCGTTTGCTCATAGCCGAAAGCGCTCACGCCGCGCCCGCGCGACACCGGCGGCGCGCCATCGATGCGGGTCGCGAGATAGGCCACCGTCGTCGCGTAAATGAGCGACTGGTTCCATTCGAGGAACACCTTGAAATTATCGAAGGCGAGGAAGGCCGGGCCATTGCGCCCCATCGGCAGGAGCAGGGACGCGGGAAGGTCGCCGTTCACACGCTCGGCGCCCGAAAGTTGCACACCCATGCGTTGCCACTCGCTGAGCGGGTGCTGGATGGTGAGGTCGGCCTGGCTCCAGTCCATGCTTTCCGGCACACGCACTTCCTTGAGCCAAGGCTCGCCGCGTCGCCAGCCGAGCGCCTTCAGGTAATTTGCCGATGAGCCGATCACGTCCGGCGCGCTGCGGATGAGGTCGGCATGGCCGTCGCCATCGTAATCGATGCCGTATTTGAGGTAGACCGAGGGGACGAACTGCGTCTGGCCAAGCTCGCCCGCCCACGGCCCGCGCATTTCGCTGGCGCTGAGGTCGCCGCGATCGATGATCTTCAGCACATCGAGCAGTTCCTCGCGGAACTTCTCAGGTCGGCGGCAGTCATAGGCAAGCGTCGCGAGCGAGCGCACGGTTTCCATATTGCCGTTGTTTGCGCCGAAATCGGTTTCGAGCGCCCAGAACGCGCTGATGATGGCACCTGGCACGCCGAACTCGCGCTCCGCGCGGTCAAACTCCCGCTTGTACTTGCCGCCGATAAGCTGGCGCGCCTTCTCGATGCGGTATTTGGCGGCCATGCGGTCGGAAAATTCGAGGAAGCTTTGCGAAAAGACGCTCTGGCCGCGATCCTTGTTGATGACGCTCTGGTCGAAGGTGACGCCGTCGAGCGCGGAGAGCGCGCGCGAGGAAAGCCCTTGGCTGCGTGCTTCGGCCTTGAACTGCGAAAGCCAGCGGTCGAACCCGGCGCTCGACGTGGAGCAAGGTGCAGCTGAAGCGCCGCTCGCGCTCGCGGCGACGAGAAGGCTCGCAATCATCATTCGGGATACGGAGCGTCTCATCGCTAACCTCCAGTCGAGCATCATTGGAAAATCGAGGTCGAAACGGCGCATTTCAGGCCGCCTCTGACATATCACTGTCTATAGACATCGGACCTTGCCGGAAGACGGCGGCCGCGCCAAAGCGTGATCGCGCGAATCCCGACCGAAAGTGAGGCAAAACAAAGGCGATCACGCGCGCTGTTCGGAATCGGCGGCGTGAATCGACAGGTCGCGGATGGAAGGGGCAAGGCCCGTCAGCGGATTATTCGCGTCCCATTTCAGCGCAATGGTCTGAAACCGGCCGACGAGCGCGTCATAGATGAGAAGCCTGCCGACGAGCGTGCCTTCGAGTCCGAGGATCGACTTCACCACCTCAACCGCCTGCAACGTGCCGATGACGCCCGCCACAGGACCGAGCACGCCCGCTTCCTCGCACGTCGGGATCTCGCCCGGTGCGGGCGGTTCGGGGAAGAGGTCGCGATAGCTTGGGCGTGGTGTTCCTGATTCGTCCATTTCGTAGGCGCGGAAAGTGGAGACGTAGCCCTCCATCTGGCCGAGCGCGGCGAAGACGAGCGGCTTCATCGCGAAATAGCACGCGTCGTTCACCAGATAGCGCGTCGCGAAATTGTCCGAGCCATCGGCCACGATGTCGTAGCGCGAGACGACGGCGAGCGCGTTTTCGGCGGTGAGGCGGAACGGCATCGCCTCGACTTCCACATGTGGGTTGAGCGCGTGCACGAGCGCCGCCGCGCGGTCCGTCTTCAGCGCGCCAATGTCGTCGGTGCGATAGGCGACCTGCCGCTGAAGATTTCCGAGCGAAACGCGGTCGTCGTCGATGATGCCGAGCGCGCCGACGCCCGCCGCCGCGAGATACATCAGCAACGGCGAGCCGAGGCCGCCCGCGCCGACGATCAGCACGCGCGCAGCCTTCAGCCGTTGCTGGCCCTGTCCGCCGATATCCTTGACGAGCAGATGGCGCTTATAGCGCTCGATTTCTTCGGGCGAGAGCGTGGTCATGATCCTTGTCGGCCGGGTGTCGCGCTTTATTTATGCGTGAATCGCGGCCGCGTAAGTCATCACGAGCGCGCCGCCGTACTTTATTCGTCTTTCGCGCCAAAGCCCGGATGAAACGATACAGAGCCTCTCGGTAACTCGCCGCCGAAGCTCAGAGCTTGAAAATACTGCGGAGGAACGCCGTCGAGTGTGAGCCGCGCATCCGCCTTGAAGCCGAAGCGCTCGTAATAATTCGGCTTACCAACCAGCACGCAACCCTTCGCGCCCAATGCGCGGAGCCGTTCGAGCCCGGCCCGGACAAGCGACCCGCCAATGCCGCGATTCTGTCGGTCCGGCCGCACGGAGAGGGGACCGACGCCGAACCAGCCGCGCTGCTCGCCATCGATTGTGGCGGGGGAGAAAGCGATGTGCCCCACAATCTCGCCTTCATCGAGCGCCACCAGCGAAACAGTCAGCGCTTCATCGCGCCGTAACGCGTCGATGATCGCTGCTTCGGTTCCCTGGCTGTAGGGCACGGTGACGAACGCGGCCGTCGTGATGGAGCGGATTGTTCCCTCGTCTCCTGTCGCCTCGTCTCTTATCGTTGGCGTGGTCACGGTGCGACCTCCAATGCGGCGTTAGAGCTTCATCGCTCGATGGAATTGCAAGCGTCCGGAAGATTTCTGGTTGAGCGGATCTGTCACACAACCGGCACCGGTCTTTCCGGGCACTACAGCCGTGCGCGCCGCTTTTCGACTCGCTCTCCGACGATATGCGCCTGCGGCGCGCCGTGTGCGAAGGTTGCGGGGACTGCGGCGTCGTAGCCGAGGATGCGCTCCACCTTGCCTGAAAGGCCGCTCAACGGGAGACGCAGCCAGATCAGGAGCAGATGTTCACGCCCCGCTGCGGGACCGCGCACCGTTCCTTGCATGGGCAGTTGGTCTTCAATGACGCTGCGGTAAACCGTGCGCCAATAATCGCGCTTGTGCTGGAAGCCGATGTCGAAAACCGCGCGCCCGGTGATTTCCGCGCCATAAATCTCGCCGACTCGCGTGCCGGCCAGCCTGTAGCGCAGCGACTCGAGATCGTCGCCGCAGTCGAGAAGGCTCAGGCCCGACAGAAGATGAGGAATCGCGATCGGGTCTATGTCGAAGCGCGACGGCAGCGGACGCGACTGCGCGCAGGCCCGCCAATAGCCGTAAAGCTCTTGTTGCTCGCGCATAATAACCTGCGCCCGGAAAGAGATTTCCGAAGCCATCCAACCCTCCGATGTCCGCGCGCGGGTCCGCCACCAGCGCCGATCACCATGTTTCGCGAACTATCGGTGATTTGCATGTTGCAGCGCAAGTCATTCGAACCGGGCTGCGCCCCCCAAATCAAAGAAGAGGTGTTCGAGGGGCGGAGCAGCGGCGGCAATAGGTCGTTGAGGAAGGAAGTGTCCGGTGAAGGGGCTCTCTAGCGGCCCTTACGCTGACCGAGGCCCATTTTCTTGGCAAGATTGGAGCGAGCTTCGGCGTATTTGGGGGCGACCATCGGATAATTCGGTTCCAGACCCCACTTTTCCCGATATTCTTCGGGCGACATATTATAATGCGTGCGCAAGTGTCGCTTCAGCGACTTAAACTTCTTGCCATCTTCGAGACAGATGATGTAGTCCGGCGTCAACGATTTCTTCACAGCGACGGCAGGCTTCAGCTCTTCCTTCGGCACGATAACGACATTCGACGAAGCGCGAGTAAGGGCAGAATGGACCTCGCCGATGAGGCTGGGCAAGTCACCTGCGACAACCGCGTTATTGCTAACATAGGCGGAAACGATTTGTGTCGTAAAATCTACCAGCTCGTTATTCTCGAATTTTTCATCAAGCATTTGCGGGCTCCTAATTCGGCCTTGAGCTGCACTTTCCAATCCTTTGTAGGAATTGCTCTGGATTTCCGCTTTGTCAAGCCAGCGCGACTCGGCTTTACGTTTTGCGCTGAGATCCTTGACCTTATTTGCTTGTTTCACAATCGTCTGCCTTTCGGATTTGAACGGAATACATGCTATATATCATATGATAGCCACCACTCAAGATTTCATTCAAGGAATTTGGCCCAAATTTTGTACGCAGATTGAGCGCTTCTTCCCGAAAGCAGACCGTTTTTTTTGGCTTCGGAAACTCTGCTTCGCGTGTACGCAATGTCGCAGCGGTAACGCAGCGGAAATCATCGGGCCACAGTTTCGGCCGTGTCTGCTCTCCTGAAAGTTGCGTGCCGTTTGGGAAAAAATCCCTAGCGTGGCATTGGCTGCCGGGACCTATATTTCCGGCTTGCTTCGCGTTGTGACCGCAACCTTGAGGGTTGACGCCATTTTGATTGAGGAGAAACGCTTGTATTAGGTCCGATAGGAAACTAATTTCATCAAAGAATTTTTTCGAAGACACGAGGTTTTATGCCGTCGCGGATTGCGCACGCGGTTGCTGTATTCGCGCCTCGCGTTTTGATCCGCCCCGCTTCAACTCACGGGCTGATGCCTATATGCCGATAGAAGACGAGGTTGTCGCCCCTTCATCGCTCCAACCAAGGGTATATGACAGCGGCGAAAGTGCCGTGCTCGTGGAATTTGGCGTTGGCTACAGCAAAACGGTCAGTCTTGCCATCCTTCAAATCTCGGAGAGGCTGCATGGCAGCCATCTCGAAGGCTATCGGGAAAGCATACCGGCGCTTTCTTCTCTCACCATTTGCTACGATCCTCTTGTCCTGACGAAGGAACGCCTCGTCGCGGCCATTGAATCGGCGTGCGCGATACCGCTCGGAGCGGGCGCCGCAGCGCGTCTGTGGACGATCCCTTGCGTCTATGGCGGCGTTTCTGGCCCCGACCTTCGCGATGTCGCCCGCGAGGCCGCGCTTTCGGAGGGCGACGCCGCCGCTCTTCATGCGAGCGAAACCTATGTCGTTTCGATGCTCGGCTTTCTTCCGGGCTTCGCCTATCTCGCCGAACTGCCCGAGCGGCTTCGCCTGCCGCGCCGGGCCAGCCCCCGTGCGCGCGTGCCCGCCGGGTCGATTGCGATAGCGGCGGACATGACCGCGGTTTATCCGCTGGATAGCCCCGGCGGCTGGCACCTGATCGGGTGGACGCCGGTGCCCATGTGGGACATGGCGCGGCGAGCCGAGCCGCTGCTTCGGCCCGGCGACAGCGTCCGCTTCAGGGCAATCGATGCGGTAGAAGCGGAAGCGCTGCGTCGCCGCGTCGCCGCGGGCTGGTTGCCTACACCCGAGGCTCCAGCGTGAGGCCCGCGCTGACAATCGTCGATCCCGGTTTCGCCGCAACCATCCAGGATCGCGGGCGCGTCGGCTGGCAGCGTTTCGGCGTTCCTGTGTCGGGCGCGCTCGATCCAGAGGCGCTTGCGGCGGCGAATATCCTCGCGGGCAACACGCCGGAAAGCGCCGCGATCGAAGTGATGGGTGCGGGGCTTCGCCTGCGCGTCCACGCCGAGGGCGTGACGCTCGCCGTGGCGGGCTGCGCGGCGCGGCTTCGCATCGAAAGGGCGGGGGCGGCCGTTTCCGTCGCGCCGCTGCGGAGCTTCACAGCGCATCGCGGCGAGGTGCTGCGGTTTCCACCGCCGAAAAATGGCGCGGTCTATTATATCGCGGCTGCGGGCGGCTTCGACATCCCCGCAGTGCTCGGAAGCCGCTCGACTTACATGCGCGCCCGGCTCGGGGGTATCGAAGGCCGCGCGCTTCGGGCGGGCGACATGATTCCGCTGATGCGGGAGGCCGCGCCCGGCACGCCGTCGCTTCACCTCGACGCGAGCTTCGACGCGCCGAAAAGCCTCCGCATCATGCGCGGCCCGAACGCGGATTATTTCGCGGCGAGTGCGTTTGAAGCGCTGCTCGGCGGCGCGTACACGGTCACGCCCGCGTCCGATCGCATGGGCTTGCGCCTCGACGGCAAACCGCTCGACCGCGCGAAGCCAGGCGAGGTGCCGTCGCAAGGGACCACTGCGGGCGCGCTTCAGGTGCCACCAGACGGGCAGCCAATCCTCCTGCTCGCGGACCGGCAGACGACGGGCGGCTATCCGCGCATCGCGACCGTGATCGGAGCGGACATCGCGGCGGCAGGGCGGCTTGTGGCGGGCATGGCGGTGCGCTTCGCTGAGGTCGGTCGTGAAGAGGCGGTAGCAGCGCTGAAGGCCCGCACCGAGTGGCTCGCCGCGCTGCCGTCACGCCTCAAACCCGTGCCCGACAGCGCGCTCACCGCCGAACGTCTCCTCGGCGAAAACCTGATCGGCGGCGTAACGGCGGGCGAGGGCGGCGAGATATAAGCGATGCATCGCGCCGCCGTTGTCGGCGGCGACGCTACTTCGCAGCCTTCTCGCGGATCATCCCTTCCTGCGCCACCGATGCCACGAGGGTGCCGTCGCGCGAGAAGATGCTGCCCCGGCAGAAGCCGCGTGCGGCCTGTGCGCTCGGGCTGTCCATCGCATAAAGCAGCCATTCGTCCGCCTTGAACGGGCGATGGAACCACACCGAATGATCGAGGCTCGCGAGCATCAGCTCAGGCTCGAACAGCGAGCGGCCATGCGCCACGAGCGCCGTATCGAGCAGCGAGAAGTCCGACGCATAGGCCAGCACGCATTGATGGAGACGGAAATTGTCGGGCAGCGAGCCGTTCGCGCGGAACCAGATATATTGCTTCGGCTCGAGCTTCTCCTTGCAGAAGAAGCGCGAGAGATCCACGGGCCGCAGTTCGATGGGCCGGTCGCGCTCCCAGTAAAGGCGCATGACTTCCGGCAGGATCGGCAGCAGGCGAGCCTTCAATTCTTCTTCGGACGGCAGTTCTTCCGGCTGAGCAACTTTCGGCATTTCGATCTGATGGTCGAAGCCGCTCTCAAGCGCGTGGAACGAGACCGCCATGGTGTAGATCGGCCGCCCGTGCTGGATAGCGGTCACGCGCCGCGTGGTGAAGCTGCCGCCGTCGCGCATGCGGTCGACGTGGTAGATGATCGGCACCTTTGGGTCGCCGCCGAGCAGGAAATAGGCGTGCAGCGAATGGGCCACGCGGTCCTGATCCTCGACCGTGCGATAGGCGGCCGTGAGCGCCTGCCCGACCACCTGACCGCCGAAAACGCGCTGCCAGCCATTTTGCGGGCTTCGTCCACGGAACAGATTGTGTTCCAGTTGTTCAAGATCGAGTATCGACAGAAGTTGATCGACGGCCGGCATGGGTGCCCTTCCTAAGCTTCTCCATCCGAGATAACGGTTCTCCTTCGAAATCTGTCAAGTTAGTCGGAAGCCTGACGCGAGGTGGCCGTGAACGATATTCAGAAGAACCGGTTCGACATCGTCATCTGTGGCGGAAGTTTCGTCGGGCTCGCGCTGGCTCGTGCGCTGGAAGCGTCGGCGCCGGGCGCGTTCGCCATCGCGGTCATCGAGCAACGCACACTCGCCGCCGCAACGGCCGATCCGCGCACCGTTGCGCTCACGGCCAGCGCCAGGGCGATGCTCGAAGCGACGGGCATATGGCAGCGGATCGCGGACAAGGCCGAGCCGGTCCGCCGCATTGTTCTGACCGATTCCGCGCTCGAATCGCCCGTGCGTCCCGGCCTGATCGGCCTCGACGCCGAAGATACGCCTACGGGCGAGCCGACCGCCTACGTCATCGAGAACGCGACGCTGCTTCCGGCGCTTCTCGCCTCGCTCGATGGCCTGCCCAACGTCTCTTTCTTCGCGCCCGACGCCATCGACCATTTCGAGACACGCGACGAGGATGTGTCCATCGCGCTGCGCTCTGGCGCGGAGTTGTCGGCGAAGCTTCTCGTCGCGGCGGACGGGCGCAATTCGGCGGCGCGCGAGATGATCGGCATTCGAACGCAAAGCTGGCCATCCGACAAGGTCGGCATCGTGGCGACCGTTGGCATCGAGCAGCCGCACAATGGAACCGCGTGGCAGCATTTCCTCCCCGCCGGACCGTTCGCGATTTTGCCTATGACGCCGGGGTCGGATGGCGGCAACCGTGCGTCGGTCGTGTGGACCGAGGATGCAGCCGTCGCCCGGCGCATCCTCGCTGAGGATCGCGAAGCCGTGCTGGCGGAGCTGTCGCAGCGCTTCGGCCCGGAACTCGGCGCGCTGACGCTTCTGTCGAGCCCGCAGGCGTTCCCGCTGTCTATGGTGCTGGCGCGCGAGTTCGTGCGGCCGCGCTTCGCGCTCGTCGGCGACGCCGCGCATGGGCTGAACTGGATCGCGGGGCAGGGGCTGAACCACGGGCTCAAGGATGTCGCGGCGCTGGCGGAGACGCTGGTGGACGCGGGGCGCCTCGGCCTCGACATCGGCGATGTGACGATCCTGCGCCGTTACGAGCGCTGGCGGCGGTTCGATGTCGTGACCTCGGCGTTCTCAGGCGCGGCGCTCAATGCGTTCTTCTCGAACGACTGGACCGGCCTTCGCATGCTGCGCAACGCGGGGCTTCGCACGGTGGACGGTATCGGGCGGCTGAAGACGCTGTTCATGAACGAAGCGGCGGGCCGCACGGGCGACGTGCCGAAGCTGTTGCGCGGCGAGGCGCTGTAAGCCGGGCGCGCGAATCGCCTAGGCCGCGGCGTCCGAGCTTTCAAAGCGGGACCAGAACAGTTTGAGCAACGCCGCCGTCCGCGCGGGCGCTTCGAGCATCGGCAGGTGTCCGACCTCCTTCATCATGAGGATTTCGCAGCCGCGAATGAGGCTGGCGAGAACGCTGGCCTCCGCCGGATCGAGGATCTTGTCAGCTTCGCCCCAGACGACGAGCGTGGGCGCGGCGATATTGGGTGCCCAGTGCGTGGCGGGAAGCTCGGGCGACAGGATCATTTCGCGGAAGAGATGACGATAGACGGGCGCGCGGGCGATCTGGTCGCGCGCCACCAGCGCCGCGAGAATGGCATTCTGGAAGCCGCCGCCGTTCTTGCCGGAAAGAAGCGTAAAAATCGCCTCCATGTCCTCCGGCTTCTCGGCGATGAGGCCGTTTCTGCCATCGAGGAGGCCCGCTTCAAAGGGGCTCAGCCCTTCGCCCGCGACGCCCGCGCTGTCCATCAGGATGAGACTGCGCACGAGGTCGGGGCTTTTCGCCGCGACGAGCCCCGCGAGCGCGCCGCCCATCGAACTGCCGACCCAATGCGCTTTTTCTGCGCCTGTCTGCGCGAACCACGCCTTCAGCCGGTCCGCCTGCGCGGCGAGGCCATAGGACGCATCCGGCACGAAGCTGCTTTCGCCGAAGCCCGGAATGTCGGGCACAAGGAGCCGATGCGAACGCGCGAGGAAAAGCACGACGTTGAGCCAATTTTCCTTCGACGCCGAAAACCCATGGAGGAGCACGGCTGCGGGTTTGTTCGCGGGCCCGGCGTCCCAGTAGCGAAGCTCATGGCCATCGACCGTGGCTGTGCGGGCGCGAATCCCGGGCAGCAGGCCGATGGCGCGGCGAACGCGACGATAAAGGCCATCCGGTTGCCGCCAGTCTCGCAGGAGCGCGGGATCGACGCTTGCGGCTTTATTCAGATATTCGGCGGCTGCGCGCTCGAAAAGGGCCGATTGCCCGGCGTCGGGCGCGTCTGACGTGAAATTGTCCATGGAGTTTCCGCATAGCCCGAGGTTGTTTTCTTATAGGTTGGCTCGCGCCGCCGGAACAAAAGGGCCGGAGGACATCTTTTGTCGGGCGGTTTCGATCGATGTGGCGCGCTCTGACGGCCGATATAGTCAGGCGCGCATCGCCCGACGGAGCGCGGACAGCCGCACGACGCCGGACGCCAGGATCACGGCCGCATAGACGGCGGCGCCTGAGGTGACGAGCAGCAGCATCGCGCCCGCCTGCTTCATCGTAGAGCGGTCGGCCGCAAAATAAGGGTCAAGCACCGGTTCGAGCCAGTAAAGCGCTCCCCCCATGGCCACACTCGCGGCGACGATGCGGGGCGCGCGGCGCTTCAGCGCGTCGTCGAAGCGGAAATGGCCGCGCCGCATCAGCGTAATCATGAGAAGGAGCGCGTTGGTCCAGCCGGAAAGGCTTGTCGCAATGGCGATGCCGACATGGCCGATGTAGGGAAACATCAGGAGCGAGCCGCCGACGTTGACCGCGACCGACGCAGCGACGAACCGCATCGGCGTGGCCGTATCCTCGCGCGCGAAGAAGCCGGGCAGGAAAACTTTTGTCATCACGAAAGCGGTGAGCCCCGCCGCATAGGCCGCGAGCGCAAGCGACACCTGCCGCGTGGCTTCGGGCGTGAAGCTGCCGCGCTGGAAGAGCACCTGGATGATCGGGTCGGGGATCACGATGAGTGCAACGGAAGCGGGGAGCGTGAGCAGCAGCGCGAATTCGAGGCTGCGGTTCTGGCTCGCGAGCGCGGCGGGCTCGTCGGCGTCGGCGAGGTGGCGCGTGAGCGTCGGCAGCAGCACGACGCCGATGGCGATGCCCACCATGCCGAGCGGAAGCTGCATCACGCGATCCGCATAATAAAGATACGACACGGCGCTCGCCTGAAGCGACGCGATCATCGTGCCGATGAAGATGTTCACCTGATTGATGCCGCCGGTAATGAGGCCCGGCACCGCAAGCTTCACAAGGCGGCGCATATCGGGCGTCAGGCGAGGCAGGCGAAAGCGCAGGTCCATGCCCAGCCCGCGCGCGGCCCATGCCACAAACAGAAGCTGCGCGAAACCGGCGATGGCGACGCCCCATGCCTGAACGATGCCGGCTTCGGGCTGGTCGCGGAAGCCGCTCGCCGCCGCGAACAGCGTCACCGCGATCAGCACGAGATTGAGAAGGATCGGCGTCGCGGCGGGCGCGCGGAACTTCTGATGCGCGTTGAGCACGCCAGCCGCCAGCGCCACGAGCGACATGCACACGAGATAGGGGAAGGTGATGCGCGTCAGCAGCACCGCGAGTTCGAACTTTTGCTTGTCCTCGCTGAAGCCCGGTGCGATGGCGCGGACGAGATACGGCATGAAGATTTCGGCGAGGATCACGGTCGCGGTCACGCCGACGAGCAGAATGGAGAGCGCTTCCTCCGCGAACTCGCGGGCGCGCACATCGCCTTCACCGCGCAACCGCTTCGTGAACAGCGGCACGAAGGCGGAGTTGAACGCACCTTCGGCGAACAGCGCGCGGAACAGGTTCGGAAACCGGAACGCGACGAAGAACGCGTCCGCCACCCAGCCGGTGCCCATCACGGCGGCGAGCAGCACGTCGCGCACGAAGCCGAACACGCGGCTTATGGCCGTCAAACCGCCAACAGTGAGAAAACCGCGATAAAGGCTCATCTACAACCGGGAGTGTGCGTTTTTAAAGCTATGGGCGACGATTCCTCCAGAAGCAAGGCGCGCTTTTCTGCGCGGCAGCATTATCCGCGCTGCTTCGCGTCATTCCTTCGGCAGCGGCCACGCGACCGCCGAACCCTGCTTGCGGGCCGCATCGTAGGCCACGCGGAGATCCTCTTTCATGGCGTCGCGGTTCGGATAATCCCTCGGCAGATGCCCCACGACGCAGGCCTGAAGGCACAGCTTCGCCTCGGCGCGGGCGCGGTCGGCGGCGGCGACGTTGGGGAAGGTCGTGTTGCCGAAGGAATCGACGCACAGAAACTGGCAAAAGCCGCCAATGCGCTTGAAGGCGGTACCCTTCTCATCATCGGTCCAGTCTTTGTAGAGGCCTTTCGGAAGGCCGGAAATCGGCGCGGTGGCGATGTAGCCGATGGAATCCGCGACCTGGCCGAACGCCTGCACGGCGGCGGGCGTGGGCGCTGCGAGGATCGCTATCGCAAAGACGAGGGAAAGGCGGGGGTTCATCGGCTGGCCGGTCGGTTTCGGAAGGCGGCTTAGCTTTGAGGACGCTTTGGGGCGATTTCGTGGGAGCTTCGTGGCGCGGCGGTACAACGTTCTTGTGAGAGCGCGCGTATTCACAAAAACGTCAGGTGAGCCGAATGTCGCGCCCTTGTTTCTGGCGGTTTCGGCCTTGCCCAAGCCCAAATTTCGCGGCATCAGTCCGATCTTAGGTTGTATCCGTTGTCCTTGAGGTCGCGCGATGTATTTGATGCGTGTTTTGCTCGCTTGTTTCATCACTTTCAGCACTGTCGTGGCCGCAAGCGCCGAGCCCCGATCTCCGATAGAGGACTCCGTCGTCCGCGAGTCCGAGACGTTTGAGAATACCCTCACCGCGACATGGCCCACGAAGGGCAAGGATGCCAGGAGCTGGAAGGCCGAAGGTGCCAAGGCGATCGCCGCCAACGATCCACGTGCGGCGACGGGCTATTTCGCCTCGTCCGCGCTGCTCGACCGCAAGAACGCCGACACGTGGCTGCAACTCGCCCGCGCCTATCTGGCCATCGAGACGGAAAAATACGGCGAGAAGATCGCGTTCGCCCGCAATGCCGGGTCGTCGGCCTATATCGCGTATGCCCGCGCGACCATGCCCGCTGCTAAAGCCGCCTCGCTCGCGGTGCTGGCGGAAAGCCTCGGCGCGCGCGAGCAGTGGCGGCCCGCGCTCCGCGTCTACAAGCTGAGCCTCGGCCTCGATGCGAACCCGGATGTGCAGACGGCCTATGACGAAGCCTTCAACGAGCACGGCTTCCGCATGCTCGACTACACGGCCGACAATGAGTCGAACGCGCCGCGCATCTGCGTGCAATTCTCCGACACGCTGGCGAAAGGCCGCGTCGATTATACGAATTACGTTACCGTCAATAATGCGAAGCCCGGCTCGGTCCGCGTCGATGGTCAGCAGCTTTGCGTCGAAGAGCTTCAGCACGGCAAGCGCTACGAGGTGAAGATCCGCAGCGGCATTCCCTCGACCGAGGACGATCTCCTGCCGAAGCCGGTCGAACTCACCGTCTATATCCGCGACCGCTCGCCGTCCGTTCGCCTTTCGGGCCGCAATTATGTGCTGCCGCGCACGGGCCAGCAGGGCATTCCCGTCGTCAGCATCAATACGAAGCTCGTGAAGGCCTCGATCTATCGCATCGGCGACCGCCGCCTCGCGGACGAAGTGCTCGACGGCAATTTCCAGTCCTCGCTTGAAGGCTATCAACTAAACCAGATCGCGAGCCAGAAGGGCGAGAAGCTCTGGTCGGGCGAGATGCCGGTCGAGATGAAGCCGAACGAGGAAGTGACGACCGCATTTCCGGTCGACACGCTCCTGCCGAACCTGAAGCCCGGCCTTTATGTCATCGCGGCATCGTCCGCCGAAGAGTCCGCGAAGGTTGAGGCGGACAGCGCCGACGCCTCCGAAGATTATTCGACGAAGACCACGCAATGGTTCGTGGTGTCCGACCTTGGCCTGACCGCATTTAGCGGCGCGGATGGCGTGCACGTCTATGTCCGCTCGCTCGGCTCGGCGGCACCCGCGCAGGGCGTCGAAATTCGTCTCATTGCCCGCAACAACGAGGTGCTCGGCACCCAGAAGACCGACGAGCGCGGCGAGGCGGTCTTCGACGCGGGGCTGGCGCGCGGGACCGGTGGCCTCGCGCCCGCTCTCGTCATCGCGCGCGATAATCTGCACGATTACGGCTTCCTCGACATCACAAAGCAGGCGTTCGATCTGTCCGATCGTGGCGTCGGCGGACGCACGCCTCCCGGCCCGCTCGACGCATTCGTGTTCACTGAGCGCGGCGTCTATCGCTCGGGCGAAACGGTGTACGTCACGGCGCTGTTGCGCGATCAGGCGGCAAACGCCGCGCCCTCCACGCCGCTCATCGTGAAGCTTTTCCGCCCGGATGGCGTGGAAGATCGCCGCGAGACGCTCGCCGATCAGGGTAACGGCGGCCGAAGCTGGCAGATCGCGCTGCCCGAGACGGCGATGACCGGCTCGTGGCGTATCGCCGCCTATGTCGATCCGAAAGCGCCGTCGCTCTACGAGAAGACGTTCCTCGTGGAAGATTACGTGCCGGAGCGGCTGGAGATGAAGCTCAAGGCCGAACAGCCGCTTATCTCGGCGGCGAAGCCGGGCGTGATCGCGCTCGACGGCCGCTATCTCTACGGCGCGCCCGCCTCCAATCTCGGCCTCGAAGGCGAGATCGCGGTTTCAGCGGCGAGCGAGGTCGCGGGCTTCTCCGGCTTCCGCGTCGGGCTTGAGAGCGAGAAGTTCACCACGGTTCGCACCGCGCTCGACGGTCTGCCGACGACGGATGCGCAAGGTGCTGCGAAGCTCTCCATCGCGCTGCCGGAACTCCCGCAGACGACAAAGCCGCTTTCCGCGGACATTACCGTGCGCCTGCGCGAGCCTTCGGGCCGCGCGCTGACCGACCGCATCGGCCTGAAGATCGACACCGGCAAGAGCTTCGTCGGCGTGAAGCCGCTGTTCCAGGGCTCGGTGCCGGAAGGCGATGAGGCCGCGTTCGAGGTGGTTGGCATCAGCGCGGACGGCAAGCAGGCCGAAATCAAGGGCCTGAAGTGGGATCTCTTACGCGTCGAGAACCAGTTCCAGTGGTATAACCGCGACAACCGCTGGTCCTACGAACTCGTCACCTATGAAAGCCGCGTCGCGGGCGGCACACTCGACACGCCCGCAAGCGGCACGGCGAAAATCTCCGCGCCCGTGAAGCCCGGCAATTACCGCCTCGACATCGCGTCCACCGATGCGAAGGGGCCTGCCACAAGCGCCACCTTCTCGGCGGGATGGTACGTTTCCGAAACCTCCGAAACGCCGGAAATCCTGAACCTCGCGCTCGACAAGGCGTCCTATGGCCCTGGCGACGACATCAAGGTGTCGATCCTGCCGCGCATGGCGGGCAAGGCGCTCGTCGCCATCGTCAGCGACAAGGTGCTGGCCACCGACTTTATCGATGTGGCGGCATCGGGCGGCTCGACGACATTCAAGGTCGATCCCGCTTGGGGACCGGGCGCTTATGCGACCGCGATCCTCTACCGGCCGACCGATAGCGCCGCGAAGCGCATGCCGAGCCGCGCGGTCGGCGTGAAATGGATCGCGCTCGACAACAAGCCGCGTACGCTCGCCGTCGCGCTCAACACGCCGCCAGCGGTTCGGCCCGCCGGACCCGTGACCGTCACGGCCTCGGTGGCGGGCCTCGACGCAGGCGAAAACGCGACGCTCGTCGTCTCGGGCGTCGACCTCGGCATCCTCAACATCACGCGCTACAAGACGCCGCAGCCCGCCGGTTACTTCTACGGCCAGCGCCGCCTTGGACTCGAAATGCGCGACCTCTACGGCAAGCTCATCGACGGCATGCAGGGCGTGCGCGGGCAAGTGCGCTCCGGCGGCGACGAGGGCGGCCTCGACATGAACGGCCGCCCGCTCGCGGAAACGCCGCTCGCGGTCTACTCCGGCCCGGTGAAGGTCGGCGCGGACGGCAAGGCTCAGGTCACGTTCGAGCTTCCGGCGTTCAACGGCACGATGCGGCTTTCCGCGCAAGCCTGGTCGCCAACGAAGCTCGGCACGGGCGAGAAGGATGTCATCGTGCGCGATACGGTCGTCGCGCAGGCGACCGCGCCGAAGTATCTGCTGCTCGGCGACCGCTCGAACCTGCACCTCTCCATCGAGAACGTCGAAGCGCCCGCCGGAGCCTACCAACTCGCGCTGAAAGGCGAAGGGGGCGTCGAGGTGGAAGGCGCGGCCGAACGCACGCTCCAGCTCGATCTCGAAAAGCGCGTTTCGGCGGTGATCCCGCTGCGCGCGGCGTCCGTCGGCGAAGGCAGCGTCAGCTTCTCGCTCACCGGCCCCGGCAATGTCGCCATCGAGCGCACCTACGCCATCCCGGTAGAGCCGCCCGCGCCGAATGTCCGCCGCCGCTCCACGGTGACGCTCGCGGCGAACACCGGCTCGCTCCGCGTCGGCCCGGAACTCGTGGCGGACCTTGTGCCCGCAACCTCGCGCATCTCGCTCACCGCAAGCCGCACGGCCTCGTTCGACGTGCCGGGCCTGCTCCTCGGCCTCGACCGCTATCCCTATGGATGCGCCGAGCAGACGACGAGCCGCGCGCTGCCGCTCCTCTATTATGATGAGGTCGCCTCGCGCGCCCGCGTCTCGAAGGAGCCGCAGGCTAAGGCCGCCATCGAAAAGGCCATCGCGCGCCTCTACGAAATGCAGGGATCGAACGGCACTTTCGGCCTCTGGGGCCCGGGCGGCGAAGACATCTGGCTGACCGCCTATGTCGCCGAATTCCTGACCCGCGCGAAGGAAAAGGGCTACGCGGTGCGCGACGGCAATTACGTCCTCGCGCTCGACCGGCTCAGGAACGCGGTGAACAACACGGGCGACTTCAAGAAGGGCGGCGAGGATCTGGCCTATGCGCTCTATGTGCTGGCGCGCTCTGGTCGTGGCGTGCTCGGCGACCTCCGCTATTACGCAGACACCAAGATCGACGCCTTCTCGACGCCGATTGCGCGCGCACAGCTCGCCGCGGCGCTTGCCATGATGGGCGACCGCGAACGCGCGACGCTGACCTTTGCCTCGGCGCTGAACCTGCTTGCGAAACCCGATGCCAAGACGCCGCTCGTGTCTCGCACCGACTACGGCACCGAGCTTCGCGACGCGGCGGCAGTGCTGGCGCTTCTCGGCGAAAGCAACGCCGCGACGCCGCAGCTTCAGAAGGCGTTCGACATCGTGACGAAGCTTCGCGCGCAGCAAAAAGAGACGACCACGCAGGAAAGCCTGTGGTTGCTTCTCGCCGCACGCACGCTCGACGCGCAGAACAAGGATCTCGCGCTCGAAGTCAACGGCCAGCCGGTGAAAGGCTCGTTCCAGACGGTGCTTGCGGGCAGCGACTTCAAGGGCGACCGCATTGCCGTCACCAATGTCAGCGCAATCCTGCCGAACGCGACGGCTGCGCAATTCGAGACGGCCTTGACGCGCGCGCAATTCGCCGCCGATGGGCTTGTGGTGAGGAACGCGGGCTCCGACACGGTTCCAGCTTCGGTGCTCGTCACGGGCGAAGGCCTCGAAGCGGAACCGTCTGCCGAGAGCGGCTTCAAGATCGAACGCAAGACCTACGCGCCCGACGGGAAGGAAATCGCTTTCGACAGACTGAAGCAGAACGACCGCGTCGTCGTTGTGCTGAAGGTGACGGAAGTCGAGCCCAAGACGGGGCAGATCATCGTTGAAGATCGGCTACCCGCTGGCTTCGACATCGAGAACCCGGCGCTGTTGAAGGGCAGCGACCTCAAGGCGTTTTCGTGGCTGCCCACGACATGGACGCCCGCCTTTTCGTCCTTCCGCGACGACCGCTTCGTGGCGGCCTATTCGCTGACGGATGCGAGCCGCAAGCTGCCCGCGCAGCTCACCATGGCCTATGTCATGCGCGCGGTGACGCCCGGCGCATACACGCATGCGGGTGCGCGCGTGGAAGACATGTATCGGCCGGATCGCTTCGCCCGCACGTCCGGCGCGAAGGTCGAGATCGGCGCCGCGCAGTAACAATGACGGGGCGGTGCGGCGGTCGCGCCGTCCCGAACAATTTTTGAGGGAAAATCTATCGTTCTGCAACGATAGCGTGGCTATATAAGCTTCGGGATGGGTTCCCCATTTACTGCTCCTTTGAAGGAACTCGCCAGAGAAGGTCGAGTTTCGAGTGTGATTTGATTGATGGTGTTGCGTGGCATGATGCGGAAGAGACGAGTTTGGCTGGTCGTGGCCCTGTTTGCTGGCCTCGCCGCCGTATCCGCCTACGCGCTAAAGCTGTTCGCGCCGCTGCCTCTTGATGCGGCGGAGTCCTCCTCTCGCCTCGTGCTCGACCGCGACGGACGCCTGCTTCGAGCGTTCACCACGCCCGAGGGTCGATGGCGCCTCGACGCGCGCCGCGAGGATGTAAGCCCGACCTACCTCTCCTTGCTATTCACGTTCGAGGACAAGCGCTTCAACACCCATTACGGCGTTGACCCCATGGCATTCGGACGCGCCGCGCTTCAGGCTGCGCGCCACGGCAAGGCGATCTCCGGCGGCTCGACACTGACCATGCAGGTTGCGCGGCTGCTGCGCGGCTCGCCGACGCGCTCCATTCCGGCGAAGTTCCAGCAGATCGCCGACGCCATCCGCCTTGAATGGGCGCTATCGAAAGATGAAATCCTTGCGCTCTATCTGAAGCTCGCGCCCTATGGCGGCAATCTCGAAGGCGTTCGCGCCGCGTCGCTCGCCTATTTTGGCAAGGAGCCTCATCGGCTTTCCATCGCGGAGGCAGCGCTGCTTGTCGCGATTCCGCAGTCGCCCGAAACGCGCCGCCCGGATCGCGGCTACGCCTCCCTTGTTGCCGGGCGCAACCGCGTCATCCGGCGCGCGGCGGCGGCGGGCGTCATCGCAGATGCGGACGCGCGCGCGGCTATCGCGAGCGTTGCACCGCGTGGACGCCTCGACTTTCGCGCGCTCGCGCCGCATCTGTCCGAGCGCCTGGTCGCGCAGCATCCCGGCATGTCCGTCATCGCCACCACGATTGACCGCACCTTGCAGGAACAGGCCGAGGCCGTTGCGCGGCGCAACGCGGAAGCCTTCGGCGAGAAGATTTCGGTCGCCGCGCTCATCGTCAGGAACCGAACCGGCGAGGTTCTCGCCCATGTCGGCTCGGCGGGCTATTTCGACGGCGACCGCCTCGGCGCTATCGACATGACGGCCGCGATCCGTTCCCCCGGCTCCGCGCTGAAGCCGTTCATCTACGGCCTCGCCTTCGAGGAAGGCATCGCGCATCCCGAAACGCTCATCGACGACCGGCCCGTTCGTTTCGACACCTATGCGCCTGTGAACTTCGACAATATCTTTCACGGGACGGTCACGGTACGCACGGCGCTCCAGCTTTCGCTGAACATCCCGGCCGTGAAGGTGCTGAACGAGGTCGGCCCTGTCAGGCTCGCGGCGCGGTTTCGCGAGGTGGGCATGCCCTTCGCCATGCCCCGCAATTTGACGGTCGCGCTCGGCGGCGCTGGGCTTACGCTCGAAAATCTGACGACGCTCTATGCCGCGCTCGGTCGCGGCGGGACGCTGGTTCCGATCCGCTACGAGAAAGAAGGCGGCCCCGTCTGGGGCGCGAGCGAGCCGCCGGCGCTACTTCAGCCCGCCGCGGTCTGGTATGTGACCGATATTCTGCGCGGCGCGCCCGTGCCGCCTAACGTGACGCCGGGACAGGTGGCGTTCAAGACCGGCACCTCATACGGCTTCCGAGACGCTTGGGCGGCGGGCTACGACGGCGAATACACGGTAGCGGTATGGGCAGGGCGGGCGGATGCCAGTGCCGCGCCCGGGCTTGTTGGCTTGCGCGTCGCGGCCCCTGTGATGTTCGAACTGTTCGCCGCCATCGGCCCGCGCCGGGTGGCTTTCGGCTCGCCGCCGCCGAACCTCATCGGGTCGCGCAGAAACGCCGATTTACCGCCGCCGCTCCGCGTTTTCCGGGAGCAGAGGCATGAGGGTTCGGGCGCGACCGTCGAACAGGCGCTTCATATCGCGTTCCCGCCGCCGAACGCGGAGGTGGAACTCGCGAAAACGGAGGGCGCAGACGGCGAGGCGGAAGCCCTGCCGGTGGCGCTGAAGGCGGAGGGCGGCGCATTGCCGCTGACCTGGCTCGTGGATGGCAACCCGCTCGCCTCGTCGCCGCATCGCCGCGATGCCTTCCTCAAACCGCGCGGGCCGGGGTTCGTGCAGATCACCGTTGTCGACGCGGAGGGCCGATCCGACCGCACGCAAATTCGCTTGCGGTGAGCGCGTTGCATTGTGAAGCCTCGGTCTTGCGGACAGCCGCCCGAAACGGGGATGCGGGTTGTTCCGCTCGTGCTCGGTGCGTGAGCCCGGCCGCTGCCCACAACGCCAAGGCGCGCCCCGCAATACAACCTGTTCGTAAATTGCGCCTTCCCATTTCCCAAAAGCCCCGCTAGAGACATCGCCACAAGGCGGGCCGGCTGACCCGCGTCCGAGGATTTCACGAGGGGCACCTTTTCCATGCTCGATCGCCGCAGTTTCATGAAACTCGCGCTGGCAGCTCAGGCGGCCGCGGCGCTTCCCGCGTTTGCCGGCACGCCTACGCCTGGCCTTCGTTTCGGCGATCCGCAGCCGTTTTCCTTCGACTGGCTGAAGGCGCACGCGGAAGCGCTGTCGAAAGCGCCCTACGCGCCGCCGCCTCGGCCCGATCCCGCGACCGTCGCCGCCATCGACTACGACGCGCACGGCAAGCTCAAATACAAGCATGAATACGCGCTCTACGGCGACGGCCACGACGCTGCCTTCCCGATCACGTTCCAGCATGTGGGCTATTACTTCCCGAAGACAGTGCGCATGCACGCGCTCGAACAGAACGCGGGCGGCGCCGTCTCGCGCGAAATCCTCTACGATCCGGCCTATTTCACCATCGCACCGGACAGCCCCGCCGCGCGTCTCGCGCCGGAGCCGTCATCCCTGGCGGGCTTCTGGGTGATGGAGCCGCGCGACGGCAAGGAAGACTGGAAGAAGGCCGAGCCGTGGGTGACGTTCCTCGGCGCATCCTATTTCCGTGCGAAGGGCGAACTCGGACAGGTGGGCATGTCGGCGCGCGGCATCGCGCTGTCGCCCGGCGGCTCGGGGCACGAAGAGTTCCCGGATTTCGTTTCCTTCTGGTTCATGCCGGCGCCGCCCGCCTCGCGCACCGTCACGGTTTACGCCCTGCTCAACAGCCCGAGCGTGTCCGGCGCATACAAGTTCGATCTGCATCGCACGAGCGGCGTCGTGATGGATATCGAACTGACGCTGTTCTTCCGCGAGGCCGTCGAGCGGTTGGGCCTTGCACCGCTCACATCGATGTTCTGGTACGGCGAAAAGGCGAAGCCTGCCGGGATCGACTGGCGGCCCGAGGTGCACGATTCCGACGGGCTTTCGCTTGCGACAGGGCAGGGCGAGCGCATCTGGCGTCCGCTCAACAACCCTGAGCACATCACGATTTCGAGCTTCGCCGATGAGCATCCGCGCGGCTTCGGCCTGCTTCAGCGCGACCGCGCCTTCGACCATTATCAGGACGGCGTGGGCTACGAAAAGCGCCCGTCGACCTGGGTCGAGCCGAAAGGTACAGGCTGGGGCAAGGGCACCGTCCAGCTTGTGGAAATCCCGACCGACGACGAGATCAACGACAACATCGTCGTCTACTGGAACCCGGAAAAGCGGCCTGAGCCCGGCGACCGCATCGACCTCGCCTACAGGGTTCACTGGCTCGCCGACGAGCCCTATCCGACGCCTCTCGCGCGCTGCGTGGCGACCCGGTTCGGCCGTGGCGGTGAACCGGGAACGATCCGGCCCTATGGCGTGCGCAAGTTCACGGTCGAATTCCTCGGCGGCCCGCTCAAGGAACTGCCGAGCGGCGTGAAGCCGGAGGTCGTGGTCTGGGCCTCGCGCGGCAATGTCCGCTCAATGGTCGCGGAGGCCGTGCCGGACGATGTACCCGGGCACTGGCGCGCGCATTTCGACCTCAGCGTCGATGGCCGCGAGCCGGTCGAACTGCGTCTCTATCTGCGCGCGAACGACAAGGTGTTGAGCGAGACGTGGCTCTATCAATACCATCCCTTCGTGACGGATGCCCGGCCGCTGGGTTATTGACCGGCTTAAGGCGCGCGGACGGCACCGTCCGCGCCGGGGTTGATCGGGCGGACGCGCGAGCGTTTGGGCTGGCTTGCGGATTGCTGGCGCATCGGACATTTTGACGCAGGACATCGTCAAGGGACGCGATGCGCCCAGCGGGGCGCAATCGTGAACATGCGCGGAGCTTGCGCTTCCTCGCTCGGTTGGGCATCGGGCCGGAACTTCGCTCCGCGCCATCCGTTCACGTTAATTGGAATGGGCATGAGCTTTGCCTATCTTTTGCCGCACCTTACCCTCGTTCTGAGACCTTCGAGCTTTGCCCCGTGCTAATCGCAGGAAACCCCTTCGTTGGTCATGAAATGACGAGACAGCCGAGTGACCGGCTGACGGATCTCGCAGGCTGCCAGCCGCCGACCGCGGGCGCGGCGGCCTTCGCGACACTCGACGCCGGTGGGCATTTCCTGAGCGCGAACGAGCGGTTCTGCGTTTTCACCGGCCGCCGGGAGACGGATCTCCTGCGTTTGCGCCTTTCCGATGTCGCCACGGGAGAGTTGGCGGAGCCGGGCAAGCTTGACGGCCTCGGCGAGCAGGGGCTTGAAACGCGAACGCATCTTGTGAGCGCAGACGGCCGCGCTGTTCCCCTGATTGCAACGCTGACGCCTGTTCTGCGCGGCAAGGAACTCGTTTGCATTCATGTCCTCGCCCGTGCGGAGGCTCTCGGAACCGAGGCGGAGGATCGCCGTTGTCGCGCCGTCGTCGATGCCGTGCGGGGCGTGCTCTGGACCAACAACGCCGCGGGTGAAATGTGGGGCGAGCAGCCGGGATGGGCTGCATTGACCGGCCAGAGCTTCGATGAATACCAGGGGTTCGGCTGGAAGGCCGTGCTTCATCCCGACGATGTGCAACCGACGCTCGACGCATGGAAAGCGGCCGTTTCGACGAAGAGCATGTTCGTTTTCGAGCATCGCGTCCGCCGCCCCGATGGCCAGTTGCGGCGCTATTCCGTTCGGGCGCTTCCCGTCTTCGATGATGCGGGTGAGGTGTCCGAGTGGGTCGGCATTCACACCGATATCACCGAGCAGCGCGCCGCCGAACGCGCGTGGCTCGATCTTTCGGCGAATCTCAAGCAGCGCGCGCAAGCTGCGGACGAGGCGCGCGAGCGGACCTGGAACAACGCCCGCGACATGCTTCTCATTACCGACAGCGAAGGCGTGTTCCGGGCGGCAAACCCGGCGTGGACCGCCGTACTCGGTTGGCTGCCCGAGGAGGTCACCGGCAAGTCCTACTGCGACTTTTTGCACCCTGACGACAAGTCTGCCGCGACCGGCGCGGCTTTTTTCGCGCGCGGCGGCTCCAAAGGGATCGAGGTGCGCTTCCGGCACAAGAATGGCACCTATCGCTGGACGTCATGGCTAATCGCGCCCGATGGCGATCTCATCTACGCGAACGGTCGCGATGTCACCGCCGAGAAGGAAGGCGCGGAGGCGTTGGAGCGCTCCGAGGCTCGCATGCGAGCCATCTTTCACACGAGCTATCATTCGAAGTGCATCTCCGCGCTCGACGGCACACTCCTCGACGCCAATCCGACCTCGCTTGCGGCCATCGGCGCGGATACGGCCGATGTTGTCGTAGGCCAGCCGTTCTGGGACACGCCGTGGTTTTCCGACACGCCGGGAATGCCGGACTTCATCCGGTCCTCTTTCGCGGAAGTGGTGACAGGCGAGACGGTCCGGCGCGAAATCCTCCTCAACCTTCCGGGCGGCCCGCGTTGGTTCGACTTCACCATGCGGCCGATCTGCGGCGCACGAGGGCAGGTCGTCTCCGTCGTCTCGGAGGCCGCCGACATCACGACGCGCCGTAAGGCCCACGAGGCGCTCCTGCAGAGCCAACGCCTTGAAGCCGTAGGGCAGATTACAGGCGGGATCGCGCACGACTTCAACAACCTGCTGACGCCTATCATGGGCGCGTTCGAGCTTCTCCAGCGACGGATCGCCCCGGACGAGCGGTTGCATGCGCTGATCTCCAATGCGATGCAATCGGCGGAAAGCGCCCGCGTTCTCGTTCAGCGGCTGCTTGCTTTCGCCCGGCGTCAGCATCTCGACACGCGCGCCGTCGATCTCAAGGGCCTCATCCTTGGGCTGCACGATCTGATTGCACGAGCTCTTGGCTCGCGGATCGACGTTCGCGTCGAAATCCCCGATGGCCTGCCCCGAGCCCGTGTTGATCCGAGCCAATTCGAGGTTGCGCTCCTGAACCTCGCGGTGAACGGAGGCGACGCGATGCCGGACGGCGGCACGATCACGATTTCAGCGTCAGCGGAGACGATCGAGGAGGGGACGGCCTCGGACCTTGCCCCCGGACGTTATATAGCGCTTGCCTTCGAGGACACCGGCATCGGGATGACGCGGGAAATGCTGGCGCGCGCGGTGGAGCCCTTCTATTCGACCAAGGGGATCGGCAAGGGAACCGGCCTCGGCCTTTCGATGATCCACGGTCTTGCCGCGCAGTCCGGAGGGAAGCTCGACCTCGAAAGCGAGCCCGGCCGGGGCACGCGCGCCACGCTATGGCTCCCGGTAGCGGAGGCTGAGACGGTGGCGGACGGGGCCCCCGCACCGGAACCGTCGGGTGTCGAGCCGCTTGTCGTTCTACTCACCGACGACAACAACTTCGTGCGCGACGGTGCGGCTGCGATGCTTGAGGCTTTGGGCCATACGGTCATTCAGGCGGAGAGCGGCCCCTGCGCGCTGCACCACCTTGCAGAGGGCTGCCGCTGCGACGTGCTCATCACGGATCAACGCATGCCGGGGATGCTCGGAAGCGAACTCGTGCGTCGCGCGCGAGACCTGCGGCCGGACTTGCCCGCCGTCCTGATTACGGGGTTCGCCGAAGAGGGAGACGCAGACGTGGATGCTCTGCCGCGTCTTTCGAAGCCGTTCCGCTCCCTGGAGTTGGAACGCGTCCTCGCCATGGCGCTCGGCGCGAAAAAGACCGCGCCGGAAACGTAAAAGAACGACGAGAGAAGCCGGAGGGAAGCGCGAATTAAAGCGCCTTTTGCGTCATCGCCAAGCTAAGCGCTTGCGCGAGCGCGGCGACCGTATAGGGCTTGTCCACCACCGGTATATTCATGCCGGGCAGCTTGATGTCGTAACCGCTGCAAATGATGAACGGCAGGTTCTGCTGCAGCAGGTAGGTCGCGATGTCGCTCGACAGTTCACGGCCGAGACGAACGTCAAGCATCACGCAATCGAGCTGCTTCTCGTTGTTGATCTCGTGGAGGGCCTGATCCACGGAAGCGGCCACCCCCGTGACACTACAGCCCAGCTCTGCCAGCATCTCCTGCGCCACGTGGGCAGATAAAGCGTCGTCCTCGACAATCAGAACGCGCGCGCCTGCAAGGGCTCGTTGCTCCACCATATTACGCTGGCTCCTACTCACTCTCGGTGCAAGCGCTCGGCGCTCGGGCGCCGAAAAATACTTGAGCTTGTCACTCGGTTTTTAGATCATGCAACCCGGCATTGAGGGAGTCTACATTTTTTCTGAAGCGTCGAAAAGATTTCGCCTCAACACCGCTTCAAGGTTGCGTGAGCAGGATCGGCAACGGCCGGACGAGCTGCCTTCCGCGACGGGCGGGGCGGGCTCGTTCGGTGCCGTTTCGCCTCAGAATTTGCGCGCGACCACGAATTCCGCCGCGCCCGCGAGCATCGCGTCCCGCCCCTTGAACGGCGCCAGCGCGCCCAGCGCTTCCGCCTTTAAATTCTGAAGCTTCGCGTGTGCGGCTTCGAGGCCGAGCAGCGAAACGAGCGTCCCTTTGCCCGCTTCCTGATCCTTGCCGGTTGCCTTGCCGACGACGGCGGCATCGCCTTCGGCGTCGAGCAGGTCGTCCGCGAGCTGGAAGGCCGCGCCCAGTGCATCGCCATAGGTCTTCAGCGCGGCGAGTTCTGCCTTGCTGGCTTCGCCGAGAATGCCGCCTGCGACGCAACCATATGTGATGAGTGCGCCGGTCTTCATCGCCTGAAGCGTGCGGATGTCCGCTTCGCCGAGCATCTTGCCGGGCGCCATGAGGTCGAGCATCTGGCCGCCAGCCATGCCGGCCCCGCCGCTCGCGCGCGCCAGTTCGAGGCCGAGAGCCGCGCGAACCGCCGGGTTCGGATGCGTCGATTCGTGCGCTATGATTTCGAAGGCGACCGTGAGCAGCGTATCGCCCGCGAGGATCGCCGTTGCATCGTCGAACGCCTTGTGAACGGTCGGCCGCCCGCGCCGCAGGTCGTCATTGTCCATGGCGGGAAGGTCGTCATGCACGAGCGAATAGCAATGGATGCATTCGAGCGCAGAGCCCGCGTTCAGCGCCTTTTCGACCGGCACCCCGAACAGCGCCGCGCTTTCGATGACGAGAAACGGGCGAAACCGTTTGCCGCCGCCGAGCGTCCCGTAGCGCATGGCGTCGAGCAGCCTGTCCGGCACAGCGCCGAGTTTATCTGTGGAAAGCCATTCGTCGAGATGGCGTTCGACACGGCTTGCATGGTCTTCGAGGCGTTCTGTAAAGGTCATGACAGGATTGGGATTTATTGTTGGATGCCGGGTATTTCTGCGGGCGCACCATGGACCAGATGAGTATGATCCTCAAGCCCGATTTGCGAGCTGCGTCATGACGGATTTAGCGCCAAAGACCTTCGAGCGACTGGCCGAGGTGACACGCCCGCATAACCGTGGCTGGCGCGGCCGCGCCCTGCGCATCGTTCTCATTGCGCTCGGCGTGTTTCTCCTCGCGCCGTACGTGTTGACGCTCGTCTACGCGGTTGTCAATCCGCCGCTGTCGGCGCTGATGGCGAGGCAGGCGTTACTGGGACGTCCCGTCGCGCATGATTGGCGCGATCTCGACGAGATTTCGCCGAACCTCATCGCGCAGGTGATCGTGTCCGAGGATGGCCGCTTCTGCCAGCATCACGGCGTCGATTGGCAGGCGCTCGACAAGGCGGTCGACGCGGTGAAAGCCGGGAAGCCGAAGGGCGGCGGCAGCACCATCACCATGCAGACCGCGAAGAATCTCTTCCTGTGGAGTGATCCGGCGTGGCTGCGGAAGCCGTTAGAAATTCCACTCGCGAGCTTCATGGACGCGGTGCTCGGCAAGCGGCGCGTGATGGAAATTTACCTCAACATCGTTGAGTGGGCACCCGGCGTCTATGGTGCGCAGGCGGCGGCGCGGCATCATTTCAAAACCTCAGCGGAAGATTTGACCATGCAGCAGGCCGCGCAACTCGCCGCAGCGCTACCGAATCCGAAGCGCCGCAATGCGGGCAAGCCGGGACCGCGCGTGGCAGCGCTCGCCAACCGCCTGCGGGTGCGCGCGGCGCGGGAAAGCGACAACTCGTTCTGTGTGCTTGAGGAAGAAGCGCCAGCCGAAGACGAGGCGAGTCAGGAATGATCCAGCCGTCGGTGCCGGCTTCAGCGGACCGCCCGCGCATGAAGGTTCTCGCGACATCCTCAGGGATTCGTTGAACGCTCATGCTCGGCCGGGAAGTGGCTGTGGCGGAAGGACGGACGCCCTTTATTCCGAGTCGCCTTCGCCGGGATCGGGCGAAAAATATTTTTCGAACTTCTCGGCTTCCTGCTGAAACTTCTCGTAGTCCGGCAGCGGCGGCTTCTTGACGGTTATGTTCGGCCAAAGCGCGGCGTATTCTCGGTTCACTTCGAGGAACTTCTCAAGGCCCGGCTCGGTATCGGGCTTGATCGCGTCCACCGGGCATTCCGGTTCACAGACGCCGCAATCGATGCATTCGTCCGGGCTGATCACCAGCATGTTCGCGCCCTCGTAGAAGCAATCGACGGGGCACACCTCAACGCAATCGGTGAACTTGCACTTGATGCAGGCATCCAGCACAACGTAAGTCATGGAACTTCTCCGAAGCCGAGCCGCGCGGCTTGTCCTTTGAAGCGCCTCGATAGCGCATTCGACAAAGGGAAACAAGCCGGGAGGTGATTGATCCGAATGGCGTTATCGCATTCGCAAAAATCACGCTTCCCGCCCGTCTTCCCCGGAAACGAAACTTATCGTGAGTAGAATTCGACGACCAGATTCGGCTCCATCACCACCGGATAAGGAACATCCGACAGTTGCGGAATGCGCGAAAGGCGCGCCGTCAGCTTGCCGTGGTCGACTTCGAGATAGTCAGGCACGTCGCGCTCGGCGCTCTGCGTCGCCTCAAGAACGAAGGCGAGGGGCTTCGCCTTTTCGCGAACTTCGATCACGTCGCCCGCGCGGCAGCGATAGCTCGGGATGTTGACGCGGCGGCCGTTGACCGAGATGTGGCCGTGGCTGATGAACTGGCGGGCGGCGAACGGCGTCGCGACGAACTTCGCGCGGTAGACGACCGCGTCGAGGCGGCGTTCGAGAAGGCCGATCAGGTTTTCCGAGGTGTCGCCGCGAAGGCGCGTCGCTTCGGCGTAGATCAGGCGGAACTGCCGCTCGGTGATGTTGCCGTAATAGCCCTTGAGCTTCTGCTTCGCCTTGAGCTGCGTGCCGAAGTCCGACGTCTTGCCGCGGCGGCGCTGACCGTGCTGGCCGGGGCCGTATTCGCGCTTGTTGAGCGGGCTTTTCGGGCGGCCCCAAAGATTTTCGCCAAGGCGGCGGTCGATTTTATGTTTCGCGGAAGCGCGCTTCGTCATGTCTGTGCTCCAGAATGAGGATGAATGTTGGAGCAGGCCCTTCCTTTGCAGGTTTCCCTGCCGACAGACGGCGCTTAAGCCGTCACGGGCATGCAAAAAGGCGGCTGTAAGCCACCATCGGGCAGAGATAGCGCTTCGGATGGGGCGAGGCAAGCGCAAAACTGAGTGTGTGCTGCGGTGTGAAATGAAAGGGAACAATACTGACCGAGATCGGATTTTGCCGCAAGCTCGGGCCTGACAAAGCTCAAACACGAAAAAGTCAAACGACCGAACTGGATTTAAAACAGGTTTCCGGGAAACCTTATACGGGCAGCGCCGTTGACATAGGTCAATTCTGAGGACAAGAGCCCCCGTATGAGCGACCGAGATTTCGACGTGATCTTTGCTGGCGGTGGCCTTGCAGCCACGCTCGCAGCCTATCGTCTCCGCCAAGTCAAGCCGGAGCTATCCGTCCTCGTTCTAGAAGCCGACGACAAATTCGGGGGGAACCACACATGGTCCTTCCACACTACCGATATATCAGAGGACGCATGGGCGTGGATTGCGCCCTTTGTCGCACATTCGTGGTCCGAGCAGCAGGTGCGCTTCCCCAAACACACGCGCACGCTGAAATCCGGCTACAACTCCATCTTTTCCGAAACGCTGCATGACGCGGCTCTTCCGGTTCTGAAAGACAGTGTGCGGTTTTCGACCCGTGTTCTGAGCGTATCGCCGCATCAGGTCGTGCTCTCGGGCGGCGAGGTGCTGCGCGCGCCCTGCGTCATCGATGCGAGGGGCATCGGGCGCGTGGACAACCTGACTATCGGCTATCAGAAGTTCCTGGGATTGGTCGTCCGCTTCGAACGGCCGCACGGGCAACCCTATCCGATTATCATGGATGCGACGGTTCGCCAGCGTGACGGATATCGTTTCGTGTATACCCTGCCTTTCACGGACGACACCATGCTGATCGAAGACACATATTATAGCGACAACCCGGCCATCGACGCGCACACGCACCGCGAGCTTTGCCTAGACTACGCGCGCGAACGCGGCTGGCAGATTGCTGAGATCGAGCGCGAAGAGCGTGGCGTGCTGCCGATCGTGCTTGGCGGCGACGTGTCGGACATCCTCGAAAAGAACGCCGATGGTGTGCCGGCGCTCGGCCTGCGCGGCGGCTTTTTTCACCACACCACGAGTTATTCCTTCCCATTCGCGGTGCGTTGCGCCGATGCTATCGCCGCCATGGATCATCTGACGAGCGAGTCGCTTCATCGCATCACCCATAAATGGGCGCACCAGCACTGGAGGGAGCAGCGGTTTTTCCGCCTCCTGAACCGTATGCTGTTCTGGGCCGCGAAGCCCGAGACGCGCTATCGCGTACTGCAACGCTTCTACGATCTGCACGAGCCGCTCATCGAGCGCTTCTACAGCTCAAGCCTAACTCTTGCGGATCAGGCCCGGATTCTTATAGGCTGGCCACCTGTGCCTATTCATAAAGCTGTAAGGGTTATGGGGGAAACCCGAGTTAACCCCATCCCTCAGCCTGTATCATCGCCAAGCTAACCGAGCTGAAAAATATGGACCCGATCATCGCACTCAGCCACGAGCTTATCGAGAAAGGTTCCAAGAGCTTTGCCATGGCGGCGAAGCTCTTGCCGCGTGACGCGCGCTACGACTCAATGATGCTTTATGCTTGGTGCCGTCACTGCGACGACGTGATCGACGACCAGATCCTCGGTTTCAACCGGGAGACAGGTAGCGAAAAATCGCCGCAGGAACGCCTCGAAGGGCTGCGCCGCGATACGGCCGCTGCGCTTGCCGGAACGGCGACCGAGCCCGTTTTCGTGGCGCTGGGTCGCGTGGCGCACAAGCATCACATTCCCGAGCGCCATCCGATGGAGCTTCTGCGCGGCTTCGAGATGGATGTGAACGAGCGCGTTTACGAGACCCTCGAAGACACGCTGGACTATTGCTATCACGTCGCGGGCGTCGTTGGCGTAATGATGGCGATGATCATGGGTGTGCGCGAGCGGCCGACGCTGAACCGCGCGTCCGATCTCGGCATCGCGTTCCAGCTCACCAATATCTGCCGCGACGTGGTGGAAGACGCGAAGGCCGGTCGCCTTTATCTTCCGCGACAGTGGCTTCGCGAGGCGGGCGTCCCGGAGGACAAGGTCGCCGATCCGCAATATCGTCGCCAGGTTTACGAGGTGACGAAGCGTCTTCTATGTGAAGCGGACCAGTATTATCGTTCGGCCATGTTCGGCATGCAGCGGCTTCCGCTTGGCGCAGCGGTCGGCATCGGCGCGGCGCGGCGGGTCTATCGCGACATCGGTAGGCTTGTTGCAAACAGGGGCGAAAGCGCTTGGGACGGTCGCGCCATCGTCGGGCCGATGCGCAAGCTTGCGGCGGCACTCTCGGGAGCGACGGCGGCGGTTCGCGCGCATACAACGCTCAGGATTGGCTATGCGCCCCCGCGCGATGGCCTTTGGACGGTGCCGGAACTCGGTAAGCCCACGCGGCGGAACCGGCCGTTCGCGTTTCTGCGATAGCGCGCGACGTATTCCATTATCATGCTCGGGCGAAGGCAACTTCGCCCTTTCGTTTGTGCAGCCTCATTCCGGGGGATTTACCCCTTCACGGTTGTCCGACGCTCCCTGAGCGTTGCGGTCTCGAAAGGGCGCCGCAATCGGGAAGGGCGCGCGTGAGGTAGCACCGCTGCATTTTGCGAAGCGCGGTGAAGCACATGCACAATCAGCATCAAGGTTGAACCATGGAATTTGCCGTCCTCGCTCGCGGCGACGAAGATCGCCTGGAACAACTCATTGCGATCTATCGGGCCTCCATCGCGCGCGCGGAGCAGAAGCCGGAATGGATGGTGCGCGAGATGCTTGGCGATACGAGCCGTCGGCTTCTCGTGGCGCTCGATGAGGGGCGCGTGATCGCGTTCGCCATCTGCTATTTCGCGCCCGACGATGCATTTTGGCTTCTCGAATATCTCGCGGTCGACGCAAACATCCGGTCGGGTGGCGTCGGCGGGCGGACCTATGACGCGGCGCGCGCTCTTGCCGCCGAAGTCGCGCCGGGCGCGCCGTGTCTGCTCGAAGTCGACGCGCCCCGCCTTGGCGCGCCCGACACCGACGATGCGTGGAGGCGCTTGCGGTTTTACCAAAGGTTCGGCTGCCGTAGGGTTGAGGGCCACACCTATGTGCTGCCGTTCGGCCTGCCCGGGGAGGTACCGCCAATGTGGCTGCTGGTCGACGGGCTTAAGGGGCAGGAATCGGTGTCAGCCGACACGGTGGCCGCCTGGCTGCGCGGGATTTACACAGGCGTATACGCACAAGCTGCGGACCATCAGCTGATCACTGCGATGATGCAGCCGCTGGAAGGCAAGGGGACGGTTAGATTGAGGGCGCTTGATGCGTCGCCGTCTTCCGGCGCTTAATGCAGCGTCTCGCCGTTCGGCGTGAAGCGCTTCGCGTCCAGCTTGTTGCGCTGGGCCGCGCGCAGCGGCGCGAGTTCCTGAAGCTTCTTCTTGAGGCGGTCCGGCGATGGCGGGAAGACGAACCCGAACGACACGCAACCGGCTTTGCCATCCACGGCATGATGCAGCCGATGCGCTTGATAAAGGCGGCGGAGATAACCGCTTTTCGGATGGATGTTCACGCCGAGGCGGTGATGCACCAGCACGTCATGCGCGAGGAAATAGACGAAGCCATAAGCCGTGACACCTGCGCCGACGACCCAAGCCCATGTCGGGCCGCCGAACTGCACGCCCCACGCGATCAACGCAATGGCGATGCCGGCGAAGAAGATGCCGAACGCGTCGTTAAGCTCCCACGCGCCGGTTCTCGGCTCGTGATGACTTTTATGCAGCACCCAGAGGAAGCCGTGCATGACGTATTTGTGGAGGAACCATGCGGTGCCCTCCATGAAGAAGAAAACGGCGAAGAACAATGCGATGTAAAGTAGCCAGTCGCTCATCGATCCTCTGCCGTTGTTCGATCCTATGCGCTGACGACGAGCTTCCCTCGAAACTCCGGCATCAGCTCGGAAAATGCTTCTGCTAGCCGCGAGGCGAACGCCGTGAACAGACGCCCGTCGCTTCCGGCTGCCTGAGCCGCTGCAACCGCCGCGCCCACGCCGCCTTCGATCTTGGTGCGGCCGATTTCCGCCGCTTCCGTCACGCCGAGCAGGCTCGGGAAGGTGGTGCGCCCGGAATCCTTGGACGTGTCCTTGCCTGCGCGGTCGCTCGTCGCATGCGCGTCGAGCACGTCATCTAAGATTTGGAATCCTACGCCGAGATCAAGACCGAATTTGCGCATTGCGGGGCGCGCGGCTTGATTATTCGCAACTATCGCACCGCATTCGGCTGCGGCGGCGAAAAGAGCGCCGGTTTTCTGCGCATACATGGTTTCGAGCTGCGCTTCGTTCATGGTCGCGCGGTAGTCCGCGAGGTCGTCATGCTGGCCGCGCACCAGCCCTTCGAGGCCGACGGACCATTCGAGCACGCCAACGGCTTCGGCGCGCTGGTCGGCCGAAAGCTTTGCCGAGGCGGCGGCGACGCCATAGGCGCGGTTCATGAGGCCGATCGAGGCGAGAATCGCCGTCGCCTCACCGAAGACGCGGTGATTGGAGGGGATGCCGCGCCGGGTGGCTGCGTTGTCCATGCAGGGCAAATCGTCGAGGATCAGCGAGGAGGTGTGGATCATCTCGACCGCGCAGGCGAGGTCGAGCGCATCGCTTTCACGACCGCCAAGTTCGCGGGCGGCAACGAGCGTCAGCACGGCGCGGACACGTTTGGCGGGGGCGAGAAGGCTGTGCCGCAGCGAACCCTGCAATGGATCGAGTGGCCCGTCCAACCGAACCAGTTCCGCAAGCCGCGACTCGATTTTCGCCCGCAGCATCATGTAAACGTCTAGCTGGCCGCCCATGTAAGATTCCCGTAGTGGTAACTTGACGATGGCTTGATGTTGGCCTCTATCTGTCCGATGCCCGTTGAAAGACTACGTAAAAACAGCTTGGCCATCAAAACGGTATGGCCTATGAGCCTTGGCTTGTAAACTGAACTTTACACACTGCGGCATTCGGGGCCAAGGTGTTCGGGGAGGTTGACACCATGCCGAAAGCTTACTGGATCGCCCGCGTCGATGTAAAAGATGCCGACGCGTACAAGGCTTATGTCACGGGCGCGGCTGACGCTTTCAAAGCTCACGGTGCGCGCTTCCTCGCCAGGGGAGGACGCTTTACCGCAGCGGAGGGCACCGGCCGCGCGCGTAATGTCGTCATCGAATTTCCGTCCTTCGAGGCGGCGGTGGATTGCTACAACTCGCTGGAATATCAGGCCGCCCGCGCACATCGCGCCGGTTTTTCCGAGGGCGAGATCGTCATCGTCGAAGGCGTCGAACCGTAAGACCATATAGGGAAAAGCCATGGATCAGATCGTCGCGAACACTGAAGCGCCTGCACGCTCACGCGCTGGAAGCGCCGAAACCGCTCTCGTCGTCGGCGCAGGATTCGGCGGCATCGCGGCGGCGCTCCGTCTCGCGGCCAAGGGCTATCGCGTGACGCTGATCGACCGTGGTCGCATGCTCGGCGGGCGCGCGCAGGTGTTCGAAAAGGACGGTTTCAAGCACGACGCCGGGCCCACGGTGATTACCGCGCCGTTCCTCATCGAGGAGCTGTTCGATCTGTTCGGCAAGAAGAGCGAAGACTACCTCACGCTTAAGCCGCTTACGCCGTGGTATCGCTTCTTCTTTGATGAGGACGGCTCCACGTTCGATTACGGCGGCACGCTCGAAGAGACGCTCGCCGCGATGAACCGCATCGATCCGCGCGACGGCGACGGCTATCTGCGCATGCTGGAACACTCGAAGCAGCTCTTCGACGCGGGCTTCACAAACCTCGCGGACCAGCCGTTCCACAATCCGTTTACGATGGTTGGCCAGATCCCGCGCCTCGTCCAGCTCGGCAGCTACCGCACGATCTGGGATTTCGTGACGAAATATTTCCACAGCCCGAAGCTTCAGCAGGCGCTATCGATTCAGCCGCTGCTGGTTGGCGGTAGCCCGTTCAACACGACGAGCATTTACGGCCTGATCCACTATCTCGAACGCAAATGGGGCGTGTTCTACGCCGAAGGCGGCACGGGCGCGATCGTGTCAGCGTTGGGCAAGCTCATGGAAGAAGAGGGCGTCGACATTCGCCTCGGCGAGACGGTGTCTTCGGTCGTGATCGAGAACGGGACCGCGAAGGGCGTGCGCCTCAAGGACGGCGAGACGGTCTCCGCCGATATCGTGGTGTCGGACGTGGACCCGATGCATCTCTTCGGCGACATGATTCCCGACAGCGAAATCGGCCTGTCCGCGAAGCTCAAACGCAAGACGGCGCGGCTGTCGATGGGGCTTTTCGTTCTTTATTTCGGCACGGACCGTCAATATCCGGACGTCCAGCGGCACACCATCTGGCTCGGCAAGCGCTACAGGGGCCTGCTCGACGACATCTTCAACAAGAAGGTGCTTGCGGACGACTTCTCGCTTTACGTGCACCGTCCGACCGCGACCGACCCGACCTTTGCGCCGGAAGGCTGCGATGCGTTCTATGCGCTGTGTCCGGTGCCGAACCTCAAGGGCAACATCGACTGGAGCGTTGAGGGGCCGAAACTGCGCGATCGCATCGTAGCGGGCCTCGAACGCACGATCCTGCCGGGCCTGTCCGAGACGATCCGCGCCGAGATGGTCATGACGCCGCCCGACTTCAAGCACGGCTATCTCAGCCATGAGGGCGCGGGCTTCTCGCTCGCGCCGCACTTTACGCAGTCTGCTTATTTCCGCTTCCACAACAAGGCGGAAGGGATCAAGAACCTGTTCCTAACGGGCGCAGGCACGCATCCGGGCGCGGGTATTCCAGGCGTGATCTGCTCGGCAAAGGTGATCGACAAGCTCATTCCGCACGCGCGGTCATAGAGCGTTTTTGAGCGAAACAGGGCGTCGCTTTTGATGGAATCGAGAGCGACGCGCCGGTGATCGCGGCGCAAAACTGGCGTTCGGTTTTGCGGTTTACGCCCAATCGCCAGCGTCTTGAACGGCGGCAGTTCGCCGATATGGTCCGCATGCGCCCGGTCGACGTAACGCGGCGACTGCACGCGTTGACGCGATGCGACCTCACGCGCGAACGCGGGTCTTCCCGACATGGGAAAACCCGCCTGTTCCTGTTCGTCTCCAAGGAAAACCGCCGTCTTTGCCGCGCCCTCAAAATCTGGCGAGCCCCTCTTCTCAGCGTCAAATTGCTCCAGATTCAACGAAGCGATTTAGACGGAGCCTGCCGCCGTAGCTGGTTGCGCGGCGTTCGAAGCGTGATGTGTCTTGTATTTGCGGTGATTGTGCTTGCGGTGATGACGCTTGTGCGAGCGATGAAGATGGCGATGCTTGCGGTGGAGGCGCTTTGCGTGGTGTTTGCCATAGCGCTTGGCCGACTTCTTCTTGACCGTGGCCTTCTTCGCGACGGCGGGCTTCGCGGCGGCTGCGCTCGTGGGTGCGGGCCTCGCATCCTTGGCCTCAGCGGCGGCAGGCTTTGCGACGGTGTTCACGGTCGCGACCGGTTTCTTGTCCTCGGCCTTCGCCGCCGCCTTCACCTCATGCTGCTTATCGGCAGGTTTCACCGCAGACTTCGCATCGGGCTGCTTGGCGGATGTCGCAGTTTTCGTCTCGACGGGCTTTGCGACGGTGTTCGCGGTCGCCGCCGCCTTCTTGTCCTCGGCCTTAGTCGCGGCGGGAGCGGCTTTCGCAGGCTCTGCCTTTTCAGAAACAGCGGGCTTCACGGCGGCGGCGGGCGTCGTAACCGCCTTCGCGGGAGCGGTCTTTTCGGCCTGCGCTAGCTTCGCTGGCTGTGTCTGCGAAGCGTCGCCGTTCTGCGCCGCGCTTACCTCATCCGGCTTCGGTTTGGATGGATCGGCGGAATAGCTCACGCTCGCGATCATGGCAAAAGCAGCGATACCAACTGGTACAAAAAACAACTTTTTCATCGAGCCACCGGAATTGAGTTGCGAAACGGCGTCCGTCGCAGGAAACGCGGCGGACGCCGGCCTGTCAGCCACCGGGTGCGCTTCTCCCTCCCCCCGGACAGGAGTGCGCTCCCAGCTTGGCCTTGAGCTAAAAAGAAAATTTGCGCAGCCCACAAGCCTCGACTATCAACGCGGTTGGCTTTTGCACATGCGAATGGGACAGGACGGAAAAGGCATGAACCCGCGATTGAGAAAACTGATCGGCGTGATTGTTTTTGTTTTCGGATCCGTCTTCTATTTCCTGTTCACCATCTCCATCGCGCTCGCACGCCTACCCGGCACGGAGCTTTGGCGGCACCTGCTGTTCTATCTCGTGATTACGGTGATCTGGGTCGTGTGGGCGGGCATCCTTATCAGGTGGATGTTGAAGCCGCGCCCCGGCGAGGTCTGAGAAGCAAAAGGGCCGCGTTGAGCGGCCCTCTTCGATTTGCGTCAGTAGCAGAAATTCGTGGCGTAGTTCGTGCAATAGGCGGGGCCGTAACCGTCGTTGATGCAGCTCCAGTAGCAGCTGTCATACGTGCTGTAGATGCCATACCCGATCAACGGCGCGCCATACCAATACCAGCGCCCATTACGCCAGTAGCGGCGACGGTGATTTCCCCAGCCCCCCGCGCGATACGGATGTTTGCCGCCCGCAAATGGGCGCTTGCCCCCGTAATACGGCTTTCCGAAACCCGGCTGGCCCCCGAAGCCGTACGGCCTGGCGTGCGGCACGCCGGAGAAATTTCGCTGTCCGTGGGGTTTGAAGCCGCCGGGATGGCCACCGAAGGCCCTGCCGGACGGTGCCGCCCTGAACATCGGCGCGGAGCCGCCGTGCGACCGAAATCCACCGCCGAAATGCCCCCCGCGAAAGCCTCCGCCTCCGCCGAAGTGGCCGCGAAAGCCGCCGCCGCCCCCGCCGAAGTTACCGCCGCCGCCTCCACCGCGTCCATGTCCTGCAATCAGGGTGAACGTGCTCACTCCGTTCTTCGAGATCGCTTTTTGTGCGCCGGCGTCGATCATTGCGGCGGAAGCGGTGCCCGCGCATAGACCAATGGCGGCGATCACCGCGATCATAGTTCCTTTCAACGTCATGGCAGTCCCTCTTTTGTGCCCGGAGATGCCTCAATCGGGGCGAAAAAGCGCGCGGCAAACCCGTCTCGCCGCAGCTCAACAAGATAGAGTATAATCGCGGAAAGCAGCGATCATAAAGACATTCTGTCAAAAATTGTAACTTGTGGCGAAGTGTGCCGCGTTCGCAAAAAAAAAGGCCGCCAGTTACGGCGGCCCTTTCTCAAGATTTGCTTTTATCGGCTTCGACAGCGTGTTCTTTTCGACTCGAAAACTCCGACGTCAGTAACAAAAATCGGACGCGTAGGTCGAGCAATAGGCCGGGCCATATCCGGCGGCGAGACAGTTGTTGTAGCAACTGCTGCCATAGCCGTAGACGCCAAGTCCGACCAGCGGCGCGCCATACCAGATCCAGCGGCCGCCCCGCCAATATCCGCCGCGCCGTCCGTAGTTGCGGCTGTAACGCGGACCGGGGCCAGCCCAACGGGGACCGCCACCATAGCGCGGGCCAGCGAACCCCGGGCCGCGCATGGCCGGTCCTCGACCGGGTCCACCGTAGCGCGGGCCAGCGAACCCCGGACCTCGCATGGCTGGTCCTCGACCGGGTCCACCGTAGCGCGGGCCACCGACTCCCGGTCCGCTGAACCGGGGGCCGCCGCCCATTCCGCCGCCTCGAAACGCGGAGCCTCCGCCGAAGCCGGGGCCTCCACCGGGACGTATGCCTGGTCCGCCCCCAAAGCCGCCGCCACCGCCGCGGAAACCGCCGCCGCCCATGCCCGGTCCTCCGCCGAAGCCGCCGCCGCCGCCGCGAAAGCCGCCGCCTCCCATGCCGCCGCCGCCTCCGCGGCCTCCCTCGCCTCTGACGAGGGTTGCGACATCCGCGACGCTGGCCGTGGTCGCCGAGACGCCCGAGCCCGGGGTGGCCGCGAACGCCGGTGCGGCCACGGCTGCCAATCCGAGCAGGACACCTGTGAAAATCGATCCTCTGATACGCATGACAAACCCGCTCCCTTGACTGTGGCCGTATGTTCGACTGTCGGGCGAAACCACGGGACATCCGTCCGTTCCCGATGCCCGCGCCGGAGCTTTTCCGGGCGTCTCGCCGAAAATATCCTTGTTACCGATTGGGTTTCATTAAAGTTACGAGTGCATAAATAAATAACTCATCGTTTAGGCCGAGTATTGCGTGACGAAATATTTTATGAAATAGCGCATAAAATATATAATAGTAAAAAACATCGAGCGCGACGCTATATATTAATCCGGATACTGTGGTTGTATTGTGCAGCTTAATAGAACCGTTATCCGCTAAGCCATAGGATGAAGTGCAGCCTTGACGCTGCGTGTACGTGTAATCCTGTTGAGGATAAGATGAAGAAACTTGTCGTTGCTATCGCCGCCCTTACGGCCGCGACTCTCGCTTCCGGCAGTGCTTCCGCGCTCCCGCTCGCAACCACCGGCGTCGACGCCTCTGCTTCCAGCGCCATCGTGAAAGTTGGCTGCTACAAGAGGCGCGTCGTCACGACCACAAGCTGCTGTACGACCACCACGACCTACGTCAAGGTTGTGAACCCGTGTGGCTGCGGCTGTGGCTGCGGCGGCAACAGCGGCCTGTTCGGCGTCGGCTTCCTCTTCTTCTAGCCGATACAAAAAGGGGAGGCGCGAGCCTCCCTGTCCATTGCCATTGTCCATTGCCACGTAGCCTGCGCGCCGCCGCCATATCTCCTTCGAGACCATGGATCGGCGTGCAATTTTGCCGATCTGGCTTTAAAGCACACCGCCAATCAGGATCGAACGCCATGAGAGCGTCATTTTTGTTTTGCGTCGCCGCGTCGATGTTTCTCGCGGTCGAAGCCCAGTCGCTGCCGAGGTTCGATGCGCCCGCCGCTTCGCCGGTGCAGACGATCCGCGTGTCAGATACCGGACGTTACTCTGGGCGCGGCGACCTGTTCTCGAACTGGTGCGCCTACAACTGCTATCGCGTCAGCCCGTGCGCACAGGGCGGCTGCTACGGCAGATACCATTACAGCCAGTATCCCTACGACGAGGATCTGCCTTTCCGCTATCGTTGGGATTCCGATGCGAGCATTCAGGATAACATCCTTGCTCGGGCCAACCCGGGATATCTGCGGCTGTTTGAGCGTCAGTATTGAGGCCGGCGTCGCGGGTGGCTTCTGCGCCTCATGTGCTGGCGCGCACGTAAAAAGGCCGGGGCTCCAACCCCGGCCTTGCGATGATCTTTCGCCCGACGCTTACTGAGAGGCAAGCGCCTGTTCGAGGTCGGCGATGATGTCCGCCGCATCCTCGATGCCGACGGAGAGACGCACTGTGTCGTCGCCAGCGCCCGCCGACTCGCGCTGCTCCGGCGTGAGCTGCGCATGGGTTGTGGAAGCCGGGTGAATGATGAGGCTGCGCACGTCGCCGATATTGGCGAGAAGCGAGAACAGCTTCACGTTCGAGATGAGATTGACGCCAGCCTCATAGCCGCCCTTCAGACCGAAGGTGAACACGGCACCCGCACCCTTGGGCGTGAGGCGCTGGGCCAGCTCGTGATAGCGGTTGCCCGGCAGGCCCGCATAGTTGACCCACGCGACCTTCGGATGCTTTTCGAGCCACTCGGCGACCTTCACCGCATTTTGCACGTGACGCTCGATGCGAAGCGGCAGCGTTTCGAGCCCGTTCAGGATCAGGAAGGCGTTGAAAGGCGAAATGGCGGGGCCGAGGTCGCGGAGGCTGAGCACGCGCGCCGCGATGGCGAAGGCGAAATTGCCGAAGGTCTCGCCGATATTCAGGCCGTGATAGGACGGATTCGGCTGCGAGATCGCCGGATAGCGCCCGCTCTTCAGCCAATCGAATGTGCCGCTGTCGATGATGGCGCCGCCGATCGAGTTACCCTGACCGCCGAGGAATTTCGTGAGCGAATGCACCACGATGTCCGCGCCATGCTCCTTCGGACGGAACAGGTAGGGCGTCGCGAGCGTGTTGTCCACGATGAGCGGCACGCCGGCTTTCTTGGCCACTGCCGCGATTGCGGGCACATCGAGGACGATGCCGCCGGGATTCGCGATGGATTCGATGAAAATGGCCTTCGTCTTCGGCGTGACGGCGGCTTCAAAGCTCGCCGGGTCGTTGCCGTCGGCCCAGACCACGTTCCAGCCGAATTTCTTGAAGGAGTGGTTGAACTGGTTGATGGAACCGCCATAAAGCTGGCGCGAGGCGATGAACTCGTCGCCCGGCTCAAGCAGCACGTGGAAAATCAGAAACTGCGCGGCGTGGCCCGAAGCGACTGCGAGCGCTGCCGTGCCGCCTTCGAGGGCTGCGACGCGCGCTTCGAGCACGGACTGCGTCGGGTTGTTGATGCGTGTGTAGATGTTGCCGAACGCCTGCAAACCGAACAGCGCGGCGGCATGTTCGGCGTTGTCGAACACATAAGACGCGGTCTGGTAGATCGGGGTAATGCGCGCGCCGGTAGCGGGATCGGGTTGCGCGCCAGCATGGATGGAAAGGGTGGCAAAGCCGGGTGTTGTTTCAGTCATCGATTATCCTCCGTTTGGCAGATTCAACCGCCAATCCCGGATAAAAGCAATCATTTTTCTTCGCAATTAATAAACACGTCAATAAACGCAAAATAATTGCGATAAGGTGGGCTTATGGCGCAATGCACAAAACGCGAGCGAGGGCATGCGAGCGAGCCTTTTGCGGGGGGTATCGCCGCCGAATTCGTGGCTTGAGCTTTGCCGGGCGAGACGTGCCACGAGGTGGCTGGAACGAGGCTCGATATCCGGTCAACCGCGAGGCCGATCCCGCCGCGACTAAGCGCCTTTCTCCTACACGCTTCGGGTCGCCGCGCGAAAGGCGTTCCAGTCCTCGCGCGTGAGTTCCCAGATTTCGGACGCGCAGACTCCGCCTACATAGCTGCGTTGTTCGATGGCGATGAGGCGCGCGCCCTGCTTTTCGGTGACGCGGCGGGAAGCCGTGTTATCCGGGGCCTTCGCGACCCTCAGCGTTTCGCGGCCGAGCGTGTTGAACCAGTAGTCTGTCACCGGCTCGCAGGCTTCGGTCATGATGCCCCGTCCATGCCACGGAAGCCCAAGCCAGAAGCCGCGATTGTCACCGTTCAGATCCCGCAATTCGATGCTGCCGATGTGGTGATCGGGGCCGCCCTTGAGCCAGATCGTCCAGCCCCACAGCTTGCCAGCTTCCATGGCCGGGAGCACGAAGTCTCGATAATAGGAGAGCGCCCCGTCATCTGGATAGGGCCACGGCACGCGATCGCTCAGAAAACGCACGATTTCCCAATGCGGAAAGAGTGCCTGCGTTGCGTCGGCATCTTCCAGCCTGGTCGGACGAAGTATGAGGCGGGGCGTTTCGAAGGTCGGAATCATCGCGACACCCTTGAACGGATCGGTTTCGTCGATACGATCCATCATCTATAAAACGCAATACAGCGAAAGACTATGGCGGCCGCCGATGCCGCTTCGTTTTGAACAGACTTAATAATGCGCTCGCCCGCTCTGCGCCGCCGGGCTATCGCCGCGAGGAACTACAAGGCGGCTCGGTCCAGTGCGCGCGGCGGAATACGCGTCCAGTCCGCGCCGAACGACAGCATCCGCGGAAGCATGTAGGCGGCGTTCATCGCGAGCTTCTGTCCCATCGGGCTGACGAGCAGGCGCGACAAAGCCGTGGCGCGGCGAATCTGCGCGGACAGATCGCGGGCAAGCGCCGCCTGGAACACATCCGCGCCTTCGCCGGAAAGGTAGATGCCCGCCGCGCGATGTGCCGTGTGCAACGCAATCGACATGCCGTCGCCCGAAAACGACGGAATAACGGCCGCCTGATCGCCGATGCGCCAGAGCCAGCCGTTCGACCGGGCGAGGAAGCCATAGGGCAGCCCCGCGATGGCGAGCGGCCTCTCGGTGAGGCACTCCGCGCCGGAAAGCCTGCGTCCCGCGTGCGGCGCCTCGTGCCGAAGCGCGTCGAGCACCGCCTCCCATGAGCCGTAGCGGTCCGCGTAGACGTCCTTGCGCACGATGAGACACAAATTGGCGCGGCCACCCTCGACCGGCTGAAGGCCCGCATAACCACCGCGAAACAGGATCAGCTCGATATGGGCGGATAGCGCGGCCGCTTCCTCGGGCTGAAGCCGCCAGTACGTCTTGAAGGCGAGGCACTCCGGGTGCGCGCCGCGCTCGCGCTTGAAATCCTTGATGTCGTGCTTGCCGCTGGCGAGGAACGCGGCGTTTGCGAACACCTCGCTGCCGCGTTCTGGCAGAAAGGCGAAGCCGTTCATCGTGCCGGTCACGCTTTTGACACGCACCCCGCGCCGGATTTCCGCGCCCGCGCTTGACGCGAGCCGCAGCAGCGCCTCGTCGAGCACGCGCCGGGATAGGCTTCGCGCCTCGAAGGGCAGCGGCGCCGTCACCGGTTCGCCCGTCCCCGCAAGACGCACGTGGCTGAGTGTCAGCGCCCCCAGTTCGTCCACCGGAAGGCCCAGCGACTCCAAATAACCGACGCCCTCGTGACTCAGGAATTCGCCGCAAACCTTGTCGTGGGCGACGGCCTCCTTCTCGAACACGACGACGCTGCGCCCCGCCCGCGCAAGATGAGTGGCAAGGGCAGCACCGGCCGGGCCCCCTCCGATCACCGCAGCATCGTAATTCATGCCGCCGCGCCCTTGACCCGCGTCACGCAGAGCCTGAACGGCGTCCATGCCTCGATGCTCGCCGCGCCGGGCGCGAGCCCCGCTTCGGCGAGCAGCCTTTGCCAGTCCTCGCGCTTGAAGGCGCTTGCAACCGAAACGGGGCCGTCATGGCGCATGAAGCGATGCTGCCGCGTCGCGAAGAACGCAGCCTTGAGAAAATAATAGGGCAGCGGATGGCGCTCCAGATCGTTGATGATCCAGCCGATGCGCGCCGTATCCTCCATCCAGCGAATGAAACGCACGAGTTCCGGTCCCGGCAGATGATGGGTGAACAACGAAGACATGACGATATCGACATCGAAATCGGCGCGAAAGTCGAACAAATTTGCCGTGAGCCATGTGATCGGCCGGCCCGGCGGCGTGGCTTCGGCGGCAGACCGCGCAGCCCTCGGGTTCATGTCTACCCCGATGAAGCGGGCCTCGACGCCGTTTTCTTGCGCCCAGCGATCAACTTTTCGCGACATGTCGCCATAACCGCTGGCGGCGTCTACCACGACGAGCGGTCGGTCTTTCGGCCAGCGGCCATCCCGCTTGAGCCGCCGGAAAAAGGCAAGCGTCGGGCGATAGGCAAGAGACAACTCATTGGCGCGCGTCAGTTGCCGGAGGACCGCTCGATGTTCCTCGTACGGCACCTCCTCATGGTCCATCATTTCCGGCGTCGTGTCCCGCTTCGAGAAATCGGGCATCGAATCTACACCGCCTTGAACAGCATCGTCTCCGCCGTCAGCCCCGGTCCGAACGACATCGCGCATCCTTTGGCGCCCGAGCGCGCGTTCTCAAGCACGGACTTCAGCACGAACAGCACTGTGGCGGATGACATGTTGCCGAAGTCTTTCAGGGTTTGTCGCGATGCCGCCAGCGCGTCGATCGGCAGGCGGAACGCGCCTTCTACCGCGTCGAGAATGGCGCGGCCGCCGGGATGCACGGCCCAAAGCTCGATGTCCTTCGTCGTCCAGCCGTTGAGGATCGCCTCGGCGGCGCGGTTGATCGCCTCGCCGACGGATGCCGGGATGCGCGTCGAGAGCACCATGTCGAAACCGAAATCGCGGATGTGCCACGCCATCTGATCCGCCGCTTCCGGCATCACCGTCGCGTAGAAGCGCTCCATCGACAGGCCCTTCTGTTCGCCGCTGATGAGCGCCGCCGCCGCGCCGTCCGCGAACAGGAGAAAAGGCATCATCTCCTCAAGCTCCTGCGTCTCCTGGAAATGCAGCGTGCATAGCTCGATGCTGACGACAAGCACCTTCGCGGATGGTTCCGAGCGCACGATGTGGTGCGCGAGTTTCAGCGCGTTGATGGCCGCATAGCAGCCCATGAACCCGACGATGGTGCGCTCAACGCCAGGGTTGAGGCCTAGACGGCTGACGAGTTCGAGGTCGACGCCGGGCGCGGAAAAGCCGGTGCAGGATGTCACGATGAGATGGGTGATCTCGTCCTTTGCCGCGCCGAGTTCGAGCTGCGCCACCGCGCGCTCGGCAAGGATGGGCGCTTCGATCTCGTATTGACGCATGCGCTGCCCGGTGCTCGGGAAATTGCCGGGAGCGTAGAAAACCTCGCCGTTGATCGACGCGCCAAGGTGATCTTCGGAGGGCACCACGCACGAAAAGCGCTTTTCGATCTGCCCCATTTGTACAAGTCGGTCAAAAATCGAGCGCTTGCGTGGATCCGTCAGTATCTGCCGCTGAAATTCGATGAAAGCCTTGTGAACCTGATGGGGCGGGACTGCGGTCGCGATCTTGTTGATGTGGGCTACTGACAAGGTAAACCTTCCAGAAATCGGCGTTGACCATAAAAAGACAAAATTTACCCGCTGAGATTGTCCCTCCTATGATGGCCCAACTTCCGGGATGGCAGAATGATCCGCCCGCCGCGCCCCCGTTGGGATGCGCGATCCCGATCAACCCCGACGAGACGGGTCGGCGACCAGAGCGGAAAGCTCGGTTTCGCCGCATGTTCCACGAGGTACAAAAGATGATACATCGGAGACCGCACAAAATATCCTCTCTCTTCGCGTTTTGCGGCGGATTGCTCTGCGTCCTTTTAGCCGTATCGGTCGCGCTCCCGGTGCGCGCCGCCGAAGCGACACAGGACGGTTTTCGCGCATGGATCGCGTCGTTCCGGCAGTCGGCGATCGACGCGGGCGTGAAGCCCGAGGTCTACGACCGCACCACGCGCCCGTTGACGGCGGATTTCAGCCTCCCCGATCTCGACATCGGCAATCGCAAGTCGCAGGGCGAGCAGCCTGAGTTCGTGCGCACGCCCGAGCAGTATGTTTCCGAGAAACAGATGGCGAACCTGCTCGTCAAAGGCCGCGACCTTGCCGCGCGCCACGAGAAGACGCTGGCCGACCTGAAAAGCCGCTACGCCGTCGATCCGTATATCATGCTCGGCCTGTGGGGCCGCGAGACGGCGTTCGGTACGCAGCACGACGGCTATAGCGGCCTTCGCGTGCTCGCCACGCAGGCTTACATCGGGCGGCGCGCGGAGCTGTTCCAGAAGCAATTCATCGACGCGCTGAAGATGGTGCAGATCGGCGCGGTTACGCCGGAGAATTTCAAGACATCGTGGGCAGGGGCGTTCGGCCTCGTGCAGTTCATGCCGACCGATTATCTGAAATACGCGGTCGAACCGGACGGACGGAAGCTCGACATCTGGACCAAGGTGCCGGACGCGCTGACGGCGCTGGCGCGCAACCTGCACGCCATCGGCTGGAACGCGAAGGAGCCGTGGGGCTTTGAGGTGCGCGCGCCGGACGGCGTCGATTGCAGCCTCGGCTATCTCGACGTGAGGAAGCCCGTCGCGGAATGGGAGCGCCTCGGCGTGCGCCCGCTCAAGGGCGAGCGTTTCCCCGACGCGCTGCGCGGGGTTGAGGTGTCGCTGCTCCAGCCCGCGGGCATTTACGGGCCTGCCTTTCTCACTACGCAGAATTTTCAGGTGATCCGCGAATACAACAAGAGCGACCTCTATGCGCTGTATGTCGCTCACCTCGCCGACCGCATTCGGGGGCAGGGGCCGTTTGCAAAGGCGTGGGAGCGGATCCGGCAGGTTCACACTTCCGATGTGGAATTTCTGCAGAAGCGGCTGACGGGCCTCGGCCTCTACGCGGACACTGTGGACGGCAAGGCGGGCGGACGCACGCGCGCGGCCGTGGGCGCGTATCAGAAGCGGGCGGGGATGCCTCTGACGTGCTGGCCGACCGAGGCCATCGTTGCCCATGTCAAGGCGAACGCTGGCAAGGCCACGCTGAACGAACGGCAGTAGCGGGAGATGCGGCGGCACGCGCCGCCGCGGCCGCTCAATTCATGAACCAGCCGTGGCTGACGACGAGCGACTGGCCGGTTAGCGCGTTGGTCGGGAAGGCCGCGAAGAACAGCGCCACCTCGGCCACGTCCTCCATGGTGGTGAATTCCTTGTCCACCGTCTGGCCGAGCATGATGCGCTCGACGACCTCCTTCTCGGAGATGTTGAGGCGCGCGGCCTGCTCGGGGATCTGCTTTTCGACGAGCGGCGTCTTCACGAAGCCCGGACAGATGACGTTGGTGCGCACGCCATGGCCCGCGCCTTCCATCGCAATCACGCGCGCCAGCCCCTGAAGTCCGTGCTTCGCCGTGACATAGGCCGATTTCAGCGCTGACGGCGCCTTCGAGTGCACCGAGCCCATGAAAATGATCGTGCCGGAATTCTGCTTGTACATGTGCGGCAGGCACGCCTTCGAGGTGAGGAACGCGCCGTCGAGGTGGATCGCGAGCATCTTTTTCCAGTCGGCGTAGGGGAAATCCTCCACCGGATGCACGATCTGCACGCCCGCGTTCGACACGAGGATGTCGACCGTGCCGAAGGTCTCGACCGTCTTGGCGACGCCCGCATTCACGGCGTCCTCGCTCGTCACGTCCATTTCGAGCGCAATCGCCTTGTCCGGCCCGCCGAGCGAGCGCGCCGCCTGCTCCGCCGCGTCGAGCCGCACATCCGCGATGGCGACGCGCGCCCCCGCGTCCACGTAGCGTTTCGCGATTGCCAAGCCGATGCCGCCCGCAGCCCCGGTGACGATGGCGATTTTTCCGTCGAGTTCCATGCTGTCCTCCCGCTTTCAAAAGTGAGTTGGATTGGTGCAGTTCAAACACAGAACTCAAGAGAGCGTCGGCGGCTCCGCGCTAAAGCGTCATCGCTTTTGCTAGAATATCTGAGTTTCTATGAGCATGATCTTATCGCAAAACCGGCGTCCACTTTTGCGGATCAAGCTCAATAAAGCGGCAGCGGGAAATAGCGCAGCATCAATTCTTCATAGCGGCCGGATGCCTTGACGCGGGCGAGCGCATAATCCAGCACCTCGCGAAGGCGCGTGTTGCCCTTCTTCACCGCGATGCCGATGCCGTCGCCGAAATAGCGCGCCTCGGTGTAGCCGCCGCCCTTGAACTCGCAGCAGCGGTTCGCGTCCGTGCCTTGAATCCAGAACATGAGCGAAATGCCGTCGCCGAAGAGCAAGTCCACATCGCCCGCTTTCAGCGCGCCCCGCGCGTCGGCGGCGGTGTCGAAGGACATGATCTTCGCGCCGTCGAAGAAGTCTCGCAGGAACGCCTCATGCGCGGAGCCCCTGACGACCGCGACCTTCTCGCCCTTGAGCGCCTCGACCGAAACTTCGCGGAACAGGGCGCCGGTTCTGCCGACGAAGCGCGCGGGCGTCATGTAATAGCGGTTGGTGAAATCCACATCGGCGATCGTCTTGCCATTGATGGCCATGGACGCGATCACGGCGTCCGCTTCGTTCGCCTTGAGCGATGGTACCAGCGTCGACCATTCGGCGGCCGATATGTCGCAGTCGATGGAAAGCTCGCGGCAGATGGCGCGGGCGAGGTCGATGTTGAAGCCGATGAGGCGGCCTTCCTCGTCATAATAGTTGAACGGCGGATAGTCGGCCTCCGTCAGCACGCGGAGCTGCGGCAGCCACGACCAGTCGGGCTTCGGGCCGACCTGGATATCGCGCAGCTTCTGCGCGTTATCGGCCTTGTCGGTCGCTTCGGGATTGCCCTCGGCAGCCAGCACCGTCACCGCAAAAACGACGCAAAAAAACACCGCGAGAAGGCCGAAAGCCCGACGCGACGGCAACAGTCTGGAAGTAATCATCGGCCGCAACCTTCGGTTCGTGGACAGGGCGATGGCGAGACAGTTCTTCTTCATTCAGTAGTATGAGTTTTGCGTAAAGTGAAAAAATGGACCTCGCGCCACACGCCTTCGTCCCGTACGAGTGGAAGCATACCCCTTCCGAAATTGGGCATGCAAGCGGCAGCAGCGGCACCCGGACGAATTCCGATGCCGCCGTCATCGACATCGAGCGCGATTTTCTCGTCGACCTCGGCGCTTCCCCCGACCAAATCCGCAGACTTGAAAACGACGCCGCCCGCGCCCGCGTCAGCCTTGTGCAGGCGGCTGTGGCGCAAGGCGCGATCAGGGCTTCCGATCTGACGGCGCGGCTTTCCCGCTCGCTGGACCTCTCGGAGCCCGCAGCCGGTGAAGCGACGCGTTTGCCCGAAGCGCCCGACGAGGCATGGCGGCTTTTCGATACCCCCGTTCGCCTTTCGGCCAGGGCAGGCCGAATGATCGCCGTCAACGGTGAGACGTACTCGCCGACCGCGCTTGCGGCTCTCGCCCAGCGCCTTGGGGCGAAGCGCGAGCGCGTCATGCTGATGACGCGTCAGGGCTTGATCGATGCGGTCACGCGCTCGCATGGCAGCGCCATGGTCGAAACGGCCGTACGCGGGCTTCTCATGGCGCGGCCAGACTGGAGCGCGAAGGCGGGCCTCGCCGCGTGGCAGCTCTATTTCGCGACGGTGGCGGTGGGGCTTGTGCTCGGCGCAGTCGCGTTCGCGCCCGCCGAAACGCTGACGCTCGCCTCGGCGATGCTGTCGATCTTCTTCCTGCTCACCATCGCGCTCAGGGCCGCCGCCGCGGTCAACATCGCCCTGCCGCGCCCGAAGGCCAAGGAGGCGCGCCTTCTCGGCGATGCCGAACTCCCCCGTTACACGGTGCTCGTGCCGCTCTACCGGGAAACGGCGATCCTGCCGCATCTGGCGCATGCCCTCGCGAGCATCGACTACCCCGCCGCCAAGCTCGACATCAAGATTGTGCTCGAAGCGTCGGACCGCGACACCATCGAAGCCGCCCAGAAGCTGGCCTTTCCTGGCAATGTCGATCTCGTCGTCGTTCCCGACCGCGAGCCGCGCACGAAGCCGAAGGCCCTGAACTACGCGCTGCATTTCGCGTCCGGCGAATTTGTCGTGATTTATGATGCGGAGGACCGCCCCGAGCCGGACCAGCTTCGCAAGGCGGCGACCGTCTTCGCGCAAGCGCCCGCCGATCTTGTCTGCCTGCAGGCGCGCCTCGACTATTACAACGCGCGGGAAAACTGGCTGTCGCGCCAGTTCACCATCGAATATGCGACCCTTTTCCGGGGACTTCTGCCGCTGCTCGCGCGCTTCCGCCTGCCGCTGCCGCTCGGCGGCACGTCGAACCACTTCCGCGCGGCTGCGCTTCGCGAGATCGGCGCGTGGGATCCGTACAACGTGACCGAGGATGCGGATCTCGGCATGCGGCTCGCGCGGGCGGGCTATCGCACGGGCACGCTCGAATCCACCACGTGGGAGGAGGCCTGCTGCCGTCCGATGCCGTGGCTCAAGCAGCGCACGCGCTGGCTCAAGGGCTGGATGCAGACCTTCGGCGTGCACATGCGTCGGCCGCGCGAAGCGATGTCCGAGCTTGGTGTCGCGGGGTTTCTCTCGTTCCATGCCTATTTCGCGGGGATCATCGTTTCGGCGCTGGCGCATCCCGTGTTTTACATCCTGATGCTTTACGAGGTGCTTCAGGGAAGGCTGTTTGCCGGGGAAGGTGCGATGGAAAACCTGCTGCTCTGGATCGCCGCAGTGAACTTCGTCGGCGGCTATGCGGCGAACATCGCGCTCTCGGCGTTCGCCGTTGCAGGCACGCGGCACAGACATCTCATGCTGCATGTCATGTTCATACCTGTCTACTGGCTGTTCGTGTCGGCGGCGGCCTATCGCGCCCTGTGGCAGCTTTTCCACGCGCCGTTCCATTGGGAGAAAACCGAGCATGGCGTGAGCCGTCTCGCCCGACCGTTCCCGGCGTAAGACAAAAGAGCGTGCGCAAACGCCGCCGAGAGCATGTGCGGGCTTCCCTAATCGTTACGAATCAGTTAATCTGAACAAAGGGTTGAGTATCGGAGGACGATTTCGCAAACGACGCGGGCCGCACGTTATGACGATAAAGGGAAATGACGCGCGACTGCCGCCGCAGGCGAATCCGAGATGCCTCCGACCGATCTTGCCGGTCGAAGTTGTGGCGGGCTATGTCGCTTCGCGCCGCGATGGCTGCCCGCAGGCTGAGGCGCTCGATGCGCTGGCCGAATTTTCCCTCGCCGAACCCGCACTGATTGATGCCATCGAGGCGCGGCTCGTCGCCGAAGACAGCGGCGTGTTGCGCGCTGCCCAGCCCACATCAGCGACCTGGCCGGAAACGAGACGCGCTCTCGCGCTCAAGGCGCTCGGCGCCGCCGAAGCTGCAAAGGGCCTCCGCGCGCGCGCCGACCTTGGCGCTGTGGCCCTTCGTACACTCTACGGCCTCGAAATGCGCACCGTGTCGCCATCGCGCGGCGAGGTTCGTTGTGAGCTTCTGCGCCAGATTCTCCTCGCGCTGGGCGACCGTTTCACGATCCACCTCCTGCGGCCTCAGCGGTCCTTTTCCTTCGATCCGATGAGCCGCCGCATCTATCTCGCCTTCGCCGGCCTCGACTCGGGTACAGTGCTCGAAGCCGATGCCGCCCTCCTGTCGTGCGCCTTCAAAGGCCCGGCGGGGACGCTCGCCGAACTCAGCGCAACGCTTATCCGAGGCGCGCTGAAAGCGGGAGACAATGGGGCGGCCGAGACGAAGGGGGCATTTCGCTTGGACGGATTCGCCGACTCGGTCAGGAAGCTCGCCCTGCACCTTGAAACCCGGCCTTATACCGGCCGCGTTGCCATCGCACAGGTTTACGACGCCGGGCTCGCCGCCGGTCTCGCGCTTGGCACGCTCGACGAATTCAAGCAACATCTCGCCGAGGCCGCGCGCGAGGGACTCCTCGACCTCGAACGCTACGACATCGCCGGCCCCCTTGACCCAAGCCTGAAGGAACGCTCCCGCCTGCGTCTTGGACGCGACGAACGCCACTTCATCGTCAATCAATGGATGTAACGCGACAATCATGGACCTCCGCCTCAAGGCTTTCGAAAGCCCCGAATTCGACCGCGTTTTCAGCGCTGTAGCTTCGCTCGCCGGAGCGGCGGACGAAGAGCGGCTGGACGTGGCTGAAATCGAGACCGATGCGGACACCGGCCTCTCGTCCATTGTCGCGCAGGCGCGCGCGCAGAACCCGGACCCGGCCTCGCGCGTGATGCTCATCAAGGGCGCGACCGGCACCGGCAAGACGCATACGCTTCTCACCGCCATCCGCCGCATGCACCAGAAGGGCGGGGTCTACGCGGCGCTGTTCCCGATGGTGGATCTCGTCTCGGAGAAGGATCTGGACGCGTGGCTGCTCCGCGCCATCGTCTCGCGCCTGTCGGAGCGCTATCTCGTGGATGCGGGCGCGCCGTCGCCGCTGACGCGCCTTGCCGCGTCGCTCCTTCAGCGCGGCGACCCGGCGCTCGTGACCCAATTCTGCCGCGAGGTGCTCGACGAACACGGCGACATCCGCGATTTCGACCTGCGCCCGCTCATCGTTTCGATCCGCGCCGCGCTTCAGCGCGAGTCGCATCTGCCGGTTCCGTCCGAAGCCTTCGTGACGGCGCTGCTCGGCGCGGCTGCGGGCGACGACGAGTCCTTCGCCTATCTGCGCGGTCAGCCGTTGAATGTCAGCGTCGGCGGCGTGCGCCTCATGCAAGGCGTCGAGGACTACGTTCCGCGCGGCCACATCGATGCGCTCGTGAATGTCATCGGCGCCACGGGCGGCACGCTGTTCCTTGCATTCGACCAGCTCGAACAGAGCCGCGTGGCCGGGTGGGAGCAGCGTCTGCGCCATCTCTTCAGCCGGGGCGCTCTCCTGGCCGAGACGCTGCCGCCGCTCGCCGTCGCCTATGCCGTGCTGCCTGCGCTTTACGACACCATCGCGGACGGCATCGATGGCTCGATCCGCGACCGGCTGGAGCGTTTCGGCGCGATGCCCGTGCGCCTGAAGCCGCTCGGCCGCCGTCAGGCCGAGTCGATGCTCCGCCGTCGGCTCAGCGAGCTTTTTGCCCGCACGGGCGCGAAGATCGATCCGGCCGAGCCGCTCTATCCGTTCCCGGCTTGGATGATCGATGAACTCGGCGCGCAAACGCCGCGCTACGTCTTCGAACTCATCCAGCAATTCCGCCGCGTCTATCTCCAGATCGGGCGCGTTCCCGATATCGACGACATGCCGCCGCCGCCCTCGCCTATCCTGGAAACGCCGGTCGTGCTCGCACCCGCCGCGCCCGCGATCAATTTCGACGACAAGTGGCACGGGGAACTCACCTCGCGCGTGGTTCAGCCATCGGTCGGCAACGGCCTTCAGCAGGCGGAAATCCTCGAATGGGCCGTGCAGGCCTGCGCGCCCGAGATCGAGGGTGTCAATGCCATCAAGACGCGGCGCAGCGTTCGCGGGCGGACTGGCACCGTCGTTATCGAGGCCGATTTCCAGAAGGACGGGCAGAGCGTGGAGCGCCGCGAGATCGCGCTGTGCAACGAGGGACGCGGCGCGCCGCTGGCCGAGGAAATCCGCAATTTTCTGCGCAGCGTCAACGGCGCGCGTCCGGTCATCGTGCGACCGCGCGGCGGACGCCTGCCGAAGACCGGCCGTTTCATCGCGCCGCTTTTGCGAGAAGCCGACGACATGCAGGGCATTGTGGTGCCTCAGTTCGAAATGCTGTGCTGGGAGCGCCTCGATTCCGCGCGCCACTTCTTCCGCATGTGCAAGGATCTGCCGGGCTTCGAGGACTGGCAGCGGGAGTCACGCCCGCTGACGAAGGCGATTTCGCTTTGGGACATTGTGCAGTTTCCCTATGTGGGCGCGCCCGCCGAAGATGAGGACGAGTCCGCCGCCGAGAAGGAAAAGGCTGCGCCGAAGGAAGCTGCGCCTCCGCCGCCTCCGCCCGTGCCGCGCCGCCGTCAGCCTTCCGCGCCCGCCGTCATGCTCGGCGCGCATGAGGATGGCGGCCCGATCCACTGGGCGCCGTTCGAGACCGAGGCGAAGCTTCTGAACTTTGGCATCCTCGTCACGGGCGATCCGGGCTCCGGCAAGACGCAGACGCTGAACGTGCTGATCGACGGCGTGGCGAGCCTCGGCTACCCGATCTGCATCTTCGACTTCAAGAACGACTACTCCGAACGCAGCTTCGTGCAGGCCATCGGGCTGAAGGTGCACGACGTGCGCCGCTTCGGCATCCCGTTTAACCCGCTCATGCCGTCGCCCAGCGATGACGGGTTGGCGCAGCCCATCGAGCACATCTTCACCATCACGGGCGTGCTGAAGCGCGTCTTCGGCCTGGGCGACCGGCAAACGGCCGTCCTGCGCGACGCGATGAAGGAAGCTTTCGAGCGGCGCGGCATCAATCCGCAGCGCTGGGTCGAGGCCGAGTCTATCCGCCCGCCGAGCTTCGACGACGTTGTGGCGATCCTCGAAGAACAGAAGGAGGCGAAGAACCCGCAGGCGATCAGCCTTCTCGACCGCATCGCGCCGCTGTTCGAACTGGGGCTGTTCCCGAAGTCGGACGAACTGCCGGTGCCGTTCGAGGCGATGCTCGACGAGCGGCTGGTGCTGTCGCTGTTCGCGCTGCCGACCGACGAGATCAAGGCCGCGCTCGCCGAACTCATCATTATCCGCCTGCATGGCGTGCTTCTGCGCCGCGTGCAGCCGAGGAAGCTGACGCGGCTTCTGGTGGTGGACGAGGCGTGGCGCGTCGCGAACTCGTCGCATCTCGAAAGCCTCGCGCGCGAGGGCAGGGCGTTCGGCGCAGGCATCGCTATCGGCACGCAATATCCGGGCGATCTGCCGCCCGATTTGTCCGGTGCGCTCGACACCAAGATCTATCTGAAAAACCAGCAGCCGGATCACAAGAAGGCGGTGGTGCGTGCGCTGTGCGGAGCAAACTCCGGCCCCGAAGCGGCGCATCTCCATGGCGTGCTGGAACGCCTCACGCAGTTCGAGGGGCTGATCCAGAACCAGCATTATCTGCCCTATGCGCGGTTCCGGTTGCTGCCCTATTTCATGCGCACCGCGCAGAGCACGAAGGCGGCTTGAGCGCCTCCGTCGACTTGATGGCAGCATCGTGGCAAAGAGGCAACATAGGTCAAGATTTCGCCACGATTGACCGAAAGTGAAGCGAAGTAATTTTTTTGTAACATAACGCTCACGAATCAGTCATCTTCCACCTTGTTTCACAGTCAATGCATGTCCGTTGTGTGGCGTATTTCCGGACGGCGCGTGTGGGTTTCCGGCTTGAGTTTATCGCCGGCCTGCTGAGGGCTAAAAGGAATGCTTGCTGCAACGCTTGCGCGCGACGCAACCGCGTTACTTCACGATTCAGGCGCTTCGCGAATTCTTCTCGGCGGCAAATCTTTCGTCGCCGACCCGTCTGGTGCCCTTTACTGGCCTGCGGAAAATACGCTCATCGTCGCAGACCTCAAATTGTCCCAGTGTTCGTATCTTGAGGGCGAAGACGTCGTTCTCCCGCCCTACGATCAGACATCCGCCTTCGAAAAGCTCGAAGACGCGATCGACCGCTACGACCCGCTTCGCGTCGTGGCGCTCGGCAACAGCTTCGCGGTTCACTCGTCCTGCGCGCTCGCCCATCATCAGCGCGACTGGCTTCAGGACATGATGGAGGGCCGCGACTGGTATTGGGTGACGAACGACCTCACCGAAACGCCCGACGTCGGCGGCACGCTCGTGCCGCAACTCGTGCTGGGCGGCGTCAAGTTTCGCGGCGAGCCGGTGCGCGCGCCCATCGCGAACGAGATCGCGGGCGGCCTGCATCCTGTGGCGCAGGTCTCGCAATACGGCCATCTGGTGCGCGGACGGTGCTTCGTCTCGAACGGCATGCGCATGGTGCTGCCGTCGCTCGGCGATTACTCCGCTGGTAACAACGTGCTGAATACCGCTTTCGATCCGCTGCTCGGGCAGGGCGGCCTTTACGTCTGGTTCATCGCGCACGAGCGCGTGAATCCGGTGGCGTCGCCGCAGCTCATGGAAGATCGCGCGGCCTGAAATTTTGGAATGCATGGGGGCATGCCATCCCGGGAGCGCCAGCGCTTCCGGGATTTTTCATGTCCGCCGCGTCAGAAACGACGTTGCGCCGCCCACGACCGCAGCGAGCGCCACCGCGATGACCCCGTAAAGCCACGGATGTTCAGAGGCTGTGGACGAAAGCCGCGCCTCGATGCCGATCTTGCGCAGCCGTATGCGCGCGGTCGCGTCGCCGATGACCTTGCCGCCCTGCAGCACATAGAAATGCGCCACATAAAGCCCTGGCCCGGCCGCGGCTGGCAGGAAGGTTTTGGTGCGGAACAGGCTCACGCCGAAGAAGTCGATCGCGCGCGCTTCTTCCAAGAACAGCCGCGCCGCTTTCTTCTGCCGCACGAGCGCCGCCTCGAACTCCGACCGGTCTAGCTTCGACGGCGCGTTCTTCTGCTCGTCGCGGATCGGCAGGCTCAACACGTCGATGCCGAGTTCGTATTTGTCGCGTTCGGCGAGCGGCGCGATATCGTCGAGCGGGCGGGTGGAAAGGACGGCGAAATAATTCGGCACGCCGTCGAAGATCAGGCGCTGCGAGTTCACCCACAATCCGGCGCGGCGATCCTTCTTCCAGACGACGACGGGCTGGACCGGGCCGCGAAGCGTCACCGCAATGTCGAACGGCTCACCCTTAAGGCGGTCGCGGTCCACCGCACCGAACAGCACGATGCTCGTGCCGTCATAGCTGGGCTCGATGTAGAACTGGTTCTGAGCGGCGCCCGCCTCGATGATGTTTGCCGACGCTGAAGCGCTGCCGCTGAACGCGATCAGCGCGAGTGCGGCCGCAACAATGGCCGGTGTCTGCTTTCGGGCGATGGCGGCGACTCCGGAAAACATGTCAGAACCCGGCGCTCCTGACGCTGAAAATTTCGCCCGGCAGGACGAGGTCGACGCCTAGTCTCAGGCCAACCGCCAGCACGAGCAGCGCGAGCAGCAGCCGCAGTTCCTCCGCGCGAAGCTTCTGCCCCGCCGCCGCTCCAATTTGTGCGCCGAATGCGCCGCCCAGCATCAGCAGGAGTGCGAGCGCAATATCGACCGTCTGGTTCATCGCTGCCTGAAACACCGTCGTGATGGCGCTTACGAAGATGATCTGGAACAGCGAGGTGCCGACCGCGACATTCGTCGGGACATGCAGCAGATAGATGAGGATCGGCACGAGGATGAAGCCGCCGCCGACGCCCATCACGCCCGACATTACGCCCACGAGCACGCCGGCCACCACCGGCGGGATGGCGCTGATATAGAGTTTCGATGCCGGAAAGCGCGTCTTGAATGGCAAGCCGTGCATCCAGCCATGCCGTCCCGTGCGCTTTGCGGCTGGCTGCCCGCGCCTCACCTTGCGCAGCGCGCGCAGGCTCTCCACCAGCATGATCGAGCCGACCGCCCCCATGAACACCACATAGAGCAGCGAAACGAACAGGTCCACCTGCCCGATCTGGCGCAGATAGCGGATGATGAGCACACCCCAAAACGCCCCCACCGCGCCGCCGCCGAGCAGATAGAGGCCGAGCTTCGTGTCGAGGTTCTTGCGGCGCGCCTGCGCGATGGTGCCTGTTATCGAGGACGCGATGAGCGGGTTCGCCCCCGTCGCGACCGCAACCGCGCTCGGTATGCCCGCGAAGATCAGAAGCGGCGTCATGAGGAAGCCGCCGCCCACGCCGAACATACCCGACAAAAAGCCGACAGCGCCGCCGAGCCCCAGCATGAGCAGCACATTAACCGGCATTTCGGCGATGGGCAGATAGACCTGCATGAGAGATCGGAACCGGCACGAGGCGGCTGGAAGTTCTGGCGGTTTTAGACGAGAGGGCGAGGGCCGTCACGCGAAAAGCCGGAACCCGAGACAGGGGTCATGAGCGCGTCGAACCCGGACCTCAGCCGCGACCGGCGCCGTTTGCGACGCGCGGCGATTGCTGCACCAAGGGCTGCCACGTTCCCGCCTTCTCCTGCGCGGCCTGCATCTCCACCGCCGTCAGCAAATGCTTGACGCGTTCTGCCGCGCGGATCGCATCCTTGTCGCCCTCGCGCGAGGCAACTTCGTACCAGAAGAACGCCTTCTGATAATCCTTTGCGAGACCGAGGCCGCGCTCGTAAAGCAGCGCGAGATTGAACTGGCTGTCGGTCACACCGGCTTGCGCGGCGGCGGTGAACAGGGCCGCAGCCTGCTTGTAATCGTCGGGCGTTTCGTGTGCCGTAAGCAGCACCGCGAGGTTGTGCATGGCGCGAACATGGCCTGCGGCGGCGGCGCGGCGATAGAGGCCCACGGCCTGATCTTCATTCTTCGGCACGCCCGCGCCGCGCTCGTACAGCGAGGCCAACACGAATTGCGACTCGGCGTGGCCCTGTTCGGCGGCGCGCGCGAGCCAGCGGGACGCGGTTGCGGGGTCGCTCTGGCCGTTTTCTTCCCTCAGGAAGCGGCTTGCGATGCGGAACTGGGCTTCGCGATCTCCCCGGCTCGCCGCGTTCGTCAATTCCTGAAGGTCTTCGTTCTTCAGCGGCTCGCCATCCTGATCGGAGGCGGAGAGGAGCGAGGGAAGGAAGTGTGTGGTGCCTGCGGATTTCGACGCGGCGGCCCGGTGCTGCGCGTTCGCGTTACTTGTCTTCGGCGCGAGCAGCGGCTGCGTTTCCGGCGGCGTCGCGGCCAGCGCGATGTCGGTCTGCTCGGTGACCGGCATTTGCGCGGCGGGGCGCTTTGCCTGCGAGTGGAGATAATAGAGGACCGCGCTTGCGATCAGAAGCACGATGGCGACGATCGAAAGCCCGATCAGAGGCAACGTCTTGTCTTCTTCGGAAAACAGCGGAGCCTTGGAGGCGGGTTGCGGTTGCTTTGGATTTTCATCCGCGCCTGCTTGGTATCCGCCCGCCAACATCCGACGATCCGCCTCTTCCAGCGCTCGCAACAGGTTCGCGTCGGCCCGCGGAGCCGAGCGGCTTGTGATGGAGCCGAGTTGCGGCTTCTGCGTCGGCTCGGTCCCGAACTCGGCGTCGGGCCGCGTGTAAGCTGGCGCGCCGGAGGCAATGGGCATGTGAACGCCAGCCCGGCGTTTTTGCGTGGGCGCGGATGCTGGCTGAGCCGGCGCCGTAATTCCGGCGTGGATGCGCTCGCCCAGCTGATCGCGTTCGAGGAACATACGGAGCGTGTCGTGGACGCGTTCGAGCGCGGCGGCCGTGCGATCGCCGGTTTCGCGCGACTGAGCGTTGAGCGCGCGCAGCTCGTTCTCCACGCGACCGATGCCGCCGACGTCGCCCGTCTCATGAAGCGCTGCCGCGATGTGTTCGGCGGTGACGACTGCGGCGCGCGACGCGGCCACGGCGACCGTCTGGCCAAGTTCCTTGACCGTGTGCCGCGCGGCCGCCTCGAACCCTTGGCGAGCGACTTCGGCGCGGCCGGTTGCTGCGAGAATTTCCTTTGCGGCGCGTGCGATGCGCTCGGCGTCGGATGCGGTCTGCTTGCGCGTTGCGTCGAGCGACCGTGAGAGATCCTGAAGCTTCGTCTCGACGGCGACCATTGTTTGCTCGCCGGGCATCGCGTCGGCAAGCCGGTCGACGCGGGCGATGATTTCCGCCAGCTTCTCGTTGATCGAGACGATTTCGCTCTTGTCGGCTTCCTGCCGGGCGAAGGCCGATTTCAGCTCCGTGAATTTCTGTTCGAACCACGCGAGTTCCGCCGTCTGGCGCGGCGCGGAGGCGGCACCGGCGCGCGCGTGCGGCTCAGAATGTGCGGCTGCAGCGGGGGGGAGCATTGAAAACTCGCCAAGGCGGGACGTCAACTCATCCATCGGCGGAAAGCCCTTCGGCCGCGGCGCGCGCATCCTTTCGAGATAGGCGTAAAGCTGCGTTTCGGCGTCTCCGCCGTCGTCCAGAGCGGATGGAGCGGTTTGCTCCTGGTTCGGAGACCTTTCGGCGGGCGACGTCGCGTTGTCGCCGCGGAACGTGGCAGAGGAATCGCCGTCAAGCGCGATGTCCCACGCCGCGCGCTTGTCGCGGGTGTTCTCGACATCGAGGTCGCCGTTTTCCAAGCGGCCTTTTTTCACGTTGTCCTGTCCCGCCATATCGATGGAAACGCGCTCGTCGCCCTTGAGGTCTTGAACCGTACGTCGAAGTAAAATCACTGACCGCAAGAGGATACGAGCATGCGTCTCTCTCTAGCAGGTGAACTGCAAACATGAGGTAAACGCACGGTTAAAACAGGATAAATTTTCCCGGAAAGCTTTCGTGAGCGTGCCGCAAAACGGTCTTCTGTCGCGCTGGCGCAGCCGAGAAAGCGAACTGAGATTCTGCGCCGATTCCCGTAGGTTTGCCAGCGACGGAGGCACCATTCGCGCCGATTGGCCGGCGACCGCGCCCGGGATGCAACGCCTCGAAAAATGGGCGCTGTGCGCACGGCGGTCAGAGCAGGTTTGCGATACAACCACGCACACATAAAGAGCGTAAGCGAGAGGTTTGTGTCCCGAAAGCAACGGTCTGGCCTGCGACCAATCGCTGAGAAATAGCGCTTGCGCAGGCCATATCGCTGGGGGCGCAGGCAAAGCACGACTTCCCCGCCGGGCAAACTCGCTTTCAGTCCAATGGGGACAGCCCCGAATGGTTTACGCTTGGGCCGCCATCGCGCTTTTTCTGCGCGGAAAAGCGTTGAATAGCAGTCGTTTGCGATCTGGTAAGGTTAAGGCAAGGTTGAGGATCGCATTTGTGTCAAGATGAGATAAACCTCGATTGAAAGCTGTTCGGCTGAGGTGAGGGTCGAACGGAACGCGTCTTTGTTTCGAGTTCAGGTGTCATGTTTACAATATTGCTGGCGGAAGATGACGATTCGATGCGGCGTTTCCTGTCGAAGGCTCTGGAACGCGCGGGCTATGAGGTGGTGTCCTACGACAATGGGGCAGACGCTCTCAAGGGGCTGAAGGAGAAGCGCGTGACGCTCCTTTTGACGGACATCGTCATGCCCGAGATGGACGGGATCGAGCTTGCCAAGCGCGGCGCCGAACTCGACCCCGAAATGAAGATCATGTTCATTACGGGCTTTGCGGCGGTGGCCCTACAACACTACAACGAAGCGCCCGAGAAGGCGCGCATCCTGTCGAAGCCGATCCATCTGAAGGATCTCGTGCGCGAGGTCGATCGCATGTTGGCTGCCTGAGACGGGCGCTCGGGGCGCGTTTAGCGCTCCGAGGTTGCGGGTTCCCGCGCGGCTACCTTCTTGGGTAGAGCCAGTTCCTCCCTGAGCGTGACGTAGTTCAGAAAGTCGGTTTCGGACACCGTGCCGAGCAGCGTGGTGCCTTCGAGCACGGCGAGATGGCGGCAACTGTTTGCCTGAAGTTTGCGCAGCGCCTCGAAGGCCGTCGCGGTCGGCGAAACGACGGTGCCGAAGGTGAACGGTTCGGTGATGGCGCGGACATAGGTTTCCGACCACTGCGACTCGGGCACGCGGCGGATCTGTTCGGGGCCGATGAAGCCGAAAGCGCGGCTCGCTTCCGTAACCACGACAAATTTCCGGTTCTGCGGGTAGATCGTATCGCGGACGAGTCGCTCGACGGTGAGGTCAGGGGCGACCGTTACGGGGTTGCGCTCCATGAGATCGTCGACGCGAACGCCGCGCAGGTTCTCCGCTGCATTGGTAATGCCGCGGGCCTGCGAGGCCGCCGCCGCCACGAACAGGCCAATGAGAAGCAGCCACGTCCCGCCCATCATGTTGCCGTTTACGAGCTGCAAGAGGCCGGTCACGACCAGAAAGGCACCGAAGACCGAGCCGCCCGCCGCCGAGATACGCGTCGCGCGCCGCAGATTGCCGGTGCGCCACCAGATGAGCGATCTCAGGATGCGGCCGCCGTCGAGCGGGAAGGCGGGCGCGAGGTTGAACAGCGCGAGCATCGTATTCGCGAGCGCGAGGAACGAGAACACGCCGGATGCGGCGGGATGAGCGGGCCCGGATTCAACCATGAGGGCGTAAAACAAGGCCGCGAGACCGACGCTGGCCACTGGCCCCATGAGCGCAACCCAGAACTCGGCGCGGGGCGTTTGCGGTTCCTGACGGATTTCCGCAACGCCGCCGAAGATGAACAGCGTGATATCGCCGACCGGCAAGTCGAAGCGGCGCGCTGTGTAGGCATGAGCCATTTCGTGGAGGACGATGGAGAGGAAAAGCCCTGCCGCCCCCGCGATGCCCATGACCACGTACATATAGGAGTTCTGATGGGGCACCACGCCGGGAAAATACCGCGATGCCAGCGTCACAACGAGGTAGAAGGCGAGGAAGAACCACGTGACGTCGATGACGACGCGAAAGCCGAGAAGCGTGAAAAGATTGAACCGGGCCGCGAACATGTGTGCTCCAAAGCGGGATCGGCGGCGCAGCCGTAACCGCCCGCTTACGATATGTGAAACGGTGTGCCGCGAAGTTCAAGCGTTTCGAGAGCGCACCCATCGCACATCGCGGCTTCACCTTATGTGTTGGGGCTCGAACGCTCAGGATCACGCCGAGGATTTATTCGATTGCGACCGAGAGAATGGCGGAGAAAAACACGAGAGCCGCTGTTGAAAGCGTTCCGACCAAGCGTATCATGAGCCTAAGCTCTGCAAAGGAGGTTTGTCATGTCGTCGCGTGCCACAAATGCGCCGTTCACGCTCTTCGAACTTTCCGGGCTCAAGCCGAGGCCACCGCGCCTGTCCGAGGCCGTTGTCATCCTCATCGACGCGCAGAATGTGTACCGAGCCGGGCCGCTCAGGCTCGATGGTATCGACGAGGCGGTCGAGCGCGCGGTCGTTCTGCTGGCTGAAGCACGGCGGGCAGGTGCGAAGATCGTCCACATCGCCCATCGCGGGCCTGCGGGCAGCCCGTTCGACCGCGCGACGGAAAGCGGGGCTTTCATGCCGGACCTTGCGCCGCTGCCGGGCGAGGCGGTCGTGGAGAAAACGCTCGCGAATGGATTCCACGGGACGAACCTCGCGGAGCATGTCGGCGATGCGGGCGCAAAGATCGTCGTCGCGGGTTTCATGACTCATAACTGCGTGTCATCCACGGCGCGTGCGGCATTCGATCATGGCTATGAAATCACGGTCGCAGCCGACGCCAGCGCGACACGCGACCTGCCGTTGGGCGGCGAGGTGGTTCCCGCAAAGGTGCTGCATGAAGCCGAACTCGCCGGGCTAGGCGACCGGCAGGCCTGCATCGCGACCGTCGCGGAGATTATCGCCGCTCAGTGATAGCCCGCGCCCTCAGTCACCTTGCCCCGGAAGGTCCAGTAGACGAAGGCGGTGTAGCCGAGCACGAGCGGCAGGAACAGAAGCGCGCCGATCAGCGAGAAGATTTGCGATTCCGGCACGGCGGCCGCTTCCCATAAGGTGATCGACGGGAAGACGAGATACGGGAAAACCGAGATGCCGAGCCCGAGGAAGCAAAGGAGGAACAGCGTCATCCCGCCGAGGAAGGTTTGCAGGCCCGAGCCTTTGCGCGCGCCGCGATAGGTGACGAGTGCCGTCACGGCGGTCAGGAATGGCACCGGCCAGAGCCAGACGATGTGCTCGCCGCGAAACCAGCGTTCCGCGATGTGATCCGACATAAGCGGTGTCCACAGGCTCACCGCCGCCACGAAAAACAGCGTCGCATAGAGCGCCCATTCCGCGTGGCGTTGGGCGCGGCGCGCGAGATCGCCGTCGGTTTTCATCATCACCCACGCCGAACCGAGCAGGATGTAGCCCGCCATCAGCCCGACGCCGCACAGTAGAGAGAACGGCGTCAGCCAGTCGAACGTGCCGCCCGCGAATTCGCGGTTCTGGATGTTGATGCCCTGCATGAAGCCACCGAGCACCACGCCTTGCGCGAAGGTGGCCACGGTCGAGCCGAGCGAGAAGGCGCGGTCCCACCATGCGTGATGCGGCTTCGACACGAAGCGAAACTCGAACGCCACGCCCCGGAAGACGAGCGCCAGCAGCATCACGAAGATCGGGATATAAAGCGCGGGCAGGATCGTGCCATAGGCGAGGGGAAAGGCGACGAGCAGCCCCGCGCCCCCGAGCACCAGCCATGTCTCGTTGCCGTCCCAATAGGGCGCGATGGCATTCATCATGTGGTCGCGCTCTTCCTCGCTCGTGCCGGAAAGGAAGAGCATGCCGATGCCGAGGTCGAATCCGTCGAGCAACACATACATCACGATGGCGATGCCGATGAGCGCGGCCCAGACGAGCGGTAGCCAGTACGCGATTTCACCCATGGCTTGCTCCCGTCCTGATTGAGCGCAAGGACCGCGACTCGCGATCCCGATTTTCGCGCGGCCTATGCATCATGCGCTACCGCGCCGCGTTTCCGTAGCCGCCGAGATGGGCCGCGCGGGTGTGCCTTCGTCGAGCCCTTCCGGCGCTTGCAGCACCGGGCCTTTGTGGATCAGGCGGTTGATGTAGACGATGCCCGCCGAAAACACGATCAGGTAGACAAAGAAGAAAAGGATGAGAGACGTTCCAACCGCGCCCGACGCCACCGGCGAGACGCCTTCCGAAGTGCGTACGAGGCCCGTTGCGATCCACGGCTGGCGGCCGACTTCGGTGGTGATCCAGCCCGCGACGACCGCGACGAAGCCGAGCGGCCACGACCACGCCGCCGCGCGCATGAAGGCGCGGTTCTGGAACAGCCGCCCGCGCCACCAGAGGAACCCGCCTACGCATGCGAGCACGATAAACCAGAGACCGATGGCCACCATCAGCCGGAAGCCGAAGAACGGCATGTAAAGGGGCGGACGGTCGTCGGGTTTGAACTGCTTGAGGCCGGGAAAGAGCCCGTTCCAGTCATGGGTGATGATGAAGCTGCCGAGATTGGGGACCGCGATTTCGTAGTCGTTCGATTCCGTTTTTGCGTTCGGAAGTGCGAACAATACGAGCGCGGCGGGCTTGGTGCCGTCCCAATGCGCCTCCATGGCGGCGAGTTTCGCGGGCTGATATTGCGCCGTCTTGAGGCCGTGCTGGTCGCCGATGAACGCTTGAAGCGGGGCTAGAATGAGGATCATCGCGAGCGCCATGCGCACCATGACGCGGCTTTCGTCCGCGTAGCGGTTGGCGAGCCAGTAGCGCGCGCCGACCGAGAGCACCACGATGGCGGTCGTGATATAGGCCGCCGTCACCATATGCGCGAAGCGATGCGGAAAGGTCGGGTTGAAGATCACCGCGATCCAGTCCACGGGCACCACAATGCCGTCGCGCACCTCATGGCCGGTGGGATATTGCATCCAGCTGTTGGCCGACAGAATCCAGAACGCCGAAAGCAGCGTGCCGAAAGCCACCATGCAGCTTGAGAAGAAGTGCAGGCCGCGCGGCACACGGTTCCAGCCGAACAGCATGATGCCGAGGAACGTCGCTTCGAGGAAGAACGCGGTCATCACCTCGTAGCCGAGCAGCGGGCCGATGACGTTTCCCGTGGTTACGGAAAAGCGGCTCCAGTTCGTGCCGAACTGGTAGGACATCGGCAGCCCCGACACGACGCCCATCGCGAAGGACACCGCGAAAATCTTCGTCCAGAAACGCGCGAGGCGATGATAGCGGTCGTCGCCGCGAAAATACCAGATGGCTTCGAGCGTCGCGATGTAGGACGCAAGCCCGATGGTGAACGCCGGGAAGATGATGTGAAACGTCACCGTGAAGGCGAACTGGATGCGGGCCAGAAGTGTCGCGTCTAATCCGAAGTCCATCAGCGGTCTCCTGCGATGCGGGCGAGGCGGCAAACCGTCGCTTGCGCGGGCGCGGCGTCGCAATCCGGCGGGCAGCCGTCAGGCAATCACGCGCAGCCTGCGCGGCGCTGACGTCAGAACCGCCGCGAGCCGACCAGGCCAAGAACACCCACGAGAATCAAATAGATAGCGACGACATAATTGAGGAGCGAGGGACGGAGCAGGATAAGGATGCCGGCAAGGATTGCGATAATGGGCTGCAGGGGAATGCCGTTCATTGAAATGCCTCCTGAAGTGGTCCGATGCCGGATGGACCGGGAAAATAGGGTCGCATGAAAAAGTCTCAAGACAAGCTCATGTTCCGGCGATTGTCCGCTTGAAGCGCGATTTCGTGCGTGCTATGAGAGCGGCTCCAAAGGCGGGGCGGGACCAAAACGCGGTTCCAGGCGCTCCGCAACCGGTTCGGACACGTAGCTCAGCGGTAGAGCACTACGTTGACATCGTAGGGGTCACAGGTTCAATCCCTGTCGTGTCCACCATTCAAATCCTTACTTTTGCCGTTTCATGTGTGGAAATGACGCAGGCGTTATTGCGGACACTTGCTGAATTATATTAAAGAGCAACTCGGGTGGAGTAGGGAAATGAGCGTCGGATCATTACCGAGCAGCCGGGGCGCTCGGTTTAAGCGGGATATTGAATGGCATTTACACACGAGCAACAAGAGTTGTTCTCGGGCCTTCCCCAAGTTTTAGGCCCAACGAAAAAGCGTCGGAGCCCAAAAAGGCCGCTAGTTGTCAAACAAGAAAGCACCGACAACAAGCCAAGTGCCGAGCTTAAGCCGTCTCGACGTTCGTGGCTGAGACATTGGAAAAAGATAATTGGCATTGTATTAGCATTTGTTATTGCGGGCATCGCAGCTGCCATTCAAGAAGAAATCGGCAAGGGAATCCTGACGTGGACCCGCGAGCTTTTTGAGCGACCGCGCATCGAAATAGATGCACCCAAACCCGCAGGATGGGTCACTGAAACGAAAAAAGACGCGAGCACTGACCCTAGTGACGGAACTAGCGTCAAGGCCCCTCGCTAAGCCGCCGCTGACCGTCCTCGGCTTTGTCCTGCAGAATGGTCATTTCATGCCAGCATGACGGACGCGCAAAAGCGGAGAATCAGGAATGCCGGAGGAAAGCGGAAGCCGGGTCTATGTGCCCGTCGATGAGGCGCTGGCGAAAATTCTCGCCGACGTCGAGCCGGTCACCGCTGAAAACGTTTCGCTTCTAGACGCAGGGGGCCGCGTTCTCGCGGCGGACCTCGCCGCGAAGCTCACGCAGCCGCCGTTCGATGCCTCGGCGATGGACGGCTATGCGGTCCGCGTCGCCGACATCGCCGCCGCGCCCGCGCGCCTGGCCGTGATCGGCGAAGCGGCGGCCGGGCATGGCTTCGCGGGCACGGTCGGGCAGGGGCAGGCCGCACGCATCTTCACGGGCGCTCCCGTCCCGGCCGGTGGCGACGCCGTCATCATGCAGGAAGCCGCGCGTGAGGCGGGTGGTGTGGTGACGGTGCTCGAAGGCGTGCCGCCCGGCGCGCATATCCGCCGACGCGGCTACGATTTTCGCGAGGGCGAAATCATGATCGGCGCGGGCGAAACGCTCAACGCGCGCAAGGTCATGCTCGCCGCAGCGATGAACCACGGATCGCTTCCGGTGCGACGCAGGCCCGTCGTTGCCGTGCTGGCGACCGGCGACGAACTTGCCGAACCGGGCGCGGAGCTTCTCGCGGGGCAGATCGTGTCGTCCGTGCCGGCTGGGCTTTCGGCTGCGATCGCGGCGTGGGGCGGGGAGCCGAGTTGCCTCGCCATCGCGCGGGACACGCGGGAAAGCCTCGACGCCGCCATCTCCGCCGCGCGCGATGCGGATATTCTCGTCACCATTGGCGGGGCTTCGGTCGGCGCGCACGACCTCGTTCAAGGCGCGCTCGAAGCGGCGGGCGCGAGGTTCGAAGTGATGCGCGTGGCGATGCGGCCCGGAAAGCCGCTCATGTCGGGCCGTCTCGGCCGCCAGCGCGTGCTAAGCCTGCCGGGCAATCCTGTCGCGGCGCTCGTCTGCGCGCGGCTGTTTCTCAAGCCGCTGCTCGACCGGATGCTAGGTCGCGCGTCGGACGATACGGTTGACGAAGCGCCGCTCGCGGTTGCCCTCGCCGCGAACGGCCCGAGGCAACATTATATGCGGGCGCGCCGCGAGCACGGCGCGGTGACGCCGCTCGGCGATCAGGACAGTTCGCTCGTTTCCGTCTTCGCCGCCGCCGATTGCCTGATCGTGCACGCGCCACACGCTGCCGCTCTCGATGCGGGCAGCGTCGTTCCAATCATCCCGCTCGACTTCTAGTGGCGGGCGCTCCCGTCAGTGCGTCCAGCTTCCGATCCGGCCATACTTGAAGTTGTCGGCGTAGGACTTCTTGATAGCCGCGCGAGGGTTCGGCTCGAACACGCGATAGGGGATCGCGTTTTTCTTCGCGTAATCGACGGCCTCTTCCTTCGTTTCGAAGAACAGCCGAACCTGGCTCAGCATATCGTTCGAACTCGTCCAGCCCATCAGCGGCTCGATCTCGCGTGCGGTCGCGGGTTCGTAATCCAGCACCCAGTCCTTGGCTTTCGCGAGGCCGGACTGCATGGCGGTTTTCGCCGGTTTATAAATTCGCGCGATCATGTGCATTTCAACCGGAGCAATTGTTCCCACGTTGAATTTGGGCCATACCGGCTGAAATGACAATCGTAAACAGTCAGGCCGAAGCATGACAATTCTGGTAACAGGTGCGGCGGGGTTCATCGGCTTTCATGTTGCAAAAGCCTTGCTCGCGCGTGGCGAGGCGGTTGTCGGCTTCGATAATATCAACAGTTACTACGACCCCTCGCTCAAGCACGCCCGGCTTGAACACCTCGCAGGCGAGAGGGCGTTCACCTTCGTGAAGGCGGATCTCGCCGATGCCGACGCCGTGCGCGACACCTTCGCGCGGTTCGAGCCGCGCCGGGTCGTGCATCTCGCGGCGCAAGCGGGCGTACGTTATTCACTGCAAAACCCGCAAGCCTATCTCGACTCGAACGTCATCGGGCTGCTCAACATCCTCGAAGGGTGCCGCGCGCACCGGCCCGAGCACCTCGTCTTTGCGTCGTCCAGTTCGGTCTACGGCCTGAACACGAAGCTGCCGTTCGCCGAGGCGGACAAGACCGACGCGCCCGCGAGCCTCTACGGGGCGACCAAGAAGTCGGGCGAGTTGATGGCCCACGCCTACGCGCATCTCTTCAACCTGCCCATGACCGGCCTGCGCTTCTTTACCGTCTATGGCCCTTGGGGGCGACCGGACATGTCGCCGATCATTTTCACGAAGGCAATTATCGAGGGCCGCCCGATCGATCTTTTCAACAATGGCGACCACGCGCGCGACTTTACCTATATCGACGACATCGTGGATGGCGTGTTGCGCGTCGTCGATATGACGCCGGTTGCGGGTGCGAGCGGACCCGCCTTCGAGATCTACAACATCGGCCACAACGAGCCGGTGCCGCTCAACGACTTCGTGGCCTGCATCGAGGACGCCATAGGTAAAAAGGCGATCCGCAACCTGTTGCCAATGCAGCCCGGCGACGTGCCGGAGACGCACGCCGACATCGAGCGCCTCGCGGCGGCGACCGGGTTTCGACCGACGACGCCGATAGAGGTCGGCATACCGCGCTTCGTGCGCTGGTACCGGGACTATTACCAAGTCTGAGGCGCGAGCCCGCGGCCCCGGCGATTTTTTTTCGACTATCTTAGATATATCGCACTTGCCATCGCATCGGAATGGGCGTATCGGTGTGGACATACAAAAGATATATCGAAGAAGGAACGAAAACATGTCTTTTAGTAATTGGCCGGAAGGCCGACCCAACAGCGGCGAACGCTCGCGCGGGAAGTGCGACGAAGGACGCGGCTGTGACCGACAAGAAGGGCGGGGCTGGTTCGCAAGAGCGCGCGGTCGCTTTGCCGCTCACGCGGGATCCGAACAAGCGGGTGAACGCGAGTTTGGAGGGGCGTGGCGCTCGCACGGCGGCAGGTTCGATGATATAGCCGCGCGCAGATATATCGAAGGAGGCGACGGGTTGTTCGGGCATCACGACAGGCGCGGCGGTTCTCGCCATGGCGGAGATCATCCCTTCGGGGGCAGGCGCGGACGTCACGGCCGCCCTCTTGAGCAGGGCGATCTGCGCTGGCTCGTGCTCGACCTGATCGGAGAGCAGCCGCGCCATGGCTACGAGATCATCAAGGCCATCGAGGACGCCTTCAACGGCGCCTACACCCCAAGCCCCGGCGTCATCTATCCGACGTTGACGCTGCTGGAAGAAACCGGCCTGATCGTGGGCGAAACGCAGGGCGCGAAGAAGCTTTACAGCCTGACGGATCAGGGGCGCGCCGAACTCGCCGCGCGAGTTCAGGAAGTTACGGCGGTGCGCGGAAGGCTTGAGGAAGCGCGCGCCCGTTTCGGGGCAAACCCCGCGCCGGAGATGATCCGCGCGATGGACAACCTGCGCGCGGCCGTTCAGGTTCGCCTGTCGAAGGGTCCGCTCTCGCCAGAGGCCGTACAGGTCATCACCGGCGCGCTCGACCGGGCCGCGAGCGAGATCGAGCGTAGCTGACCGAAACGGCTAAAGCATCTCCGGGCGGAACTGAGATCGCCTGGAGATGATCTTTCCTGAAACCATGAATTCGCCGCCGCCGAGGTAATGCAGCGTCTCCGGATGCTTCGGCGACGGCGCGACATGCGCTTTCACCACCTCGAAAATGAAGAAATTGTAGCTGTCGAGCAGCGCATCATCGTGCAGGCGGCACTCGAAACAGGCGTGGCACTCGGCGATGAGTGGCGCGCCGACCTCGCTCGCAGGTTCCGCCGTCAAGCCGAAATGCGCGAACTTGTCGATGTCGGCACCGGAGGTATTGCCCACGCCGACCACGATATCGGTGAGCGCCGTCGTCGGCAGGTTGATGACGCACTCGCGCGATTCCCGGATCAGCTCGAAGCTGTGATTGCCCGCCGAGATCATGAGGCCGACGAGCGACGGCGAAAACTCCATCACCGTCTGCCAGCCGAGCGTCATGACGTCCGTCTTGCCCTGCCATGTCGACGAGACGAGCACGATCGGACCCGGTTCCAGATAGCGGCGCACCTGGCTCACCGGGAAATCGAGCTTCTTCGGATGCCTCGTCATTTTTTCGTTTTCCCGACCTTCGGCGGAGCAGGCTCCGGCTTGCAGGCCGCCTGCCACGCCTTGAAATCCTTGAGCACGCGCGCGCTGAGCGACATGGCCCCGTCGCGCAGCCAGCCCTCGGTGCGCGCCTTCAGATGCGCGGCGATGTCCTCGGCCTGTACGCTCGCGGCGTGGATCGCGCCTATGTCGTGGCCCATCGCTTCGAGGAATAGCCCCTGAAGGCGCTTCGGGATTTCGCCGCCAAAGTCGAGCTTGCGCGAATCCGGCGCGATGCGGCGAAACAGGTAACGGCCGCGAATGTCGAGGAAAGGATCGGGTGCGCGAAAAGGTCCGTCCGCCAGCTCGCGGAAGCGCGGCGGCCAGCCCTCCTTTTTGTGCGCGTAATCCCATGCGGACGGCACCAGCGCCTTCGCCTCGCGCACGATGCGCCCGCCCCGCCATGTCGCCACCGCGATGAAGCGCGGGCGCCCAAGGCTGCCGCCGCCTTTCGCACGCGGCGCGTATCCTTCGATGACGGCGCCTTCCGGGAAACTTTCGGCGAAGCCCGCTTTCACATCGCCGGGCGGATCGAAATCCAGGAGCGTCTTCGTGTCCTTCGCGAAGTCGGCGCGCGTTTTTTCCGTCGGCGAGACGAAGGGGCGCAGCCATGAGGCGTCCGCGTCCAGCACCATCGGCGCAGGCTCGGCGAGGCCACGCTCGTAGCCCGCAAGGATCGCATCCGCCGCATGCTCGTGGTGACCGAGATCGGGCGAAAGACCGGCGCTTGCGCAAAGTCTCACGAGATCGAACGGATACGGCATCACCGCCGCCTCGTCGAAATCGTTCACGCCCCAGATGAGGCGCCCTTCGGCATCGCGCCATGTGCCGAAATTCTCGACGTGGATGTCGCCGACCGCGAGCACATGCGGCGCGTCCGCGAGATCCGGCAGAAGCTTCTCAACCTTTGCGGCGTAACGGAAATAGGTCGCGCGCAGCATCGCGAAGGGGCTCTCGGCCATGCGCTTGTGCTTCTTGTCGAGGTCCGCGTCGACGACGTCGCATTGCGTCCGCAGCCAGGTCTCGTAGTCCGCGTTCCGTCTCAAGAATGCCATTTGCATGCGCCTCCGGTTTCCGCTGCCATCCTAACAGCGTCGGCTGCGCTTGCTATCCCGGTGGGCGCGAAAAAAGGGGTGTTCGCCGATAATCGGCCTTACAGAGCTTCTTCGCCGAGACTGTCGTCGCGCCCTCGGCCTCGGCGCGCGGTCGTCAGGATCACACCGCCCACGACGAGGAGCATGAGCAGCACGAACACGAGCACGAGCGCCGATTCCTCGATCCAGGCGATGGCGGGCACGGACAGCGCCATGACGAGGCCCAGCACACAGGTCTGCCACGAAAGCGTATGCACGCCCGCGACGAAGGTGCCCAGCGCGAGGAGCAGCAGGATCGCGAGGCCCGTTGCGTCGGTGCTCAGCATGCGCTGCACGTCGGAGATGAGAAGCAGGTTCATGGCCACGAGAAAGGCAGTCCAGTGCAGCGCCTGTGTCCATACGAGGCGCACGCGTTCGGGCCGGGTCCGCGCGTGCGGCCAGCCGCTGATGATGCAGACTAGGCCCGTGATGAGCGCGAGGAATTCCCAATAGCCGACGAGCGCCTGTCGCGTCATGCTCGTATAGGCGACGCCGATGAGCGTGAGGACGAGCACAACGACCTGCGGGATGGCCTTGTAAAGCACGTGGCTTGAGCGCTGCTCGGCCGCCTCCGCATGCGCGCGGGTTTCGACATCGGACTCTGCCATGGTGACTGCCCCTGCTTTGAAGTCGGGAGCAGTATCGCCGCGAAAGCCTTAGGGACTCTGCCAGGCCCAGACCCGTTTCGATTCAAATTGCAGGGGTGGGCACGCTGCGGATACTTCCGGCCGACGCCCTTTCGCGTTTACGGGGCCGCACGCGGCGATCCGAAACTGCTCGGGCGAAGATGTCGCGGGCCGGCGTCGGTCTTTTTGGGCGATTTCGAACACATACACCGGGTGCGCTCAGGTTTTTCCCGAGCACATCCGGCTTGCTGGCCAGCAGGAAGGGCGGAAGCTATTTAATCCCGCTCTTCATGTTGAGGAGATAGACAGAAATGACTGCCGAGAGAACAATGATGTCAACCCAGATCCACACGGGGTCCATGGGAGGTCTCCTATGTTGACTTAACCGGCAAGTTGAAGTCGAGACGGTTTTGTCTCGGATTCGATGCGATGAAGCAAATTCTGCCAAAATCGCCCGAAGGCGTAGTCAGGTTGCAGCATCGCATCTCAACTTGATGGTATAAAACTATACGCGATAATATATCTTGGTAAATAAACCTGCTTCGCGCTTTGCTTGTGGTGACGCGCATGTGTTATTCAGTAGGCTTATGTTTTTATATTTAATTTCAGTCACTTGTCGCAACGCGCCGCGCAATCGTGCGACATCGCGTCTCTCGCTCCGCGATGCAAGGATTTGCAGGGATATCGAGCGGTTCGGGCACTACTTCCGCGAATCACGCGAAAGCGGAAGGCTTGACGCAGGGGCGTCGATCAGCGCTTTCGCGTGCGGCTGCGCCAGATACCAAAGGCCGCCACTGCGGCGAGCGCCGCTGAAATCAGCACGTTGTAACCCGCCAGCGATACGCCCCAGATACGAAGCGCTGCCTCGTCGCAACGCACGACGGCGTTGCTCCTCAGGCTTTGGAGTAACGCTCCGGGCTTGAACGTGCCGTCGCTCGCGCACGTGTCGGGGCCGGGCCAGAGCTTCCATTCCGCGCCCGCGTGATAGACGCTGAGGCCTGCATTGTAGAGGAAGGCCAACGCAATGGCCGCAAGGATCACCACGGCGATTCTCGGTGCGCGCGTGGCGAACCACGCGGCGAGGATGCCGCCTGGGATGCCTGCGTAATACGGGACGCGCTCTTCGAGGCAAAGCGGGCAGGGCTTGTAGCCGTAAAGCTCGAAAAGCCATGCGGCCGCGAGCGAGATGATGCTCACGGCTGCGATCACGATGGCCGCGCTGCGTGCATCGAAGGATGCTCGTTCGCCGGCAGCTGTTGCTGAATTATACGACATATCGAACGATCAGGAACCCCGAGACGATCACCGCCGCGAAACCCGCCGTCACAAGTTCAAGGCGACGTTCGAGGAAATTGCGGATCGGTTCGCCATAGATATGCAGCAGCCCCGCAACAAGGAAGAAGCGAATTCCGCGCGTGATGATGGAAAGCAGCACGAACAGCCAGAAATCGTAGCCCGCGAAGCCGCTCGCGATGGTCACGAGCTTGAAGGGGATCGGCGTCAGGCCCTTGATGAGAATGATCCACGCGCCCCACTCGGCATAGGTGGCGCGGAACGCGTCCATGTTCTGGCCGTAGCCGTAGAAATCGATGATCCATTTGCCGAGCGTGTCGTAAAGCAGCGCGCCGATGGCATAGCCGACGATGCCGCCGACGACCGAAGCCGCAGTGCACCACGCCGCGAGCTTGAACGCGCGTTCGCGCTGCGCCAGCACCATCGGAATGAGGAGCGCATCCGGCGGGATCGGAAAGAACGAGCTTTCCGCGAACGAGACGAGCACGAGCGCGAGAAGGGCGTTTGGCCCTTCGGCAAGGCGCATCGTCTTTTCGTAGAGGCGTCGAAGCATGAGCGGAGCTTTCTCAGGAACGGCTGATGCCGGATAGCCCGGCCCGCTCCGCTTGTCCATAAGGTCGCCAGAGCAATTGTCTTTGCATGCGATTGGGGTATGAAACGTGCAACAATAAGGCTGCGGCTGAGGCAGATAGAATGTCCCGACTGAGCGTTACTTATCACGTGCGTGGCGACGCGGCATCGATCGAGGCGAGGGCGGCGGCCATCGCGGTCGAGCAGAGCGTGGAAATGCCGCTCGACGCCATCGCCGACGCGGGCATCCTCCGCGATATCGTGGGCGAAGTGCAGGCCATCCGCGAGGCGGAGCCGGGGCTGTTCGAGGTTCGGATCGGGCTTGCGGTCGATACGACGGGCTACGAGGCGGGGCAGCTTCTCAACATGCTGTTCGGCAACAGCTCGATCCAGCCGGACGTGACGCTCGTCGATGCGGAAATCCCGGAAGCCATGGCGGAGGCGTTCGGCGGCCCGAACGTCGGCACCGAGGGGCTTCGCGAGAAAGTCGGCGCGGGCGCTCGCGCGCTTACCTGCACCGCGCTGAAGCCGCAGGGTCTTTCGCCCGACGAACTCGCCGCGCTCGCGGCGCGGCTTGCTGGCGGCGGCATCGATTTCATCAAGGACGACCACGGGCTTGCCGATCAGATCTACAGCCCGTTCGCCGACCGCGTGCGAGCCGTTGCCAGCGCGTTGCGGGAGACGAACGCGAAGACGGGCTTTCGAACGCTCTATGCGCCGAATGTGTCCGGCAGCTTCGATCAGGCGGCGGATCAGATTGCGCTCGCCGAGGCGGAGGGCATCGAGGCGGTGCTCATCGAGCCGATGCTGATCGGCGTGTCGAATTTCCATCGCCTCACGCGGCTGTTTCCGAACGTGGCGTTCATCGCGCACCCGGCCATGGCAGGCGCGGCCCGCATCGCGCCGCCGTTCCTGCTCGGTACGCTGTTCCGCCTCTTCGGCGCGGATGTCACCATCTACCCGAACTATGGCGGCCGCTTCAGCTATTCGCCCGAAACCTGTCGCGCCATCGCCGAGACTGCGCGGCGACCATGGGCGGATCTCAAGCCCTGCTGCCCGTCGCCCGCTGGCGGCATGACGCTTCAGCGCGTGGACGAACTTCTGGATTTCTATGGCGCGGACACCATGTTGCTCATCGGCGGCAGCCTGCTCGCGGCGCGTGAACGCATGACGGAAGAGGCGGCCGCGTTTCAGGCGCGCGTGGTGCGCCATTTCGAAGGATTGCACGAATGACGGAGCGCGAACGTTCGAACATCCGCCAAGCGAGCGACAATGGTTTTCGCTGGGATGGCGTCGACATTCTCGCCTACAAGGAAGAAGGCGCTGCGCCCTTCAAGGCGATCACACGGCAGGTGCTTTTCCAGCGGCCGGAGCTTTCCTGCGAGCTACGCTATTTCGAGATGGCGCCGGGCGGCCATTCCACCTTCGAGCGACACGAGCATGTGCATGGCGTGATGATCTTTCGCGGGCGCGGGCTTTGTCTCGTCGGCGAGGAGGTGCGCGAGGTGGCCGCGCCGGATCTCGTTTTCATTCCGCCGATGACATGGCACCAGTTCCGCGCGAATGCGGGCGAGCCGTTCGGCTTCCTTTGCATGGTGAACGCCGAGCGTGACAAGCCGCAATTGCCGACGCCGGAAGAACTGGCCGAGTTGAAGAAGAACCCCGCCATCGCCGCGTTTTTCGCTGAAGCGGATTAGCCGCCGGGCAGTCACTTCCCGAGCGCCTCCACCATCGCGGAGACGGCCTTCATCTGCGGCGCGTTCTTCGTGAGGAAATCGAGCCCGGTATAGCCCCACCAGTCCCAGCAGGCATTGGGGTTTGCGCTCGACGCCTGAACCTGCGGGAAAAGCACGATCAGCCGGTTCGTCGCGGCCCAATCCGCAAAGCCCGAGCCTTTCGTCAGCGCATCGCCGACGAGCGCGCGCGTCTGCCTGCAGCCGTGGAACACCACATGCACGCGGCAGCCGCCATCGCGGCAAGCGGGCGGCACATAAACGACGCCTTCGTTCGCCATCGTCGCGTCGGACGAGGCATAGCGGCGCTGGTCGAAAACGGTGAAATCGGCCTCGGCGGCCGCGCCCTTCGGTTCGAGCGAGCCGTAGAGGAAGCGCAGGATCGCCTCGGCCTGATCGTATTTGCAATTGTTGACGAAGGGCGGCTCGGTGGTTTCGCACGCATTGCCCGCCATCGCCGTCGAAAACGCGTGGCCGCCGGGACCGCGCGACACGAAGTCGATGTTCGCTTCAGGCACGCCCGCCGCGAGGTAGAAGTCGCGCGCGGCCTTCACTACGGCGAGCGCAACCGTCCGGTCATTCGCGCCCGAGAAGAGATAGATCTTCGAGGCTTTGAGGTTCGACAGCGGATCGATGGAGCCGGCATCCGCAAGCTTCCTCGCCTGGGCCAGCAGGCGGCTCGCGTCGAGCACGCCGAGGGAGGAAAGATAGTCTGCCATGCACCCGTTTTGCGCCTGCGCGGTGTTCAGCGCGAGCGCCGCCGGAAAAAAGGGGATCGCCTTAGCGCCCGCGCTCATGGCGCATCCGAATGGCCCGGCGGCGACGATCCCGGCACCGAAAACACGGCTCGAATTGGCAATCTGGAACTGCCCGGCCATGTAACCGCCGGATGATAGCCCCGATACGGTCTGCTTCGATATATCGGCCTTGAGCGCGGGCAAGCTGTCGGCGGTGGTGGTAGTGCAGGCTGCCGCTGCCAATGCTGACGCCGCTACTGCCATTTTCACCACCCGCGCGAACGAAATCACCGGAAGAGCCAGCCGAAGATGCTCGGGCCGCCGCGACGGCCTCCGCCACCGCCACCTCCACCGCCGCCGCCGAAGACCGTCGACCACGGATTTTCGTCGCGCCGAGCTGCCTGCTGCGGCATCTCCTGCCTCGGCTTCCTCAGGTCGTAAACGCTCGAAAGCCCGTCGGTATCGGTTACGGTGACGCCATATTGCGTCCACGCCCATTTCGACTTTGCGTCGCCCGTGATGTAGGGCTCGATGCCCGTAACCTGCGCGCGGGACAGGTCGATGATGGCGACAAATTCGTGAGGAATGCCGCCCTTCTCGCCCGACCGGTAGCGCAACAGCCCGATCCCGGCCAGCGTCTCTTTCAGCGGCGTCCATTCGAGGATTTCGGCGGGCGCCGCGCCTTGCGTTTCGAGCATCACCGGCATTTTCGGATAGCGCTCGTTCAGCGCCGTATAATGTCCGGTCGCCGAGCGGTACACCTCCCAGCCGTCGACGGCGGGGGCGAGTGGCTTCACCACGGCGTCGGCCGTTTCGCCGCTCGCGGCCTTGTAGCCGTCGCGCAGGTCGCGATTGAGAGGATCGAGTTCGAGCGCCTTGCGGTAATCGGCGATGGCCTCGTCGCGACGACCGCCGCGCTCGCGATAGCTGCCCCTGAAGCGATAGGCATCGGCGTAGGCAGGGGCGAGTTCGAGGGCCTTCGACAAATCCGCGTCAGCGCCTTCCACGTCGCCCGTTCCGTATTTCGCCTGACCGCGCCAGAAATAAGCCTCGGCGGCGTTCGCATCGAGCGAGATCGCATGGTTCAGGTCGTCCAACGCGAGGTCGGCCCGCTTGCGTTCGAGGTTCTGCGATGCGCGCCCGATCAGCGCCGGGACATTGTCCGAGGCGAGTTCGACCGCCTTGGAGAAATCGCGAAACGCTGGCTGCCAGCGCTTTTCCTTCGCGTGTGCCTGTCCGCGCGCCACATAGAGCGCCACGTTATCGGGGGCGAGCGCGATCACCTTGTCGAGATCCTGCGCCGCCTCGTCGTTCCGCTTCAGTGCCGCATAGATCGCTGCGCGGTTGTGATAGGCGGGGGCGAATTGCGCGTTCAGCGTGATGGCGCGGTTCAGATAGCGCAGGCCCGTATAGAGGCGGCCTTCGCCTGCCGCGATCCGCCCGCACCCGTTCAGCGGAATGGAGCTTGCGGGCATGAGTTCAATCGCCTTGCGGAAATCCTTCTCGGCCACGTCGGGGTGGTTGAGCTTCTGGCTTGCGTTGGCGCGATTCGCATAGGCGGCGCCGAAATCGGGCGAAAGCGCCACCGCGCGGTCGAAATCCCGGAAGGCATCGTCCGGCCGGTTCATCTCAAGGAAAACATTGCCGCGATTGTTGTAGGCGAGCGCGTAGTCCGGGTTGAGCGAAACGGCTTTGGTGAAGTCGGCGGCGGCATCGTCGAGCTGCTTCATGCGCCATTTCGCGACGCCGCGATCCGAAAGGATGGTGGCTTGACGCGCGGGAGGCAGGCCCGCCTCGCGCAACGCCTCGTCATACGCGGACACGGCGAGATCGTATCGCCCGCGAAGGAGCGCGGAACTTCCCTCCTGCGCCTTGAGCGCGGTCTTGTCGGGCGCAGCCATCGCCGCCCCGCCGATACCGAAAGTCAAGACTGCCGCGATTAAGATCGAGGCGGCGGCCACGGTTCCCCCTGCGCGCCCAATGCCGAGAGAGGCTGCTTTACCCTGTTCCCGCATTCCGCTAACACAATGAAAACCACTGCGACGTTTGAGCCTATGGCGCATCGAAACATTCCCATCCTGCGCGGACTTGCTCTTGGGCTTGCCCTTATCGCAGCCGAGCCTTGCCTGGCGACCGGCGCGACGGAGTATAGCGGGGTGGCGTTCGCCACGGAAGCATCGCCCGAAGCGGGCGCCAGCCGAGACCTTACCGGACAAAGGGTAAAAACGGCGCAAAACAATGGCGAGTCCGGCAATGAGTCGACCGCCGAGGCGCAGAAGAAGCTGAAGCAGGAGCTTGATCGTCTGCGGCGTCCACCTCGCGACGGCTGGGCGACGACTACGCCCACCACCCAGCAGAAGCCGCCGCAGCCGCAGAAGCCTACGCCCACGGCCCCGACCGAAGCGCAGCCGAAGCCGAAGCGGCCACCCACCACAAACACAACCGCTCAGACGCCGCAGAAGCCGAAGCCCGCCGCTCCTGCGGTCGCGCCCATCGCGGCACCGCTTCCCATCGGCCCCGCCATCGATCCTGCGATCGACCGCGCGGCGGGAAAGGTGCTGTTTCTTCGCTTTTCCGGTACGACGCCCAACGATGGCGGCTCGAAAGCCATGCGCGCCATGCTGCAAACAGGCCAGATCGCGGGCGTGATGTTCTCGCGGCAGAACATCGCTTCCAAGGCCCAGCTGCGCGACCTCGTGAAATTTCTGTGGCAAGGCAACGCGGCTCAGCGGCCCTACTTCGCGATTCGCGAGATCGGCGGCAAGGACGACGCGCTGCCTCAGTTGAAGGAGTTCGAGGCGTGGCCATCTCCGAGCGACATCGCGGGCAGGGGCGACCCGGAATACGCCTATTCCACCTATCGCTCGCTCGGCTTCAACCTCGCGCATCTCGGCTTCAACTTGAATTTCGGCCCGGCGCTCAGCCCGTCCGGGGCGGCGGCAGACCCGTCGAGTTTCGGCGCGAACCCGCTGCAATCCGGCGTTTTTGCCAAGACGTTCATCCTCGGCCACAAGGATACGAACGTCATTCCAGTGCCCGTCGTGGACCAGAGCGAGCTTTCGGTGCGCGCCCTGAAATCGCTGCTCGTCGCCTATCCGGGCACGCCGGTTGCGGCGGTGATCGGCGATGAAACGGCGTCGCTCTCGGTTTATGAGACCCTCGTGCGGGGTCCGCGCTTCTGTTTTCTCACGATGACCGCGGGTGCGGCCGAAACGGTTTCCTCCTTTGCCAAAGGCTGCGACGTGCTGGTGGTGGATGGCGGCAAGGAAAGCCCGGCGGCGACGCGCGCGGCTCTGGCGGCCGCGATTGCCGACGCGGTGAACAACGGCACGCTCGCGCTGGCGGACCTTCAGGCCTCGGCGCAGCGCCTTTCCACGCTTCGCGGTTCCACGGCATCGATATCCAACGGATTTACAACTACAGCGCAGTAGCGGTTGGTTCATCGTGCAACCTTTAGTTGCTATGAGCCGGGAAACTGTTTCCCGGCCGGCAGCAAATGGCGACAATCGCGATCCTGCATGCGAATCATAATCACCCCGCCTACACGGGCGCTTCGCTGCGCGCGGGCGCGGTTGCTGGCACCGAAAGCTCGGCGATTTATCTCGCGGAGGCGCTCGCCCGGCGCGGCCATCGCGTCTTCGCGCTGAACCGCCTCAAGGCGTCGTCCGTGGAAAACGGCGTGACATGGTTGCCGCTCGAAAGCCGCACGAGCCTGCCGCCGGTCGATTTCGCCATCGCGCTCAATTCGGACCGGCTTTACTGGGGTTTCAAGGCACGCCACAAGCTGACATGGCTGCATACGCCGCCGACGCTCGGCAAGTTTCTCAAGCGGCGCAATGCACTCGCGCTTCTGTGGCATCGGCCGACGGCGGTGCTGCTCGGCGGCTACCACGCATCGACGCTCGACCCGCGCGTGCTGTACCGTCGTCGCGTGGAGATTGCGCACGGCGTGGCGGATATGTTCTTCGCGCCGGAGCCGGACGCAGAGCCACGCGCTCCAAAGGCCGTCTTCTGTTCGCGGCCTTCACGCGGGCTCGATTTTGTCGCGCGGCTCTGGCCGAGTGTCCATGCCACGGTGCCGGATGCCGAATTGCACGTGTTCTGTCCGCAGTCGAGCCTTGACGAGGCCGCCGCGCGCATTGGCGGCTCTGCGCCCGGCATTCGGTTACGCGGCGGCGTCGCGCGGTCAGAGCTTGCAGCCGAACTCAGGACCGCGCGCGTGATGCTGGTCCCTGGCGACCCGGATGAAACCTATTGTCTCGCGGCTGCGGAGGCAACGGCCTCGGGCGTGCCGCTCGTCACGCTTGGCATCGGCGCGCTAAAGGAACGCTTGCGCGATGGTGAAACCGGCTTTCTCGCGAGCGGCGCCGACGATTTCGCGCGTCATGCCCAAAACGTGCTCACCGATGACGCGCTCTGGCTTCGTCTCAATCGCGGCTGCGTGGCGGAAAGCGCGCTCTGCCGCTGGGACGACCGCGCCGCCGAATGGGAGCGGCTTTTCGTGGCGCTCGATACGCGCGATGCCCCCGCGCTCGAACCGTTTCTTGTCGCGGCGCGTTGAATCCGTCAGGCTCAAGCCGTTTCGCCGAAACCTCGCTGGAGACAAACGCCATGACCACGGAACTGACGATGCTGGTTTGGACCATCGTCCTCGCCATCGTGCAGATCGGCCTTTTTTCCATCGCGCGGACGGCGCAATACGGCGCGAAATGGAACATGGGCGCGCGGGACGACAAGCAGCCGCCGCTGAACCCCATCGCGGACAGGCTCGGGCGTGCGCAGGCGAATCTTTACGAGACGCTGCCGCTGTTCATCGCGGCGGTGCTCATCGCTCATGTCGCGGGGCGGGAAAACGCCACTACCGCGCTCGGCGCACAACTCTACTTCTGGGGCCGCGTCGTCTACGTGCCGCTGTATGCTTTCGGCGTGCCCTACGTTCGCACTCTCGTCTGGGGCGTCGCGACGGCCGGGCTGCTTATGGTGCTGTGGCCGCTCATCGGATAACGCGCAGCATCCCCCACTTTCGCCATTGCAAGGCGCTCCGTGTTGCCCCTTATGACTTGCCTCTTTGACGCGCGCCGCTAGAGTTGGCCCCGAAAACCGGGTTGGTCGCCTCGGGGTTTCGCGCCGACTTCGGCGTGAAGGAAACTCAGACGACGCCTCAAACGTTTGATGCGAGCGGCCCTCGCGTCGACAGGCGGCGACGCCGACGATTTTGAACGGTCGATAAACCAATCGGGTGGACTCTGTCGGAAAGCCGCAGGTTCAGGGAGTAAAGCGTCAGCATGGACAACACGATCCGTCTCTCGCCGCACGCGACCTTCTGGGTGGTGATCGTAGCCCTCGCCACGATGGGGCTGATGGTATTCTCCGACGTGCTCATGCCTTTCGCGGCGGGGTTCGTCCTCGCCTATCTCTTTCAGCCGCTGGTTGAGCGGCTCAATCGCATCGGCGTGCATCGTGGGGCGGCGGCATTCGCGATCATCGCGGTTCTGAGCCTCATCTTCATTGCGATTTTCGCGTTGCTCATTCCTCCGCTGGTCGACCAGCTCCGGCAATTCGCGCAGGACTTGCCGGTCTATTACCAGCGTGCGCGCGCCTATCTCTGGGAGAATTATCCGCAGTATCTCAGGTCCCTTCAGAGCACCGTGCAGCAACAGGAGGGCGGGGCCGCTGGGCAGGCGCAGGATGTGGCGGGCATGGTCGCGGGCTATCTGAAGGGCCTCGCGGAGAGCAGTCTCGCGTTCTTCAACACGCTCGCGCTCCTGTTTCTTACGCCCATCGTCACGTTCTTCCTGCTGCGCGACTGGGACCAGATGTTCGCCTCCATCGATAGCCTGCTTCCGAAGAGGGACGCGCCGACCATCCGCAAACTCGCGGGCGAGGTCGACGACACGATTTCGGGTTATCTGCGCGGCATGTTCATCGTGCTGTCGATCCTCTCGATATTCTACATGGTCACGCTCGGCCTGATCGGACTGAACTACGGCCTCCTCATCGGCCTTTTCGCCGGGATCATCAGCTTCGTGCCTTATCTCGGCTCGACGAGCGGGTTGCTGGTGGCGGGCGGCGTCGCGCTGGCGCAATTTGCGCCGGATTACTCCATGGTCGCGCTCGTCATCGGCGTCTTCATCTTCGGGCAGATTATCGAAGGTAATGTGCTGACGCCGAACATCGTCGGCAATCAGGTGCGGCTGCATCCGGTCTGGCTGCTTTTCGCGCTGGTCGCGGCGGGTTATCTTCTCGGTTTCACCGGCCTCTTGATCTCGGTGCCGCTTGCGGCGGTCATCGGCGTGCTGGTGCGCTTTGCTATCCGCAAATATCAGGAAAGCGAAATCTATGGCGAGGAGAATAGCGAGGCGGCAGAGGAGGCGGTCGAAGGCGCAAAGCCGCAACGATCAGCGGCCATCGGCTGAGGCCGGGTGATGTCGGCCCAGCTCGTGCTCGATCTGCCCCGGCGTTTCGCCTATGACGAGGCCGATTTCTTCGTGACCGCGCGAAACGACCGCGCCTTCGGGCTTGTCTGCCAGTGGCCGGACTGGCACGCGCCCGCCGCCGTGATCTGGGGACCGCCGCAATCCGGTAAGACGTACCTCGCGCACATCTGGCAGGCGCGGGCGAATGCGGCATTCGCCGACCCCGCCGCGCTCGAAGGCCATGTCTGGGCCGCGCGTCAGCCCCTCGTGCTGGAGGACGTGGACGCGTCCGCGCTACCGGAGACGGCGCTGTTTCATCATCTGAACCTCGCGCGCGAACACGGCTCCTTCATCCTGCTGACCGCGCGAACGCCGCCCGGAAGCTGGCGGATCGCGTTGCCGGATCTGCGCTCGCGCATCCGCTCCTATCCAACTGCCGAAATTCAGCCGCCCGACGAGGAGCATCTTGCCGCGCTCCTCCTCAAGCATTTCAGCGATCGCGGCATCGAGATCGCCCCGGACGTGATCGCCTATCTCGTGCAGCGCATCGAGCGCTCTATGGCGGCGGCTGATGCGGTGGCGTCGCTTCTCGACAAGGCTGCGCTGGCCGAACGCCGCCGGATCACGCGTGCGTTCGCGGCGAAGGTGCTGAAGACGGTGAGTGGCGGATCGGACGAAGCGGACGACGAGCCGGACGCCAATTTCTGAAGCTGATAGCGCTACAGGGCATCTCCCCTGCAAGCTATCCGCCGGAAGAAGCCCTTGCGGCGGCGCGGGCGCGGCGTCATCTTTTCAAAACAGTTTGTCCATCGCGTCGAAGCCCGCACCATCGGCCGCTCTGACCGAAGCGTCATCGTTGGCGTTTCGCTTTGGCGCATTGTGTTCGTCATGTCACAAAGCGCTTCCAAGCTCTGAGTGCGCAATTCACGCGTCGCAAAGACGCCCAACCGGAGATCGTGGAAATGAAAACCGCCGAAGCCGAACCTGCCCCCACATATCGGGACAGAATAGAAGCCTTTGGCGATGAACGCTTCTTCAACCGGGAATTGTCGTGGCTCGCATTCAACAGGCGCGTCCTGGAGGAATCGGCCAACACCCGCAACCCGCTTCTGGAACGCGTCCGGTTTCTGGCGATTTCGGGGTCCAACCTCGATGAGTTCTATCGCGTTCGCGTGGCTGGCTTGCACGAGCAGGCGGCGACCGAGATCGTCGAGGTTTCGCCCGACGGACTGACGCCCCGGCAACAGGTGGAAAAGATCAACGAAGCCGTGATGCCGCTTTCGGCCATCCAGCAGGAGCGCTGGAACGCGCTTCGCGAGGACATGGCGAAGGAGCAGATTTATATGGCCTCGGCCAAGTCGCTTTCGGACGCGGAACGCGATTGGCTAGAAATCTATTTCATGCGGCGCGTTTTTTCGGCACTGAGCGCGGTGGCGGTCGATGCGGCGCATCCATTCCCGCACGTGCAGAGCCAGGAATTGGTGCTCGTGCTCGAATGCACTCGCGAACTCGCCCTCGTCGGCGATTCGGATTTCGAAGGCGAGCCGCGCCTGATGTACGCGCTTGTCGTGATCCCCAACGGTCTCGATCGGTTCATTCGGCTACCGCAGACGGTGGGCGAGAACGGCAAACCCGCGATCCGCTTTATCGCGATGGAAGTGCTCATCGCGCTCCACGCGCACACGCTGCTACCGGGCTTCAAGGTGAAGCATGCAGGCCTCTTCCGGCCGCTGCGGAACAGCGGAATCGAGTTCCAGGAAAAGAGCGAAGACCTGCAGAAGGTGCTCCGCAAGGCGCTCGTTAGGCGGCAACTCGGCGAAGTGATTCGCCTCGAAATGAGCGAATCGCTGCCGGTGGCTGCGCGCGAACTGATCATCGCCGGGCTGAAGATCGACCGTGCCGACGTGGTGCCGGTCGATGGCCTTTTCGCCATCGCCGATATTTCGCAACTTGTCGTGAGCGACCGGCCCGACCTCGTTTACAAGCCGTTCGAAATCCGCTTCCCCGAGCGCATCGCCGAGTTCGAAAACGACTGTTTCGCGGCCATATCCTCGAAAGACATCGTCGTTCACCATCCGTATGAGTCGTTCGACGTTGTGCTGCAATATCTCCGGCAGGCCGCATCCGATCCCGATGTCGTCGCCATCAAATGGACGCTCTATCGCACGTCGAAACGCTCGCCCATCGTGGAGGCGCTCCGGCAGGCGCGCGAGGCGGGCAAGAGCGTCACCGTGATGATCGAGGTGACTGCGCGCTTCGACGAGTTGAATAATCTCGAATGGGCGAAACAGCTCGAAGCCGTGGGCGTGCATGTGGTCTATGGCCTGACCCAGCTCGACCTCAAGACGCATGCGAAGCTCGGTCAGGTGGTCCGCAAGGAAAACGGCGAGCTTCGCACCTACTGCCATATCGGCACGGGAAATTATCACCCGGCGACGGCGAAGATCTACACGGACCTGTCCTATTTCACGGCCGACGCGGCGGTCGGGCGCGACGTGTCACGTATCTTCAATTACGTGACGACCTACAGCCGCCCGAACAACCTCGAACGCATGTACATCTCGCCCCACGGCATCAAGGCGCGAATCATCGAGGAGATCCATAACGAGATCGCTCACGCCAAGGCTGGCCGCCCGGCCGCGATCTGGATGAAGCTCAACGCGCTCGTCGATCCGGAGGTGATCGACGCGCTCTATGAGGCAAGCCTGTCGGGCGTGCCCGTGGACCTCGTCATTCGCGGCATTTGCTGCCTCAAGCCCGGCATTCATGGGCTTTCCGAAAACATCCGCGCGAAAAGCATCATCGGTCGGTTTCTGGAACATTCACGCATCTACTGCTTCGGCGCAGGGCATGGATTGCCATCGGAGGATGCGCATGTGTATATCAGTTCCGCGGACATGATGCCGCGCAACCTCGAACGGCGCGTCGAGGCCATGACCGCAATAACGAATCCCACCGTTCACGAGCAGGTTCTCGACCAGATCATGATCGCCAATCTGAAAGATAATCTCCAGAGCTGGAAAATCGAGAGCGACGGCAGCTCCCAGCGCTTTCACCTCAAGCCCGGCGAGGAGCCCTTCAGCGCGCATGAGTATTTCATGACAAATCCCAGTCTTTCGGGGCGAGGGGGCGCGCTCAAGCAGAACTTCCCGCGACGCTTCGCAGTCGCATCGGCACCGCACGCCTAGTGGAGCGAATTTGACATTTGGTTCACGCCCGCTGGTGGCCTGTCATCAATTCGAAACTGCGCGAATCAATTGGTTGCTTGGTCTCCTTGGCGTGCATGCGTTTGGCTTGAGAGCGTGCAGCAATGTGCACCAAACGTGCGCGCCAGAGCGCTGGCGCAGTTTGGTGCAATCGCCAGAGCACTAGATTCAACAAGTTGCCCGTGCTCTCTAAGCGCATATGTATGCTTGAGAGCCGGCAGCACCGTGGAGCAAACCCATGCGCCAGAGCATGAGAATAATTCGTGGATAATTCGACGCTCGGTTCGATAAGTGGACGGCTGCCCGGTGCGCGCCCCGTGGCCGTCATCGACATCGGTTCGAACTCCATCCGCCTCGTTGTGTATGAAAGGCTCACCCGCGCCCCGACGCCGCTCTTTCAGGAGAAGGCGATGTGCGGGCTCGGCCGTTATCTCAACGAGTTGAAGCGCCTCAATCCCGAAACCGTGCCAAGCGCGCTTGCCTCGCTGGCGCGCTTCCGAAAGCTCGCCGACATCTGCGGCGTGCGCGAGCGCGACATCCATCCGTTTGCGACAGCGGCGGTCCGCTGGGCGGAGGACGGCCCGGACTTTCTCGCGAAGGCCGAAGAAGCCTGCGGCGTCCCGATCCGCGTGATCGGCAACGCAGAGGAGGCGGAGCTTGCGGCGACGGGCGTTCGCGCGGGCTTCGTCAATCCGCGCGGCATCGTCGGCGACCTCGGCGGCGGCAGCATGGAACTCGTGCGCATCAATGGCGATACGCTGTCCGACCAGATTTCGCTGCCGCTCGGCAGTCTGTCGCTGGCCGAGCGAACCCATGGCGAGAAGACGGAAGCCATCCCCATCATCGAGGATGCGCTCGCGTCGGTCGATTGGCTGAACAACGTGCGCGGCGAGAATTTTTATGCGATCGGCGGCACATGGCGCGCGCTCGCCAAGCTGCAAATGGCCCAGACGAACTATCCGCTTTCCGCCGTGCACGGCTACAAGATGGACGCCAGAAAGGCGCTTCAGATCACCGCGCGCTACGCCAACAATTCGCCCACGGGTTTGAAGCGGCTCGCGGGCATGTCGGCCGGGCGCGAGGAAACGGTGCCGTTCGGCGCGCTGCTTCTCAATTCGCTGATCCGCAAGATGCAGCCGTCCGACGTGGTCTTCTCGGCGTTCGGCGTGCGCGAAGGCACGATCTACCGGCTTCTCAGCGAAGCGGAACGCGCCGAAGACCCGCTGCTGTCGGCTTGCGAAACGGTGGCGACCCTGCGCGCCCGCTCGCCTCAGCACGGCCGCGAGCTGATCGAGTGGACGGACGGGCTTTTCGCGCGCTCCAACGAGCACGAACAGGAGGACGAACGCCGCCTGCGCCACGCGGCCTGCCTCCTGTCCGACATCTCCTGGCGCGCGCATCCCGATTATCGCGGCGAGCAGAGCGCGGTTCTCATCTCACAATCCGCGTTCGCCGGCATCGACCACCCCGGCCGCGCCTTCCTGGCGCTGTGCGTCTATCATCGCTACGAGCGCAAGCTTCAGGGCGAACTCATGCCGAAGCTTGCGCATCTTCTGCCGCGCCCGCTTCAGAAACGCGCGCTGATCATCGGGCAAACGGTTCGCCTCGCGCATACGCTGACGGCGGGTATGAAGGGCCAACTGCCGCAGACGACGCTTCTATGCGAAGGGGGCAAGCTTGTGCTTTCTTTGCCGACGAAGCTCGAGTCGCTTGATGGCGAGCAATTGCGGCGGCGGCTGCGCTCCGTCGCCCGCGAAATGGCGCTGCAACCCGAAGTGGTTGTCTCGAAACACGTAAAACAGACATTTTTCGGAGGCTTGTTCGGGGGATAATTCGCGTCTGCGAAGAGGACGAACCGAAGCGGGATAAGTTAAGCTTGACTCCCGTCGCTCTGTAACGGTCTTTGCATGTTTCGCAACGCTGACACACTCCTGCACCCAACGTTCCATGGACCAAGATCTCTACGCTGTTCTAGGGCTGAAGCGCACCGCGACGAACGACGAGATCCGTCGAGCGTATCGCAGGCTCGCCAAAGACCTGCATCCGGACCAGAACAAGGGCGATCCCGTCTGTGAGGAGAAGTTCAAGCGCGTGTCGGCGGCATTCGCCGTGCTCGGCAGCCCCGAGAAACGCAAGCGCTACGACGCGGGCGAGATCGACTCGATGGGCAACGAGCGCGCGAACCCGTTCTACCGCGATTACGCTGCGGGCGGCGGCGCTGGACACCACGAGGGCTTCGGCGGTTATCACAATGGTGGCGCGGGCGGCGGCGACTTCTCCGACATCTTCGGCGATCTGTTCGGCAGGCGCGGACCGTCCGGCGGCGCATTCACGATGCGCGGCATGGACTACCGCTACAACCTCGAAATCAGCTTTCTCGAAGCCGTCAACGGCGTGAAGAAGCGCGTCCAGTTTCCCGATAACGAGACGCTGGACATCACGGTGCCGGCGGGTGTCGAAAGCGGGCAGACGCTCAGGCTCCGCCACAAGGGCGGCCCCGGCGCGGGGCGAGGCGAGCCCGGCGACGCGCTCATCGAACTGAAAATTCAGCCGCATCCGCTGTTTTCCCGCGACGGCGACAACATCACGTTGGAACTGCCGGTTTCGCTCGACGAGGCTGTCCTCGGCAGCCGCGTCGAGGCGCCGACCATCGGCGGCCGCGTGACTGTCGCGATCCCGAAAGGCGCGTCGAGCGGTCAGGTGCTGCGGCTTCGCGGCAAGGGCGTGCGGAACCCGCGCTCCGGCACGCATGGCGATCAACTCATCACGCTGAAGATCGTCTTGCCGCCGGTCATCGATCCTGAGCTTGAGCGCTTCATGCAGGAGTGGGCGAAGAAGCAGCCCTACGATCCGCGCGCGCGTTTCCGCGAGGCGGCAGGGGCCTGAGGCGGGCTTTTCCGCCACGGGCGAGGCGCGGCCCGGCTGCCCCCGTCCTGCTGGGATGGCCTCGGGTTTCGGGGCTTCCCGCCGATAGCCGCCACGATTTCCACAATTACCCAGACCACGATGACCGCGCCGAGAACAGCGATGGCCTCGACCGTGTGCATCCCGAAATTCAGTACGGAAAACAGCTCGTCTCCATAGTCGCTTCCGAGAACGGGGCATGGCAATGATTGGCCTGGATCGAGATCGCATCCGGCGACGCGCGCGGCGGCTCCCGCACCGATCAGAGCCAGGATCGGCACGAGGCAAAGAAACACGATCAAGAGCATCAGCAGACGAAAGGCACGCATGGGCTGTCCCCTATCCGGCGAGCCGAACCCTTACATACTCTAGTTTGCGTGTCTTGCGTAGGCCCGACCGATTTCGATCTCGATTGCGCCGGGTTCCGCTCCGCCCCAAATTGAAGGCTACGAAACTGACGGGACGAACGGGAAGCAAAGCGCCGACACGCGCGGGCGCTACCCAGCGAGAGGAGAAACAGTCATGACCACCATCGAGGTGCCGCTCGATTCGAAATTGAGGCTGCTCACTTTCGCGGACGAGCAGGGCCGCGCGCGGCTCGGCGTCGTTAGGCCGGACGGCCATGTGACCGATGTCGCCGAAACGGCGCGGCACGCAGACCGTTGGCTCTGTTTCGACGGCACATCCATGCGCGCGCTCATCGAGGGCGGGGCGGAAGCGCTGGCGGAAGTTCGCGAGCTTGCCGAGTTGGGGCTGCATAATGGTTTCAAGGTGTCTGAGGCGCATATCCTGCCGCCGCTGCCGCGCCTGAACGGCAACATCTTTTGCGTTGGCTGGAATTATGTCGAGCATTTCAGCGAGGGCGCTGCCTTCCGCGACCCGAATCAGAAGCTGCCGGAGCATCCGCTGTTTTTCTCGAAGGGTGTCGCGGCGCTGAACGGGCCGTTCGATCCGATCCCCTACGATGCTGCGATCTCAGCTCAGGTCGACTGGGAGGCGGAACTTGGCGTCGTGATCGGCAGGCGCGGCAAGAACATCACCGAGTTCGAGGCGCTGGATTATGTGTTCGGCTACACGGCCATCAACGACGTGTCCGCGCGCGACATCCAGAAGGCGCGGCATGGCGGCCAATGGCTGAAGGGCAAGAGCCTCGACGGCACAGCGCCGATGGGGCCGTGGATCGTGCCTGCGGGCGATTTCGACGCGAGCGCGGTGCGCATCATCACGCGCGTCAACGGCGTCGTGAAGCAGGACGGCAACACGCGCGACATGTACTTCAACATCCCGCGCATCATCGCGGAGCTTTCGCGCGGCATGACGCTTCAGCCGGGCGACGTCATCTCCACCGGCACGCCGTCTGGCGTCGGCATGGGCCGCACACCGCCTGAGTGGCTGAAGCCCGGAGACGTGCTGGAAACGGAGATCGAGGGGATCGGCACGATGCGCAACGTCATCCACGAGGCGTGAGGGCGAGGCCTGCGTTTCGGAAGTCGGCGGGGCAACGGCGGCGGGAACCGAAAACGAAACGGAGCGCGATTTCTCGCGCCCCGCCTTTCGACCGAAATCGGAGTGGGCTTACTTGCCCTTCTTCGCCTTCGGAGCGGCCTTCGCCGGAGCGGCGGCGGCCTTGGCTGTAGCCGGCTTGGCGGCGGGTTTCGGAGCTGCTGGTTTCTTCGCCATCGTCTTATTGCCCCTTAGCAATATGTTGCGGACATCGAATCGTGAGCCAGATTCGTATCGTACAAACAAATAACGGCCGATTGTTTCCACAGTTATTGCAGTCTAGGACGTTTTTTTATTCGATTTGATCGCGGCTCATTCCGAAAACGCCGCGCGAACTGCCCTGAAGCGTCACGCGGGGCATGCGCCAGCCCAGCAGCGATTGCACCCAGCGCTTGCGGAACCGGTCGAGAGAAACGCTCTCGTGCATCGCATGCACCGGCTCGCCGAGAAGATGCGTGGCGATCATGGAGCGCGAATAAAACGGCGTGTCTTCGAGCGTCTGCTCCACATTCGCGGTGTGGCCTGCGTCGACCCTCGTTTCGCGCGGCATCTTCCAGTAACGCGTCAGCGGAAGATCGCAGCGCTCGCGAAGCTCCACCGGGCTGACGCTGCCGTCGGCCGCGATCTGGATGCCCATGTTGAATTTCGAGCCGTTCTGCCGCGTGCCTTCGTACAGCATCACGGCGCTGTCCGACAGGCAGGCCCGCGACCAGTTCCAGTAGGAGAAGCCGTCTTCCAGCGGCTCGTCGCCGCGATTGGTGTCGAAATAGCCGGTGCCGGTCCACGATATGGCGGGCGCATCGAACCGCGCTTCCACGCGAGCGCGGGGCGCGATCGGTGCCCAGAGATGGCGGCCATCCGTGCCGAAATCGGTCGCGAAGTCGCTGCGGATTTCGGGTTCGAGCGTGACCACGCCACGCACCGGCAGGCCCGTGACCGGCGCTTTCTCGTCAATGCGCACGATGAGGCGCGTTCCGTCCCATGACAGGCTCGACGGCCCGATGGCGAGTTGTTCAGGCGTCGCGCCCAGCGCATGGCGGCATCGCTCTGTCATGGCCCACCGCGCCGCGCCGCGCCCATAAACCGCAACATTGATGGAGCAGTGTTGCGCCGGATCGACGATCGCGCGGCGACGCTCCTTCGCGTAGTACGGCGAGAAGACGCTGCCGATGAAGGCGATGATGGTCAATCCGTAGCGATGGTCTGCGCTGAACGCATCGACATACCACCAGGCGTAGCCATTCGGTGCAACAGCCTCGGCAAAGCGAGGTCCGCAAGTAGCGCCTCCGATGCGAGAGCGCCAGACAGCGCCGCCATCGGAATGCCCGGCCCCGGATGGACGCTCCCCCCCGCGAAATAGAGGCCCGGCATGGTCGAGCGCGTCCCCTGTCTCTGGAACGACGCCATCCAGCCGTGCGAGGCCCGGCCGTAGATCGCGCCTCCCGTTCCCGGCAGAAGCGTCTCGAAATCCTGCGGCGCGGTTCTCACCAGCGCTCCCGGCAGCGGGCGAAGCGTTAGGCCGCATGTTTCCATCAGCCGGAAAGTCTTCGTCTCGCATTCTTCGATCTCCGCTAGGCTGAGGCCGGAACCATTGAGTAGAGCAGGGGCATTGACGACGGTCAGGAAGCGTTCGGCACCGTCTTCGCTTCGACCTCCGCGTCCGTCGCGATCTTGCGCACAAAGATAAACCGTTGGCGCGGGCGGAAGTTTTCGCTGCCTGAAAATAGCGTCGAATTCCAGATGATAGGGCGCTGCCGGGAAGAAGACAGTATGCCGCGCGAGAGGCAAGCCCGAAGCTTCGGCCTGAAAGGCGAGCGTGAGCGCCGACAGCGACCGGCGGCGAGGCGGAACGCGGCGCGTGGCGCTCGCGGCATCGCGGCCGAGGCGGCCCGCCGCAACGGGCGAAGGGTCGGCGTTCAGCACCACGGCGTCAGCGGCGATGTGCTCCCCGCTCGCAAGGCGCACGCCCGAAGCCCGGCCGAATTCGGCGGTCACTTCCGCTACCTCCGCGCCGTAGCGGTACACGACGCCGAGCCGCCGCCCGAGCGATTCGAGCGCAAGGGCGATTTTGTGCATGCCGCCATCCACGAGCCACACGCCTTGCTGCTCGACATGGGCGACGAGCATCAGTGTGGCGGGCGAGGCGAAAGGCGATGCGCCGCAATAGGTGGAGTAGCGCGCGAAAAGCTGGCGCAGCCGAGGGTCGCTCATGTGGCGGCATACGGCATTCCAGAAGGTCTCGTAAGGGTTGATGCGCCAGAGGTCGGAGAAAGCGACGGGGCCGACGCGCCAGATCAGTTTGGGCAGGCTCGGCTTCTGCGCGCGGATGAACGAGGGGTCTAGGATGCGGTAGATTTCCGCCGCCTCGCGGCAGAACGCTCGGTAGCCTTGGGCGTTCTCCGCGCCTGCAAAATCCGCGATGGCATCGAAGCTGCGTTCCTCATCCGCGAAGAGATCGAGCGTGCTTCCGTCCTCCCACGCATGGCGTGCGATGATTTCGGCGGGCTTGACGGTGAGGTAATCGGAAAGCGACGCGCCCGCCTTCTCGAAGATGGCCTCGAAGACCTCGCGCATCGTGAACACGGTGGGGCCTGCGTCGATGGCCGTCCCGCCTGCGTCGACTTCGCGCATTTTGCCGCCCGGCTTGTCGAACTTCTCGACCACGGTGACGGCGACCCCTTCCGCGGCGAGGTTAACTGCGGCGGACAACCCGCCTATGCCTGCCCCGACGATGACGACACGTGTCTCCGGCAAATGAATCTCCCGCAAGAACGGCGTTGACACGCCGACCGGTGACCGTCCAAGAGTGACGGCAGGGCTTGGGACAAAAAGCAGACGAACAGGCCACGCGCGGTGACTCATCCTCGAAATATCGCAAAATTGGATAAACGAAGCAACTTTAACGCTTTGATGGACCGCGCATTTGCGTTCCGCGACCGGGTGCTGTCGAGCCCGCGCTTCATCCGCTTCGCCGAGACGTTTCCGCTGACGCGCCCGATTGCGCGGCGCGAGGCGGGCGCGTTGTTCGATCTTTGCTCCGGCTTCATCTATTCGCAAGTGCTGCTGTCGTGCGTGCGGCTCGGCCTGTTCGAGCACCTGCGCGGCGGACCGTTGGCGCGGGACGAAATCGCGCGGCGCCTCGGCCTCGGCGAGGATGCCACGGCGCGGCTTCTGACGGCGGCGGTCGCCCTGCGGCTCGCGGAGGAACGGAGCGGCGGGCGTTACGGCCTCGGGCGGCTCGGCGCTGCTGTGCTGGCGAGCCCCGGCCTCACCGCGATGGTGGAACATCACGGCCTCGTCTATCGCGACCTCGAAGACCCCGTTGCGCTGCTGCGCGGCGAATCGAAGACCCCGAGCGCGGGCGAGGCGGTGAACCCTGCGGCCGACAAGGGCACGCATCTCGCCTCCTATTGGCCGTATGCCGAGGGCGATACGAGCGCGGATCGCGACGCGGTTTCGGCCTATACGGCGCTCATGGCCGCGACGCAGCCCGCCATCGCCGAAGAGGTGCTCGACGCCTACGATTTCACGCGCCACCGCTGCCTCATGGATGTCGGCGGCGGCGACGGCACATTTCTGCGCGCGGCGGCAAGGCGCGTGCCCGCCCTCGACCTCGTGCTGTTCGACATGCCCGCCGTGGCCGATCTCGCAGACGCAAAATTCAAGGCGGCAAACCTCGCTCACCGGGCGAAAGCGGCGGGCGGCGATTTTACGAAGGATCTGCCGAAAGGCGCAGACGTCGTGACGCTCGTTCGGGTGCTGCTCGATCATGACGACGACACCGCGCTGAAGATCCTGACATCGGTCCGCGCCGCGTTGCCGCAAGGCGGGGTGCTCGTCGTTGCCGAACCGATGGCCGGAACGCGTGGCGCTGAGAAGGTCGCGGCCTATTTCAGCCTCTATCTGATGGCAATGGGACGCGGCAGGCCCCGCACCGAAGCGCAGCTTCGCGACCTGTTACAGCGGGCGGGCTTTACAGCGATCAAGCGCTGTGCCACCCATCAGCCGCTTCTCGTCCGCGTGCTCGCAGCCACATTTTGATATCTAGAACGAGTGTAAGTTTGAATTGACATATAAGTCGGTCAAGCTAGGATGACACAGCTTCCGAAGAGACTAGTTGTGCAATGGCCCTCCTTCAAGAGTTTCCAACCGAGACATTAGCTGTCGTTCTGGAAGAGCCCGAAAAGCTCGGCCTGCGCCGGCTTGCGCTTCCGTCTCCGGGGGATGCCGATGTCGTCATCGACGTCGAGTGGAGCGGGATCAGCACGGGCACGGAACGCCTCCTTTATACCGGGCGCATGCCGCATTTTCCGGGCATGGGTTATCCGCTGGTTCCGGGCTATGAGTCCGTGGGCCGCATTTCATGGGCGGGTCCGGCGGCTGGCATTTCGGTCGGGGAGCGCGTTTTCATTCCCGGCGCAAATTGTTATGGCGAAGTTCGCGGGCTTTTCGGCGGCACGGCGTCCCGAATCGTGATGCCGGGCGCGCGCGCCATTCCGATTGCCGAAAGCCTCGGCGAGCAGGGCATCCTGTTCGCTCTCTCGGCGACCGCGCATCACGCGGCGTTCTCCGACAAGGGCGTTCCTGCCGACCTCATCATCGGGCATGGCGTTCTCGGTCGCCTCATCGCGCGGATCGTGGTTGCGAGCGGTGCTTCGGCCCCGACGATCTGGGAAAAGAATCCCGCGCGTTTCGATGGCGCACAAGGATATACGGTGCTCGATCCCGATCAGGATCCGCGCCGCGATTATCGGGTCATCTGCGACGTGAGCGGCGACTCGACCATTATCGACTCGCTCGTGGCGCGGCTCGCGCCCGGCGGTGAAATCATTCTCGCCGGTTTCTATGCCGACCGGCTCTCCTTCAGCTTCCCGCCCGCCTTCATGAAGGAAGCGCGGTTCCGGGTCGCCGCACAGTGGCAAAAGGCCGACATCGCGTCCGTGTCGAAACTCGTGGACAGCGGCCTTTTGTCGTTTGACGGGCTTATCACGCATCGCGTTTCTGCTGACAATGCGCCTGCCGCATATCGCACGGCGTTCGAAGATCCGGCCTGTCTCAAGATGGTATTAGATTGGAGAACGTTAGCATGAGTCTTGACGCCAACGAAGCCAACGCCCTCGAACGGCAAGCGGCGCAGCTTCGCGCCGAGGCTCAGGAAGAGCCCGCAGCCGTGCCTTCGGGCGAGGTCAAGAAAGAAACGCAGATCATCGCGATCTACGGCAAGGGCGGCATCGGCAAGAGCTTCACGCTCTCGAACCTGTCGTACATGATGGCCCAGCAGGGCAAGCGCGTGCTTCTTATCGGCTGCGACCCGAAGAGCGATACGACATCGCTTCTGTTCGGCGGTCGCGCCACGCCGACCATCATCGAGACGTCGTCCAGGAAGAAGGCCGCCGGCGAGGAATTGCGCATCGAGGACGTTTGCTTCAAGCGCGATGGCGTATTCGCGATGGAGCTCGGCGGCCCGGAAGTCGGGCGCGGCTGCGGCGGTCGTGGCATCATCCACGGCTTCGAGACGCTGGAAAAGCTCGGCTTCCATGAATGGGGCTTTGACTACGTGCTGCTCGACTTTCTGGGCGACGTGGTTTGCGGCGGCTTCGGCCTGCCGATCGCGCGCGACATGTGCCAGAAGGTCATCATCGTCGGCTCGAACGACTTGCAGTCGCTCTATGTCGCGAACAACGTCTGCTCGGCGGTGGAGTATTTCCGCAAGCTTGGCGGCAATGTCGGCGTCGCTGGCATCGTCATCAACAAGGACGACGGCACGGGCGAAGCGCAGGCCTTCGCCGAAGCAGTCGGCATTCCGATCCTGTCGGCGATCCCGCAGCACGAAGAGCTGCGCCGAATGAGCGCGAATTATCAGATCGTCGGTATCCCCGGCACGACCTGGGCACCGGTGTTCGAGACGCTCGCCACCAATGTGGCCGAAGCGCCGCCGGTACGCCCAACGCCTCTTTCGCAAGATGGTCTTCTGAATCTCTTCAAAGGGGATGCAGTCGGTCGCGGAATCGTGCTTGAACCGGCATCGCAGTCCGACATGCGCGGACACGAGATCGTCGAGAAGCCCTCCCTCGAAATCGTCTACGACGTAGCATAAGGCAGTTTGCGAGTTCCCATGACAGCACTTGAACGCCAATCCTCACAAGCCGCCACCGGCGAAGTCGTTTACGACGACGCCGGACGGGTTGCGGCTGCCGAGACGTCGGCCGTCAAGTCTGATGCGGGCGTCGACGGCGCTGGCGTCAGCTGTCATGCGGGCGCTGAGGAGATGAAAAAGGCCGCCGCCGCCGCGGGCCAGAGCGAAATTCTGGAGCAGTTCGCGAAGGACTATCCGCAAGGGCCGCACGACCAGCCGCAGACCATGTGTCCGGCCTTCGGCTCGCTCCGCATCGGGCTACGCATGCGCCGCACGGCGACGATCCTCTCCGGCTCCGCCTGTTGCGTCTACGGCCTGACCTTCACCTCGCATTTTTACGGCGCGAAACGCACCGTCGGCTACGTCCCCTTCAGTTCCGAAACGCTCGTCACCGGCAAACTCTTCGAAGACATCCGCGACGCCGTATACAAGCTCGCTGATCCGGCCAATTACGACGCGATCATCGTCACCAACCTTTGCGTACCGTCCGCTTCCGGCGTTCCGCTGCGCCTCCTGCCGAAGGAAATCAACGGCGTCCGCGTGGTTGGCATCGACGTGCCGGGCTTCGGCGTGCCGACGCATGCCGAGGCGAAGGACGTGCTGTCCGGCGCAATGCTGCGCTACGCACGCGGCGAAGCCGAGGCGGGCCCGGTGCAGGCACCGCGCGGCGGGCGCTCCGAAAAGCCGACCATTACGCTCGTCGGCGAGATGTTCCCGGCCGATCCCGTCACCATCGGCATGATGCTTGAACCTCTCGGCCTCGCCGCCGGACCGGTCGTGCCGACGCGCGAATGGCGCGAGCTTTATTCCGCGCTGGACTGCGCCGCCGTGGCCGCGATCCATCCGTTCTACACAGCGTCTTTCCGCGAGTTCGAGTCGGCGGGCCGCTCGATCACCGGCTCTGCTCCCGTCGGCTATGACGGGACGGCGGCCTGGCTCCTCTCCATCGGTGAACTTTGCGGCGTCGCGCGCGACAAGGTCGACGCCGCGCTGAATCGCATCCTGCCCGCCGTTCGCACCGCGCTCGCCAAAGCGCCGGTCAAGGGCCGCATCACAGTCTCCGGCTACGAAGGCTCGGAGTTGCTCGTCGCGCGCATGCTGATCGAAAGCGGTGCCGACGTGCCTTATGTCGGCACAGCTTGCCCGAAGACGCGCTGGTCCGAATCGGACCGCGAATGGCTCGAAGCGAAGGGCGTTCGCGTGCAATACCGCGCCTCGCTCGAACAGGACATCGCGGCGGTGGACGAGTTCCACCCAGACCTCGCGATCGGCACGACGCCCGTCGTGCAGCACGCAAAGGCGAAGGCGATCCCCGGTCTTTATTTTACGAACCTCATATCCGCCCGCCCGCTGATGGGCGTCGCAGGGGCAGGCTCGCTCGCGCAGGTGGTCAACGCGGCCATCGCCAGCAAGGCCCGCTTCGAGGAGATGAAGGCGTTCTTCGGCAGCGTCGGCACGGGCTACACGGCCGGCGTGTTCGACGAGGCACCGAAAGAGCCCGCGAAGGTCAAGGAATTGCCGTTGAAGAAGCCGTCAGCCAATGACCTCCCGAAGGAGGCCATGGGATGCTGATCGCGGATCTCGACAGAGCTGGCGGCTATTGGGGCGCGGTTTACGTCTTCACTGCCGTAAAGGGGCTTCAGGTCATCATCGACGGCCCGGTGGGCTGCGAGAACCTTCCCGTCACGGCGGTGCTGCACTACACGAACGCGCTGCCCCCGCACGAGCTTCCCATCGTCGTCACAGGTCTGTCAGAGGAAGAACTCGGCAAGACCGGCACCGAAGGTGCCATGAGACGCGCCCACAAGGTACTCGACCCCCGAGTGCCGAGCGTCGTCGTCACCGGCTCCATCGCGGAGATGATCGGCGGCGGCGTGACGCCCGAGGGTATGAACATCCAGCGGTTCCTTCCGCGCACCATCGATGAAGACCAGTGGCAAAGCGCGGACCGCGCGCTCGTCTGGCTTTGGAAAGAATACGGCGTCAAGAAGAAGGTCAAGGCGAAGCCGAAGGCCGCCGACGCCAAGCCCAGCGTTAACATCATTGGGCCGAGCTATGGCGTCTTCAATACGCCGTCCGATCTTGCGGAGATTCGCCGTCTGGTGGAGGGCATTGGGGCCGAGGTGAACCTCGTCTTCCCGCAAGGCACGCACCTGAATGACATACCGCGCCTCGCCAGCGCCGACGCCAACATCTGCCTCTATCGCGAATTCGGCCGCCTGCTGTGCGAAGCGCTTGAAAAGCCCTATTTGCAGGCGCCGATCGGGCTGCACTCGACAACGAAATTCCTGCGCGCGCTCGGCGAAACGCTTGGCCTCGACCCCGAGCCGTTCATCGAGCGGGAAAAGCTCACCACCATCAAGCCGCTCTGGGATCTCTGGCGGTCAGTGACGCAGGACTTTTTCGGCACAGCGAGCTTCGCCATCGTCGCGAACGAGACATATGCGCGCGGTGTCCGCCATTTTCTTGAGGACGAACTGGGCCTGCCTTGTACTTTCGCAGTATCTCGGCGCACCGGAATGAAGACCGACAACGACGAAGTGCGGCGACTCGTCCGCGAAAAGCCTCCATTGGTGCTTTTCGGCTCATATAACGAACGCATGTATCTGGCCGAAGCGGGCGGGCGCTCGATGTATATCCCCGCTTCTTTTCCGGGCGCGATCATTCGCCGCCATACGGGAACGCCATTTATGGGCTACGCTGGCGCTACCTACCTCGTGCAGGAAGTCTGCAACGCATTGTTCGACGCACTTTTCAACATTCTGCCGTTGGGGAAAGATCTGGACCGGATCGAGGCGACGCCTTCGCGTCTCGCGCGCCAACTTCCCTGGGACGAAGATGCCAAGGCTCTCTTCGACGAACTCGTCGAGGCACAGCCGGTGCTTGTCCGAATTTCGGCAGCGAAGCGGTTGCGGGATGCAGCAGAGAAAGCCGCACGCGAGGCGGGAGAAGCGAAAGTTACGGCGGTGCGGCTCGGTCAATCGACAGCGCTGGCCATCGATGGGAGGGCGGCATGACGGCTGCGGATCTCGAATCGGGCAAGACTGAGAAGGATGCGAGGATCGTGACTTCTCTTTGCACTCAAGACGTAGGCCTGCACGCTAGCATGCGGGCGAAAGAAGCGCAGGAGTTTCGGCTGATGTTTATCGCCACTTTTCCGCTTTTTCTGGCGGCCGGACTTGTGAAGCGTGCAGTTTCCCCGCGACGCGGTGCCGCGCGGCGGAAATCCGTCTTCGCTGAAGCCCGCGCAGCTGCCAATACGTGTATTCCATTCGCATTCATGCGATAGGAAAAGGTTTCGCCCGGATGTCCGGGCAAAAGAACTCCATGGCGAGAACGCCATGGCGAACCCGGCCGCGAGGGCAATGCGCGGTAACTGCAAGAGTCCACTTTAGCGGAGATCAAGCTTATGGCTCAAGAAGAAAGGGATGTCTCGCTCACCGGGCTGACCGAAGGCGAGGCGAAGGAATTCCACAGCATCTTTGTTGCTAGCTTTATCGGCTTCACCATTGTTGCGATTATCGCTCACGTTCTGTCCTGGAACTGGCGTCCTTGGGCTCGCCCGCTCGCCGACCTCGGCGACGGCGTGCAGACCGCGGCCCTGACCATTGTCCAGTATCTCGCCTAATTCATAAGGAGAAAATCACATGTGGCGCATTTGGCTTCTTTTTGATCCCCGCCGGGTTCTGGTCGCGCTGTTCGCGTTCCTCGTCGTCCTGGGTCTCCTGATCCACTTCATCCTCCTCAGCACGACCCGCTACAACTGGATCGACACTCCGGCTCCGGCGGCTGCTTCCCAGAACTCCGCCCTTCCGGCTCGCTGAGCGGTTGGGTCCACACAGAATGGCGGATGAGGATAGTCGCGCCTCATCCGCTTTCTTGGGAATTTTTCAAAGGGAGGTCGAGCGGCGGCTCGCCTCCTAATTGGAGGTGAGCGATGGCATTGCTCAGTTATGAAAAAAAATACCGCATTCGAGGCGGCACCCTCGTGGGGGGCGACCTATTCGACTTCTGGGTGGGCCCGTTCTACGTTGGATTTTTCGGGGTTACCACGCTGTTCTTTGCACTCCTTGGAACGGCATTGATCGTATGGGGGGCTGCCCAAGGGCATACTCTCAATATCTGGAAGATCAACATCGCTCCGCCAGACCTGAGTTACGGTTTGGGTATGGCTCCTTTGGCCAAGGGCGGTCTCTGGCAGCTCATCACGATCTGCGCGACTGGCGCATTCGTATCATGGGCGCTGCGCGAAGTTGAAATCTGCCGCAAGCTGGGCATTGGTTATCACGTGCCGATCGTCTTCAGCGTTGCGATCTTTGCGTATATCAGCCTTGTTTTCATCCGCCCGGTTCTCATGGGCGCGTGGGGCTTTGGTTTTCCCTACGGCATCCTCAGCCATCTAGATTGGGTATCCAACACTGGATATCAATATCTGCACTTCCACTACAACCCGGCCCATATGCTCGCGATTGCGTTCTTCTTCCTGACGACGCTTCTTCTCGCGATGCACGGCGGTCTCATTCTCTCGGCCCTCAATCCAGGCGGCCGCGATGTTGTGAAGACACCCGAGCATGAGAACGCCTTCACTCGCGATCTTCTGGGTTATTCCGTCGGCACCATCGGCATTCACAGGCTCGGCGTTTTCTGCGCGATCATGGCGGTTCTTTTCAGCGCCCTCTGCATCGTTCTGAGTGGACCCTTCTGGACCAAGGGTTGGCCCGAGTGGTGGAACTGGTGGTTCAATATCCCAGTCTGGCGCTAGGGGGGAACAGACCATGGCCGAATATCAAAATATCTTTACACAAGTTCAAGTTAAGGGACCAGCGCATCTCGGTGTTCCCTTGTATCGCGACCAATATGGCCGCACCGGCAAGCCTTTCCACGTCTATCTGCTCGGCCTCATCGGTGACGCGCAGATCGGCCCGATCTATCTCGGTTTGACCGGCGTCGCATCGATCATCTTCGGGTTCATCGCGATCGAGATCATCGGCCTCAACATGGCCGCCTCGGTGGACTGGAGCCCGGCGCAGTTCGTGAAACAGCTGCCTTGGCTGGCTCTTGAGCCGCCGGCTCCTGAAAATGGGCTTAAGATCCCGTCGCTGAACAATGGCGGCTGGTGGCTCTGGGCTGGCTTCTTCATGACGGCTTCCGTGCTGCTTTGGTGGGCCCGCACTTACCTCCGCGCCCGTCAGCTCGGCATGGGAACGCACATCGCTTGGGCGTTCGCTTCCGCGATCTTCCTGATGCTTTCGTGCGGTCTTTTCCGCCCGGTCCTCATGGGAACATGGGGTGAAGCTGTACCGTTCGGCATCTTCCCGCATCTCGACTGGACGGCGACGTTCTCCATCCGCTATGGGAACCTCTACTACAACCCGTTCCACATGCTTTCGATCGCCTTCCTGTACGGCTCCACGCTTCTCTTCGCGATGCATGGCGCCACGATCCTCGCGGTCAGCCGTTTCGGCGGTGAGCGCGAAATCGAGCAGTCTACCGATCGCGGCACGGCGCTTGAGCGCGCTGGTCTTTTCTGGCGCTGGACCATGGGCTTCAACGCTTCCATGGAATCCATCCATCGCTGGGCTTGGTGGTTTGCGGTACTGTGCCCGATCACCGGCGGTATCGGCATTCTTCTGACCGGAACTGTCGTCGATAACTGGTACCTCTGGGGCATCAAGCACGGTTTCGTGCCGGTCTACCCCGAGACTCTGCCCGTCATCGTTGACCCGGCCCTTCTTCCGGGAGCTCCCAAATGAGTTACAAGCAACGAATCCTAACCCTTGCCCTTGCGGGCGCGGCACTGGCGGTCTTCCTGGTCGTCTTTTCCTACTACACGCTGCAGCGTCCAACGGTTGAATGGCTGCAGTGGGGGTATCGCGGAACGGGCTTGGTGCACATTGTCAACTCCCGCGACATCCATAGCCAGAAGCAGCAGGCTCTGAATGCGGTTCCGGCTCCGGAAGAGAATATCGACCCGGCTGGCACGAAGGCTTCGGCTGTCTATCAGAACGTCAAGGTTCTCGGCGATCTCGACTCGAACGAGTTCCTGCGGTTCATGACGGCGATCACCAAGTGGGTGGCGCCGGAACAGGGCTGCGCGTACTGCCACAATGAAGCGGATTTTGCCGACGAGAACGTCTACACCAAGATCGTTTCTCGCCGCATGATCCAACTGACCCAGGATCTCAACGCGAAATGGAAGTCTCACGTTGCGATCAACGGACAGGGCGTTACCTGCTACACGTGCCATCGCGGAAATCCGATCCCGAAGAACGTATGGTACACGCCGGTCGAACCTCGGTTCTCGAAAGCTCTGCTCGGTAATCTTGCCGGTCAGAACCAGCGCGCTCCGGCTGTCGGCCTGACGTCACTGCCGTTCGATCCCTTCACGCCCTTCCTTATGAAGAGCGAACAGATCCGCGTTGTGGGCCCGACCGCTTTGCCGACGACGAACCATATGTCGCTCAAGCAGGCGGAATGGACCTATGGGTTGATGATGTCGATGTCCAAGTCGCTCGGCGTCAACTGCACGTACTGCCACAACACCCAGAACTTCCAGTCCTGGGGAGCAAGCAGCCCGCAGCGTGTGACTGCCTGGTACGGCATTCGTATGGTGCGCGATATCAACAACAACTACATCAATCCGCTGACGCCGCTTTATGCGAACGTCCCCGGCCGCAAAGGTCCGGCTGGCGACATCGCGAAAGCGAACTGCGCCACCTGCCACCAGGGTGCTTTCAAGCCCCTCTACGGTGTGAGCATGCTCAAGGAATACCCTGTGCTTGCTGGCCCCGCAGCTACGGTGAAGACGCAGTAAACTTGAGAGAGGTGCTGGCGCCCGTCGCCGGTACCTTTTTTGCCATTGCTCAAGAACAGAAACCCTCGCTTCGGCGGGGGTTTTTGTTTTATCCCACGACTGCCGGTCGCGACGAACGCGAGCTTCGGCGCACTAAATTCTTCAGTCCCAGCGTGTGACGGCGTTAACAATGCACATCACAGCATGAGACTGAACACCTACGCTATCGCTTGGAGCGCGCGCATCCGGGGAAGGCGAAAGCAGCAAGCTCTCGACTCCCATGGCTCCCTTGAATGCGAAAGACTTGGCGTCGCCAACCGGTTGTGTGGCGAATTTGCAGACGTCAAAACGACATCTTCACCCGCCAACCACTCGCGCGCATGCGGTGTCAGCCCTCCAATCCGGCCTCGTGGAACGGATCGGCGAGCGACCCCGCCAACAAGGTCGCGAACGCATCGAGTGCTTCGGCGTCAGCCTCAAGGAGTGAAGCAGAGCGGGCGTTGATGAGCGACGCGTGGATGTTCGCCGCCGGATAAAGTTGGCCGAGGGCGAGGCGATACGCGGCAAGTTGCGCGACATAGACGGCAGGCAGTGGATCGCCGTCCGACAGCGTGCCGGATTTGTAGTCGAGAAGCTCGATACCGTCTGTGCCAATCGAGATTCTGTCGCACTGGCCGAGGATGGCGGCGCGTTCGTTCGATTCCAGCGCGATGGCGATCCCGGCCTCCGAAAGCACGCGCTTGTCTCCCGGCCTAAGATGTGGGGTTGCGAGCAATCTTTCGACGCTTTCAAATGCTGCTTCAATGCGGTTGCCGGGAAGCGCTTCGCGAAAGGCCGCGGCCGCGAGTTGCGCGGCCTCGCCGCGCCGACCTTCGGGCAGTCCGGGAAGGATTTCGAGAAGCCGGTGAATGAAAATACCGGTCTGCTGCGCAACCTTCCGAGCGACGCCGTCATGGGGGTTCGGCCCCCATTCATCGAGGTCTGAGGCGGTTTCGAGCGCTGGCGCGCGCAGAAAAAATGCGTCGACAGGAGGTTGATGAGCGTTCAGTGAAGCCGGTTCGCGTGACGATTTAAGCGCGTCGTTCGGCGAGCCGGACGCGGCACGACGCTGGATGTCGGTCAGCGTCTCTGCGTCAAATCGGTTCCGAATTAGCGCAGGCGGAACCAGCGCGGAGGCGGAGAGAAGCACGCGGGAATTTCCTGCGGGGGCGGACTTTCCCGCCCAGTCGGGCAGCGCAACCGGCATCGGCTCGCCGTGGTTTCCTCCGGCGCCGCTGACGCCATGCAACTCCGAGCCGAGGCGCCAGAAAAGGCGGCCGTGATCATCGACGCCCCCGGCAGCATGCGGCTCAAGCGCCGACTTCACCGTGTCGAACCAGCAGCCCTCGGGCAGCGTATCGCCCGTGTGGGAGCCGGCGATATAAAGCCGATCTCGCGCTCGGGTCATGGCGACGTACAGAAGCCGCCCCGATTCGCGCCGAGCCGCTTCAGCAAGCTCTTCCTTTTGGTCGGCGACGGGTGGCAACGCGCCCGCACCCTTGATCGTCCACACCGGCACGCGAACGCCGTCGGCGCGGTCCTCCAGGAGCAAGATTGGCGGCTGCCGTCCTGCCCTTGCGCCGCATGCGTCGGCCAGGATGACGATTGGCGCTTCGAGGCCTTTTGCGCCGTGCACCGTCATGATCCGCACTTCGCGCGTCGCCTGATCGGTCTCGCGCTTTACTTCGGCCGCGCCATGGCGCACGAACACGAGAAAATCCGCGAGGTCACCGCGCCCGCCCGCGCTGAAGGTTTCGGCGAGGTTCGAGAACTCGTCCAGTGCTTCGAAGCATTGCGGGCCGAGCCGCGCGCCGAATGCCGCTCGACCATCGGGCGGGGTGTGCGCTGCGGCGGAAGCGTAGCGCGTTTCAGTCGATAGCGAGATCGAGTCGATTTTCCCCGTCGACATGTCGTCTCCGCCAACGCCCCTGAAGTGGTTCGTGTCCTCCCCGAATGAGGCAACACTCGCACCGCCGATGTGCGGATCGTCGGCCTGCCCGCCGCGCCCGTCGTCGGAGTCCGACGCAGCAGGCAACGGGTGATCCAGTACCTGCGCGTAAAAATCGAAAGGCGAAAGCCGATGCGCCAGATCGCGCCACGACGCGAGCCGCGCCGCAGCCTCGGCGAAGCGGCCAACTGCCTCGGCTTCGGCGCGCGCGCCAAGCGCGGCCCAGAGCGAGCCCTCTCGCGGGTTGCGCAGCGCGAACAGATCGTCATCCGAAAGCCCGAACAGCGGACTTTTCAGCGCCGCCGCGAGCGCGAGGTCGTCCTCGGGCTGAAGCAGCGCATCGCCGAGCGCGAGCAGGTCCATCACCGCGAGGTCATCCACAAGCGACATCCGGTCCGCGCCCGCCACCGGCACGCCCTCGCGTTTCAGCGCGGCTTGAAGCAGGCTCGCCATCGGCTGACGCTTCTTCAGGAGGATGATGATGTCGCCCGGGTCAACGGGTCGGCCCTCCCGCCCGAGCGCAGCGCCGCCATCGAGCCAGCCACGCACCTTGGTGGCGATCCGCGACGCGAGCGCTTCCGCCGGTTTGGCGGAGGTGGCCGCGTCGTCTTCCGGCACCCAAACGTCGCCCTTGTCCTGCCGCGCGCCGCGTTCGGGCTGCCAAAGCTCGACGAGGCCGCCATCGTCGTCGCGATTGGCGATGTGCGGCATGGGCGCGGTGCTCAAGCCCCCGCCGAGCGCTGCGGAGACGTGGTCAACCGCCGAAAGCACGGGCGCCAGCGTGCGGAACGACAGGTCCAGGCCGATGGTTCGGAACGGCATCTGCGTCGCCCGCGCCTTCTGCTCGTAAGCCGCGCCAAAGGCGGCCAGGAATTCGGGCCGCGCGCCCTGAAAGCCGTAGATCGACTGCTTCTCGTCGCCCACGGCAAACAGCGTCGGCATGGTCGCGCGAGCGCTCTCGCCGGAAAAAAATTCGGCCGTCAGCGCGGCGACGATAGCCCATTGCTCGGGGCTCGTGTCCTGCGCCTCATCGACGAGAACATGGTCGATGCGGCCGTCGAGCTGATAGAGCACCCACTCGGCCGCGTCTTCGCGATGGAGCAGCGCCAGCGTCTTCTCGATAAGGTCGTCGAAATCGACCGCGCCGCGCGCACGTTTCTCGGCCTCGTAAGCGTCGAAGATCGCCGCCGCGAGCCGGAACAGCGCCGCCGTCGCTGCGACAACCTTCGCGGCGCAGATCTTGCGGTCGAGGTCGAAGAAATCCGTTTGCGCACGGGAAAGCCGCTCGCACAAGGAGGGCGCGCGCCGTTGGGTCGGAGCGGTGGCCAGCCGCTTTTTCGGCTCGCCGCCCTTCGTTCCGAGCGCTTTTTTGATGCACGCGCATTTCGACGCCGCGTCCGGTGCGCTCATCGCCAGACGCAAACTCGCGGCGATCTCGGCTTCGGTCTTCCCGCCCTCGGCGAAAATGGCGACGATTTCGCGAATCGTCTCGTCGCTCAGCACGGCCGCCGCGCGATCGATGAGGCTGGCGGCGGTTTCGTTCGCCGCAAGCCCGAAGATCCGCCGAAGCCGCGCGTTCACCGGAGCGATGCGGTCCCCTTCCGGCCCGACGCTCAACAGGTAGTGGATCGTGCGGCGATGGCCGAGCATGTCCTTCAACACACGGCCGAATTCATCCTCGCCTGCATGGGCCACGGCGGTGGCGAGCGCATCGCGCATCGCGCCGCTTTTCGCCTCGGAAAATGCCGCTGCCTTCGCCGCCGCCAGCGCGTCGCGGGCCTCCTCTTCCGTCATCACCGTGAAGCCCGGCGGCACGTTTGCCTCGAAGCTGAAGCGGCGAAGCAGGCGCTCGCAGAAGGCGTGGATCGTCATGATCGGCAGGCCGCCCGGTGCATCCGTCACGGTGGCGAACAGCGTGCGTGCGGCGGCCAGTTCGCCAGCCTCGGCGGGGCGGTCGAGGAGTGCCGCGAGCGCCGCCTCCAGCGTTGCCGCGTCGGCGGTGGCCCATTCGCCCATGGTTTTCAGCACGCGCGCTTCCATCTCGGCGGCGGCATTCTTGGTGAAGGTCAGGCACAGGATCGAGCGCGGCGCGGCACCCGCGAGGCAGAGCCGCAGGATGCGCTGCACGAGGACGTGCGTCTTGCCGGTTCCCGCATTTGCGCGCACCCATGCCGAAACAGACGGATCGGCCGCCGAGCGCTGCTTGCGGGAGGCCTCGGCGAGGCGCGCGTCGTGAAGTGCGTCACTCATCGCCGCCTCCGTCTTCCGCGCCTACGTCTTCGCCGTCAGCCGCCGCCGACCATTCCTTCACGCGCGCCAGATGCGCGTAAGGGTCGTTGTCGGCCTTGTCCCTGAAGATGGCGCGGGCTTCGTAGGCGTAGGGCGTCGCCTCGTCGTCGAAGCGCGCGATGCGCAGGAGCAAACCGGCCTTCGCGGCGGCGATGGCTTCCTCGCTCGGCACCTTCAGCGTGACGATGTCGCCCGGCGGCTCTCCGCCCGACGCGATGATATAGCAAAGGTCGGGCGCGCCGCCTGCGGGCAGCCCCGCGAACGCGCCTTCCATGGCGAGCATGCCTTCCAGCGCGAGTTGGGGAGCGCCACGCCGCGCGGATGTCGTCGCCGCGTTCGCGCTCGTCTTGAAGTCGAAGATGCGCAAGCTGCCATCCGCGCCGAGGTCGATGCGATCGGCGCGCGCCGTCACCTCGAACGGCCCGGCCGCTCCCTCCGCCACGAGCTTCAGCTTGCCACCAACTTCGCTTTTCAACAGCCGCAATCCATCGCGCCGCTGCGCTTCCGTCGCCGCGAACCATTCGGCGAAGCGGGCGAAGCGCGGCCGCCAGAACGGCGCGGCGTCGAGGTCGAAGCCGAATTCCTCAGCCGAGCGGTCGAGGCATGCAACGAGGCGAGCCGCCGCATCGTCCGGCACGCGGTCAGGGTACGCCTCGAAAAACCGATTGAGCGCCGCATGATAGAGCGTGCCCTTGTCGCGCGCGTCATGGCTTTCGCCGATGCGGCGGAGCGGTTTGAGGTCAAGGATGAAGCTTGCGTAAATCGCATAGGGGTTCGCAAACCACGTCTCGATGGCGGTGACGGACAGGCGGCGCGGGCGTGCGGACAGCGGCGGACGCGGCTCCGGCGGCGCAATGGGCGTGACCGTCGCGGGCATGCGACGCGCCCGCGCCATTTCGAGCCAATCCGCGCCGGTCTCGATCTCGGCGAGCCGGCCCGTGCCGCGCGCAAGCGTGGTGATGCGCGCGATCCAGCGGCTCGGGCGCGCGAGGCTGCCGTTTGCCTTTTTCGCGCGGGTGAGTACGACGCGCGGCGCGGCTGCGGCCAGCGAGGCGAAATCATGCGCGGCCTGCCCGATGCGGCGTTCTTCGGGGGAGAGGCCGATAGCGGCGCGGTCCTGCCGATTGAGCCACGGGCTTGGCCCCGGCGTCTGCGGCCACGCGCCTTCGTTCAGCCCGCCGAGCACAATTACATCGGCAGACAGAAGGCGGGCGTCGAGCGGACTCAAAAGCGACAGGCGTGGATGCGGGCTGCCCGCAGCGGGCGTCGGTTCGCCGCGCGCGAGTTCGGCGAAAAACGCGGCGTAGTCGTTGATGTCGAGCGCGAGGGAGGGCGCATCGACGCCGAACGCGTCGCCAAGCGAAGGCGCGTCGTCGCCCGCATCGCAGGCGAGGCCGATTGCGGCGAGACGCGCGAGCGCTTCATCATGCGCCGCCACCCAGCGCCGGAAGGGAAGTGTCGGCGCCGCGTCTGATGCCGGGTCGGCGGCGTTTTCGGTGAGCGGCGACAGCGCGTCGAGCACGTCGCCAGCGAGGAGCCGCGCGGCGTCCCATGCCTCGGCATCGATCCGGCGCATGGCGGGGTGGCGGGCCTCGCCGCTCGCGATGGCGTGCTGCGCGCGGGCGAGCGCCGCCGGGATGCCGTCCATCGAGGCGGGCCGCCACATCTGCCGCGCCGCTCCGAGATCGACCAGTTCGGCGAGGCGGAGAAAGCGGTCGCGGTCCGCGCCTGGATCAGCCTCCGTCAAATCGGACTCGCGCTGACGGAGATAAGCTGATCGAGGTTCGAGAAGGCCTAGCCGCAGCAGCGCCGTGAAATCCTCGGGCTTGCCGCTCGTCGCTGTTGCCGCCACGCGTAGCGCGAAAGCGTGCCGAGGCGCGGCGGGCAGTTCGCTCGCCATTCCCCAAGCCGCGAGGGCATGACGGACGCGGGCCGTGAGCGCATCGTCGGGCGTCACGAGCGCGACATGCGCGGCTTCGTCTTCGAGCGCGGCGCGCAGGATCAGCGCGACGACGACCGCTTCTTCCTGACTCGTGTCTGCTTCGACGAGCGTCAGCCCCGGCGCGAGGGTGCCACGCGGCGCGTCACAAAGTGAAACGTCGGCCCACACATCGCGGGCGGTTGCCCCCGCATCGCGGCTGCCCTCGGCCTTTCGCGCCGCAACATAATCCGCCCAGCGCGCCGTTGTGGAAGCGGGCCGCATGGCCTCACTGAGGAACGCCGCGCGGATCGGATCGCCGCCAGCGGGCAACGCGCGCACCGTTTCAAGCTCGCTCACCTCGTTGCGGCAAACGACGAGCCGCGCGAGCAACTGCCACAAACCATGCTGCGGGTGCTCGGGGTGCTCGGCGATGGCCTGCCACGACGCGTCATCGAGCGCGCGGTCGAGGCCGTGCAGCACGATGGCCGAGCGCGCGCGTCCGCCGAGCGCTTCCATCAGCCCCATGGTCGCGGCGACGCTGCCGGTCGAACCGGCGACGATCACCGGCGCGTCGCTCGCGCGGATGAACGCCGCTTCAAGGGCCATGAGGCGGTTGCGCCGCTCCTCGCGGTCGAGCCGCCGGCTGCGCTTCTTGTGCGCGTCCCACGCCTTGCGCACGGCGCGCAGGATTTGCAGTGAAATCTGCTCGCCGCCGGAGGCGTGGCCTCTGTCGAGCCGGTCGATTTTGGCGAGGTCGGCGCGCTCGCGATGGGCGTCGTCGATGAGGCTTGCGATGTCGGCGGCGATCTTCGCCGCGCTCGTCGCCGTGACGCCGGAGAACAATTGCTCGCCGAACTCCATCCGCGTGCTGTGGATGTCGCGCGCGGCCTTCATCGCCGCAGCGCTCAGATGGACGCGACGTTCGATGTCGCCGACTGGTTTCGGCACGTCCACCGCATCGCGAAGGAGGGCGAGCGCATCACCGGCGTCCATATGCGGCGCGTAGGCCGCGAACATGTCGAGCGGATCGGCGTCGCCGAGCACGCGGATGCGCGGCAGAAAGGTTGCGCCGCACGGGCTGAGGTCGAGGAGCGCGAGCTTCAGCGGTGTGACGGCGGCTTGCGACGGCACATAGACATTCAATGCGGGGATGTCGTGCGGCTCGGGCTCGCCTCCGCCGAACAGCGCGCCGTCGAGGATCGCGGCGGCGAGCGCGGGCAGGAAAGGGCGGTGAGGCGGGCAAGCAAAGACGGCACTGCCGCGCGCGGCCGAAAACCCAAGCTCAAGCTGTGCGCCGCCGCCTGTCATTCAAGAACCGCTCCGCATCCGCGAGCGCTTCAGGCGTACCGACATGCATCCACGTTCCATCGAGTTCCACCCCGAACAGCCGACCTTCAGCCATAGCCTTGTCGAAGATTCGGTTCAAGGAGAACGCCCGGTCCGCGATGCCGTCGAACAGCGCCGGGTTCAGGATCGACACGCCCGCATAGACATGCGCAGCTTCGCCGTCGCGCGGACGCCGTGCTAGGCGGCCGTCGTCGCCGAGAGTGTAGTCGCCGCGCCCGTCATAGCCGAGGCTGCGGTCGCGATGCGAAAGAAGAAGGAGCACGTCCATGCGATGCGGCTCCCACGCGGCGGTCAGCGCGGCGATGTTCGAGCGCGCGCCCTCGCTCCATACGCTGTCCGAATTATGCACGATGAAGGGATGCAGCCCGAGAAGCGGCAGCGCCTTTGCCACGCCACCGCCGGTTTCGAGCACGGCATCGCGCTCGTCGGAGACGGTGATTTCCGGCGTGCGCCGCGGCCTCACATGCGCTTCGATCTGGTCGGCGAGGTAATGCACGTTCACCACGGCGCGGAGGATCCCCGCATCCGCCAGCCGGTCGAGCGCGTGGTCGATGAGCGCGCGGCCATCGAGGCGGACGAGCGGCTTCGGGATCGTGTCGGTGATGGGCCGCATGCGCGTGCCGAAACCCGCCGCCAGCACCATCGCGGTCTCGATCTTGCCTTCGCGCGTCATCCGCCCCCGCAAATGAAAATGGCCGGGCAAGCCCGGCCATCGTGTGTTGCTGCGCGTCAGGCCGCCAGGTGGCGCAGCTTGTCCGGCCGCGTGCTGGGACGCGCCAGCGCGCTATATTCTTCCATAAGCGATTTCGTGATCTCGCCAACGGTGAAGCGATATTCGCCGATCTCGGAGACGGGCGTCACTTCCGCAGCCGAACCGGTCAGGAAGCATTGCTCGAAGCCCGCCATCTCTTCTGGCTGGATGCGGCGCTCATGCACCGTGATGCCGCGCGCTTTCGCCTGCGCGATGAGGGTTTGGCGGGTGATGCCGTTCAGGAAGCAGTCCGCGTCCGGCGTGTGGATCTGGCCGTCCTTCACGAAAAAGATGTTCGCGCCGGTCGCCTCGGCGACGTAGCCGCGCCAGTCGAGCATGAGCGCGTCGTTATAGCCGAGGTCCATCGAGCGATGCTTCTCGATGGTGCAGATCATGTACAGGCCAGCGGCCTTCGCGGTGGAAGGGGCGGTGGCCGGATCGGGGCGGCGGTACTTAGCGAAACAAAGGCGGATGCCTTTGAGGCGCTCTTCCATCGGGAAGTACGAGCCCCAGTCCCACACCGCGACGGCAACGTGGATCTTCGAGTGCTTGGCGGCGACGCCCATTTCTTCCGGGCCGCGCCATGCGACCGGGCGGATGTAGCCTTCGTCGAGCTTCTGCGCCTTGATGACGTCGCGGAACGCCTGCTCAAGCTGCTCGGCCGAATAGGGCACTTCGAAGCCCAGGATTTCCGCCGACGCGCGGAGCCGCTCGGCATGGCGGCGGGACGCGAAAACCTCGCCTTCATAAATGCGCGCGCCTTCAAACACGCCGCTGCCGTAATGGAGGGCGTGCGTCAGGACGTGCACCTTCGCATCGCGCCACGGTACGAGGCCGCCGTCCATCCAAATGAAACCGTCGCGTTGGTCATAAGGAATAGGGGCTGGGCCAGCCATCGTAATCTCCAATCGCTTTTTTGCTCTTGTTCGTCAAAATCGGTGCGTAATGCACACGCCTCCAGCCTCGGAAATGCCAGAGTGACCGAAATAAAGCGCTTCAATATCGCTTGCGTCCAGTCAAAACTTATCATCACTTATCGTCAAGCTTTGCAAGAATGAGGCCCACCTGCCCATGACCGCCGTGACAGCGTCCGCCGTGCCATCGTTCGAGATGGACGCGCCCCCACTCTCCGACGACGCACCCCACATTCTCGTTGTGGACGACGACGAACGCATCCGCGATCTGCTCGCCGGATATCTCCGCCAGAACGGGTTTCGCGTGACGCAGGCTGGCGACGGCGCCGCCGCGCGTTCGAAGCTTCGGAGCATCGCTTTCGATTGCCTCATCCTCGATGTCATGATGCCTGGCGAGAGCGGTTTCGACATCGCCGAGTGGTTGAGGAAAGAATCCGACGTCGCCATCCTGATGCTGACGGCGCGGTCGGAGCCGGAGCACCGTGTGCGCGGTCTGGAACTCGGCGTGGACGACTATGTGGCGAAGCCGTTCGAGCCGCGCGAACTCCTGCTCCGCCTGCAGAACATCCTGCGCCGCCACGCTTCGCCCAAAACTAAGCACGGCGAGGTTCGTTTCGGGCCGTTCGTGTTCGACCTCAAGAAGAACGAGCTGAAGCGCGGCGACGAGCCGATCCGCCTTACCGACCGCGAGCGCGAGGTGCTGCGCGAATTTGCGCTCGCCGGGGGCGAACTCGTGTCGCGCGAGGATCTCGCAAGGCTCGGCGAGTATGAGAATGAGCGCGCCGTCGATGTGCAGATCAATCGGCTGCGCCAGAAGATCGAGACCGATCAGGCGAACCCGGCCTATCTCCATACGGTGCGCGGCAAGGGATACATTCTTTATCTGGACTGAGGCGGGCAGGCGCTCATCGCGGGCGTCGAAACGGAAGGGATCGAGGCCATTTCGCTGAACCTGACCGAAAAGGCAAGCCGCGATGCGGCAGCAAGACCGCCCGCTTTGCCAAAGGAAAGCGGGCCACCCGAGCGCGCGTCCTTCCTCTCGCGCGTGTTTTCCGCACTCGGCTCGCTCGCACCGAAGGGCCTCTACACCCGCGCGCTCATCATCATCATCGCGCCAATCGTCATCCTGCAATCGATCCTGGCCTTCGTCTTCCTCGACCGGCATTGGCAGGTTGTGACGCGCCGTCTGTCCGTCGCGACGGCGCAGGACATCGCGATGCTCGCCGATACCTACGAAGCGATGAACGCGAAGACCGAGGCCGATCTGGACCGCCTGTCTCGCCTCGCGCGTGAAAACCTTTCGCTGTCGGTCCGCTTCCTGCCGGGCGACCAACTGCCCGTCACGCGGTCGAAGCCGTTCTTCGGCTTCCTCGACCGCTATCTTTCGGGCGAGATCAGCCGCCGCATCAACAGGCCGTACTGGATCGACACGGTTGGCTCGTCGAACTACATCGAGGTGCGCATCAAGCTCGATGGCGCGGTGATGCGGGTGCTCGCCCAGCGCGCGCAACTCATCCCGTCGAACACGCATTTCTTTATCGTGTGGATGGTGACGTCCGCGACGGTCCTGCTCATCGTCGCCATCCTGTTCCTCAGAAACCAGATCCGCCCGATCCTGGCGCTCGCCGACGCTGCCGACCGCTTCGGGCGAGGACGCCCCGCGCCGCCGGATTTCCGGGTGCGCGGCGCCCGCGAGGTGCGGCTTGCGGCGCAAGCCTTCCTCGACATGCGCGACCGTATCGAACGCCATGTGGAACAGCGCACCATCATGCTTGCGGGTGTGAGTCACGATCTGCGCACGATCCTCACGCGCTTCCGCCTCCAGCTTGCGATGATGCGCGCGCCGCAAATTGAAGCGCTGAAGCGCGACGTCGACGAGATGCAGCAGATGCTCGAAGACTATATGGCGTTTGCGAAGGGTGCCGCGGGCGAGAAAATACGGCGCGTCGATGTCCGGAGCATTCTCGAAGAGGTGCAGACGGCGGCGGAAGAGCCGGGCAAGACGCTGCGGCTCGACGTGCGGCAGAACCCGCTGATCGTCGCGCTGCGCCGCAACGCGCTCAAGCGCGCGGTGCTGAACCTCGTCACCAACGCGACGCGCTACGCGAGCACGGTCCAGATCCGGGCGCTGCGCTCGCATGGCTGGCTCACGGTCGTGGTCGAGGATGACGGCCCCGGCATTCCGGCGGACAAGCGCGAGGTCGTGTTCCGGCCGTTTCACAGCCTCGACGCTGCCCGCAACCAGAACAAGAAAAGCACGGGGCTGGGGCTTGCCATCGCGCGCGACATCGTGAGGAGTCACGGCGGCGACATCACGCTTGATAAGAGCAATCTCGGCGGGCTGAAGGCGGTCATCCGCATTCCGTCGACGCATGTGAGCGAGGACGTTGCCACCGATTAGGGCGTCGCGAACTCATATCCGCTGTAGGCGAACGTCTTTTGCTGGGGAAATCTCGCGGACGCGTCCGCCGGCAAGTTTCGCGCAGGCTGCGCCCGTTATGCGATCCCCATGGGATTAGCAGCTACCATCGACATTGCAGAGGCTCCCGCGGCTCCGGCCCTCTCGCAAACCCGCGACGCGACGACCCCGCTATCCAGAATTTGCGTCGGTATTTGCACGATCCGGCGTCCCGGCATGTTGAAAAACTGCCTCGAGTCGATCGGGCGACAGGAGGGCGTCGAGGATTACGACGTGCGTGTCGTAGTGGTCGAAAACGACACAGCGCCCGCTACCAAGCCCGTTGTGGACGCCTTTGCCGCGATGTCGCCTTTCCCGGTGCATTATATCCACGAGCCACGGCGCGGCATCCCGTTCGCGCGAAACCGCGTCGTAGATGCGGCGCTTGCGATGGCAGCCGACCACGTCGCCTTCGTGGACGACGACCAGATAACGCACCCAACCTTTCTCGCGAAACATATCGAAGCGGCGGCGCGCGATGGTGCCGACGTCGTCCAGGCGCATATCGTGCCGATGTTCCCAACGCCGCAGCCCTTCTGGGCCACCGGTCGAACGGGCGCGGTGGAAGTCGTGGATGAGGATCGCCCGGTTTCCGAACGCAAGCGTCGGTCGGCGGGGACTTGCGGCGTCATGTTCTCGGCTCGACTGATCCGACCCGACGGCATGGGTCTTCGCTTCGATGAGCGGATCGGGTTGGGCCGAGGCTCCGACTCAGACTTCTTCTCTCGTGCCAACAACGGAGGCATGCTGATCGTAAATTCGCGGCTCCCCATCGTGATGGACGAAATCCACCGGTCGCGCCTTACCTACTGGCGCCACATATTGGGCGGGCTTGCTCAGGGAAACAGCCATTTCGTCCGTTACCGCAACGACAACGGATATCGCGCTGCTCTCGCTCGTTATGGCACCGTTTCCGTGGTCCGTTTTTTCCGGGGCATCGGCCAACTCGCAATCGCGCCGCTGCTCGCGCCGTTCAATCTGAACGGGTTCAAGGTCAGCGCGCTCGAAGGTGGCCGCAACATTTTCTTCGCGGTTGGGGCCATCGGTGGGATCTTCTCGGTTCAATACCAGTATTATCGCAACATCGACGGCTATTGAGCGAGCGAAAAGCCGGTTTTGAAGGCGCTCGATAAGCCGTTTAGCAGGCCGCTGAAAAACTCAAGAGCTTCCGTCAGAACCTGCAAAATGGGATCTGTGACCGAGCTGAAGTGAGACGGATATGGTCAGTTGGCATTCAGCTTGCTCCTAGAGGGCGCTGGTGCAACCCGAACCCGCGATGTCGAGGAAGGTAGCGCGTTTCAGCGTACGCAGAAAACATGCTCCAGCCTGATCTGCGACGTTTTCTTCAGGCGAGCAGGAACTGGTCCCTCGAAAACGCTCTGGACGCGGATTCAGACTCGCACTCGTGGCGTGACACTTCCGTTTGCCCGCCGTGCATTTCGCTTTCAGGCGCGCCCCAGGCGGCGCTTCACAAAATGCTCGGCCTCAAAGGCGGCCTCCATGGCACCACTGCGGATCAGGAAATTGAAGGCCGGCTTACCGAGCTTCTTGCCGAGCTTGCGAAGGCGCTCTCGCCCGTCATCGTGCTCGATCGTTGCTGGATAGTTCAGCGGCCCGTAGATGGCTGAGTTCGGAACGCGCCATAGATTTTCCTCGACGCCTTTCGACTTGCCGCGTGCCGGATCAATAAGGTGCAGCCACTTCTCGCGGTAGGTGGGGATGTGGATCAGATGCGGGTTATTGGATCGCATCGGTGTCCGCACCATCGGCACGGACGCGAAATTCGTCTCCTCCAACTCGACATCGTACCGGTTGGTGGCATTCACATGCTGATTGAAGCGGAGATGATCGATACCGCCCGCCCTCATGGCCGCAACAAGGTGCTCGATCGAATGACGGATCAGCGGCGCGTTGAAGCGCCAGTCATGTTCGAGTTGAAAGGCGTATTCCGTCTCGCTCAGCACGATGCTTTTGCGATAACCGAAGGCGAGTCCATATGTATAATGGATCTCGAACGGCCCTAGCTGTGTGTGAAACTCCGAAATGCGCTGGCGATGCGCCTCGTAGCTTCGCCGGAAAGGGGACGGGTCGATGAAATAGACGGTGCGCGCAACTATATCGCGACCGAAGCAGGCGAAGAAACTTTCGACCGTTTCTTTCACAGGGATTTTCCGGACATCCACCTCCGAGCAATTCGAAAACACGTTCAGCGTGATCTGCGCGCCAGCGTCCGTCATCGGCCATCCCCCGTTTCGGTTTTGGCTCTACCACAGGAGGTGCGTTCAATCCATCATGCGCGCTAAGGTTGATGTGGACGAAAGCGGATAATCTCGCATCCGAGCGACGCGCCGGGCACGCGGTCGAGCTTTTCCACCACCACGCGAACTTCCATGGCGCGCCGATGCGAGAGGCAATGCTCGGCGACGCGCTCGGCCAGCGTCTCGGTCAGCAGCACATGCCCCGCCGCCACCGCCTCGCGAATGCCGTCGATGATGAAATCGTAGGACACGACGCTCGACAGATCGCCCGGCCGATGCGCGCCCGGAAGCACCGAAAGCTCCACCGTGAAGCGCACGCGCTGCTCGATGCCCTTTTCCTCGCTCCAGATGCCGATGTGGGCGGGCAACACGAGATCGCGCACGAGCACCCTGTCGTAAGGGCGCTGGCGCGCGTCGCTGGCGTCATGCGCGAGAATGTTTTGCAGGGAATATGTCGTCGCCATTGGAAGTTCCTGATCCACCCTTTCCGAGGTCAAGGGCATTACACGAGCGCCTTACATAGTCGCTCGAAGCGTCGCATCACGTCGAAAACGATCCAAAAGCGCCGTTGAGACAGCCTGATCGTCGGTCGGGCCATTTGAGGCGGCGTCTCTCTTCCCGCCCGCGCCTGATCGCGACAGCGCTGGAAAGCCGATTGAGGCCGTCGCCTTTTTAACCCGCGCCGGGTCATCGCATATCCACGCCGGAGCCAAATGTCGAGGTTTTCCACGCTGGCGAGCACTGCTTCCTGCGGGGACGGTTCGCGGGATCGCCACATAGCAGACTCTTGCGGATGATCAATATAAAGGACACAAATTTCGGAAAATGCGGAATAAAGGAAATACTTTATTATACAATATTTCACTAATTCCCGCGCGTTCCGCAATGTTCCTCCAAGTGCCATAGACACTCAAGGCGATTTTTGCCCTAAATCGCATCAAAGCAGTTTAGGAGCAGAGGAAAACAACCATGATACGGCAATCGATGCTATCGGGGGCGGCATTTCTATTCACCGCTTGCGCATTGTGTCTGCCGCTTGCGTCCGCGTCTGCTGGCGGATGGGACGCGTCGGACTATTCAGGCGGACGCGGCGGCGGTTGGAGCGAACGCTTCAAGGATCGCATGCGAGGCGACGACGATTACGAACGCCGCGAGCGCCGCGCCGCCCTTCGCGAGATGCTGTCCGACCCCGAAGGCCGCGCGGAACTGCGCTCGTTGATGGTCGAGGCGATGCACGAGCGCGCCATGCAAGGTGGCATGCAAGGCGGCATGTCCGACCGCTGGGGCGGACGCGGTGGCGACATGATGGACCGCATGCGCGATCGCGGCGGGATGATGGGAAGCGGCAGTGATTGTCCTGGCCGGAGCGCCATGCGCGACCAGATGCGCGGCGATAGCCAGGGCGGCATGAGAGAGCGCTTCAAGGCCGGGTCGAACCGAATGGCCGACCGGAGCGACGACATCCGCGAGCTCATTCTGGAGAGGCTCCGCAAAAACGGAGAGGTGAAGGTTCTGATCGCGCGGATTCAGGACCGTGTCGCTGATTCCGACGATGACGATTCCGATGATGACGACGACGGCGGGAAACTCTGAGCGGCGATTTCTTCCTGAAGGACAATAGAGCCGCGACAGCGTCGTGAGCTTGGAGGTCAGGGCGCGCGGGGGAGGCCCGCCTCGGAACGATACGGAGAACGACCATGTACAAAGCAGTGTTTCTGGTAGCGGCGCTCGCGTTGACGCCACTTCCCGCGATGAGTCAGGAGCCGCAGCAGCAGCGAGGCCAGAGCGGCGGCGACCAGCAGATGGGCACGTCAGGCGGCGGTGCCGCAGGCGGTTCTATGCAGCAGCGCGACGGTACTGGCGATGGGGGCGGCGCAGACGAAAGCTCCCGCTCAAGCCGCCGCGACGATATACTCGACCGCCTGTCCCGCTCGGAACTTCGCGACCGTGTCGCCATGGCCATGGGGCGTGTCGAGGATGCATGCGGCGATGACATCGACCGTTTCTGCGGCGAGGTTACGCCGGGGCGCGGGCGCATCGCGGCCTGTATGGAAGCCTATTCGGATCAGCTGAGCCGCCGCTGCCGCTTCACGCTGAGGCGCGTGTCGGGATATATGCAGACCGCCGTGCGCGATGTGGCCGATTCCTGCCGCACCGCGATCCGCACGCAATGCGGAGATGCGGAAAACCGCGACGCGTGTATGGGGCAGAAGGTGTCTTCGCTCCCGCCTTCGTGTCAGATGATCGTCGCCGCCGCGCGGCAGTATCCCGGCATGATGGCATCGGCGCAGAGCAGTCGCATGGACGGCGGATCCGGCCAGGCAACGGCGGATAACGGCCAGCAATCGCAATCGGGCCAGCAGCAATCGCAGTCCGGTTCATCGGATATGCGCGGTATGCCGGTGTACAGCTCGGACGGCGTCAACCTCGGCAAGGTGGTGCAGATCGACCGTTCTTCGGACGGTAGCATCAAGTCGGTGAAAATCGAGATCGGTCGCTTGCTCGGTCTCGGCGACAAGGTCGTGAATATCACGTCCGACGAGTTGCAGCAGATGGCCGACCGCATCAAGCTCCGGTTGAACAGCGATCAGGTGCGTAAGCTTCCCGAGAGCAAAAGCGGTCAACAGACGCGATAAGGTGAGCCGCGCCCACACACGAAGCGTCGGTCTGCCCGTGTCAGGCGGCGCCGCGCATCAGATACGGAACCGCTTCGGCGGTAGCGGCAGGCTGCGGCGCGGGCGCTGGCTTGCGCGGCTGGGGCACTGCGGGCAGAACGCGGGCCTTCGGCAGGATGAGCGAAGCTTCGGTGCCGACGCCGAGCTTGCTGCGAAGTTCGAACCGTCCGCCGTGCAGCTCGGCAAGGCCGCTGACGATGGGAAGCCCGAGGCCCGTGCCGCTCTCGCCCGTCTTGAGCGCGAGAGATCCCTGTCCGAAGGCGCGCAATACCTGCGAGATTTCCTCCTCGGGGATGCCGGGGCCGTTATCGCGAACCGAAAGCACCGCCTCGCCGCTCGGCAGGATCCCCGCGCGAACCGCGATCAGGCCGCTATCGGGCGTGAACTTGATCGCGTTGGAGAGGAGGTTGAGGCAGATCTGTCGAAGCGCTCGCTCGTCGGCCATGATGCGCGGCATGTCGGGGCGGAAGTCCGTCACAACGCGAAGGTTTTTCTGATGCGCATCGATCCGCATCAGGCGCAGGCTTTCAAGCGCCGTCGCAGCGACGTCGATCGGCTTTTCCGTCAGCTCGTAGCGTCCGGCCTCGATGCGCGAGAGGTCGAGGATCTCGTTGATGAGCTTCAGGAGGTGGCTGCCGGATTCGTGGATGTCGGCGGCATAGGAGCGATAGTTCTCGTTGTCGATGGGGCCGAGGACTTCATCCTTGATCATCTCGGAGAAGCCCATGATCGCGTTGAGCGGCGTGCGAAGTTCGTGGCTCATGTTGGCGAGGAACTTCGACTTCGCCACATTGGCCGCTTCCGCCCGGACGCGCGCCTCGTCGGAGGCCGCCTTCGCCCTCTCAAGTTCCTCGATGAGACGATCCTTCTCCGCGCGGTAGTCGAGCATGGAAAGCGCGGTCCGCTGAAGGTTCTTCACGAGGAAGACGAAGTAGAAATGGATGCCGACCGCGACCACCGCGAGCGCCCAGTAGAAAGGCTCGCCGGTCATCAGAAAGCGCAACGCGAGTGCGCCAGTTACCGGCGCCGTGCCCGCATGCAGGATCTGCATAACCGAAGCGGCGAACATCATGCGTATCGCCGTGACGACCGTCAGCGCCGCGAACAGGAAGAAAAACGCCGCCTGCGATTGCACAACGAAGGGTGTGAACGCCACAGCTGCCCAGCAGACACCGTAGAGGAATTCGGCGGCCGCGAGGTTACGCCTCCACTGTACGAGATCGACCGTCTCGCGCGGCTGCCGTTTGAACTGGCGGCAAAGCGCAAGGAGGATGCCCTCAGTAATGAAGATGGTCGCGAGCCACAGGAGAAGCTGACGCGGCTCAGTCGCCCAGTTCAGCATAGTGGCGGCAACGAAGATCGCGAGGATCGGAACGGTAAGCGCCGCGACGGTTTCGTTGCGTACGAACATGATCAAAAGGTCGTATGCGAAATCGTGCTTTACCGCAGAGCTATTACTCTGCTGCGGGGCTGCGATGCTCGTCTTCTGCTTGAACCGGCGCCATCTCAAGGAACGAGCGGTACTCATCAACCCATCATCCACTTTGTCTGGAGGAGTCTGCGCTCTGCTGCCCTGGCACGCGCCGTTCATGGTAGGATCGCGCGAAAGTGCTAATATTGCGTTGATATTTGTTTATTCGCTTGAAAGGTCGATTCTGTTCCGCGACACTTTGGGAATATCGCAAAGCCTGGTTAACGAATGAAGATACTCGACGAGAAGCGCGCACCAAATCCCCGCCGTGTCCGTGTTTTCCTGGCTGAAAAAGCCATCGCCGTTCCTTTCGAGAACGTCGACATCATGACCGGTGCTCACAAAACGGAGGCGTTTGCCGGCCTTAATCCGGTGCAGCGCGTGCCTGTTCTTGTCCTCGACGACGGGACCGCAATTTCCGAGTCCCTCGCCATTTGTCGTTACTTCGAGGCCTTGCAACCCGAGCCGTCGCTTTTCGGGCGGACGCCGCTCGAAATCGCCACAGTCGAGATGTGGAACCGCATCGCCGAACTGAGCTTTTTCTTGCCAGTGACACATTGTTTTCGGCATTCGCACCCGGCGATGACGAGCCTCGAAGTGCCGCAGGTTACCGCATGGGCCGAAGCCAACAAGCCGCGCGTTTCCGACATCATTCGCACCCTCGACCGTCGGCTGGGCGAAACGCCGTACCTTGCGGGCGAGCGCTTTTCCGTCGCCGACATCACAGCCATGATCGCCACCGATTTCATGAAACCCGCCCGGCTGGCCGTGCCCGAAGGGGTGCCGCATTTCGCCCGGTGGTATTCCGAAGTGACCGCTCGCCCTTCATCCAAAGCGTGAGGCCCGCATGGAACTGACAGTCATCGGCTGCGGCGACGCTTTCGCCTCCGGCGGCCGGATCAATAGTTGCTATCTGCTCGATACCGCGCACGGCCGGCTCATGATCGACTGCGGGGCGACTGCGCCGCATGAGCTGGCGCGCGCGGGCATTCGCGCCTCGTCCGCCGACGCCATCCTGATTTCGCACTGCCACGGCGATCATTTCGGCGGCCTGCCGTCCCTCGTTCTCGAACGCATGTTCATCGACCGAACCGACAAGCCGATGGAAATTCTCGGACCGCCCGGCATCGAGAGCCGGTTCGAGAGCCTGATGGAGAACGTCTATCCGGGCATCCTCGGCGTCAAGAAACCGTTCGAAATCCTCTTTCGCGACCTTCATCCCGGCTTCGCCATCGAATGGCGCGGCCTGATGATCGAGGCGTTCGAGGTGGACCACTTCTCGGGCTCGCCTTCACTGGCTCTGTCCGTAAGCGACGGCGACAAGCAGTTCAGCTTTTCGGGGGATAGCGGATTTTGCGGCGGCGTCATCGCGGCAGGTCGCGGGGCCGATCTGTATCTCGTCGAATGTTCGACCTACAGCACGAAGGTCGAAATGCACCTCGATTATCTGAGGTTGTCGGCGAAATTTCCCTCCATCGGTGCAAAGCGTTATCTGCTGACTCACATGGGCGACGAAATGCTCGCGTCCCTGGACCGCATCGATACGCGGGTTTGCATCGCGGCCGTGGACGGCTTGAAGGTGACCATATAACGCAGGCCCTTCCGAGAAAAAATATTCTAGTCAAGGGTGCGGATCGAATGTAGTGTGGGTTCTCATTGCGCACGCAGGCGCATTGCTGAAAGAATTTACTGGATTCGCCCATGCTCGACCTTATGGACATCAAAATTCTCACCATCTTGCAGGAAGACAGCACGCTTCCTGTGGCGGAAATCGGCAAGAAGGTCGGCCTGTCGACGACGCCGTGCTGGCGGCGCATTCAGAAGCTCGAACAGGACGGCGTCATTCAGCGTCGCGTCGCGCTTCTCGACCCGAAGAGCGTCAGCGCCGGCGTGACGGTTTTCGTCGCCATCACGACGAACCAGCACAACGCCGTATGGCTCGAACGCTTCCAGAAAGTGGTGGCGAGCTTCCCGGAGATCGTGGAGGCGTACCGCATGAGCGGCGCGGTGGATTATCAGCTGCGCGTGGTCGTGCCCGACATCGCAAGCTATGATCGCTTCTACAAGGCATTCATCTCGCAGATCGACCTGACCGATGTCAGTTCCAGCTTCGCGATGGAGCAGATCAAGTTCACGACGGCGCTGCCGCTTTCCTTCGCAGCCGCCGTCGCGTCGAAACGGCCGCAACAGCAACCGGCTTGACGCACGGCGGATTTCGGCGTTTTTCAACGCCATCATGACGCTCTCTGGCACACAATCCGCGCGGATAGCCCTCGACGCGCGCCCCGAATGGCGAAACCAGCGCCGTATCGCGATAAAGATCGGCTCGGCGCTGCTGACCGACAGCGAAACCGGCACGCTGAAAAAGGCGTGGCTCGAAGCCATCGGCGACGATGTGGCGGAGCTGAAGGCGCAAGGGCGCGAGGTCATCCTTGTGTCGTCGGGCGCGATCGCGCTCGGTCGCCGCGCGCTCGGGCTCGCACCCGGTGCGCTCAAGCTTGAAGAGGCGCAGGCCTCGGCGGCCGTCGGGCAGGTGACGCTCGCGCACGCCTATCAAACGGTATTCCGCGAGCGCGGCATTACCACGGCGCAGATCCTCGTGACGCCGGGCGATACCGAAGAGCGCCGCCGCTATCTCAACGCCCGCAGCACCATCGCGACGCTTCTGAAGCTCGGCGCGGTTCCCGTGGTGAACGAGAACGACACGGTGGCAACCGCCGAAATCCGCTATGGCGACAACGACCGCCTCGCGGCGCGCGTCGCCACCATGATGACGGCGGACTGCCTCGTGCTCCTGTCCGACATCGACGGGCTTTACACCGCGCCGCCCGCAAAAAATCCTCACGCCCAGCATATCGATGTCGTGACGCAGATCACGCCCGAAATCGAGGCGATGGCGGGCGACGCGGGCACGGAGCTTTCGCGCGGCGGCATGGTGACGAAGATCACCGCCGCGAAGCTCGCCGTCTCGGCGGGAACGCATATGGTGATCGCGAGCGGCAAGGAGCTTCATCCGCTGCGCGCGCTGGCCAACGGCGCACCCTGCACATGGTTTCTCGCTTCGGCGAACCCGGTCGCGGCTCGCAAGCGCTGGATCGCGGGTACGCTCGAACCGAAAGGCGTCGTGCTCATCGACGATGGCGCGGCGCGGGCGTTGCGCTCCGGGCGCAGCCTCCTGCCGGCGGGCGTCACCGGCGTCAGCGGCGCATTCGAGCGCGGCGAGGCGGTCATCATCCGCGACGGCCATGGCTGCGAAATCGGGCGGGGGCTCATCGCCTACTGCGCCGAGGAAGCCGCGCGCATCGCCGGGCGCAGTTCCCACGAAATTGAGGCGACGCTTGGCTATGCCGGGCGGGCGGCGCTCATTCATCGCGACGACCTGGCGCTTTTGCACGACCTCGACTAAGCATCGCGCCGAAAAGTGTGAGCGGTTTTCGGATCACGCGATGCGCAAACAAAAGCATCGCGCCGAAAAGTGTGAGCGGTTTTCGGATCACGCGATGCAGTCAGCGTGCATCGCGCCGGTCTATGGGGTTCGCTTTTCAAACGACGGGACGGGCGAGACGATGAAGGCGAGCTACACTTACGCTGTCGGCGATTATCTCGACATCGCGCGGACGCTGCGGGGGCGAAGCTTCCTGACGCGGTTCGGCCTGCATTGCCTTGCGGCCACGGTGGTTTCCTCGCTGCTGATCGTCACGCTGCCTCTGACCGGTGTGCAGAACGCGCCGCTCTGGTTTGCGGCGACGCTCGCGGTCGTTCTCATCGCGGTGGAAGTCGTCGTTCGCGCCAACATCATCGAGAAGGCGGCCTTTCGGAAAAGCGGCATGGCGCGGGTGGCGGTTTCGTTCGATCTCGGCGACGACGGCATCCGATGGGCGAGAAGCGGCGCGAGCGGCTTGATCGGCTGGGAGCAGGTCTCCAACGCCGCGTTTCTGCCCGAGGCGCTCGTGGTCGTCTTCGGCGAGCGGCAGGGCATCGCGCTTCCCGCGCGCGGGTTCGCAACCCCAGCGGCGTTCGACGAAGCCCGCGCATTTATACGCAGCCGGTTGGCAGAACGAGGCGTTGCGCTTAATAAGGAGCATTAGAGCCCGTTCCGATCTGAGCATCAATCAGATCGGTAAAACGGTCTCTATCTTCAAAATGAGAGACAGATTCACCGATCAGGTTGGTTCAACCTGGTCGGATCCGGCTCTAACTCCGACCGCTACGGACGCCATGACGCTCGCCATCGCCGACACGAAACTCGATTTGCGCCTTCTGAAGATCGAACTCCTCGCCATCGGGCAAGAGGCGAGGAAAGCCGCCCGCTCGCTCGCTCTGGCGCCAACGGAGCAGAAGAACGCGGCGCTTTTCGCTGCTGCTGCGGCGCTTCGTGCGCGCATGGACGACATCCTTCGCACCAATGCCGAGGACAGGGACGCGGCGCGCGCCTCGGGTCGCCCGGAAAGCTTTATCGACCGCCTCACGCTCACGCCTGCACGCGTCGAAGCCATGGCGAAGGGCCTCGAAGACATCGCGGCGCTTGCAGATCCCGTTGGCGAGACCATCGCGGCTTGGGAGCGGCCCAACGGCCTCAGGATCAGCCGCGTGCGCGTGCCGCTCGGCGTGATCGGCATGATCTACGAGAGCCGCCCCAACGTGACGGCGGATGCGGGCGCGCTCGCACTGAAGGCGGGCAACGCCGTGATCCTGCGCGGTGGCTCTGAGACCATCGCTTCCAACCGCGCGATCCATGCCTGCCTCGCGGAAGGGTTGCGCGCCGCTGGTCTTCCCGAAACGGCGATCCAGCTCATCGGCACGACCGACCGCGCGGCCGTGGGGCTTCTCCTAGAGGGGCTCGATGGCGCGGTTGATGTGATCGTGCCGCGCGGCGGGAAAAGCCTCGTCGAGCGCGTGCAGAAGGAAGCGCGCGTGCCGGTGTTCGCGCATCTCGAAGGCATCTGCCACGTCTATGTGGACGAGGCCGCCGACGCGGAGAAGGCGCGCGCCATCGTGCTCAACGCCAAGCTTCGGCGGACCGGCGTTTGCGGCTCGGCCGAGACGTTGCTGGTGGACGACGCGGCGGCGGATCGGCTGCTCGCGCCGCTCATCATCGCGCTTCTCGACGCGGGCTGCGAGGTCCGTGGCGATGCGGCGACCCGAGCCGTCGATGCGCGCGTCGTTCCCGCCACCGAACAGGACTGGGCGACCGAATATCTCGACGCGATCATCTCCGCGAAGGTTGTGCCGGGCGTCGCGGGGGCCATCGCGCATATCGAGCGCTACGGCTCGCACCACACCGACAGCATCGTAACCGAGGACGCCGCCACGGCCGAAACTTTCCTCGCGGAGGTCGACAGCGCCATCGTGCTGCACAACGCGTCGACGCAATTCGCGGACGGCGGCGAGTTCGGCATGGGCGCGGAAATCGGCATCGCGACGGGGCGCTTCCACGCGCGCGGGCCGGTCGGCGTGGAGCAATTGACCACCTTCAAATATGTGGTGCGCGGCAACGGGCAGACGCGCCCGGTATGACCCGCCACGCCGGGGTCAGCGAGGCCGATCTGAGGCCGCCGCACGCCGCGCCGGGCATGCGCATCGGCCTTCTCGGCGGTTCGTTCAACCCGCCGCATGCCGCGCATCGGCTCATCAGCCTCAACGCCATGAAGCGGCTCGGCCTCGACCGCGTGTGGTGGATGGTGACGCCGGGTAATCCGCTGAAGGACCATCGCGAACTCGCGCCGCTTGCCGAGCGCATCGCGCATGCGCGTGACGTGTCGCGCCATCCGAAGATCGAGGTCACGGCCTTCGAGGCGGCCATCGGAACGGCCTACACGGCGGCGGCGCTGCGCCACCTCCGGCGACGTATGCCGCGCGTGCGTTTCGTGTGGCTCATGGGCGCGGACAACCTCGCTGGCTTCCATCGCTGGAACGAGTGGGAGACGATCTTCGAGACGGTGCCGATCGCGGTTGAGGATCGTCCGCATTGGCGGCATCGCGCGCTCGCCTCGCCCGCCGCGCATCGTTTCGCACGCTCGCGGGTGCCTGAGAGTTACGCGGCCGCGCTTCCGAACTTGCCAACTCCAGCTTGGGCTTATCTTTCGGGACCGCTGTCGAAACTGTCTTCAACTGCGCTTCGGGCGCAGCGGCGCGACCGGTGAGGACGTTCGGCGGCGCTTGAGATGCTGCGAAAGGGCATGGATGCACGTGGCATTTTCCGCCCGCCGCATCGATCTAGAATAATTTTCGCCCTGGGCCTATAATAACTCTAGCATATGAAAAAATTTTGCTTTCTTGGCCCATATTTTCAGCTTTTCGCGGCCGCGTAAGGTTTGCGCTAGAATTGTTGCATATATAGTCGCGCTATCGGAAAAATTGTTGCTCCTTCCGGGCGCTACACCCTTCCACACGCGAATAAAATCTTTGATCCGAGCGAGGCACTGTGAGATGTTCTCGCCACATCGCATCGGGTCCGAAAGACAATGCAGAACAAAATCATGCATAGACACTCCCTCCGGCACTTCTCGGCCGTAACCGCGATGTGTTCCCGCGCGTAGCGCTCCAGCGTTTTCCAAGACCTCATTCAGCTTGAAACGCCGGTTTCTCCGGCGAAGGGAACTTCCATGTCCGACGCATATGTCATCGAATTGCAGGGTAATGCCGTGGGTATCATCGTGCGCCAGAAGCACGAGCCGAATACCTTCCGGTTTCTCTCCGCGCTCCACGCCTTTAACGATCTCGAAGGTCGCGAATTTGCCAGCCCGTTCCACGCGGAAAAGGCCGCGCGCGAGCTGTGGCGCCAGCGCCCCTACATCATTCCCGTGAGGAAGGGCGAAAAGGCCGCCTGACGGCATCGAACTCCAAGGCTGCGAGCGTCGTCTTCCGGGGGGATCTGCGACGCTTTATGGCAACCACGCTGCGGTTTCGGCCGCCGCAGCGTGGTATTTCTTTTCGGCAGGGTGCGCCAGCGCGTTTCGCTTCGTGCACGGCCGCGCGAGATGCCCGGCCTCCCGTCACATCCGTCAATTCTCCGATGCTCGCAGCGGCGCCAGCGCGGCTCTCAACGCCTCGGGTAACGGCACGGGACGCCGCGTCGCGCGGTCCACATAGACGTGGATGAAGTGGCCCTCGGCGCAGGCTGAGTCTTCATCTTTGCGAAACAGACCGATTTCATAGCGAACCGACGACGTGCCGATGCGCGCCACGCGAATGCCCGCCGTCACGGCTTCCGGGAAGGTGATCGGCGCGCGATAGCGGCACGATGTTTCGACAACCAGGCCGATCACCGCGCTTGTCTCGATGTCGAGCGCGCCAGCCTCGATCAGATAGCGGTTCACGGCGGTATCGAAATAGGAATAATACGTCACATTGTTGACGTGGCCATAAACGTCGTTATCCATCCAGCGCGTCTGGATCGGCGCGTGATGCGGATAGTCGGCGCGGCTGGCCGGGTGTTTTTTGCTCGCGTCGCTCACGACCACTGTCCTCCGCAATTGCTCTTCGTCGAACCACCGGCCGCCGAGTTTACGATGGAAAGCACGCGCCTAGAACTGGACCAAGGCATGACCGACCGCTTCCGCCGCTATGCGATCTACTGGACCCCGCAGCAGGGCAGCGCGTTCGAGGCGTTCGGTGCGGCGTGGTTCGGCGGGGAAAACTGCGGTCTCGATCCGGAGCTTGCCGCCCGCGCGAAACGGGCGCCCGCGCGGTACGGCCTGCATGCCACGCTCAAGGCACCGTTCCGGCTTCGCTCGGGCGCGACCATCGACGATATGCAGCGCGCGCTCGACGCGTTTTGCAGGATACGGCGCGCGCCGGAAGCATCGCCGCTCGGCTTCATCCGGCATCAGCGTTACGTCGTGCTCTCGCCCGGTGGAAGGACCGCCGCCATCGACTGGCTCGCCGCCGAATGCGTGACGCATTTCGACAGCTTCCGTGCGCCGCTCACCGATGCAGACCGCGCTGCCGGCGAGATCGATACGATGACGGATCGCGAGCGCGCGTATCTGGAGGATTTCGGCTATCCTTACGTGCTGAGCGAGTTTCGATTTCACGTCTCGCTCGCAGGGCCGCTGGAAACAGGCGAAGCCGACGCGGTGCGCGGCGCGCTGGAGCCGCATCTCGCTCCGATGCTTCGCGAGCCGTTCCGCATCGAGGCGCTGACCCTTCTCGGCGAGCCGGAAGGTGGCGGGGCGTTTCAGATTTTAAGCCGCCACCGTTTCCGATTTACCTGAGCGCGGCACTTCCCGCGTCATGCTCGGCGATGAAAGACATCACGCGTGGCACCACCTCCGTGCGATAGCGCGAGCCGTTGAAGATGCCGTAATGGCCGACGCCGGGCTGCGTGTAATGCAGCTTCTTCGCGTCCGAAAGCCCGGTGCACAGATGCACAGCCGCTTCGGTCTGACCGTGTCCTGTGATGTCGTCCTTCTCGCCCTCGATCGTCATCAGCGCCACGCGACGGATGGCCGACAGGTTCACCGCATGGCCGCGATGGCGCATCTCGCCCTTCGGCAGCAGATGCTTAACGAAGACATGATCGATGGTCTGGATGTAATACTCGGCGGCAAGGTCCATGACCGCGAGATATTCATCGTAGAATTCCTTGTGCTTCTCGACGGAGTCGCCATCGCCCTTCACAAGATCGACAAACAGATCATTGTGCGCCCTGACGTGGCGGTCGAGGTTCATCGCCATGAAGCCGGTGAGTTGCAGGAAGCCCGGATAAACGAGACGCCCCGCGCCCGCGTTCGGCCACGGCACGGACGTGACGACTGTGCGGCGGAACCAGTCTGTACCGCGCTCTTCGGCGAGCCGGTTGACGCCCGTCGGGCTGACGCGGGTGTCGATCGGGCTGCCCTTGAGGATCACGCTTTTCGGCGCGAACGGGTTTTTGCGCGCTTCCATCAGGGCCACCGCCGCCATCACGGGGACGCCCGGCTGACAGACGCCCATCACGTGCACGTCGCCCCGGAAAAGCTCGATCATCTCGATGATGTAGTCGATGTAGTCGTCGAGATCGAAGCCGCCCGCGCGCAGGGGCACCTGACGGGCATCGGTCCAATCGGTGATGTAAACGTCAGCGTGAGGCACCATCGCTTCGACGGTGCCGCGCAGCAGCGTGGCGTAGTGGCCCGAAAGCGGCGCGACCATCAACACGCGGGGCGCTTCATGCCGCGCGCCGTCCGGCATCGCCTTCTTGAAATGGATGAGATTGCAGAACGGCTTCTTCCAGACGACCTCTTCCGCAATCGCCACGCTCTCGCCGCCGACCGTACATGAGCCCAACTTGAACCGGGGCTTCTTGTAACGGCGCGTGGTGCGCTCGACGAGTTCGGCAGCGGCCGCCGCGTTGCGTCCCAACTCGGTGTAGGAGAAGGGATTGAGCGGATTGCGCATCATGAGACGCGTGGAATTTGCTGCCATTCGTGCCGGCGACATGGCCGCGTGGCCAAACTCATAGAGGTGATAGAGCACCGGATTCTCCCTCGGAAATGTCTGATTGGAAGGATAACCCGCCAACCGTGCTAAAGATCAACTCCACTAAAGTTGAGCGATAATCTTCCAAGGGTACGTACGTGGAGCGCGCTCCGATATTAACTTTTAGTCGGGGGAGAGACTGTCTCTCGCGAAGTACCGGCGGCGATCTGCTTTTTGAGTTCGCCGACCATTACGTCGATCGGGGCGTTGAACATGAAATTCGTAATAAACTTTCCGTGACGATCCATCAAATACACGAACGCCGAGTGATCGACTGAATAGTCTTCGCCGCTGCCTGACTTGCGAAAATAAACACGGTAAGCCTTCGCGGCGCTTGCCACCTCGGCGGGATCGCCGGTCAATCCGACGATGCGCGGGTCGAAATTCTCCACATAGCTTTTCATGACGGGCGGCGTGTCACGGGCGGGATCGACGCTTATGAACACCGGAACGACATCGCCAGCATCAGGCCCGAGTTTCGCGAGCACATCCGCCGCCTGCTGGAGCCCGGTAGGGCAGACATCGGGGCAATGAGTGTAGCCGAAGAAGACCAGCATCAATTTGCCGCGAAAGTCGGCATCGGTGACGCGCTTGCCGTTCGTGTCGACGAGCGAAAAGGCACCCCCGATCAGCGGTTTGGTTGCGGTGCTGCCTGCATTCGAGAAATGCGAAATTGCATACAGTGCTGCTCCCGCCGCGCAAAGAAAAGCGAGCGCTATCACGATTACGGACTTGCGTTTCATGGTCGGCTCCATCGATTACAAAGGGAACGCCATTGATTTCGGCCGCGCTTGGCCTAGAAGATGTCATCGCGGCACAACCTCCTGTCGTCGGAGACGAGAGAGGAAGCTGTCGCCTTGGATCTAGCGCCGCTGGCACCGTCAAGTAAACAGGTTCGGAATATGGACATCCCGCGCTTTCCGGCAGACAGCCCTCGTTCACAAGCGAGCCGCCTCAGGCTTCGCACGACGATCAGGCACCGATGGTTCGCCGTAGCTGGACAGACGGGCACGATCCTGCTGCTCTATTATGGCTTCGAATTTCCTGTGCCGCTCGTCGCCTGCTTCGTTTTCATCCTGCTTTCGGCGACACTGAACCTCGTGCTGAGCCTGTCGTTTCCGCGCTCGCAGCTGCTTTCCACGCGCTATTCGGCGGCACTGTTGTGCTTCGACATGCTTCAGCTCACCGGCCTTTTGCTGGTTACTGGCGGCATCGAAAATCCGTTCATATTCCTTCTGATAGTCCCCGTCGCCGTTTCGGCCTCCACACAGCGGCTTCGCGTTACGGTTTTACTTGCCGCGCTGACCGTGGTGCTCGCGACGATCCTTGCGATATGGCATTGGCCGCTGCCCTGGGCGGGCGAGCCGCCGGTCCTTCCACCAGATTATCAGGTCGGGTTGTGGGCGGCAGTTGTCTCCTGCATCGTTTTCATGGCGGTCTATGCTTGGCGTATCGAGCAGGAGGCGCGGGAGATGTCGCAGGCTCTTTCCGCCACCGAAATGGTTCTGGCGCGGGAAACGCGTCTCACCGCGCTCGACGGGCTCGCCGCAGCCGCCGCGCATCAGCTCGGCACGCCGCTTTCGACGATCACACTTGTCGCCCGCGAACTCGAACGCGAAATTCCGAAAGACGCGCCCATCCGCGAAGATATCGAGTTGCTCCAGACGCAGGCGGCGCGCTGTCGGGATATCCTGAGCCAGCTTTCGCGCGCTGGCCGGGAGGAGGAGCAGGACGAGATTTTCTCGCAGATGCGCCTTCGCCACCTCCTCGAAGAGGTCGTTGCGCCATTGCGGACGCCGGAAACCGACATTATCGTGACGGTCAAGGACACGTCCCCGCAGGGAAAAACGGTCGCTGAGCCGATCATCCTGCGCAATCCGGGACTGATGCACAGCATCGAAAATCTGATCGACAACGCCGCCGAGTTCGCAAACACGTGCGTCACGGTGGACGCCTCTTACAACGCCGAGGAGGTCAAGGTTCGTATCCGCGATGACGGGCCCGGCTTTCATCCGACGGTCATCAACCGCCTCGGCGAGCCTTACGTCACGAACCGGCCCCGCGACGAAGCGGAGGATGAGGAGCACGGCATGGGGCTGGGCTTCTTCATCGCGAAAACGCTGCTGGAGCGGTCGGGCGCCTCGATCAGCATCGCCAACCGTACGGCTCCGGAGACGGGCGCGATCGTTGAAATTTCTTGGCCGCGTGACAGACTTGCTGCATCTCTGTAAGTTGCAGGAAAGATTTGGCTTGTGTCGCTTAAATTTTGTGCGTCGTATTTTTATGGCGTATAGTGCGACACAATGTGAGATGTGACAAAAAGGTAAATGGGCAGCTCATGGCAACTCTCGCAAGTCCGGAAATCCGGACCGATAACTCGCTCCTGATCGTTGACGACGACAAGCCGTTCCTCTCACGGCTCGCGAAAGCCATGGAGGCCCGCGGCTATGCCGTTAGAACGGCGGAAACGCTGGAAGCCGGCAAGCAGGCGATCCGCGAAGCCGCTCCCGCCTATGCGGTGGTGGACATGCGGCTCGACGACGGCAACGGCCTTGAAGTCATCAAGCTTCTCAGGGAGACCCGGCCGGATTGCCGCTCTCTCGTGCTGACGGGTTACGGCAACATTGCCACCGCTGTCACCGCCGTGAAGCTTGGCGCGGTCGACTATCTGTCGAAGCCGGCGGACGCCGAGGACATTCTCGCGGCGCTCACCGCATCCGGCGAGACGAAACCGAAGCCGCCGGAGAACCCCATGTCGGCCGACCGCGTCCGCTGGGAGCATATCCAGCGCGTCTACGAGCTTTGCAATCGCAACGTCTCCGAGACTGCGCGCCGTTTGCATATGCATCGTCGCACGCTTCAGCGCATCCTTGCGAAGCGAGCGCCGAAATAGTCATTCCGCGAAACGGCCCACGACCGTCCACAGCATGATCCGCAAAATTCACGCCGGTTTTGCGAAAAACATCATGCTTAAACAAAAGCTTAGAACGTGCTTTTGATCCGTCAAAAGCGATAACGCTCTAATCCCGAGGCGTTCGCGACGCGTTGACCTGAGCGCGCTCGTCGCGACGTTCCTGAAAAAAGGCCCGCAATAACGCCGCAGCCTCAGCTTGGGCGATGCCGCCGTAGATCTCCGGCGCGTGATGGCACGTGGCCGCTGAAAAGAAGCGCACGCCATTTTCCACCGCGCCGCCTTTCTCGTCCCACGCGCCGAAATACAACCGCCTGATCCGCGCGAAAGAGATAGCGGCGGCGCACATCGTGCAAGGTTCCAGCGTCACGTAGAGATCGTACCCCGGCAAGCGCTCGCTCTGGACAGCTTCGCAGGCTTGCCGGATCGCCCGCATCTCCGCGTGTCCGAAAGGATCGCGCACGGAGATGACAAGGTTGTGACCGCGCCCCGCAATCGATCCATCGGGCGCGACGACAACCGCGCCCACCGGCGTCTCGCCCAGGGCGGCGGCGCGCTCCGCTTCGATCAGCGCTTCCTGCATGTATCTGTTCGGCTTCACGCGCGAAGTTTAACGCAGATTCCCGCATCGCGCCGCAACGCTCGAGCACCCACAAAAAAAGCCCGGCACTTGCCGGGCTTTTTGAATGCTGACTCGCTCACGCGGCTTCGGCCGTCTCCTTCAGGTCGAGCTGATCCTGAAGGTCGCGCAGGATGTCGGCGGCCTTCGGCATGGGTACGGCGGCCGCGTCGAGGGCTGGCCGCGCATCGTCGCGCTTCACGTCGGCGCGGTCTTCATGCTTGAACTCGATGAGCTGCGTGCGCGGCTTGAGCACGTTGCTCGCGCGCACCTCGCGCCCGGCGTCCATCTCCTCGGTGTAGGCGCCCGATCGGAACAGCGTCTCGATGGACTTCGCCACGACGCGCATGGTGCGTTGCGCCAGCTCCTCGCCGATGATCTGCTGGGCCTGCGCCTCCTTGATGCGCGACACGAACCCCGCCGCCATCATGGCCACCTCGATCTGATAGCGGAAATTCTCCTCGGGCGAGTATTTCACGCGGTCCCAGACGTTGACGAGCAACGTGCTCATGTCGTCCATGACGACGCCCGCGCCGAAGAAGTCGAAGGACTTCGCGCCGCCCGAGTCGATGGAGCCAATTGCGAGGCTCACGCCCATATCGGGATGGAGCGACGACAGCGAGCCGTAAAGCTCGTCCATGGAGCGGATGACGTTGATGACGATCTGCGGATCGGTCAGCGAGCGCTCCTTCTCCGCGATCAACACCCGAACGCGCCGGATCTCGCGCTCCACGCCCTGCGCATCGGCAATGACGAGTTCGCCTTTGTCGGTGTCGCGTGTAAGAAGTTCGCGCAGCTTCGGCATGACGAAGATGACGTTGTACGCACCCACGTCGACATCCGAGAGGAGCTTCCGGTTCACGGATTGCTCGCCATCGATGAGGCTCGACCAGAAAGCCAGATCGAGCAGCGGGTTAAGCCCGAAAAAGGTCATCAGGTCTTTTTCTTCGTCGCCGAACTGCTGATAGTGGCGCGTGAATTCATTATATGCGAGAAGTATGCGTTGCGTGCGGTTCACGCCATCGGCCTGCTGGCCGGTTCGAGCGACTCGCAGCAACTCACGAATCTGCGCGGCATGAAGGGCTTCCCGCAAACTGTTGACAGCCTTTATAATCCTCTCTCGCCGCATGTCTTTGTCTCCTAACCTCGCCGAATCATTTGCGGTTTTCGGAAGGTTAGCCTTTTTTATTGGTTCACATCATGCCTTCACCGAACGATACACGCGATCAGGACACTGCGGGAGCCGAGAGGGTCGCAAAAGTCATAGCTAGATCAGGGCTTTGCTCTCGAAGAGACGCAGAAGTCTTGATTGGGGAAAAGCGGGTTTCCGTCAACGGCTCGATCATTGAAAGCGCCGCGCTGGACGTTTCTCCCACCGACCGAGTCGCCGTAGATGGCCATCCGCTGCCCGCGCGCGAGCCGCCACGCCTGTGGCGCTATCACAAGCCGAAGGGTCGCGTGACGACCCATAAAGACCCCGAAGGCCGCCCGACTGTATTCGAGGCGCTGCCCGACAACCTGCCGCGTCTCATCTCCATCGGCCGGCTCGACTTCAACACCGAAGGGCTGCTGCTCCTCACGAACGACGGCGAGCTTGCACGCCATATGGAACTGCCATCGACCGGCTGGGCGCGGCGCTATCGCGTGCGCGCGTTCGGCGAGATCGATCAGGCGTCGCTCGACAAGCTGAAAAACGGCGTGAGGATCGCGGGCGTCAATTACGGCCCGGTGGAAGCCTCGCTCGAACGCGAGACCGGCGACAACGTCTGGATCACGCTTCTGATCCGCGAGGGCAAGAACCGCGAAGTGCGCCGAATCATGGAGCACCTTGGCCTCACCGTGAACCGGCTCATTCGCATCTCGTTCGGCCCGTTCATGCTCGGCGATCTGGAGCCGGGGCAGGTCGAGGAGGTGAAGACGAGCGTCCTGAAGGACCAGCTCGGGCCGCGCCTCGCGCGTTCGCTCGGCGTGCGCCGCGAAGTCGTGCGCGAGGAAAAGCGCCTTTCGACGCCATCGCGTGGCAAGCCGACTTATCTGCGCCGCAAGGAAGCTGAACCCGAGCGGCCACGCCGCGCCTTCGAGGAGCCGCAGATGCGGCGTCGGCGCGTGCTGTCCGAGGATGCCTCGGAAGCGCCGATCGTGGAACTGGTGCCGGTGCCGAAGCCGCCGCGCGCGGATCGCGGCGAGCGGGGAGAAAAGCGCGATTTTGCGCCGCGTGATCGTGGCGAACGGAGTTTCGACAGGCCGCGCGACGACGCGGGCGGCGAGCGGCGGTCATTCGGGCGTCGCGAGGACAGCGGCGGGGAGCGCCCGGCGTTCCCCAGCCGCGCCGATGGCGACCGCGCGCCGCGTTCCGCGAGAGACGGCGATGGCGGCGAGCGCAAACCCTATCCGAAGCGCCGCGAAGGGGAAGGTGAGGGCGAACGACGCTTTAATCCCCGTGATGCAGGCGACCGTCCGGCTTTCCGCAAACGCGAGGGCGACCGCGCGGAGCGGCCTTCACGCGCGGGCGGCGGCGAGCGTCCGCCCTTCCAGCGGCGTGAGTCGGACGCTGGCGCGGAACACGGCGGCGATGCGCCGAAGCGGACATGGGCGCCCCGGATCGACGCCACGACAGAAGATCACTCGACGCCGCGTTTCAAAAGGCGCGAGGAAGGCGGCGAGGGTAGGCCGTCGCGGCCGAGCGATGCGCGGGGTGAGCGCCGTCCGTTCAACCGCGATGCGCGCCCCGAGGGCCGCTTCGATCGCAAGCCGCGCGACGGCGATGCGGGCGGCGAACGTCGGCCTTTTGTGCGCCGCGAGGATGGTGCGGAGCGCCCGGCGTTCCGCAGCCGCAGCGATGGCGACCGCCCTGCGTTCCGCAGCCGCAGCGATGGCGACCGCCCCGCGCGTTTCGCGAGGGATGGCGAAGGCGGCGAGCGCAAGAGTTCGACGGCGAGGCCAGGTTTCCGTTCCCGCGATGCGGGCGAGGGCCGTGCCGACAACAGGTCGGCCGAGGGATCGGGAGAACGCAGAAGCTTCCGTCCGCGCGAGGGTGGCGGCGAGCGCAAGAGTTTCGGTCCCCGCGACGGGGCTGACCGCCCGCCGTTCCGCAAACGCGAAGGGGACCGCACTGACCGGCCTTCGCGCGCGGCGGGTGAGGATCGGCCGCGCTTTCGCAGGTCGGAAGACGGCGGCGATAGCGCGCGTGGGCCACGGCCCGACCGAGCACCCGGCGACCGTCCGGCATACCGGAGCCGCAGCAACGAAGGCGGCGCAGGTGGCGAACGCAAGAGCTTCGACAAGCCGTTCCGCGAGCGACGGGAAGGTGCCGGCGATCGTGCCCCGCAACGTGAGGGCGAGCGCCAGGCAAGCGGTGCGCCGTTCGAGAAGCGTGGCGGTGCGGGCGGCGCGCGGACGTATGGGAAAAAGCCGTTCGGTTCGCGCGACGGTGCGAAATCGTTTTCCGGTCGCGGCGGTAGCGGCGCAGGCACGGGCGACAAGCCTTTCGGCGCGCGTCCAAGCGGCGCGGCGGGCCGTGATCGCAGCGGTGGCGAAGGCGGCGAGGGCAAACCTTTCGGCGCACGCAAGACGTTCGGCACGCGCGGCGGCAAACCGGGCGGAGGCGCGGGCGGCGGCAAATTTGGCAAGCCCTCCACCCGGCGCGATGGCCCGTCCAAGCCGCGCACGGGCGGTGGCCCCCGCAAGCCGCGCGGCGACAAGGCGTGAGGATCGTCGGCGGACGATTTCGCGGGCGCGGCATTGCTGCGCCCGACGGCACGACGACGCGGCCCACCTCGGACCGCGTGCGCGAATCGCTGTTCAACATTCTGGTGCACGGCATCGACGGCCCGCCGCTTGAGGGCGCGCGCGTGCTCGACCTGTTCGCAGGCACCGGCGCGCTCGGCCTCGAAGCCCTGTCGCGTGGCGCGGCATACTGCCTGTTCGTCGAGGACGAGGCGGCGGCGCGCGGCGCGATCCGTGAGAATATCGAGGCGCTCGGGCTGACGGGCGCGAGCAAGCTCTGGCGGCGCGATGCGACGAAACTCGGGGTCGCCGCACCGATGCAGCCGTTTCAACTTGTCTTCGCCGATCCGCCTTACGCGAAGGGCCTCGGCGAACTTGCATTGAACGCTGCGCTCGATGGCGGCTGGCTCGCGGCGGGCGCGATCTGCGTGCTGGAAGAGCGCGCCGATGTGGCTGTCGCGCTGCCGGAAGCCTTCGAGCCGCTCGACGCGCGCATCTACGGCGAAACGGCGCTGCATTTCTTCCGCAAGGGCTGACCCCGCCAGAGCGCGCTTTTTCTGACGCCCCGACGCATGATAAGCTCACCCGCGAAGCGCTGACGCTTGAGCGAGGCGCAATCGGAGGCGTGCATGCCGTGGTCGTCCGAGCAATATCTGAAATTCGAGGATCAACGCACGCGCCCCGCGCGCGACCTGCTCAACGCCGTCCCTGCCGAGGTGATCGCGAGGGCCGCCGATCTCGGCTGCGGGCCGGGCAATTCCACCGAACTCATCGCCGGGCGCTTCCCGGAAGCCGACATCGTGGGCGTGGACAGCTCCTCCGATATGCTCGACGCGGCGAAGAAGCGTCTTCCGGGCGTGAAGTTCCGCTTCGGGCGCATCGAGGAGTGGAGCGAGCCGGGGCCGTGGGATCTCATCTACGCCAACGCGTCGCTGCAATGGGTGGGCCAACACGAGCGGCTTTTGCCGCGCCTCGCTGAACGGCTTTCGGACGGTGGATTGCTCGCCGTGCAGATGCCGGACAACCTCGCCGAACCGTCGCATGCGAGCCTGCGTACCGTCGCGGCGACGCCCGCCTATGTCGCCAAGTTGGGCAAGGCGATCAAGCTCCGAAGCCCTCTGCCGCGTGCTGAATGGTATTACAAGCTGCTCAAGCCGTATGCGTCGCGTGTCGATATCTGGCGAACGACCTATCTGCACGTGATGCCGAGCCACGACGCTATCGTGGAGTGGGTGAAGGGCACCGGCGCACGGCCGTTCCTGAAGCCGCTCGACGAGGACGAGCAGACGGCCTTCCTCGCCGCCTATCGCGAAGAGCTGGCGAAAGCCTATCCCGCGCTCGACGATGGCACCGTGCTTCTGCCGTTCCCGCGCTTCTTCCTCGTCGCGACGCGGTGAGCGCGCCGGCTAATACTCTTCCTCGCCAATCCACTTGACGGCGGCGGGCGCGCGGTAGGCCTCGATCGCCAGAAGCAAAGCGCCCGGTTCGTCCGCCACGATCAGCATGTCGCGATGGAGCGGGCGGAGGAAGCCCTGCGCCACGACGTGGTCGAGAAAGCCGCTCAAGCCATCATAGAAGCCGTTCACGTTGAGGAGCGCGCATGGCTTCTCGTGGTCGGAAAGCTGCGCCCACGTCCATACCTCGAAGATTTCCTCAAGCGTGCCGATGCCGCCCGGCAGCGCGACGAAGCCATCCGATAGCTCGGCCATCAGCGCCTTCCGCTCGTGCATGGAGCTGACGATGCGAAGATCCGACAGGCCCGCGTGTCCGACCTCCTTGCGTATCAGCGCCTCGGGGATGACGCCCGTCACCGTGCCGCCCGCCTCCATGCAGGCGTCGGCGAGGATGCCCATCAGCCCCACGGCCGCGCCGCCATAGACGAGGCCGATGTCGGCTTCGGCAAGCGCGGCCCCAAGTTGCCGCGCGGCCTCGGCATAGGCTGGGTCCGCGCCCCGGCTCGATCCGCAGAAAACACAGAGCCTTTTCATCGATGTCTCCCCGCAGTGTGAAATCGCGCCTCGTGAAGGCGCGCCGCGAGGTTTTGCTCTAACCCCGCGTTCCTTTCGGGCTATGCCTACCCATTTTCCGGCGAGGATGGAAGACGGCTGATGATCGGGCGGCCTGCCGATCGGGCGGCCTGTCGATCGCGCGGCGCCAATCGCCGGACGCCTATGTCGCTGCGAGGCCCAAGCCTGCGAGCGGGGCATGAAAAAGGCCGGGCATTGCCCGGCCATAGCTGACCGCCGAAGCGGTCTATTGAGCGGTTCTGAATGCCGCTGCTGATTCTGGTGTTCGAGGCGACGAACCGTTCGTCGCGAAGCGCTTACGCCTCGGCCTTGTCCTCGGCGGGGACTTCGTCCGCCGTCGTCTCTGCGAGAAGCTTCAGCGCCTGACCCGGCCAATCCTCGCGTTCGAGGCGACCGCCAAGCTTCAGGTAATCGTCCACGAGGGCGATTTCCTCATCGGTGAAGCTCGCAAGCTGCTCGAACTTGATCACGTTAAGCTCGGCGAGGCGCTTTTCGTCAGCGGCCTGCAGGCCCTTGATGAGCTTGAGGTCGTCCGGGTTGCCCTTCGGACGCTTGAAGCCCTTGAACTCGGCCTTGAGCGCCTTGGCGCGAACGTCGGTGCGCTCCGGGATACGGGCGGCCTTGCCGCGCAGGCCGCGCAGGTAATACAGCTTCGCGCGACGAACCTTGCCGCGGCGGATGACCGTGATGCTGTCGATCAGCGGCGAGTACAGCGGGAACACGCGTTCCACGCCTTCGCCATAGGAGATCTTGCGGACGGTGAAGCTTTCCTGGAAGCCGCCGCCAAAACGCGCGATGCAGACGCCTTCATAGGCCTGAACGCGTTCGCGCGCGCCTTCGACCACCTTCACGTTGACGCGCAGCGTGTCGCCAGGCTGGAACGTCGGGATGCGGCGCTTTGCCTCAAGCTGCGCCATCTGCTCTTTTTCAAGCGTTTGGATGATGTTCATCTCTGCGAAATCCTTCTACGGCGATCAAAGGCACCTTCTTGCCGCGCTGAAAAGCGCAAGCCGCCGCGCCAGTTGAGCTGGAATTTCGCTTGTGTAAGCGAAAAATTCCGGCTTGTCGATTGCAACGTTTCGGTGACGGGCCGATTTCCGCGCAAGATAGCTGGATTATGTTGGCGGAAATGCAACGTAGCCCCCACATCAGGAGAATGATGCGACACCTTTATCTCCGCGCGCCCGCCGCCGCATTTATTGCGCTTTTAGCGTTGAATTCCCCTGCCAGCGCGGGGGATCAGGCGAAGTCGATCATCAATTCGCTCGACCCGAAGAGCATGACCGAGCTGTTCGAAGTCTCGCGTCGCCAGCCCGACGCAGCGCTGACGAACATCACGCCGGTTTCGGCGAATACGTTTCGCTTTCTGTTCATATGGCCCGGCTCGAACCCGGTCATGACTTACGATCGCGTCGGGCGGAGCTTCGCCGAACGATTCGTCGGGTTTGCGGATCAACTGAAGCTGCTGGTGAGGGGCTTTTGCCTGCCGACGAGCCACATGTTTTTCGGCACGGCATCCTATGGCGGCGAAGAGGTGAACGTGGCCTATCGCGACATTCAGGTGCGGTTCCGTGCGGGATGGCAGCCCGACTGCGCGGGGCGATATCTTTCGGTCGCGGATGTGGATCGCCTGTTCGCGCCGCTGCCGGTGACAGGCTATGGCGCGGCGCTGCCATACCGTCCGCGCCCGGACAAGCCGACGCCCCCGCCGCAAAACGATCTGAAGCCCTTCCTCAATCCCGCTCAGCCCGCACCGATTCAATAAGCGCGTACGCGAATCGACCGATCCGCGTGCTTCAACGCACAGCGTCGACTTTAGCGAACCGCCGCCTAGCGCGTGGTGGCGTCTTTCGCGAGCGATGTCTGCTCGGCGCTTTCGGCGTCGCGGAACATCACGTCGACGCGCATGCCGGGAAGCAGCGGCCCGCCGGGGTCCATGTCGAGAACCACTTCGAGGATATCGACGTCGGTATGCTTGCGTGGACCGCGCGAGGTAAGCTCGGGGCTGCCGAGCGTCTTCGCCATGGTGGCGACGCGCGCGTCGAAGATGCGATCCGGGAACGCCTCGGACTTGACGATGGCGCGCTGACCGACAAACACTTTCCGCACGTCGCGCTCTTCAACCTCGGCGCGCGCCTGCATGTGCTCGCTGTCGCCAAGCAGGATGAGCGGCGCAACGGCAGCGGCCATCTCGCCAGTGCGGGCGTCGACCTTGAGCACGGTGGCATCGGCGGGCGCGCGGACGCGCAACCGTTCGAGGTTCGCGGCGACGCCGGTCACTTCGGCGCGGGCAGCGGCGAGGGCCGCTTCCTCACGCGTCAGCTTCGGAAGGTCTCGCTCTTCCACGCGGCGGAGCTTCTGCCGCTCCCGCTCGACCCGGTCGGCGGCGGTGGAAACGGCCGTGCGCGCCTTGGCAACGTCGGCTTCGCTCGCCTTGTAGAGCTTCCTGTTCGCGAGCGCGGCGTCGAGGTCCATGCGCGTCTCGAAAGCTTCGCGCTCGGCATCGTAGACCGCATCTTCCGCCTTGCGGCGGTCGAGCGCCGCGCCCTTGACCTTGGCGTCGTCGCGGTCGGCGAGTTTCACCGCCACCTGCGCCTCGAACGCCGCGAGCCTGGCCGCGAGTTCTCCGTCATCGAGACGGAAAAGCAGGTCGCCTTTCTTCACGTGCTCGTCCGCGCTGACGAGGACATCCTTGATGGCGGCGGGCATGGGCGCGGCAATGCGAAGCTCGCGCCCCTTCGGTTCAACGCGGCCGGGCGCTGCTGCCGCCCATAGCGACGTTGCTGGCGCTGCGGGCTGCGGCTCGGACCAGGCGGGGCTGCCGCCCGGCTGGTAAACGCCGGTCGCGATGAGGATGGCGAGGCCGAGGCCTGCCGAGCCGAAGACGAGCGCCACTGACTTGGAACGGAAATTACGCATGCGCTTGTCTCTTTCTCTCCTGATAGGGGGCGGGAGTGCCGTGAGCCGCCTGCGGTTGTCTCAGCCGCGCCGGGATGACGGTCGCGGCGTGCTTCTTGCGCTCTCCCGAAATGATGCCGTCTTCGATTTCGATCACACGGTCGGCGAAGGGAATGGTACGCGGATCGTGGGTCACGGCGAGCACGGCGCGGCCATTTTTCCGGGCGACGCAGCTCAGTAGCTCCATGATCGCGTGCCCGTTTTCTGTATCGAGGGCTGCGGTCGGCTCGTCCGCGAGGATGACCGGCGGCTCCGGCGCGATGGCGCGGGCGATGGCGACGCGCTGTTTCTCGCCGCCGGACAGCGTGCCGGGGTAGGCCTTGAGCCGATGGCCGAGGCCGACTTCGATCAGCGCTTCAGCCGCGCGCTCCTTGCACTCACGGGAGGGGAAGCCGCGCACGTCGAGGCCGAGCCGCACATTGTCGAGCGCGGAAAGCGTCGGAAACAGATTGTAGGACTGGAAGATGAAGCCGAGATGGCGGCGGCGCAGGTCGGCGAGGTCTTCGGCCGAGCGGTGGACGACCGCTTCGCCGCCGAGCGTCAGCGTGCCCGATGTGGGCGTGAGCAGACAACCGAGGATCGACAGCAGCGTGGTCTTGCCGCTGCCGGACGGCCCCATCAACAATGTGAATTCGCCTTCGTAGAGCGCGAGATCGACGCCCTTCAGCGCCTGCACCTTGCCTTCGCCCTGACCGAGTTCCTTCACGATCTGGCGGGCTTCGAGAATGGGAAACGCTCTCATCGTGCAAACACCATGGCGGGATCGATCTTCGTCACCTTGAAAATGGAGGAAAGGGCTGACACCGCGCACATGACGACGGTGACGACGAGCAGCATCGCGGCGAGCTGCGGCGTCAGCATGATCGGCATGGGCGTGTGGAGGCTCGCTTGCGCCACGGCGAACGAGACGGCGATGCCGAGCGCGTAGCCGAGGAACGCGCTGACCGTCGCCTGCGTGAGGATCACCTTGTGTATATAAAAAGAGGAAGAGCCAAGCGCGCGCAGCGTGGCGAACTCAGCGAGGTGATCCTTGGTGCTGGAATAAAGCGTCTGCGCGACGACAACCGTGCCGATAATCAGGCCCAGCACCGCGCCGCCCAGCAGCGCCACGCCCGCGCCAGTGCCGAACAGCCAGTAGTCGAGGTTCGTCTGGCGAAACTCGGCCTTGGTGAAGATCGACGTGCCGGGAAGCTTCGTTTCGAGCGCTCGCTTGACGCTGGAAACCGCGACGCCCGGCTGCACCTTCACGAGATAGAACGTCGCCTGATCGGATGGCACGGAGAGAAGCTCCCGCGCCTTCGCGAGCGACATGAAGATGTAGGGCGAGGTGGTGAACGAGCGAATGCCTTCCGTCAACGCATCGACGCGCAAGCGCTGGCCGTTGATCTCAGCAACGGAGCCAACCCCGGAAATGCCGAGCGTGTCGGCATAGGTGCGGTCGACCGCGACGCCATCGGGCGAGAGCGCGGACACGCTGCCTTCGGCCACGTTCCACGGCGGCAATGTGCCATCGGAGCCGACGACGACGACGCTTGTGGTGCTGGTGTCGTCCCTGGTCCATGGCGCGAAGGAAGCGACAACGGGCTCGACTGCGGAGACGCCGGGAACCGAGAGCGCTGCGAAGCGTTCGCGACCGTGAAGGATCGTCGCTTGCTCGAAGCTGTTCGAACCGTAGGCGGCGATCCAGATGTCACCGTTGGCGTGATCGATGGTGTCGACGATCATCTTGCGTGCGCCGAGATACAGCCCGAGCTGGACCGCGAGCAGGACGACCGCAAAAAGGATGCCGATGAGCGTCACGAGAAAGCGAGCTCGATCGTGAACGAGGTTGCGTATTGCGAGTTTGGTAACCATATAAACGCGGGCGTATCCGTCCTTTGGCGCGGAATGGGCGGGTTCCCGAAAACAAATTCTTACACGCGCCGTGGTCGGCAAATGTGAACGCCCAACTTCTGATAGTAGGCGAATGAACAAACAACTGTGGCAAGATGCGGGCGAAGTGTATCGGAGCTTCGCGGCAGCGTTGCGATCTTGACTTGGAACGCGTTGAACGTCATAAGGGCTGCAATCATCGCGATTGTAAGTTTTTAGCGTCTTCAAGAACCCGCCAGACTTGGCGGGAGTTCGTGCGATAGGGGGCGACATGGGAGCAGTCGATCTGCCTCCGGACTACCGGCCATCTGAAGACGAACCTTTCATGAATGAGCGCCAGCGCGCTTATTTCCGGAAGAAACTTCTGGATTGGCGGGACGAGATTCTTCGCGAAAGCAGGGAAACGCTCGATTTTCTTCAGGATTCAACCCAACACCCCGACATTACCGACCGTGCGAGCCACGAATCCGACCGTGGGATAGAACTTCGCGCGCGCGACCGCCAGCGGAAACTCATTGCCAAGATCGATGCGGCGCTCGTCCGGATCGATGACGGCTCCTATGGCTATTGCGAGGAGACGGGTGAACCTATCGGCGTCAAGCGGCTGGACGCACGTCCCGTGGCGACGCTGAGCCTCGAAGCGCAGGAGCGACACGAGCGCCGCGAACGCATCTATCGCGACGACTGAACGCATCGAACTTTATTTTTTCAGACATGCTCCCGCCGCCCCTGAGGGCGGCGGTTTTTATTTGTGATGCGATCAGCCCGTCACGTCGAAGGCGGCGAGCGCGGCCATGTTGACGAGGTCGTTATCCGAAGATCCAAGCGATGCGATCTGCACCGGCTTCGACAGGCCGACCAGCATCGGGCCGATCACGATCCCGCCGCCAAGCTCCTGAAGCATCTTCGTTGCGATACTCGCCGCGTGGAAGGCGGGCATGATGAGCACGTTCGCCGTGTCCGACAGGCGGCAGAACGGATAGAGCGACATCGCGCGGCGGCTCAGCGCAACATCCGCCGCCATCTCGCCGTCATACTCAAAGTCGACGCCGCGCTCGTCGAGCAGCTTCACCGCCCCGCGAAGTTGATCCGAGCGGTCGCTCTGCGGGTTGCCGAAGGTCGTGGCGGCAAGCATCGCGACGCGCGGCGTAAGCCCGAAGCGGCTCGCCACGCCCGCGGCTTCCACCGCGATGTCGGCAAGCTCCTGGGAGTTGGGCATGTCGTGCACGGAGGTATCGGCGATGAGGACGACCTTGCCACGGGTCACGATAACCGAAACACCGATCACGCGGCGGCCCGGCATAGGATCGAGCACGCGGCGCACATCCTGAAGCGCGGTCGACCAGTTGCGCGTGACGCCCGTCACCATCGCGTCGGCGTGGCCCATCGCCACCATGCAGGCGGCGAAGACGTTGCGCTCGTTATGCACGAGGCGCAGGCAGTCGCGGTAGAGATAGCCCTTGCGCTGGAGCCGCTGATACAGGAATTCCGCGTATTGCTGGTTGTATTCCGATGTGGCGATATTGTGCTGCTCGAAGCTTTCGACGTTGTTCACGCCCGCCATGAAGAACGCCTGACGGATCTGTGCTTCGCGGCCGATGAGGATCGGCGTGCCGAGCTTCTGGTTTGCGAATGAACTCGCCGCGCGGACGACCTGTTCTTCCTCGCCCTCGGCGAAGACGACGCGTTTCGGGCGCAGGCGAAGCGCCTCATGGATCGAGTTGATGAAGCCCGCCGCCGGATCGAGCCGGGCGGAAAGGCGCACCTTGTAGCCTTCCATGTCAACGATGGGACGGCGCGCAACGCCGGAGTCCATGGCCGCTTTCGCCACGGCCAAGGGGATCGCCGTGATGAGGCGCGGATCGAACGGCGCGGGAATGATGTAATCCGGGCCATAGCGCAGACGCCGCCCGTACACCTTCGCCACCGCGTCCGGCACGTCGGCGCGCGCGAGTTCCGCGAGCGCATTGGCCGCCGCGATCTTCATCGGCTCATTGATGGTGCTGGCCTGCACGTCGAGCGCGCCCCGGAAGATATACGGGAAGCCGAGTACGTTATTGACCTGGTTCGGGTAGTCGGAGCGGCCCGTCGCCACGATGGCGTCGCTGCGCACCTCGGCCACGTCTTCCGGGGTGATTTCCGGGTCGGGGTTCGCCATCGCGAAGATGATGGGCTTGTCGGCCATCGTCGCGACCATCTCTTTCGTCAGCGCGCCCGCTGCGGACAGGCCGAAGAACACGTCCGCGCCTTGGATCGCGTCGGCGAGCGTGCGCGCCTTCGTGTCGATCGCATGCGCCGACTTCCACTGGTTCATGCCCTTCTCGCGGCCGCGATAGATCACGCCCGACGTGTCGCACAGCGTCGCATTTTCGTGGCGCACGCCCAGCGCCTTCATGAGTTCGAGGCAGGCGATGCCCGCCGAGCCCGCGCCGTTGACGACGAGCTTCACGTCGGCGATGTCGCGGCCCGTGAGGTGGACGGCGTTGATGAGGCCCGCCGCCGCGATGATCGCGGTGCCATGCTGGTCGTCGTGGAAAACGGGGATGTCCATCAGCTCGCGCAGGCGCTGCTCGATGATGAAGCAGTCTGGCGCCTTGATGTCTTCGAGGTTGATGCCGCCGAAGGACGGGCCGAGATAGCGCACGGCGTTGATGAACGCGTCAACATCTTGCGTATCGACTTCGAGGTCGATGGCGTCCACGTCGGCGAAGCGCTTGAACAGCACGGCCTTGCCTTCCATCACGGGCTTCGAGGCGAGCGCGCCGAGATTGCCAAGGCCGAGGATCGCAGTGCCGTTCGAGATGACGGCGACGAGGTTGCCCTTCGCGGTGTAGTCGTAGGCGAGGCGCGGGTTCTCGGCGATGGCCTCCACCGGCACGGCCACGCCCGGCGAATAAGCGAGCGACAGGTCGCGCTGCGTCGCCATCGGCTTCGTCGGCACGATTTCGAGCTTGCCAGGCTTGCCTTCGGCGTGGAATTGGAGTGCTTCCTGCCGCGTGAATTTCGGCGGCGCGGCCACTGGCGTGGTGTGACGGTTTTCGCCGGTTTGGCCTTCGGAAACGGCTTTCGGTCGCGTCGGCGACGTGTTTTTTGAAACGGACATGTCGATCTTCTGATGAGATGGGGACGCGGCCCGGTCTCGCACGCCGGAACGCTTTGTGGTGGACGTTAGCGCCCGCGAACGGGGCGCACAAGCGCGCTGGCGCCTCATGCTGAACCTTTTCGCCACAACCTTTCGATTGATAACAGTTTTTGGCGATCTAATTCCCCCGCCGGGCGCGTCTTGCGATGCAGCCTGAGGGCGAGACGTTGTAGCCATGCAATTATAGGGCGTACAAAGAATTTTTTGCTTCCGAGTGATCGGATTTTGTTCCTATTTGTTGATCGGATTATGGAAGCAAAGTTTTAGGCATGCCGTGCGAAAACCAGCGTAGGCCGCAGGCTTCAACCGCTGGGTGATCGTTCCTGCGCACTCGATCTCAGCACTTGGTAACGATGGGTGGGGTAGAGGTGGAGAAGTGTATCGATTGGAAGCATCCCATGATTGGCGCATTTCTCGTTGTGCTCGTACTTCTGTTCATGCCGCAAAGCGCCGACGCACAGCGGCGCTCTTCGCAGGCTGACGCTCCTAAAACCTTCCGCGACTGCTCGAACTGCCCGGAGATGGTGCCTTTGCCAGCGGGCGAGTTTCTGATGGGATCGCCCGAGACGGAGCGCGGTCGCAACAAGGACGAGGGGCCGCAGCGCCGCGTGTCGGTCCCGGCCTTCGCGGCGGGCAAATATGAAGTGACCTTCGCCGAATACGACGCCTGCGTGGCGGATGGCGCTTGCGCCTCCAAGCCCGCCGACGAGGGATGGGGACGCGGCCGCAAGCCCGCCATCAACGTCTCGTGGGACGACGCTCAAGCCTATGTTTCGTGGCTCTCGCGAACGACGGGCCAGCCCTATCGCCTGCTCACCGAAGCGGAATGGGAATACGCCGCGCGCGGGCAGACGACGGTCGCGGAGCGTGCGTTACCCTTCTCCACGGGGCGAACGATCAACTACCGGCAGGCGAATTACGACGCCAACTTCGTATACCCCGGCGGCCAGCAGGGCGAATACAGGCAGAAGACGACGAATGTCGGCTCGTTCCAGAAGAATGCGTTCGGTCTTCACGACATGCACGGCAATGCGTGGGAATGGGTCGAGGATTGCTATCGGCCGACCTACGAAGGCGCACCGACCGATGGCACGGCCGTACAGGACGCGACCTGCGAGCTTCGCATTTTGCGCGGCGGCTCATGGAACTATCACCCCCGGCTTTTGCGTTCGGCGTATCGGTATGCCACGCCCGGCACCATTCGTCTCAATTCGTTCGGGTTTCGCGTCGCGAGGCCGCTTTGATGCATCTCTGAGGGCCTCGACATGAAAAAATTCAAGCTCATCACGTCCTGCGCGTTCGTTGTTCTCGTGGTGGCGGGGCTTTCCGCTCCCGCGCCGACGCCTGCTGATGCACGTTCGAACCGCTACACGGACGACGACTACACGCGGCCGAGGTTCGGGGCCGCGCCCGTGCTTGCCATCGTCGGCCTGAAACAGCAGCGCATCACGGTCTACGACGCGCGCGGCAAGATGCTGGAATCGCCCGTATCGAGCGGCGCGACCGGCTATGAGACGCCGCCCGGCATTTACAGCATCGTGCAGAAGAAGGAGGAGCATCACTCCAACCTCTATGACGACGCGTCGATGCCCTATATGCAGCGCATCCTCTGGACCGGCATCGCGCTGCATGAGGGCGTTCTGCCCGGCTATGCCGCGAGCCATGGCTGCATCCGGTTGCCGGGCTCGTTCGCGCAGCGGCTGTTCGGGCTCACGAACATGGGCATGCGCGTAATCGTTGCACGCGAGGACATTGCGCCCGCTCCGATCGCTCAGCCCTTCCTGTTCGGTGCGCGCGAGGTGGCAGAGGAAAGCGACGGCGAGACGTCGATCCTCGGCATTCCCGTGAGCGTCGGTCGCGATAACGGCTCCGACCTATTGCAGCGGCTGCGCCTTAGCGCAATGGCCAAGACGGGCGAGGCGGAGGCCGCCGCCCGGCGCGAAAAGGAACTGAAGCAGATCGCGCAGAAAAAGGCCGTCGAAGCCGCGCCCGCGCTGAAGGTGGTTGCGGCCGCAGAGCGCGATGTCGCCAGGGCGGAGGCAGACTTCGCGGCGACGGCCAAGCTGATCGAGGCCGCCGACACGGACGCGAAGGCGGAAAAGGCGGCGAAGGCTAAGGAATCGGCCACAACGAAGCTCGCATTGGCGCGCGAGAAGCTCGCGCAAGCAACGGCGCAGGCGGAAGCGAAAGCCGCCGCCGCATCGACGGCAAAGCAGGAAGCCGAGGCGGCGGAAGAGGCGAAAAGCACAGCGCAGGACGCCGCCGATGAGGCTGAACTCAACACTGCGCCCGTTTCGGTGCTCATCAGCCGCAAGACGCACCGGCTTTATATCCGCAAGGCCAACCAGCCGATTTACGAAGGCCCGGTCTCGATCCGCGATGATGACAAGCCCATAGGGTCGTTCGTTTACACAGCCGTCGACACGTCGCGTTCCGGTGCGCTGAACTGGACCGTCGTTTCGCTGTACAAGGATGCGCTCAACGTCGAGCCTTACGTGAAGCAGAAGGAGCCGGCTTCGAAGAAGAAGCAGCCGCCAGCGCCGCCGCATGCGACCGATGTCGCGGCCGCTACGGCAGCACTCGACCGGCTGACGGTGCCGCAGGAAGCGCTGGACAAGATTTCGGCGGTGGTGCTGCCGGGGTCGTCGCTCATCATTACCGATGAAGCGCCGAGCGTCGAAACCGGCAAGGATACCGATTTCATCGTGTTCATGAGCGGCGAGCCGGCGGGCAGCATGGCGATCCGCAAGCGCGCGCCGAGCCAGGGCTGGGCGCGTCGCGGTGGCGAGACGGACTTCTGGGGCAATCCGCGCCCGCGCCGCTATGGCGGCGGGGGAGGCGGCTGGTCGCGCGGCGGTGGCGGCGGGTTCCCGTCGTTTTTCGGCGGATTTTAGCCGAAGCCTCGATAGCTGAAGGAAACGCATCACAAAAGGCCGGGGCATTCCCGGCCTTTTTCATTGGCGGCGGATCGCTGGGCTAGGTATAGCCGCCCCTCAGGAGCGCCTTTTTGCCGCTGCAACCTGCGAATTGAGCCGGTTTCATACGGCGGAGGCTTAATTGTGAGGACATTACGGCTCCGGTGCGCAAAAAAGTGATTGGCAAGCCGTAAACGCACTCTTATCTTATAGTCCGAGTGAGCATAAGGTCGAGTCGAGTGATCGGCTGGGACAGGAAACCCGAGGGGGTTCCTTTTTTGCCTGTCCCTCTTATGCTCAGACGGAGCATTACTCCCGGCGACGGGACGGTGGGGTGGAGGACTATTCGGCATGGCATTTCTCGATAGCGGCGTGGAGCCGATCCGTCGGCAGAGGGGCGCGGACCCGGTTCGCGCGCTCGATGCGGACATCGACATCGAACCCGCTCGCCATCATTTCGACGCTGCGTTCGTTCGCGAGGCCATCCGCGAACTGAAGCCGGTCTATGCCAAGGTTGAGCGCGTGATCCCGTCCTTCGAATGGGCCGCGCATGCGCCTTATATCAAGGCGATCCGCGACCTGAAGCGCGAGAAGAATGCCGTCATTCTCGCCCACAATTACATGACGCCGGAAATCTTTCACGGCGTGGGCGACATTCTGGGCGACAGCCTCCAGCTCGCGAAGGAAGCGGCGAAGACCGACGCGGACATCATTGTCCAGTGCGGCGTGCACTTCATGGCCGAGACCTCGAAGCTGATGTGCCCGGAAAAGAAGATCCTCATCCCGGACCCGAAGGCGGGCTGCTCGCTCGCGTCGTCGATAACGGCCGAGGACGTGCGCGCCCTTCGCGCCGCCTATCCGGGCGTGCCGGTCGTAACATACGTGAACACGAGCGCGGCGGTGAAGGCCGAATGCGACATCTGCTGCACCTCGGCGAATGCGGTGAAGGTGGTGGAAAGCCTCGGCGCGCCGCGCGTGCTGCTGATCCCAGACCAGTATCTCGCGCGCTACGTGGCGACGCAGACGAAGGTCGAGATCATCTCGTGGAAGGGCGCGTGCGAGGTGCATGAGCGCTTCACGGGCGCCGAGCTTCGCGGCTATCGCGAGGCCGAGCCGAACGTGAAGATCATCGCGCATCCCGAGTGCCCGCCGGACGTGATCGCCGAAGCCGATTACACCGGTTCGACAGCGGGCATGATCATGTGGGTGACGGATCACCAGCCGAAGCGCGTCGTGCTCGTCACCGAATGCTCGATGGCGGACAACGTCGCTTACGCCGCGCCGAAGACCGAATTTACGCGGCCGTGCAACTTGTGCCCCCACATGAAGCGCATCTCGCTGCCGAAGATTCTCGACAGCCTCCTTTACGAGAAAGTTGAGGTCACGGTCGATCCGGCAGTTGCGGCCCGTGCGAGACTCGCAGTTGAACGTATGGTGAAGCTGCCGCTTTGAGCGGTTCCAGGAAAAGTGGGAACCGGTTTTCCGTCTGGAATTGCGACAAGACAGTAAGCTTGAGCAATTCCAGGAAAGCAGAAACCGAGTTTTCGCCCGGAGTTGCGACCGAACAATAAGCTGGAGCGCCCGGATGATTCCGTTTAATGCGGAGGCGTTTCGAAGCGTTGGCGGCTGCCGCCAACGCCCTCGGTAACCTCGTCGGTGAGGATGCGCCGACTTTTCAGGTGGGGAGCATCCCGAAATGATCGATACTCGCGCAAAAGATCTGCTGCCTTTCCGGCGGCGGACGGGGCCTGATCGCGTTCTGGTGGTTGGCGGCGGACTCGCGGGTCTGTTCACGGCGCTTCGGCTTGCGCCGCTGCCCGTCACGGTGCTGACGCCGAAGCCGCTCGGCGAGGGGTCGTCCTCGGCCTGGGCGCAGGGCGGCATTGCGGCGGCTATCGGCGCGGGCGACGACGCGGATTCTCATGCGGCTGATACCATCGCGGCGGGTGCGGGGCTGACCGATCCCGAGGTTGCGCGTGTCGTCACCAGCGAAGCGGGCGATCGCATCCGCGACCTTCTTTCTTATGGCGTGCCCTTCGACCGCGAGCTTGACGGCAAGCTTCGTCTTTCGCAGGAAGCCGCTCACAGCGCGCGCCGCATCGTGCGCGTGGATGGCGACCGCGCGGGCAAGGCCGTGATGGCCGCGCTGATCGCGACGGTCGCGAAGACGCCGTCGATCTCCGTGCTCGAAAATGTCGAAGCGGTGGAACTCGTCAAGCGCGACGGCCGCGTGGTCGGGCTTTACGCCACCCGCAGCGGCAGCCATGGGCGCGCCTCGTTTCTAGCGGGCCGCGCGGTCGTGCTCGCGACCGGCGGCATCGGCCAGCTTTTCCGCGTCACCACCAACCCGGCGGAAGCGCGCGGCGGCGGTCTCGCCATGGCGGCGCGGGCCGGGGCCATCATCGCAGATCCCGAATTCGTGCAGTTTCATCCGACCGCGTTCGACGTGAGCCGCGATCCCGCGCCGTTGGCCTCGGAGGCCATTCGCGGCGACGGTGGCCGCCTCGTGAACCGCGACGGTGAGCGTTTCATGCTGGCGATCGATCCGCGCGGCGAGCTTGCGCCGCGCGACGTAGTAGCGCGCGGCGTGCATCGCGAGATCGCGGCAGGACGCGGCGCTTTCCTCGACGTGCGCGCGCTCGACCTCGCCCGCAGTTTCCCGACCGCCTACGAGGTCTGCACCGAGGCGGGCATCGACCCGGCGAACCAGCCGATCCCCATCGCGCCCGCCGCGCATTATCATATGGGCGGCGTCTCGACCGACATGCGCGGACGCACCTCGGTCACCGGGCTATGGGCTTGCGGCGAAGTCGCATGTACCGGGCTTCACGGTGCGAACCGGCTCGCGTCGAATTCGCTTCTCGAAGCGGTGGTGTTCGCGGCTCGCGTCGCTGACGATATCGCGGCGGATGCCCCGCACTGGCCCGCGATGGGCGAGATCGAAGCGCCCGAGACCATCGCCGTTCCCGTCGTCGAGCCTGCCGAAGAGGCGCGCCTTCTGAAGCGTCTGCGCGAGGTGATGGCCACCCATGTTGGCGTCGAGCGAACGGCGGCAACGCTGAAGGCGGCGCTTCAGTCGGTGGTCGACATTTCGCGCATGGCCGCTTCGCCTGCGCTTGCCAACATGGCCGCCTCCGCGATTCTGATCGCGTCCGCCGCGCATGAGCGCAAGGAAAGCCGCGGCGCGCATTGCCGGCTCGACTTCCCCGCCGCGAAGGAGCGAAGCCGCCACACCTTCATGACGCTGACCGATGCCGTCGGGATTGCCGCGCGCGTGACGGGCAAATCGGCCTTCGATGCCGAAGATGCGAGAGTGGTTCGGGCGCGGGCGGCAGATCTGGCCGGGTAGGGCGTACGAGGCCCGAAGCCATTCGCGGTGCCTGGATTTCCAAGCCGGAGCTTTTCCGATTCAATGAAACGGGCGACGCGCTGGGCGTTCCTTGTCGGTTTTCACCCGGCTCGGAACGCTACGGGCACAATCCGCGAGCAGAGCTGAGGCGGACCTTACGACATCAGTCTGAAAGTTCCTGCTGGTACCGCACAGCGTGGTGAGCGGCGGCAAGAAACCGCTCGCGCGCTGCTTCGCGCAGACGCCCGATCCCCATGTGTCTTGCCAACATGATCGCCGCTTCGTCCGGTTTCGCGCCCTCCGCCAGAAAGCGTTCCGCCAGCGCCGCGAGTTCTGGAAGCGGAATGTCGGTATGATCGCGCAGCTCAGCGCTGCTTGCGCGGAAGCGCGGCAGCCTCGACTTGTCGGCGTTCTCGGGCCAGTAGATCTTGCGGCCGTCTTCCGTGGAGCGAGGGAATCGCCGCTCGATGACATCGAGCACCGTTTCGCGGATGCGCCCGGCGGCGCGGTCGAAGCCGTGGGCGCGTGCGATGCGACGAACGAGCACGTCGTCGAAAACAGGGCCTTCGGTCTCGATGACGTGAGCGACCATTTTCCGAAGCGTCGGCCGATACCACGTTTCGTAAAAGCCGTCGCGATCAGGCGCGAAGCCGGCTGCGGCGAGGTCGGCTGCGCGATATCCAGCCGCGTCGGTAACGAGGAACGTCAATTGCTCACCGTCCGCGCGCCCCGCATAGATCGTGGATTGCGGTGGGGCGTCTTCCTCGGCTTCGACTGCGTCCGCCTCCTCGGCTGGAACGGCCGACTCCGGCGGGGAAGGGGCGTCGTCGGGCGGCGTATCGGAAATGAGCGCAAGCACCGCCTCAACCGGGGCAGCGGCCGCTTCAATCGGTATCTCCTGCAACTTGGCCATCTCGGCCGTCCGGTCGCATTCCAGGTGCTCGGTTAGCCGCGCATTCAGATGTGCGAACGCACTGTCGGGATCGACCCACCAGTCGGTCGACCAGACGCGCAGGATGCGCCAGCCCAGGTTGCGCAGCACGCCCTCGCGGAGCCGGTCTCGGTCGCGCGCGGTCGCTGAGCGATGGTAGGTCGCGCCGTCGCATTCCACGCCCGCGAGATAGCGGCCCGGCGCATCGGGATGCACGACGCCGAGGTCGACTCGGAAGCCGGAGACGCCGACCTGCGGATGCACCTGCCAGCCTTTTTGTTCGAGCGCCTTCTTCACCGCATCCTCGAACGGCGATTCCGTGTCGCCAAGAGGCTCCGAAGCGGTGGCGAGCGCGCGTGGCCCACGCTCCGCATATTCGAGGAAATGTTTGAAATCGCGGATGCCTGCCGCCTTCGTGCGGGACAGGTCGATCTGGTCCGGCCTGAGCGTGGCGAAGACCACGAGTTCCGACCGCGCCCGCGTGATGGCCACGTTCAGCCGCCGCGTGCCGCCATCCTTGTTGAGCGTGCTGATCTGCACCGACACCTTACCCGCCTGATCGGGGCCGTAGGCGATGGAAAACAGGATGACGTCGCGCTCGTCGCCTTGCACGTTTTCGAGGTTCTTCACGAACACGGGCTCAGACCATTCCGCGCCGAAAAAGCGTTCGAGTTCCGGCTTCTCGCGCCGCTCCTTGTCGAGCAGCGTTTCGATCAGCCGTTGCTGTTCGCCATTGAACGTCACGATACCGAGCGAGCTTCCGCTGGCGGCGAAAGCCGGGTCCGAAAGACGCCGCACCACGTCCGCAACAACGGCGTGCGCCTCCTGCCGGTTGACGCGGCCGGATCCACGCTCGTAGACGCCGTCCGGCACATGCATGAAGCGCACGGCGCGATCTTCAGTCACGGGAGACGGGAAGGTGACAAGGCTGCCGTCGTAATATTTCTCGTTGGAGAACGCGATCAAGCTTTCGTGGCGGCTGCGATAATGCCAGGCCAGCCGCTTGCTCGGAATGTTCGCGGCAAGACATTCGTCGAGAATGCTTTCGAGGTCTTCCACCTCGCTCGCATCCTCCGTGGCGTTGCTTCCACGGTCGAAGAACGACGTCGGCGGGAGCTGCTTCGGGTCGCCCGCGACGACCACCTGCTTGCCGCGCGCGATGGCACCGATGGCGTCCCACACCGGGATTTGCGACGCCTCGTCGAAGATCACGACATCGAAAGGCTGTGAGTCTGCGGGTAGAAACTGCGCGACGGAGAGCGGGCTCATCATCACGCAGGGGGTCAGCGCCGTCAGCGCGTTCGGCAGTTGCGAGAACAGGCGGCGAAGCGGCATGTGCCGCGCCCGTTTTTCGATCTCCCGCGAGAGGACACCGAACTCGGGGTCTTGTCCGAAGGCGTTGCGGGCGGGCACCGCGCCCGACAGCCGCGCGACGACCACGTGGCGGGCCAGTTGCGCAACCTTATGGTCGAGTTCGATGAAGCGCGCGATGGCGTCCTCATGCTGGTTCGAGACGAAGCCACGAAGCAGCGCATCGCGATGCACGGTCTGTTCCACCCACCAGCGCGCATAGGCGACCTCGAAGGCGATGTCGATGTCCGAGGCAACGATATTGCCCGCCGTGAGCGCATCGATCAGCGGCGCGAGGCCGCGAGCGCGCGCGGCGGCAGCGTGGCGGAGCCAGTCACACCAGCGCTGGGTTTTCGGCGCGTTCGCCTCCCAGGTTTCGGCGAGACTCGCGGCCTCGCGCAGCCAGTGCGCCGAACGCGGCAGGCCGAAATAATCGTCGGAGAGGTGCGCGAGGTGGACAAGCTCCTTGCGCACCGCTTGAAAGGCCTTGTACGCGGTCAGCGTCTTGCCCGCGTCCGTCGCGAAACGGCCGCCCTCGCGCATGAAGTCTGGCCGGTCGAGGATCAAAGCGGCGATGCACGCGAGCCAGCCCGCCTTGTCCCGCTCCGTATTGGCGAGCGACGCGGCGGCGTCGGTAACCTGCGCGAGCCATGCGAAGGCGGCTTCGACGCGCGCGGGATCGGTTTCGAGGCCCTGCCAGATGGCGCCCAGCGCTCCCAGCGTTGCGTCGTGGCGCATCGCCTTGGCGCGCGCCTCCTTCAGCTCCATCAGCCCGACGATTTCAGCGCCGACGTCCTCCGGACTGTCGCCGTTGGTGAATGGCGCGAGCGCATCCCACACGCGCTTCTTGCGTCCGTTCCGCGTCAGGAAGGACGCAGCGAGCGCATCGCGCCAGTCCTGCATCAGACGGCCGAGATCGAGGCTGAACACTGCGTCGCGATAACGATTGGCGAGTCTCGCTCGCGCGGCATCGCAGGCGGCGCGGTCCTTGCGCCACGCCTCGAAAACCGGCTTCAGCGCGCGGATGTCCCTGCCGGTGAGCGCGGCGGCGTCCTGAGCCTCCGGTTTGAAGGCAAGCGCGGCGAGGACGATCATTGAATAAAGGCGATGCGGGTCTTCCGTTTCGGACGTTCCGAAATGCTTCGCGAGCACGGCACCCGCGCTGGACAGGTCGACCACGGATTTGCGGAACGCCCCGCAGGCTGCCTCCAGTTCGCCCCGCCATACGGGCGACCAGTCGGCGTGGCCGATCTCCTTGAGCGGATGATTTGCGGGCGCGGTGCCGAGCGCCTGCACGGCCGTTCGCAGGCTTCGGCAGAGATCGCGCAAGGCACGCATGGCAGCTTGGTCGTGCTGATCGGGGGAGGCGAAGGAGAGCTTGAGCTTCGGCGCGAAGTCGCGATGCGCGATGACGCGACCGAGCGCCTTGTGCACCGACAGGCCGTTGCCGTGACGCCGATGCAGCGCGAGGACAACCTCGTTGAGCTTGTCGCGCAGCGCCTTCAAGTCTCCCGTCGCCGCATCCCACTCGTTCGCGGCATCGGCGGCGCGCGATTCCCACGCCGTCTTGAGTTGCGCGAGCACAGCGGTTTTCTGCGCCTTGGCCGAATGCACTTCGAGACAGAAGGAGCCGAGGCCGATGTCGTTCAGCCGCTTGCGCACGACCTCCAGCGCCGTCGTCTTCTGCGAAACGAACAGCACCGACCGACCGTCGCCGAGAAGCTGCGCGATCATGTTCGCGATCGTCTGGCTCTTGCCGGTGCCCGGCGGTCCGAACAGCACGAAATCCTTCGCGCGCGACGCGGCGACCACGGCGGCGGTCTGCGACGAGTCCGCGAGCAGCGGCATGAACAGGTCTTTCGGGTGGATCTCGCGATCGAGCGCGCGCTCCTCCGGCATGTCGCGCGGATCGCCGTAGGTGTCTTTCGGCGTGTCGATGAGATGGCGAACCACAGCGTTGCGCTTGAGAAGTTCCGCGCGGTCGACCAGATCCTTCCACATCAGATATTTGGCGAAGGAGAAGTTCGACAGCGTGACCTCTTCGGTGAGTTCGAACCCCTTCATGTCCTTGATTTGCTGGCGCGCGATGCGCCAGATTTGCGCCACGTCAAGGCCCGACGCGTCCGAGGGTAGATCGCGCTCGAATTCCGGCATATCGAGGCCGAAATCCTGCCGGAGCATTTGCAGGAGCGTCGGATTGATGCGGGCGTCGTCGTCGTGGCGCACGAGCCGGAAGCCGGAGCGGATCGTGCGGCGCTCCAGCCGGACCGGCACGAGCAGCAGCGGCGCCCGGCAACGCTGATCTTTCCCGGCGGGCGACCACGACAGAAAACCGATGGCGAGATGCAGGCTATTCGCGCCGCTCTCCTCGAGCGAGCTTCGGGCCGCGTGATGGATTTCGGTCAGCCGATCCTGAAGTTCGTCATCGGAAAGCGCGGTAAGAACTTCGCCCCGTAAAAGCGCTTCGAGCGCGTGCTGCCTCGCGGCGTCTTCCCCCGCCTTCAACTGATAAACTTCGGCGTCGCGCGGATCGTCGCCACTCATGACATCGGCTGTGGCGAGGATTTTTATCGTGTCGCCGCTCGCAAGCCTGTCTTCCAGCGCGCCTGCGTCGGGGCAGAAAAGATCGACAGCGCTTTTCCCGCTCTTGAAGTTCAACAGCCGGTTGCGGAGCGACAGGTCGAGAAGCTTGCGCTTCCATTGTTCCACGCGGTCGAGCGGCTGATCCGGCTCGGCGGGCTTGGCCGCTTCCTCCATGAACGAGGGTGGTTCGTCGAGCCCAACCGATTCGCCGGCTTCCGCCGTGACGGGCAGAGCATCCTGCTGCCCGTCAAGCTCGACGCCGAGCGGGCGGATGCGGCGTTGCCGCGCCTGCGCGATGTCCACCACGAGTTCGAAGCGGCGCGGTTCATCCTCGTTCGCGTAGCTTGCGGCCTTGTCGACCGCAGTGCGGAATTTCAGCGGCGGATGATTGGTGAGAAGCGTCGTCTCGATCAGGATCATTTCCTGCAATTGCAAACGCTTGCGAACCGTCTCGGCTTCGTCGACGACACATGAGGAGAAGGCGTCTGGCGTCAACCATAGGCCGCAGAAAGCGTGGCCGGTCACGAAGCCGACGATCGGGTTGAGCCCCGCCTGTTCGAGACAGGCCGCGTAAAGCAGGGTCAGATCGAGGCATGTCCCGAGCTTTCGCTCAAGGATCGCGCCGGGCATGCGGATTTTCTGCCCGTCCTGCTCGAAGCTCGATGGCGGCAGCGCGTAGACGATTTTCGCGTCGACCAGGGCGGCCCAGATGGCTTCGGCCACTTCCCACGAGCGCCCCTTCCGGTTGCCCGCGTAGCCGTCGAGCGCGGAGTTCCTGCCATGCAGTCGAAGCTTCTCGGCCGCATTTCGCAGGATCACTTCGACGGCCGGATCGTTCGGGCGGACGAAAGCGGCGACAAGTTCAGGTGGCGTCGAAAGGCCGGTCCATTCGGTCGGCGCGAGGGCGCGGCACGGGATCGTGATGGCGGCCAGCGATTCGTCGCCCGCGCGCACCGAGATGCGGATTTCGCCGTCCGCCGCTTCTGTCAGGCGATTGAGGAAGGCGGGGTCGAGGTCGACGTCGACCGGACTGATCGACCGTGTGTCACCAGCCCTGAGGCGGTCGAGGCGAAGGGCCTTTGGCTTGAGAAAGGCCGGTTCCGAGGTGATCGAAATTGCTACATCGGAGAAGTCGCCGTCGGTTTCATTGGCGATTTCGATTTCGCCGACGGCCGGAATGGAATTGACCTGAAAGGCGAGATTGATATGCGGCGCGACATTCGCCCTGAGCTTTACGGAAGGCGCCGGAAGATCGGTATCGTCGATTGAAGGACCAATCATCATAAAAAATATACCTAAGTGCGCATGTCCCGCATACTCTGCGCCTACAAACTTCGCAAGGGAGATTTCTTTTTTGCCGAGGTAATGACCGGTGAATCGGGGCGATGCGCAGCACGTTCGGCCGCACTAAGGCGGCGGACTTACCCGGCCGCAATCAGGAGCGGGAAACCAATCGGCGCCAGCGGCAACTCGTCCGTCGCCGCGAAGCCGTCAGGCGCCTAGATTGAGGAGCTAGAGGCGGCCCTTTAAGCCGAAGAGGCGCGGCGAAAGTTTCGGTCAGCTTAATTTTAGACTGGCAATTCGGACAAACGATGGACGGTTCCACGCAACGCCTCCGCTCTAGGAGCTAATGGAACAAAACATAAACTGAAAAGGATCGGATGGGAACACGCCAACAACGGCTGAGGCATTTGCCTTGTGGAAAACGTAGGACAAACTCATTTTATCGCCCAATAGCGACGACGACGCCAGCATCGCACAAGCTTCGCCTATAAGTCTAAGCGCAACCGGTAGCAGCTTTCGGATGTAAGCGTGCGATGTGCAGTTCTGGGTTATGGAAAAAGGAGTTTAGCCGCGATGGCGAGCAGCGCGCCGGTCGCGAGCCAGAGCGGCAGCGCGATGGGCCATCGGCTTGGCTGTGGCGACGCTTCGCGCGGCTTGTCGGGGTCGAGCGCGTCGACGATCTTCGCGCCGCGTTCAATCAGGTCCGGCGCATGTTTGAGCGCGATCGCCAAAGCGCCCACGTTCGAAACGGCGTCGCGGATCTGCGCACGCGGCCCAAGCTGGCCGGTCAGCCATTCGCGGACGATCGGCTCCGCCGCGACCCAGATGTTGAGCTTCGGATCGAGCGAACGCGCAACCCCCTCCACGACAACCATGGTCTTCTGCAGGAGCAGAAGTTCCGGCCGCATCTTCATCTGGAACACTTCCGTGTTCTCGAAAAGCTGCGAGAGGAGGCGCGCCATGGAAATTTCTTCCGACGGACGTCCCATGATTGGCTCGCCGATGGCGCGCAGCGCCTGGCCGAAAGCCGCCACACTCTGATTGGCGGGCACATAACCAGCCTCGAAGTGAATTTCCGAGGCGCGGTAATAATTTCGGGTGATGAAGCCGTAGAGGATTTCGGCGAGGAAGCGCTGCTCCTTAGGGCCGAGGCGTCCCATGATCCCGAAGTCCACAGCGATCAGCGCGCCGTCCCGTGGGTCGACGAACAGATTGCCCTGATGCATGTCGGCATGGAAGAAGCCGTCGCGAATGGCGTGCTTCAAAAACGATTGGATGACAGTGAGGCCGAGCGCCTCCATGTCGACCCCGGCCGCACGAACCGCCTCAATGTCGGTAAGAGGAATGCCGTCGATCCAGTCGAGCGTCAGCACGCGCTTCGACGTGCGCTCCCAGTCGACACGTGGCACGCGAAAGCCGACATCGCCGCTCTTCGCGATGTTATCGGCCATCTCGGATATCGCAGCGGCTTCAAGGCGCAGATCCATCTCCAGCACGACGGACTGGGCGAGCGTGTCGACCGCCGCCACTGGCCGCAAACGCCTCATCGGCTGCGAGACACGCTCCGCCGTATGCGCCGCGAAATAAAAGCTTTCGAGGTCGCGTTCGAAGCGCTTTTCGATGTCCGGTCGAAGGATCTTGACAGCGACGGCGCGAGTGTTGCCGCCCGGCGTGCGCACGGCTGCCTTATGCACCTGTGCGATGGAGGCCGCCGCGAGAGGCGGGCCGAATTCCGCAAAAACCTCCTGCCAGCGCCTGTTGAAGGCGGCTTCGATCTCATGGTGAGCTTTGTCGACCGAGAACGGAGGCAGGCGATCGCGAAGCGAGCCGAGCGCGTTGGCGAGATGAGGCCCTACCACGTCAGGACGTGTCGCAAGAAACTGCCCAAGCTTGATATAGGTCGGCCCGAGCGCGCGGATCGCCTTCGCCAGCCGCTCCCCTCTCGCCTGTCGTTTGGCGGCCGACTCCCGCTCGTCTGCACGCAGGATGCGCAGCGGCGCGGGCAGCGTCACATAGTCGGGGACGAATCCCACGCCGTACCTTGCGAGCGTCGCGCCGGCTTTCGTCAGTCGGTATGTATTCCTGATGGCTTTGAACATGAGCGGGGGGTGTGGAATTGAATTATGTGCCGATTAGCACGTGCGAGGATTAATGTCAGGTTTTTGAATCGCCGCAGGTTGAAGTTTTCGCGGCGATTTCACCTTCGCGGGATGGCGGCGGACCTGCGACGAGAGGCGAGCGCGGCGTTTCGATGAGCCGAGCCGTTTCCACCGAAGCCGAGCCGTCACATGCCGAGGGTGACCTGGACGGGAGTGTGATCTGAAGGCTTGTCCCAGCTTCTTGGCGTGCGGTCAATCACGGTGGAGCGAAGCCTTGAAAACGCCTGTGGCGACAGGAGGATGTGATCGATCCGAAGACCGAGATTTTTTTGCCACGCGCCCGCCTGATAGTCCCAGAAGGTGAATTGGCCGCCGCCGGAGTTGCAGGCCTCGACCGCGTCAGCAAGGCCGAGATTGAGAATGCGGCGGAACGCCTGCCGCGATTCCAGACGGTACAAGGCATCTTCCGTCCAGGCTGCCGGATTATAGACGTCGATGCCGCGCGGAATGATGTTGTAGTCGCCCGCGAGCGCGAACGGCTCCTCATACGAGAGCAGCGTTTCGGCGTGCGCCTTGAACCGTGCGAGCCATTCGAGCTTGTAATCGAGCTTCGGCGAAGCCACGGGGTTTCCGTTCGGCGCGTAGACCGACGCCACCCGAAACGCGCCGCCACCCGGAAGCGACAACACCGCCTCAATGTAGCGCGACTGCTCGTCGGTGTCGTCGCCGGGCAGACCGACGACGGTTTCATCGATGGGAAATTTCGACAGGATGGCGACGCCGTTGAACGACTTCTGCCCTATGACAGCGCAATTATATCCCAGATCCTCGAACGCGCCGCGCGGAAAGGCCTCCGTTTGGCACTTGATCTCCTGAAGGCACAGCACATCGGGGCGGGCGCGCTTCAGCCACTGCACGGCGGCAATCTCGCGCTGTTTGATGGAATTGACGTTCCATGTCGCGACGGTGAGCACGGCTTGTCAGATCGAGAAGGACGTGCCGCACCCGCACGAGGCGGTGGCGTTAGGGTTCGTGATCTTGAAGGACGAGCCCATCAAATCGTCGATGAAGTCGATCTCGGAACCCGCCATGAACGGCACGGACACGGGATCGATGACGACGCGGGCGCCGGATTTCTCGATCACGATATCGTCCGCGGCCGCCTCGAGCACGATCTCGAAATTATAGCTGAACCCAGAGCAACCGCCGCCTTGCACGCTGATGCGCAAAGCATTCTCGCCCTGCGCGGACCCGACGATCTCCCGAATACGGTTGGCGGCACGCTCGCTCACGCTTATGTTGACTTCCGTGGTCATGACGATTGTTCGCCTCTCCTGAACCTTGACCTCAGTTTGGATGTTCGCGCGTCAATGTCAACCGCGCGGGGGCCGAGAAATGCCCGCGACGAGACATCGGAGACGAAACCATGATGGAGCTTGCCCCTTACGCGGCCCATGCCGAGATGAGCGTCGGGCGGCTTCATTCGGAATCGCCGTGTCCCACGCGCGATGTCTATCAACGCGACCGCGATCGCATCGTCCATTCTACCGCCTTCCGCAGGCTGATCCACAAGACGCAGGTCTTCATCTATCACGAGGGCGACCACTACCGCACGCGGCTCACGCACACGTTGGAGGTGGCGCAGATCGCGCGCACGCTGGCCCGCGCGCTCGCCCTCAACGAAGATTTGACCGAGGCCATTGCGCTCGCCCACGACCTCGGCCACCCGCCCTTCGGCCATGCGGGCGAGGACGCGCTGAACGCGGCGATGGCGGCCATCGGCGGCTTCGATCACAACGCGCAGAGCTTGCGCATCGTGACGCTGCTCGAACACCGCTATGCTGCGTTTTGCGGCATGAACCTGACGTTCGAAACGCTGGAAGGCATCGTCAAGCACAACGGTCCGCTCGTCACTGCCGATGGGCTCCCGGTCGCGCGCCACGCCGAAAGCGGCCTGCCGCTCGCGATCCGCGCCTACGCCCGCGAACAGGATCTGCGCCTCGATACTCAAGCCCCGCTCGAAGGCCAGATCGCGGCGCTTGCCGATGACATCGCCTACAACAATCATGACATCGATGACGGTTTCCGCGCCGGCTACATCACCGTGCGCGAAATGGAGGAGGTGCCGCTCGTCGCGCGGATGCTGGCGGAGGTGCGCGACCGTTACGGCGATCTTGCCGACGCGCCGCTCGTCTATGAAATGAACCGGCGCATGGTCGCGGCGATGGTGCAGGACGTGCTGGCGGAGACGCGCGCACGGATCGCCGCCGCAGCGCCCGCGTCAATCGAGGCGGTGCGGACCGCGCCCGCGCCGCTCGCCCAGTTCTCGGATGACATGGCGGCAAGCATCGCCGACCTGCGGCGCTTTCTTTTCGCGCGGGTCTACAAGCACCGCGACATCGTGAAGAAGATGACGGATGCGCAGGCGATCCTGCGCGAGCTTTACGATTATTTCGCCGCCAATCCGGCCGAAATGCACCTCGAAGCGACGCGCGTGGCGTCGCTTTCGGACGACACGGCGCGGCTTCGCGCGGCGGGCGATTTCGTGGCGGGCATGACTGACATGTTCGCCATCAAGGCCTATGCGGCGATCAGGAGCGGCCTCGCGAAAGCTGCGCCGCGTTAGCGGGGAGGCGCCCGAAACGGTTTCGTGCCGCTTCGAGCGCCATTTTCTACTCGGGCTTCGGCACATCTTTCGTGCGGACCGGCAGGATCGGCATTTCGACGCGCGGCTGCTCGCCGGTCAGTGTCTTTAGGAAGGCCACGATCAGCTTCGTATCCTCGTCGGTCAATTTCTCGCCGAGTTGAGAATCGCCCATGACGGCGACGGCCTGCTCAAGCGACCACACCTGCCCGCTGTGGAAATAGGGAGCGCGCAAGGCGACGTTGCGAAGCGGGGCGGCGCGGAACACATATTCATCCGACGCAGTCTTGCTGACGGCGAAGCGGCCCTTATCCCCCAACGGCAGGATTTCCGCGCCGGGTTTCTGGATCACGCCGAACGGGTAATAGCCGTTGCCGCCGACATTGATGCCGTTGTGACAAGCCGCGCAACCCTTGTCCATGAACAGGCGGAGGCCTTTTTTCTCCGCGTCATCAAAGGCCGTCTCGCTCCCTTCGAGGAACTGGTCGAAGCGCGCTGCGGGCGTGATGAGAGTGGCTTCGAACGCCTCTATTGCCTTCGCGAAATTATCGAAGGTGATCGGCTCTTTCTCGCGGGGGAACGCCTTCTTGAACGCATCGACGTAACCCGGCATCGCGGCGAGCGTCGCGACGACATTGGCGGGCGTGTTGTTCATCTCGACGCTCGCCTGAACCGGGCCTTTCGCCTGCGCTTTCAGGTCTTCGGCGCGACCGTCCCAGAACTGAGCGATATTGAATACCGAGTTGAGCACGGTCGGCGCGCGGCGCGGGCCTTTCTGCCAGCCGTGGCCGATAGACGTCGGCCCCGCATCCACGCCGCCGGTGCCGAGATTGTGGCAACTGTTGCAACTGATGATCTGGCTGCGCGAAAGGCGCGGATCGAAGAACAGCATCTTGCCGAGTTCGACCTTCTCGTGCGTAACCGCATTATCCTTAACGGCCGGAACGACGGAGGGAATTGGTTTGAAGACGGCATTTGCGTCGGCGCGCAAATCGTCCGCCGATGCCACCGTCGGCAGCATGAGGCCGAGCCCCAATGCCAATGAGAAAATTCTCTTCATGTGCCCACTCCTTTTTTTGAAAGGCGGCCCCATTTCGCGCCATTGCGACAGCGGGCTCATTGAGCGAGGTCAATGTTTAGAACGATTAAAAACAGAAGCTCAGTTTTCAAAGTGAGCACGTTCTTACAAAGTACGCGCCAGCCGTTGGCTATGTCGGAATATTGCGCATCGCACACGCGGAACGCGAAGTTTTCCCGCAAAGCGCGCAAGGCGTGCGCCAAGATGACGCGGCACCAACTGGCAATATCGCTCCTGCCCGGCCGCACGCAACTGCGTCCGCGTCGGTCCGCACTCGGGTGTTTAGCTTATCGTACAATGATTTAGGCTGCTGCTTGACGCGTTTTTCCGCGCGGCCGAAATAGCACCTCGCCGAAACGCCAAGAGGGCTTCCGCGGAGCACGCGCAAAAAATTGGAGTAATAAGCGAAGCGTCAATGCATCGGCGCGGGAATGCGCCTCAATTCGCTTCCTTGTAATGGTCCTGGCAGCGCGGGAGGAGATTCCGCTCATTCTTAGCCAGACAGGCCTTAAGGTCACGCAGGCGCTTGGCCTTGATGTCCTTGCAATACTGCTCCATGTCGAACTTGCACACGTCCCTGATCTTGTAGGTCGTCGTTGTGGCCTCGGCGTTTGTGGCCAACAGGCAAACGAGCGCGAAGGCGGCGGCGCGTTTCATGGGCATCCCTCATCATAAGAATCCGCCATCGGAATACGCATCTGCTTGGGCAAAAGTTGGACCTGAAGCTCAGTGAATGATGGCGCACCGCGGCGGCAAAGGATGGGGGCGCGCCGCCATCTCATGCGTGGCATGTCGATCGTCGTGTCCCGGTTCGCTTGCGCGGAGCGGCAGCCGCTTCGGAGGCGCACGTAGCGCGGCTCCCTAGCGGCATGATTCCAGCGGGCGCTATTTCTTTTGTTCCTCGGCGGGCTTCTCATCGCCCGCTTTTTGCGGATGCAGTTCGGCTTGCACTTTTCCCAGCGCCGCCTGAAGCTCCTGCTCCGTCGCCGGCAGAACCTCGTTCCTGTAGGCGTCCATCTTGCCCACGGCGGACTTCGCGACCTCTGAGCCGTAGAAATCGGCGAGCGCCTTCAGTTCGTCGGCGGTGAACGTCTTCACCATAGCCTGCCGGATGGCCACCGACACCTTGCCGATGTCGAAATATTTGATCATCAGCGTCTTGAACTGCTCCTGCTGCTCGGGAGGCAGCGTCTCCGCGATGCCCGCCACGGTATCGGCGATCTGCGATTTTGGCGGCACGGCTGCGAGATAACGGTCGGCTTGCGCCTCGCGGTTCTGCGGCGTGTCGTCGAGCGCGAGGGCAGGGAGCGAAAACGGCAGCAAAACCGCCAGGAAGAGGAGGCGAGCGGCTAGGGCGGGCATGGTCGGAGTCCTTCGTTTGGGAGTGAAAGGGTCTGAACTCGGTTAGGAAACGCTACGTCACGAAGCCGGGGACGACATAAAGCAATGTTTATGTCTTTATTGCTTTTCGATAGCACAAGGGATACGACTGCCCCAAACCATCTTGCCGCTGCGGCAAACAAGCCTGGGAGAAGCCTGTGTCGAACGATTTTCTTGTCAAAGATCTAAGCCTCGCGGACTGGGGCCGCAAGGAAATGGACATCGCCGAAACCGAAATGCCGGGCCTGATGGCCGTGCGCGAGAAGTTCGGCAAGGAACAGCCGCTCAAGGGCGCGCGCGTCGCGGGCTGTCTGCACATGACAATCCAGACCGCCGTCTTGATCGAGAGCCTTCAGGCGCTCGGCGCGGACGTCCGCTGGGCATCGTGCAACATCTTCTCGACGCAGGACCACGCCGCCGCCGCCATCGCCGCGCGCGGCACGCCGGTGTTCGCCATCAAGGGCGAGACGCTCGACGAATATTGGGACTACGTGGACCGCATTCTTGAATGGCCGAACGGCGAAACCGCCAACATGATCCTCGACGACGGCGGCGACGCGACGCTGATCGTGCTGCTCGGCGCGGAAGCCGAGACGAACCCGGCGGTGCTCGAAAACCCGCATAGCGAGGAAGAAGCGAGCCTCTTCAAGACCATCAAGGCGCGCCTTGCGAAGACGCCCGGCTGGTATTCCAAGGTGAAGGCCAACATCAAGGGCGTGTCCGAAGAGACGACGACCGGCGTGCTGCGCCTCTACCAGATGGAGAAGAAGGGCACGCTCGCCTTCCCGGCCATCAACGTCAACGACAGCGTCACGAAGTCGAAGTTCGACAATCGCTATGGCTGCCGCGAAAGCCTCGTGGATGGTATCCGCCGCGCGACCGACGTCATGATGGCGGGCAAGGTCGCGGTGGTGTGCGGCTATGGCGACGTGGGCAAGGGCTCGGCGCAGTCGCTGCGCGGTGCTGGCGCCCGCGTGGTCGTGACCGAAATCGACCCGATCTGCGCGCTTCAGGCGGCGATGGACGGCTTCTCGGTGCAAACGCTCGACGACGTAGCCGACAAGGCCGACATCTTCGTGACGGCGACCGGCAACAAGGACGTCATCACGCTTGAGCACATGCGCAAGATGAAGGACATGTCCATCGTCTGCAACATCGGCCACTTCGACAACGAAATCCAGATCGCGAACCTGAAGAACTACAAGTGGACGAACGTGAAGCCGCAGGTGGACATGATCGAGTTCCCCGGCGGGAACCGCATCCTGCTGCTGTCCGAAGGCCGCCTCGTGAACCTCGGCAACGCCACGGGCCATCCGAGCTTCGTGATGAGCGCGTCGTTCTCGAACCAGGTGCTCGCGCAGATCGAGCTTTGGACCAATGTCGGCAAGGGCAAGTATGAGAACAAGGTGTATGTGCTACCGAAGCATCTCGACGAGATGGTCGCGCGCCTGCACCTCGAAAAGCTCGGCGTGCATCTGACGCAGCTCTCGAAGGAACAGGCCGACTACATCGGCGTGCCGCTCGAAGGACCATTCAAGTCCGACCTCTACAAGTATTGAGAACGCTGCGCCGCGCATTGTCGCGGCGTGCATTTCCGACAGGCAACGCGCGGCGGCGCGTTGCCTTTTTTGCGCGACGCAAACTGGCGCGCTCGTCATGACGCGATCCGCCCCGTCCCTCCCGCGGTCGCAGTCGTTCGCTGTCACGTAGGCCGTGGTTACGCCAACGCCACAGGGATCAACCTGCGCTCAAAAAGCCCCGACCGACTTCAGGCTGAGATGGCCGTCGCGGCCGAGGATGATGTGGTCGTGTACGGTCACGCCGAGCTTGCTTCCCACCTCCGCGATTTCCTTCGTCATCTCGATATCGGCGCGTGATGGCGTCGGGTCGCCCGACGGGTGGTTGTGCGCGAGAATGACAGCCGAAGCCGACAATTCGAGCGCGCGCTTCACCACCTCGCGCGTATAAACCGACGTGTGGTCGATGGTGCCGCGCGACTGCACCTCGTCGGCGATCAGCTTGTTGCGCCGGTCGAGGAACAGGATACGGAACTGCTCGCGATCCTCGAATGCCATGGCCGAGCGGAGATAATCGAGAACCGTCGACATGGCGGCGAAAATGGGCCGCTTCTTCACCTCGCCCTGCGCGGTGCGCAGCGCCGCTGCCTGCACCACGCGGAACTCGGTGACGACGGCTTCGGTCACGCCTTCCACCTCAAGCAGCCGGTCGCGGGGAGCGTTCATAACTTCCCCGAACGAACCAAACCGCGCGAGGAGATCCTTCGCGAGCGGCTTCACGTCCCGCCGCGCGATGGCGCGGAAGAGCACGAGTTCCAGAAGTTCGTAATCGGGCAGCGGATCGGCCCCGCCTTCGAGGAAGCGCTTTCGCAGGCGGTCGCGATGGCCCCAGTAATGCGGTTTGGGGCGGGGAGGCTGTGGCGGTGGAACGCTCGCACCTGCTTCAAGGGAGAGGAGCTCGAACAGGGGGCTTTCTTCGAAGCAGTTCGCCATGGGGATGCACAACGCTACGCAAAACGGAAACGCACTTTCAACAGGACGAATAAACATCAGATTTTATGAAAAGAAAAGCGGCATTTGAGGCATCTTGCGAGCGTTCGCGCCGAGGTTGCCGCGTTTTGCTCCTCCAAGGGCGCGACGATGCATTTATCGAGCGCACGGGCCGTCATTGCCGGCCAACATCTACCGCGTTCGCTTCGCCTTCGGCCGGCGAGGGTCAGGCGCGGATGAGCGTCGGCGGCGGCGCCTTTTTCGAAGGGCGATGCTTCAGGAAAAACGGCACCACATCCTCGGCCTTTTCAACCACGATATAGCGCGTATCGAGGCCGGGTCGGATGAAAAGCTGCTCGCGCATGCGGTCGAACATCGCCAGCAGCAGATCCCAGTAGCCCGCCGTGTTGACGATGAACACAGGCTTGTCGTGGTGGCCGAGCTGCGTCCAGGTGAGTTGCTCGACAAGCTCTTCCAGCGTGCCAACGCCGCCCGGCAGGGCCACAAACCCGTCGGACAGGTTGAACATGAGCATCTTGCGCTCGTGGAAGCCGCTCGTGACGTAGCGCTCGCTGATGGTTTCGAGCGCGTTCTCGATTTCAAGGAGAGAGGCCGGTATGATGCCGGTTACGTGGCCGCCATGATCGATGACGGTCTGCGCAACCGTGCCCATCATGCCATTGCCGCCGCCACCGTAGACAAGGCCGATCTGCGCCTCGGCCATCGTGCGGCCGAGCGTTCTCGCCGCATCGAGAAAGCGCGGATCGATCCCGGAACCAGAGCCGCAATAAACACACAAACGCTTCATTTTCTCTGCTTTCATATCGCCGCCGTCTTCACATCCTGAGCGTGTCTTTCCATGAGCTTACCAGCGCGGAACTTGCCCGCCGCTTAAGCCGCGGGCCTCGCCTGACACGGAAATCCGCTTATATGGAGAGAAGGCGCCGCCGCAATCATACACCCGCCGAAGCTCGAAGTTCCGGCTTCACCGTCAACGAGGCCTTTTTTGCATCACCACGCATCGCGATCCGTCCCGCCCGAAAAGCACGGCAAGACAGACCATAAAGCCATTTTCCGGTATCTTTTGCCGTTCGCCTGGCCGAAGGGCCGTGCCGACCTCAAAGCCAGGCTTGTGCTGGCGGCGGTGGTGCTCGTGGCGGCCAAGGTCGTGACCGTCTTCATGCCCGTCACCTACAAATATGCGGTCGACGCGCTGACGGCCATGCCGAAGACGGACGGGGCGCAAGCGGCGTGGACACTGGCTGCGGTGCCGTTGTTCATGACGCTCGCTTATGCCGGCGCTCGGATCGCGATGACCGGCTTTCAGCAGCTTCGCGACGTGCTGTTTGCGCCTATCGAGCAGAACGCGACGCGGATGCTGACGACGAGCGCCTTCCGCCATGTGCACGATCTGTCGCTTCGCTTTCACCTCGACCGGAAAACGGGCGGCCTCACGCGCGTCTTCGACCGGGGCAAGATCGCGGTCGACCTCATCATCCGCATGGGCGTGTTGAACCTCGTGCCCACGATCCTCGAAGTGCTGTTCGTGTGCCTGCTCTTCGGCTTTTACTTCGGCTGGACCTTCGTGGCCATCGTGCTGGGGATGATCGTAATCTACACGTGGTACAGCATCGCGGTCAGCGAGAAGCGCATCGCGATCCGCCGCGAATATATCGAGGCCGACACCGACGCGACGACCAAGGCCGTCGACAGCCTTCTCAACTACGAGACGGTGAAATATTTCGGCAACGAGCGCTGGGAGGCGGACCGTTTCGACCGCTCGATGCGCCGCTACGAACGTGCAAGCATCAAGACCGCGACTTCGCTCGCCGCGCTCAACTTCGGCCAGACCGTCATCTTTACGTTGGGCATGGTAACCGCAATGGCGCTATCGGCGCACGGCGTGGCGACGGGCGCGATGACGGTCGGCGATTTCGTGCTCATCAACGCGGTCTTCATCCAGCTCTATCAGCCGCTCAACCTGATGGGCGTCATCTATCGCGAGATCAAGCAGGCGTTCGTCGATATCGAGGCGCTGTTCGAACTCATCGGCCAGAAGCCGGAGGTGAAGGACAAGCCGGGCGCGAAGCCGCTCATCGTGGGTGCCGGCGCGATCCGCTTCGACAACGTCACGTTCAGCTATGACGGCGTGCGTCCGATCCTGCGAGGCGTCGATTTCGAAGTGCCGCCCGGACATATGGTGGCGCTCGTCGGGCCGTCCGGCGCGGGCAAGTCAACGATTTCGCGGCTGCTTTACCGCTTCTACGACGTGAAGACGGGGCGCATCACCATCGACGGGCAGGATGTGCGCGATGTCACGCAGGAGTCCTTGCGCGCCGCCATCGGCATCGTTCCGCAAGATACGGTGCTGTTCAACGATACCATCGAATACAACATCCGCTATGGTCGCGTCGACGCGACGGACACCGAAATACGCGAGGCCGCGCGCATGGCGCAGATCGACGGCTTCATCAAGCAACTGCCGCTGGGCTACAAGTCGATGGTCGGCGAGCGCGGGCTGAAGCTGTCCGGCGGCGAGAAGCAGCGCGTCGCCATCGCGCGCACGATCCTCAAGGGGCCGCCGATCCTCATCCTCGACGAGGCGACGTCGGCGCTCGACAGCTTTACGGAAAAGGAAATCCAGTCGGCGCTCGACAGCGTCGCAAAGGGCCGCACGACGCTCGTCATCGCGCACCGGCTTTCGACGGTCATCGGCGCGGATACGATCCTCGTGCTCGACAAGGGCCGCATCGTCGAGCGCGGCACGCATGCTTCGCTGCTCGAAGCGCGGGGGCTTTACGCGGCGCTCTGGACGCGTCAGCAGGAGGCCGAGGAGGCGCGGCGGAAGCTCGCCGAGATGGTCGAGGAAGGCGCGCTGCCGACCGTGGAGCCGAATGCGAGCGGCGCCGCTGTTCCGGCGCACATGCGGGAAGTGCAATCCCGGCGGAGTTGTGACCTTGAAGAAACAGCGGACGACAAGGTCGTTGTATCAAGGACTTAGGGACTGGAGCGCACTGCTTATCCACAAGCTGTTCACGCTGCGTCTGCGGCCGGCCATAAACACCCGCTTGCGTTGCATTTCCGTTAATGCCACAGCTTTTACCAGTAACGTGTAAAGCTTCTCTGTGGCAACGTAAGCGGGAAAGTTATGTCAGTTGTAAAGTCAGTTGGTGGGGCCGCTCTAGGTATGTTCCTCGCGGCCCAGGTGGCGTATGCAGCCGATCCATATTATGGCGGAGGCTATGGTGGATACGGCGGATACAAAGACCCCTATCCCCCTCAGCCCGTCGCGCCCATCCCCCTCTGGCAGGGCTTCTATATCGGCGGAAATATCGGGGGTGCCTGGTCGACGATCGAGACGGCCAGTAACGTGGTCTTCGTGAACGGCGCAACAACGGTCTTGTCCGACCGAAGCGTTGAGGGGTCCGGTTTTCTCGGCGGTCTCCAACTCGGCTACAACATTCCCATCGGCAATTTCCTCTGGGGCATCGAGGGCGATCTCGGCGGCCTCGGCAACGACGCGAGCAAGAGTTTCGCCGTTGGTGGCGTTCTGCCGAGCGTTCTGACGGTGTCCTCGGACGGCGGCTGGTACGGCGACGTGACGGTCAGGGGCGGCTTCCTCTATGGCAACGCGCTGATCTACCTGAAGGGCGGCTTCGGCTTCTATACCGGCGAGACCAATGTCACGCTCGTCACCGACAACATCAGCGCCCTCCGCCAGTCGAGCGGCACGTTCACAGGATGGACGCTCGGCGGCGGCCTCGAATATCAGGTCAGCCCGCGCTGGTCCATCAAGGCGGAATATCTTTATTTCGACTTCGGAGACAGCACGCTCAACTTCGACGACAGGCAGTTCAACAATGACATGTCGGTCAACACGTTCAAGATCGGCTTCAACGTTTTCCTGAACGGCGTCGGGCCGCTTTACTAGAAAAGCGGCGACGGGGGCTTAGCCCCGCTCGTCGCCATGGCCTTTGACGGGTTCGGTTTGCACGAGGCAGAACGCGGCCAGCGCCGCAAGCATGATCACGGCGGACACTACGAAGGTTCCGGCGCCGAGCGCTTCGATGAGCAGGCCGAAAAGCAGAGGCGAAGCGGCCTGCGCCATTCTCGACGGCACGCCGAGGATGCCGAGCCGGTAGCCGTAATTTTCCGGCCCGTAGATTGCGAGAGGCACAGTCCCTCTCGCAATCGTGAGAATGCCGTTTCCGGCACCGTGGAGGAGGGCGAAGATTGCGATGCCAGGCATCCCGAAAAACAGAAGCGCTGCGCCTAGCGGGTGCAGCCCCGCTGATAGCCTTGCCGAGGTCAGCGGATGAGCGCGCTTGAACAAGGTCGCCTCGGCGATGCGCGCGGCAACCTGCGCCGGCCCGATCAGCATGCCGGCGGCGATCGCCTGCGTCCCGGTTGCGCCGAGATCTTGCAAGAGGTGCGGAAGGTGCGCGGCCATCCCCGTGGAGATGGTCCAGCCCGCCGCGAAGGCAAAGCCGAGCAGGATCATCGTCCGGTCGATTTCGATCCTTGGCGCGGGGTTGGCCGGGGAGGGCAGGTCGCCCCTGACGCGCGGAAGCATCGCGTTGAGCGGTACGCCGATGAACAGATGCGCGAACGCCCATATGACGCAGGTCTCGCGCCAGCCGACTGCGGCGAGGCCCCATGCGGTCAGCGGCCATCCGACCGTGCTTGCGAGACCCCCCATAAGCGTGACGCCGGTGATCGCTGGTCGGGCGGTGGCTCCATAGATGCGCGCAAGTGTCGCGAAAGCAGCATCGTAGAGGCCGAAGCCCATGCCCGCACCCATGAACGCCCAGGCGAGCCAGACCCAAACCCAGTCCGACGCGCCTGCCATGACGAACAGCCCTGCGGCAAAGAACGCGTTCGACAGCATGAGCACGGTGCGGCCGCCGAACCGGTCGATGGTGCGTCCAACCCGCGGCCCGACCAGCGCGGAAATGAGGAGCGAGAACGAAAAGGCGGCGAATACGCCATTTGCCGACATGCCCGTGCTCGCGGCGATGGGTCCGGCAAGGATCGCCAGCAAATAATAGCTCGAAGCCCAAGCCAGCGTCTGCGTCGTGCCGAGCGCGAGGATCACGCCGAGTCGGGAAGACCCGGCGCTCAATACGGGCACCAATTATGCAAAGAATCGATCACGATGGGAGGTCCGTCTGGCTTCGCCGGTTTGGCCGATCGGATTGCGAGGCCATACATTCGCCAGAGGCTGGTGCCCCGTCAAGCGCGCCACCGAGCCAGCAAACACCTGTTTTCAACCGTCGCTGGTCTGCCGCAGCCGATCCGTCTTGATTTTGGCGGGCCAAGCGGCCATTCTCCGGCAAATTCACAGATCGCTGCGTTTCCTTTCGTAATCTCAAGACGAACATCCGGCTTAGATGGCGTTTTGAAAGCGCAGCGGCTTTTCATTGGCAGGAGTTATGTCGAAAGAAGAACTACTGGAATTTCCTGGTATCATAAGCGAACTTCTCCCCAATGCGACGTTCCGGGTGAAGCTCGACAACGGCCACGAAATCATAGCGCACACCGCCGGGCGCATGCGGAAGAACCGTATCCGCGTGCTCGCTGGAGACAAGGTTTTGGTCGAGATGACGCCTTATGATCTTACCAAGGGACGCATCACTTATCGCTTCAAATAGGGGATCGATCCTGTCCTCGAAGCAACAGCCTGAAGAACGTGGCCATCCCGCCGCCGTACAATCGGCTGCGCGCAAGCTTCTCGTTCTGGCCAGCGCATCGCCTCGCCGCCTTGCTCTTCTGGAGCAGGTTGGCATTGAACCGGATGCGCTCCGTCCCGCATCTATCGACGAGACACCAAAAAGAGGTGAAGCCCCCCGCTCCTATGCGCAGCGGCTTGCGCGGCAAAAGGCCCTGACCGCCAGGGAGAGGCTGGAGCGAGAGCCGAACCTGGGCGGAGCGTTCGTGCTTGCCGCCGACACCGTTGTCGCCGTCAATCGCAAGATTATTGGCAAGCCGGAGTATCTCAACGAGGCCGCCGCCGCCCTGCAAACGCTCTCTGGCCGCTCGCATCGCGTCTTCACCTCGGTCTGTCTCATCACCGATACGGGCTCGGTGAAAATGCGCACCGTCGAAACGCGCGTTCGCTTCAAGCGCCTGTCGGCAGAGGAACTCGACAGCTACCTCGCCTGCGGCGAATGGCGCGGCAAAGCGGGCGGCTATGCGATCCAGGGGATTGCGGGTGCGTTTGTGCAGAAGATTGTCGGCTCGTACACGAACGTCGTGGGGCTTCCGCTGATCGAGGTGGTGCAACTTCTGACCGGGGAGGGGTTTCCCGTTTATTTCAACTGGCTCAATCGCGCGGAAGTCGATTCGCTTTGAAGATGACGGAAGATCGCGACGAAAAGGCAGAGGGCGCTCCCCCATGCGTCATTTGCGGAATGCGTCCGCAGGTGCCGGAATACAGACCGTTCTGTTCGCGGCGCTGTGCGGATGTCGACCTTCACCGCTGGCTTGGGGGCGTCTATGCGATCCCGGTTAAGCCCGAGGAAGAGGAAGACGAGGGCGACGCAACCGGCTGAAGCCATTCCGTAAGATGCGAACTCAGTGCATTACCGGACAGGCTTCTTTTAGGTCCAGGGGCGTAAGTTCAGGGGCGAATGCATCTGATCTGACCGCCTGTTACGCAAAGGACGTTGATGCCGCTTGTGCGAAAATCGTCGCCCGGGGCGCGTTCAATTGAAAGCGATGACGCGTTGGGCATGACGAAAGCGATCTCGAAGCCGGAAGGCTCCCGCAGCCCATGCACGCTCCGTCAACCGATAGAGACTATGGTGGACAACGGTCGCAAGGGCGGCCAAGCGTTCGCGCTCCACAAGTTCTGCTCAAGTCGGCTGTGCTTTTCTGAACCGAGCAGTTGACGCACCGTAAAGCCTCGCTATGATCCAGCTTCCCGATGCGAGTGCCCCAGTGGCGGAATGGTAGACGCGGCAGACTCAAAATCTGTTGCCTGCAAGGGCGTGCTGGTTCGAGTCCGGCCTGGGGCACCAATCGAGCGAATTGATTATGTACGCATCATTGTCGAAGAAGACGCAGCTTATCCTTTGCGGAATGGCGGCGTTTCTGTTCGGTGCGCAAGGCGCCGTAGCCGGCCCCGCGCTCCTCACCGAACCCGCGACAGGGCTAGTGCTCTACGCCGAAGACGCGGATCTCCCGTGGCGGCCCGCCTCGCTCACAAAGCTGATGACCGCCTATCTCACCTTCGAGGCGATCCGCGACGGTCGGCTATCCCCCGAAGACATGTTGACGTCCACGGCACTCTCGCGCAGCCAGCCTCCCAGCAAATTCGGCCTTCCGCTCGGCGCGCAGATCAAGGTCGATCTCGCCATCAAAGCGCTGATCGTCAAATCGGCGAACGACGTCGCCATCATGCTCGCGGAGAAAATCGGCGGTTCGAGCGAAGCGTTCGTCGATCAGATGAACCGCACGGCGAAGCGGCTCGGCATGACGAACACGAAATTCGTCAATCCGAACGGCCTGCCGCAATTCAACCCGGACGGCACCGAGACGCCCGAGCAGGCTGTCACGACGGCGCGCGACATGGCGCTTCTTTCGAACATGATCCTCAAGGAATTTCCGCAATACACGCCCATCTTCTCGATGACCGAAGTGCGCGTCGGCAACCGGCTTCTTACCTCGCATAACGGCATTCTCAAGAGTTACGACGGGGCGGACGGCATGAAGACGGGCTTCGTCTGCGCGGCTGGATATAATGTCGTCGCAAGCGCGACGCGGAACGGCCGCCAGCTTGTCGCGGTGGTGCTCGGCGAGCGCTCGTCTGGGGCGAGAACCATTCGCGCCGCAGCGCTTTTCGAGCACGGCTTCGAAATTTATCCGTGGAAGGCGGTGCTTGCGCCGACGCTTGCCACTTGGCCCGTGGAGACACCTGAAGGCGCGCAACCCGCCGACATGCGCGGTATCGTGTGCAGCGGTCGCAAACCCGCCGTCAGCGCGAAGCAGAAGTCGAAGCGGCCCGCATCGCAGCCCGGTCATGGCGCATCGACCGCGAAGCCGAAAGCGGCACACGCCCCAGGCGATAAGAAGAAGCCCGCGCCGAAGGCTGCGCATCCGGCTGCGGCCAGCCCCGCCGCCGCTCGCACGAACGGGTAAACGCTCGGGGACCGGCCGGTGTTGCCGACGCCGAACGCAAGGCAGTCGGCCTCGGTTGACCGGCGGCGGAACCGCTTCGCGGTCCGCAGCAAGCCCGCCACGATGAGTCCCACGCAGCACGATGCATAGAATGAAATATCGCGAAACCTGAGCGCGGCCTTCGGAGCCACGCTACCGGAGGTGCGTTGCACATGCCTTCCCACAGACAGCGCGAGACGCGTGCGAATCACGACGCGCATAACCTTCGAGCCGCGCGCCTGGATCGGGCTCGATGACGCAGAGAGCTGATCGAAAAAGCACGCCGTCGTGCCGCGTCCCGATACGCACGATGTTGGCGGCCGCATTATCTGCCGTACGTGCGATCGCTTCACCGGTTCCATCGTAGGGTTTTCCACCGCGAGCGCAATCAGAAGTGGAAAACACGCTCCACCTCGGCACAGCCGCCTTTTCCATCTGAGTTGATGCTTGAGACATCAGCCTTGAGGGTTTAAGTTTCATAAAAGAGCCTTTCGTGGTCCTTGATCGCGAGGGGGCGGCCTACGGATTTTGGCGCGTGTTTCGCGAACCGGTTTTCGCGCGTTAACGCATCCAAGAGTTCGAAGGGGAGAGTTCGTGCTCACCGGAGCCCAGTTGCGCGCCGCGCGCTCGCTTATTGGCATCGACCAGAAGACATTGGCCGATCAGGCTGGCGTGTCCCTGCCAACGGTTCAACGCATGGAAGCGAGTCCCGGAATCGTTCGCGGCGTGGTGGACAGCCTCACGAAGATTGTCGAGGCGCTGGATCGCGCGGGCGTCGAACTCATCGGAGAGGGAGCCGTTTCAGGCGGTGGCGGGCGCGGCGTGCGCCTGAAGAAGCCGCTGGAAAGGGCCGAGGAATGACCGGCGCGGGCTGGCAACTTCAGGCGCTTTTCGTGGCGCTCGCGATCTACGCGGGAGCGGCGCTTGCTGCTGTTTTCCTACCCCGGCGCCGGCTCGGCTTCGTCTACGCCGCCTCCGCGGCTGCGGCTTCGCTCGCGATCGCCGCCGACGTTTCCGCGTTTTTCAATGAAGTCCTGCTGAAGGAGCACCTGCCGATCGGTCTTCCCGGCGTCGGCCTTCATATTCGCCTCGACGGGCTTTCCGCCTTCTTCGGCTTCATCGTGAATGTCGGCGTGCTCATGGCCAGCATCTACGGCGCGGGCATCAAGCGCGACGACCTTTCAAGGCGCATCGAGCCGCTCTACCCCGCATTCTGCGCCGCGATGAACGCCGTTCTCCTCGCCGACGACGCGTTCGGCTTCCTCTTTTTCTGGGAATTGATGTCGCTATCGTCGTGGGCGCTCGTCGTGTCGCGGCATGACGATCCGGACAATCGCAAGGCAGGCTACGTCTATCTTCTTATGGCGGCCGGCGGCACGATGGCGCTGCTGTTCGCCTTCGGCGGCCTCGCAGGCGCGTCCGGCGGCTATGCCTTCGACACGATGCGCGCGAGCCATCTTACGCCGCTCGTCTCGGCGCTCGTACTCGGCGCGGCTCTGTTCGGCGCGGGGTCGAAGGCGGGTATCATGCCGCTGCACGCCTGGCTGCCGCTCGCGCATCCCGCCGCCCCGAGCCATGTTTCCGCGCTCATGAGCGGCGTCATGACGAAGGTGGCGATCTATGCGCTCATCCGCGTGGTGTTCGACCTGCTGGGCGATCCGCAGTGGTGGTGGTCGCTGCCGTTCATCCTGCTCGGCGCGGCGTCTGCGGTCGGCGCGTTGCTCTACGCGGTGCAGGATCAGGATCTGAAGCGGCTGCTCGCCTATTCCACGATCGAGAACGTCGGCATCATCTTCGCCGGAATCGGTCTCGCCATCGCGTTCAAGTCGTCGCATATCCCGCCAGCGGCGGGCATCGCGCTCGCCGCCGCGCTGATCCACGCGTTGAACCACTCCTGGTTCAAGTCGCTCCTGTTCCTCGGCGCGGGCGCGGTGCTGCACTCGACCGGCACGAAACAGCTCGACAGGCTCGGCGGCCTCATCCATCGCATGCCGAAGACGTCGGCCTTCTGGCTCATCGGTGCGCTGGCGATCTCCGCGCTGCCTCCGCTCAACGGATTCGTCTCCGAATGGCTGCTTTTCCAGGCGGTGCTGACCGGCCCGGTATTCCCTGAGCCGATTCTGCGTTTCCTCTCGCCCGTGCTCGGCGCAATGCTGGCGCTCGCGGCCGGACTTGCCGCCGCCTGCTTCGTGCGCGCCTACGGGACAGTGTTCCTCGGTCGCCCGCGCAGCCCCGAGGCCGCCAATGCGCACGAGGCGCCGTTCGCGCAGACGCTCGCAATTGGCCTTCTCGCCGTTCTCTGCATTCTCGGCGGCCTTTTCGGCGGGCTGACGGCCTTTGCGCTGAACCCGCTGCTCGTCGAATATGCCGGAGCCGCCGCCGCGATCAACACGCAGACCGGCCCCACGCCGTTCTCGCTCATCGCCTTCGATCAGGGCCGCGCGATCTACGACGCACCGACGATTGCGTTCTTCGTCGCGGTGTCGGCGTTCGCCACCATGGCGGCGATCCACCTGTTCGCGTCCAAAAAGACACGCCGCTCGCCCGCCTGGGACTGTGGCTTTCCCGATCCTTCGCCCGCCACGCAATACACCGCGTCGAGCTACAGCCAACCGCTGCGCCGGGTCTATGGCGGCGTCGTCTATAGCTCAACCGAGACCGTTGACATGCCACCGCCGGGGAGCTTGCGCGAAGGGCATTTCAACATTCGCTTCACCGACTACATCTGGCGCTTCCTCTATGTCATGCCCGCTAACGCGCTCTGGTCGCTTTCGGAGCGTTTCGACCTCATCCATTACCTGACGATCCGCCGCTATCTCGTGCTGATGTTCTCCACGCTGATCGTGCTGCTCGTCATAACCGCGACGTTCATGTGATGCCCGCAACCCTTCAATCCTTCGTCGCTCAGGGCGCGCAAATGTTCTTCGTGCTCGCCATCGCGCCCGCGGTGACGGGCATCACGCGGAAGGTGAAGGCGCGCCTTATGCGGCGGCGCGGGCCTTCCCTCTTCCAGCCCTACCGTGACCTGTTGAAGCTCGTGCGCAAGGAGTCGGTGCTCGCGCCGAACGCCACCTGGTTCTTCCGTTCCGCGCCCTACATGATTTTCGCATTTACCTGGGTCGCGGCGGCGCTGGTGCCCACGCTTGCCTCGGGGCTGATGTTCAACTGGGCCGCCGACGTGGTCGCCCTCGTCGCGCTGATCGGCGCAGCCCGCGCACTGCTTGCGCTCGCCGCGATGGACGCCGGCACCGCCTTCGGCGGCATCGGCTCGTCGCGCGAAATGATGATCGCCTCGCTTGCCGAGCCAGCCTCGCTCCTCGTTGCACTCACCATCGCATTCGCCGCAGGCACGACGCGGCTGCCCGAAGTGGCGCAGTTTCTCATCACGCAGCCGCTCGAAATCCGCGTCTCCTTCGCGCTGGCCTTCGTGGCCCTCGTCATCGTGGCGATGGCAGAGAACGCCCGCATTCCGGTCGACAACCCCGCCACGCATCTCGAACTCACCATGGTGCACGAGGCGATGGTGCTCGAATATTCCGGCCGTCACCTCGCCATGATAGAGGCGGCGGGGCACCTGAAGCTCACGCTCTACATTTCGCTCATCATCTGCCTGTTCTTGCCCTTCGGCATGGCGCCCTTTGACGGAAGCGCCGGGGCGTGGGCCATCGGCATCGGCAGCTATCTCGCGAAGCTCATGCTCGCGGCGGTGGCACTCGGCGTGTGGGAGGTCAGCATCGCCAAGATGCGCGTCTTCCGCGTTAGCGAGTTCCTCGGCGGCGCGTTCACCTTCGCCTTCCTCGCGATCCTGCTCGAATTCCTGTCCCGGGAGGTGCAGCGGTGACGAACGCCTATGACGTCGCACACTTCCTCGCTGGCATGATGCTCGTGTGCAGCTTTACGCTCCTTTATCAGGATCGCATTCTGGCGGTGCTGAACACGTTTGCGGTGCAAGCGATCATGCTGTCGCTCGCCGTCGCTTGGCAGGGCTATGTCCGCAACGCGCCGGACCTGTTCATCACGGCGGCCATGGCGTTCGGGCTCAAGGGCATCATCATCCCCGTCGCGCTGAACCGCATGGTGGAGAAGCTCGGCATCAAGCGCGATGTCGATCAGGTGGTTAATGTCGGGGTCGCGATGTTTCTCGGCCTCGGCCTGACGAGCCTCGCGCTGCTGCTCGTGCTGAAGGTTACGCCGGGTGCCGCATCCTTCACGCGCGAAGGGTTGGCGCTCGCGCTCGCGATCATCCTGCTCGGCTTGCTTCAGATGATCTTGCGCCGCAACGCGGTGACGCAGATCGTCGGCTTCATGTCGATCGAGAACGGCCTCATCCTCGCGGCGACCGGTGCGCGCGGCATGCCGCTCGTGGTGGAGGTCAGCGTCGCGTTCTCGGTGCTCATCGCGCTGTTCGTCTTCGCGGTATTCCTGTTCCGCATCCGCGAGCGTTTCGACAGCGTCGATGTGGAAAGCCTCGACAAGGTGCGAGCGGCGAGGGCGCATCGATGAACGAGGCCGTTTACGCCGTCGTCGGCATTCCGTTCCTCTCCGCGATCCTGCTCGCGCTCATCCCAAGCTATCGGGTGACGGCGCTCGGCAACGTGCTCGCTTCGGGCCTCACCTTTGTGGCGGGGCTATCCTTCCTCACGCTGCCGCCGGTCACCGAGACCTATGTGATCCTCGACGACCTGAACAAATTCTTCATCATCCTGAACACCCTCGTCGGCTTCACCACGTCGCTGTTCAGCCGCAGCTACATCGGCCACGAGATCGAGACGGGCCACCTCACGCCGCTGTTCGTGCGCTTCTACCATGCGATGTTTCAGGGGATGATGGGCGCGATGAACCTCGCGCTGCTCGCCAACAACATCGGGCTGATGTGGGTTGGCCTCGAATTCGCAACGCTCATGACCGTCATCATGGTGGGCATCTACCGCACGCCCGCCGCGCTCGAAGCCGCGTGGAAATACTTCATCCTCGGCATCGTCGGCATCTCGCTCGCCTTTTTCGGCACGATCCTCGTCTATCTGACCGGGCAAGGCGTGCTCGGCGAGGGCGAGGCGGCCATGACGTGGAGCGAACTCATCAAGATCGCGCCGCAGCTCGACGCGCCGTTGCTCAATATCGCGTTCATCTTCCTGCTCGTGGGCTACGGCACGAAGGTCGGCCTCGCGCCGCTGCATGCGTGGCTGCCCGACGCCCACGCCGAAGGGCCGACGCCGATTTCCGCCGTGCTGTCCGGCCTTCTGCTGAATGTGGCGCTGTTCGCACTACTCCGCTTCAAGATGCTGATCGCGGCGAACCCGAACGCGCTTGCGCCCGGCCCGATCCTCATCACCATGGGCCTCGTCTCGCTCATATTCGCGGCGTTCATGCTGTACCAGCGCCAGGACATCAAACGGCTGTTCGCCTATTCGTCCATCGAACACATGGGCCTCATCACCTTCGCTTTCGGCCTCGGCGGCCCGCTGCTGAACTTCGCGGCGCTCTTGCACATGGTGATGCACAGCCTGACGAAATCGGCGATCTTTTTCGCGGTCGGGCATGTTACGCAGGCGAAGGGCACGCAGGAACTGTCCGCCATTCGCGGACTGTCGGTTTCAAACCCGTTGCTCTCGGTCGCGCTCGCGGCGGGGGTCATCGCGATTTCCGGGCTGCCGCCGTTCGGGGCGTTCATGAGCGAATTCCTGATCCTCACCTCTACCTTTGCGCGCGAGCCGTTGCTGGCCCTTGCGGTGGCATTCGGCCTGCTTGTCGCGCTGGGCGCGCTGCTCATGCGGCTTCAGGACATCCTTTTCGGCGAGCCGACCACGCCCAATCATCCAGTCAGCGCAGCGTCGGCGCCGATCTTCGTCCACCTGTCGCTGATCCTGATCGCCGGGATGTTCCTGCCGCCCGCCGTCGTCGTCTGGTTCAAGCGCGCCGCGGAGATGCTCGGATGATCACCATCAACGAGAGAAGCCGCGATGCGGAGCCGGTTGCGCTCGCCGACGCGATCCGCGCCGCGCTGCAGGTTCGCGCCGACGGCTTCGCGCGCATCGAAGCCGACGCAGCGCTGTGGATCGGCCTCGCCAAGGCCTGCACGGCGGGCTGGCATGATCTCGGCGCGCTGTGGGTCGACGATCACCATGTCCGCATGGCGCTGTGGGATGCGCAGGAAAACTGCCGCGCCATCGTCTCGCTCTCGCTCAAGGCGGGGGCTTACCCATCCGTCGGCCTGCATCACCCGCCGGCCCTCCGCCTCGAACGCGCGATGCGCGACCTCTATGGCGCGATACCGGACGGCATCCCCGACGAGCGCCGCTGGCTCGATCACGGCGTCTGGCCGGGGCGGGAGCACGAGCCGGGCTATCATTTCCTGCCGGTCGAAGGCAACGGCCTGCATCAGATCCCCGTCGGCCCGGTGCATGCAGGCATCATTGAGCCGGGGCATTTCCGCTTCACTGCCAACGGCGAGACGGTGGCGCGTCTCGAAGCGCGGCTCGGCTATGTGCACAAGGGGGTCGAAGCGCTGGCGCAAGGCGCGTCGATAGAGAAGGCCGCGAAGCTCGCCGCGCGTATGTCGGGCGACAGCACCGTAGCCTACAGCTTCGCGTTTTCGCGGGCGGTTGAGGCCGCGCTCGGCTGGGAGATACCTCCCCGCGCGCAGATCCTGCGCGGCGTGATGGCCGAACTCGAACGCCTTTCGCACCACGTCAGCGATGTCGGCGGCATCTGCAACGACGCAGCCGTCGCCGTGCTTCTCGCCCGCTGCTCGCTCATCCGCGAGGACATCCTGCGAACGCAGGCGGCGCTTTTCGGCCACCGCATGATGATGGACGCAATCGTGCCGGGCGGCGTCGCCCGCGACATTGATGCGGCGGGCGCAACGGCGATCCTCGCGCTGCTGGAGCGCATCGAGATTGGCTTCCATCGCGTCGTCCGCGCCTACGACCAGTCGCCATCCATTCAAAATCGCACGCACGGCACGGGCATCGTGCAGCTCGATTTCATTCGCCAGTTCGCGGCGGGCGGGTTCGTCGGTCGCGCGGGCGGCCGCGCCTTCGACGCGCGCGCGTCTTTTCCGTACCCGCCTTACAACGCCGTCGCCTTCAAAGTGCCGACGCGCGAGGAAAGCGACGTGGACGCGCGTATCTGGATCCGTATCGAGGAGATCGCCGAGAGCGCCGGCATCATTCGCCAATTGCTTGCTAAGCTCGAAGACGGGCCGATCCATGCCGCGCCGCCGCCATTCCAGCCGGGCGCGGGTGCGGCGCTCGTCGAAGCCTTCCGCGGCGATCTGTTCCTTGCCGTGCGTATCGAGGATGAAAGCCGCATCGCACACATGCACGCGCGCGACGCCTCGTGGTTCCAGTGGCCGCTGCTCGAAACCGCGATCGATGGCAACATCGTCGCCGATTTCCCGTTGTGCAACAAATCGTTCAATTGCTCCTATTCGGGCGTGGATCTGTAGGGACCCGATGCACATTCTGCTTCTCGATGCGCTCCTGAAAGGCCCCGCCACGGAACGCGCGCCCTCCCCGGAGGAAGCGGCGGTCGCCGATCTCGCCCGCGCGCTCGGCACCCGCGCCCGCGCGCGCCTCGGCCGGTCGCTCGCCATCCGCGAGGTCGATGCGGGCTCCTGCAACGCCTGCGAACTGGAAATCCATGCGCTCGGCAACCCGGTCTACGATGTTGAGCGCTTCGGCCTGAAATTCGTTGCGTCGCCCCGCCACGCCGACGTGCTGCTCGTGACCGGCGCCGTTTCGTGGAACATGCGCGAGGGGCTGGAGCGCACCTACGCCGCGACGCCCGATCCGAAATGGGTGGTCGCGGCGGGCGATTGCGCGGCGGGCTGCGGGGTGTTCGCGGAGAGCCGTGCCTGCGCTGGCGCCGTGGCGAAGATTATCCCCGTCGATCTCGTGATACCGGGCTGTCCGCCGACGCCGACCGATCTTCTCAAGGGGCTGCTGGCGCTGGTAGAAGGCACGGCGCAACCCTCGCGATGACGGACGCCATCACCATCGATACGCGCGGGCTTTCCTGTCCGCTGCCGGTTCTGCTCGCGAAAAAGCAGTTGCGCGCCATCGCGCCGGGCGCGCTCGTACGCATCCTCGCCACCGATCCGCTCGCGCCCGAAGACTTCCGCGACTTCTGCCGCGTCTCGGGCTGCGCCTGGGTCGGGTCGCGCGAAGCGAAAGACGGCGCACTCGAAATCACGATCCGGCAGACCGAAGCCTGAGGCAGTCGGCCCGCCGCCGTCCACCTAGCCGCCGAAAACAGCGGCGAGCCGCGCTTCGAGATCCGCTTTCGCCGCAGCAAGCCGCGCCTCGTCAACCGAGCGCAGCACGAGCGTCGTGCCGTAGCGCCCCTCGTCCATGAACGGATAGCTGCCCATCGGCACGTCCGGGAACGCGCGCTGGCACGCTTCGAGCGGCGCCGCAACCGCGCCCTCGGGTCGGTCCACGCGCACCGAAACCGACAACATTTTCGCGCCCGTGCGGAGCCGCGGCGTCACCGCCTTCAGCATCGCCTGCATGATCGAGGGCACGCCCGCCATGACGATCACATTGCCGATCATGAAGCCGGGCGCTTTGGATACGGTGTTTTCGATCAGATCAGCGCCGACGGGAATGCGCGCCATGCGCAGCCGCGCGGGCGTCATCTCGCCTTCAGGGATGCGTTCGAGCAGCAGCGCGCGGGCGCGCTCGTCTATGGGAAGCGCCACGCCGAAAGCCTTCGCGATGGCGTCGGCCGTGATGTCGTCATGCGTCGGGCCGATGCCGCCCGTGGTGAAGACGTAGTCGTAGGCTGTGCGCAGCGCGTCGACTGCGGCGACGATCGCGGCCTCTTCATCGGCGACGACGCGGACTTCCTTCAACCGGATGCCGTTTTCGGTGCAATGATCGGCGATAGTGCCGATGTTCTTGTCCTTGGTTCGCCCGGACAGGATCTCGTCGCCGATGACGAGCAGCGCGGCGGTGACTTCGGAAGCGAATGCGCCGGTCATGGGAACCTCGTTGAATGCGTTATCGCGCATTCCTTAACAGGAAACCACGCAGTTCGCCAAGGCGCGGCGCATGTGCCGGAGCCTGCCGCGTAGCCATGCGCGACGATGATGGCTGGCCATCAGGTGTTGTGACTCGGCGCGGCACCTGCCATATTGCGGGTTGCACATCTGTAGCTTCGCCCCCGGCTTGCCGGAAGACAGGCTGAGCGCGAAAAGTGCGGTTGACCTTCAAGCGCGTGGGCGCGCGGGATCTTGGCATGAACGGATCGGATTACGGCGCGCCGGTGAGGCTCGCACAGGACAGCAAGATCAGGCTTTATGGGCCGGAAGCTTTCGTCGCGATGCACAAGGCGGGGCAGCTTTGCGCGGTCGCGCTCGATCAGATCGCGGACATGGTGAAGCCAGGCGTCCCGACCGATGCCATCGACCAGTTCGTGTTCGACTTCGCTATGGACCATGGCGCGGTGCCTGCCACGCTCAACTATCGCGGTTATACGAAATCCACCTGCACATCGCTGAATCATGTGGTGTGCCACGGCATCCCCGGTCCGCGCGTCCTCCTCGAAGGCGACATCCTCAACGTGGACGTGACGCTGATCCTCGACGGTTGGCATGGCGATTCGAGCCGCATGTATACGGTCGGCAAGGTGGCGCGGAAGGCGGAGCGCCTGATCGAGGTGACGCACGAAGCCATGATGCGCGGCATCGCGGTCATCAAGCCGGGCGCGCATGTCGGCGATATCGGGTACGCTATCCAATCATTTGCGGAAGCGGAGCGGTGCAGCGTGGTGCGCGATTTCTGCGGACACGGCGTCGGTCGCGTCTTCCACGACAAGCCGAACATTCTGCACTACGGCACAGCCGGTGAGGGCGTTACGCTTGAAGAAGGCATGATCTTCACGGTCGAGCCGATGATCAATCTCGGCAAGCCGCATGTGAAGATGCTGTCCGACGGATGGACGGCGGTCACGCGCGACCGCTCGCTGTCGGCTCAGTTCGAGCACACGGTCGGCGTGACGGCAACGGGCGTCGAGGTGTTCACCTACAGCCCGAAGGGCTATCATCAGCCGCCTTATCCCGCCGCCTGATAGGTATGAAGGGAGCGCGAGCGCGCTCCCTTCATTGTCCCTACTTGTCGAGCAGATCGAGCAGAGCGGCGCTGCCATAGCGTTCGCCTGACGCTGCCCCGCGTGGTGCGGCTTCGTCGAGCGCGGCAAGGTCGTCGGCGCTGAGATGCAGCCGCGCGGCATCGACGTTCTCTTCCAGATATTTCCGACGCTTCGTTCCGGGGATCGGCACGATGTCCGGCCCCTGCGCCAGAAGCCACGCCAGCGCGACCTGTCCCGGTGCCGCGCCCTGCGTCTTCGCGATGGCCTTCACTGCATCGACAATCTTCATGTTGCGGTCGAAATTCTCGCCTTCGAAGCGCGGCTGCGTGCGACGGAAATCGCCCTCGGGGTACTCCTCCGCCCGCTTCGCCGTGCCCGTGAGGAAGCCTCTGCCGAGCGGGCTATAGGGCACAAAGCCGATACCAAGCTCACGACAGGTCGCCAACACCCCCTCCTCGACGCCGCGCTCCCAGATCGAATATTCGCTTTGCAGCGCCGAGATCGGGAATTCCTTGTGCGCGCGGCGCAGCGTTGCGGGCGACGCTTCCGACAGGCCGAGGAACCGCACCTTGCCCGCGCGGACGAGATCGCCCATCGCGCCCACCGTCTCTTCGATCGGGACATTCGGGTCGACGCGATGCTGATAATAGAGGTCGATGTGATCGACGCCGAGACGCTTCAGCGCCTCGTCGCACACCTTCTTCGCGTGCTCCGGACGGCCGTTGGCCTTGTATTGGCGCACACCCTCCTCGATCACGAAACCGAACTTCGTTGCGATGATCGCCTCGTCGCGGCGGTCCTTCAGCGCCTTGCCGACGAGCACCTCGTTCGTGAACGGCCCGTACATCTCGGCGGTATCGAACAGCGTGATGCCGAGGTCGAGCGCGTGCTGGATCACGGCGATGCTCTCAGCGTCATCGCCAGCGCCATAGGCGTAGCTCATGCCCATGCAGCCGAGCCCGAGCGCGGACACTTCCAACCCCTGCGTTCCGAGTTTGCGTTTTTCCATCGAAGGCTTCCTTTGGTTAAATGCCTCGACGCCACATTAACCGTGCAGCATAATGTTACCAGACCATAGATTATACTGGTATTGGCGCTAACAGGATGTCGGATACGCCATGTCACTGGCCCACGCAGGATATGACCGCCGCCCGCTCGGCGACTTTCTCCAATCGCGGCGCGGACGACTGAACCCTGCGGAATGCGGTTTTCCGGCAGGCCGCCGCCGCACGTCCGGCCTTCGCCGGGAGGAAGTGGCGCAACTCGCGGGCGTCAGCGTGACCTGGTACACATGGCTCGAACAGGGGCGCGAAATTCAGGTTTCCACGCAGACGCTCGAAGGCATCGCGCGAGCGCTCCGACTCGATCGCGCCGAGCGAGAGCACCTGTTCCTTCTGGCGCAAGGCCGCCCGCCCGCCATGGCGGAATGGCGGCCGCGCGAGATCACCGCCGCGCTCCAGCGCATGCTCGACGGCCTCACCTATTCGCCCGCCTATATCCGCACCAAGCGCTGGGACATTGTCGGCTGGAACCGCGCCGTTGCGCTGACCTTCGCCGATTACGGCGCGATGGAGCCGCATGAGCGAAACTCGATCCGTCTCGTCTTCGCGCACCCCGCATGGCGCACGCTGATGGTCGACTGGGAGGCCGACGCGAAAAAGGCGCTCGCCATTTTCCGGGCCGACTTCGCGCGCGCTGGAAACGATCCGCGCTTTCTGGAACTGGTGGACGAACTCGACCGGCTCAGCCCCGAGTTTCACCAGTGGTGGCCGCGTCACGACGTGCGCAACCACGGCGAGGGCGTGAAGGCCGTCCGTCACCCGAAGGTGGGCCTGATGTCGCTCGAATACACGGCCTTCATCGTGGAGAGCGACCCCGACCTCCGCATGGTGGTCTATACGCCCGCGCCGGGCTCGGACACGGCGGACAAGATCGCGCGGCTCGTCGATGGCGGCTAAGACCGCGTCAAGCTAACCGCCGCCAAGCTCCGTCACGATGCGCCCAAGCTCGCGGAAATCCGTCTTCTTCGGCGAGGATGTCCGCCAGGCGAGCCCGATGGTTCGATGCGGGATTGGCGGCGCGAACCGCATCAGCCGCACGCCGGACCGCGCCTCAATGTCGAGGCTCATGCGCGGCAGCAGCGTCACGCCGAAGCCGCCCGCAACCATCTGCACCAGCGTCGAAAGGCTCGTCGTGCCCATCGTGTCGAGTTTGCCCGCGCGGTTCAGCGAACAGACGCTAAGCGCCTGATCGCGCAGGCAATGGCCTTCCTCAAGGAGAAGGATGCGCTCGTTGAGGAACATGTCCGGTGAGGCGAGCGCGCCCTCCGGCACCGGGCGGCTTTCCGGCAACGCGAACACAAACTCGTCTTCGAACAGCGGCAGGGTCTCGATGTCCGGGAGATCGACGGGCAACGCCAGCAGCACGGCGTCAAGCCGCCCGCCCGCGAGGTCGGCGAGGAGATGATGCGTCTGGCTTTCGCGAAGCTCAAGGTCGAGATCGGGATAGGTCTCGCGAAGCACGGGCAGAAGCCGCGGAAGCACATAGGGCGCGATGGTCGGGATGACGCCGAGCCGGAGCGCGTGGGAGAGAAGCGCGTCGCCTTGCCGCGCGGATGCCTCCAGATCGCGAACGGCGGCGAGGATCGATGCCACGCGGCGAGCGGCTTCCTCGCCCTCGCGCGTAAGCTTCGCGCCGGTCCGCGTCCGCTCGATCAGGACGGTGCCGAGTTCGCGCTCCAGATCCTGAATTTGCATCGAAAGCGCGGGCTGCGTCACGGCGCAGGCCTCCGCCGCGCGCCCGAAATGGAGCGACCGGGCCAACGCATCGAAATAACGAAGCTGTTTCAGCGAGATATTTGCCATTAGGTAATCTTATCGCAACTTCAGATAATGCGAATAGCCCTGATTGCGCTATGTGGTTAAGTTCGAGCCATTCTAAACAGGGAGCAAGCAAATAAATGGCCGACAAACCCATTTTGACGACGACGGCGGGCGCTCCGGTTCCCGACAATCAGAATTCGCTGACGGCGGGCGAACGTGGTCCGGTGTTGCTGCAGGACGTCCATCTCCTCGAAAAACTCGCGCATCAGAACCGCGAGCGCATTCCCGAACGCGTGGTGCATGCGAAGGGCTGGGGCGCGCACGGCACCTTCACCGTGACGAGCGACATCACGAAATACAGCCGCGCGAAAGTGTTCTCCGACATCGGCAAGAAGACCGATATCATCGCGCGCTTCTCGACGGTGGCGGGCGAACTCGGCGCCGCCGATGCCGAGCGCGACGTGCGCGGCTTCTCGGTGAAATTCTACACCGAGGAGGGCAACTGGGATCTGGCCGGCAACAACACGCCCGTGTTCTTCATCCGCGACGCGCTGAAGTTTCCCGACTTCATCCACACGCAGAAGCGCCATCCGCAGACGAACCTGCGCTCACCGACGGCGATGTGGGATTTCTGGTCGCTGTCGCCCGAGAGCCTGCATCAGGTGACGATCCTGTTCTCGGATCGCGGTATTCCGGTCGCGCCGATGTTCATGAACGGCTACGGCTCGCACACCTATTCGTTCATCAACGCGCAAAATGAGCGCTTCTGGGTGAAGTTCCACTTCAAGACGCTGCAGGGCCACCGCCATTTCACGAACGGCGAGGCGGAGGATATCGTTGGCAAGGATCGCGAGAGCTATCAGCGCGAACTGTTCGGCACGATCGATCGTGGCGACTTCCCGAAATGGCGGCTGTTCGTCCAGATCATGCCCGAGACCGACGCCGACAAGACGCCGTACAATCCGTTCGACCTGACGAAGGTGTGGCCGCATGGCGACTATCCGCTGATCGAGGTCGGCATCCTCGAACTGAACCGCAATGCCGACAACTATTTCGCGGAGATCGAGCAACTCGCTTTCTCGCCGTCGAACGTTGTGCCGGGCATCAGCCACAGCCCCGACAAGATGCTGCAAGCGCGCGTGTTCTCCTATGCGGATGCGCACCGCTATCGCCTTGGCACGCATTACGAGGCGCTGCCGGTGAATGCGCCGAAGTCGGGCGTGCACACCTATCACAAGGACGGCGCGATGCGGTTCTTCGGCAGCCAGACCGGCAATGTCGATGCCTTTTACGAGCCGAACTCGTTCGGTGGCGCGGTGGAAGCGCCGCAATATCGCGAGCCGCCGCTGAAAGTCTCCGGCGACGCGGACCGCTACAATCACCGCGTCGGCAACGACGACTACAGCCAGCCGCGGGCGCTGTTCCGGCTGTTCGACGCCGAGCAGAGGGAGCGGCTGTTCAGCAATATAGCGGAGGCCATGCAGGGCGTGCCGGTGGAGATCGTGAAGCGGCAGGTTGTGCACTTCTACCGGGTCGATCCTGAGTATGGGCTCGGGGTGGCGGCCAAAATGGGCCTCGCGCCGGAGGACGTGCAACTCAAGGCGGCGGAGTAGCGCGAGCGAGGTCGGATCAAGCGTTTTGGCCCGGCCTCAAAATTTAATACGAATGACACTTATCAAACGGACGATAACGGTCTATCTTGTTGTAACGCATGGTCTTAAGCGAATGGCACCGTCTTTCAGCCATTAGCCGGTGGCGTTCGTCGACCTGTGTACCTGGTTGCGGTTTTTCTCAAGAAATGCCCCGGAGGCCTAGCTTTCCGGGGCTTTTTTTATGGGCTGGCAACCTCTCGAACGATTAGCGTTGCGTGTGGCGGGCTAAACGTCATTGAAGCGCTACTGCCCTCAGAGTGGCAGCCTGTCCGAAGTGGCATGATCCGCAAACCGGGCTTGCGACAAAACCATGCTTCAACAAAGAAGCGCGGCGCTTTTTTCATCAGGTGCGATAGCGCTCCGCAGGCGGATTCACAGCGCGACGGCCATGATCCCTTGAAATGACAGGATCGCGCTGACTGCGGCGACACCCACCGAGATGAGCAGTTCCAGCCGCGTCGGCCTGAACCACCCCCGTCGCATCGCGTTCACCGGACCGAGCGGCAGCAGCGGACAAACGCGCGCCTGATCCTGCGGCTGCCGCGTCTTCAGAAAGGCGATCAACTCATCCGGCCTGTATCCCGCCGCCTCGGGATAGGCGCATCTCCGTTCCACAGGGAAGCGCGGATCATATCGCCAGATCAGAAGATCGCGGGCGCTTGCGTTGAGCAGAAAATCGAGATCGTCGCGCGGAATGACGGGGACGCCTTCGCGGTCCGGCACGAGCCTGAGCGCCGCCGGCGAATTTTGCGCCGTCCAGCGATGCGGCTTGAAAGGTTTAAAATGTTGCCCCGTAGCAGCGATCGTCGCCGAGGCGTCCAGCGTAGCGGCAATGTCGGTCATGTGGCCCCCTTGTGGTCTTGGGGCTCATGGTCGGGAATGATGCTTGCGTGTGGCTCGCGTCAAGCTGGTTATCCCCATCTGGCGCAACTTAAGGCTGCGTTCGACGCTTTAAGCAGCTTCTCCGCGTCAAGTCGAGTCCGATTAAACGCAGGCCGATCTAATGGAACTTGCCGCGCCGACCGAGACTGCGGCCGCGCTCGGCGAACAACTCCGCCAGCTTCTCCGTCATCGCGCCCGCAAGTTCCTCAGCGTCCGAGATCGTCACCGCGCGGCGATAATAGCGCGTCACGTCGTGGCCGATGCCGATGGCGATGAGTTCCACGGACGAGCGCGTCTCGATTTCGTAGATCACCTGCCGGAGATGCTTCTCAAGATAGGTGCCCGTGTTCACCGAAAGCGTCGAATCGTCGACCGGCGCGCCGTCCGAGATCATCATAAGGATGCGCCGCTGTTCCGGCCGCGCCAGCATGCGAGCATGCGCCCAGGTCAGAGCCTCGCCGTCGATGTTCTCCTTCAACAGCCCCTCGCGCATCATCAGGCCGAGATTGCGCCGCGCGCGCCGCCAAGGCATATCCGCCGCCTTGTAGATGATGTGGCGCAGGTCGTTCAGGCGGCCGGGCTGCGGCTGCTTGCCGGCGGCGAGCCACTGCTCGCGGGCCTGTCCGCCCTTCCATTGCCGCGTCGTGAAGCCGAGGATTTCCACCTTCACGCCGCAACGCTCCAGTGTGCGCGCGAGGATGTCGGCGCAGCACGCCGCGACCATGATCGGCCGCCCGCGCATCGAGCCGGAATTGTCGATGAGGAGCGTCACGACCGTGTCGCGGAACTCCGTGTCGCGCTCCATCTTGAAGGAGAGCGGCTGGAAGCGGTCGGTGACGACGCGCGACAGCTTCGCGGTGTCGAGGATGCCCTCTTCGAGGTCGAAGGCCCACGAGCGGTTCTGCTGCGCGAGGAGGCGACGCTGGAGGCGGTTCGCGAGGCGGCTCACAGCGACCTGTATCACCGCGAGTTGCTTGTCGAGGAAGGCGCGCAGGCGTTCGAGTTCATCGGCGTCGCACAGTGATTCGGCGGTCACGAACTCGTCGAACTGCCGCGTGTAGACCTTGTAGCCGAAGTCTCCCGGCGCATCGAGCACGGACGTGTTGGGCCGCCGTGAGGAATGCGGCTGCTCCTTGCCTTCCGTCTCGGACGGCTTGTAGTCCTTCTCGGTGATGTCGGCCGCGTCGGCGTCGTCGTCGGCGTCCGAGCCTTCCGCGTCGTCGGCCTGCGCCTCGGATGCTTGCGAGCTTTGATCGCTTTCTTCCTGCGAGCTTTCGCCGGGATTATCTTCGTTCTTCTGCTCGTCCGCGTCGGCGCTTTGCTCCGTCTCCGGGTCTTCGACGGGAGCTTCCATCAATTGCAGGGCGACGAGCACATCGCGCGTCAGCTTCGCGAAGGCGGCCTGATCGGCGACGGTGTCGTCGGCGCGGTCGAGGATGTTCCCCGCGCGCTCGTTCACCCAGTCGCGCCACACATTGACGATGCCGTTCGCACCGCGCGGCGGCTTCTGGCCCGTGAGCCGTTCGCGCACCATGAGCGCCAGAGCATCGGCGAGCGGCGCGTCCTGCCGGTCGACGTCACGATCCGGGAAACGCTCGTAGATCGCGGCGAGCTTTGCGTCAAGGTTCTTGGCCACGCCCCTCATGCGGAGCGACCCCAGCGCCTCCACTCGCGCGCGTTCCATCGCGTTATAGGCCGACCGGGCCTCTCCGGACGGCGGCGCGTAGGCGTTGTGCAGCTTCTCGTCATGCGCCGAGATCATGAGCGCGAGCGAGTCCGAATAGCCGCGAATGATCGCGATTTCTTTTTTCGTGATCGCGCGGCTCGGCAGCGGCAGGCGCACCGTCTTGCCGTCGTAGCCGGGCGTCTCGGGGCCGAACGTGACGTTTACGGAATTGTTCTCCGCCAGCGAGCGCGTCGCGAGCGAAACAGCCTGCTTGAACGGCTGGGTCGGGTCGGCCTTTTTTCTCGGGGTGTTCGGCATGGGGCCTAGCCTTCGGGGCGCTTCATCGGTCTTGCCGGAAAGCGGCGTGCCGCTTCCCGGATTGTAGCTTCGCGCGCGGCTCGGATGCCCGCCGCTGCGGCCACTTGCTCAGCTTAGCGCGATATTGGCCGTCGACGCTGGCAGTTCCTCGCCGAAGCAGCGCTGATAGAACTCGGCCACAAGACCGCGCTCCAGCTCGTCGCATTTGTTGAGGAAGCTCAGCGTGAAAGCGAAGCCGACATCGCCGAAGATCGTCGCGTTTTCGGCCCAGGTGATGACCGTGCGCGGGCTCATGACGGTGGAGAGGTCGCCATTCACGAAAGCCGTGCGCGTCAGTTCCGCGACGCGCACCATGTTGCCGACCGCGCGGCGGCCCACGTCGGTCTCATACCCTTTCGCCTTGGCGACCACGATATTCAGCTCGTCCTCGTAGGGCAGATAATTCAGCGTGGCGACAATCGACCAGCGGTCCATCTGGCCCTGGTTGATCTGCTGCGTGCCGTGATAGAGGCCCGACGTGTCGCCGAGACCGATGGTGTTTGTCGTGGCGAACAGGCGGAAGGCCGGATGCGGGCGGATCACGCGGCTCTGGTCGAGCAGCGTCAGCTTGCCGGACACTTCGAGCACGCGCTGGATCACGAACATCACGTCCGGGCGGCCCGCATCATATTCGTCGAACACGAGCGCGGTGTTTGATTGCAGCGCCCACGGCAGGATACCCTCGCGGAATTCCGTGATCTGCTGGCCGTCGCGCACCACGATCGCGTCCTTGCCGACGAGATCGATGCGGCTCACATGGCTATCGAGGTTGATGCGCACGCATGGCCAGTTCAGCCGCGCCGCGATCTGTTCGATATGCGTCGACTTGCCGGTGCCGTGATAGCCCTGGATCATCACGCGGCGGTTGTAGGCAAAGCCCGCAAGGATCGCGAGTGTCGTCTCGCGGTTGAACAGATAGTCCGTATCGAGATCCGGCACATATTCGGACGACTGAGAATAGGCCGGAACCTCCATCGCGCTGTCGATGCCGAACACCTGACGGACAGAGACTTTCATGTCGGGCAGGCCCGCCAGGCCTGCTTCACCGTTGGTCATGGCTTCCCCTCGGGATTGTTTTGGTGCCAGCGCTTCCCCGGCTTGCGTCCGGTCGGGCCGCCCGCCAGTAAGTCGACTAGCGAACGAGACCGGACTGCTTCAGATAATTATAGGCTGCGAGCACTTCGCGGAAGCGATCCTCGGAACTGCGATCCCCGCCGTTGTGGTCGGGATGATGAAGTTTTACAAGCGCTTTGAACTGAATCTTGATGTCGTCGGATGAGGCTGTCTCGTCAAGATTGAGCGAATGAAGATGTTTCAGCGCGCCTTTGGACACCGCGCGGCGTTGCTTGACGGCTTCGGCAGACCGCGCCTGCTCCCGCCCGCGCACCCGCTTCAGGAGTTCAAACGGATCGTTGGCGGCTGTCGCCGCAGCGGCAGCGGCGGCTGCATCACGGGCGGCGTGAAGCTCCGGCGCGTCGTGACCGTGCACGCCCATCGACCAGGTGGGGCGATGACCGGTGGCCGCCGACTTCTGGAAGTCCGCCACCTCTTCGTCTTTCATGCCCGCGAAATAGTCGTAGGTCTTGTTGTATTCGACCACGTGGTCGCGGCAGAAAAGGTAATATTCCCCCTCCGCATCACGGCCCTTTGGAGCCTTGTGCAGTCCAGGTTTGGTGCACCCGCGCCATTGACAAGCGCGCGGAGCGGCGGCGGCGGGCTTTTCTGCGCGCGAGCGCCCACGCCCCTTGGTCACGCGGATGCTGTCGAAATATTTCGAATCGAGCTTCATGCGGAAACGAGTGTCACCTGCCGGAACCAAGTTTATCGTGCGGACGCTTCCGGCTTCGCATCCACCCTCAACCACAGTATGCGGCCACCGGCAACTCCTTACAAGGTCTTGACAGAACGCCAAATCGTGCCTCGTAAATTGTAGCAAGAAAAGCGCCCGCGTATTTGAGGCTGGAGGGTTCGATGTCCGTCGAAAAGTCTATCCGTGAGAAACTGGAAAAAGCCTTTCTTCCGACGGTTCTCGCCATTGAAAACGAATCCGGCAAGCATGCTCATCATGTCGAGCAGCAAGGGCGCGCCGGTCCATCCGGGGACACGCATTTTCGCGTGCGCATCGTGTCGAGCGCCTTCGAGGGAAAAAGCTCGCTCGAACGTCATCGCGCGGTGAACGCCGCGCTTGCCGAGGAACTTGCCGGGCCAGTCCACGCACTCGCCATCAAGGCGCTGACGCCCGCCGAAACCGCATAATCGATCAAAGCTTCCGGAGACGCTATGCCCGCTCTTCTCGACGGCCCTCGCCTTGCCCCCGCTTCGGGCGGCGAGGCGAAGCAACTCGTGATTTTCCTGCACGGCTACGGCGCCGACGGAAATGACCTCATCGGCCTTGGCCGCGAATGGGCGCCGCTTCTGCCGGACACCGCCTTCGTTTCGCCCGATGCGCCGGAAACGATCCCCGGCTATTTCGGCGGGCGGCAATGGTTCTCGCTTTCGACGCGAAGCGAGCGCGAATGGGAAGAGGGCGTTTTGAGCGCGGAGCCCGCGCTTGCTGCCTTTATCGAGGACGAGGCGAGGAAGGCCGGGCTGCCGCTGTCGAAAGTGGCGCTCGTCGGATTCAGCCAGGGCACGATGATGGCGCTGCAAACGGGGCTGCGCCTGCCGGAGCCGGTGGCGGGCATCGTCGCTTTTTCGGGTCACCTCGCGGGCGCGACGCGGCTTGAAAGCGAAATCAAGGCGAAGCCGCCGGTTCTGCTTCTCCACGGTTCGGCCGACGAAGTTATCCCCGTCGCCGCGATCCATCTGGCGCGCGAGACGCTGGCAGCTGTCGGCGTGCCGGTCCAATGGCAGATCCGCCCCGGCCTCGGTCACGGCATCGACGGGCAGGGCCTCCTCGCGGCGGGGCGTTTCCTTCGGGCGTGCTTCGGCCTCGACTAGATTGAAGTGCTAGAACGGCGGCTCCTCGCGGTCACGCTGGTTCTCGCCGGACAGCCTGTCGAAGAGATCGGTCAAGCGTCTCGAATAGATAATGGTGAGGCCAACGAATATCGTGACCGCGACCAGCACGGCGATGAAATATTCGACCCTGAAAGACATGGGCTCTTCGGCATAAGCGATCAGGTTCATGCCGAGGAAGCCCGTCACGATTGTGCCGATCAGGCCAACCGTGGTGACGACCGTAAGCCGGTGCATCGAGGCGTTCTGTTTGCGCAGAGCGTTACTGTCGAGATACTTCACCAGATCGAACAGTTCGCTCCGGACCTCGGCGAAAAGCGCGTCGATGGCGAGATGTTTGCGCAGCATGCGGAACAGGTCGCGGACATGGGCGCGGCCGGAAAGCTCCGTGAAGAAATAGCGTTGCGAGAAGCGCAGGAAATTCTCCTGCAACAGCAGCGTCTCGTCGCGAAACGCCATCCGCGAATCGGGTTTGGACGGATCGAGCCGCTTCAGCGTCGCAACGAGCTGATCCGAGATCATCAGGAGCGACGCCTTGTGAAAGTGGGCGACGAGAAACAGCCGGAAATACTGGTGCCGGAACTGGCTCAAGAGGCCGCGCTGGTCGTCGGTCAGGCTCGGATTGTCGCCCGCCGAGACGATGGCGAAGGCTTCGCCGGAGGTGAGGAATCGCGTTTCGAGTTCCGGCGCATCGAGGCCGCCCGAATACATGCGGTCATAGACGTGATTGGCCTCGAACTTCTGCACGAAGCGCTTGGAATAGGGCATGATGCCGGTCTTTGACGGCCGCGTGGCGAGCGTCAACGCGATGTAATCGCGCTTCGTCAGCACGTCGAGCGAGGGCAGCGTGATGTAGGTCATCACCGGCATGCGGTAATATTCAATCTCGCGAAACCTGAGACGGCCCGTGTCGCTCGACGCCGCGTTCACGATCGGTGACAGCACGAATTCCCAATGTCGGGCGATGCAGGGCGAGCGGCGCGTGCCGACGAAGTCGATATAGCGCTCGCGATCCTCGTAATCCGAGGCGCAAAGCACGGCGTCGTTGTCATCGAGCCACTCGACGCGGGCTGCGCAATGCACGGGCTGGCCGTCCCTCGTCCATCCGGCCGGATAGGCTCGCCCGAAGGTTTGCGTAATGCCCTGCGCAATTTCGAGCGGGATATTCTCTGCCCCGATCTCGCAGACGAGAATGGCTGTGTTCACCTCATAGAAGAAATACAGATCGATATGCGAGACGTCGCAGATGACCGGCGTGGCGCCGCGCTCCGTCGTGATGCGCACCTTCTTGATATCGCAGCGCCGGTAGACCTTCATGGGCAGATCGCCGGGGTTCTTGCGCCCGGCATCCGGCGCGTCGCCATATAGAAAGCGCTGCGCATGCGGAAGGAACGAAATGAACTCGCGGTAATGGCGCTCTTCGAAATGATCGCCGCCAAACGGACCGGCGGAGCGCCACGGCGTGCCCTCGCATTCCAGGTCGAACAGCGCGCCGCAGCCGCCGAACCCGCTTTTCTCACCCGAGGTGATGATCTGGAGCGGCCAAAGCACGATTTCGCGGAAATGGTGCGCGATGCGCCCGGGAGCTTGCGTTTTCGCTTCCTGGGGAAGCATCACCTTTTCTTGCATGCGAACCTGCGGTCTTCCTGTACTCGCGACGAAGCTACTCCACATTCAGGACAGTTTCACGAAACGAAAGCGCGCCCATTCAAAATATTCGCAAGATCTAGTGGTCCGATTCCGACATTTGCATCCGTTCGCAGCACCTCGTGAGCAAATGTCGGAATCACAAGGACCACTAGCAACTTGTTGATTTTAGTGGAGCTTTTGAATTTGGCATTTGAGCGAGAGCTCGCTGCAACCGGGACTCAAATGTCAAATTCGCTCCACTAGTCGAGAGAGCGGGGTCTTGCCGCCTCTATGTGTACAACGCTGTAAACGGTTTTCTCAACCCCGTCGCTTAGCATCGCGGGAGATCGCGGGCGTTTCGCCGAATGCGCCCAGCGTTGAAGCGTGTCGTCCGCGCACGGATTTCAGGGCGTCGACGGATCGAGATCGTCGCCCCGTATGTTTCTTGAAAGGCCGTGCGGGTCTCCTGCCGGCTGTCACCGCGAGGAAGACGCCATGCTTTCGAGCCATCTCGATTACCTGCCGGTCTCCAGCGGACTTTACATCGCGCTGATGGGCGCGCTTCTCGTCCTCGGCGTTCTCGTCAAGATCGGCCTGATCCGTTACGTCTATACGCGTCTCGGCATCACGCCGCTGTCGGCCATCCTTCTGCTGCTGGCGAGCCTCGCAGGATCTTACGTCAACATTCCGCTCGCGCATTTTCCCGACGAGACGGTGGTCGTGCGCCAGTATGTGGACTTCTTCGGTATGGAAGTGGTCCTGCCGAGGGAGGTTGACTGGCCCGGAACGATCATCGCCATCAACATCGGCGGCGCGGTCATTCCGATCCTGTTGTCGCTCTATCTTCTCGCGGTGAACAAGATCTGGCTGCCGAGCATCGTCGCGACGGCCATCGTCAGCGCCGTGTGTTACATGGTCGCCGAACCGGTGCCGGGGGCTGGCATCATGATCCCGATCTTCATTCCGCCGCTGTTCGCCTGCGCCGCCGCGCTGATCGTCGCGTGGAACAAGGCACCCGCCGTTGCCTATGTAAGCGGCAGTCTCGGCACGCTGATCGGCGCGGACCTCTTCAATCTCGACGAAATACAGAAGATCGGCACGCCGGTGGCATCAATCGGCGGGGCAGGGACGTTTGACGGCATTTTCGTGACGGGCATCTTCGCCGTGCTGCTCGCGAGCCTCGTAGGCGCGATCAGCGAGCGTCGGGCAACGGAACGAGCATCAAGCGGCGACGCGTGACGGCATGCGCGCCCGAAGGCGCGCCGCCTTTCTACATCGAGCCGTAGCGCTTGATGAGTTCGCGCTCGACATCGTCGCTCATCACGCCGCCGCGCTGCCGGATGAAACTCTCGGCGTCACGCGCTCTGTCGCCGCGCACGAACTCCGCCACGCGACGCGCGGTGCTCCGCAGCGTCTTCGCGACATCGATGCGGTCGTGATGGCCCTTGCTCGGGAGAGAGTAAATGTTGAATGCGCCAGCGGTCCTTGCCATGGGGGCGCTCCTTTCAGGGGCTGGATCGATCCGCGTCGAAATTCGCACCGTCGAACGCGGATCAGCGCCGAAAGCGAGAAGCCGGAGCGGTGCGGCGCGTTTATAAAACGCCCGATGCTCCAACCCTTCTTTCGGGATTAGACGAAGGATGTAGGCCCGTCCATGACGCGCAGCAATGCGGCGCGAGTCAGGGTTCGCATGCATAAGCTGCATGACTGCGCAACCGCACGCATCGCTTGCGTCGCCAAGGGTCTGGCCTATCGACGGAATCAGCTTCGCGATGCAAAAATTTTCTTCGCTGGCACTCTGCTGCGACATTTTCGCAATCGGAGAGCGGAAGCCGCGTTCGCGCTACTCGATCATCGTCAGCTTGGAGCCGTTCAGCTCGAAGCCGGAGAGCTGCTTGATGAAGCTCATGCCGAGGAGGTTCTGCGCCATGCGGCCCGGCTCCGCGACCACCGCCTGCACGTCGCGCACGGTGATGTCGCCGATGCGCACCTGATCGAGCGTTACCGACGCCACGCGCGCCACACCGTTCGCGGTGGTGGACCGACCGTTGAACCGCAGGGACTGCGGCTGAAGGCCAAGCTTCTGCGCCGTCTCATACGACAGCGCAACATAGGTCGCGCCTGTGTCCGTCATGAACTCGACCTGCTGGCCTCGAATGGCCGCCAGCGCGTGAAAATGGCCGTAATCGTTGGCGCTCAGCACGACCTTGCGCGCCGTCGAGGCCTGATCGGTCTGGCCCGCGTTGATCGTACCGCGCAAGGGAAGGGACGAGGCCGTGAGCACGCGGGTGTTGAAGCGGGACACGCCCGGCGAAGTCTGCTCGAAGCTGAAAAGATGCGAAAATCCGGCATCGGTGGCTGCCTGCCGAACGCGCTCGTAAAGCGGCTCGAAGGAGTGGAAGGTGGCGTAGGCACCGACCAACGCAACCGACCAGACGAGCAGTTCCTTCGCGATCAATCGCTGAATCGACCGGCTTTCCATCGGCGGCTACCATTCCCCGTGTGACGAGCGCCGCGATGAAAAGTGTCGCTTTAACTCTTCATCACGAGCCTGTTCCCTGAGAATTCATATGACCGCAATCGGCTTAAAAAACTCATACCGAGAAGGCTCTGATGCAGCGCTCCGGGGCGCGTAATCAGCGCATCAACCTTTTCGAGCGTCACCGCGCCGAGCGAAACCTTGTCGAGCTTCACGCGCGCTGCGAATGCGCGACCGTTCGCCGTATCGACCGGCACCGTGTAGTCGAGCGCGCTGATGAGGATGCCCGCGCGGCGTGCGTCCTCCGGGCGAAGCACGACCGTGGACGCGCCCGTGTCGACAATCATGCGCACGGCCTTGCCATTCACCTGCACCTTGGCGATGAAATGGCCGTCGCCCTGCCGCTTGACCGACACGACGGCGCCCTTGCCCGAGCCTTCCATGCCCGGCGAAACCGTTTGTACCGTGCCGGGGTTGAGTTCTTCGACGACGCGATCGCGCACCTCGCCAATTTCGGTGCGATAGGTATAAAGAGAGATGACGACGAGGAAGATCGCCGCCCAGCTTCCGAGCGCCTTCAGCGCTTCGGCCACGCGTCCGGCAGTGAGCCGTGTGACGCCGGCCATCAGGAAGATGAGAAGTGCAAGGAGTGCCGCGACGCGCGGAAATTCATCCCGCGGAAGACCAGCGATGGTGTCGCCGTCGCCGGTCAGCAGGTAAAGCGCGAGACTGACGGCCAGAAGCCCTATCGCCAGGAAAATCATGGAACCAACCATCTTTCAACGCGTGCAATATGGAGGATATCGCGCAAAAGTCAGCCCCTTGTCGCGCAAACAAGGGAGCCCCCGCGCGAATCGATCCATAATTGCTGCGGAGCGTAACCGTTCTGCGCCGCGGCGTTGAGACCAGAATGCGCTGTGAGGCCCCGTAGATGCGTTATCCGCCCGATTTGCTCGACGAAATCCGAAGCCGTCTGCCCGTCAGCCGCGTCGTGGAGCGGCGCGTGAAGCTGAAGCGGCAGGGCCGCGAATATATCGGGCTGTCGCCGTTCAAGACCGAGCGCTCGCCTTCCTTTACGGTGAACGACCACAAGGGCTTCTATCATTGCTTCGCGACGGGCGAGCATGGCGATGTCTTCACATTCCTGATGAAGGTCGAAGGACTATCCTTCCCCGAAGCGGTGGAGCGGCTCGCGGCCGAAGCGGGCGTGATGCTCCCCGAGCCCGAGCCGGTGGACGCCGTCAAGGAGAGCCACGAAAGCCGCGTCCGTGCCGCGCTTGAGGAGACGTGCCGCTTTTTCGAGGTGGCGCTGGCGAGCCTCGACGGAATGGCGGCGCGCGCCTATCTCGAAAAGCGCGGCGTCGGCGCGGCTGAGGTCGCGGCGTTTCGGCTCGGCTATGCGCCCGACTCCAAAACGCGCCTGAAGCAGCATCTTTCGGCCAAGGGCTTTACGCTCGCGGAGATGGAGGACGCCGGGCTCCTCATCCACGGCGAAGATATCCCGGTTCCCTACGACCGTTTTCGTGGCCGCCTCATATTCCCGATCACCGACGCGAAGCGCCGCGTGATCGCGTTCGGCGGTCGCGCGCTGCAACCCGACCAACAGCCGAAATACCTGAACTCGCCCGAGACGCTGCTCTTTCACAAGGGCCATGTGCTGTTCAATCACGCCGCCGCGCGCGACGCGTCGAAGGTCGAGCGTGCCGTGATCCTTGCCGAAGGCTACATGGACGTGATCGCGCTGGCCCGTGGTGGCTTCCCGAACGCGGTCGCGCCGCTCGGCACCGCGCTCACCGCCGATCAGCTTCGGCTTTTATGGGCGATGTCGCCGCTACCGACGCTCTGCTTCGATGGCGATTCGGCTGGCCGCAAGGCCGCGCATCGCGCGCTCGACACAGCGCTCCCGTTCCTCGAACCGGGGCGGTCGCTGCAATTTGCCTTCCTGCCCGAAGGCCGCGACCCCGACGATATGGTGTCTGGCGGCGCAAGGGATGCGCTGGCGAAGCTTCTGGCCGAACCGCTGCCGTTTATCGATGTGCTCTGGTCGCGCGAGGCCGAAAAGCACGCCCTCGACACGCCCGAACAGCGCGCGAGCTTCGAGGCGCGCCTCACGGAGGCCGCACAGAAGATCGAGCACAAGAGCCTTCGCTTCCATTATATGGCGGGGTTTCGCGAAAGGCTTCGCGGCATCGGCCACAAGAGCGGCGGCCTGCCGCGTCCGCGCCCCGATGCCGAGAGTTGGCGGGCGCGCTCAATGCTCGCGCCGACCGGCGGCGCCCGCAAGCCACGCGCTCCGGCCGGCGGCCGCTCCATGCTTCCGCAGCGCACGAGCGAGCTTCTTTCCAGTCCGCTTACGCAGGCGACAGCGCCTGTCACCGCACCCCGGGAAGCGGTCATAATCAGCGCCATTCTCGCCCATCCGTGGCTGATCGACGAGCACATGGAAGAGATTGCTCGCATTCCGTTTATCGACCCGGATTGCAACCGCATCCGCAACGCTGTGTTAACCGTGCATCAGTTTGATGAATCACTTGACAACAAAAAATTGTTAGAGCACCTCTCAAAGGAGGGCTATGAGGCGGAGCTTGAGCGCCTGGATAAGGCGTGCGCTCACAAGGCTGATCCACACTTCGCGCCGGATGCAGAGAGAGAGCAGGTCCAGGAGGGCTGGCGTCATGTCATGATGCTTCATGACAAGGCAGGCGTTCCCAGTTCGCTGCTTGAGGCGGAGAGTGAGTGGATGAGCGACCAGTCCGACGAAAATTCGGTTCGGCTCATTGCCGTGAAACAGCAGGTGGAAATTGTGTCGACTTAATCAACTCGCCTATATTGCGAGCGGCACAAACATTCACCAGATAGTATATGAGGCACGTGGCAGGGCGAAAAACGAGCTTCATGAGTAACGGCGCATTAAGCACAACCGCTTATCTCTTTAAGTGGTTCGGCGATCAGAATCGCAAGCTCTCCAGTGAGCACCGCTATACGTCTTGAACGTACAAAACGAGATTGACCCGATACCCTGACGGGGTGGCAGCTCCTTGCGAGCCCCGTTTCCCGGCATTTCTGGAGCGCATAATGGCAACAGCGACGACAAAAAACGAGGACCAGGAGACGCAAGCGTCCGAATCCACGGACAGCCCGGTTCTTGATCTTTTGGATGCCGCCGTAAAACGCCTGATCAAGACCGCAAAGGCGCGCGGTTACGTCACCTACGACGAGATCAACGAAGTCATGCCGCCCGAGGACGTTTCCCCGGACCAGATCGAGGACATCATGACGATGTTCTCAGACCTCGGCATCAACGTCGTCGACGCGGAAGAGGTCGAAGAAGCTTCGGCCGAGCATCTCGACGACGAGGAAGACGATCGCGCCGCACCGGCCAATCTGCCGGTCAAGCAGGAACGGTCCACCGAGGTGGGCGAACGCACCGACGATCCCGTGCGCATGTATCTGCGCGAGATGGGTTCCGTCGAGCTTTTGTCGCGCGAAGGCGAAATCGCCATCGCGAAGCGCATTGAGGCTGGCCGCGAAGCCATGATCGGCGGCCTTTGCGAAAGCCCGCTGACCTTCCAGGCCATCATCATCTGGCGCGATGAGTTGAACGAGGGGAAGATTCTTCTCCGCGACATCATCGACCTCGAAGCCACATATTCCGGTCCGTTCTCGCGTCCCGAGGAGGGCGACGGCTCCGAAGAGGAGTATGATCCCGAGCCGCAGCCGCAGCTGCAGCCCGTAAGCGGCCCCCGTCCCGTTGTCACGAACGGCGGCGGCGCAACTAACGGGGTGACAGGCCTCAACGGCGCTAACGGTCACGCCCGCCCCGAGGGAACCGATGCCGTCGGCCCCGAGGGCGAAACCGCCGAATTCCGCGGTGAGGAAGACGACGACGACCTCGAAAACAGCCTGTCGCTCGCGGCGATGGAGGCCGAACTCAAGCCGAAGGTGCTCGAAACCTTCGACCGCATCGCCACCGAATACAAGAAGCTGCGCAAGCTTCAGGATCAGCATGTCGAGCGCAAGCTGGCCGACGACGCGCTGTCGCCGCAGCAGGAGAAGCGCTCCCGCAGGCTTCGCGACGCGGTCATTCAGGACGTTAAGAGCCTGTCGCTCAACCCGGCGCGTATCGAATCGCTGGTCGAGCAGCTTTACGACATCAACAAGCGCCTGATCGGCTATGAAGGCCGCCTTCTGCGCCTTGCCGATGGTTTTGGCGTCCGCCGCGACGAATTCCTGTCCTACTATCAGGGCAGCGAACTCGATCCGAACTGGATCGACCGCATCGGCACCCTGAAGGGCAAGGGCTGGCAGAAGTTCGTCGAGAAAGAACGCCAGCGCATCGATGAAATCCGTCAGGAAATCTACGCGCTTGCCACCGAAACCGGGCTCGATATCGCCGAGTTTCGCCGCATCGTTAAGATTGTGCAAAAGGGCGAACGGGAAGCCCGGCAGGCGAAGAAGGAAATGGTCGAGGCAAATCTTCGCCTCGTGATCTCTATCGCCAAGAAATACACGAACCGCGGCCTGCAATTCCTCGACCTTATTCAGGAAGGCAATATCGGCCTGATGAAAGCGGTCGACAAGTTCGAATACCGCCGCGGCTACAAGTTCTCGACCTACGCCACGTGGTGGATCAGGCAGGCGATTACACGCTCTATCGCAGATCAGGCGCGCACCATCCGCATTCCGGTGCACATGATCGAGACGATCAACAAGATCGTGCGCACGTCTCGCCAGATGATGCACGAAATTGGCCGTGAACCGACGCCGGAAGAACTGGCCGAGAAGCTTTCGATGCCGCTCGAAAAGGTGCGGAAGGTTCTCAAGATCGCGAAAGAGCCGATCAGCCTCGAAACGCCCATCGGCGACGAGGAAGACAGCCACCTCGGCGACTTCATCGAGGACAAGAACGCGATCCTGCCGATCGACGCCGCGATCCAGTCGAACCTGCGCGAAACGACGACGCGCGTGCTCGCCTCGCTCACACCGCGCGAGGAGCGCGTGTTGCGCATGCGCTTCGGCATCGGCATGAACACCGATCACACGCTGGAAGAGGTCGGTCAGCAGTTCTCCGTCACACGCGAACGCATCCGCCAGATCGAGGCGAAGGCGCTGCGCAAGCTGAAGCATCCGAGTCGCTCGAGAAAGCTGAGAAGCTTTCTGGACAACTAAGGAGCCGCAAGCTCCGCAGCTTGAGACACCGAAATGCAAAAACCCGGCCTTTGCGCCGGGTTTTCGTTGTCTACCGATGGTGAAGTGTATTGGACTTCGTCGTGGCCGACGCCGGGCCGGAAATGCAGGCGATGCAAAGAGCTATAACCCAAGCGCTGCCCGGCAAAGCCGATAAGCGCCCGGTTCCGTTCTCGCTCGCCTTGTCGAGCGCGATCTCGCTCCCCGCTAAGCCGCCTTGCTCGTCGGAACGCCTTTGTCGGCGAAAACCTTTTGCAGCTCGCCGGACTGGAACATCTCCGACACGATGTCGGCACCGCCGATGAACTCGCCTTTGACATAGAGCTGCGGGATTGTCGGCCAGTTCGTGTAGGCCTTTATGCCGTCGCGAATTCCGTCATCGGTGAGGACGTTGATATCCTGATACGGAACACCGAGGAAATTCAGGATCTGCGAGACGCGGCCGGAAAAACCGCATTGCGGAAATTCCTTGGTCCCCTTCATAAAGAGCACCACGTCGTTTGTCGTGACCTGATCCTTGATCCAGCTCTGGACGTCTTCGCTCATGCTTGGCCTTCCTTGTGCGATGTCGCAATTAAGGTGTTAACAGCGCGCCGAGAAAACAAGGCGCGGTGGCAAAATCTGCTACTCGCCGGGAAGCCTGGTGGTGAGTGCGAGGGCATGCAACTCGCCACCCATCCGGCCTTTGAGCGCGGCATAAACCAGCTGATGCTGCTGCACGCGCGATTTTCCGGCAAATGCGGTCGATGTCACGAGTGCCGCGTAATGATCGCCGTCGCCCTTCAGCGCCTCGATCTGCACTTCGGCATCCGGCAGGTGCTCCTTGATCAGGCGCTCGATTTCGTGGGCCTCCATGGGCATCGGCGGTGCTTCTCCTTCGATGGTGATGCGAAAGATTACAGGCGAATTGCTGCGCTGCGCAACAAGCGCCGACATGGGGGCGCCCGATATGGTTCAAAGCCGCGTGATCGGAGAAGCAAACTTTCCGCGCGCACATCGCCCGCCCACGTCGTTGTTCGAGCCGCAGCGCCAGAGAGCGGCAGCCATGCGAACGCGATCAGATCAGGCGCACAGCTCGATTGATCGAACCGCCACCGTCGTTTCTGTGCCGTGTCCGAACATGGGATCGCCTCGCAGAAGCTCTCTCGCCAGCTCCGCGCCCCCCGCGATGTAACGATCATGACCATCGCCGAACGCGATGTAGCCGTACACTTGGCGGTTATCGAAATATTGCGGGATCCCGTGCCTGCGCGCGCTTTCCGAAAAGATTACGTACTCGTGACGAGCGGTTCCGTCCCGGTAAGCGAGCTCGCCCAGCACGTCGGCGCGGATCAGATATGTGCAATGCGTAACGGGCACTTCGATCACACCGCGTATCCAACGGTTGAGGATCCAGGAATACTGGTCGCAATCTTCGAAATATCCGCTGGCGTCTATTTCCGCATGGTAGTTCGAATATGGATCGTCCGGGGACAGTGAGCGCAGGAATGGCGCGACGATCGGAAGGTCGAGCGCCACCAATTCGCGGAGCGTGCACGGCCGGATGAAATTGTCCACGTCAGCCACGAAGTAGAAGTCGCACCGATGCGCGAGGGCGCGGCTCAGGCTGACGTTTCGAATGTGTCCCAGCACATCAAACCGCGTCTCGTTCCATTCATGGACGCTGAATTGCTCCACGGGGACTTCCACCTCCTCGGCATCGAATTCTACGTCGGCGTAGAGGTGACCCACACGCTTCGCCCATTCTCGCAGGATGCGTTCTGTCCCATCGGTATTGTTGTTGGTCCGGATGTAGAGAACAATCGAAGATTTGGGATAATCAAGCGACTCGATGCATTCGAGATGAAGCGGCAGAAACTCTTCTTTCTGTTTTGCAAGTATTGCAACGAGCACGCGCGGCGCTGCTTTCAAGCGCGAGCGTAGCATTCTTGGAGCCACCAAGGCGTGCTGTTGTACGAAGTCATCGGCGACAAGCGATCCAAGGTTTCGGTCCTGATCCAGGCTTTCGCTCGCGACTTGCGCATTCGCAGATACACGCGTCCGATCCTCATCGGAGAGCTTTCCCGATGCGAGAAGCTTCAAACTTGCATAGAGGCAATCCCGCATATGACCGGACCAATAGGCATTGACAGAGAACTCATCCAGAAGCCCGGTTTCGTAAATCCAGGCTTCGACAAACAGCCCATCCGAGGGCATGGGAATCTGCAACCCGCGCTTTGCGAGTTGGTATCCTTCCTCATTCCGCCCCTTGAGGCGGCAGAACTTGCTCGCCCCGTGCAGGGCTTCCGCCCGCGATGGCGAGGCATCAGCAGCGCGAAGATACGCGTCGATAACGTCCTGTTCGGCGTGTCCGAGCTCCTCCTTCAACTGCGCGACGGAATAAAGGCTGATGAAAACTTCCTCCTGCCAGAAGCCAAGCTCAGCCCGGATCAGGTATTGTTGCAATGCGCGAACCGACTCTCGGCAGTCGCGATAACTCTGTGCGAGATAAAAACGGTAGCGGGCGATAAGGAACGGGTTGGTTTCTGTCCTCAACGCAGTCTCAAGCACTCTGGCATCGCGCCGGTAAGTCTCGGGATCTTTCCGGCGAGCACCATCATCGTTGACCTTCAAACGGATACCCGGAAGCTGTCCATCTGAAGAAGCCTCTTCGCAGGTGAGATATTCGTGCAGAACCCCCTCCCAACGCCACGGAAGCGCGCTGCGGACGATCTGGGTCCGCGAATGCACGATGCTGCCATGCTGGATCTCGATCGCGTATTGATCTGCGGCCAACTCGGGGATCGTGTTGCCCGGTTCAAATTCCAGCACATCATCGGCGTCGATGATCAGCGTGTAATCGCCCTTTCCACGCGCCAACTCCAGCGCCTCGGTGCGATTGTGCGCGAAATCGCGCCAGGGCCGCTCATGCAACTCGCCCGGCAGGTCGCGCAAATGCTCGCGGATAATGTCCTGAGTGCCGTCGGTGGACCCAGTGTCCACGATGACCCAGTGACCGATGATCGGCCGCACGCTGTCGAGGCAACGCCGGATCACGGCCGCTTCGTTCTTGACGATCATGTTTAAACAAATTATCTGGTTTTTGTTTTTCATTGCAAGCTCCGGTTGAGCGGACTGGCGAGCCGGCCGAAGTTGAGTGAGGTGCACATGCTCATCACCGGCCGATCATGAGACGGCGGCACTTTCTTTTCCTGCTCGGGGGCAGCCTGTTGCTGCCGTTGAAAACCACCCCGGCGTGGCCTATTTGCAACAGTGTGTCTGTCCTCGATGCGCCGTTGGAACTTGAAGGCAAGTGGGGTGGGTCCGCGCCGTCGGATGCGGCGGCGGTGATGGAGCGCATGCGCACGGCCTGTCTGGCGGGGGTGGCCTTGGTTTCGGACCGCCAGCCGGATAGGCTCCGGGTCGATAACCATGCCGGAACGCTGCCCTCGATATGGCTTCACTCCCAGCCGCCGCGAACCGGCTGGATCATCGTCAGTATCGGCACCCGCGACTGGTGCAAACTCGCCTATCAATTCGGGCACGAGCTCGGGCATGTGCTTTGCAACAGCTGGCAGTCGGATGCAAAGCCCCAAACCCCCTGTCAATGGATCGAGGAAGCGCTGGTGGAGGCGTTCTCTCTGCGTGGCCTCGGGCTTCTTGCGGATGCGTGGGAGCATGCGCCTCCGTTCCCGAGGGACGCTGCATTCGCGGACGCCATCCGAAACTACCGGGAAAAGATGGTCGTCGATTATCGCGCGGCCTCGAAGGAGCAAGACGAGACGGCGTCGCTGCGCACCTGGTTTAACCGACATGAAGCTTCCCTTCATGTGAACGGCGGAGTTAAAGCCGCCGCAGGTGCGGTCTCCACCATGCTCGATCTGCTGGAGAGCGACGCCACCATGATCGCCGACTTGGGAGCGCTGAACCGCTGGCCGGGACGAAGTGGGGTTGCTCTGCACCACTACCTCAATCTATGGGAGAAAAGCTGTGCGGAGCTGAAGGCCCCCGGCCGATTGCCCGTGCGACTGCGAAACCTGCTCGCTCAACAATGAACGTGACGGCGCAGCCCGTGAGGTCTCAGGCCCGGCTCGCTGCTAATCGACCGCCCCCGGCGATCACGCCATCATTTCAGGTTCCACGTCCGCTTTGGCTTGTTCAGTCAGCTTGAGGTCGAGCGTGGCGAGTTCCTCCGCCGCATCCTGCGCGCCAAGCGCCACCGCACGCTCGTACCATGCGCGCGCGGCTTCGATTTCCTTCGGCCCGCCGAGCCCTTGCGCCGCGTAGCGAGCGAGCATCAGGGCAGCAACAGCATGACCTTGCTCGGCCGCTCGGCTGAACCAGCGCCGCGCCTCGTCGTGATCGCTCCCGATAATCGTCCCGTCGTTGTGCATGATGCCGAGGGCGAACATTGCGCCGGAGTGGTCCGCCTCTGCGGCCGAGAGAAACCGCGACTTCGCCGCTTCCGGATCGTACGGAACGCCACGGCCCTGAAGATAAAACTCACCGAGCGCCACTTGTGCATCCGCCATGCCGTCGTCGGCGGCACGTTCGAACCAGGCGGCGGCTTCGCGGTCGTCCTGATCCAGGCCCCGGCCATCGGCGAGCATGCGGCCATACCAATATTGCGCGCTCACCACCTCGTCGGCGGCCTTTTTCAGCCAGAAGGCGGCGCGCGCGTCGTTGCGCGGCACACCGATGCCCTCGGCGAGACAGACCGCATAGTTGAACGCGCCGATAAGATCGCCTTGCTCGGCGGCACGCTCGAACCATTCATGCACCGGGATGTCACGATTATCGAGAGTCGTCACCCCGCCATCCTGCAGCAGCACCGCGAGGTCAGCCTGGGCAACGGTATCGCCGGCCTCGGCGGCACGCTTGAACCAGGCCGCCGCCTCGTCCGGGTCGCGTGCCATGCCCGCCCCCGTAAGATAGAGCGTGCCGAGTGCCCTGGCGGCGGCTTGATGGCCTTGTTCGGCCGCCGTGCGAAACCAATGCGCCGCCTCGATATAGTTCGGCGGCAGCGCGCCACCGCGAGAATAAAGCTCACCGAGGTGCATCGCCGCGTCGCTCTCGCCCGCGACTGCCGCGCGACGCAGCCAGCTTTCGCCGTTCAATGGATCGACCGATCCGCCGCGACCTTCCAGCAGCATCAGACCGAGCTTTATTTGCGCGGCGGTGTGCTGAGCCTCGGCGGCGAGACTATAGAGCCGCCGCGCCTCTGCCTCATCCAGCGCCGTACCAAATCCGCCCTCCGCCGCCGCGCCCAGCAGGTAATGCGCGGTGGGTAGCCCCGCCTCCGACGCGCGGAGGAGTTCGTCTCGTGCCATGAGCGCATTGTTTGCGATGTCGGTGCGAAGCATCAGCGCGATGGCGTAACCGAGCCTGCCTTGCGGACAATCCTGCGCGGCCGATTTTCGGTACCATTCGAACGCGGCATCGGGATCGCGCAATTCTTCTGGGCCGGAGGAGAGAATAAAAGCCAGCATGGCCTGAGCATCCGGCGCGCCCGTTTCGGCCGCCTTCTTTGCCCAGACCACGGCGGCGTGGTAATCGGGCGCGTCCGAATCAGCTGACTCGAACAGTCTTTCATCGGTTCCGACAGCCGCTTTGGGCACACCGAACAGGTGGAGGGCGGCGAGGCGGCACTGCGCCTCGACATGCCCGGCCTCGGCAGCCAGTTGATACCATCGCGCTGCGGAGACCGGATGCGCAAGCGCGCCTTTGCCCTCAAGGTAGCGCTCGCCGACAATAAACGCCGCTTCCGCGTCGCCCGCCTCAGCTGCGGCTACGAAAAGCGCAAGGGCGCGTTCCGGTGCCGCCTTCGAGAGGCGCTCGGCCCGCGCCCGCGCCCGCTTCGGTGAGCGGGCAACGAGGCGGTCAAGCAACTTGTGCAGTATATCCAACCCGATCATGCTGTCAGGCTCCTGGCTCGCGCATGCTTTCGTGAGCAATCGGAAGAATTTTCGATACGTAGTATTCCAATATGGAGCGTGTGCCGACCTTGACGTCTGCGGTGAGCGGCATGCCGGGCATCAGGCGGAAGCCGGGAGGGGTGTCATGCAGTTGCATTTCAGTGAGAGAGATGTAGGCCTTGTAGTAGAGGGTGCGGGGCCGGTTCGGCAGGCTGGAACCGCCTTCCTGAGGCGTTGCTTCGGGGCTGAAGCTGTCCGCGCTTATCAAACGCACCGTGCCCTTTGCGCTGCCATATTGCAGGAAGGGCAGGGTATCGAACTTGACAGTTACCTGATCCCCGGGGCGAACATAGCCGCTGTCGATGCCGGAAATGTCGGCCTCGACCGATAGCGGCGCGTCGAGCGGGACGAGCTGGATCAGCGGTTCGGCACTGGTGACGACCGAGCCGACCGAGATCTTCGCCACCGACAACACAACTGCGTCGCGCGGCGCTGTCAACACCACCAGCTGATTATGCAAGTTTGCCTTGGTAAAGTCCTGGCGTGCCTGCGCCAGCTTGCGGCGCGTATCGGCGAGTTCCTGCGAGAGTTGGGCATCCCAGCGGTTAACGTAGGCTTCCCGTTCCGCTTCCTCGGCGGCGAGTTTCCGGCCCGCTTGCGCGCTTTCCGATTCCATCTGGGAAAGCGCAACCGCCATGTTCAGCCGGGCGTCCGTCGCGAGGATCGTATTCAGCTTGCTGCCGACCTGGAGGTTCTGAAGCTCCTGGCGCATGCCCTCGACATTTGCTGCGAGACCAAGACGCTTGCGATAGTGATCGGCCTGCGCGCTGCTGCCGTCCATCTCGGTACGGTACTGGTTGATCTTCTGATCGTGCGCTTCCAGCGAGGATTTATACTCTCGCGATTGCTGATAGAAGATCGCTGCCTGCAACGTGGAGTGCGAGTTCGCCGGATCGGGCACGTAATCCTTGCCCGAAGTCTGTGCTTCGAGCCGCGCGGCCTTGGCCGTGAGCGAATCGAGCTGATCTTGCATCGACGTGAGGTCGGCCGCGCTGATGGTCGGGTTGAGGCGGGCGAGCAACTGGCCCTTGCGAACGATATCGCCCTTTCGCACATCGATGCTCTCGACGATGGAGTGGTCGAAGGGCTGCACGACGATATTCGGCGCGTCGGCGACCAGCTTGCCGCTGGCCGACACGATCTTGTCGATCTTGATCAGCCCGCTGGCGGCGACCGTGGAGACCACCAGCAGGAACACGAAGAGGTTCGTCGCGCGTGACAGCCTTGGAATCGGCTTCGCGATGATCGCGGCCGAGGGGCTCTCGAATTCGAGGGCGGCAAGTGGCAGCGGGCTCGTATCGGCCCGCTTCGCCTTAGCTGGCTTGGATAAACGAGGGAGCAGGAGCGGCATGGACTTTTCCTTGGTAATCGGAGTGGCGGTTCTGTTGAAGCCAGAGGTGGCGATAGACGGCGCAGCGCTCTACCAACTCGCGATGCGGACCAATATCGATGACCTTCCCGCGGTCGAGGACGAGGGTCTTGTCGCACTCGACAAGCGACGAGAGGCGGTGGGAAATGATCACCATCGTGCGGCCGCGAGCCATGCGCTGAAGGTTGGCGTTGATGAGCGCCTCGCTTTCAGGATCGAGGGCGGAAGTTGCCTCGTCGAGGATCAGCAGCTTGGGATCGGCGATCAGCGCTCTGGCGATGGCGAGACGCTGCCGCTGGCCCCCGGAGAGGTTGGTGGAACCCTCCTGGACCCAGGTCTCATAACCCTGAGGCAGGCGCTCGATGAACTCCTCGGCACCGGCAAGCCTCGCCGCGCGCACGGCGTCTTCGAAGCTCAGGCCCGGCCGCCCGGCCAGAATGTTGTCCTTCACCGAGCCGCGGAACAGGAAGTTGTCCTGCAGCACCGCCCCGAAGCTCTGGCGCAGATGACGGAGGTTTATCTCCCGCAGTTCAATTCCATCGATCTTGATCGCGCCCGAATACTCAGGGTTGATACCCATCAGCAGGCGGGTGACGGTGGATTTGCCTGACCCCGAACGCCCCACCACGCCCAGCATCATGCCGGGTTCGATGGCAAAGCTGATGTTGTCGAGTGCGGGCGACTTGCTGCCCTCATATTTGAACGTCACCTCATCGAAGCTGATCGCGCCTTCGAGTTTCGGACGCAAACCGTGAGTGAGCGCGCGCTTCTCGGTCGGCCGGTTGAGCACCCATCCGACCTGAAACAGCGCCTGGCGCGCTTCCTGGACGTCCTGAAGAAGACGCGCCAGATTCACCAGCGGACCGGCGACGCGGCCGCCAAGCATCATGAAGCCGATCAGACCGCCGAGAGACAACGGGTTATTCGAGGTCATCGCGAGATACGCGCCAAGCGCCAGAACGCCCGCCTGCGTGTATTTCTCGAACGGCATCACGAGCACCATGGGCCAGTTACTGAGCTTGCCCATCCGCATGTTGAGATCGCCGACGGTGGCAATCCGCTGATCCCATTCCGCTGCGCGAGTGGATTCAAGGCACAGCGACTTGACCGTGCGGATGCCGTAGATGCTCTCGACCAGCGTGGAGCCCTTGTCAGATTCCGCCTGGATGACCTTGCCTGTCAGATCCGCGAGCGGGCGGAGAAAGGCCCAGATGATGAGGGTGATGCAGGCCGCTGCGGCAAGCACCGTCCAGGCGAGCGTCGGCTCCATGTAGAACAGCACGGGCAGCAGTAACAGAACCATGGCGACGTCGATGAACGTCGTAATCATGCGACCGGTGAGAAACTCGCGGACGCGATAGAGTTGGCTCACCTTGTAGGAAAGCTCGCCGGCCTGATTGCGCTCGAAGAAGTCGATCGGCAGCGTCATCAACCGGTTGAATATCGCAAGGTGAAGTCTGGTATCGAGCCGCGTGGCGAGCGTAATGAGCAGCATTCGCCGCGACCATGCGATCAGCATCTCGAAGCCGAGCGCGATCAGCAGTACAACGACGATCAGCGTGAGCGTGTTCATGCTGTGATATGTGACGACCGTGTTCAGCGTCGTCATAATCATCAGGACGGGGAGCACGCTGAGGATGGTGATGGTAATCGAGCCGATCGCCACATCGCGCAGGATCGATTTCTCACCCCAGACCATGCGGGTGAGCAAGCCGAGGTCGAATGGCTTCTCATCTTCGCTCTCGCCGCGCGAGGCGCGCACGAGCAGCGCAGTGCCATCCCAGACTTGCTTGAGGCGGAGTTCGTCGATTGGCGTAGGCGGTTTGCTTGAGGGTGCCAGTGGATCGCGCACCAGAAGCACGCCGTGCTCATGATTGCGACCGACAACGACAGCGGCGCCGCCATCCGAAAGCAGCAGCAAGACCGGCGCCGGGTTGTCGAGTTTCATCAACTGACCGAAGCTGAGGCGCACAGCGCGGGCCCACAGGCCGTATTGGCGGAGCCATTCCACCAGCGCGGGCGAAGTGGGAGCTGCGCCGCCAGCATTGGGACGGATCCCCGATGGGTCGGGATCGACGCCGTGATAGCGGGCGACATGGGTAGCGGCGACTATCCGAGCTTGCAGAGCGGTAGTGCCCTGCCCGTCAGAAGCGGCCTTCTCGCCAAAATCGCTTGTGGCGATGTGCAGCGGAATGTTGGCAGGTGACACGAAGTTCATCTCGATCACTCTATGGGCTGTTCAAGGAGAAATGGATTGTCTGGGCATGCAAAGGAGGAGATCGGCCAGAGCGGCCGATCTCCCGTTTTTGTCTTAGTGCTTGGGCAAGGACAAATGATGTGTCTGGTTATTCAGGTTGATCGGGTTGAACGAACCTGAATTACCATTGTCCTTGAAGATGCCGCCCGCTTTGATGTCGCTGCCATTCTTGAGGTTATTCAGCAACGACGCCACATTTTTGGGTGCGACATCTGTAGGCCGCAGAGACGCGCTTACCTGTTTCGCGATGCTCTGAAGCTGGTTGTCACCAGCGGTGCTCTTGGCAGTTTCTCCGGTGCTTCCCTGAGTTTTGGCTGAGCCGGAGATGAAGGTCGGGCGGTCGCCCTTGGAGCCATGATCGCTGCTGTTCGAGCCGTGACCATGATCGGGCTTCCCGTGGTCCGGCTTGCAATGCCCGCCGGACTTGCCCGTAGCGCCGGTAGCGCCCGTAGCACCCTTCTTGCCGGTAGCCCCGGTAGCACCCGTGGCTCCCGTCTTCCCGGTGGCACCCGTAGCTCCCGTCTTGCCGGTAGCACCCGTGGCACCGGTCCTGCCGGTAGCACCCGTGGCACCGGTCCTGCCGGTAGCGCCTGTGGCACCGGTAGCACCCGTTGCGCCGGTAGCACCTGTGGCACCCGTTGCGCCGGTGGCACCCGTTGCGCCGGTAGCGCCGGTAGCACCCGTTGCGCCGGTAGCACCCGTGGCACCGGTAGCACCCGTAGCGCCGGTGGCTCCTGTAGCACCCGTTGCGCCGGTAGCACCCGTAGCTCCAGTGTCGCCAGTCGCGCCGGTAGCACCGGTATCACCGGTAGCGCCCGTAGCTCCAGTGTCGCCAGTCGCGCCGGTAGCACCGGTATCACCGGTAGCGCCCGTAGCTCCAGTGGCACCTGTTTCACCTACGCCCGTGGCACCGGTTGCGCCCGTAGCACCGGTATCACCCGTTGCGCCGGTAGCACCCGTGGCACCAGTCGCGCCTGTAGCACCCGGCGCGCCGTTCTGGCCGTTCTGGCCGTTTTGACCATTCTGGCCATTCTGGCCGTTTTGGCCGTTTTCGCCGGTGGCACCTGTTGCGCCCGTAGCACCCGTAGCGCCCGTAGCGCCGGTTTCACCCGCGCCAGTGGCACCTGTGGCACCCGTTGCACCTGTAGCACCCGTGGCACCGGCTGGACCCGTCGGACCACCTTCAGGACCCGTTGCGCCAGTGTCACCCGTTGCACCTGTCGCGCCGGTAGCACCGGTATCACCGGTAGCGCCCGTAGCTCCAGTGTCGCCCGTAGCACCCGTAGCTCCAGTTGCACCCGTAGCTCCCGTAGCGCCTGTGGCACCGGGTTCGCCGGCTTCACCCGTGGCGCCGGTTGCACCCGTGGCTCCCGTGTCGCCAGTAGCGCCTGTAGCTCCAGTAGCGCCCGTGGCTCCAGTGTCGCCGGTTGCACCCGTTGCGCCGGTAGCGCCTGTGGCACCCGTTGCGCCCGTAGCTCCAGTTGCACCCGTAGCTCCCGTTGCACCCGTGGCTCCCGTGTCGCCAGTAGCGCCTGTAGCGCCCGTGGCTCCAGTGTCGCCGGTTGCACCCGTTGCGCCGGTAGCGCCAGTAGCGCCTGTAGCGCCCGTGGCTCCAGTGTCGCCGGTTGCACCCGTTGCGCCGGTAGCGCCTGTGGCACCCGTTGCGCCCGTAGCTCCAGTGTCGCCGGTTGCGCCCGTAGCACCGGTTGCACCGGTAGCGCCTGTGGCTCCAGTGGCACCGGTAGCACCGGTGTCACCCGTAGCGCCGGTTGCGCCAGTAGCGCCGGTTGCACCCGTTGCACCGGTTGCGCCGGTAGCGCCTGTGGCTCCAGTGTCACCGGTTGCGCCGGTTGCACCCGTTGCACCGGTTGCGCCGGTAGCGCCTGTGGCTCCAGTGTCACCGGTTGCGCCGGTTGCGCCGGTTGCGCCGGTAGCGCCGGTAGCGCCGGTAGCGCCGGTAGCGCCGGTAGCGCCTGTAGCTCCAGTTGCGCCGGTAGCGCCCGTGGCTCCAGTGTCACCGGTTGCACCGGTAGCGCCTGTGGCACCGGTAGCACCCGTTGCACCGGTAGCACCGGTGTCACCCGTAGCGCCGGTTGCGCCAGTAGCGCCGGTTGCACCCGTTGCACCGGTAGCGCCTGTGGCTCCAGTGTCGCCGGTAGCGCCGGTAGCGCCGGTAGCGCCCGTGGCACCAGTGGCGCCAGTGTCACCTGTGGCACCGGTACTACCTGTAGCACCGGTATCGCCCGTGGCACCTGTAGCACCGGTAGCGGCGACATCTAGAAGCGTAACGTCATACTGCCCGTTTACGGTATGACTTCCTGCTGTTTGAAGCGTTCCGGCCTGGTTGAACACGACGATATTGGCCGGGTTCTGTGTATCATCGAGGCTGACGATGACCTTGTACTCGGCGATCGTGGCGCTCCCGACCGCCGCATCAACTGCCGCTGTCGTATTATTTGTGCTACCCAAAAGCGTATAATTTAGGCCATCGAAGTAGTAAATATATTCTGTGGTTCCAGATATATCACGACCCCAGACCTGCACTAGTTGATCAGCCATGCCGATACCCTTTTTTTACCTGTTTGCAACCGAGCTTATATGAAGGATGTACTTTAGCTCTACATGCGTATTACTGGCGATTGCAAGGTATCCCGCTGTAGTTGCACACTAATTAATGCAACTACCTGACATAGAAAAAAATGATGCGCCTGCGAAAAAACTGGCGGCGTCCTGGGGGGGATCGCGCTTTCGGGCTCTAGCAGCGGTGCTTCGCGTTGTGCAGGCGCGGCTGACCGCTGGGTAAATCACAGTTGCGAAAGACGGGGAGCAAGACGTTCGTGCTATCGATGAGGTGCTACCAGGTCAGTCGCCGTGCACTCTCACTCACTGCATTTCAGACGCGTTGGCATCTCGTCTGGGTCGCGGTCGGAAGCCAGCTGTTCTGCGTAGGCTCCCTGTAAAGACGCATTAAATGTCTTGATTTCAAAAGGTGCGGAAGCAGAATGGGCGCAGTTTACGGCGCGGTGATTGCATTGGTTGCCGCTGATAGGCAACCAATGCAGTATAGTCTTAGGCCTTCTGAAGCAAATTTGCCTCTTGGATCTTCTCGCGAGCGAATTTGGCGTTGAGCTCAATGCGTTCCGGATAACCCGCCGGCAAATCCTTCAACTGGAGCAGCTTTTCGCTTGCTTCCAGGGACTCGGGATAATGGCCCGCCCAATAGGCGAGGACCGCGTATTCATCGAGCATCCCGTAGGTATAAACCGAAGGCTCTACGAAAAGCGCGGCGCCTTCCGGCTTCTTGATGTCGATCCCCTGACGGGCGATCATGTAGCCTTGGTGGAACTTGTTGTTCACACGGCAGTATCGCGCGGCGGCATGCAATGATTCGGCGCGGGTCGGGCATACGTTGAACGCGCGAAGGTAGGTTGCAAGGATGTCGGCTTCACTGTGGCCAAGATCTTCCATGAGCCGTCCGGCCGACAGGAGGGCGATGAAAACTTCCTGTTCCCAGAAGCCAAGTTCGGCGCGCTTCAGGTAGTTGGTGAGGGATTTGGCCTTGTCGCCGGCGGAGCGATAACTTTGCGCGAGATAGAAGGTGTAGCGAGAAACCAGGAAGGGATCCTGCTCAGACTTGAGCGTGCGTTCGAGAAGCTCGGCATCGTGAAGGTATTTCTGAGGATTTTTGTTGCGGGCGCTATCATAGAACGTCCGGTTGTGAAGGCCCCTTATAACACCCCAAGTGCAATGCTTCCCGGGCGATTCCAGAAACTCATGCAGGACGCCGCGATATTTGAAATTGATGTTATTCCTGAACAAGAGCGGACGCAGGTTGATGATTCCGCCATTGAAAGTCGGCAGTTGATAGAAATCGTGGCTAAGCGCTTTCTTGAAAGCGGTGAGGTCGACGTTTTCGTCGAATTCGAGAGCTTCATCCGCATCGATCATTAGGCAGTAATCGATATAGGTGTATTTGCGAAGCTCGGTCAGCGCGAAAGTCCTGTTCCATGCGAAATCGCGCCAAGGCTCATCTATGACGACGCCCTTTATGTTGTTCTCTTCCAGAAAGGTGCGAATGACGCCTTGAGTGCCATCTGTCGATCCGGTATCGACGACAAGAACGAAGTCGACAAGAGGCTTCACGCTCGCAAGACAGCGCCTGATGCAGTGGGCCTCGTTTTTGACAATCATGCAGAGTCCGACTGTCTTGGCCTTGGGTTCGGAAGAATTCCCGAATGGTGTTCCTTGTCTTTTCAACTTTGCCTCCTGCCGGATTGAAACCCACTTCATGCAAGCCTCCCGACTTTTGTGCAGTCACTGGCGCGAACAGCGAGTGGGGCTCCCGTTTTGAAATTTTCGTCGCACGAAGTCCCATGCCAATGGGCAACAACCGACGCCACTGAAGCGAGTGTTTTGCTACAGACTGCGATTTGATCTTGAGGGCCTTGGGGCCGCGCTGCACGCAACAGCTCTGGACGGTACTGACTTGAGCGCTTCTACCATAGATAGAATGTAAGAATGGTAAACTACGTAAAATTGCAAATTATTAGTGCAGTAGGTTTTGCGCAAGGGTCTTGGCGCTCCAATAAAACTCAGGATCAATACGGGTTGAGTGTTCTAACGATACTGTATGAAACCTATAGCCAACTCAGGTTGAGTTGCGTCGCAACAGGAGCTGCGTCGGCTATGTGCAACGCTGCGTATTAAACCCGCACCATTAGGTCGACGTCCAGGCGTTACGTCTTGGAGCTGCAAGCTTGGGATGTGGTTGGTCTGGTATTGCTGCTATAGCCCGACGTGATGATCGGGACGCAAGAGATCAGGTTCTTAGGCCATGACCATCAACGTTACCACCGGCTCCATGCTGCCGACCCGACTCAACCTCGGTTCGGGCAAGGACTATCGCGCTGACTGCTTCAATATCGACGTCGACAACAGCTGGTCGCCCGATGCGGTAATAGACCTCGCAAGCTTCGATCTGGACGCTGATGGCGTAAGCGTGCCGACGCACAGATTCGGAGATGTGCAGCTGCGGCCCGGCACCTTCGATACGATCATCGCCAACGACGTGCTCGAACATGTGCCGGACCTCGTCCGGCTGATGACCAATTGCCTGAAGCTGCTGAGGGCTGGCGGTGTGTTCGAGATCAGCGTTCCCTACGACCTGTCATTCGGCGCCTGGCAGGATCCGACCCATGTGCGGGCCTTCAATGAGCGCAGCTGGCTCTATTATACGGACTGGTTCTGGTATCTCGGATGGAGCGAGGCACGGTTCGTTCTTGAGCGGATGAGCTTCGTTCCCAGCCCGGCAGTCGCGCCGTTTGCAAGCGCCACGCCCGCCGAACTCCAGCGCATGCCTCGCATGATCGACTCGATGTCGGTCTCGCTCCGCAAGGTCGACCTGACGCCCGCGGACCGGCAAGTCTGGGAATATTGGCGCGAGCGCAAGCGGCAGGCGCAAAGTCGCTGGTCCGCGCCCGTCCCGGCGGTTCAGGAGATTGCCCCTTCAACTGCGGCGCCCGCCGCGTTGGCGACAGCGGCAGCAACGTCGCCCGTGACGCCGCAGCAAGCTGAGGTCCGGCAGGCCTTTGCAGGCGGCTGGGCGGCGCATCGCCATGCTCACTGCCTATGGATCGTCACGCCGGAGGGCTACAAACATCACCAGACCTTCGACGAATTCGCGCTCGGTCTTAGCGAGGCTTTCGCGGAGCTTGGCGGGTCATGTCCCATCGTCCGCGATGTCCTGCAATTGAACGGCCGCGTTCCGATCGTCCTTGGCACACATCTGCTTCGGCATTGCTCTTCCGTCGCCATTCCGGCCGACAGCGTCCTAATCAATTTCGAACAGGTCGTCAGCGGAGGCGGCTGGCTCGATGAGAATTACCTGGCATTGCTGCGACGCTTCCCTGTTCTCGACTATTCAGTCCGAAACCGCGAGGCCCTGATCGAGCGAGGCATTACCCATGCGGGACTGCTGGGGATTGGCCACGCGCCCGGGCTCGTCCGGATTCCAAAGGTCTTGGAGAAGGACATCGACGTTCTTTTCTACGGTTCGTTGAACCCACGTCGAAAGGCCATTCTGGAGGCTCTGCGCGCCAGGGGGCTGAACGCGGTTCATTTGTTCGGCGCCTATGGGGCCGAGCGCGATGCAGCAATTGCCCGCGCGAAGCTGGTGATCAACCTCCACTTCTATGAAAGCGCAATTTTCGAGGTCGTGCGAGTCTCCTACCTTCTGGCCAACGGTGTATGCGTCGTCAGCGAGGGAGACGAGGGCGACCCGGATATCGCCCCGTTCGAAGGCGGGCTCGTCGTGTGCGGTTATGACGAGATCGTCGAGAACTGCGCCGCTCTCGTCGCCGATGACCCATACCGCGACGCCATCGGCTTGCGAGGGCAGCGCATCATGATGGCGCGACGCCAGTCCGACTTGCTCAAGGCTCTGATCGGAGACTGAGCCGCCCCGAGCGCAGGTTTGAGGCAGGCGTCCGCGATGAAAGCAATCTGATGGCATGGCCCGTCGCACGGCGGGGATCGTTCAGTTGTGCCACGCGCTTTGAAGGTGACGCGGGCGCGGGCTTGGCGTAAAAAGACGCCATGCGGATCCTCATCACGAACGACGACGGCATCGAAGCGCCTGGCCTCGATGCCCTTCAAAAAATCGCGAACGACCTTTCGGACGATGTCTGGATCGTCGCGCCGGAAACCGATCAGAGCGGCGCATTCGCTCACGCTGCATGAGCCGTTGCGCCTGCGCAAACTCTCGGAGCGGACCTTCGCGGTCAAGGGTACGCCGACCGACTGCGTGATCATGGGCGTCCGCCACGTGCTGACCGACAAGGCACCCGACCTCGTCCTGTCCGGCGTCAATCGCGGCTCGAACGTCGCCGACGACGTGACCTATTCCGGCACCATCGCGGGCGCGATCGAGGGGACGCTGCTCGGCATTCCGTCCATCGCGATGAGCCTCGCCGTCGACTGGGAAGACCTCGACCGGATCTATTGGCAGACCCCGATGCAACTCGGAGCGGACCTGGTGCGAAAGATGCTTGATGCGGGCTGGCCGAAGGATGTTTTTTTAAATGTAAATTTTCCCGACAGGGAACCAGAGCGTGTCGAATGTATTAAGATCACCGAGCAAGGTCGTCGTGACCCTGATTACCTCCGCATCGAAGACCGGATGGATACGCGCAACAACCCCTACTACTGGCTGGGGTTCAAGCCGATGTCCATGATAACGGGGGAGGGGACGGACCTTCACGCTGTGAAGTCCGGCGCCATTTCTGTCACGCCGCTTTGCCTCAACCTGACACACAGAGAAACCTGTCGGAAGCTGTCGGCCTTTATCGAAAAATAGAGGCTGCCAGCCGCGTCCGGAGGGGAAACCTGATGATGGACGAGCGGCTGGAAAGTCTGATCCACCTTTTGCAGCGAAACGCCATCGCCGACCCGCGCGTGCTCGCGACCATGAAAGACATTCCCCGCAAGGCGTTCATCGAGTCGCCGGAACTGAAGCCGCTGGCCTATGCCGACGAAGCGCTTCCCATCGAATGCGGGCAGACGATTTCCCAACCCTACATTGTTGCCTACATGACCGAGCGGCTGAACGTGCAGCGCAAGCACGATGTGCTCGAAATCGGCACCGGCTCGGGATACCAGACGGCGATCCTCTCCCGGCTGGCGCGCCATGTTTACACGATCGAAATTCACGAGGAGCTTCACCGGCTCGCGGTCGCGCGGTTCAAGGCGCTTGGCCTCACCAACATCACGGCGCTCTGCGGCGATGGGTCGAAGGGTTGGCCGGTGCCTCGGCTTTTTGACCGGATTCTCGTCACGGCGGGTGTCATCGCCGCGCCGCCCGACCTCATAGGCCAGCTTGGCCCTTGCGGCGCCATGGTGATACCGCTTGGACGGACATCCTCGCAGAGGATCATGCTCGTCGTCCGCAACGGGAACGGCGTGGAATTCCAAAGCCTGATCCCCGTTCGCTTCGTGCCGCTTCTCTAGGCCAGTGAATTTTTCATTTGAGTCCCGGTTGCAGCGAGCTCTCGCATCAAGTTGCTAGTGGCCCTTGTGATTCCGACATTTGCTCACGAGGTGCTGCGAACGGATGCAAATGCCGGAATCGGACCACTAGTGCACTGACGCAAACATAGGATTCACAAAGCAGACGAAGCAAGGCATGCTTCAGGCATGGCTCAAACCGTCTGCATCCTTCTCTCGTCCGAAGACCGCTCACGTTTGGCGGCGGTCATCGGGGACCGCAACAGCCCGCAGAAGCACGCGCAGCGGGCAAAGATCGTGCTTCATTCTGCTGAGCGCCGTTCCGTTTTCGACGTCGCCCGCTTAAGCGGCGTCAGCCGGCCAGCCGTATGGCGTTGGCAGCGGCGCTACGCCGAAAAAGGGGTGGACGGGCTGTTGCGCGACCAGACCCGCAAGCCAGGCAAGCCGCCTTTGTCAGCGAAGAGCGTCGCGAAAGTGCTGGCGCTGCCGTGTTCCGAGCCCCCCGGAAACGCCACGCATTGGACCGGACGCGCTGTCGCCAAGGCGGCGGGCGTCAGCTTGCGCACGGTGCAGCGCATCTGGGGAGCCCACCGCCTTCAGCCGCACCGCTTGCGCACGTTCAAGAAGTCGAACGATCCCGCCTTCGCCGAAAAGGTCGAGGATGTGGTGGGCCTCTCCATGAGCCCGCCCTGCCATGCCGTGGTCCTGTCCATCGACGAGAAGAGCCAGATCCAGGCGCTCGACCGCACTCAACCGGGCCTGCCGTTGAAGCCCGGCAAATGCGCGACCATGACCCACGATTACAAGCGCAACGGAACCACCACGCTGTTCGCCGCACTCAACGTGCTGGATGGAACCGTGCTCGGCCGCTGCATGAAGCGCCACCGCCATCAGGAGTTCATCAAATTCCTCAACGCCGTGGAGCGCAAGGTCCCAGCCGGCAAGATCATCCACGTCATTCTGGACAACTACGGAACCCACAAGCATCCCAAGGTGGACGCCTGGCTGGCGGATCATCCGAGGTGGGTTTTTCACTTCACGCCGACCTCGGCGTCCTGGCTGAACGCGGTCGAAAACTTCTTCTCCGCCATTACCCGGCGGCGCATCCGTCGTGGCGTCTTCAAATCCGTCGCCGACCTCGAAGACGCCATCAAGCGCTACATCGCCGATCACAACCGGAACGCAAAACCCTTCGTCTGGACCAAAACCGCCGATGAAATCTTCGACAAGCTCAACCGCCTCAATCTGCACCTTCTGAATGAGTCAGTGCACTAGTTTCCCGGTGATTGACCGAGCGTCGCCCGGATCGTTCGATAATCGTCGATCCGTTTAAATCAATATTAAGCACTCGCACGCATAACCTTAGGAAAGTGAGGTGTGCTGCGATGAGTAAAGTAAATGCGGTGGGCAAGCGCGAGCCCTCATATGTACGCGCAGCGTTAAAGATCGGTATCGGTTGCGTCCTGTTGGGCGGATGCAGCTCCGGTGGAACCGAGCGGTTCAGTTCCTTGTCGTTCGGAAGCGGCTATGAGACCGCATCCGGCCCTTCTTCCCCCATAGCGCCGTCGCGCGTTGCCGATGCATCGCCTCAGGCCACCGGCCCGGCGAGCTATGGCCAGAGCGCCTACAGGCCAAAGGCCAGCCAGTCACAGGCCGCTTATCAGACGCAGGCCAACTATCGTCAGCCGTCGCAGGCTGGCTACGCCCAGACCGCCGCGTATCAGCCGAACCAGCAGGGCGGCTTCCAGCTTGCGAGCGCAACACCGGGCCAGCAGGGCGGTTACCTTCAGGCTTCGCGCGTCGATCTTCCGCCGCTTGCGGGCCAGCAGCAGTCGTCCACCTCGACTCGGGTGAAGACGGCGGACGGCTACGGCCGCTACAATCAGGCGCCGCTCCCCGATGGCAGCTATGCGGGGCCGCGCGTCTACACGCCTTATGATGACAGGCCTCGCGATTATGCGCCCCCGCCTCCGCCGCCTCCGGCGGTCTATGAGCCGCGTTACGAGCGCGACGCTCCGCCGCCGCCCCCGCCCCCGGCCTATGACGACCGGCGCTCTGAAGTCACGCCGCCCTACGATCAGCGCCCGCTGCCTCGTTACGCCGAACCTGCGCCGCGCGATTATACCCCCGCGCCACGGGACTACTCATCTGCGCCCCCCGCCTATTCCGGCGAGCGCAATTTCTATGAGCGTCGCCGCGAAGGCGCCGTGACGCCGAAGCTCGCGCCGCGAAACGGCTCCGGCGTCGACGGCACCGGGATCATGTCGCCGAACGCGACGGTCGCATCCGAGCGCGGCATCGGCAAGACCGTCACCGTGAAGCCGGGCGACACGCTCTATTCGCTGGCGATCCGCCACGGCGTGACGGTCGACATGATCGCCCGCGCCAATGGCCTCGACCGCCACAACAGCGTGCGGCCGGGCATGGATCTCCTGATCCCCGGCTCCGATCCGGCCAAGATGACCAAGGATGACGCGCCGAAGGCTCAGCCGGTTGGATGCCAGGGCGACGGCTGCCATGTGGTGAAGAAGGGCGAGACGGTTGCCGCCATCGCTCGCGGATATGGGCTTAGCGAGAAGCAGATTCTCGAAGCGAACAACATCGCGAATGCGCGGCTTATCAAGGTGGGCCAGACGCTTGCGATCCCCGGCCGCGAAGCGCCGCGTCAGGAAATCGCGTCGAATGGCGTCAAGCCGGAAGCGCCGATTGCTGGCCCACAGCAGCGTCAAGCTGATGCTCAGCCCGCGCCGGAACCCGCTCAGCCGCAGATGGCCGATGCGAACAACCCGCTGAAGGCCGCGCCCGCGCCCGACGTCAAGATGACGTCGGCCAAGCAGGAACCGACCTGCGAGGCCGCGCTTGCCAATCCGCTGCCGCGCATGGGCAAGAGCTTCCGCAAGCCGGTGGAAGGCATGATCATCGGTCAGTTCGGTCCGCAGCATGACGGCAGCGTGAACGAGGGTCTCACGATCTCCGTGCCGAAGGGCACGCCGATCAAGGCCGCCGAGAATGGCGTCGTGGCGTATGTCGGCGACGAACTGCCGGGCTTCGGCAATCTGATCCTGATCCGCCACGCCGACGAGTTCGTCACGGCTTACGCCCACACGGACGAGATCATGGTCAGGAAGTGCGATGTGGTGAAGCGCGGGCAGGTGGTTGCCAAGGCCGGTTCGACCGGCGACGCGAGCCAGCCGCAGCTCCACTTCGAGATCCGCAAGAATGCGAAGCCCGTCGATCCGGCTCCGCTCCTCGGCTCGTAATTGAAAACGCGGGTACCGGCGCACCCGGTATCCGCTTCCCTCCCTCTTCCTTCTGTCTCCCGATTTCCGATCCGAAATATTTCGCCGCCGTTTTCCCGTGGCAGGGAGATGGCGCGAACGCGAAGGGGCAGCCCTTCGCCCTGAATCCCGTGACGCGCCCTGTCCCCTTCCAGTACGGCGCGCACGGGATTTTTCTTTTTGCGGGTGCCGCCGGAGCGGGCGCCGTCAGCGCACAAAAAGATCCTTGTGCGCGTCGCGCAGCACGTTTTTCTGCACCTTCGCCATGGTATTGCGCGGCAGGTCGTCCACGAAGAACACGCGCTTCGGCAGCTTGTAGTTTGCGAGTCTCACCTTCAGCGCGTCGTGGATCGCCTTCTCGTCGATGGCGGCGTCCTTCGTCTTCACCACGACTGCGACGACACCCTCGCCGAAATCCGGGTGCGGCACGCCGATGACGGCGCTCTCGAACACGCCCGGCAGCGCGTCGATCTCGCTTTCAACTTCCTTCGGATAGACGTTGTAGCCGCCCGTAATCACGAGATCCTTGCCGCGCCCGACGATGTGCACATAGCCCGTCGCGTCGATCTTGCCGAGGTCGCCGGTGATGAACCAGCCGTCGCGGAACTCGGACGCCGTTTTCTCGGGCATGCGCCAGTACCCGATGAACACGTTCGGGCCGGTCACCTCGATCATGCCGATTTCGTCCGCGCCAAGAAGCTCGCCCGTCTCCGGGTTCGCGATGCGCACCGACACGCCCGGCAGCGGGAAGCCGACCGCACCCGGCACGCGCTCGCCGTCATACGGGTTCGACGTGATCATGTTCGTCTCGGTCATGCCGTAGCGTTCGAGGATGCGGTGGCCGGTCTTTTCCTCGAAGGCGCGGTGCGTGTCGGCGAGGAGCGGCGCCGAGCCGGAGATGAACAGCCGCATCTCCTTCGTCGTCTCGCGGGAGAGGCGCGCGTCGTCGATGAGCCGCGTGTAGAAGGTCGGCACGCCCATCATCGTGGTCGCGCGGGGCAGCAGGCGGAACACCTCGTTCGGGTCGAACTTCGGCAGGAACAGCATCGACGCGCCGGAGCGGAAGATAACGTTCGAGGCGACGAACAGGCCATGCGTGTGGAAGATCGGCAGCGCGTGAAGCAGCACGTCCCGGTCGGTGAAGCGCCAGTATTCGGCGAGCGCGCGCGCATTCGAGGCGAGGTTCTCATGCGTCGTCATCGCGCCCTTGGAGCGGCCCGTGGTGCCCGAGGTGTACAGGATCGCGGCGAGGTCGTCCGGGCCGCGCGCGATGTTTTCGAAGGTTTCGGCCTTGTCGGCGGCAAGCTCGATCAGCGTGCCGTCGCCGTCGGCACCGAGCGTATAGCAGCCCGCAACGCCCGTTTTCGTGCACAGCGCGGGCGCGCTGGCGTGCGTCGGGCGGGCGACGAACACTGTCGGCTCCGCGTCGCCGAGGAAATACTCAAGCTCAGCATCCGTGTAGGCCGTGTTCAGCGGAAGATAGGCGGCACCGGCGCGAACACAGGCGAGATAGAGGAACAGCGCCTCGGGTGACTTCTCCACCTGCACGGCCACGCGGTCGCCCGGCTTGACGCCTGCCGCCACGAGGGCGTTCGCGAAACGCGCCGTCAGCGCGAGGATGTCGCGATAGCGGAACTGACGACCGTCATTCGTCTCCAGCGCGACCTTGTCGAGATCGGTCCAATTCGCGCGCAACTCGGAAAAAAGATGGTTGGTTCCTGACATGGTGTCACGTCCTGCTGCTGGTCTTTTTCATTAGCAACCACGCGGGAGACGCTGAAGACAACCGTCTCGTAAAAAAGCGAGTGAGGCTAATGTGTTAACAACGTCTCTGAAGAATGTATGCAATGCTATATTTAATATGCTGCCATTGCATGCGGTGCGGGCAGGCTGTGTAGTCATTGCATGCAATTGGTAACGCGTCAAAAGCAGCCCCACGAGCCAAGTTGCCAGCGCAGGCTGACGTCCCAGCCCGGTTGTGACACTCCTGCGATCGGCGGGGGAAGGAGCGCGGTGGCGTTTGTGCGGAAGCCCGCTTTCGAGCGTCGTTCGAACGACGGTCCACCGCTTGCGTTTTCTCGCGAACCGGCATTCACGGTCCGAACACCGCGCGCCGTAAATCAAGGCGGGCCACGACGCTAAGGTGTGCGCTCACGTCTGCGCCGGAGCACTAGTGGTCCGATTGCGACATTTGCATCCGTTCGCAGCACCTCGTGAGCAAATGTCGGAATCACAAGGACCACTAGCAACGTGATGATTTTAGTGGAGCTTTTGAATTTGACATTTGAGCGAGAGCTCGCGGAAACGGGGACTCAAATGTCAAATTCGCTCCACTAGGCGCGCGTCATGACCAGCGCCGCGCCGACGAAGATCAGGCCGACGCCGATCCAACGGGTGCGCGTGACCTCTTCGCGAAGGATGAACCGCGAGAGGATGGTGATGGCGATGAGGTTCAGGCTGCAGATGGTGAAGGCGACGCTCACATCGAGCAGTTTCAGCGCCTCGGTGTAGATCAGCGCCTCGGCGGCGAGCGCGATCACGCCGGCCGAAATCCACATGAACCAGCGCACTTTCGTCATGGTGGACTTCTTGAGCAACACCTGTCCGATGCCTTCGAGAAGGGCGCAGAGGACGACGAGCAGAATTCCGAGTGTGGTGCCGTTCATGATGCTTCGGGCCGGGATGTGAGTTTCGTTTCGCTTGTGAGCGGCTTTGTCTGGCTGATGAAGAAGACGCCCGCGATCACGCAGATGACGCCCGCCACTTCCACCGCATCGAAGTTTTCATGCAGGAGCAGAACGGACATGATCGGCACCGAAGCGAAACTCAGCGAGGCGATGGGCTTCGCGTAGGAGAGATCGGCCTCACCCAGCACCATGAGCCAATTGAAGAATTGCAGCGTCATGATGGCGATGACGCCGATGAATAGCGGATTTGCAAAAAAAGCCGCGAACGACGCCGACACGGAGAGGTTCACTTCGGGCGTGTCGACGACTGCGGTCTTCCACACGATCTGAAGCATCGTGTCGAAGGCGATTGCTGCGATAAGCCCTATGAGGAGCTTCCACCTCAGCCTGCCATTGATGACCATGACGTTCCTCGGATAATGGACGCTTGCCGTCCACGATCTTCGGGGCTTTTTGAGGACGACTCGTTAATTTGTGGACGCCTTGGCTTTTCTCAGGCGGACGAGATCGAGTTCGTGCACCGCTTCGCCCACGAGATGGTCAAGGCGCGCGTTCGCCGCGTCGTCGGTGACGCGCCCGCCTTCGATGGTCTTGTCCGACAAAAAGATGCCGGTGGGCAGCGTCTTGGCGCCAAAGAACCCGAACAGCGGGCGAAGCTCATGTTCAATGACGAGCGCGTGCCGATCGCTGCCGCCGACCGCGATGAGGCCGACGGGTGTCTTGAACAGGGCAGGGTAGTTGAGGAGGTCGAAGAGGTGCTTCAGCATGCCCGTGTAGGAGCCTTTGTAGACAGGCGTGCCGACGATGAGCAGGTCTGCGCCTTCGATGGCGTCGAGCGCGTGGAGGATCGGCGGCGACGCTTCGTCACGGCAGCGGATGGCGAGCCACGGCAGAAGCTCCGCCACATCAATGAGCGTTCGCTCGACGTCGGGCGCATCGCCGATGCGCGCGAGCGTCGCCTCGACGACGGCGCGCGTCCGCGAGGGTGAGGAAACGCTTCCCGTTACACCGACGATTCTAAGCACGTCTCATATCTCCGGAGCTGGAAAGGGCTTCGCCGCCGATGGTCTTCGGGCGCATCATCGCGCCTGCATTATACGCGGTTTTCTGATAACGCGATGCGCGCCTGTTTCGCCTGCCGCGTGAGGCTTAGAGGCGCGGAGCATGTCACGCGAAAGATCGCACTTCCAAGCCCGCGCACGCGGTTCATAAAAAAGTCTCAGAGTCGTGTCCCATAAACTTTAGTCAAAGGAGCATTGATATTGGTCAAGTCTGCACTGCCCGCCCTTGAAGAAAACGCTTCGGGCCGTCGCCTTCTCAAGAGCCGGACCGACCGGCGCAGGGAGGACACGCGTCGCAAACTCATGCGGGCGACATATGAAATCGTCGCGGAGCGCGGCCTCGAAGGGCTTGTCATTCAGGACATCACCGCGCGGGCAGACGTCGGCTACGGCTCCTTTTACAATCATTTTCCCTCCAAGGAAGCCATCGTGAGCGCGGCCATCGAGGCATTTCGCCTGCATACGAAAGGTATGTATGAAAGCCTCGACGGCCTCACAAGCAATCGCGTCGAAGCCTTCGCCAACGATGTGCGCGTCTGGCTGCGCGTCGCGAAGACAGATCGCATGTGGGGCTGGTTCATGATACGCGCGGTGCTTGCGGGCAACGACTTCCGCTTCGGCATCGCCGATCTAATCCGGCGGGCCGTGGCGGCGGGCGTCGAAGAGGGCGTGTTCAAGCACGCCGATGTCGACATGGCGCGCGAAACCGTCGCCGGCCTCCTGCTGCTGGCGACGCTGAAGCTCGTTTCGGGTGAGGTGGACGACGATTACGCCGACCGGATCATCAGCACTGCGCTTTCCGTTCTGGGCGTGCCAGAGGCGACCATCCTTGAGGTGATGGCGAAGCCGCTGCCGGATGTGGAATTGCCCTCGTTCCTCGAAGCAGCCTGACTTTAGTGCGACGTATGACGCTAGCGCGACGTATAAAGGAAGTCGGCGGGGAGCCCGAGGCGCTGGCACGATTGCACGGCCGGGCTCGAATGAAGCACGATGCGATCCGCGAGCGCGCCGCCCTGCCGAAGGAGCGTGCGTTCAAAGGGCCGCAGCCCGTATGATGCGCCGAGGCCAAGGCGTTCGCGGATCTCGGGCGGCGTGAGGCTCACGGCGGCGCGCACGAACATCGGCTGCGCCAGATATGCGGCGGGCGTGAGCACCCGCGACACTGGCGGCACGATGCGGGTTGTGCGCATGATATCGAGAAACTCGAAGGTGATCGGCGACGGTTCGAGGCGCGGCAGCATGGCCGCGAACGCCGCGTTGAGGTCCGCCTCGGAGGTCGGGGGGTGTGTCGCCCCGTAGAGGCTCGCGGCGGTTTCGCCCTCGCGATAATAGCGGTCGCGGGCGGCCTGCGAGAGGGGCGCGGCATAAGCGTGATAGGCTTGCAGGAAGCCGTACGCGGCTGTTGCCTGCACCCAGTTCAGAAGGTCGGGGTCGTCGGCGCGGTAAGGCTGGCCGTCGGGCGTTGCGCCTTGCACGCGGGCATGCATGCGGCGAACGCCCGCGACCATCGCCTGCGCGGCGCTCGCTGGGCCGTACACCGTCAGCATCGCGGCGAGCCCGGTACGGCGGAGGCGTCGCAGCGGCTGTTTGCGAAAGGACGTGTGCTCCCACACGCCGGTGCGCACGCGCGGTTCCGCGAGTTCGAGGATCACCGCCGCCATCCCGCCGATGAAGACGGTGAGCGGGTTCTTGAAGATGCGCCACGAGACTTGCGTCGGCTGGCCCAGCGCCGCCTCGCCCGCCGGTCGCCGGAAATCCACCGCGCGCCCGTCTTCGGGTTCGAGGAGCGCGCGGCTCGCCCGGTCGAGGCGTCTTGCGAGAGCGCCGTGGAAAAATGTCTGCGCCGTTGCGGCTTCTGGTCCCGACAAGGATGCTCCCGGCTCTTGAGTTTCGGCTCGAAATCGCCGCCAGACAACACCTTCAGGTCGAAAGAGGTCCGAGCAAGGATACCTTCGGGCATGTTCAAGTGTGACCGAACGTTGTGGTTTTTTCCACGGGTGATTGATGCAGCCCTTGTGGATTGGGCTGCGATATGCAATTTCACACGTCTAGATGCGGGGCGAATGCGCCCGCGGCAACGATTCCCGTTGCTTCGAAAAACTTCGCCGAACAACGGCCAACGAGATTCCGGACAATGCAAGTTACAGAGACTGTTTCAGACGGGCTGAAACGCCAATTGAAGGTCGTCGTACCCGCCGCCGATCTGAAGGTGAAGGTCGAATCGAAGCTCCAGGACCTGACGTCCAAGGTGAAGCTCAACGGCTTCCGCCCCGGCAAGGTGCCGATCGCGCATGTGCGCCAGATGTACGGCAGGTCGGTCCTGGCCGAAGTGCTGGAGGAGACCGTCGGCGAATCGAGCGCGAAGGTGCTTGAGGAGCGCAAGGAGCGGCCTGCCTTCCAACCGGACATCAAGCTGCCGGAAGACAAGGACGTCATTGAGCGCATGCTCGATGGCACGGGCGACCTCGAATATACGATGGCGTTCGAGGTGTTGCCGAAGATCGAACTGACGGACCTCAAGGCGATTACGCTGACGAAGGACGTCGCCGATCCGAAGGAAGAGGACGTCAAGGGCGCGATCGATCGCCTTCTCAAGGCAAACGTGGCCTATGAGACGAAGGACGGCGCGGCTGAAGCCGGCGACCGCCTCACCATCGACTTCAAGGGCAGCATCGACGGCGAACCCTTCGAGGGCGGCGCGGCGGAGGATGCATTCCTCGTGCTCGGCTCCGGCCGGTTCATTCCGGGCTTCGAGGATGGCCTGATCGGCGCGAAGGCGGCCGATCAGCGCGACGTCAAGGTGACGTTCCCCGAGGACTACCAGGCACCGCATCTCGCAGGCAAGGACGCGGTCTTCGACGTGACCGTGAAGGACGTCTCAAAGCCGGTCGACGCGAAGGCGGACGACGAATTCGCGAAGACGCTTGGGCTTGAGTCTTTCGCGAAGCTCGAAGACGCTGTGCGTGGCCAGCTTCGCAAGGAGCTTGATGACGCCTCGCGCGCGAAGCTCAAGAAGGAACTGCTCGACGCGCTGGATGAGCGTCATGCGGTCGAGTTGCCGCCCTCGCTCGTAACGAGCGAGTTCGACGGCATCTGGCGCGGCATCACGCGTCAGCTCGAACAGGCGAAGAAGACCTTCGAGGACGAAGGCTCGACCGAAGAAAAAGCGCGCGCCGAATATCAGAAGCTCGCCGAGCGCCGCGTGCGCCTCGGTCTCGTGCTCTCCGAGATCGGCAATCAGAACGAGATCAAGATCCTCGACGACGAACTTCGCCGCGCCATGATCGACCGCGCGCGTCAGTTCCCCGGACAGGAGCGCGAGGTCATCGAGTTCTATCGCAAGAACCCGCAGGCGCTGAACGAACTGCGCGCGCCGGTCTACGAGGACAAGGTGATCACCTTCGTGCTCGAACTCGTCAAAACGGAAGAGAACAAGGTTTCTCCCGAAGATTTGATGAAGTCGCTGGCGGAGCTTGAGCGCGAGCAATCGCTGTTCGACGGCGGTATCGAAGAGGAACACGAGCACGTGCACGGTCCCGATTGCGACCACGATCACGATCACGACCACGATCACGCCGGGCACAAGCACAGCTGAGCAGGGCCGCGCAAGTTTACGCGCGGATGATGCGAGATGGATCGCGTTCGTGTTCACACGGGATCGGCTTCCAATGGACGCTAGCGCTACCGACCGGTTGCGCTAGCGCTCAAATCATCCCATCTATGACGGCGGCGCCTCGTGTGCCGCCTCAAATTCACAAGCCACCGGCTTCGCTCGCGCCCGCGCCACACGTGCTGCGGGCTTTCCTCAGAACGAAGCCTTCCTCGGCTCCTCACGGCCTGGAGTAAGCCCATGCGCGATCCCGTTGAATTCTATACCAGCCAACTCGTTCCCATGGTCGTCGAGCAGACCAATCGCGGCGAGCGCGCTTTCGACATCTATTCCCGCCTCCTGAAAGAGCGCATCATCTTCTTGACCGGCGTCGTCGAGGACAACATGGCCTCGCTGGTGATCGCGCAGCTTCTGTTTCTCGAATCCGAGAACCCGAAGAAGGAGATCAACATTTACATCAACTCGCCCGGCGGCCACGTCACTTCCGGCCTCGCGATGTACGACACGATGCAATTCATCCGCCCGCCGGTCTCCACGCTTTGCGTCGGGCAGGCGGCTTCGATGGGGTCTCTGCTTCTCGCGGCGGGCGAGCCGGGCATGCGCTGGGCGCTGCCGAACGCTCGCGTGATGGTGCACCAGCCGTCGGCCGGTTTCCAGGGGCAGGCGAGCGACATCGAGCGGCACGCCGAGGACATTCTGAAAACGAAGCGGCGGCTTAATGAAATCTATGTCAAGCACACAGGGCAGCCATACGAAGTCATTGAACGTACCCTGGACCGTGACCACTTCATGTCTCCAGAGCAGGCGAAAGCGTTCGGCATTATCGATGAGGTTCTGACGAAACGCGCGGCTGCTGAAGAAACAGGAAATCCGGGACGTTCGTGACCGACCTAGAGCTTCACGGGCACGTTCAGATCCGGGCAGGATCTTTAACGGACTGGAAAGCATAAGCAGTCCAACGTGCCAGACGGCCTTCGGGCGAGTTGCGAATCGAAGCTATGGACAATCTCCCCAGAAGCCGTAAGACTGTGGGGAAGCATGCAAGGAGGGCGGCGGATTTGGGGGCTTAGCGGGTGCGGAATAAATCGGGAACTCCGGTTGTTCACGTCATCAGTCAGGCACAATCCATCGCCACATTCGCGCATGTGGGTGCTAAGGTAGGTCAATGACGAAAGAAAGCAGGGGTCACGACTCCAAGAATACGCTCTACTGCTCGTTCTGCGGCAAGAGCCAGCACGAAGTCCGCAAGCTTATTGCAGGGCCTACGGTGTTCATTTGCGACGAGTGCGTCGAACTCTGCATGGATATTATTCGCGAGGAGAACAAGAACTCCTACGTGAAGTCCCGTGACGGCGTGCCGACACCTCAGGAAATTTGCACGGTCCTCGACGACTACGTGATTGGGCAGGACTATGCGAAGCGCGTTCTTTCGGTCGCTGTCCATAACCATTACAAGCGCATCAACCACTCCGCGAAGAATAACGACGTGGAGCTGGCGAAGTCGAACATTCTGCTGATCGGTCCGACCGGTTGCGGAAAGACTTTGCTCGCGCAGACGCTTGCGCGCATCCTCGACGTGCCCTTCACCATGGCCGACGCCACGACTCTGACCGAGGCGGGCTATGTCGGCGAGGATGTCGAAAACATCATCTTGAAACTGCTTCAGGCGGCGGATTACAACGTCGACCGGGCGCAGCGCGGCATCGTCTATATCGACGAAGTCGACAAGATCAGCCGCAAGTCGGACAACCCGTCCATCACGCGCGACGTGTCGGGCGAGGGCGTTCAGCAGGCGCTACTCAAGATCATGGAAGGCACGGTTGCAAGCGTTCCCCCGCAGGGCGGCCGCAAGCACCCGCAGCAGGAGTTCCTGCAAGTCGATACGACGAACATCCTGTTCATCTGCGGCGGCGCGTTCTCCGGCCTCGAGAAGATCATCGCCCAGCGCGGCAAATCGAGTTCGATCGGTTTCGGCGCGAAGGTGACCTCCGAGGACGACCGGCGCACCGGTGAGATTTTGCGCGGGGTGGAGCCGGAAGACCTGCTGAGGTTCGGCCTCATACCGGAATTCATCGGTCGGCTGCCCGTTCTCGCAACGCTCGAAGACCTCGACGAAGTGGCGCTCGTGAAAATCCTTTCCGAGCCCAAGAACGCGCTCGTGAAGCAGTATCAGCGGCTCTTCGACATGGAAGGCGTGCAACTCACGCTGTCCAACGAAGCGCTCAAATCCGTCGCCCGCAAGGCCATCGAGCGCAAGACTGGCGCCCGCGGCCTCCGGTCGATCATGGAAGCGATCCTGCTCGACAGCATGTTCGAGCTTCCGAGCCTGAAAGGCGTTGAGGAAGTCGTGATCAGCCCGGAAGTGATCGAAGGGAACGCCAAGCCCTTGCGGATCTACGCCGAGCGACTAGATGAATCGACAAGTGCCGGATGACACGGTTTGTTAATCGCAAACCTGTCCCAAAGAATTTTTCATCGGACCCCACCAAGCACAGGCAGCGCCGTCTGCGGCGCTGCCTTAATTGCGGCGATTAACGTCTTGATAACTGCGCTCTGGACTGTCGGCTTATGCGGCATGTACTGTCGGATGAGCGGCGGTAAGACGCGGGTGGCGGCCATAAGGCCGGGATCTCCGGCTGCTACAGGATGATGACAGCGGGCGTTTGCGCTGTCGGATTGAGGAGAGCGACATGACGAATCCAACTTCGGACCATCCCACGGCAACGGGTCAGGGCGAGATCTTTCCCGTGCTTCCGCTTCGGGATATCGTCGTTTTCCCTTACATGATCGTGCCGCTGTTCGTAGGGCGTGAGAAATCCATCAACGCCCTCGACGAGGTGATGCGCACAGACCGGCAAATCTTGCTCGCCGCGCAGAAGAACGCGGGCGACGACGATCCAGAGCCCGACGCCATCTACACGATGGGCATGCTCGCCACCGTGCTGCAGCTGCTGAAGCTGCCGGATGGAACCGTGAAGGTTCTGGTCGAAGGGACGACGCGCGCTCGCATCAAGGGTTTTGTTCCGAACGACAACTATTTCGAGGCGGAAGTCGAACGCATCGAAGAAACGCTCGGCAACCAGGACGAGATCGAGGCGTTTGCGCGCTCGGCGATCAGCCAGTTCGAGAATTACGTCAAACTGAACAAGAAGATCTCGCCCGAGGTCTTGAGCACGCTCAGCCAGATCGAAGACTATTCGAAGCTCGCCGACACGATTGCCTCGCACCTCGCCATCAAGATCGGCGACAAGCAGGAAATCCTTGAGCTTCTGTCCGTCTCGGAAAGGCTGGAACGCGTCTTCACGCTCATGGAGAGCGAAATCTCCGTGCTTCAGGTCGAGCGCAAGATTCGCAGCCGCGTGAAGCGCCAGATGGAGAAGACCCAGCGCGAGTACTATCTGAATGAGCAGATGAAGGCCATTCAGAAGGAACTCGGCGATTCCGACGAGCGTGACGATATTTCCGAGTTCGAGGAGAAGATCGAGAACACCAAGCTGTCGAAGGAAGCCAAGGACAAGGCCATCGCCGAGCTGAAGAAGCTCAAGCAGATGAGCCCGATGTCGGCCGAAGCGACGGTGGTGCGCAATTACCTCGACTGGCTGCTGTCGATCCCGTGGGGCGTGAAGGGCAAGGTCAAGAAGGATCTCGACGAGGCGCAAGCCGTGCTCGATGAGGATCATTACGGCCTTGAGCGCGTGAAGGAACGCATCGTCGAATATCTCGCGGTTCAGAAGCGCACGAACATGCTGAAAGGCCCGATCCTGTGCCTCGTCGGCCCTCCGGGCGTCGGCAAGACCTCGCTCGGCAAGTCCATCGCGAAGGCTACGGGGCGCGAATTCGTGCGCATGTCGCTTGGCGGCGTTCGCGACGAGGCGGAGATCCGCGGGCACCGGCGCACCTATATCGGCTCGATGCCCGGCAAGGTCATCCAGTCAATGCGCAAGGCGAAGAAGACCAACCCGCTCTTCCTTCTCGACGAAATCGACAAGATGGGCATGGACTTCCGCGGCGATCCGGCGTCGGCGCTGCTGGAGGTGCTGGACCCGGAACAGAACCACGAGTTCAACGATCATTACCTCGAAGTCGATTACGACCTGTCGAACGTGATGTTCGTGACGACGGCGAATACGCTCGATATTCCGCCGGCGCTGCGCGACCGTATGGAGATCATCCGGCTCGCGGGTTACACGGAAAGCGAGAAGCTCGAAATCACGAAGCGCCATCTTCTGCGCGGCCAGATGGAGGCTCACGGCCTTCAGCCGGGCGAGTGGTCGGTTGACGACGAAGCCATCGTGGAGATCATCCGCCGCTACACCCGCGAAGCTGGCGTGCGCAGTCTCGAACGCGAGATCGCCAAGCTTGCGCGTAAGGCCGTGAAGCAGATCGAAAGCGGCAAGCAGGTCAAGGTGAATGTCACGCTCGACAACTTGCGCGACTTCCTTGGTGTGCAGAAATACCGCTATGGCGAGGCCGAGCTTGAGGATCAGGTCGGCGTCGTTACGGGCCTTGCCTGGACGGAAGTCGGCGGCGAGTTGCTTACGGTTGAAGGCGTCATGATGCCCGGCAAGGGCCGCATGACCGTCACCGGCAACCTGCGCGACGTGATGAAGGAGTCGATCCAGGCCGCGAACGCGTATGTCCGCAGCCGCTGCGTCGCCTTCGGCATTGAGCCGCCGCTTTTCGACAAGCGCGACATCCACGTGCACGTGCCGGAAGGCGCGACGCCGAAGGACGGCCCCTCGGCGGGCGTTGCGATGGTCACGGCCATCGTGTCCATCCTGACGAGCGTCCCGGTTCGCCGCGACGTGGCCATGACGGGTGAGATCACGTTGCGTGGTCGCGTGCTGCCCATCGGTGGCCTCAAGGAGAAGCTGCTCGCGGCGCTTCGCGGTGGCATCAAGCGCGTCATCATCCCGGAGGAAAACGCGAAAGACCTCGCGGAAATCCCCGACAATGTGAAGAACGGGCTTGAGATTATACCGGTCGCGCGGATGGACGAAGTGCTGGCGATTGCGCTCACCCGCAAGCTCGATCCCATCGAATGGGACGAGGCGGCGGCGCTCGCTGCGGCGAAGATGAAGGAGATTGGCCAACCGTCGGTGGCGGATGGCAGCGGCCTCCCGCATTAAGCCGGGGCGGTCCGCGCAAAAGTTAAAGTGCGAAGGACGAGGCCGCCGCCTCGTCCTTTTCTTTTGTCGTCGGTTCAGGCCGCGTCCGGCGACCATCCCGGCGACGCGAGTTCGAAGCCTTCGAAACAGAACGCGGGCGCCACGATGCAACTCACGAGCGTCCACGCGCCTAGGCTGACAGCCTCCTGCCATGCGAATGCCGGCACGACACCCTGAAACGCTTCGCCGCCGCCCGCGTTCGGGCCGAGAGTGAGCGTCTCGCGCCTGCCATCCGCGTGAGCAATGCCGAGCGCCAGCGGCGCGCCCGCCTGCCAGATCCAGATCTCCGCCGCATCGACGCGATGCCAGTGCGAGCGCTCGCCCGCCGCCAGCAAAAACAGGATCGCGCTCGCGGCCCCGCGCTCTCCGTGCGGCGGCGCATCCCGCCACAATTCGCGGTAATGGCCGCCCTCGGGGTGCGGCCTCAGATCCAGTGCTGCGCGAGCTTGATCGGCCGTAAGCGTCGGATCGCGGAAATCGGCTTGGACAGTCTTCATCGGAACCATCGAGATGAGCGGTGAGGGCAGGGCAGTGGTACGGTGCGTTTTCCATATGCGAGTCTCACCTTCATCGAAGGGAAGGGTCTCGCTGTGCTTGATCGGCGTTCTTATCGCAAACTGTGACTTGTGCCGTGACTTATAAACTGCAGCAGAGCGCCAGGCGATGAGCTTTACAGCGGCGACGAAGTTGGCGGGGTCTTGAGTAGCGGGTTGCGATGCCGCAGAACTCTTTGTTGAAAGAACCCGCTCGAAGAGGTTGCGCTGCCGATGGCCAGCGGAAAAGACGGAACCGTTGCTTTCGGTTCCGCGCTGCGGAAACGTCGGCGAAGATCCTTTTCTCAGCCGCGCCCCCCGATGCGCGGCGTCGCATCATCGGCGGGCCAGACGCCGCTCGACATCGGTCGCTTCCGCGGCATGTGAAGGATCGGTTGCTCAAAGCGCGATTTCAGGCTGCTCCAGCCGTCGCGGCAGCAGCGTCGAGCCCGGAACATAGGCGTCGAACGCAGCCCAGAACTGGTCGCGGAGCTGGTCACGCTCCATGAGGATCTCGTGGCGCGCGCCCGAAACGACGATGAGGCGGCAGTTCTTCACGTGGCTCGCGAAACGCTCCATCGCAGTGTTGGACACGATCTGATCGTTGCTCGCCGCGACAATCAGGGTTGGCACGCGGATGCTCTCCATGAATGCCGTCGAGGCGAGCGTCGCGACGGAGGCGCAGGCGGCCTGTACCCAGCCGATAGTCGGCGCGCCGATGCCGAGCCCCGGCGACGCGCGAAGCACGTCTTGCGCGCGCTCGTATCGCAGCCGATCCGACGTCAGCGGGTTGCCGTCGAACGGCGCGCGCTCCCAAAGCTGAGCCTTGCCGCCCGGAATGAAACTGTCGCCAAAGCCAAGCAGCGTCAGCACTTCGGCACCCAGGCCGATAAGCCCCTTGCGCTTCTCGGTCTGCGCGAAATCGATCATCGGCGCGGTGAGCACGATGCGATCCCACCAGCAAACCTTCGTTTGCGCGAGACGTAGCACGAGGTGTCCGCCCATCGAATGCGCGAGGCAATAATAGGGCGGGGGGCAGTCCGGCAGCACGATGCTCGACATGAATCGGCGAACGTCGTCGTCGAATTGCGCGAAGTTCTCGGCGTGGCCCTTGGAGCGGTTCTTCAGCATGCGCGAGGAGCCGCCCTGCCCGCGCCAGTCCATGGTCGCGACGGCGAAGCCCCTGCGGCGCAGGTCGCCGATGGTCTCGAAATATTTCTCGATGAACTCCGTGCGCCCGTGGAAAAGACAGACCGTACCGATGCGTCGCTCGGCCGTCGTGTCCCACCGGGCATAGCGAATCTGCAAGCCGTCGCGCGAAGCGAACGTGCCGCATATGGCGCCGCCCGGCACGGGATTGCGGGTGATGCCGATCAATTCGGCTGCCGGTGAAACGCCGTGAGTCGCCATATCCGAGCCGATCATGTCGAGCCGTCCTCGCTGTTCGTGGAAAAACTCTATCGCATGCGCATAGCGCTGCTCAAGCACCCCTTGACAGCGAAGATGTCCGAAATAAATTTACGGGTGCAGGCCAATCGGCTGCAAACATACGCTCCGGCCTTTAAGGCGGAGGAAACTTCTCGCTTGATAAGGAGAACACACATGCGTCGTCTTGATCTCTCTCCCCTGTATAAGTCCGCGATCGGCTTCGATCACCTGGCTAATGTGCTTGACCAGCTCTCTGGCCTCGAAAGCGAAAGCGGCTTCCCGCCCTACAACATCGAACGACTGGGCGAGAATGTCTATCGCGTTACCATGGCCGTCGCCGGTTTTGGCGAGAATGACCTCTCCATCGACGTGAAGGAGGGCACTCTTACCATCCGCGGCGAAAAGAAGGGTGAACCCGCCGCTCGCGCCTACATTCATCAGGGCATCGCCGCGCGTAATTTCGAGCGCCGTTTCCGGCTTGCCGACTACGTCGAGGTGTCCGCCGCCGCGCTTGAGAACGGGCTTCTGCACGTCGATCTGAAGCGCGAACTGCCCGAGGCAATGAAGCCGCGCACGATCCAGATCACGAAGGGCGCTCCCCAGCCTCGCGTGATCGAGGGTGACGCGGCCTCGAAGGTCGAGGCGGCTGCGTAACGCAGCCCCCCAGCCTGACCACGGCCTCAGCGAAGGGCGGGCGAAAGCCTGCCCTTTTTCGTGCGTGGACGCCGGAAAAGCGCCGCCACCTCCACATGCGCCGAGTAGCGGAACTGGTCGAAGGCCGCGAGGCGCGTCAGTTCGAACCCGCCTTCCGCAAGAATGGCGGCGTCGCGCGCGAAGGTGGCGGGATTGCAGGACAGCATCACGGCGGCGGGGATTTTCGATTGGGCGAGCGCGCGCGCCTGCGCTTCCGCACCTTCGCGCGGCGGATCGAGCACGGCGGCCGCGAAAGCGTTCAATTCCTGAAACCCGAGCGGACTGCGAAACAGGTCGCGGCGGATGGCCTTCACGGGCTTGAGGCCCTTCGATTCCTTCGCGGCGGCCGACAGTGCTGCGACGGCGGCGGCATTGTCTTCATAGGCCGTCACAGAGGCGCGGGTGGCCACCGGAAAGGTGAACGCCCCAAGCCCCGCGAACAGGTCGCACACCGGCCCTTTGCCCGCACCCGCCGCGTCGAGCGCTTCAACGGTGAACGCCCCCATGTCACGCTCGCACGCCTCGACTGCTTGCAGAAATGCGCCTCCGGGCAGCGACACACGCACGCCGCCGAAGCCGACCCGCGGCACGCCGCTGATGAAGAGCGCCTCGCCATTCCATGACGCGCGGATCGCATCGGCCGCCTGAAGCTCCGACTCGAGGGCGTGGCGGGCGCTGCTCGCGAGGCGCGGCCCGGCGATGGCGACGTCGAGCCCGTTATCGACGGCGGCGACCTGGATTTTCGCTTCGCCGCGGTCCGCCATCGCGCCCCTGAGCCCTGCGCGAAGGTGCGGGAGCGCGGCGGCGAGCTGTGGCGACAGGATGGGGCATTCCTCGATGTCGACGAGATCGTGGCTGCGCGCGGCGTTGAAGCCGAGACGAAGCGCGCCTTCGTCTTTCCGTGCGGTGAATGCGGCGCGGCGGCGACTCGAAATGGGATAGGTCTTCCGCGTCTCGACCGACGGCGCGCGGACGCGGGCCTGCGCGAGCGCGGCCTCTACGAGACCGGCCTTCCACGCGTCGTAGGGCGTCGCTGCCCAATGCTGGAGCGCGCAGCCGCCGCATACGCCGAAATGGCGGCATACGGGATCGACGCGCTCCGGGCTTGCCACCTCCACCGCTATGAGACGGCCCTTGGCGCCGGCCACCTCCGCCTGCACGATCTCGCCCGCCAGCGTGAAAGGAATGTGCACCGGAGCATCGCCAACGCGCGCGACACCGTCGCCTTGCGCGCCCATGGCATTGATGCCGAGCGTCAGCGTTTCCAGATCTTCCGGCGGGCTATCGCTCGCGCGAGGCTGCGACGAGTGTTTCTTCATTGCCGTCCTGTCCCTTAATCGGCGAGGCGACGGCGCCAATCACGCGCCAACCCTCCGCCTCGATGCATGCCATGACGCGCTCCACCGCCGCGCGCCGCAAATTTTCATCCTTCACGATCCCGCCCTTGCCGACGCCATCGCGCCCAACCTCGAACTGCGGCTTCACCAGCGCGACGAGCCACGCGCCGGGCGCGGCGAGCGGCAGCACGGCGGGCAGCACCTTTTCGAGCGAGATGAAGCTCACGTCGCAGGTCACGGCCTCGATCGGTGCATCGAAGAGCGCTGGGGCGAGCGAGCGCGCGTCCTGCGCTTCCATCGACACGACTCGGACATTTTGTCGCAGCGACGCGTGAAGCTGATCACGGCCCACATCCACGGCATAGACGCGGGTTGCACCGCGCTCAAGCAGCACTTCGGTGAAGCCGCCTGTGGAGGCGCCGACATCGAGGCAGGTGCGCGCATTCGGAGCGAGGCCGAAGGCATCGAGCGCCGCTGCGAGCTTGAGGGCGCTCCGCGCGACATACGGCATCTTTTCAAGCACTTCCACCGGCTCGTCGTCCGAGACTTCGAATCCCGGCTTCATATCGGTGCGCCCGCGCACGCGGATAACGCCGCGGCGGATCATATCCTGCGCTTTCGAGCGCGTTTCGGCCAGCTCGCGCTGAACCAGAAGATGGTCGAGTCGGATTTTCACACGCGGTCCCAAAGTCTCGTAAACATCGACGTTAAGCTTGTTGCAAATGACAATGTTTGGCGCAATCATCAGCTCCCTGTGTTGTCTTCGGCAACCGGATCAAGCGCTATTTCCAATCCTCTGAAGGATGTTGAAAAAGCACATGTGAGAGAAGACTGCCTCCTTCGCGGCCGAGGTCGCCAGAAGGCCGTGAAGCGCGAAGCATTCAGCGCATAGCCGTTCAGGCTCGATAAGCAACCAACCTCACAAAAATCTTGGGAAATCAAATCATGATGCTTGTCCGCACCTATCTCTCGAACAGTGCTATCGAGGGAGTAGGCATTTATGCTGCCGAACCGATCAAGAAAGGAGACGTGATCTGGCGGCTGGAGCCGAAGTTTGACGTTTTCTTCACCGAGGCCGACATCGAAGAACTGCCGACGCACATGCAGGACTTCATTCAGCGCTATTCCTACCCGCATATGCAGAAAAAGGGCATCTGGGTTCTTGAATCGGACAACGGCCGTTTCATGAACCACAGCGAAGCGCCCAATACCGATTTCACGGACGCGGAACTGGGCTACGCTATCCGTGACATCGCTGCGGGCGAGGAGATCACCTGCAACTATCACGAATTCGATTCCTCTTTCCAGGGTTGGTTCCCCACCCTGACGAAGGTCAACGGAGACGCTCACTCCCACCCTTGATTGTGCACACGAAGCCCTCCGGACGCGGCGTTGTCCGGGGGGCGGTGCTCAACGTCCTGTTGCGGCGCGGCCATAGGAACGAAATTATCGATTTCCGGCACGTGATATTTACCCAAACCGTGTCTATAGATTCCTGTTGAAATTTATCGCGGGGGCGAAACATGCGGTCGGCTGCAATGAAAAACTGGACGCGGGGTTTTTGCTTCGGGCTCGCCGGTCTGTCGGTGCTGACGGTGGTCGCACCGAACGATGCGGGGGCCGAATGCTATGTGCAGGCGCCTCTGCGGCCCGTTCATCGGACCTTCATCCGCCGGGACGTCGTCGAGCCGGGTGTCTACGAGGTGAGCCGCCGACCGGGCCTGCATGGGGTGATCCGGCAGCAGGTCGCCGTAGCAGGCAATGTCGTGTGGCGCGAAACGCCGCCCGTTTACAAGACTGTGACGGTGCGCGTTCGCAAGCGCGGTGGCTCGATCTGGAGCGAGCGATGCGTGGGCGGGCAGGCTGCCGTCTGCCGCGTGCGTGTTCCGCCGCAGGATATTCTGGTCGAAAAGCAGGTGCTCGTGCGTCCGGGGCGCCGCTGGGCCGAGCAAGTGGCACCCGATGCGGTTGCGCTGACCGAGCGGCGCGTGCTGCTGCGGCCTTACAAGAACTACGCACATTTCCAGCGGCCCTACGTTGCGTTCTCGCGGGAGCGCGTGGCCGTCCAGCCCGAAGGCGCCCGCTGGGTTCCCGCTCCGTCGCAGCCGCAGTGCTGCGAGCCGAAGTGCTGATTGCCTGGCCGCGCCGGTCGGAGATCCCGACGGCGCGGCGACTGTTCGCGGACGCTGTGGGAGCGGCTCGGCTCGGGGCTCCAGGCTGCCGATAGTGCCTGCTCGCGGTGGCTCGCGTTATTTCTCTGCGTGGGGTGCGCTTGCATAGCGCCCTAAGCGTGCCTTCGCAGCCGGCGCGCAGATCGCGGGCGTGACGGCAGTCCTGCTCGGCTGCCCATCAACGTAGGTCGCCGCCTCGCGGCATTTCAGCGAATGTGTGAAACAGAAAAGCGCAGGGCGGCTTATGGCGCGCGGACGTTCATGCACTCGATGCCGGACCGCTTGAGCTTCTGGCAGACCGATTTCGCCTGCGCTTCGTTGTCGAAGCGCGCGAGCCGGACGCGGAACATCGTCGCGCCGCTCGAAAGCGAGACCGGCATGATGAAATCGGGATGGGATTTGCAGAAGGCCGGGCCGAGCGTCTGACGCACGCTTTCGAGCCGGAGCTGCGCCTGTGAGTGGTCGGGGAACGCGCCCACCTGCACATGATATGGGCCGGGCTGATCGACCACCTCGCGTGAGGCGCCGGCTTCAGCCGTGGCGATGGTCCGGGGTTCCGGCGCGGCATTCGACGCAAGCGTGACGTGAACACCGGTGAGCCGGGGCGATCTGTCGGTAGCGACCGCTTCGGCCGTTTCTCCGTCCGCTTCAACGGCGGCGGCTGCAAGCGGCGCGACCTCGGGAAGTCGGACCGTCTTGTTATGGACAGACATGTTTTTCGGCTGCGCTTCGCCGGGGTCGGGGAACGTCATGGTGACAGCCACCTGCTTCGCCCCCGAGGCTGTCGCGCCCCGATCGACCATGGCGCGGCCCGTCGCCTCTTCGGGCTCGTCCGTCGAGGTGTCGTCGGACGATGCGTCAGGCTCACGGGTGGCACGCACGGCGAGGCCGTTTTCCAGCGACGAGAACAGGATCGCATTCGACGTAGCGTCGGGTTTGCGCTTGAGCTGCAATGCGCCGGCGGGCAAGCGCGACACGCGGCGCAGATGAGCCGTGCCGCCCGCCTGCGGTGCCGCTGCCGGAGCGGGATCCTTCGCGGTGGCTTCGGCGGACGCGACCTGGCGCGGCTCAGCCGTGGCGCGGCTCTCGCTCTTGCGATCCGCCGCCGATGGCTTTTCGGGTGCGGCCTGGGCGAATTGCTTTGGGGCGAAAGACGACACGAGCGCGCCCGCTTTCTTCGCGGCGGTGAGCGTCATGGCTTTCGACCATGAGGCGTCGAGGATGTTGCGCATGGCGGCGTTGCGCACACGCGCTGACGATCCGCCAAGCACCACCGCGATGAGCCGCTTCTCGCCGCGCCGCGCCGTGGCCAGCAGGTTGAATCCCGACGCCGAGGTGAAGCCGGTCTTCATGCCCTCCATGCCCTCGTAGGAGAACAGCATGGTGTTGTGGTTACGGTAGATCTCGCCGTCGTACTGGAAATATTTCGTCGAGAAGACGCGGGAGCGCTCGGGGTGGTCTGTTATCACCGAGCGGGCCAGAATGACGAGATCCTGCGCTGTGGTCCGCTGCTCGGAATTCGGCAGCCCGGACGCGTTTCGGAACGTCGTGTTGAGCATGCCGATGGTGCGCGCCTTCTGCGTCATGCGGCGGGCGAATTCTTCCTCGGAGCCTGCCAGCGCTTCGGCAACCACCACGGCCATGTCGTTCGCCGACTTCGTCACGATGGCGCCGATGACGTCGGAAACCGTGATCGTGTCGCCAGCATCGAGGCCGAGCTTCGTCGGCGACTGCGACGCGGCGTAGGCCGAAACGCGCAGTTTGGTGTTCATGTTGAGCTTGCCGTCGCGAAGCGCGTCGAAAAGCAGGTAAAGCGTCATGACCTTGGTGACGGACGCGGGAAAGCGCGGATCGGTGGCGTTCCTGGAAATGAGGATGCGGCCGGTGTGGAAATCGACCACCATCGCAGAACTGGCCGTGGAATAGGACTGCGCATGCGAGGCCCTGCGGCGAGCCTCGGCGGGACTGGAGACGGCGAGCAGGAAGAGGGCGGCCATTGCGCAGAGAAACAATGCCACCGTGGCCGCCGACGCGCGCGGACCGATGCTTTCCCGAGCGAATGGATTTTCGCCGCTGCCTTTCGGAGCCACGCCTTTCGGCACCCGGCTTTTCGGTGCCAAGTACCTATTTCGCCACGGAAATTGAAAACGCAAATGTCGGATCACGGCGGTGTAAAACCCCAGAAACGTGTCGTCAGCAAGGCGCCGCGTCAAGGCGTCGCGCGGGCGATCAACCTCAATGCAAGGTTGTCCGCTCAAGCTGCTATACCTGTGCGGGTATTAATTCGGTCTTACCCATCACCGAGGTGAGACGTAGCATTTCGATCTGGCCGAGTGCATTCTTGGGAGTTTGGAAACACCGCTGCGTGATGGATGAGGTGGAACCCTTTCAATGTGTAAATGCGCACATATATTCGATGAGGCGCGGCGCTTCGGAGGCCTTGACAGGGGAAACCGATAAACGGGATGATGCAAGGTGATGGCCTCGTTTCCGCGTACGATCTGGAGGCGTCAGGCAGTGTGGCAGACGCTTGAAACGTTCAGGCTTCCGATAGGGTCTCGAATGGTTGCTGCGATGGCGGGCAATAACGGTTTCAAGGACGATAACGGCCTGAAAACAGGTGCCGTAACAAAAACTCGTCCCAAGACGAAACGTCCCAGCCTCTACAAGGTTCTCCTCCTCAACGACGACTACACGCCGATGGAATTCGTCGTCTACGTGCTTGAGCGGTTTTTCAACAAACCTCATGAGGAGGCAACGCTCATCATGATGCATGTACACCAGAAGGGCGTCGGTATCTGCGGTGTGTACACCTATGAAGTTGCTGAGACGAAAGTCACTCAGGTGATGAATTTCGCGCGCCAGCATCAGCATCCCCTTCAGTGCACTATGGAAAAGGAGTAGGTGCGGCAGTGCCATCATTCTCAAACAGCCTGGAAGAGTCGCTCCATCGCGCTATCGAATACGCCAACGAGCGGCATCACGAATACGCAACGCTGGAACACCTGCTCCTTTCGCTGCTGGATGACCGCGACGCGTCTTCTGTCCTTAGAGCCTGCAACGTCGATGTGGAGCGGCTTCGTGCCAAACTCACGGAATTTCTCGACAAGGAGCTGAACAACCTCGTCCTTGACCAGGATGGCGAGGCGCAGCCAACCGCTAGTTTTCAGCGCGTGATTCATCGCGCTGTGGTGCATGTCCAATCCTCGGGCCGCGAGGAAGTGACGGGCGCGAACGTGCTCGTCGCGGTCTTCGCCGAGCGCGAGAGCAACGCCGCATATTTCCTGCAGGAGCAGGACATGACGCGGTTCGACGCCGTGAACTTCATCAGCCACGGCATTTCGAAGCGTGCCGGCATGTCCGAGCCGCGCGGCGTGCGGGGCGTTGAGGACGACGCCACCACGGTCGACGGCGCGGAAGAAAAGAAGCGCTCGACGGATGCGCTCGAAGCCTATTGCGTCAACCTCAACCAGAAGGCGAAGGACGGCCGCATCGATCCGCTGATCGGCCGCGACAAGGAGATCGAGCGCACGATTCAGGTGCTCTGCCGCCGGTCGAAGAACAACCCGCTCTATGTGGGCGATCCGGGCGTTGGCAAGACGGCAATCGCGGAAGGCCTGGCGCGCAAGATCGTGCGCGGCGAGGTGCCGCAGGTGCTCGCCAACGCGACGGTTTTCTCGCTTGACATGGGCACGCTGCTCGCTGGCACGCGCTACCGTGGCGACTTCGAGGAGCGTCTCAAGGCGGTGATGAAGGAGATCGAAGCCTATCCCGGCGCGATCCTGTTCATCGACGAGATCCACACCGTGATCGGTGCGGGCGCAACCTCGGGCGGCGCGATGGACGCGTCGAACCTCTTGAAGCCCGCGCTGCAATCCGGCGTGCTGCGCTGCATCGGTTCGACCACTTACAAGGAATATCGCCAGCACTTCGAGAAGGACCGCGCGCTGGTGCGGCGCTTCCAGAAGATCGACGTCGCCGAGCCGACAGTTGAGGATGCAATCGAAATCATGAAGGGGCTGAAGCCCTATTTCGAGGACTTCCACAACATTAAGTACACGAACCAGGCGATCAAGGCGGCGGTGGAGCTTTCCGCGAAGTACATCCACGATCGGAAGCTCCCCGACAAGGCGATCGACGTGATCGACGAAACGGGCGCGTCGCAGATGCTGTTGGCGCCCTCGAAGCGGAAGCGCACCATCGGCGTGAAGGAAGTCGAGGCGACCGTTGCCACCATGGCGCGCATCCCGCCGAAGACGGTGTCGAAGACGGACACGGAGCTGCTGCGCAACCTCGAAGGCGATCTGAGGCGCGTCGTGTTCGGTCAGGATCAGGCGATCCATGCGCTTTCCGCCGCGATCAAGCTCGCCCGCGCGGGCCTTCGCGATGCGGAGAAGCCAATCGGCTCGTACCTGTTCTCCGGCCCCACCGGTGTCGGCAAGACGGAAGTGGCCCGCCAGCTCGCGAGCCTGCTCGGCGTGCAGATCCTGCGCTTCGACATGTCGGAGTATATGGAGCGGCACACCGTCTCGCGGCTCATCGGCGCGCCTCCGGGCTATGTCGGCTTCGATCAGGGCGGCCTGTTGACCGATGGCGTGGACCAGAACCCGCATTGCGTGCTTCTCCTCGACGAGATCGAGAAGGCGCACCCGGACCTGTTCAACGTGCTGCTTCAGGTCATGGATCACGGCAAGCTCACCGACCATAACGGCAAGCAGGTCGATTTCCGCAACGTCGTGCTCATCATGACCACGAACGCGGGCGCGGCCGACATGGCGAAGCCCGCCATCGGCTTCGGCAGCCAGCAGCGCGTCGGCGAAGACGAGGAGGCGATCAAACGCATGTTCTCGCCGGAGTTCCGCAACCGCCTCGACGCCGTGATCCCGTTCGCTCGCCTCTCGCGCGAGATGATCGGCAGAGTGGTCGAGAAGTTCATCTTCCAGCTCGAAGCGCAGCTCGCGGATCGCAATGTGATCATCGAACTGACGCCGGAAGCGATGGAATGGCTCGCCGATCACGGCTACGACGAAATGTATGGCGCACGCCCGCTCGCCCGCGTCATTCAGGAGAGCATCAAGAAGCCGCTGGCCGAGGAACTGCTGTTCGGCAAGCTCGAAGGCGGCGGTACGGTGCGCGTGGTGGTCGAGGAGAAGGACGGGCAGAAGCAGCTCGCCTTCGAGGTCATCGAGGCGAAGCCGCCGGTGGTCAAGGCGGAAGACGCCGAGGCAAGCGAGGGCGATGGCCCGGCGCTGCTGCCGAAGGGTGCCGCCTGAGCTGCGCGGTAAATTAAAAGGTCGCCGCGGGTTCGTGCGGCGACCGAATTTCAACGCCGGTGCGCTTGTTCAGCGCCCGGCCTTTTTACTTTTGAGACGGTTATGGGGTGCGTGCGCGTCTTGCGGTGCGCGTTTATTGGCGAGAACCGGGTCGCCAGTTAAACAAATCGGACGCCCAGAATCACGAAGGCCGCAGAGCGTTCGCTCTACGGCCTTGTGGAGTTGCTCAACTCTTGTAGGCTTGGGGAAGTCTAGACGGTTTATCAGCCAGCATACGGAACTAACGGTATCAACGTAAGTCCCGTGGCCAATGCAATCGCTGCCCATTCGGTGAAATTAAGCTTAGCCATATGAAGTCTCCTTCAACATGTTCGCCAAGGGTTTATGTCCCGTAGCCTCTGGAGATGAATATAAGCGCCGCGTCGAAAAGGAAAAATCACAAGGTATTTATGGAACGATATGAAAGGCTGCGTATGCTGCCCTCCGGGCGTACGACCGCCAGCGCGGACAGCAACCGCAGCGTCGGCGAGCCGGCCTGAGAGTGGCCCACTTGTCGGCACCGCGCCTCATGGCCCGTTCTAAGAGAGTGTTATCGCTTTTGATCATTCTCAAGCGACAGGCGCGCCTCGCCATCGGCGTTTAAGCCCACCTACAAGCTTCCCGGGGAGGCAAGCTTCGCGCCTTTCATCAGCCATCCGCTCAAATCATTCAGAGGGGTTGCGTCAAGCACTTGCGATTCAACCTTCCAGCTCCTGACCTGACGCGTTTTCTTTGTCGCCCCGGATGTCGAAAACGCATGCCATCGAAGCGATAAAGCTCCACAGTTCGGTTCGGTTGGCCGCATCCGGCCGTTTTCTTCGAGGCTATCTTGCTTTTTCTTTCTGAACACGTCGCGCTCCCCATAGCCGCGACCGCGAGTTTTCCCTCTCATGACACGCACTGAAGCCGGCTTCCGCATGGCGTTTCGCGATGCGGCCCGCGCGCCCGCCGCTGTGCTTTGCCTGTCGTTCATCGGTTTCGGCGTCTTGTGCCACGGCAACGGCGTCAGCCTCGCCTTCGCGCTCTACACCACGATCTTCATGTACGCGCTGCCGGGACAGGTGACGCTCGTCGACCAGATCGGGCGCGACATGCCGCTGTGGACGGCCGCGCTGGCGGTTTCACTCACCGGCGTGCGCCTGCTGCCGATGACCATCGCGCTCGTGCCCTATCTGCGCGGCGGACGCGAGACGCGGCCAGTCGATTACCTCGCCTCGCATTTTGTATCGGTGACGCTGTGGATCGAGAGCATGCGCCGCGTGCCGTTCCTCCCGCGCGGGCTGCGGCTGCCGTTCTACTTCGGCCTCACCACGATGCTGGTCGGCGTGAGCACGCTCGGCACCGTCGCGGGCTATCTCATCGCGGACCGGCTGCCGCCCATCGTGGCCGCATCGCTGATCTTCCTCACGCCGGTCTATTTCTTCATGGGCTTGTCCGCCAACGCCCGCGCCGCCGCCGACTTCGCGCCGATCCTCATCGGCTTCGGAATGGCGCCGTTTTTCATGTGGCTCACGCCGAGCCTCGACCTCGTGCTGAGCGGGCTTGTCGGCGGAACCGTCTCGTTCCTGCTGTTCCGGCGCAAATTGGCGTCGCGCGCCGAGAAAGCCTGAGGCCGCCGCGATGCACGACAGCATATGGATATGGCTTTCATTTGCCATCATGGGGACGGCGGCGAGCGACATCTGGCGCTTCGCGGGTGTGCTCCTGTCTCGCGGCGTCGACCCGGAAAGCGCGGTCATCCTTTGGGTGAAGGACGTGTCGACGGCGCTGGTCGCGGCGCTCATCGCGCGCATGCTGCTGTCGCCGACGGGGGCGCTCGCGGGCGTCGGCGATGCCGTGCGTTTTATCGCGTTCGGCACCGGGCTCGTCGCCTTCTGGCTGTCCGGGCGCAGGCTCGCAGTCGGGCTTCTCGCCGCCGAGGCTGCCTTTTTCGCCGCGCACGCCATTCTCGGGCAGTAGGGAACGCGGACTCCGCTCAGCCATTGGAAAGGGCCGTGTCGCCGCCGATGTAAGGTGAGCGCGGCGCAGGCAATCGCATCGCCGTCAGGAAATTTGCGAAAAATCAAACTGTGGTCGGCTTCCTGCAAGCCCCGCGCGGTCTGATTTCATGCATGGAGACTTCGATGGCTCAAAAGGCAGACCGAACGGGCGCAGGTTCTTCGGTCCTGGCATGCCCCCATCCGAACGCAACGGACGATCTGGCCTCCCGCTTCGCCGCGCAGCTTGTGGCTGAATCGGGTTGCTCCGATCTCGCGTCGGGGCAAGCCGCCGCGTTCACGACACTCGCGGCCGAGGCCTTCGCAAACCTGTGTCGCCGCCATTCGCCCGCGCCGGAGATTTCGATCCGGTCCCATACCTCGCATGAGGGAGAGCACATCGTCATCGATATCGCGAACGACGACATGCCGTTCCTGCTCGATTCGGTGCTGGGCGAGTTGCGCGAGCTTGGCCTTATCCCCTTCGTGGTCGCGCATCCGATCTTCGAGGTCGAGCGGGACGGCAACGGCCTGCTGACCGCGCTCGCGCCCGCCGCGCCCGAGCCGAACGGCCACGCCCGCGAAAGCGTCATACACCTGGAGATCCCGAGGCCCGGCATCGCGCCGTCGTTCGAAACCATCGACCGGGCGCTTCGGCGCGTGATTGGCGATACGGCCCTCGTGGTCGGCGACTTCCACGCCATGACGAACCGCCTCCACGCCGCGATCGCCGATATCGAGCAGAACCCGCCGCCCGCGTCGCCGCAGACGAACGCCGAGGGGATCGATTTCCTGCGCTGGATCGCCGTGGATAATTTCATATTTCTCGGCGTTCGCGAGTTTGCCTACGACGCGAAAGGCGGCGAACTGATCCCGCAGACGAAGCGAAGCCTCGGCCTCCTGCGCGATCCCGAGCGCATCGTGCTGCGCGTCGAGCCGACCCGCGTGCTGACGCCCGAAAGCCGCACCTATTATCTTAACGCGCCGCCGGTGGTGGTCATCAAGGCGAACGCGAAATCGACCGTGCATCGCCGCGTTCACATGGACGCCATAGCGGTGAAGTTGCACGACGCCGAGCGCCGGGTGACCGGACAGATCGTCTTCGCGGGGCTTTTTACCGCCACCGCCTACAACCTTCCTGTCAACAATGTCCCCATCCTCCGCCGCACGGTGAAGAAGGTGCTTCAGCGCTCGCGCCACCCGGCCGAGAGCCACTCCGGCCGAGCGCTCATGAACGTCCTTGAGACTTTCCCCCGCGAAGAGCTTTTCCAGATATCGCCCGAGCGGCTCTCCACCATCTCCGAGGAAATCCTCAAGACCGAGCTTGCGCCCCGCCCGCGCGTGCTTGTCCGCCGCGACGAGTTCCGTCGCTTCGTCACGGTGCTCGTCTACGTGCCGCGCGAGAAGCACAACACGAGCGTCCGAGAGCGCATCGAAGCCATGCTCGCGGAATCCTTCGACGGGCGCTTCGAGCAGACGACGCCTTATTATCCCGAAAGCGCGATGGTTCGCCTTCAGGTCGAAATCTGGAAAGCGGGCGGCGATCTTCTCGATCCCGACGAGCGCGAACTGGAAGCGAAGGTCGAGGACATCATCACCACCTGGGCGGATCGTTTTTCCGCGCGTGTGCTCGCCGAGCGCGGCGGCGACGGGCAGGCGCTGATAGAGAAATATCGCGATGCGTTTCCGGCGGGCTATCAGGAGCGAAACGACGCCGAGCGCGCCCTGAAGGACATAGAGCGCTTCGAAAAGCTTAACGAACGCCATCGGACCGGCATCGACCTCTACCGCGCGGGCGACGCTGAACCCGATGCCGTGCGGGCGACGCTGCAACAGCTCGACGAGCCGCTGACGCTTTCGCGGCGCGTGCCGATCCTCGAAAATCTCGGCTTCGACGTGATTTCGGAGCGCACCTATCTTCTTACGCCGAAGGCCAACGGCGGCGCGCGGCGGTTCTATCTGCACGACATCGACCTCCGCCTGCGCGAGGGCGACGCGGCGACGTTTTGCGAGCGGCGCGAGGCGCTGGAGGACGGCTTCCTCGCCGTGTGGGCGGATGCCGTGCCGAACGACCGCTTCAACGGGCTGATCCTCGCGGCGGGCCTCGACTGGCGGCAGGCGGCGCTGATCCGCGCCTACGCGGCCTATTACCGCCAGACGGGGGCGACCTACAGCGCCGCTTATGTTGCGGAGACGCTCGTCAAGCATGGTGTAATCGCCGCCGACCTGTTTCGCTTGTTTGAGGCGATGTTCGATCCCGCAAAGGGAAGCGATGCAGAGCGGGAGGCCGCGCGGCTGGCCATTGCAGAGCGTATCTTCGCCGCGCTCGACGCGATCCCTTCGATGGACGACGACCGCATTCTGAGGCAACTCGCGTCGCTCATCGGCGCCACGCTGCGCACGAATTTCTATCAGCGGAGCGCGGACGGCATGCCGCCCGAGGCCATCGCGTTCAAGCTCAGAAGCCGCGACATCGAATGGCTGCCCGCGCCGAAGCCTTATGCCGAAATTTTCGTCTCTTCGCCGCGCTTCGAGGGCGTGCATCTTCGCGGCGGATCCATCGCGCGCGGCGGGCTTCGCTGGTCGAACCGCCCGCAGGATTTTCGCACCGAAATTCTCGGCCTCGCCAAGGCTCAGCAGGTGAAGAACGCAGTCATCGTGCCGCAGGGCGCGAAGGGCGGCTTCGTGCCGCGTGCGTCGGCCGGGGCAAACCGCGACGCGACCTATGACGAGGGCGTGGCGGCCTATGAGGGCTTCGTTTCGAGCCTCCTGTCGCTCACCGACAACCTCGTGAAAGGCGAGATCGTGCCGCCCGCCGATACCGTGCGCCGCGATGGCGACGACCCCTATCTCGTCGTGGCCGCCGACAAGGGCACCGCCACCTTCTCCGACTTCGCGAACGAGATCGCCACGAAGCGCGGCTTCTGGCTCGGCGACGCGTTCGCGAGCGGCGGCTCGGCGGGCTACGACCATAAGAAGATGGGCATCACGGCGCGCGGCGCGTGGGAGGCGGTGAAGCGTCATTTCCGCGAGATGAACGTCGATATCCAGACGACGCCGTTCACGGTGGCGGGCGTGGGCGATATGTCGGGCGACGTGTTCGGCAACGGCATGCTGTTGTCGCGAAAGATCCGCCTCGTCGCCGCCTTCGATCACCGCGACATCTTCATAGATCCCGACCCGGACACCGGGACGAGCTTCGAGGAGCGAAAGCGCCTGTTCGAGCGCCCGCGGTCGAGCTGGCAGGATTACGACCGCGCGAAGATTTCGGCGGACGGCGGCGTCTATAGCCGCAAGGAGAAGTCTATCGCGCTTTCGGACGCCGCGCAGAAGCTGCTGGGCGTCGGCGCGCAGGCCACGCCGCAAGATGTGATGGCTGCGATCCTTCGCGCGGATGTTGATCTGCTCTGGTTCGGCGGCATCGGCACCTATGTGCGCGCCAGCACCGAAACGGACGCGCAAGCCGGCGATAAGGCGAACGACGCGATCCGCGCGGCGGCGAACGAGCTTCGCGCGAAGGTGATTGGCGAGGGCGCGAACCTCGGCGTGACGCAGCGCGGGCGCATCGAGTTTGCGCTCGCAGGTGGTCGCATCAACACCGACGCCATCGACAACTCGGCGGGCGTGAACACCTCCGACGTCGAGGTGAACATCAAGATTGCGCTCAGTCGTGCAGTCGCGGAAGGCAGGATCGACACGCCGGAGCGCAACGCGATCCTCGCCGCGATGACCGATGATGTCGCCGCCGCCGTGTTGCGCAACAACTATCTGCAAACGCTCGCGCTCAGCGTCGCCGAAAGCGACGGGCTTGCCGAACTCGGCTTCCAGCAGCGTCTCATCCAGCGCCTCGTGAAGGAAGGCCGCCTCAACCGCGCCGTGGAAGCGCTGCCGACCGACGCTCACCTTGCCGAGCGCGCGACGCAGGGGAAGCCGCTGACGCGGCCCGAGCTCGCCGTGCTGCTCGCCTACGCGAAGATCGTGCTCGAAGACGACCTCGTGAAGACAAAGGCGCTGGACGATCCATTCCTCGCCCGCGAACTCCCGGCCTATTTCCCGCCTGCCATGCGCGAGCGTTTCGCCGCCGAAATCGACGCCCATCCGCTGCGCCGCGCCATCATCGCGACGAGCCTCGCGAACGACATCGTCAATCGCGGCGGCCCGACCTTCGTCGTGCGGCTGATGGATGAAACCGGCCAGTCGCCGGAGGCCGTCGCCTGCGCCTTCGCGGCGGTGTGCGCGATTTACGATCTGTCCGCGATCCACGCCGGGCTCGATGCACTCGACGGCCGGATCGATAGCGTCGAACAGCTTCGGCTGTATCGCTTCGTGCGCGATCTGCTACGGCGGCAGAGTGGCTTTTTCCTCCGCCAGCACCGCTTCAGGGACGGGCTGGAGCAGGGCATCGCGCCCTACGCGCAAGGCATCGCAGCCCTTTCGGCCGAGATGGCGACGCTCTTGCCGGAAAAGGCGGTTGCGCGGCTCGGCGAGGCTGAGGCGCGCCTCCGCGAGATCGGCCTATCGCCCGATTTCGCCCGGCGGGTCGCGGCGCTCGAACCGCTGGCGCAGGCGCTCGACATCGTGCGCGTCGCCGGGGACATGGAAACGCCGGTCGAGGACGCCGCGCGCGTCGTGTTCGCCATCCGCGACGCGTTCCATCTGGACGACATCGCGGCGGCGTCCGAGGCGCTCGCGGGCGGCGACCATTTCAACCGTCTCGCCGTGGACGCGAGCCTCGCGGGCATCGCTTCGGCGCAACGGCGGCTCGCCCGCAGCATCCTCGCGCAATCGACGCGACGCCCGGATTTCGCGACATGGCGCGCCCGCAACGAAGCGCCTGTGAGCCGCGTCGCCGAAGGGCTCGCCGAGGTGCTCTCCGGGCGCGGTCTGACGCTCGCGAAACTCACCGTCGCCGTGGCGCAGTTCCGCGATCTGTCGGCGCCGTAAGGCCGCGATGGCGGCGCGAACCCGCTTCCCCGACGCCGCTGGCTCGTGTATCCCTTGGCCGGAACAGGAAATTTCGGAGGATGCCATGACACGTCGCGCCATCATCGATGCACCGGGCCTTGGAAAGGCGCTCGGGCCATATTCCCGTGCCGTCTGGGCGGGTAACACGCTTTTCCTGTCGGGCCAACTCGGCACCGAGCCGGCGACGAACAAGCTCGTCGAGGGCGGCGCGGGCCCCGAGACGGACCAGATCCTGAAAGGGATCGCCGCCGTGCTGAAAGAGGCGGGCCTGACCCTCGACAATGTCGTGAAATCGAACGTCTACCTCACCGACATGACCGACTTCGCAGCCATGAACGCCGTCTATGAGACGCACTTCACGGCGCCATATCCGTCGCGCACGACCATCGGCATCACGGCGCTTCCGGGTGGCGCGCATGTCGAGATCGAAGTCGTCGCGGTGAAAGATGTGTAGCAACGTATGCGGCAGAGCACTGGCGGAGACCGGTTCTCCCGCCCCTAGATAAGAACCTGGAGCGCGTCCGCGATACAGTTTAGCGCTGACGCGCTTCAGTCCAGCCGCCGAATACGGTCGGCAATCTACATGCGGCTGCTTTGACTGGCGGAAGTCGGCTGCGGGCAAGCAGCCCCCCTCCAGCCGCGATCGGCTGAGCGGTCTCGGCGCATCAGCGCTACGCCCACGGCCTCCCTCTCAACGGATCTGCCATTTCAATCTGACAACTCGCTGACATCGAAGTTCAGCGAGCCGTAATGCTGCGGCTCGCATACTCGATTTGCAAGTGAGGAGAACACATCATGATCACGAAACGCATCGCGCTTTTTGCAGCGGCTGCCGCCATGCTTATGTCGGCGGATGCAGCCTTCGCCCAGCGCTATGGCCGCGGCCCGGTCGCAACGGTGTGCGCGGCCGACATCAACCGCCATTGCAATCGCCTGCACCATGGGCGCGGCGAAGTTCGCGCGTGCCTTCAATCGAATTGGCGCAGGCTGTCGCACGATTGTCGATCCGTGTTGAGAAACCCAGGCGGCGGTCAGCGCTGGAGGTAGTTAGAGCGTATCCGCTTCTGATGGATTCAAGCGCGCGCTCTAGCTCTGTGCTTTATCGTGCGTTTACGTCCAGACGCGCTCTTGCTCGATGGTTGCCCCGATGGAGGGTGTTATGAGCAGAACTGCAATTTGTATCTCAGCCACGCTCTTCGGATTTGCGGCGATTGCTGCTCCCGCGCTCGCGCAAAAGGGAACGGGTGAGCCGTCGGGTGTCGCGCGGCAGGGCCTGAAACTTCCCGTCGAAGCCATGTCGGGCACCATCGAGGCCATCAAGATCGGACGGTGCGAAAAGACGACGGGACGCTCCGCCGAGGGCGCCCATCTCATCGTGCAGATGCCGGATGCGAAGATCAACTTGCATCTCGGCCCGACGTTCGCCCTTCGCGACGAGCTGAAACAGCTCTCCGTGGGCCAAAACATTTCGTTCGAGGCGTTCAGGACGGACCGCATGCCAAAGGGCGCCTACATCGCCAAATCCATCAGGGCGGGCGACAAGGTCTTCGCTTTGAGGAACGACAGTTTACGCCCGATCTGGGCGCGCGGTCGCGGCGGCGGCCTGCCGGTTGCGCGCGGCGGCGGAATCTGCTGGTGGTGACGTTTGCCTCAAAGCGGAGATCCCCGAGCGGGATAACACAATGCGAAAAACAGTTCTGGCTGCCGTCATGCTTTCCGTTCTTGCAGTCTCCGCGAGGGCCGATGACAATCGAATTGCCATCGACCTTCCGCCCGACATCAAGGCGCGCTTCCTTGAGCAGATGCGCACCCATATGAATGCGCTCAACGACGTGATCCATCTCATGGCCGCGGGGAAGGTCCGCGAAGCCGGATCGGTCGCAAGCAGCGAAATGGCGACCGGCAAGGGAAAGGGCATCGGGCGCTTCATGCCGCCGGAGTTCAGGGAAATGGGCTTCGATTACCATCGCAGCGCCGGCGATTTTGCCCGCCTGACCGCCGAGATTTCCGAACCGATGGATGCCGCGGGTTGGGAGAAAGCGGTGGGCGGCGTCGCCCAGATCACGGCGCGATGCTCGGCGTGCCACGCGACGTTCCGCGTGAAGTGAAGCCCGGACGGCCGCACACTTGAGCCGGGGTGATGCGATTGAGCCCGGCTCGGCCATACGGGAAAGCTAAAGCGCGCCGCGCCTCAAGGTTGCGCTATCGTTAACTTGCCACGTCTGTTTTTACCGCTTAACGTGTGCGATACACGGGTGGGCGACTGGAGCGCGTTCGCAAGAACGCGCGTTCGGCTGCCTTTTTTCTGTGAGTATGGCGGTCTGTATTAGGGCGCCGCGCGTCGGGCAAGCGGCGGGGCCTGAGGGCCTAGGGGCTGGAGAGGGTTGTTATGAAGGTGAGTTTTACGTCGCGGCTGGCGCTGATCGCCTGTCTCTCGGCCGTTGTCCCGCAGGCGATGGCGCAGGATGCGGATAGCCGCCCGCCGCTCGCCGATCTGGATGCGCTGGCGATGGAGCCGCAGACCGAAGCGGCGCCCGAAAACGCCGCACCCGCGCCCGGTTCTCTGGACGATATCAAGGCGGAAGTTTCGCCGCATGCACCCCGCACCGCTGCCACGCATGAGGGTAATCCCTCCGTCAGAAATGCCGCCGCGAAGCACGAAACCCCGCCCGCCGCACCGGTCGAGTCCACGGTCGAAAATGCAATTGCCGATCCCCTCGCTCCGAAGGACGACGAGGACGGCCCGGCCCTGCTCGCGCCCGGTGCGCCGACGCATCCGGCGGTTGCCGCTGAAGCGCCCGCTGGCGATCCCGTTGCGCCGCTCGTTGTCGAGCGCGTCGCCAACGCAGGCGGCAAGGCGGATGCACGCGACGATGTCAGCGCCGTGAAGACCTTCTACACCGCGACCAAGGGCAAGCCCGTCTGGACCTCGGCCGAGGGCTTCACGCCCGCCGCGACGAAGGCCATCCGCGAGATCCGCGCCGCCGACAGCTATGGCCTCGATGCCTCGGCTTTCGAGCTTCCCGCCAGTGCCGGTGCAACGCCGGAAGCCCGCGCCGAAGCCGAGGTTAAGCTTAGCCTCGCAATCCTCAAATATGCGCGCCATGCACGCGGCGGTCGTATCGATCCGCCGTCCATCAGCCCCGCGATGGACCGCAAGCCGCATGTCTACGAGCCGAAATCGGTGCTCGAAGCCATCGCCGCCGCTGACGACGCGGATGCCTATCTGCGCGGCCTCCATCCGAAATCGGAGCAGTTCAAGCGGCTTCGCCAGGCGCTCATCGCGCTCGGCAAGACGACCGACAGCGGCACCTCATCCATCCGCATCCCGGCCGGGAAGACGTTCAAGCCCGGCGACGACGATGCGCAGATCGCGCTTATCAGGAAGCGCCTCAACGCCGGTCTCGACGCGCCGCGAGACACGATATACGACGAGGCGCTGCTCGTGGCGGTGAACCGCTTCCAGAAGGAACGTGGCCTCAACGTAAACGGCATCGTCGACAAGAAGCTTCGCGCGGCGCTGAACGAGGGCGCGGGCGGCTCGGTCGATGAAAAGAAGATGCGCCTCATCGTGAACATGGAGCGCTGGCGCTGGATGCCGGACGATCTTGGCGAGTTCTATGTGTGGAATTCGATCCCGGAACAGACTACGCGCGTGTTCGATCGCGGCCGGGTCGCGTTTCAGGAGCGCATCGTCGTCGGCAAGCCCACATCGCAGACGCCATCGTTCTCGGCGAAAATGCAGTTCGTCATCTTTAATCCCGAATGGGGTGTGCCGGACGGCATAAAGGCAAATGAGATTGCACCGAAGCTGAGGCGAGCGGCGCCGAGCGGACCCTCGGACGATCTTTTCTCGTTCCTCGGCGGCCGGAGCGGCGGCGGTGGAGGTGGCGGCGCGTCGAGCGTTCTTCAGCGCCTCGGCGGCCTTCGCGTGACCTATAACGGGCGCGATGTCGATCCCGATTCCGTCGACTGGTCGCGCGTGGACGCGCGCCGCTACAGTTTCATTCAGCCTGCAGGGCCGCGAAATGCGCTCGGCGTGGTGAAATTCCGCTTCCCCAACAAGCACGACGTCTACATGCACGACACGCCGGAAAAGAGCCTGTTCGGCTCGGCGACGCGCGCTTTCAGCCATGGCTGCATGCGCACGCAAAATCCGGTTCGTTTCGCTGAAGTCATCCTCGCGTACGACAACGGGACGACGCCAGAGCAGATCCGCCGCCAGATTGAGAGCGGTCAGACGACAGAGAACAAGCTCACCAAGACGATCCCGGTTCACATGGTGTATTTCACAGCGGCGCCGGACGAGAAGGGCGATATTCGCTATTTTTCGGATCTCTACGGCCTTGACGCCCGTGTGGCGAGCGCCCTGAAGGGTGAGAACTTCCGGTTTGAGGGCGATCCCGTTGTGGCAGTGGCGCAGGAGTCGGCACCTCCGCAACGGGAGGCGCAGGACAGCACCCAGCGGCTCGATCAATATGGACGCCCGGTTCGCGGTGCCGATCCTTACGGCCAGCCGCAGCGGGGCCCGCGCGGGCGCGAAGCCTGGAGCCCGTTCGACTGGTAGCCAGGCGGCAAAGATGTCGTCGCGAACCGCCACCTCGACTGAGTTCGGGGTGGGGTCTCGCCGCCGTCAAATCCCTGTGCGCAAGATCGGGTGACGCGCTGGACATCTTGACGCTTCCGGTCATGCCCTCCTACCTTTCGTGGGACTGAATCAGCGGCGGTTTGGGCCGCGCAACACCAAGAGGCTTTCCATGGCAACCACTGCCGTGTCCGATGCATCTTTCGAACAGGACGTGAAAAATGCCGAGCTTCCCGTGCTCGTCGACTTCTGGGCGGAATGGTGCGGACCGTGCCGCACGGTCGGCCCGATCCTTGAGGAACTTTCCGAAGAGTTCGCTGGCCAGCTCAAGGTCGTGAAGCTCGACGTCGAGAGCAATCCGGGGATCGCGCAGGCCTACAACATTCGCGGCATCCCGGCGCTTCTTCTGTTCAAGAATGGCGAGGTTGCCGGTCAGCAGATCGGCGCGCTGCCGAAGCAGCAGCTTCGCGCATGGATCTCGGGCGCGATTGCGTCTGTCTGATTGAGCCTGTTCGCGGCCGTCTCGACAGCGCCGCCCGCATGAACGAAAAACCGCCTCTCGCAGGCGGTTTTTTTATGCTCGCGTTCGTGCGCGGGATGTGCAGCTTCGCGTGGCCGCAACGCATTACCGCCGCTGTTGCGAAGGGCCATCCATCACGCTTCCATAATTTCCTGACCGTCCATGCAGAATGCCATCCACACCAGATCACATTAAGCTTTCAGATATTTAATCGCAGATGCGACTTCACATTGCGAAGCTTCTTCCCAAATTCGCATCAGTTCAAAGGCGGTCGGTTGGCGAATAACCACGGTATAGGCCGCGTTCATGCGATCTCGGAGGCATTGATGACGGACTCTTCTCCCGAAGGCCGGACGAACACGGCAAAAAAGCAATCTCAAATTTCTGTAATTCTTTCCCGGTTCGGCAAGAAGAGCACGATTTACGTCTCGGCGGCTGCGCTCGCGCTCGGCGCGTTCGTTGGCGCGGCCTCCTTCGAGCCGAACCCGGCGCGTGCCTTCTCTCAGGGCGAGAACGTTTCTCAGGGCGAGGGCATGCGGCAAAAGCTGCCGAGCTTCGCGCCGCTCGTGAAGCAGGTCAAACCCGCCGTGGTTTCGATCCGCGTGAAGTCGGACGCGGCGGCCAAGGCGGCGTTCGGCGATGACGAGGGCGGCCCGAGGGGCAATCCCTTCGAAGGCTCGCCGCTTGAGCGCTACTTCGGCGGACCAGGCGGCCCGCGCGGCGGCTTTGGCCCATGGGGCCGCGCGCCGGGTGGCAAGGGCGGCCCGCGTCAGCTCGTGACGGCGCAAGGCTCCGGCTTCTTCATCTCGCCCGACGGCTATCTCGTGACGAACAACCACGTCGCGCAGGACGCGGTAAGCCTCGAAGTGGTGATGGACGACGGCAAGATCTACACCGCGAAGGTGATCGGCACCGATCCGCGCACGGACCTCGCGCTGCTCAAGGTGGATGGCCGCACCGACTTTCCCTATACGAAGTTTTCGCATTCCGGCGCTGAAATCGGCGACTGGGTCGTCGCCATGGGCAACCCCTTCGGCCTTGGCGGCACTGTGACGGCGGGCATCGTCTCGGCGCGCGGCCGCGACATCGGCGAAGGCCCGTATGACGACTTCATCCAGATCGACGCCTCGGTCAACAAGGGCAACTCTGGGGGGCCGACCTTCAACGAAAGCGGCGAGGTCATCGGCGTCAACACCGCGATCTATTCGCCGTCGGGCGGCTCGGTCGGCATCGCGTTCGCCATCCCCGCGCCGACTGTCGAGCGCGTCGTCGCGGCGCTGAAGGACAAGGGGCACGTCACGCGCGGCTGGCTCGGCGTGCAGATCCAGGGCCTGACGCCTGAGCTTGCCGACAGCCTCGGCCTCAAGACCACGGCCGGCGCGCTGGTCGCGGCGCCGCAGAGCGGAAGCCCCGCCGAAAAAGCCGGGATCAAGACGGGCGATGTGATCACCGAAGTTGACGGCACGGAAGTGAAGGACGGGCGCGACCTCGCGAAGAAGATCGCCGACCTCGCGCCGGGTGCCAACGCGAAGCTCACCGTGCTTCGGGACGGCGAAACGAAGACCGTCGATCTCAAGATCGGTCAGTTGCCGGAGAAGCCGACGCAGCGTGCAAGCCTCTCGGATGACGGGCGGACCGGGCTTAACGATCTCGGTATCGCGGTCGCTCCGGCGGCCGATGTAAGCCCGAACGACCGTCAGGGCCTCGCGGTTGTCGGCGTCGAGCCGGGCGGCAAGGCTGCTGAGGCAGGGCTCGCCGAGGGCGACATCATCTTGCGCGTTGGCGATCAGACAGTGAATCGGCCGGGCGATCTGAAGCGGGCACTTTCCGACGCCAGTAAGTCGGGCAAGAAGAACGCGCTCGCGCTCGTGAAGCGCAACGGCGACCAGCGGTTCGTCGCGCTGCCTGCGGTGAGCTAGCGCCGCCTTCACCGCGCTGACCGCCTTTGAAAACCCGAACGCCGGAACGGTTGCCCCGCTCCGGCGTTTCCCGTTCGTGGACTGACGGTTTCGCGCCATTCTGCCGTTGGGAATGGTCTTGCGGGAACAGGCGGCAATACCGAAATAACCCGTAGCTGCCGAAGCAGGCAACGAAACAACAACGCATGATCCGCAATAGTGGACACCGGTTTTGCGACTATCATGCACGAACAAAACCTGGACGACAAAGGCAAGTAAGCCCCATGAATTTTTTCCGCACCATGCTTTTGCTCGCCGCATTGACGGCGCTTTTCATGGCGATCGGCTTTCTCATCGGCGGCCAGACGGGCATGCTCATCGCGTTCCTGATCGCGGCGGGGATGAACGTGTTCGCCTATTGGAACTCCGACAAGATGGTGCTCGCGCAGCAGGGCGCCGAGGAGGTGGACGAGCGCACCGCGCCGGAGCTTTATTCCATCGTTCGCCAACTCGCGGCGAATGCAAACCTGCCAATGCCGAAGGTCTATATCATCCATACCGACCAGCCGAACGCGTTCGCGACGGGGCGTAACCCGCAAAACGCGGCGGTTGCCGCGTCGGCGGGCCTTCTGCGCATCATGAGCAAGGAGGAAGTGGCGGGTGTTCTCGCGCATGAAATGGCGCACATCAAGAACCGCGACACGCTCATCATGACGATTGCCGCCACCATCGCTGGCGCGATTTCCATGCTCGCGAATTTCGGCATGTTCTTCGGCGGGAACCGCGACAACAACGGCGGCGGCATCGTCAGCACGCTGCTCGCGGTGATCGTCGCGCCTCTGGCGGCTGGCATCATCCAGATGGCGATCAGCCGCTCGCGCGAATATGTGGCCGACAAGGATGGCGGGGAAATCTGTCAGCGTCCGCTGTGGCTCGCGTCCGCGTTACAGAAGATCGAGCAGGCCGCGCATCAGATTCCGAACGAGCAGGCCGAGCGCAACCCCGCGAGCGCGCAGCTCTACATCATCAACCCGCTGTCGGGACAGGGCATGGACAATCTGTTCTCGACGCACCCGAATACGGCGAACCGTGTCGCGGCACTTGTCGAGCAGGCGCGGCAGATGGGTGACACGCAGGAGCCGACGGCCGCGCACATGTCGCCGGTGCAGGGCTTCGAGGCCGGAAGCGGTCCGTGGCAGCAGCGTCCGCGATCCGGCCGCCGGCCGTTCGAAGTGGGGCCTTGGAACCGCTCATCGTGACGCCCTGGGGAACCCGCGTTCCTTCGACCTGAACAATGGATGGAGCGCTTCGGCTCAGAAGCGCTCCAAGTGCCGAGCACAAAATTCGCGATTTGATCGGACTGAGGCGCGTCGTAGGTCAAAGCGTCATTGTGCGACGCACCGCTTTTGCCCATAAGAGCGGACCTTCATTGAAGCGGCGTTCCGCTTCGCACAAACGCGAAAGGCCCGTTCGTGGCGCCGAGACCTTCTTCGAGAAATGCCGACTCCGATCAACACGCGCCTGCGAGCGGTGCATCGTCCGGGCTGATGGCGCGCCGTCTCGCCGTATTCCTTCTGAAGTCGGTGTTGCACGACCACCAGTCTTTTGACGAAGCCTTCGCCGGATCGTCCGCGCGCGACGCCTTCGCGGCCATGGAATCGCGCGACCGCGCCTTCGCCCGCGCCATCGCCACCATTGCGCTGCGCCGCCTCGGTCAGGTCGAGGACATGCTCGCGCGCTTTCTCGAAAAGCCGCTCGCCGCCGATGCCTTCGAGGCGCGCGCCATCCTCATCGCAGGCGCGACGCAGCTTGCGTTCATGGATGTTGCGCCGCATGCCGCTATCGGGCTGGCCGTGGAGCAGGCGAAGGCCTCGCGCTTCAGCCGTCACCTCGGCGGGCTCATCAACGCGGTGCTGAGGCGTGTGAACGAGAACAAGGCCGCGATCTTGAGCGAGCAGGATGCCGCCGTGCTCAACACGCCGGCGTGGCTCTGGGAGCGCTGGGTGGCAGCCTACGGCGAGGCGACGGCGCGCGAGATAACGGGCGCGCATCTGGAGGAGCCGCCGCTCGACCTCAGCGTGAAGGCCGATGCCGCAACATGGGCGGCGAAGCTTGAGGGCGAGGTTCTGCCGTGGGGATCGGTGCGGCTGTCGCATAAGGGTCGCGTGGAGGAAATCGAGGGTTACGCAGAAGGCGCGTGGTGGGTGCAGGATGCTGCCGCCGCTATCCCCGCGCTGTTACTCGGCGACATCGCGGGCAAGCGCGTGGCCGACCTCTGCGCAGCACCCGGCGGCAAGACGGCTCAGCTTGCGGCGGCAGGTGCGCAAGTGACGTCGGTCGATATTTCGGCGTCGCGGCTCCGGCGGCTTGGCGAAAATGCAGCGCGACTCGGGCTGTCCGTCGAAATCGTGAAGGCCAATGTCGGCGACTGGCAGCCGAAGGACTGCTTCGAGGCGATCCTCCTCGATGCACCATGCTCCGCGACGGGCACCATCCGCCGCAATCCCGACATCGCTTACCTAAAGACGGCGGAGGACATCGCCGCGCTCGCCCGCGTGCAGAAGCGGCTTCTCGCGCATGCGCTGACGTTGCTCGCGCCGGGCGGCACGCTCGTTTTCGCCACATGTTCGCTCGAACCGGAGGAAGGGGAGGCGCAGATCGCAGCGCTCTTGGCCGACCGCGCCGACGTGCGGCTGCTGCCCGTCGATGCGGCGGCGCTCAACCTTCCGCCCGAGGTGGTCACGCCGAACGGTTGCCTTCGCACGCTGCCGTTCCACGCGGGCGGCATGGATGGCTTTTTCGCCGCGCGGCTGACACGAATTTGATTGGCGGCGGTCGCGCTGCCGGCGCGTTACGCCTTCGCGAGCCGGTCGAACGCCTGAAGATTGCGCAGCAGCGCCTCAAGCTCGCCGAGCGGCACCATGTTCGGCCCATCTGACGGCGCGTGATCCGGGTCTTGATGCGTCTCGATGAACACCGCCGCGACGCCCACCGCCACAGCGGCGCGCGCGAGCACCGGCACGAAGCGCCTATCGCCGCCGGTGGCAGTGCCCTGTCCACCGGGCTGCTGCACCGAATGCGTCGCGTCGAACACCACTGGCGCGCCCGTTTCCGCGAGGATCGGCAGCGCGCGCATGTCGGTGACGAGCGTGTTGTAGCCGAAGCTCGCGCCGCGCTCGGTCACGAGCACGTTCGGATTGCCCGCCGCGAGCACCTTCGCGACGACGTTTTTCATGTCCCACGGCGCGAGGAATTGGCCCTTCTTCACCTTCACCACGCGCCCCGTTTCAGCGGCGGCGATGAGCAGGTCCGTCTGGCGGCAGAGGAAGGCGGGAATTTGCAGCACGTCCACCGCTTCGGCGACGCGCGCGCATTGCGATGCTTCGTGTACATCCGTCACGATGGGGAGGCCCAGGCTCTCGCGGATCTCGGCGAAGATCGGCAGCGCGGCGTCGAGGCCGAGGCCGCGCTTGGCGTTAGCGCTCGTGCGGTTCGCCTTGTCGAAGCTCGTCTTGTAGACAAGACCGATGCCGAGGCGCCCCGCGATCTCCTTCAGCGCCGACGCCATTTCGAGCGCGTGTGCGCGGCTTTCGAGCTGGCACGGCCCCGCGAACAGCGCGAGCGGCAGCGCGTTGCCGAGGCGCACACCGCGAATATCAACGACGCTATTGGGCGATTGCAAGGTCATGAATGAGCCTCGTTTCGAGATGGTCCGCTGCGAGCGCGACGCGTTTGGCGTCGCCTCGGCGGTTTATAGTCTTAAACGAGGCGGCTTTGGGCCACGGCCGCCGCGATGAACGACGAGAACAGCGGGTGCGGGTCGAACGGTCGCGATTTCAGCTCCGGGTGGAACTGCACGCCGATGAACCACGGGTGGTCCGGGATCTCGATGATTTCGGGCAGGCTCTTGTCTGGCGACAGGCCCGAGAAGCGAAGCCCGGCGCGTTCCAGCTTGTCGCGGTAGGTGATATTCACCTCGTAGCGGTGGCGATGGCGCTCGCTGATGCGCGTCTTGCCGTAAATCTCAGCGACCTTCGAGCCTTCCGCCAGCACGGCATCGTAAGCGCCGAGCCGCATGGTGCCGCCCTTGTCGCTTTCCGCGTGGCGCTGCACGGCCTTTTCGCCCGCCCGCCACTCGGTCATGAGGCCGACGACCGGCTCCACCGCCGGGCCGAACTCGGTCGAGCTTGCGCCGCTGATGCCCGCGACATGACGCGCCGCCTCGATCACCGCCATCTGCATGCCGAAGCATATGCCGAGATAGGGCACGCGCTTGGTGCGGGCGAACTGGACCGCCTCGATCTTGCCTTCGGTTCCGCGCTCGCCGAAGCCGCCGGGGACGATGATGCCGTGGATGTTTTCGAGGTAAGGCGCGACGTCGGCCTTCTCGAACAGCTCCGAGTCGAGCCAGTGGATCTTGACGCGCACGCCGTTCTCGATGCCGCCGTGGCTCAGCGCCTCGGTGAGCGACTTGTAGGCGTCTTTCAGGTTCGTGTATTTGCCGACGATGGCGATGGAAACCTCGCCGTCGGGATGGTCGATGCGGTGCGAGATGGTGCGCCACACGTCGAGATTCGGCTCGGGCGCGTCGGTGATGCCGAAGGCGGCGAGCACTTCGCGGTCGAGCCCCTCGTCATGATAGGCGAGCGGCACGTCATAGATGTTCGGCACGTCGAGCGCCTGAATGACGGCGCTTTCGCGCACATTACAGAACAGCGCGATCTTGGCGCGGTCGCTCTTCGGGACCGGCAGCTCGGAACGACAAAGGAGGATGTCCGGTTGAATGCCGATGGAGCGCAGTTCCTTCACGGAGTGCTGCGTGGGCTTCGTTTTCAACTCGCCCGCCGCCTTGATATAGGGCAGCAGCGTGAGATGGATGAAGATCGCCTCGCGGCGCGGCAGTTCGTTGCCGAGCTGGCGAATCGCTTCGAAGAAGGGGAGGCCCTCGATGTCGCCAACCGTGCCGCCGATCTCGACCAGCACGAAATCTGCGTCGTCGTTGCCGGAGAGGACGAAGTCCTTGATGGCGTTCGTGACGTGCGGGACGACCTGCACCGTGCCGCCGAGATAATCGCCGCGACGCTCGGCCGAGAGCACGTTCTGGTAGATGCGGCCGGTGGTGATGTTGTCGTCGCGGCGCGCGGAGACGCCGGTGAAGCGCTCGTAGTGGCCGAGGTCGAGGTCGGTTTCCGCGCCATCGTCGGTAACGAACACTTCGCCGTGTTGATAGGGCGACATCGTGCCGGGGTCGACGTTGAGATAGGGATCCAGCTTCCTCAATCGCACGGAATAGCCGCGCGCTTTGAGAAGCGCGCCGAGGGCCGCCGATGCGAGCCCCTTTCCGAGTGAGGAAACCACGCCGCCGGTAATGAAGATATATCGCGCCATGGACCTTGAACGTAATACTTCGCGCGCCCGAGCGAAAGGGCGTGCTTTGCTGTTATCATCAACTTCTAGCGTATATCAGACGGGGAACGCTCTCGCGTCGCCCCAAGGCTGCCTTGCGGCGGCCCTATTGCTGCGCGGGCGCGGCCGGTTTCGGGATGTTGAGCTTGGGCAGCGCGGGTGCGTCGGCCGGAGCCTGAGAAGGCGCAGTCGTGGGCGCCGAGGTGCTCGTTGGCGTGCCGATCGCCGAGGTGGGCGTCTTGCGCTGGCCGAGAATGCCGAGCGTGATCGAGGTCAGGAAAAAGATGGCTGCAAGAATCGCCGTCGTGCGCGTCATGACGTTGGCTGCGCCGCGTCCGCTGACGAAACCGCCACCGCCACCGCCGCCGCCCATGCCGAGCGCGCCGCCTTCCGACCGCTGAAGGAGGATAATCACCACCATCGTCACGGCGACGACGATATGAAGCACAAGAAGGACGTTTGCCATTTCTCTCGACCGGTCGCGAATTTCGGAAAAGTTGCCCCATACATACCGGTTTCGACGGCAAGATCAAGCCGCGCGGCCAACATTAGACGGGGGCGCGCGATCGCGCCCGTTGCCGAGTGCGCCGAACCGGTGTAAAAGACGCGCCATGACGACGATCGCCGCACCAATGCTGGCAAAGTTTTATTGGCGCTTCCTTTAGGGAGCGGCAAGTCGTCATTCGTGACCATTGCCGCCGTGTCCGGCGCGCGCATGGTCTTTTCGTCCAGCCTCTCCTGTCACGGCGGCCCTTGATTAGGGGAGAGATGCGGTGATACTCGAAAACAAGGCGGGCTGGGTTCTTGAACCCGGGCGATGTGCGCTTCTCATTCACGACATGCAGCGGCATTATCTCGATGCACTGCCCGATGCCGCGACCCGCGCCGATCTCGTCGGCAAGGTTGCGGGCTTGCGTGCCTTGTGCGCCGAATGGGGCGTGCCGGTGTTTGCGTCGATGGTGCCCGAGGCGCATGGCTTGCAGGAGCGCGGGCTCATGTCGGAGCTGTGGGGGCGTGGTCCGCGCGGCGACGGCGCGATGCTCGATCAGGCGCTCCTCGGCAACGATAGCCGCATCCGCCTCATAACAAAGCGCAGCTACAGCGCCTTCTACGGCACGGATCTCGAAGTGATGCTGCGCAGGCTCGGCCGCGACAGCCTCGTCATTACCGGCCTCTACACATCGATAGGCTGCTTTTCCACAGCGCTGGAAGCATTTGCACGCGACATCCGCGCCTTCGTGGTGGCGGATGCCACGGCCGATATGAGCGCGGCCGATCACGCGGCGGGGCTCCGCAATGCGGCGAGGCTCTGCGCCCGCGTCGTCGATTCCGGGGATGTGCGCGCCGCTCTCGCGCCCCATAGCCTGCGCCCAGTCGATCGTCGCGCCGCCATCGATGTGTGCTGAGCCGGTAGCGTGCGACGCGAGCGCGGGCTTGAGGGGTGCCGGTTACTGTGCGCCGACGACGCCCGCCTGCGCCGGAGCGGGCGGCTTGGGCTTCTGCGCGATGGGTTTTTGCGCCTGCGTCGTCGCGTTGGCCTTCGGCTTGGGCTTCACGGGCTGATCGGCGCCAGCCGCCGATGGAGGCGCGCTATCCGGCCCTGCCTGCGGCTTCGCGCCGTCCTCATCCTCTTCTTCGAGGTTCTTGAGCTGCACGAGCGAACTCGGCGCCATGCAGCGGAACTTCATCTGCTCGTCCAGCTCGATATATTGACGGACAAGGTTGAGGTCTGGCGCGGAGAGGTTTGCCACGGCCCAGTTCGGGCCATGCTCCATCAGGCGGTCCACGTCGAGCGCCTTGAGCGCCTGAAGATCCTGCGTGAGCTTCGCGCACGCCGCCTTATCGAGTTGCGCCGCGTCCGCGCGACCGCTGGTCATCGCAGCGATGACCGCGAGTGCGGCCGCGGCAACCAGCGCCCCTTTGCTCGCCTTTCCGGCGGATTTTTCATCGCGTGTCATCGCCAGCGCCTTTCTTCGAGCGATCGGGAGACATTCCGCCGCATCGGGCTTATCTTGTAGCGTGCTCGCATAACGGAAAGATCAACGCGCCGAGCGCCTTTCCGATGCGCGTGCCGCCGCCGTTATGATTTCAAGGAACGTCGCCGCCTTGAGACTCGCTCCGCCGACCAGCACGCCGTCCACCTCGGGGCTATCGAAAGTCGATGCGGCATTCGCGGGGCTGACCGAGCCGCCGTAAAGGACACGCCAGCGCATGCCGCTCGTCTCACGAAACCGGTCCTTCAGACAGCCGCGCACGATTTCGTGGACGGCCGTAATCTGTTCCGTCGTTGGCGACACGCCCGAGCCGATGGCCCATACGGGTTCATAGGCGACGATGGTGGTCTCGGGCGTCGATTCGTCCGGCAGGCTGTCCGCGAGCTGGCGGCGGCAAACGCTGGCGGTCAGGCCACGGACGTGCTCACCGCGCGTCTCGCCGATGCAGACGACGATCTTGATGCCGGCGCGGAGCGCGGTCGCGGCCTTCGCGCGCACTTCGCGGCTCGTCTCGCCATGTTCGGCGCGACGCTCGCTGTGGCCGAGGATGACGGTCGTTGCGCCAGAATCCTTCAGCATCAGCGCCGAGAGGTCGCCCGTGAACGGGCCTTTCTCGCCGACATGGCAATCCTGCGCGCCGATCTCGACCAGCGAGCCCTCGACGATCTGGGATGCGGCATGCAGAAGCGTCGCGGGCGGAAAAACCGTTACGTCGGGAGCGTTCTCCACGGAAGCGACGCCGTCGCGGATGGCCTGTATCTGCGTGAGGTCGGGCCGCAGGCCGTTCATCTTCCAATTGCCTGCGACATAAAGCTTCGGTCCGGACATTGCGTTTCTCTCGGTGGAACGGGGCGCGCGGAGGAATTTGTTGAAGCGGGCCGACCTCGCGAATCTTGATATTGCGCGCACGTTTTTATTCTCTAAATTACGGCCATCGCGAAACGTGCAAGAAATGCGCGCCCGAATCAAGCCTGCTCTGGCTTGAGCATTCAAGGACTTCAACGATGCATATGCTCCGAAAAGTGGCCGTCTTCATCATGTTCGCCATTCTGATCGGGGCGTTCGCCATCAGCATGGGTGGCAACTATTATGGCGACCGCGAGCGGCGTCAGAGCGTGGCCACGGTCGGTTCTGCCAGCATATCCCCAGAAGATTTTCGTCGCGCTTACCAGCGCGTTCTCGAAAATGTCAGCCAGCAGGCGGGCCGCCGTATTTCCCCCGCCGAAGCGCAGGCTTTCGGACTGCCGAACCGCGTGCTTCAGGGCCTGATCCAGGATGCGGCGCTCGACCTCGAAGCGAAGGAACTCGGCGTCGGCCTGTCCGAAGAGGGCGTGCGCCGCGGGATCACCAGCCTTGACGTTTTCCAGGACAAGGGCGTGTTCAGCGCCGACAAATATCATCGCTTCCTCCAGAATATCGGCTACACGGCCCCATTTTTCGAGCAGGAATATAGGGGCGACCTTATTCGGCGGCAGCTCCGCGGCGTTTTCGACGGCAGCGGCGTCGTCCCGAAGGCATTGCTCGAAGCTTACAACAAATACGGCAACGAACAGCGCACGCTGGCCTATTTCACCCTGACGCCCGAGGCGGCGGGGGCTGTGCCGGCTCCGACCGAGGCTGAACTTCAGGCCTTCTATGAAGACCGCAAGCCGCAATTCATGACGCCGGAACTTCGCAAGGTGTCGGCGCTCGCCATTTCCCCGCAGACGGTCGCGAAAAGCCTGACGATTCCGGACGAAGATCTGAAAGCCGAGTACGCGGCGAAGGCGTCGGTTTATTCCGTGCCGGAGCGTCGCAAGCTTGAAATTGTGCCTTTCAAGACGCGCGCGGATGCGGATGCGGCCTATGCGAAGCTCAAGTCGGGAGCGCGGGATTTGCTGGGCGTCGCGAAGGACGCGGGTTTCAGCCAGCCCGAAATCGACGCGGGTGTCGTTTCGCGGAAAGAACTCGCCGACAAGTTCGGCATCAATGACGCCATCGTCAAGGAGGCCTTCTCGACCGAGAAGGGCTGGACGTCGCGGCCCGTGGACGGCCCTGTGTCGACGGTGATCATGCGGGTGCTGGAAGTGGTTCCCGGTCAGGAACGGAGCTTCGCCGAGGTCAAGGATCAGATCCGAGCCGATCTCGCGAAGACGCGCGCCCAAAGCGAATTTCAACGCCTTATCAAGGCGTTCGAGGAAGACCGCTCGACGGGCATTCCGCTTGCCGACAGCGCAAAGAAGCTGAATCTGCCGCTTGAAGAGGTCACCATCGACCGTTCGGCCAAGGACGCTGACGGCAAGCCGGTGACGGTTTCCGTAGTGCCCGCCGCACAGCTCGCCGATGCCGCCTTCAAGTCGGATGTCGGCGTTGAAAACGAGGCGATTCGCCTTCAGGGCGGCGGCTACGCATGGTTCGAAGTGGCTGACGTTGTGAAGCCGCGCCAGAAGCCTCTCGAAGAGGTCAAGGGCGAGGTCGAGGCGGCCTGGCGCGCCGATCAGGTTCGCGACCGACTCGCATCGCGTGCGCGCGATCTTGTCGCGCGGCTGGACAAGGGCGAGACCATTGACGCCGTTGCGAAGAGCGTCGGCGCGACGGTAAAGACGAGCCAGCCCTTGAAGCGCAACGGCAAGGAAGACGGCGTTCCGCCTGCGGCGATAGCGCAGGCGTTCACGTTGCCGGAAGGTGGTGCCGGATCGGCGGGATCCGAGAACGGTACGTCGCGCGCCGTGTTCCAACTCGCGAAAATCACGCAACCCGGCCCTCTCGCAGAAGAACAGGCCAAGGGACTTGAGCAGCAACTCGCCGGAGCGATCTCGGACGACAATTTCTCGGGCTTCCTGAACCGGATCACGACGGCCTCGCCGATCTCCATCGACCGCAAGGCGTTCGCCAACGTCTCGGGAGGCGCGTATGATGGTGAATAGATTTCGATGGCGTTTCTCTCTCGCTTGATTCCACCCAGAGAGACGCAACCCCGAAATTCCGAGAAAAATCCGATGAAGGTCGAACCTTCGTTTACCGAGTTCACCGCCCGTTATGATTCGGGCGCGGCGCAACTCGTCTTCACGCGCCTCGTCGCCGACCTCGAAACGCCTGTTTCCGCCATGCTCAAGCTCGGCGTGTCGCGGCCGTATTCCTTCCTGCTGGAGTCGGTGGAAGGCGGCGCGGTGCGCGGCCGCTATTCGATCATCGGCCTCGATCCCGACCTGCTGTTCCGTGCGCAAGGCGACGTGGCCGAGATCAACTCCGATCCGCTGGCCGACGCGACCGCGTTCGAGCGCACGGGTGAGGGAACGCTTCAGGCGCTGCGGTCGCTGCTCGCTGCCTCTCACATCGAGATTCCCGATGTCCTTCCGCCCATGTCGGCGGGCGTGTTCGGCTATCTCGGCTACGACACGGTCCGCCTCGTTGAGCGACTGCCGTCCGACAAGCCCGATCCCATCGGCGTGCCTGACGCGCTGCTCATGCGTCCGACGGTCATGGTGATCTTCGACGCGGTAAAGGACGAGATGACCATCGTCGCGGCGGCCAGACCGCGACCGGGCCTATCCGCCAAAGCCGCCTATTCCCGCGCCATCGACCGGTTGACGGAAATCCAGGACACGCTCGAACAGAAAAGCGCGCATGCCTCCTCGGCGGACGGCGTCTCGGACGCGATCCCCGCGGCTACTTCCAACATGCCGGCGCAAGCCTACATGGACATGGTGGCGCGCTCGAAGGAGTATATCGCCGCCGGTGATATCTTCCAGGTGGTGCTGTCGCAGCGTTTCGCGGCGCCGTTCGAACTCCCGCCCTTCGCGCTCTACCGGGCTCTTCGCCGGGTCAACCCCTCGCCCTTCCTCTATTTTCTGAACTTCGGCGATTTCGCGGTGACGGGCTCAAGCCCGGAAATTCTCGTTCGCGTGCGCGACGGCGAAGTCACCATCCGGCCCATCGCGGGCACGCGCCCCAGAGGCGCCACGCCCGAGGACGACAAGCGCCTCGCCGCCGACCTTCTCGCCGATACGAAGGAGCGCGCCGAACACCTGATGCTGCTCGACCTCGGCCGCAACGATGTCGGCCGCGTCGCCGAGATCGGCACGGTTCACGTCACCGGAAGCTTCTTCCTCGAATATTACAGCCAGGTGATGCACATCGTCTCGAACGTGATCGGCCGCCTCGACGGGAAGTACGATTCCATCGATGCGCTGATGGCTGGCTTCCCGGCGGGCACGGTGTCGGGCGCGCCAAAGGTGCGGGCGATGCAGATCATCGACGAATTGGAAACGGACAAGCGCGGCGTCTATGCCGGATGCATCGGATATTTCGCGGCCAACGGCGAGATGGACACGTGCATTGCGCTTCGCACCGCAATCGTGAAGAATGGCACCATGTATGTGCAGGCGGGTGCTGGCATCGTGGCAGACTCGGTTCCGGCCTCCGAGCAGGCGGAGTGCGAGAACAAGGCGAAGGCGCTGTTCCGCGCGGCGGAAGAAGCGGTGCGCTTCGCCGGTCAGGCCGGGCGGGGTCAGTAGCGGGGCGTTCTGGAGTTTTGCCATGAAGACCGTAACGCTGTTCCGCCACGCCAAGTCCGGTGACAAGGACAATCCGAATCTCGACGATTTCGACCGGCCGCTGAGCGACCGGGGCCTCAAGGCCGCGCCAAAAATGGGGGCTGCGCTCCGTGATCGCGGCGTGCGGCCGGAGCTCATCCTGTGTTCGCCGTCTGTCCGCACGCGTCAGACGCTGACGCTCGCGAGCGCCGCTGCGTGGGACAATCCGCCGGCGGAATGCTTCGAAACGAGGATCTACGAAGCGGGCGAGCGCACCCTGCTGAAGCTTCTGCGGGATTGTCCCGAGGAAGCGGATCACGTCATGCTCGTCGGCCATAATCCGGGCTTGCAGGATCTGGCCGTAACCTTCGCGCAGCCCGGCAGCGCCGAGCGTCACGCGATCAAGGACAAACTGCCGACCGCCGCCATTGTCAGCTTCGAGTTCGACGCCGAGGCGTGGAACGATCTGGAGCCAGGGGAGGGCCGCGTCCGCCTCTTCATCACGCCGAACACGCTTCCGCCGATAGGTCAGGCGAACACGGCTCCGCCTTATGGCCAAGGACAAGAATAATGATCATCATCATCGATAATTACGATAGCTTCACCTACAACCTCGTCCATTATTTCGGCGATCTCGGCGTGGAAACGCTGGTCTACCGCAATGACGAGAAGACGGTGGCGCAGGTCTTCGCCGAGAAGCCGGAAGCCATCGTCATGTCGCCCGGCCCGTGTACGCCGAACGAGGCGGGCATCTGCCTCGAACTCGTGCGCGAGAACAAGGGCCATATCCCGCTGTTCGGCGTCTGCCTCGGCCACCAGACCATAGGCCAGGCTTTCGGCGGCAACGTCATCCGCGCGCCGATCCTCATGCACGGCAAGATGTCGAACATTTATCATCAGGGCACGAGCCTGTTTCGCGGCCTGCCGGATGGGTTCGAGGCGACGCGCTACCATTCGCTGATCGTCGAAAGCGACACGCTGCCCGCCTGCCTCACAGCGACGGCGCGCACCTCGGACGGGCTTATCATGGCGCTCGAACATAAGGATGAGCCGACGTTTGGCGTGCAGTTCCACCCCGAGAGCATCGCGAGCCAGCACGGCCATGCGATCCTCGCGAACTTCCTGACGCTGGCGGGCGTCCGCTTTGCGCCGCGAAAACCGGGGCTTGTGCCGGACGCGGCGTCTTCATCCGTGGCAGCGTGAGGCCGCCGATGACTTCGCCCGTTAACGCGCCCATCGCTTCCGACCTTCACGCCGGCTTCCGTTTCGCGCTGGAGAAGGCCGCCGTCGGCACAACGCTCAGCGAGGCGGAGGCGCGCGCGGCTTTCCTCGCCATCATGCACGGCTCGGTTTCCGAGATCGAACTGGCGGCTTTCGTCGCTGCGCTGAAGGCGCGCGGGGAGACGGTGGACGAGATCGCGGGCGCGGTCGCCGCCATGCGGTCGCTGATGGTGCCGGTCGAAGCGCCGGAAGGCGCGCTCGATGTGGTCGGAACCGGCGGCGACGCGAAGGGCACGTTCAACATCTCAACCGCCACGGCCTTCGTGCTGGCGGGGGCTGGCGTGCCGGTGGCGAAGCACGGCAACCGGGCGGTATCGTCGAAATCGGGCGCGGCCGACGTGCTCGAAAAGCTGGGCGTGACGCTGAAAATGCCGGTCGAGCGGCACAAGCGCTGCTTCGAGCGCGCCGGTCTGACGTTCCTGTGGGCACCCACCCATCACCCCGCGATGCGCCACGCCGCGCCGGTTCGCGCCGCGCTCAAGCTGCGCACGATCTTCAATCTGCTTGGGCCCCTGACCAACCCGGCCAGCGCCAAACGCATGTTGATCGGCGCCTATTCCGAGGACTGGCTCCAGCCCATGGCGGAGGTGCTTCGACGCAACGGTGCGCATCATGTGTGGGCCGTGCACGGCGCTGACGGTATGGACGAACTCTCCACCACAGGCGCGAGCCGCGTGGTCGAACTCAAGGACGGCGCGTTCACCACGTTCGACGTGCACCCTGGCGACGCTGGCCTGCCGGAAGCGCGGCTCGACCATCTCCAAGCCGGGACGCCGGAAGAAGCGGCCATCGCGATGCGCGCGCTTCTTCGCGGCGAGCGCGGGCCCTTCCGCGACATCGTGCTTTTGAACGGAGCCGCCGCGTTCATCGTCGCGGGCCGCGCGGCCTCGTTGCGCGAGGGTGCAGCGCTCGCCGCCGCTTCGATCGATGAAGGACACGCGGAGAAGGCGCTCGACGGGCTGATCGCCGCCAGCGCCGACACCCCCGACGCAGCCAATGACGACCGGCCGAACGCGGCCGTAACAGGATAAGCCATGAGCATTCTCGACCGCATTGTCGCCTACAAGAAAGAGGAAGTGGCCGCCGCGAAAGCGCAGGTTTCGCTTGCCGAGCTTGAGGAGCGCGCCGCCGCTGCGCCCCGCGTCCGCGACTTCTTCGACGCTCTGTCGCGCCGCGTCGCCGTGGTTGAGCCCGCGCTGATCGCCGAGGTGAAGAAGGCCAGCCCGTCGCGCGGACTGATCCGCCCGGATTTCGACCCTGCCGCCATCGCGCGCGCCTATGAAGCGGGCGGCGCGAACTGCCTCTCCGTGTTGACGGATGGCCCCTCGTTCCAGGGCACGCCCGCCTATCTCGTCGCCGCGCGCGAGGCGTGCTCGCTGCCGGTGCTGCGCAAGGATTTCATGGTCGATCCCTATCAGGTGACGGAGGCGCGCGCGATGGGCGCGGATTGCATCCTCGTCATCATGGCTTGTACGACCGACGCGCTGGCCGAAGAGCTGATCGCAGCCGCGAGCACGCACAACATGGATGTGCTGGTCGAGGTGCATAACGAAGATGAACTCGCCCGCGCGCTCGCCCTCGATTCCTGGCTGATCGGCATCAACAACCGCGACCTCAACAGCTTCGAGACGCATCTCGAAACGACGGAGAGGCTGGCGCGGCTCATCCCTCCGGGGCGGATTATCGTTTCCGAAAGCGGCATTTTCGCCCCCGCCGACATTGCAAGGCTCATGCGCGAAGGCGCGGGCGCGTTCCTCGTCGGCGAAAGCCTCATGCGCCATGACGACGTCGAGGCCGCGACGCGCGCGCTTCTCGGCGGTTCGGCTCGCGGCGAAAGGCAGGCAGCCACCGCATGAGCGGGCTTTCCCATATCGACGGGAAAGGCGAGGCCGCCATGGTCGACGTCGCGGGCAAGGCCGAAACGGAGCGGACGGCGGTCGCCGAAGGCTGGCTCGTGACGGCGCGGGAAACTCTGGCGCTGATCGAGGATGGCGCGATCGCAAAGGGCGACGTGCTGGCCGCCGCGCGCATCGCGGGCATCATGGCGGCGAAGCGCACGGCCGAACTCATCCCGCTGTGCCACCCGCTTTCGCTTACGAAAGTCAGTGTAGGCTTCGACCTGCGCCCCGAGCGTCCGGGCGTTCGCGTGGAAGCGCTCGCCCAGGCGACCGGCAAGACCGGCGTCGAGATGGAGGCGCTTACGGCGGTTTCGGTCGCGTGTCTCACGCTCTACGACATGCTGAAAGCCGCCGACAAGACGATGGTGATCGATGGCGTTCGCCTGCTGAAGAAGACCGGCGGGCGAAGCAGCAGCGGCTCCTGAGAGAGTGTGAGGCGACTCGCGCGAATGCGGCACGACGCTGTGCCGTCAAAGCCCTTCGCTCAGAAGCGCCAGTTGCACGGTGCCCGGCTTCATCCTGTAGAAGATGTGGCCCCCGATCTGGGTGATCTTGATAAGCTCATGCCGCCACGACGGGTGCACATAGGTCGCGTGGTAATGCGTGGCGTAGCCCACATCGTCGAGCCACACCTCGCCCGCGATGACCTGCTTCGCGAGCTTCACCGACGTCGCCCATTCGGCGCGTTCCTTTACGGTGTTGCGTTTGCCGGTGCAGGTAAACGAAAACTGGCAGCCGGTGCGCAGTCGCTCGCCCTGATAGACGACGCCGCAAATGGTTTTCGGATAGAACGGGCTTCGGATGCGGTTCATGACCACCTGCGCGACCGCGATTTGCCCCTTCACGGGTTCGTCGCGCGCCTCGAAATAGATCGCGGTGGCCATGCAGCGCAGTTCGCGCGCGCGAAATTCGTCTTCGGTGAGGCCGCCGAACAGTGTTTTCGGCTGCTCGGGCGAAAGGCTCGCGTTCTTGAGAAGCCCGGCCCACTGCGTGTCGCGCGATTCGACCGGCGGGGGAGGCGCCTCCATCGCGGCGGGCGCTTCCTCGCGCGGGGCAAACGCCGTCATGAACAGCGAGGCGCTCGCAAGCGCTGCTGTTTGCGCGGGATCGGAGGCCGCCTTCGCCGTGTCGAGGCGCAGGGGATCGGCCTTCATGCGGCGCGCAATCGTGTCGCTGCCCGCGGCCTTCAGCGCATAGGCGAATTTGTCGGCGCGCGGGCCTTTCTGGCTGTCGTAAAACAGGTGCGCGGCCTGCGGCGGGAGCGGCTCCGCCACCTCGGCTGTCTCGACGAGGGTAGGAGCGACCTGCGAAACGCCGGTCGTCGTCAGCATCGTCACGCGGTAATCGATGGCGCGGCGCACATCCGGATCGCGCCAAGCATAGCCGCCAACGGCGAAAATACCTGCGAGTAACGTATATCCCGCAAGTTTCACGAAAGATCGACGTGCTTTCAAAGTAAGCGGAACGGGTCGCGGCGCTTCAACCGCGAACGCTGGTTTCCGGATGACCTCGAACTGCTGCTGGGGTCGTGAAACGAGCGCCCTGCTTTGCCCCTGATACCCGGTCATCGGACGGCTACTTCTCATCGACACTCCTACGCAACGCAGAACATAACGCCCGAACGGTTAACAGGCCGTTAGGCCACTCGGTACAATTCGAGCGTTCTAGCTATAGCTTCGTTGGTGTCAAAATTGCGGAGGTGCTGCGCGACGGACGTTCAAGCGCCGTGAGACGGCGTGCGCAAAACACGAAACTCGGCGGCGGCGCGCCGGATCGTGGTAAACGGCTGGTTATTCCAGTCATTAAAAAATTCGCATTCGGCAAGCGCCAGACCTTTGCGGCCGAATTCGGAAGCGATTTCGGTTTCGACCCAGTCGCGCGCTTTTACCGCGCGAAGGCGAGCGAGGCGGTCGCCCTCGCGAAGCCACGCCTCGTGCCGGGCGAATGCCTCGAACAGCGGCGAGAGGCCCGCTCCGCTGGTGACCGATACGGAAAGACATTCCGGCGCCCAAACGTCCGCATCGCGGTGCGACAGCGACAGCGCGCCCTTGAGATCCGACAGCGCGCGGGTGGCTGCGGCCCCGATGTCGGCCTTCGTTACAACGGCGATATCCGGGATTTCGGCGATGCCCGCCTTCATGAACTGGAGCGAATCGCCCGAAGCGGGCTGGATGCACAGCACCACGGAGTCCGACACGGAGGTGATGTCCGTCTCGGACTGGCCCACGCCGACGCTTTCGATGATGACGCGGTCGTAGACGGCGCGGAGCAGGATCGCGGCAGGGTAGGCAATGTCGGCGAGGCCGCCGAGGCGATTGCGCGCGGCGACGGAGCGGATGAATACGCCGTTGTCCTCGGGATCGCTTCGCATGCGCACGCGGTCGCCCAGCAACGCGCCACCGCTCGCGCGCGACGACGGGTCGACCGCAAGCACCGCGACCGTCTGACCGGCCTTGCGCCAGCCCGCGATCAGCGCGTTGATCATCGTGGATTTGCCCGCCCCGGGCGGCCCGGTGATGCCGAGCGCGATGCCCTTCGGCTCCTCGTAGGCTCGGTCGAGCAAGTCCGCCGCTGGTCCGGGATTGGCCTCGATAGCCGACAGCGCGGCGGCGACCTTCCCCTTGCCGCCTTCGCGGATGGCGTCGAGCGTCGGAAAGAGTGAAGGCGCGGTCGCTGTCATGCGCTCATCCGGCGGGAGTGTTGTTAGCGGGAGCAGATCAGCCCCGGTTCGCCTCGGAGTTAACTCCCGCGCTGCCCCGTCGTCCATTGGCCGAAAGAGCAAGCGCGGGCGCTTTTTCGATCAGCGGTCTTCCAGCTTCCTGTTTGAGGCCTTCTTGCTTGCGATGGCGGCCTGTGCCGCTGCGAGGCGAGCCACCGGCACGCGGAACGGCGAGCACGACACATAGTCGAGGCCGATGGTCTCGCAGAACGCGATGGAGGCCGGGTCGCCGCCATGCTCACCACAGATGCCGAGCTTGAGTTTGTCACGCGTGGCGCGACCACGCTCGGATGCGAGCTTCACGAGCTCGCCGACGCCAACCGTGTCGATGGAGACAAACGGATCGGCCGAATAGATCCCGGCCTTCAGATAATCGCCGAGGAACGCGCCCGAGTCGTCGCGGCTGATGCCGTAGGTCGTCTGCGTGAGGTCGTTCGTGCCGAAGGAGAAAAACTCCGCCGTTTCCGCGATCTCGCCCGCACGAAGCGCCGCGCGCGGAAGCTCGATCATGGTGCCGACCTGGTAGTCGATCTTCGTGGCCGTGGCGAGCTGGACGTCATTCGCCACGCGGACGATGATGTCCTTGATGATGTCGAGTTCTTTCTTCGTTGCGATCAGCGGCACCATGATCTCCGGCACCACCGGTTTGCCAGTTCGCTTTCCGGCTTCCACGGCGGCCTCGAAGATGGCGGCGGCTTGCATCTCCGCGATTTCCGGATAGGTGATCGCGAGGCGGCAGCCGCGGTGGCCGAGCATCGGGTTCTGCTCGGTCAACTGGTTGACGCGGGCGCGAAGCGTCGCCGGGTCGATATCGAGCGACTGCGCAAGCTCGACGATTTCCGTGTGGCCATGCGGCAGGAACTCGTGCAGCGGCGGATCGAGAAGCCGGATCGTGACGGGCAGGCCCTGCATGATCTCGAACAGTTCGATGAAGTCCTGACGCTGCATCGGCAGGATTTTGGCAAGCGCGGTGCGGCGGCCTTCGGTGTCGGTCGCGACGATCATCTCGCGCATCGCCATGATGCGGTCGGTGTCGAAGAACATGTGTTCGGTGCGGCAAAGGCCGATGCCCTCAGCGCCGAACTTGCGCGCCTGCTCGGCATCGCGCGGGGTGTCTGCGTTGGTGCGCACCTTCATGCGGCGTACGACGTCAGCCCATTCCATGAGCTTGGCGAAGTCGCCCGTGAGTTCCGGCTGACGCATCGCAACTTCACCCTGGATCACCTGACCCGTCGAGCCGTCGATGGTGATGATGTCGCCTTCCTTCAGCGTGACGCCCGAGGCCGTCACCGTCTTGAGTTCGGCGTTGATGCGGAGCGCCGAAGCGCCCGAGACGCAGGGCCGTCCCATGCCGCGCGCAACCACGGCCGCGTGGCTCGTCATCCCACCGCGCGCGGTGAGAATGCCCGCCGCCGCATGCATGCCGTGAATGTCCTCGGGGCTCGTCTCGTTGCGGACGAGGATGACGCTCTTGCCTAGCGCCTTCAGCTTCTCGGCATCGTCCGGCGAGAACACGATTTCGCCCGAAGCCGCGCCCGGCGAGGCGGGCAGGCCGATGGTCAGGATATTGCGCTTCGCCTTGGGGTCGATTGTCGGATGCAGGAGTTGGTCGAGCTGCGCCGCCTCGATGCGGCTGATGGCGTCCTCGCGGCTGATGAGGCCCTCATTCGCCATGTCGACGGCGATCCTGAGCGCGGCCGGGGTGGTGCGCTTGCCGTTACGACATTGCAGCATCCAGAGCTTGCCTTCCTGGATGGTGAACTCGATGTCCTGCATGTCGCGGTAGTGATTTTCGAGCGTATGGCAGATCGCCACGAACTCCTTGAATGCCTCGGGCATCACGGTTTCGAGCGAAGGCTTGTCGCTGCCCGCCTCGACGCGCGCGACCTCTGTAATGTTCTGCGGCGTACGGATGCCCGCCACCACGTCCTCGCCCTGCGCGTTCACGAGGAATTCGCCGTAGAGCCGCCCGTCGCCCGTGGACGGGTTGCGCGTGAAGGCGACGCCGGTCGCGCTCGTGTCGCCGCGATTGCCGAACACCATGGCCTGCACGTTAACCGCCGTGCCCCAGCTTTCCGGGATGTGGTTCAACTCGCGGTATTTGATGGCGCGCGCGTTATTCCAGCTATCGAACACGGCCGAGATGGCGCCCCAGAGCTGTTCTTCGATGTTCTGCGGGAAGGGCTTGCCGAGCTTGCGCTGTACAACGGCCTTGTATTGCTCAATCAGCGTGCGCCAGTCGTCGGCAGTGATGTCGGTGTCGAGGTCGTAGCCATTCTGATGCTTGTAGTATTCGAGGATCTCCTCGAAGTTCTCGTGCTTCACGTCGAGCACGACGTTCGAATACATCTGGATGAAGCGGCGGTAGCTGTCATACGCGAAGCGGCGGTCGCCCGAGCGGATGGCGAGCCCTTCCACCGTCTCGTCGTTGAGGCCGAGATTGAGGATCGTGTCCATCATGCCGGGCATCGACGCGCGGCTGCCCGAGCGCACGGAAACGAGGAGCGGGTTCGTGGCGTCGCCGAGCATCGCGCCGACCGTCTGGCCGATATAGCGCACGGACTCCTCGACCTGATCCACGAGGCCCTCCGGCATCTTCTTGCCGTTGGCGTAATAGCCGTTGCAGACCTCGGTCGTGATCGTGAAGCCGGGCGGCACCGGCAAGCCAAGGTTCGACATCTCGGCGAGGTTGGCACCCTTGCCGCCAAGAAGCTCGCGCATCTCGGCCGAACCATCGGCCTTGCCAGCCCCGAAGCGGTAAACGAATTTTTGCGCGCCCGACATTTCATTGCTCCGATTTTCGCCGGCGGCTGCGCCTGAGCCGTCGCCAGATTGTCTTTCGCGTGACCCTGCCGCTGCTGTTTCCCCGCGGTTCCGTTGCACATTCATGATCGTGGCGAAACTTTCTGCAAGGCGCAGATTGGTTTCAAGGATTTTCACGGTCATGTCTAGGGCAAGCTGGAGGGGGTGAAAGCTGGCCATGGATCAGCTCACGTCGTCTACATGAACATATGGTGCGGCTCCCGTTCCCCGAATGCCATCTTGCTCGCGCGATCGGTGGCCCTGACGGGCGCAGGCGAGGGCGAGGCAAGGTTGTGCAGCTGGGACAGGACGCATACTCAAGCGTGGTAACATCCGGAGGCCGCTACCGCAAATGGTTAACCGTCATTTTTCGCGCGTAGCCGGAAATCGTGATCGCGTTTAGCCGCGTTCATGCCGACGGCGCGGCGTATCGCGAGCAATGGACGAGTGCATATCCCGCACCGGCCGCGAAATGGCGCGCGGCGGGTCGTCCTTCCCGTTTCGCCTGCGCTTCTCCACAAAAGGCCATCGTGGGTGGGCCCGCTTTGCGGTAACAACGAGACTATTGGCCCGCATTGGCTCTTGCTTGCGCGAATTGTTATAGAAACGGCCGCTGGCAAGAAGATTAAAATTATAATTATTCTAATTTCAACCTTTAATTATGCATTGACTTTTGGTTTCGTTACTATGTAGCTGTATTCATACGCACATATTTTTAACGCATGCATCGGACTATCGAGAGGAGAGCCCGCTCTTATGAGTTTCGGAAGTGGAACCTCCACTGCGGTGAGTTTGACATTTGATTGCCATCGCCGAAGGCTCCCATGTCAAATACCAACCGCACAGGATTCGACGAGTCGCTTGTGCCCCAGAGCATAGCCTCGCGGCAGTTCTTCCCAGCCTTTGACGTCAGCGCGAAACCGTCCGGAGATAATCATGTCCTACGATGACACGCTTTCCAATTTGCTTCACGCCATGCGCCACGGCGACAAGCTTGTGGAGCAGCTTCTGCATGGCGCCCACGGATCGCCGTTCGATCCCGTGTCGCAGGTTGGCCTTCTGGATCGCGCCACCGTTTCCGACCGGCGTTTCTGGACGGGAGCCGCCATCGGAGCCGCAGCCGTGCTGGTGGCGGCTGCCGTTCGCAACAAGAGAACGGTGACGATCATGGAGGATGATCCGAAGGCGCCGCTGTCTGACGGCGAGGGACGGCGGAGGTCGAACGGACGGTATTAAAGAGAATACCCAAGGAGAAAAATCATGTCGCATAAGCACCATCTTTCCGGCGAGGCTGCGGATGCGGCGCTTCGCTTCGGCGCTTTCGGCGCCCTCATAAGCGGCGGTATCGTTGCGGGCCAGTCCATTTCGGCGGCGCAGCAGGGTGACAAGTCGGTCCCGCAGGCGGTCACGGATACCCTCGCCGCAGCGACGAAAGCCGGTATCGCGGCGGCGGTCGGCGGCGCGGCAGCCGCGGCGGTCGGCGGCCACGGGTTTTCGCGCGTGGCGTCTTTCCTCGCAGGCGCCGCGGCGGCGGCCTGGGTCATGTCGCCTCCAAGGCGCCCGACGTCGATCTCCGACGCCGCGCAAAACAGGGACGCGCCTTCGCCGAAGAAGAGCGACGACATCATTCTCGCATCATCGACGCAGGGCGGTAATCCGAAGGCGGTCTGATCCGCCCGTCCCGTCGCCATCGCACAGGAAAATTCGGTCCCGGACGGCAAACCGACAGACTTACGGCAGGAGACATTCATGAGCGATCACAACAACGAAAACAAGACGTACAACGCGCAAGGTCCGAACCCGGCGCAGGCTCCGCAGGGGTGGTATCCGGGCTACCCGGCTCCGGGGTATGGCGCGCCTTATGGCCACCCCGGCTGGGGTCCGGCTCCGCAGGGTCAGCCGCAGGAACAGGCCGCCCAGCCGCAAGCGCCGGCCTGGTACGGTCCCGCTCCGGCCTACGGCCCTCATCCGTGGTACGGGCATCACCACCATCCGCATTTCGCGCCCTACGGGTACGGCTATGGCCCGCAAGCGGCACCCCAGCAGGAAGCCCCGGCGCAGCAGAAAACGAACGGCGGCTTTTTCTCCTCGGGCTTCGACATCCACAACGACGCGCTGGTGAAGGGCGTCGTGATCGGCGCGGGCCTGACCTACCTCCTGACCAACGAGACGGTGCAGAAGAACCTGATTGGCGCGGCGGTGAAGCTCTGGTCGACGCTTCAGGGCGGTGTGGAAGAGGTGAAAGAGCGGTTCCGCGACGCCGAAGCCGAGATCCACACGGGGGACAATCACCAGTAATCGCCATCGATAATAGCGCCTTGTGCGGAGGCGGGGAGGCCCCCCGCGCCGTGCTCGTCGGGGGAAACGACGCATGACGATTCGCATTGTGCACGAGACGCCGACGCGGTTGCGGTTCCGGCTCACCGACGCCGCGACGATGGGGCCGCGCGTGGCGGCGAGCGTCGAATCGCTGCCGGGCGTCACTTCGGTCCGCGTTAACGCGCCTGCGAAAACCCTCGTCGTGCATCACGATGGAGACCGGCGCACGCGCACCGGCATTCTCCGCGCAGTCAATCATCCCGCGCCGCCGGATGCCGTGCCGGTCGCAAGCGAGGACGAAGGCCCGGACCTTGGCCATGTGTTTGTCTCGGGCGGCATTCTCCTCGCGAGTTTCATCCTTCCGCCGCCGCTCCGCGCGCTCATCTCGGCGGCGAATGTGGCGCCTGTGCTCGTGCGCGGCGCGCGCAAGCTCGCCAATCGCGGCGTGACCGTCGAAGTGCTCGACGCCATCGCGATCACGCTGCCCGCGTTCAGGCGCGACTGGCGCACCGCGAACTTCACGCGCTTCCTGCTCGACCTCGGCGGGCATATCGAGGCCAGCACGTCGGCTCGGTCGGACACGCTGCTCCGCAATCTCCTGAAGGCGCGCCCGGAAGCCGTCATGATTGAAACCGACGATGGCGCGCTCCGCAGCATCCCCTACGACGAGGTGACCGAAGGCGCGCGCGTCGTCGTCAATACGGGCGACCGCATCCCGGTGGATGGCGTCGTGCTCTCGGGCAATGCGTGGGTGAACCAGTCGGCCGTAACGGGCGAGAGCATGCCGATTCCGCGCGAGGAGGGCGATGAAGTGCTGTCCGGCTCCGTCGTCACCGAAGGTCGCCTCGTCATCGTAGCCGAGCGCGTCGGCGACACCACCACCACGGCGCGCATCTCCCGCTATATCCTCGACGGGCTAACCGATCCATCGGGCATCCAGAGCGAAAGCCATCGCCTCGCCGACCGCCGCGTGTTCATCACGCTCGCTTCGGGCGCAAGCGTCTTCGCCGCGACGCGCGACTGGCGGCGGCTCGAATCGGTGTTTCTCGTCGACTATTCCTGCGCGGTGAAATTCGGCACGCCCATCGCGGTCAAATCGGCCATGTACCGCGCGGCGAAAGAGGGGTGCCTCATCAAGAGCGGCCGGTCGCTCGAAACCGTGGGCTCGGTCGATACGGTCGTGTTCGACAAGACGGGCACGCTCACTCACAATACGCTGGAAGTGACGGACATTCACCGTCCAACCGACTCGGATCTCGATGACGCGGCGCTTCTCGCGCTCGTCGCGTCGCTCGCCGAGCACACGAGCCATCCCGTCGCCGCGGCCGTGGTGGATGTCGCGCGCCGCCGCCATCTTGCGCATATCAGCCACGAAGAGGTTGATTTCCTCGTCGGCCACGGCATCGGCTCGCACGTCAAGGGCCAGACGATCCGTATCGGCTCGCGCCACTATCTCGAAGAGCATGAAGGCGTCTCTTTCGCGAGCGCGGAAGCGATCATCGAGCGGCTGGCGGGGGCGGGCAAATCCATGCTGTTCGTCGCGGCGGAAGGCCGCCTCATCGGCGTCATCGGCCTTCGCGACCGGCTTCGCGAGGAGGCGCTGCCCGTGCTGCGCCAACTCCGCGAGAACGGCGTGAAGTCGATCATCATGATCACCGGCGACCACGAGGCGAAGGCGAAGCAGATCGGCCAGATCCTCGAACTCGACCGCGTCTATCACGACCAGAAGCCCGAAGATAAGGCGAGCATCATCGAGGCGCTGAAGGCGGAAGGCCGCGTCGTGGCTTTTGTCGGCGACGGTGTCAACGACGGCCCGGCGCTGATGGCCGCCCATGTCGGCATCGCCATGCCACGCGCCGCAGACATCGCCCGCGCGACCGCCGACATTCTGCTGCTAGACGACCGGCTCGACGGTTTGGCCAAGCTGCGCGGCCTCTCCGGCGAAACGCTGAAGCTCATCCGCTCGAATTTCCGCGCGTCGGTCGGCATAAACTCCGCGATCATGGCGCTCGCGGTACTCGGCAAGCTGTCGCCCATCGCGACGGCCTTCCTGCACAACGGCACCACCATCGGCATTCTTTTGCGCGCGCTCGCTTCGAACAAGGGGCGGGAAAAGCCAGCCAACGCTCGCCTTGCGCCGCTGCGGAAGCTGCCTGCGCCCTCACGTCATTCCACGATGAACTGAACGGGCGAGAGGAACCGGCGCGCCTGCATCACCTCGTGACTGAGCGCGGGCCCCGCCTTCAAGCGTTTAACCGATCGGACTGCAATGCAATCCGATCGGAACGATCTTCAAACGGATGCTACCGTCGATGTCGGGTCGGACGGCTACGAGCCGCGGTGCCAGATATCGGCGCTTTTCACGTCGACCGGCTTCGGCAACAATTGCTCCTTGAAGAAGGTGTCGGCGATGACCTGCTGATCCACGAGGTTGTTCGTCGAGGGCAGACGCACATCGTAGCTGCGGCGGCCGTTCGCCTGCTCGATGATCTTCGTATCGAGGCCCCAGATCGGCTTCAAGAGCTCGGCGGCGGCCTGCGGATTGTCCTTCACCCACTTTCCGGCGGCGTGAAGCTCATCGAAGATGACCGCAAGCACGTCGGGCCGTGCGGTGGCGAAAGCCGTCGCGGCGAGATAGTAGCGTTGATAGAGCGCCACGTCCTTGCCGTCCGCCAGCACGCGCGCGCCCGCCTGGATCTCACCGGCCGAGAGATAGGGATCCCACGTCACCCACGCATCGACGCTGCCTCGCTCGAAAGCCGCGCGGCAATCGGCTTGTCCCAGATAGACCGGCTGGATGTCCTTGAAGGTCAATCCCGCCTTTGCCAGCGTCGCAAGGAGAAGATAATGGCCGCCCGTGCCTTTGGTGAGCGCGACCCGCTTGCCCTTGAGCTCGGCTGGCGATTTCAGCTCCGAGGTGGCGGGGATGAGGATCGCCTGCGCGGTCGGCGACGGTGCTTCCTGCGCGACGTAGATCATTTTTGCGCCAGCGGCTTGCGCGAAGATCGGCACGGTGTCGGCCACATCCGCGGTTAGGTCGATCGCTCCGATGTTCAGCGCTTCGAGCATCGGCGGCCCGGAGGTGAACTCGTTCCACTTCACGCTCACGCCGATTTTCTGAAGTGCGGCGTCGAGCTTGCCTTGTGTCTTCAGCACGGTGATCAGCGTCGACGATTTCTGGAAACCGATGCGCACGGTATCTGGCTTGTCTTCGGCGGCTGCCGGTGCCTGCCATCCGAAGACGACGCAGGAAGCGGCAAGCAGCAGGGAACTCAGGAAATGCATGTGTCTAAACCTCCTTCAGGATGCGGGCTTTGATTTCGGCCGATTTCGGATCGATGTGCTCGCGCCTCGGCCGGGGCAGGTCGATGGGAATATCGAGCGCGATGTGTCCCTCGCGTAGCACGAGGACGCGGTCTGCTAGCGCCACGGCCTCGGCAACGTCGTGGGTGATGAGGATCGTGGTAAAACGGTTCTCCTGCCAGAGACGCTCGGTGAGCTTGTGCATCTCAAGGCGGGTGAGCGCATCGAGCGCGCCGAACGGTTCATCGAGCAGAAGGACGCCTGGCCGCGAAACGAGCGCGCGCGCGAGTGCGACGCGCTGGCGCTGACCACCGGACAGCACGGCGGGCCAGTCGTTTTCACGGCCAGCGAGGCCAACGTCTTCGAGCGCCGCGCGCGCCGTCTCTTTCCAATCCTTGCCGCGCGCTATGCCGACGTTGCCGATCACCGTTTGCCAAGGCAGGAGCCGCGCATCCTGAAAAAGCAGTCGAACCGACGGTTGAAGGCCACAAACACCCTCGCCGTCGATGACAACCTCGCCCGAAGTCGGCAGGTCGAGGCCTGCCACGAGCCGCAGAATGGTGGTCTTGCCGCCGCCCGACCGACCTACAATGGCGACGAACAGACCCCTCGGGATGTCGAGCGTGACGCCCTTCAGCACCTTGAGGCTGCCAAAGGATCGCGCGACGCTGTCGAGCATCAGCGGCAAGCCGATGCCGCCATGCTCTGGCTCGTCGGTCGTCTCGGTCATCGTGGCGGCGCTATCGTCGGCTTGCGGTTTCGAGAGCGGAAGAAGCGTCATGCGGTCCTGCCTTTCACTTGGTATGCGGGATGCCAGGACAGGAGGCGACGTTCGAGGGCTCGCGTCAGCACATCCGCCAGCTTGCCCAGAAGCGCGTAGATCAGGATGCCGAGAACCACGACGTCGGTTTGCAGGAATTCGCGCGCGTTCATCGTCATGTAGCCGATGCCGCTCGACGCCGAGATGGTCTCCGCGACGATGAGGGTCAGCCACATGATGCCGAGCGCGTAGCGAAGCCCGACCATGACCGACGACATTGCGCCCGGAAGGATGACGCGGCGAAACAGGGCGAACGGCCCGAGCCCGTACACCTTCGCCATTTCGATCAGCCCCTTATCGACGGTCCGAATGCCGTGATAAGTGTTCAGATACATCGGGAACATGACGCCGATAGCCACGAGGAAGATCTTCGCCTCCTCGTCGATGCCGAACCAGATGATCACCAGCGGGATCATCGCCAGATGCGGCACATTGCGGAGCATTTGCAGCGAGGAGTCGATCAGCACCTCGGCGGGCCGCAGGACTCCGCACAGGACGCCGAGGAAGAAGCCTGCGCCGCCGCCGATCATAAGCCCCTGGAGCGCGCGTTGTGCGCTGATGCCGACATGCTCGAACAGCGTCCCATCGCGGATCGCCGCCCAGAACGCCGCGGCCACTTGACTTGGCGCGGGTAGCACGCGCTGCGAGACGATCCCCGCGTTGCAGGCGATTTCCCATGCGACGACGAGGAGCACCGGAAGCGCCCATGGAGCCAATGTCGCCCCGATACGAGACAGGTAGCCTTGCCGCATCAAACGCTCACACTGTTGATCGAGGTTGAAAGGTCCGAAGGAGGCGCGCTGTGGAGCGCTTCAACTGAGGCTTGTGCTCTGGCGCATATATTTGGTCCCTCTTGCTGCATGCTCTCAAGCAAACATGTGCGCCTCTAGAGTGCTAGCAACTACTTGCATTTTGCGGTTTCTAAGCCGCCATTTGATGGCCGATGCCACCAGCGAGTGTGAGTCGAAGATCAAATCCGCTCCACTAGTTCTGATTGAGCGCATTGAGGCGCGTTCGGGCCCGCTGGTCGCCGAGTTCATCGGCCTTGCGATACCAGGCGACCGCCTTGGCCTCGTCCGGCTGAAGCCCCTTCACATACAGTTGCCCGAGCACGATGGGATCATAGGTCTCGCCAATGGCGATGGCTGCATCCGGGTCGCCTTTCAGCGCAAGGACTTCGAAGATGGCGCGGGCGCCGGCGATGTCGCCGGTCTTGAAGCGCTCGCGCGCTTTGTCGAAGAGGGCGTTTTCGCCAGCCGAGCGCTCATACGCGGCGCGTGGGCGGGGCTGTCCCGCCGACGTGAACACACCGGACCCGGCAGGCTTTGCAGAAATGGTGACGCTTGCCGTAAGCGTCAGGGGAGGCTTCTCATTCGTGCGGACGCGTGTCACGGCGATCTGGAACCGGCGCGAAAACGCCTCGGGCGCGAGGATAGCCAGCGAGGTAAGCTCTTTCCGGCGCACGAGCCAGATATCGTCCTGAGGCGAGCCGCTCGACAGTTTCACCTCGGGCGGCAGGCCCGTAATGGCGAATAGATCTTCCGGCGAGCCCATGTTTTGGGGCTTGATGCCGAGCGCGATCGTCTGCCCTGATTGCCCCACGACATCGGACACAGTGAACTCTGTCGGCGCAGCCTGCACCATCTTCGTTCGCGAGGGGTGCCGGTCTTCCTTCAGGTCTGCGTCAAGCGAGGCTGTGGTTCCGGCCAGCCCTTGCGGTGCCAGCAGGCTTCCCGCCACCAAGATGCCGGCTGTCAAAGTTCCAGCCAAAGGTTTCCACGTGCCCACGTCCCACCGACCTCGTTGGCTTTTTCCTGTTCTTTTACGGTCGCAGTCTCATTTCTTTTTCGAGTACCAGGCCATGAACTGCTGGAAGAGCGCCTCCCGCTCTTCCTTGGAAATCGCAGTTCCGGCTACTTGGCGCGTCTTCAGGAAGGTGTCGAAATCGGTCTTCACCCGCCCGCCTGTCGAAGCGTCGGCCTCCTTGTGCCCGTCGAGCCATTGCTGCGCCGCCTTGAATCGTGTCCAGCCGGGCACTTCGTAAGCGATGTTGATCTCTTTCCACTTCGGATGGCGACCGGGCCCTTGAAACTTTGCAATATTGTCGAAGAACTTGGCCACGAACTTCGCCACACGCGTATAGCGTTCAGAGTTCACAGGCCAATTGTAGACGACGAGAAGCATGCTTCCCGCGATTGTTGGGACTGGCCGGTCATTCGCGATCAGTTGCGGGTAGTATTCGTTCTTGAGAAGCGCGGGCGAATACGTCTTCAGAAGCTCGCTGTACCGCTCCGCCCCCACGCTGTCGGCGTCGATCGACAGGAAATGGAATCCGTCGTCGCCCTTGAAGCCAGAGAACGCGTTGTGCGGCGCGCCGGCGTAACGGACCATCGCGTCGATGTCGCCGGATCTGAGCCGCGCGCCCGCTTCTTCCTGATCGTAATAGGTCGGCACCACGTTGATTTGCGCCGCCTTGAAGACGGCGTTGCAGGCGATCTCGGTCGAGCTCAGCTTCTTGAAGAAATTGACTTTCCTGCCTTCGAGATCGGCGAAAGTCTTGATTTCCCTGCGCGCCAGAACCTGGAACTCGGAATTGGCGAGCTTCGTGATGTAGTGGATGCGTTGCTCGACATTCGCGAAAACCGCAGGGTCTTTGACGCGTGCCTGCGAAATATCGTCGGCCTCGACAACGCCCATGTCGACGCCCTTGAGCAGAAGCACGTCGATCGCATTCTGCGCACCGCCGCGCCCGAGTATCGGCAGCACGCGGAGGCCGCCGGGCACGTTCGGTTCGTCGACGACGTTCTGGATGTCTTCCGCGAGGCGTGTATACGGGCTCGCCGTGCCCGATCCCATAATGGTTACAACGCTCTCATTCGCCTGTTTTTTTCGCTCCTGATAGGCAGAAAACGGGCTTTCAGCGGTTGCGGGTACTATCGATATCACGCAACCAAATAAAACTGCGAGATATACGCATCGTGTGGCCAGTTTTTTGAAATAACTCATCGGGCACTCTCGCTTTTTTGCCTATATCATGGCCGACTTTGTTCAAATTGCGGCGTCTTGTCTGTGATTGTAATGATAGAACATGCGCAACTATGGTTGTATCTTAGATGTATGCAATATATCGTGAAGTGAATAATATTTTTGTTCCGTTTTTCTATCGTTGCGCGTGAAGGCGGAGTGGAAATGCTTTCACTCTCAGTTTCAATGCAAAGAATTGCCGAAAATGCGCTCGTCCACGAAAACCTGGCGGCTGCATACAATAAGCACGCAGCATCGCTTGGGAGCGAGGGCGTGCCCGGTGAATCTTACGTTTGTTTCTCGGTGAAGGGTTGGCGCCAGAAGAAAAATAGCACGCGATATCAACGCGATACAGCGCGCGCTGGCGTCGGCAACGGTGGGCTGGACCCCCGTCCGATGTCGAGGAGCCGCCGCCGCCCCAGCGATATCCGATCTTCGGCTTGAGGCGCGAGAAGAGGACGACGCACGAGCGGAGCACCGGCGCTGACCGAGCACCATTGACGAAAATCGTGAGCAGCTTTCCCAAGTGGAAGCACACTCAAAACCGAAGGGCCGGTTGAGCGGCTAGGCGTCTCCAAGCATCTTCCGTTGAGTTACAACCACATCATAATATAGGTTGAATTGAAAGTCCGCAATTTCGGACTAGTTCATTGTTCGCGGTACCTTGGGGCCTGCAGGCGGTCCCATAATTCCAGATATCAACAATTAATAGTTGCAAATCGGATACGTCAATTCAATATTTGCAGCCTAAAATTGCATTAGTAGTTGCCGAGATTGAACGGACTCGGCCAATCTGGCGCCGAGCGTGGGGAACGCAACGGAGGTAAAAATGGTCACCATGGCTTTTAGGCACAAAATCGCATTTTGGGGGCGTGTGCTTGCAAGCGCCTCAGTTTTGACGATAGGAGCGGGTGCTAACGCCGCTACCTTGTCCTATGTCGAAGGTGCGGTATCAGTAAATCGCGGCAACGGCTACGCGCCGGCCGGTGCCGGTACCTTCCTGGCGCCCGGTGACCGCATACGCGTCAGTGCGGGTTCCGCTGACATCGCCTATGAAAACGGGTGCGTCGCGAAAGTGGGTGCTGGCCAGACAACGGTCGTCCCCTCTACGCCTCCATCCTGTGGGGAAAGCTCTGTCCAGCCGACAGCGGAGACGGTGGACACAGTAGGTATAGGCATCGGCGTTGGTCTTTTCGCTGGGGGCGTGGGCGTTGGAGCTATTCTGGCTAATACGAGCAGTGACGGGGGTACCATCTCTTTTAGCCCGTAGTCGATGGTGGCCGATCTGGTCGGCACCAGAGCTGCGTTTCTTTCTTTTGCAGTTCGCGCCTTCGACCATCTAATCAGCGACGGGGGAGGGCGCTTCCCCGCCGTTTACATGCGTTTTCAGGCTCGTTGCCGAAACCGGCTGCACAAAGTCGCTATGCTCCTATCCGTGGCGCCACGTTATGAGATGGCCCAAACGCTACAGACAGTCCAAACTGCCTTCAGTCTGGTAGCAGTTTCTTCGGAGGATGCCTCATGGCCTTATGCGCTACGCAAAAGCGCCGGGGCGAGCGCCATGACCGCTTTTCCCACCCCTATTGCAGGACAGCGCTTGCGTCGGGAACTCGTTCAAGGCGAAGACCGGCAATCCAAGCCTCCCCGGAAATCAGTTCCTCTGACGCCGAGCGGGAATCGTGAAAGAATCGAAGGATCTGGCCTCTGCAATCCTCAGTCTGAGGCACATCGGCTTCCAGTGCGAAAATTCGCCACTGCTGAGACCGACCCATCAACATATCCGTCTCGCCGAGCACGCGCCTTGATCCGCTGGCGCAAGTGAGTTGCCAGCGGAGGCCACGCTTGGCGGTAATCCAGCCGCGAAGCTTACCTTCAAGACGATATCGTCCGGGCGGGAGCAGCACGGTCTGCCTAACCTCCGGAAATTTAACACGCCCAACACCGAAAGCGACATGTAGCGCACGTTCACCCTCAGAGCCAACGGGCACAAACTCGGAAATGGCGTTGACCCCGCGACTGATCTGCCAGTCAAACGCCAAGCCGCTAGGATCCTGTTCGAAATTCGCGTGCGTTATTAGGCCCAAAGTGTCAAGTTGATCCTTCGGCAGGAATTGCAGCCACGCGTTGTAAGCTGCGTCAATGAGATTTTTGGCGATTAACGCATTCAAGTAAGGCGCAATCTCAGTATTGCCAATTGGCTGGGCACTTCCCCTAAGCGCAGTCATCAGTTTCAAAGGGGTGTCCGTTTGCTTGGCGTTTCGCGGAAGCGCTGCGAAAAAGGCAGGGCGCCAGCCAGGGCCCTCTGCAAGCTCTTGCACAACGAGGGAGAAGCCAGCCGGGTCTTCGGCGATAGCCGTCAGATAAGCGAAAACGTAAGGAGACACGTCCGAACGCGTCCGTAACAAGATATCGGCATAACCAAGCGCCGATCCAAAATCCTTCTGATAAGCACTGTCGTTAAGAAGCCAAAACTGGGCGATCGTTTCATGACGAGACCGCTTGACCGCTTCTCGCATCAGGATACGGACGAGGTCAGGATCATCGGTCGTTTCCGCCAACAAGCGGTAAGCCTTCGCATTAAGCGGGTCATTTGCTAGAGCGCGAACAGCGAGACGACCGATTTTTCTGCGCAGCGCATCGCGTTCACTTCGCGGCTGTTGGAAGCTTCCGTCCTGCGCTTCGGGAAGGTGAGCGATGGTATCGCCCTTCGACGCAGTGTCGCCCGCCGACGCGCCTGATTCGTTGCTCCCGGTAAGCATCAACAACTGTTCGCGTATATCTTCCGCCTTGGCGAGAAGAGCGACGGGATTATTGGGATTCAAAGCGAGCGCAGTATCGGGAGCGGACGTGGCTAATACGTAAGGGAGGCTTTTGCTTACAACAAGCCAAACAAGTATTAGACCTGCCGTTATGGAAATGACAGACCGCATGGGATTGCTGGAAACATGCGAGACAAAGCCTTTGCCCCGTGCAAAAAGCGCGGACCTCAGCTGCTTGCGATGATGAGGTCTTTTCATTTGCGGCTCCCGAGGAGAAGGAAGACTATGCGCCAGAAGTGAGTGTCCTTGCGCCGTGGACGTATGATTTGTTTGCGGCGTGCGTTTCGGACAACAGCACCAGGTCCATGCGTAAGTCGTGGCACATTCGAGCTTTGCGACCTACCTCCAGCCAATGAGGTGTCATAAGCCGCGCGCCGTTCGACGGTCTTGATTGTTTCCCACGCCCCGGTCACGCGGCCGACATACAGGCTTCGATCAAAACCGTCGCTGTTAGGAAAAAGATCCGGATGAAGCCACCTCATGATCAGCGCCATGTGGCGCCTGATCTCGCCATTCGAGGTCTCGCGACTGGCACCTAGGGTCCGATAGTTGTCGCCATCCCTGTTCAAAAGGATCTGCTCGATGAAGAACCCCGCAGCCTTTCGCAAGACCATTTCAGAACACCCAGTGAGCGCTTCGGCTTCACGCACGGCCCGAGTCTCACCCACCGCAACCTCAAGGAGAAACGTGACTCCCGGAGGCAGCGCGGATCGCCGCGCTTGGCGCACCAAGTGTGGGTAACTGAGCATGCCAAGAGCGGCCGAAAGAGCTTCGTGGCTACGCATCGTCAGCTCAAGCCCGGCTTTGCTAACCGCGGCTTCGCATCGGTGGAGTTACCGTACGTGTAGGCCGACTGTCCGTATTCGTAGCCATATCCGTATCCGTAGTTGTAGCCCACGGCTTTCGAATCGAACTTCGTGAGAACAGCGCCAAGCAGCGTGATGCGCGCGAGTTGGAGACGCCGCAGCGCCGACCGGATCATCCCTTTACCCTTCTCTCCCGCCGCAATAACAAAGATGGTGCCAGCCGATGCGTTGGCGAGCAACTGGGCATCGGCGAGCCCCAGGAGCGGAGGGGCATCAAAAACGATGAGATCGAAAACGTCGCCGCCGAGCGAGACAAGCGAATAGAGGCGGGTCCCGCTCAGAAGATCAGCAGCGTTCGGCGGAAGTGGACCCGAGGCCATGAATGCGAGGTTGGGATGATCCGTCTTCTGGAGAACTTCCGGTGGAAGCGATGAGCCTGTCAGATAATTGGTGAGGCCAACCACGTTGTTCAAACATAGCTTCTTGTGAAGAGACGGATTACGGAGATCTGCGTCGATCAGAAGGACCTTGTGACCCATTTGTGCGAAATGCCGGGCAATCGCCACCGACGTTGTGGATTTGCCCTCGCCAGGCCCCGCGCTCGTCACCGCAATGGAGCGCGGAAGTCCCGACTCAGTGGAAAACTGTAAAGTAGTGGCAAGAGAGCGATACGCCTCCGCAATGGCGGAGCGTGGATCCTTCAGGGCCTGATCCACACCCTCGGCAAACTCCAGGCGAGGGATAATCCCAAGCGTTGAAAGCGCTGAAAGTTGCTCGATCTCCTCGGGAGTGCGAACGCGATCGTCAAGCATTTCAAGCAGAAATGAAATGCCGACTCCAGCACCAAGGCCAAGAGCGAGCGAGATAAGCAGAGCACGCGGAAAATTAGGCTCCGAGGGGGCGTTTGGCGCCAGTGCCCGATCGACAATGAAGATATTGTTGGTGCCGACACCGCCTGCAATATTTACCTCTTTGGAACGCTGGAGCAGACTATTATAGAGGCCCCGATTGGTCTCAACCTCTCGTTTCAAGATGTTGTACTGGATGCCTTTCTTTTGCAGATCGAGTACTTCCCCTCGCAGCGTTTCAATTCTTCCTTTCATCTCGCCTTCTTGCGCGAGCGATGTCTCATAAGCCGCCTTAAGCGAATTGCGGATAGTTTTGACTTCGGCGGCAAGTTGTCGATCGATCTCTTTGATCTTGTTTGAAATCTGCACCATCGTTGGAAAGCTTGGCTTGAAATTTTCAAGCTTCTCTTGATAAACGGTCTCAAGCGCTTTCCGCTGGCCGCGCAGCACCTCGATAACCGGGTTCGATAACAGCTGCGGCAAATTGATTGCAGTGGAACTCTCAAGCTGGCGCCAGAGCTGTTCGTTCTTGATGCGCTCTGAGATCAGTTGCCCTAACGCGGAGTTTGCCGCTGCCAGATTGCTTTCAGTGATTGACGCTCTGTCGCTGACCTCGATCATCTTCTCCTGCTCTGCGAAAACGAGAAGCGCCCTTTCTGCTTCCTCCATTCGAATTTTGAGCTGTTTGATCTGGTCATCGAGAAAGGTTTTGGCGTAAGAATTGGCCTCGAACCTCTTATCCAAGTTGGACGCAATATAAGCGTCTGCGTATCCATTCGCGATTTGTTGCGCACGCACTGCGCTCGGATCTGAGTAGCGAACATCAACGAGCCTGGAATTTGCAACAGGCAAGACCGCCACATTGGAAAGCACAATGCCAACTGCCCAACCCTGCCGCGCAGTTGGCAAAGGAAGCTCCTTCTTAGAAGAAGAGAACAAGGCAGCGCCCAACAAACCAAGTGCTGAAACATCACGCGGCTTAAAGAGCCCTTCGTCATCATAAAGGCGCTGCATCGAGACGACTCGCTCGGCCATTGCCCGACTTTTTATCAGCTCATATTGGGTTCTCAAAAAATCGGTACTTCCCGCTTCCTCCGGCGATGTCGTCCCGCCCTCCACGATCTTAGCCGGCTCCCGTTCGATCTGGATTCTCACGCTGGCTGAGTAGAGCGGCGTCTTGAGCAGCGTAAAAACGCTTCCCAGAACTGTAAACACAAGCGCTGTACCCAAAATGAGCCATTTGCGTTTGAGAACCATATAAAGATATTGGCGAAGGGTGACAGCGAGATCGCTTTCTTCTTCACCCTGTGCTTGCCCATAGCCCTGTGGCCCGAAATTTTCGCCCTTTAACTGTGCTATCGCAGCCGATTGAGAAGGAACCAGAGCCCGCCTCTCATCGCCAAGATCTTTTTGAGAGTCACGCATCCGCTTTGCTCGCTTACTAAAGTAAGGACACTAAGGTGAACAGCGGGAGAGCCTTGAAAACCGCACCGATCCCCTCTTTTACGCTGGAGCTTGGAGCGACGATCACATCACCGGCCTCCAACGCAGGGTCTTCGGCTATTCCGTCACGGATACGCGACACATCGTACTTGGCAACCTGGCGCTGACCATTTACCTGCCGGAAGATAAGGACAGTTTCATCCGCCTTGTCCTCGAACCCTTGCGCCTGCGCGACGGCCTGCAACAGAGACAGCCCGCCGGTGATGGGATAGACGCCCGGCTTTTTGATGGCACCCTCCAAGGTGACACGCTGACTATTATAATTTTTTATAAAAACTGTGATCTGAGGATTCTGCAGATATTTATCCCCAAGCTTGAGGCTCAACTCTCTCTCAATCTCGCGCCCAGTCTTCCCACCCGCTTGAAACTCTCCGATGAGCGGGAAGTTTATAGTTCCCGCTTCCGAGACCTGAACAGTCTTCGACAGCTCCGGCACATTGAAGACAGTGATATCGACGACGTCGAGGGGACCGATCTTATAAGTGTTGCTGGCGGGATCCGATACCGCTGACATGGAAAGAGCAACTTTGCGTAAAGTCTCTTTATTGTCGGGCGCCTGAGCGGAGTCTTCCTTTGAACTCGGAGCCGCAGGTTTCTGGGCTGGTGATGAATCCGAGACGGCACCCGACTCGAGCTTGGGGTCAGTCATGTCGCCGCCTGAAGAAACGCCGCAAGCAGTGATAAAGGCCGCCGCGACTGCGGGAAGCAGAAGTCTGATCAACGCCGACATGTCTTTTGCGACTCCTCTTCGACCAAATACCTGGAATTGGGATTATTGGGCTGCTGGCTGATCGGTAACAGTTCAGCAGGAGCAGCAGATATGGCGATGCCGGAGTAGTCCCGCTCGGTACGAGGCCAGTCGCGACGTGATTGCAGGCTGCGGCCTAAGCAAAAGAGCACGTTTCTCGATACGCTTTTCAAGGTAAGCATCCGGTGAGGGCCGCAGCGTGAGCGCTTGCGGTTGATGACTACGCCGCCAGTTGCAAGCCGGGCTGCTTCCATTCCCAGGGCAGCAGCTCATGGAGTCGGCTTTGCGGCTGGCCTGCGATGCGGGCGAGCACATCGGCCAGCCAAGCCATCGGATCGATGCCGTTGAGTTTGGCCGTCATGATCATCGTCATCATAAAGGCGGCCCGGTCGGCGCCGCGATCTGAACCGGCGAAGAGCCACGACTTTCTTCCGAGCGCAAAACCTCTCAGCGCTCGTTCGGCCGAGTTGTTGCTCAGGCAGATGCGGCCGTCGCCAAGGAAAGCGGCGAACCGATCCCAGCGCTTGAGCAGATAATCGATGGGCCTGGCGACGGAAGCCGAGCGCGACAATCGCGAGCGCTCCTCGCCAAGCGAGGTTTTCAGATCGGCCAGAAGCGGCGCGCTTTGCTTCTGGCGCACGCGCAGGCGCTCGCTGGCGGGAAGGCCGTTGATGGAGCGCTCGATGTCGAACAGCGCGTCGATGCGCTTGACCGCTTCCAGCGCAATCGGGGAGATGGCCGGCGCCTGTTTGCCGCGCTTCGCGTTGGCGGCGATGTCAGCCAGTTCGAAGAACTGGCGCCTGGCGTGCGCCCAGCACAGCGCCGAGACGATGGCGCCTTTTTCGCGCGCCGGATCGTAAAGCCCGTTATAGCCGCTATAGGCGTCGGCCTGCAAAATGCCGGCGAAGTCTCGAAGATGGCTCTCGGGATGCTCCTGCCTTCGGTCTCGCGAAGCGTAGTAAAGCGCGGCCGGCGGCGCGGTCCCGCCAAAAGGGCGATCGTCTCTGACATAGGTCCAGATGCGGCCGGTGACTGTCTTGCCTTTCGCCAGGATCGGCACCGTCGTGTCGTCGCCAAACAACCGTTCGGCCGAAAGAACATGGGCCTCGATCAGCGCCTGGAGCGGTTGCAGCGCCGCCATGCAGGACCCAACCTGATCGGCCAGCGTCGAGACGGAAAGTTCGACGCCTTCGCGCGCATACCGCTCGCTTTGCCGGTTGAGAGGCTGGTGCTGGCCGAACTTCTCGAACAAGATCATGGCCAAAAGGCCCGGCCCGGCAAAACCGCGCGGCGTTGCATGAAAGGGCGCCGGCGGTTGCGCGATCGCCTCGCAGCACCGGCAGGAGAACTTCTCGCGCACCGTTTGGATGACTTTCCAGCGGCGCGGAACAACCTCGAGCGTCTCGGTGACGTCCTCGCCGAGCTTCGACAGCTTCGTCGAGCCGCAAGACGGACAACATGTCGGCGCCGGGAGCACCACGCGCTCGCGCGGCAGATGCGCCGGGAAAGGCTTGCGCGATGGATGCTTGCGCGTAGAGGATGGCGTGCCTTGCGTCCGGGCTGTGGCTGTCTCGGCGAGAAGCTCGTCCTCGGCCGCGGCTGTCTCCAGCTCTTCGAGCTGAAGCTCCATCTGCTCCAGGAGCCGCGCCTTGTGCTCCGAGCGGCTACCGTAAAGCACCCGCCGCAGCTTCTCGATCTCGAGCCTCAGATGAGCGATCAGCGCGTCCGTGCTGGATGTCGCCGCGCGAGCGCGAGCCGCAACGGCCTCGGCGGAAAGGCGGGCGGCGCGCTCGGCGAGGATCATCGCATGCGCGGCGGCAAGGTCGGAAGGAAGAGCGTCAAGCGGCGTGGTCACCCGACAAGAGAATCATGGTTCGCCAACGTTTTCAAAGGCAAACCGTCAGCCAACCGAAGTCGGTCTCCAGGTTTTTTGCGGATTGCGCCAATCGATCCCGGAGAGCAGATAGCCAAGCTGCGCGGGCGAAATCGAGATCGCGCCGTCAGCCGGGCTCGGCCACAAGAACCGGCCTTTCTCCAGACGCTTCGTAAAAGGCAGGCGCCCTGGCCGTCATGCCAGATCACCTTCAGAAGATCGCCCCGGCGGCCGCGAAAGCAAAACAGATGGCCGCTCAAAGGATCGCGCTGCAAAACCTCCTGGACCTGCAAGGACAGCGACGGGAAGCCCCTGCGCATATCGGTGTGACCCGTCGCCAGCCACACCCGCACGCCGGTCGGAACCGGGATCATGGTCTCCTCCCGTCGGCAATATCGAGAATGCGCTTCAACGCGCCCATGTCGGCGCCGGGGCCAACCCGCACGCGCCGCCCGTTCAAAAGCTCGATCTCGATGCGATTATCGGCGGCGGGCGCGTCACTGGCGCTGTGATCGTAGATCGTGTCGCGGCTCTTCCCTGGCGCCGTCAGAGAGACCGGCAGGAATGCCGGTGCGGGCTCTGGCTTCTCGTCGTTCTTGGCCAGCTTCCGCCAACGAAACAGAAGGCTTGGCTTGATCCCATGCCTGCGGGCGACCGCTGACACATTCACGCCGGGCTGCAAAGCCTCGGCGATGATCGCCTGCTTCTCGTCCTCGCTCCAGCGGCGCCGGGTATCAGCAACTACGGAATACCGGCGGGCAAAAGTATCTCCAGACATAGGCACGGGCATAGCTCCTGTCGCGACAAGCGTCACAGACAAGACCTGTCTCTTACACGCCCCGCAAGGCGGCCCTCAGCGGAGGCTTACTTTTCAAGAGGCCATCGCGAAGGTCTTCTTTGTTCAAGGCTTCCTCATACAGCAATAAAACCTACAACCCGCAAGTCATCAAGGTTGATAGCGAGTTACGCCAATCGACATAAAGGGCTCCTATCATGGTCAACCTTGAGCAGCAACTTTAAATTGTAGCTCCTTAGCGTCAGGACGGATTCTGTGGTGTATAGGTGACTCTGCGCTGCTCGTGTGGATTGGTCATTCCCATACCATTGCAACCCTTGCGTCAGTAAACAAAGTGCGCTACCGATAGGTCGTCTCAATTTTTCGATTGGGTAACAGTATGGTCAGATTGAAAAAAGGTTGTGATCGATGATTTCGACGGCCTTGACCGGGCGTCCTGGCGGCAACAAGCGCGCACAAGCTGCGCTACTCGCCAACGTTGAGGGAGTGGTATCGGTTGATCGCGGCGATGGTTGCAGGCCCATCGGCGAGGCAGGGACTTCGCTTGTTGCAGGCGACTAGGTTCAGTCCGCTTCGGTGCCGCCGACATCGTCTATGAGAATGGCTGTTCTCAGAAGGAGCCGAACCAAACTGTGATCGTTCTCTTCTTTGCAACGGCTCGCAAGGGAGCGCGGAAGTCATTGATGAAACTGGCATTAGCGCGACTGATACTGTGCTGACCGGGGATTGGTCTCAGGCGATACGGTCGGTTTCGGATTGCAAATTCGAGTAGTAGCAACGGGCAAAGCCTTAGACGAGTACGCCATGCTATATTTATTATGTGGAGCAACTTTGTTGGCTTCGCTCGTACTGGGCGGAGGCACTCATAGCGGGTTCCTGGGCGACGTTGTTGTCCAACTGCTATCCATACCCTTGCTCATTTTGGCCCTATGGGCAGCTTTCAGTGATGAGCCAGCGCGCAAGGAGAAGGGGCGAATCGCCCTTGCGCTTTGCGGTGGGCTGACACTTGTTGTTGTCTTGCAAGTTCTTCCGTTTCCTTTCGATACTTGGTCTGGAGGAGCACGACTATTTTCTGAGGGCGCCGAGACTCCCTTCACTCTTCCGTCAAGTTGGAACCCCCTCTCAATCGCGCCACAGGCCACATGGGCGGCGGCTGTCTCTCTACTCGTTCCGTTGGCTATATTTTGTTCTGTGCTACAGCTCGACTTGACACAGCGCATGGTGCTCTGTTGGGGGGTGTTTGGTTTTGGTGTAGTCTCTTTGGCGTTGGGCTTCATACAGGTTGCTGCGGGTACCGAGAGTAGCCTACGCTTCTTTGAGATTACAAACCCAACGGAAGCTGTCGGCTTCTTTGCAAATCGCAATCACTTCGCTGCACTATTGAACGTCACTCTTGTTCTTTCGGCGCTTTGGCTCAATGCGACGATGGAGTCATCTCTGAAAAGCGGAGGTTCTCGGACGCGTTCGATTTTATGGCTGGCCGCCGCAGGCACATTAGTCGTGGCGGTCCTGGCCGGTCTCATGATGGCGCGGTCGAGGGCTGGGGTTTTTATCGCCGCAGGTGTTCTTGCCGGAGTTGCGGCAATGATGATTTTGCACCGCTTATCAGAGCACACAAGTGAAGAGCCACGGCACACGTGGCGAGGCCGCCGCTTTTCTTTGGCCGTGGCTATGTTTGCCGCGCTTTTCGCGGTGCATTTCGGCTTGGCAGGATTTCTGACGCGTTTCGAAAGTAATATGGCAGACGATGCCCGGATTCCTTTGACGAAGACGACGCTCGAGACAGCCTTGAAGGGGCTGCCGTTTGGTACCGGACTTGGATCCTTCGTTCCCGTCTATGCTACTGTCGAGAAAAGCGCCGATGCAACGGCTGGATTCGCCAACCGGGCTCACAACGACCTCGCTGAGATACTGCTGGAAACCGGAATCATTGGAGCCGCTCTTCTCGTTGCTTTTCTTGGCTGGTTCGGCCGCAAGGTCATGACGGCATGGGGCAGGTCGCCACGTGATGACGACCCCCGGCAAGCCGCGCTTGCGCGTGCTGCGACGCTCATTGTGGCATTGTTGCTTGCGCATTCGCTTGTGGATTATCCGCTAAGAACTACCGCTCTCAGTGTAACCTTCGCGTTTTTCTCCGCACTCCTTGTCTCGCCGCTCAGTGTACCTCGCGTCGAGTTGCCCAAATCCCCGAGTGGAGGAGGTCGTGTCCGTCAAAGACATACCGAAGCACCAGTGGGCGGTGCCTGGAGCCCCGGTGTACCTTGGCCAGAAAGCTGGCAAAACAGGACAACGGGCACTTAGTCGCCCTTGTTCGTGAGCGGGGGGCGTTGCCAAGGCGGGATTGCCGAGATCACGAAGATCATCGATCATGGGCGTCACGAAGCAGCCCGAGGCGGCGAATCTGAGGCGTGGCGCGATGAATTAGCTGCCCGCCCGGTGCCTAGTTGTTTAATCCCAGATTTTGATGGTGCATTATTCTCCCTCGGCTGGAAGGATGCGCTATGGGACAAATTCTTCATGGGAGCGCCACAACGACTGAGGCGGTCCGTCGAGCGATACAGCATAGTCAAGAGAGCTTGAGGGCCCTGGCCAAGCGCTACGGCATCAACACGAAGACGGTCTCGAAATGGAAGAAGCGCTCATCCGTCGCCGATGTGCCGACTGGACCGAAAGAGCCGAAATCCACGGTTCTGTCGGTCGAGGAAGAGGCGATAATCGTCGCCTTCCGCAAGCATACGCTCTTGCCGCTCGACGATTGCCTCTATGCGCTACAGGCGACGATACCGCATCTGACTCGCTCGTCGCTGCATCGCTGTCTTCAACGCCACGGTATTTCTCGGCTGCCGGACGTCGAAGGCGACAAGCCCGCCAAGAAGAAGTTCAAGTCCTATCCGATCGGCTATTTTCATGTCGACATAGCCGAAGTGCAGACGGCCGAAGGCAAGCTCTATCTCTACGTCGCCATTGACCGCACGAGCAAATTCGCCTTCGTGCAACTCGTCAAAAAGACCGGCAGGACGTCCGCTTCAGCCTTCCTCGTCGCCCTGATAGAGGCAGTTCCCTACAAGATTCACACGGTGCTCACCGACAACGGCATCCAGTTCACGTTTCCGCCGCGTTATGCCGATGGACCAACGGCCAGATACATGACGCACATGTTTGACATGCGATGCAGCGAGAACGGCATTGAGCACCGCCTCACCAAGGTCAAGCATCCCTGGACAAACGGCCAGGTCGAGCGAATGAACCGGACGATCAAGGAGGCGACGGTCAAACGCTATCACTACGACCGTCACGAGCAGCTCGAAACCCATCTATCGGACTTCATCAACGCCTATAACTTTGCTCGCCGACTAAAGACCCTCAAAGGCCTCACGCCTTATGAGTTCATCTGTAAATGCTGGACGAATGAGCCGGAAAGATTCAAGATCGATCCAATCCATCAAATGCCGGGACTAAACACCTAGTGCACTGACTCATTCAGAAGGTGCAGATTGAGGCGGTTGAGCTTGTCGAAGATTTCATCGGCGGTTTTGGTCCAGACGAAGGGTTTTGCGTTCCGGTTGTGATCGGCGATGTAGCGCTTGATGGCGTCTTCGAGGTCGGCGACGGATTTGAAGACGCCACGACGGATGCGCCGCCGGGTAATGGCGGAGAAGAAGTTTTCGACCGCGTTCAGCCAGGACGCCGAGGTCGGCGTGAAGTGAAAAACCCACCTCGGATGATCCGCCAGCCAGGCGTCCACCTTGGGATGCTTGTGGGTTCCGTAGTTGTCCAGAATGACGTGGATGATCTTGCCGGCTGGGACCTTGCGCTCCACGGCGTTGAGGAATTTGATGAACTCCTGATGGCGGTGGCGCTTCATGCAGCGGCCGAGCACGGTTCCATCCAGCACGTTGAGTGCGGCGAACAGCGTGGTGGTTCCGTTGCGCTTGTAATCGTGGGTCATGGTCGCGCATTTGCCGGGCTTCAACGGCAGGCCCGGTTGAGTGCGGTCGAGCGCCTGGATCTGGCTCTTCTCGTCGATGGACAGGACCACGGCATGGCAGGGCGGGCTCATGTAGAGGCCCACCACATCCTCGACCTTTTCGGCGAAGGCGGGATCGTTCGACTTCTTGAACGTGCGCAAGCGGTGCGGCTGAAGGCGGTGGGCTCCCCAGATGCGCTGCACCGTGCGCAAGCTGACGCCCGCCGCCTTGGCGACAGCGCGTCCGGTCCAATGCGTGGCGTTTCCGGGGGGCTCGGAACACGGCAGCGCCAGCACTTTCGCGACGCTCTTCGCTGACAAAGGCGGCTTGCCTGGCTTGCGGGTCTGGTCGCGCAACAGCCCGTCCACCCCTTTTTCGGCGTAGCGCCGCTGCCAACGCCATACGGCTGGCCGGCTGACGCCGCTTGAGCGGGCGACGTCGAAAACGGAACGGCGCTCAGCAGAATGAAGCACGATCTTTGCCCGCTGCGCGTGCTTCTGCGGGCTGTTGCGGTCCCCGATGACCGCCGCCAAACGTGAGCGGTCTTCGGACGAGAGAAGGATGCAGACGGTTTGAGCCATGCCTGAAGCATGCCTTGCTTCGTCTGCTTTGTGAATCCTATGTTTGCGTCAGTGCACTAGCGGCTCTCAAACTCATGCGCGCGCGGTTCCTTGGAGAGTTCCATCCCTTCGCACCGCATGCTGGCTGAAGGCGCCCACTATCAGTTGCCAGTGTTGATCTCAACTGCGCGCGACGCTTTGCGAGATTGGCCCGAAAACGCCTCCGCCGAACGAAGGAACGGCTACTCGTGGTCCGATTCCGACATTTGCATCCGTTCGCAGCACCTCCTGAGCAAATGTCGGAATCACAAGGAGCACTAGCAACTTGATGATTTTAGCGGAGCTTTTGAATTTGACATTTGAGCGAGAGCTCGCGGAAACGGGGACTCAAATGTCAAATTCGCTCCACTCGGTGCTCCAACCACCTCTTCCTCGTGTGTGACGGAACGCTGGCCTTTGCGTCAGTGATGATCGTCGTTCCGCAGCGCTGGCCGAAACGCCAACTCGAGTTGCTAACGCTCACTCGATCGAAATCGTGGCTGGCGGCGCGACGGCTCGCACGCGCGGCGGTGCTGCGCGCCGTGAAGGCCGTCGCATGATCGTGCCGCCAACCAATGTTCGGGTGCTGATCGCCACAAAGGCGGTCAATTTCCGCCGAGGGATCATGGGGCTGGCGGTGATTGTGGAAGCGGAGTTCAAGGCCGATCCATTTTCGGGGGTGATTTACGTGTTCCGCTCGAAGCGAGGGGACAGGATAAAAGTGCTGTTCCGGGATGGAACCGGCATATGCCTTCTGATCAAACGCCTGGAGAGCAAATTTCGCTCGCCCAGGATCGAGGACGGCGTGATGCGCCAATTGTAAAAGGTGGCGTCGCCTGACCGACTTGGAGCTTATCTACTCGCAAGGCGCAGGAGTGGTTGTAATTGCACCGGTGTTGAACAAACGAATCCGATATCCAATGCCATGGATTCTTGATTAGAAGCAGAATACTAGTGAAGTGCGATACAGGTTGTAATCTTAATTGCTGCAATCGTGGATAAACAGTTGGCTGCGCCCGAATAGGATTGCATTTGCGTTTTTATCCCGTAGAAGTTGTATGGCTATTGGTTAAAGCTGGTATGGTGCGCACGGATGCCTCGCTTGGGTCTTCTGATCTTGGATGTTAGCCTCGCCGGTGTCGGAAGCCTGTTGGCCCTAGCGCTCAGAGAGAATTTTGACCTGACGCGTGATCGCTTGTTAGAGTTTCTCCCCTATTTTACTGCCACTGTAGCGGTGGCTTTTCTTGTTTTTGCTATTGGCGGGATTACTCGTGCCATCTGGAGATTCAGTAGCCAGCCGGAATATTTGAAGATAACTGCGACATTGATACTGGTTATCATTGGCGCGGTCTTGATAACGTTCGCCTACAATCGCCTTGACGGTGTTGCTCGTTCCTTGCCACTCATTCAATGCCTGGTATGTGTGGCATTGTTGATCGGCGCGCGTGTTCTTCACAAGATCGCCCACGATGGCCGGCAGATCCGCAAAGCCTCGGCAGGTTTCCTCCGACATACTGATGCCGAGCCGGTCTCGACACTTTTGGTCGTAGGCATTTCCAAGCTTGCCGAAACTTACCTGCAGGCAATCACTGAACTGGCCCCTGGCCGCATCGTGATAGCGGGTGTAGTCGGTCGGACCGATCGCCATGTTGGGCGGCTCGTTGCCACTCATCCTGTCCTGGGCGAACTTCGAGATATCGACGATATCCTCAATGACCTTGAAGTGCATGGGATCGCTATCGACAAAATCGTCGTTGCGACCTCTTTCGATGCGCTCACGGCTGTGGACCGCGCTACTCTGCTAACTCTGGAGCGCTCCAGAAACATCACTGTGCAATTCCTGGCGGAGCACTTGGGCCTCGATTTGAAGCCGCAAGCAACACCCTATCGGTCGAATTGCCGGTCGGAGCTCAGCTTTGAAATTCCACCCCTTGAGCTTCGAGAGATAGGCAAGCGGCGTTACTGGAAGGTCAAGAGAGCAATCGATGCAATTGTTGCTTTCGCAGCGCTCGTAATATTCTCTCCCTTCATCGTGATCGTGGCCTTCGTCGTGGCGGCCACTGTTGGCTTTCCAGTCATATTCTGGCAACAGCGGCCGGGGCTCGGCGGCACGCCCTTCAGGCTTTACAAATTCCGCACCATGAAAGCGGCTCACACCTTCGATGGCCGCCGGCTTTCCGACGACGAGCGTCTCTCAAGCATCGGCACCCTGATGCGCAGGGTGCGCATGGACGAGTGGCCCCAGCTCTTCAATATCATGCGGGGCGACATGTCCATTATCGGTCCGCGACCGCTGTTGCCCTGTGATCAGTCAGAAGCTTACAGGGCGCGCCTGCTTGTGCGCCCTGGGCTCACAGGATGGGCGCAAGTTGTTGGCGGGCGGACGATTTCTCCCGAAGATAAGGCCGCTCTCGACGTCTGGTACGTTCGCAACGCGAGCTTGCGCCTGGATCTTGAGATCGCTGCAAGGACCATACCGATGGTTCTGTTCGGGGAACGAATCTGCATCCCCGCAATCGAACGGGCTTGGCGCGACTTGAGCGCTGGCGGCGTCCTGAAGGGAACACTTGCTTACAAAACAGAAAATGCCTTGTAGCGCAATAAACGACCATAGCTCTTCGCAATCTCAAAGTCATACGCATTAGCCGCAATAAAGCATGCCATCAAGGTAGCAGTTTCCATCGTATATGGCGCTATTTTGACTATCAATTGTCTGACAGCTTCGGGTGAATGCGTTTCACCCGAAGTGCGGTAGCTTGGGTGAGAGCGCCTGCTGACGACCACAAAGCTTCGAGACCAGCGGTGTTCGTCCTTGACCGGATCGTCTCTCCCCCTTCGCAAGACATTTTGCTCAACGAGCTCCCAAGGTATTCAGCTAATGGATCTGAGCGACAAAACTATTGGAGTCATCGGCCTCGGGTATGTCGGGCTTCCGCTTGCCGTCGAGTTCGGCAAGATACGGTCCGTCGTCGGTTTCGATGTCAGCGCCGCCCGTGTTGCGGACCTTCGCGAAGGGATCGACCGCACGCGGGAAGTCGAACCGCATGAGCTGGCCGCCGCCCGCTATCTGACCTACACGACTTCTCTGGAAGAGCTTCGATCCTGCGGGGTCTTCATCGTCGCGGTGCCGACACCGATCGACGCCGCCAAGCGACCCGATATCACGCTTTTGAAACGAGCGGCCGAGTCTGTGGGCAAGGTAATCAGCCGTGGCGGCGTCGCGATCTTCGAGTCTACTGTCTATCCGGGCTGCACTGTCAACGATTGCGTTCCCATCATCGCGAAGCACTCGGGCCTTACCTTCAACCGCGACTTCTTCGTCGGCTACAGCCCGGAACGCATTAATCCCGGCGATAAACTGCACCGGTTAACGTCGATCATGAAGGTAAGCAGCGGCTCGACGCCGGGAGCTGCGGAGGCCATCGACCGTCTCTACGCCAGCATCATCACGGCCGGCACGTACAAGGCCGCATCTATCGAGGTCGCCGAGGCCGCTAAGGTCATCGAGAACACGCAGCGAGACCTCAACATCGCGCTGATGAACGAGCTTGCCCTCATCTTCCACAAGCTCGGCCTCGACACCGGCGAGGTGCTCGCCGCCGCCGCCACAAAGTGGAACTTCCTGCCGTTCAAGCCAGGCCTCGTCGGCGGCCACTGCATCGGCGTGGACCCCTACTACCTGACCCATCGCGCGCAGGAGATTGGCTATCATCCTGAGGTGGTGCTCGCCGGCCGGCGTATCAACGACGGCATGGGCGGCCATGTCGCCGACCGCGTCGCGCGCCTGCTGATGAAGCGCGGCTTGCCTGTCGTCGGCTCTCGTATCCTGGTGATGGGCCTGACGTTCAAGGAAAACTGCCCGGATTTGAGGAACTCGCGCGTTATCGACCTGATCCGTGAGCTCAAGGGCTTCAACGCGACGGTCGAGGTGTGGGATCCCAGGGCCGACCCGGCGGAGGCGCACAAGGAGTTCGGCATCACGCTGGAGAGCGGGGAGCCTGCGGCTAGCCGCTACGACGCCGTCATACTCGCCGTCGGCCATAGCGAGTTCGCTGAGATGGGGCCAGCGCGCGTGCGGGCCCTTGGTCGCCCCGAAGCCGTATTATTCGACGTCAAGGGCCTGTTTCCCAAGGCCGCTTCGGATGGGAGGCTGTAGCGATGACGATCCTCGTCTGCGGCGTGCGGATACACGTGGTGGCCCTACGTTCAAGGGCAACTGCCAAGATTCGAGGATCCGGATCCGCGCGGTAGTCAGGCTTATCGCCGCCCAGCCAGCTGATAGGATCTATGACGCTGTGACCCACCGCGAGTCCGGGACACAGCCGAAGCTCGCTCGCCGCGACTGCAAACCGCACGAAGTTCGCATCGACGTCCAGTCGGCCATCGATCGGACCGAGACCGACTGCCATATTTAATTGAGATTATATAATAGAAGCGCCCAGCGTTGTTGGGGTTCCCAGAAGGGTGTCTTGATGAAAGCCTATAGTTTCGTCGACGTTCAGCGCTGCAATATGTGTGGTGCCAATATGAATGACGCCCGTGTTCTCGGCACGCGTCTCAGCACCTCGCAGGGCTACAAGCCGCGCACAAAGACGGGCATAGCCATAACTGTATGCCGCTGCGGCGGCTGCGGGCTCATCTTTGCGGCGCCGATGCCGATGCCTCGCTCCCTCGATGACCACTACGGAATACCACCCGAGACGTACTGGAAGGACCAATACTTCACGCCGGCGCCAGACTACTTCCGCAAGCAAATCGAGGCGGCGAAGACCCTCCTCGGGCCGCGTGAGCACCTAACGGCCCTTGATATCGGCGCCGGTATTGGCAAGGCGATGAGGGCAATGCGGAACGCCGGGTTTGACGTTTGGGGCATAGAGCCGTCCGCGACGTTTCACAATAAGGCGATTGAACTTGGCGGGTTGCCTGCGGAACGGCTGCAATGCGCGTCAGTCGAAAACGCAACATTCGCACCGCGCTTCTTTGATTTCATCACCTTTGGGGCGGTCCTCGAGCACCTCTATGATCCCTCTGGCTCGATCGCCAAGGCTCTTACTTGGCTTAAGGACGATGGCATCATACATATCGAGGTGCCATCCTCTAATTACCTCATGTCAAAATTACTAAACTTCTATTTCAGGGCTGTCGGAACCAACTATGTTACCAATATCAGCCCGATGCATTCCCCGTATCATCTCTACGAATTCACGCCAACGAGTTTTAAGGCCAACGGTGCCCGCATTGGCTACACTGTGGCGCAGCATCACATCGAGGTTGCCTCCATTCGGCTCCCCTCCGTGGTGCAACCGCTAATGCGCTACGTCATGGACCGGCAAGGGAGTGGAATGCAGCTCGTCGTCTACCTGCGCGCGAAAAGCGGGACTCGCTCGTTAGAGGAAGCTGTAGGATGAAAATCCTCGTAACCGGAACGGCGGGATTCATCGGCTTCCATGTTGCCAGGACGCTCTTGGCGCGCGGCGCGGACGTGGTCGGCTTCGATGTGGTCAACGCCTATTACGACCCATCGCTCAAAGAGCGGCGGTTGGAGTTACTGGCTGAAGCTTCCCGCGCGCCCGAATCCGGCAGTTTCACCTTCATCCGCGCTAACCTCGCAGATCAGGCGGCGGTCAACTCGGCCTTCGCTGCCCATCGCTTCGACCGCGCCATTCATCTGGCCGCCCAGGCTGGCGTGCGACACAGCCTGACGCACCCGCACGACTATGTGCAGTCCAACATCGTGGCCTTCACCAACATCCTTGAGGCGTGCCGGCACAATGATACGCCTCATCTGACCTACGCCTCGACATCGAGCGTCTATGGCGCGAATACCGCGATGCCGTTCTCGGAGCATGTGGGCGTCGATCATCCCCTTCAGTTCTACGCGGCGACAAAGCGGGCCAACGAGCTGATGGCGCATGCCTATAGCCACCTGTTCCGCCTTCCGACGACGGGCTTGAGGTTCTTCACCGTCTACGGTCCTTGGGGTCGGCCGGATATGGCGCTGTTTCTGTTCACAAAAGCGATCCTAGCTGGCGAGCCGATCAAGCTCTTCAACCACGGTCATCACACCCGCGATTTTACCTATGTCGAGGACATCGCCGAGGGCGTGATCCGCGCGTCGGACAGCATTGCGGAACCGAACCCGGACTGGTCGAGCGACCGGCCGGATCCGGCCACGTCGAACGCGCCGTTCCGCATATTCAACATCGGTAACAACCAGCCTGTTAGACTGATGGAGTACGTGGCTGCGCTAGAGGAGGCGCTCGGGCGAACGGCGCAGGTGGAACTTCTGCCGCTCCAGCCGGGTGACGTGCCGGACACGTTTGCCGACGTCTCGCGGCTCGAACGCGCGGTCGGCTACAAGCCGGCGACGCCCGTTAACGAGGGAGTTTCCCGTTTCGTCGCCTGGTACCGCGATTACTACGGTGTGTGACCGGAGCGAGCGGGATCGGTACGCGTGAGCCATCTGCCGTTCAGTCTATCGGATCGCGACGGTTTGGCCCCGCACCTCATCGCCGCCGCTCGGCGCGGCGGCATCATCTGTCGGTGCTCTCGCTCAAAGGCGTCGTCATGTCGATGTGCGTTATGAGCCCCAAACAGGAGACCAGCCGTGCTTGACAACAATCGCGCTGCCCTGCGCGCCGTGCTGAAGAGAACGCTGCCGCGCCCGATGACCCAGTCGATAGCGGTAACAGCTAACTATGGACGGCGTCTTGTCGCGTGGCTGCGCGTGTTGCGCAGCGTCCGTGGTAGAACATCGGCCGACCGGCGCGTATTGCGGCGCTCGGCGATGCGGGCGCCGTTCGACGCGCTCGCCGATATCGGCGAGTGGCGCGAGCCGATGTTGCTCACCGATGCCGAGATCGGCGTGTCTGGTCTTGGAGCGTTCGCAATCCGTGGCGGTTCGGACGATCTCGGGCATGTGCTTCTGGCAACCCACGCCGACATATTCCGGGTGATCGGCGCGCACTTGAAGCCAGGCGACGTCGCCATCGACGCTGGCGCGAACATCGGGGTTGTAACGGTATTCATGGCTCGGCTCGTAGGGCCTCACGGGCATACGATCGCGGTAGAGATGATGCCTGATACCGCTGCACGGTTGCGCCACAACGTGGCGCTCAATGGGCTGGAGGCGGTAGAGGTCGTCGAGCAAGCTTTGTCGGACTGTGCAGGCAAGAAGGTGCATGCCCAGGTTGCGGACGGTTTGTTCGGTCAGGCGAGCATTGCAAACGTCACCAATCCCCAACGCGCTTTGCGCCGCGTCGAGGTGGAGACGACGACACTAGATGCGCTCACCAAGGGCGTCGAGACGATAGCAATAATGAAGATGGACCTTGAGGGAGCGGAGCCGCAGGCGCTCGCGGGAGCCGGTGAAATGCTCCAACGGACCCGTGCCGTGGTGTTCGAGAGCTGGGCACGCGACGGCGGCAGAACTTCATCAATCCTTACAGCCGCCGGCTTCGCCATCACCGCAATCGACGGCCTCAACTTCCTCGCGACGCGAGTCGAGATGCCGACGAGGGCTTCGGGCGCATGAAGGCGGCAGCGCGCTCGATGATAAAACGCGTGGTGTTCGCCGCGCTAGGGTCCGATCCGGCGCGTGCATGGCCTGCGCCTTGCGGAGATGTAGCACGATGTCATGGAGCAAGAACGCCAGCGTTGCGCGAACTGGCAGTGGACGGTAGAGAGCCATGTGCGGCATAGCAGGCATCTGGTGGCCGGAAGGCCAGCGGCAGGGTGAGGCCGAGGTCGTCGCGGCTGCCATGGCAGCGCGGCTCCATCATCGAGGCCCCGATGCGCGGGGCGTCTGGGCCGACGGCGCAGCGGGCATAGCACTCGGCCACGCACGGCTTTCGATCCTTGATTTGTCGCCCGCGGGTGCCCAGCCCATGGTCTCCGCGTCTGGCCGCCATGTCGTGGTCTTCAACGGCGAAATTTACAATCATCTGGATTTGCGCAGAGAGCTTGAAGCGGCGGGAGCCGCCCCGGTCTGGCGCGGGCATTCGGACACGGAGACGCTGCTTGCCCTCTGCGATCGCCACGGCATCGAGGCGGCGCTGAGAAGCGCGACAGGTATGTTCGCTCTGGCCGTCTGGGACCGGGCCGAGCGAACGCTGACGCTGGCGCGCGACCGGATGGGTGAAAAGCCGCTCTATTTTGGCCGCGCAGATAGGGCGCTGGTGTTTGCCTCCGAGCTTAAGGCGCTGCGCGCAGCCCCAGGCTTTGAGGCCGAGATTGATCCGGCGAGCGTCGCGGCCTACTTGCGCCATTCTTGCGTACCCGAGCCGCATTGCATCTATCGAGGTGTGCGGAAGGTCGAGCCCGGTGCACTGGTGCGTCTTTCGCACCCGGCCGAGGCGGCATTCGCTGAGCCCCGCAGCTACTGGTCGCTCGGCGCTACGATAGCCGCCGCCGAGCCGCTCGGCGGCGATTACCGTGCGATGTGCAACGAGGTCGAGGCCTGCCTGGCGGAGGTCGTGCGTTCCCAGATGCTAAGCGACGTGCCGCTCGGTTGCTTCCTCTCTGGCGGCATAGATTCCTCGCTGACGGCGGCCTTGATGACGCGCGCGGCAAAAGGGCCGGTGCGGACATACGCCATCGGCTTCGAAGATGCCCGTTTCAACGAGGCACCGCACGCGCGCCGCGTGGCGGAGCATCTCGGCACAGCACACACCGAGTTCACATTGACGGAGGTGGACGCACTCAGCGTTATCAGTGAATTGCCGGCGATCTACGATGAGCCTTTCGCCGATCCCTCGCAGATACCAACGCTGTTGCTCGCCCGGCTGACCCGACAGCACGTCACCGTCGCCCTGTCGGGTGACGGCGGGGACGAGGTATTTGGCGGCTACAACCGCTACACCTTCGGCCCACGCATGTTGGAATGGGGCCAGTTGTTGCCAGCACCCTTACGCCGAGCGGCTGGCCGCTCGATCCAGGCGCTGCAACGAATGGGCACAAGTGAAAGCTCGTGGCTCAGGCCCGCAGCGCGCGGCCTCGGTCTGCCGATGACCACCGTTGACAAACTCTCGCGGTTCGGACGGGCATTCGCGGACGCGGGCGACACCGAAGCCCTCTATCGTGGGTTGGTTAGCACCTGCAACGCGCCAGCCTCGCTGATGGCGTCGCCAGCCGCAGAGGCGGCAAGCCGTTCCCTTGGCGCTGTCGCGCGTGATCTCACGCCGGCTGAATGGATGATGGCGACGGATGCGCTGACGTATCTGCCAGGGGACATCCTGGTGAAGGTCGACCGCGCGGCGATGAGCGCGTCGCTGGAGACGCGGGCACCATTTCTCGATCGTCGGGTGGTGGAGCTTGCTTGGCGACTTCCGATATCGGCACGCATCGAGGACGGCAAAGGCAAGCGCATACTCCGCGATATTCTCAATCGGTACGTGCCTCGCCAACTGATGGAACGGCCAAAGCAGGGTTTTGCCATCCCCTTGGATGCCTGGCTCAGGGGGCCCCTGCGCGCGTGGGCGGAAGATCTGATTACACCCGCCGTGCTGCGCGAAACCGGTGTCCTTGACGCGGGAGCCGTCGGCCCTCTTTGGGATGCACATCAGGGGGGGCAGGATAATGCGGGCTGGACACTCTGGGCCATTCTGATGCTGCAAAGCTGGCTGAGGACAAGCGACCTGAAGATGCAACCTCAAAGGAGGGAAGAAATCGTGGCCTCCACAGTGTTCACGAGGGCCTGAGCAGTTGATTTATATTTCTTCCTATGCGGCGCTTCTCCTTGCAGGCTTTCTGTCTTTCAAAAGCGCATCGCTTCGCCGGGCCTTGTTCCCGATCGTAGCGCTTTTTTTATTTGCCTTCGTCGCTTTTCGATACGAGGTTGGATGCGATTGGAGCGGATACCGAACTAACTACGATTTAGCACAATATCTGACCGTTGAAGAGGCAGTGTCGGGACCGGAACCGGGCTATTGGCTGCTGTTGACGCAACTTCATTCGCTCGGCTTCGAATATCCCTATCTTAACGTCCTCATGGCGAGCCTCTTTTTCTGGGGGCTTACGAGACTTGCAGTAAGGGAGCCTAATCCTCTGGCCATATTGATTCTGGCTTTTCCTGTTCTTGTAATCAACTTGCCGATGTCCGGCATCCGACAAGGCGCAGCGGTCGGCATGATTTGCCTCGCGCTCAATGCGTTTCGCGCGCGACGCCTCATCACCTACGTAGCTTTGGTAGTTTTTGCGAGTTTCTTTCACACAAGCGCGCTCGCCTTCCTGGCACTCGCCCCTTTTGTCAAGTTCAGGGTGACGCGGGCCACCTTGATCCTTTCTGCAATTCTCGTGCTGCCCAGCGTCGCTTTCCTGCTAAATGACAAAGTGGCCTTCTATTCCGACCGCTACGTCGATACAGGCGTCGATGCCGCTGGCGCCGTATACAGGACCGGGATGCTTGCAGTCGTCGGCGGCTATTTCCTGCTCGTTCTGCGGCAGGCCTACCTGGAACGGTTTCCAGCCGATTACAAATTGGCGCTTATCGGTGCCTGGACGATGCTCGGTACACTCGCTCTCTTACCAATTTCGTCAGTGATCAGCGACCGCTTCGGCTATTATGTTGCGCCGATCCAGCTTATGATCATGGCGCGGACGCCCTATCTTATCAAAGGTCGCAGTCGACTCGTTCTCAGTGCAGCACCCTACGCGGCTCTCGGGGTAGTGCTGATTGTTTGGACGTCCTCCTCCGCGCTCTTCAACCAGTGCTATCTGCCGTATCAGACATGGCTGGACTGGCCGCTATAGTGTTTCGACGCCCCTCCACCTTATCTACCCCCCCCCCAGTAATATCATTTCTCGGCCAATGAGGCTTGAACCTAGAGCTCATACTGAATTGAAATGTCCATGATTGACTACGAAATCTACAATCCCTCTCATTGGGAAGACCTGCGCGATCTGTTCAAACGTGTCTGGGGTGCGTCGCGCTCAGTCGAGTACGACCAGAAACACTGGAACAACACTATTATCGGGACAGCGCCAGGAATCGTTGCTCTTGAAGGTGGTCAGATCGTAGGATTTTACACTGTGTGGCCGGTGCCGCTGACCGACGGCGCAAAGGTTGTGACCGGGGGACAACCGATCGACAGTATGGTCGACAGGCAATTCCAGGGACGTGGATTGTTGCGCGAACTGGGACGTCGCTGCTATCAGGAGTGCGCGCGCCACTCAATTGTCGTGATGTACGGCGCGCCCAACAGGGCTGCACTTGCCGGAAACCTCGGTGGGCTCAACTGGTCACATGTGAGCGAAATCGTCGATTACGTGCGTCCCGTTCTCAGGCAAGCTCGCCGTTCAGGCTTCCTAGCAAACCTCATGGAACAGGACCAAGCCATCAAAGGGCTGACGGTGTCGGCAAGGTACGGCGCGCTAGATGCCGTTGCCGTTTTCTACGCGAATGTTGCGGCCCATGAAGACGCCAAAAAGACCTGGCGCCTTGCACAGTCGATAGAGTGGGTTCGATACCGGTACGGTTCCACGCCCGAGGTTCGGTATGTGACGCTTATAAGCGGCGAAGGCGACGCGATCCGAGGGGCAGCTGTATGCGGAATCCGGTTCAAGGATGATCGGAACGAGTCCGTAATCAAGTTAACGATCAGTGAACTCGTCGGACGCGACAACGCCGCCTGTCGCGAGCTGATAGGGGGCATAGTTAGCTTGGCGGCGGCATGCGGTGCTCCTTATGTTCAGGCGAAATCGTCCGGGGCGGGGTTGGGCTCGGTGCTTCTGTCCGCAGGTTTCCTTCCGTATCGCAGGACACCCCTCATTTCGCGAACACTCGACGCGAGCTGTCATCGCGCCAATCCCTTGGCGAAAAGTGGATGGGCGCTGTTCGGTGGCGCTTTCGATACGGTCTAGCGTCTGCAAGAAAGCGATTTAGACTATGGCCGGTTCGTTTTTAATTTCATTCGACTGCGAGGGTAACTGGGGCATAGCCGACAGGCGGGAGCGGATTGAGAGCCGGTTCATTACGCGTCAGCGATTGTCACAGTCTTACCTTGCACTGTTAAAGCTTCTCGATGTCTATGACATGCCCGCGACTTTCGCATTCGTCATGGCGTTCATCCTCCGGGATAGCGAACGTGCTGATTGGCAGCCGCGCTTAACTGACGTGACGTGCGACGGTCGGAACTGGATGGAGAACTTCCGTCGCGCGGAAAGCAGCGGTGATCTTGATGGCTGGTTCTGTCCCGAAGCCTTGGATATGGTCATGGCTGACAGGCGGCATGAAATCGGATGTCATGGCCTCCGGCATGTTCCGTTCACCGGTGAGGGTGTGACTGAAGAAGTCATTAGAATCGAGCTTGCATGCGCCAGGGAAATCGCAAGTTCTCGTGGAATCGACTTACGGACCTTCGTTTTTCCTCGTAACGAGGTTAGCCGACCAGACCTCTTGGCCGAGTACGGCTATCGCGGGTTCCGCAATGCGCATCCCAGCCTAGGTCGCTTAGGCCGTATAGGAAATCTATTGCGCGAGTGCGACGTCTGGGAACGGGCGCAGCCGGAAGAAGCGCCTGTTTCCGGACTCGTTTCCATTCCTGGCGGCTGCTTCATCAATTGGCAAAAGGGCGCGCGCCGCTTGGTTCCACGTGCGCTGTGCCGTGCAAGATGGAAGTCTATCATCGCTGATGCGGCTGATAACGACCGCATCGCAGGCGTCTTCTTGCATCCGCATAATCTTATCGACGGCCCCGAGACGCTCCTCTTTTTGGAAGATGTTCTGGAGCTGTTGGCCGAGTACCGCGAGAAGCGAGCACTCAGAGTGGTGACCCAGGCAGAGTATTGTGCCGAGCGGGCGATTGCGCATTGCATGCCCGCCTTCAACTGATCAGCATGCGATTTTGCAGTTGGCCCTCCGCTCGCGCGCTGCCTCGGTTACACTATAAGTCGCAGCGAGAGACGAGAGGTTCTCAAGGGTGAGCCGCATTCGCGTCCTTCATACTCTTTGCCGCATTCACAGTGGTGGCGTTGAGCAGCGGCGCATCCTTCTGGCTCAAGCGCTGGGACAGGATCGATATGAGCACGCTGTGATCTGTCAGGAGGCAGACGGCCCGATTCCTGGCGTGCTTCGCGACGCCGGCTGGACAATCCATGAGATTGGCTTGGCGCACAGCATCCTTGATCCGGCGTGGCACGCTCGTGCTCACGCTATTGCGCGAGCTTTTCAGCCGGACATCGCGCATGGTGCAGTTTATGAGGGTGAGGCGCTAGCATGTAGCATCGGCCTGCGGATACCGAGGGTCAAAGTTGTCATGGAGGAAACCTCGGATCCAGTTGATCGCCGCTGGACAGGAAATGCGCTCATGCGTGCCATGTGCATGCGTGCCGACGCATGTATTGGCGTATCGCCCAAGGTCACCGGATATTTGCGCGAAACATTGCGCATTCCACAGCGCAAGATACATCTGATCAACAACGCCGTCCCAAGCGTGCCGCCGCCAAGTTTAGCGCGGATGGCCGAGATGCGCGCCAGACTTGGAATCAGCGAAGGCGACGTGATAATTGGCAGCGTTGGGCGCGTTGACGGAAACAAGCGCTTTAGTGACATCATTCGAGCACTGCCCATGATCCGGTCAAGTCAACCGAGAGCGCGGTTGCTTATCGTAGGGGATGGGCCGGATCGGGTAATGTTGGAACGTCTGACAGAGGAACTGGACGTCACTGGTGCCGTCATCTTTGCTGGTTATCAGGGCGCTCCTCGAGATTATTATCATCTGATGGACGTCTTCGTGCTAGCCTCTGCGCACGAAGCCTTTGGCCTAGTCTTGGTCGAGGCGATGTTATCGGGCGTTCCTGTAGTGGCGACAGAGGTGGGTGGAATCCCATTCGTTCTGGCTGAGGGCAAGGCTGGCGTCCTGGTGCCAGCCAAGCAACATGCAGAACTTGCGAACGCCGTCATTCGCCTCCTGGCGGATCAGAGTTCTGCTCAGGCCTTCAGCTCTGCTGGACTCGAGAGAGCGTTGTCGGCCTTTGCCCCAGAACGATATGTTGCCGAAGTTGCACAGCTGTATGCTGACTTGGTCAGACAAGAAAGGGCTTAGAATTTGTCGAGATGTCTGTTCATAACCTGGGACGGCCCTCAGGTCAGCTATCTCGAAGGGCTCTTCTTGCCCATTTTTGAAGGCTTGGCCGAACACGGGCACCGATTTCATGTTCTTCAGTTCACTTGGGGAAATCCTGATCGCATTGCGGCCATCGAGGCGCTGTGCCGGACCGCTGGGATCCCATACCGAGCCGTGATGGTTAACCGAAGGTTCGGCGCTATCGGACCATTAATAACCGCGGTGTGGGGCGCGAAACATATCAAGTCAGTTGTCCGAGACTGGCAGATTGATACGCTGATGCCGCGCAGTCTGATGCCAGCCTTGTCTACGCTCGCGATGCGAGACCGCAAGGGGCTTCGGGTTATTTTCGATGCTGACGGGTTTGCGGCCGATGAACGAGTGGACTTTTCCGGCTTATCGCCGCACAGCCTCAACTATCGGATCATGCGTGATATTGAGGCGCAAATGGTTCGCGTGTCCGATGCCGTCTTGACCCGAACAGAAGCTGCCATCCCTATCTTGCGGGCGCGTGCCGGGGCGGGTGCGGACTCTTCGAAATACTATGTGGTCACGAATGGGCGACGGATCTCGCCGCTGCCTCGTGATCCTCAATCACGCAGTGAACGTGACGGTCCAGCTATTTGCTATGCTGGATCTATTGGTGATCAGTACTGCCCCGACACCATGCTGGCTGTCGCTTGCGCGATACGCGCCAGTCACCCTGACCTGAAGTTCAAGGTCTTCTCGGCAGATGGCGAGAATATGAAAAATGCAATCGCTGCATCCCGCCTGAACGATAGCGAATGGATCTCGATCGAACGTGTTGCGCCGCAAGATGTACCAAGTCAACTGGCACGCTGCGATGTAGGTTTCTCGTTTCGCAAGCCCACATTTTCGACCCAGGGAATCGCCCCGATTAAATTGGGCGACTACCTTCTTGCTGGTTTGCCGATCATTGGATCGGCGGGTGTTGGTAATACCCAACCGCTCATCGAGGCAGGCGTGTTCTTCCCGAGCGACGGCTCCAACAAGGATGAGATAGTGGACTGGGTCAGCGGGACAGTGATGAAGAATCGCGAAACTATACGTGAAACATGTCGCAACATCGGTGCAACGTGGTTTTCCGTATCGGATTCAGTGGATCGCTACCTTTTGAGTTTCAAAGCTCTGCAATGAGCCGAGGCGCTGTTCTTCTACTCGCGCCATAGCCGACATAGGAGTAGGACCAGCCAGAGAGATGAGTTGCGGGGTGCTCGCCGCCGCAGTCGGGCGAGTAGAAGAACAGCGCCGCGGTGGCGCTCGTCCGCCAAAAGGACAGTATCCGCTATGGATCTGCCACTGAGGCGGTTCAGGCTGCCGTTTTCAGGGCTTGCGCGTGAGCCGCGCGCGGTTTTCCAGTTCCACGGCAGGAGCTCGGCCAGTTGATGGCTTTTGTTCTGGCCGGAGACAATGCGCTCAAGGATATCGGTGAGCCATGGCTGCGGGTCGACATCGTTGAGCAGTGCGGTGTTGATGAGCGAGGCGAGAACCGCCCATGAGTCTGCCCCGTTTTTGCTGTCCGCGAAGAGGCTGTTGCGCCTGCCGAGGCCATGGGACGCATGTCTCGCTCTACGGTGTTGTTGTCCACTTCCACGGTAAGCCTCCGCTGAGGGCCGCCTTGCGGGGCGTGTAAGAGACAGGTCTTGTCTGTGACGCTTGTCGCGACAGGAGCTATGCCCGTGCCTATGTCTGGAGATACTTTTGCCCGCCGGTATTCCGTAGTTGCTGATACCCGGCGCCGCTGGAGCGAGGACGAGAAGCAGGCGATCATCGCCGAGGCTTTGCAGCCCGGCGTGAATGTGTCAGCGGTCGCCCGCAGGCATGGGATCAAGCCAAGCCTTCTGTTTCGTTGGCGGAAGCTGGCCAAGAACGACGAGAAGCCAGAGCCCGCACCGGCATTCCTGCCGGTCTCTCTGACGGCGCCAGGGAAGAGCCGCGACACGATCTACGATCACAGCGCCAGTGACGCGCCCGCCGCCGATAATCGCATCGAGATCGAGCTTTTGAACGGGCGGCGCGTGCGGGTTGGCCCCGGCGCCGACATGGGCGCGTTGAAGCGCATTCTCGATATTGCCGACGGGAGGAGACCATGATCCCGGTTCCGACCGGCGTGCGGGTGTGGCTGGCGACGGGTCACACCGATATGCGCAGGGGCTTCCCGTCGCTGTCCTTGCAGGTCCAGGAGGTTTTGCAGCGCGATCCTTTGAGCGGCCATCTGTTTTGCTTTCGCGGCCGCCGGGGCGATCTTCTGAAGGTGATCTGGCATGACGGCCAGGGCGCCTGCCTTTTTACGAAGCGTCTGGAGAAAGGCCGGTTCTTGTGGCCGAGCCCGGCTGACGGCGCGATCTCGATTTCGCCCGCGCAGCTTGGCTATCTGCTCTCCGGGATCGATTGGCGCAATCCGCAAAAAAACCTGGAGACCGACTTCGGTTGGCTGACGGTTTGCCTTTGAAAACGTTGGCGAACCATGATTCTCTTGTCGGGTGACCACGCCGCTTGACGCTCTTCCTTCCGACCTTGCCGCCGCGCATGCGATGATCCTCGCCGAGCGCGCCGCCCGCCTTTCCGCCGAGGCCGTTGCGGCTCGCGCTCGCGCGGCGACATCCAGCACGGACGCGCTGATCGCTCATCTGAGGCTCGAGATCGAGAAGCTGCGGCGGGTGCTTTACGGTAGCCGCTCGGAGCACAAGGCGCGGCTCCTGGAGCAGATGGAGCTTCAGCTCGAAGAGCTGGAGACAGCCGCGGCCGAGGACGAGCTTCTCGCCGAGACAGCCACAGCCCGGACGCAAGGCACGCCATCCTCTACGCGCAAGCATCCATCGCGCAAGCCTTTCCCGGCGCATCTGCCGCGCGAGCGCGTGGTGCTCCCGGCGCCGACATGTTGTCCGTCTTGCGGCTCGACGAAGCTGTCGAAGCTCGGCGAGGACGTCACCGAGACGCTCGAGGTTGTTCCGCGCCGCTGGAAAGTCATCCAAACGGTGCGCGAGAAGTTCTCCTGCCGGTGCTGCGAGGCGATCGCGCAACCGCCGGCGCCCTTTCATGCAACGCCGCGCGGTTTTGCCGGGCCGGGCCTTTTGGCCATGATCTTGTTCGAGAAGTTCGGCCAGCACCAGCCTCTCAACCGGCAAAGCGAGCGGTATGCGCGCGAAGGCGTCGAACTTTCCGTCTCGACGCTGGCCGATCAGGTTGGGTCCTGCATGGCGGCGCTGCAACCGCTCCAGGCGCTGATCGAGGCCCATGTTCTTTCGGCCGAACGGTTGTTTGGCGACGACACGACGGTGCCGATCCTGGCGAAAGGCAAGACAGTCACCGGCCGCATCTGGACCTATGTCAGAGACGATCGCCCTTTTGGCGGGACCGCGCCGCCGGCCGCGCTTTACTACGCTTCGCGAGACCGAAGGCAGGAGCATCCCGAGAGCCATCTTCGAGACTTCGCCGGCATTTTGCAGGCCGACGCCTATAGCGGCTATAACGGGCTTTACGATCCGGCGCGCGAAAAAGGCGCCATCGTCTCGGCGCTGTGCTGGGCGCACGCCAGGCGCCAGTTCTTCGAACTGGCTGACATCGCCGCCAACGCGAAGCGCGGCAAACAGGCGCCGGCCATCTCCCCGATTGCGCTGGAAGCGGTCAAGCGCATCGACGCGCTGTTCGACATCGAGCGCTCCATCAACGGCCTTCCCGCCAGCGAGCGCCTGCGCGTGCGCCAGAAGCAAAGCGCGCCGCTTCTGGCCGATCTGAAAACCTCGCTTGGCGAGGAGCGCTCGCGATTGTCGCGCTCGGCTTCCGTCGCCAGGCCCATCGATTATCTGCTCAAGCGCTGGGATCGGTTCGCCGCTTTCCTTGGCGACGGCCGCATCTGCCTGAGCAACAACTCGGCCGAACGAGCGCTGAGAGGTTTTGCGCTCGGAAGAAAGTCGTGGCTCTTCGCCGGTTCAGATCGCGGCGCCGACCGGGCCGCCTTTATGATGACGATGATCATGACGGCCAAACTCAACGGCATCGATCCGATGGCTTGGCTGGCCGATGTGCTCGCCCGCATCGCAGGCCAGCCGCAAAGCCGACTCCATGAGCTGCTGCCCTGGGAATGGAAGCAGCCCGGCTTGCAACTGGCGGCGTAGTCATCAACCGCAAGCGCTCACGCTGCGGCCCTCACCGGATGCTTACCTTCCACGCGGCCGTCGGCGAGGAACACAGTGAGCCCCTGCCAGTGGTTGAGCGTGTAGCGGATCGCGGCGGCGAGCGGCGCCGAGACCTCCTTCAGCCGGCCGTCAACACCGCTCCGCGCCACTATCGTGGTGCCTTCGGCCAGTGTTGACCGCCGCTGCGCGCGGCGCTTCGCGATGTCAGGCCGCGACGGAGAAACGCCTCTCCGTCGAACAAAGAAAAGTCGCCCCAGTTCGAAGGGTCCCTTTTGCACGCCGATCCGGGGTTCCGATTGGACGCCGATTGACAGGTTCGGCGTTGAGCTCGTCAGCGCAACAGGTCGGGCGACGTCGTCGCTCACGTCTCCCCGCACTTTGCAGCAAACGCTACAGCCGTCTCAGGCCGGCGTTTCCACACGGACGCGGTCGATATTGCTCATTTGTACCGCCCTCCACGCCATGAACATCAGCACGATCCACAACCGGTACGTCCAGTCGCGGCGGCCGGACAGGTGTTCGGCCCAGGCTTGGCGAACCGGTGCTGGATCAATCAGGTCGTCTCTGGCGAGGGCGTCTTCCGACAGCAAATCCTCAGCCCAGCTACGTAATGGACCGCGCAGCCATTCTCCGACAGGGATGCCGAAGCCAGTTTTCGGGCGTTCGATCAGTTCGCGCGGGACATGGCGGTAGAGGATCTGCCTCAGCGCCCATTTCCCCTGTCCATCGCGGATCCTCATGTCCGGCGGCAATCGAGCCGACAGGCTCATGACTTCGGGATCGAGGAAGGGCACCCGCGTCTCCAGACTCACACCCATGGCGGCGCGGTCGACCTTGCAAAGGATATCGTCGGGCAGGTAGGTGCGCATGTCCTGCGCCATCATCCGTCCGACCGGATCATCCTCCAGGACGGAGGGGAGCAGCGGATCGTCGAGAACGCCGCCTAGATCCGCAGAGAACCCCCGGACGAGCCGCTGACCCGGCCATTCCGACACGAGGCTGCGGTAGAGATCGTCCTGCGTCTCGACTTCGCGCAGTCTGGCTGCTAGCCGGTGCGCCTTGTCGCCCGGTCGGCTGACGGACCTGCTTACGATCGCCCCGGCCCGGTCCCAGACCGGAACCGGCACCGCTGCGATCGCATGCCCCAGCGACCGCCTGAGACCGAAGGGCATCCAGTCGAGCCGGCGCCAGACGCGCGGTCCCCAGAAATAGCGGTTGTACCCCCCGAACAATTCATCTCCCGCATCGCCGGACAGCGCCACGGTGACTTGAGCGCGCGCGGCACGACAGACGAGATGGCTGGGGATCTGTGACGAATCCGCGAAGGGCTCATCGTACAGGTCAGGAAGTTGGGGGATGACCTCGCGCGCTTCGTTCTCGGTGACGACGAGTTCGGTGTGATCGGTCCCCAGATGGCGCGCCACGGCGGCGGCGAAGGGCGCTTCATCGAAGGCGGGGTTTTCGAAGCCCACGGTAAAAGTCTTCACCGGCCGCGACGATTGCACCTGCATAAGGGCCACGATCAGCGAACTGTCGATCCCGCCCGACAGAAAGGCGCCCAGCGGCACGTCGGCGAGCATCTGGCGTCCCACCGCAGCGCGCAGGGCAGTGTCGAGCGCTCCGAGCGCCGCGACCTCGTCGGTAAAGCGGTTCCGGCCGCCGGCCTCGATCGCCTCGTTCAGCGACCAGTAGCGTCGGATCGACAAGCTGCCGTGACGGTCGCCGGGGCGTAGCGGGTCTTGCGGCGGAGCCGCCGGCGGGGTGTCGTCGACTGTGAGGATGCAGCCCGGTTCCAGCTTGTAGACGCCGGGATGGATGCTCCGAGGCGCCGGCACATAGGCAAACCGCAGATAGAGCGCGAGCGCCTGCCGACAGACGTCGCGCGGAAAGCCGGGATGCTGGCGCAGCGCCTTCAGCTCGGACCCGAAGACAAGCGCCCCCCCGGCCCAGCCCCAGTAGAGCGGCTTCTCGCCAATCCGATCGCGGGCAAGCGACAGGCGCCTTTCCTTGCGGTCCCAAAGCGCGATGGCGAACATCCCGGCCGCGCGCCGCAACGTTTCGTCCAGGCCCCAATGCGCGATCCCGGCGAGCAGCGTCTCGGTATCCGAATGCCCGCGCCAGTCGGGCGCGACGCCCGCCGCCTCCAGATCGCGTCGCAGATCAAGGTGATTGTAAATCTCGCCGTTGAAGGCGATCACGAACCGCCCGCAAGCGGACCGCATCGGCTGCGCCCCCGCCTCGGACAGGTCGAGGATCGACAACCGCCGGTGCCCTAGCGCGATCCCGTCCTCCGCCCAAAGCCCTTCGGCATCTGGCCCGCGGTGGTGGAGGGCGGCTGTCATGCGGGCAATCGTGCCGCGTACGTCGTTCGACGGGGGGGCCGCGCTCAGGATGCCGGTCAGTCCGCACATGGCGTCATCATTTCCTCTGCAAGGACGGCATTGGCCGCGCCGGTCAGGGTAGCGTAAAGTGCCGCATAGGCTCGGGTGCCTGCCTGCAGAGAGAACACCTCTTCCGCCGCCTGCCGACAGCGCGCGCCAGTTTCCGGGTCTGACAGCAGCGTCAACAGCCCGTCCCAAGCGGCCTGCATCTGCGCCAATTCGAGCCCATCGAGCAGAACGCCGACCCTGCGATCGCGGATGATCCGGGCGACATCGCCGACACCGTCATTGGCCACGACCGGCAGGCCACAGCCAAGGATTTCGGCCATGCGGGTTGGGGAGCGTCCCAATTCCGAGACCTGTCCACCCGCGTAGAACATCACCGACGCCGTCTGTCCTTGCAGCACCAAGTGCACATCTTCGGGGGCCACCGCGGCAATGCGCAGTCGGTCGCCCAGCCGTCCGTCCGGATCGAGCCCGGCGCGCACCCGCGCGGGATCGTCGCGTGTGGTCAGTTCGAATATCGCATTGGGATCGCGCGCGGCTGCAAAGGCCAGGAACGCCGCCAGCCAGTCGAGCCGGAACCAACCGCTCAGCACCGTCCCAAGACAGCCGATCACCCATCGATCCGGCCTCCCCTCAGCCGGAACAAACCGGTCGAGGTCGGCGCAGGTCGGGATCACCGCAACGGTCTGGCCCGCCATGTCAGATGGATAGATCTGTTTCAGGTGATCGTGGGCCGCATGGGTCAGCGACACTACGGCGTCAGCCCGTCGCAGGCAGGCGCGTTCGGCAGCGACGATCGCACGATGCAGCAGGGACCCGCGCCGCAGCCGCCCCGCGGTTATCAGCTCTTCGGGCCAAAGGGCGCGCATGTCGAAGATGAACGGCACGCCGGTCAGCCGTCCGACAATCATTGCAACAGCGGCGGGGATGTAGGAACGGGCATGGATCAGCCGTGCGCCCTGTCCCTCGACCTCGCGCCGTACCAGCCAGATCATCCGCAGCATGCTCAGCCCGGGGGCGATGATCTTTGGCCGAGGCGCGAACCGCTGCGGCAGCCAGCGGATGCCCAGCCTGTCGCATTCGGCCCGCGCAGCGCCCATCCGCGCGGCATCGGCCCGGTCCTCGTCCTTTTCATAGGTGATCAGCGTGATCCGGTAGTCGCTCGAAAGCCCCCGCAGATAGGCGAAGACCTGGCTTTGCCCCAGCGGTTCGAGCAGCCCGTTGCGGGTCATATAGAGCGTCGGAGTCATCACAGGCCCATGAGGTCGAGGTACTTCCGTGCCGCGATGCCGGGCGCAAAGTCTGCCGCCCGGCGGCGCAGGGCGTCGCGGTCCACGGGCGCGTCGAGCGCCGCCTCCATCGCGCGCGCCAGGGCGTTCGCATCGCCCACCGGGACCAGGCGGCCGAAGCTGCCGTTATCGAGGATTTCCGCCGGGCCCGAGGGACAATCGGTAGACACGACGGGCAAGCCAAAAGACAACGCCTCGACAATCACGTTGCCGAAGCCTTCATGGTCCGAGGATAGAACGAACAGGTTGGCGGTCGCATAGAAGGCCGAAGGATCGGCATGGAAACCGGCAAAGATCACACGGTCGGCAATGCCAAGCTCTGCCGCAAGTCCCCGCAACATCGTTTCGTTCTGGCCCTGACCCAAAATCATCAGCCGTGCGTCCGGTCGCGGCATGGCGGCGAAGGCTCGTAAGAGAAGGGGGTGGTTTTTCTGCTCTTTCAGGCTTCCCACCGTCAGGATTCGCAGCCCCGGCGGGCAATTCCAGAGGCGCTCGGCCAACGTCGTGGCCTGAAGCAGCGGCACTGCACGCGGTGGGATCGGATTGTGGAGAACAGCGACGCGCTCCCTGCCCAACCCTGCCAGCCCTGCGGTATGGCGCGCCGCCCCTTCTGACACTGCGGCAACACGATCGGCCAGACGATAGGTCGTAAGAAGACTGGCCCGCATCATCATGTTATGGGACCAACCCCAGGAAGCATATTGGTTCGAGAGCGTAATGTGCTCCACAAGAAGGAGGCGTGTTCGCTGCATCGACAACATGCGACCAGCAACCGCGGCCGATGTCAGCGGCCACATGTTCGCGATCAGCGCATCGGGGCGACGTGCACGCAGATAACGGGCGAGGGGCACGGGAACCTGCCCGGTCTTCCGAATGTCCAGATCGACCACCGGGAAACCCCGCTGCGCTTCGCTTAGAAAATCCCCCTCTGCCCGCATGAGCACGAATTCAACCGGATGTCCCAGCGCCGCAAACGCCCGCGCCAGATCGACACTGACCCGCTCGGCACCGCCACCGCGCAAGTCGGGGAGAAGGATGGAGATCAACTCGCGATCCTGCGGTACAATGAGACTGGCAAGAACAGCCTTAGTGCGGCGCGCAGTGATTTTGTGTCTCTCGGCTTCATGAAAAAGTTTCTAACTAGTGGAGTTATAATCCGTTGCTCCTGGTTTATCTCAAGGAGGTTATTGTAGAACGCAATATTTTTTTTAATAATATTAATTTGTTTTGAAGATAATTTGTAAGGAAGACTTTTGGAGTCATCAAGCATCTGTTGAAATGCAGAAAGGTACCAATTTGTAAACTTTATGGGCTCAGAACTCCTTCTTTTGTTAATATCTGCGCCTGAGTAGGTGGACACCCCGCACCCTATTCTGTAGTGAGTTAAACATTGATCGACAAATGCCACTTTGCCGAGTGAGGACTCTCGAAATGCCATCGCTATGCCTTCTTGTGTAAGATCGGCTCTGAATGGCCCAAAAAAATCGAAAACGGACTTTCGGAATGCATGTGACTGAGTGATTACGGATTGCCCTCGTTGAATAACTTTGTCCAATGAAGTGGTTGATTCCAGGCTAGTGTGAAGTCGTTCTCGAATAGGTTGACCGACGAGATTAATTTCAAGGACATTCGAATGAACGCCGACATTTCCTGGATCTGCAAGGAGCTTCTCAACGAATATTTCGGTTCGATTCGGCAATGCGATATCGTCGCCGGCAGCCCAGCTAACAATCTCGCCGCTTGACGCGGCGATTACTTTATTAATATGCCCGGCTAGTCCTAAGTTTTTTAAATTTCTCCTCAACCTGATTTTGTGCGGCCCCTCATACTCTGCTGCCATTTCCTGCATGATCTCAAACGTCTGGTCGGTCGAACAGTCGTCAGATAGGATGATCTCCAGCGGTTCGTATGTTTGAGAAAACGCGCCGTTTATGGCCTCCCTGACAAACTGCGCCTGATTGTAAGCAACTACAGCAAACGTTATGAGCGGACGCTCGGTATTCTCTTCCATAATTTCACCCATGTTGCGGAAAAACTCCGATGCGGGATGCCTCTATCGCGCCTTCTTCCAAATGACTTTGCAATTTTAACAGTCAAACGGTAAATCGGACTATCCGCGTAACCAAGAGCATGCACAAGTTCAGACAGGCGATGCTTCATCTTTGCATCGATCGCATAATGAAAAAAATATATATAAATAAATTTAGTTTTCCATAACAGCCCTGGCGTAGGTTTATTTGGGCGTATAAACGCAGAAAGAGCTCTTATTTTATTTCTGTATTTCCGGTCTAGCCGCCGACTTGGCTTTGCGGGCAAATCGGAAACGGACAGGTCCTGCACTTTTGTTATATAACTGATAATTTGGCTTCTTATAAAACGATTCCATCGGCTCGAATCAAGTATGTTATTGCAGCGTCCACTTGAATTAATTGACATTCTTATAGCAACAAGTGGCTCTGGAACGTATATGATTGGACCGGTCAAGAGACATCGTAGCGCCATGGGGCCGTCTTCGATAATTGACCCGCCACAAAACGGACCGAAACGCTCAAAGACCTTTTTTGAATATGCACACGTTGGCGCGATAAAGGGCAGCAAGTCAATTTTCATCCACCGTTCAAGCTCGTTTTTTAAAATAATACTCGATGCTCTTGGTAATAAAATATCTCTCCGCTGTCCAATATCATTTAATTCCAAGGCACAACTATGAATACATGAAACCGCTTTATCATGTTCGAGCCAAGAGTTTACAATTGCTTGCGTTCTTGATGGCAATGAAATATCGTCCCCAGCGGCGACTATTAACAGCTCTCCACGAGCCATCTGCGCTACGGCGCTGAGGTGCTGCGCCGTACCCAGGTTTATCTCGCCTCTTCGCAGATATACGCTGTGCGGCCCCACATACGCCGCCGCCATCTCCTGCATGATCTCGAATGTCCGGTCGCTGGAACAGTCGTCAGACAGGATGATCTCCAGCGGTTCATAGGTCTGGGAAAACGCTCCCTCCACCGCCTCGCGGATGTATTTCTCCTGATTGTAGGCAAAGAGCGCGAAGGTCACGAGCGGTCGGTCCGCCATGCCCTCGGTCAGGCTTGCGTTGCCGCAAGAACTTTTCGTCAGTCGGTCATCCATTTCTCACCCTTTCACCCAGCGCCGCCATGCGACCGAGCCTTCCGCCCGCTCCAGTTTTTTCGGACAAGCGCATCACAGTCCAGAACGCCATGCCCAGCGCCAGCACCATTCCCAGCACTGCACCCAGCGGCTCCGACCAGCGCGCCGCTGAGTCCACCGCGACGGCGGCCCCAATCACCGCAATCGCCTGCACCCGCACTGCGCGCGTCCAACAAAATCCGATCTGGCGCCTTCCCAGCCACCACACCAGCGGCAGGTGGACGACGTAGAGGGCAAGGAACGCCACCCCCGTTGCCGTGACCCCGATAAGCGGCAGACCAAAATAGACGCCCAGCACGAAGACACATATCCCCAGCGACTCAGTCACGATGAAGGTCTTGCCCGCCCCTGCGGCGAGGATGATAAAGCCGAGCGGCCAACTCATCACCTTGAAGATGTCGCCCAGAAGCTGCCAGCGTAGTATCTCGACCGCAGGGCCAAATTCCGCCGTGTAGAGCAGCCGGATCACCCACGGCGCGCAGCCCAGCATCGCCACAATCACGGGGCCGCAGAGAAGCAGCGCGACCTCGGTCTGCTCGTTGACGAGCCGCACCGCTGCGGCGCGGTCGCCGATCGCTGCGGTGAGGCGGGGGTAGTAGTCGGTCCCCATCGCCCCGAGCACGAAGCCCAGATAGGTCATCCCAATCGCCCAGGCGGCCTGAAACTGACCGAGCGCCTCGGCCCCAAGCTCGCGCTGAACCAGCACGCGCACGGCGAGGAACCCCGCCATGGCGATCAGACCGCTCATCATGAAGGCGAAGCCGAGCCGCGCCATGGCACTCCATTCGCGAGCGAGGAGCGGCAGCGGATCGGACGGGCCGGAAGGCCGCTCGAGCCGCGAGACGTACAGGTGGCCAAGCAGAAAAGTAACGACCGGCGCCGCCAGGACCATCGCAATAAGCCCGTCCTCGCCCCAGAGCCAGAGCGCCGCCACACCGAGCACTGCCCCCCCGCTACCCGAGCCGACCTGCACCCGAGCAATGTCGCCAATCCGGCGCAACCCGATCAGTAGTGCGCTCTGCGCCCCAGCCGCGACCGAAAGTCCGACACCGAGCGAGAGCCACGCCACTTGAGCCGCCCGCTCCGGGTCAGCCACGAAGCGTGTGGCGATCCAGCCGCTGGCCAGCCAGAACAGCGCCGCACCGAGGATCGCTTGGGCGAGTGTGCCCCAGAAAAGCGCCCGTCGAACACGTCCGACCTCTGCTGCCCCGCCATCGGCGCTGGCCGCCGCAATCTGGCGAGTGCCGGAATTGGTCAAGCCCAGCCCAGCAACAGACCCGGCAGTCTGCATCAAGCTCTGATAAAGACCCACGAGCCCCACCCCGGCCGGGCCCAGCAGTACCGCCGCAATTTTCATTTTCACGAGGCTAGCGAGGATATTCACCACAGATGCCCCGCCGATAATCGACGAGGACCGTAGCATCGTGCGGTAGGACGATTTGCTCACAGTGACCTGACAAGAGTGGCCGGGTTACCGGCGGCTATAACATTTGGCGGAATATCAGAGACAACGACCGCACCAGCGCCGATCACTGCCCCGTCGCCAATCGAGACACCCTTGAGGACGATGGCTCCCGCACCGATAAAGACGTCATCGCCGATCTTCACTGACCGCTGCACGATGGCCGTAGCGTTTGTTCGATCTGAAACGCGCAGCACATGGAAGTCACTATCAAAAATTGTGACCCTTGGCCCAATCAAGCAACGATGGCCAATTTCGATTTTTTTGGCCTCTGCAATCGCAGTGAAGTCATTGTTCAGGTAGGTGCCATCGCCGATGCAGATCTCGGCCGTTTCACTTCGCACTTCGATATGGCAAGCGCCACTGAAATACCCAGGCGACGGAAACACTCCGATCGTCACATTGCGTCCAATCGTAATCTTGCCGCTACCAAGCGCATGCACTGGTTGAAAAATGCGCAGTCCTTGGCCGGAGAGCTTATTAGTTGATACAATTTCATAGACTAGTATTCTTAGCTTCTGCAGTTGACCGAGCAGTGTCAACCTTAGACGTCTCACTATTCTAGGTATGAGCGGCCTAGACATTTGACATAACCCGCACCGCGTCAGCCAACGCGAGTTGCGGCCCCATCGGCAGGCTCAGCACTTCCTCGGCAAGTTGCCGCGCCAACGGCAGAGCGTCAGGGGCAAGGCCAAGCCCGGCATAGGCGGCCTGCATGTGCGGCGGAATCGGGTAGTGGATCAGCGTGCCAACCCCCGCTTCGGCCAAACGCTTCTGGAGACCTGCCCTGTCGGGCGAACGAACGACATACAGATGCCAAACCGGATCGGCCCAGTCTGGAACATGGGGCAGGATCAGGCCGCTGTCCCGCAGCCCCTCGGCATAGGCGGCAGCGATGGCGCGGCGGCGGTCGGTCCATGCGTCGAGATGCGGCAGCTTGGCGCGCAGCACCGCCGCCTGGATGGGGTCGAGGCGCGAATTCGCACCCTGTACCTCGTTCCGGTATTTCAAACGGCTGCCATAGTTGCGCAAGACGCGGATCCGGTCCGCCAGATCGGCGCTGTTCGTCGTGATCGCACCGCCATCGCCAAGCGCACCCAGGTTCTTGCCGGGATAGAAACTCCAGCAGACGACATCGCCATGCGCCCCGATCCGCCGTCCCTTGTAGCGGGCACCATGGGCCTGGGCAGCATCCTCGATCACCGCTATGCCGCGCTGACGGGCCAGCGCAAGGATCGGGTCGAGGTCGGCGGGCTGGCCGTAAAGATGTACGGGCAGAAGGGCCTTGGTCGCTGGTGTGATCGCGGCGGCGATGCGGGCAGGGTCGATGTTGTGGGTCGCGGGGTCGGGTTCAACCGGCACCGGCCGCGCGCCGACTGCCGTCACAGCAAGCCAAGTGGCGATATATGTGTTCGACGGCACAATCACCTCGTCGCCCGGTCCGATGTCAAGTGCCCTGAGCGCGAGGATCAGCGCATCAAGCCCGTTGGCCACGCCCACCGCATGATCCGCGCCGCAAAAGCCCGCCCATTCCGCCTCGAAGGCCTCGACCTCGGGACCAAGGATATACCAGCCGGAGTCGAGCACGCGATGGATCGCGGCGTCGATCTCCGCTTTGAGTTCGCGATAGGCGGCGCCGAGGTCGAGGAAGGGGATCAATTCAAGCTCCTTCAGTTGGGCATAGCTCTGAATGCGGCTTTTGCCATGACTGGATCCGTGGGGCCTCGGACCTGTCCATGGGAGGCCTCGATGACCAAGGCAGCAAGGTCGTGCAACCTGCCGAGCGCGCTGGAACCCGCAGCAGACAAGTGACCGTGGTCACGGTAGGCCGGAACGTCCTGCACGGTGGTATGGCAGACTCCGTCGCTACAGAGGAAATCGTCCAGCCAGATCACCGGAACAGCACCCTCCACAGAGTGGAGCAGATCACGCGGCAGAGTGCTGAACCTGTAGTGGTCGACTTGCGGAAAATCGCAGGATGCCGTGGTTCTGCTCATCAGCCGGGTCCGTATATGGCACAATCCGAGGTCGTGTCCGGTCCGTGGCGGCGGCGAGACAATGACGAGCTGTTTGCCTGCCACTGCTAGCTGCGCCGCCAATGCCTCAATCCGGGCAGCCAGGGCCGCCTGCCGAGCTGCGGTTTCGGTGATGAAAGAGCCATCGCGGGTAAATAGATTTCTAACGCTTTGCTCGAAGGTTGAGCTGATGACCACGGTTTTCACCGTTTTCTGGGCGAGTATCCAGGCAAGTGCAGAATCGTTAAAGTCAATGCAGCTTTGCCAACTGGTCAAGGTATCATTCAGTGCAAGACCGGGAATCGGGCCACATTGGCTGAGCGTCAGTTGGGCGAAGGGGCGGGCCGAAGGGCTGTCCCGAAGTGCCTGCGCCAAATGCATGGCGAAGCTGTCGCCCCAGAGCGCAAGTTCAGGCTGGTCCGACAGCCGACAGGCTGGAGCAGTGGTGAAACGGCCTGCATCACAATCTGGATGCAGTCCGAAATTCGGTGCCAGCGGATCCAGATCGATACTAGCAAATGTTTGTCCCCCAGGGGACTTGCGCCCGGAAAAACCGCTACCGTCCACTAGAACCGCGCCTACCAGACAGGCCGTGCCAATGCAGGTCAGGGCGGCAAGCACAACGCGGCGCCCACCGGGTGAATATGGAACTGCTCTGCGGAAAGGCTGTTCGACAAAACGCCAGCTGAGCCAAGCCAAGATGAAGGTCGCCAGCAGCAGTACTGCAAGCAGCAGTCCCTCCGGTGGCGAAATGTTACCGATCCGGGCAAAGGCCAGAAGTGGCTGATGCCAGAGATAGGCACTATAACTGATCAATCCGATGGCGACCAGCGGCCGCCAGCAAAGCAGCCGGGCTGCTAATGTCCCCTGCCGCGCAAAGCCCAGCGCTAGCGCGGCCCCGACCACCGGGATCAGCGTCCATAGGCTGGGCATCGGCGTCATAGCGTCAAAGCTCACCACGCTGTAAGCGATTAGCGCTAACCCGACAAAGCCTGCCAGTTCCGCCAAGTTGCGCCTTTCCGTTGTACCGCCCCGGCTGTGGTACTGCGCGACAATAGCGCCAATCAAAAGCTCCCACACCCGCGAGGGCATTAGATAGAAATTCGCAGTTGGCGCATGATCGCTTCCCCATTCGGCGACTATCAGGCTGGTCATGCTGACGACGAGAAGCGCCGGCAACAATAGTGCCCGGCGCCAGCGCCATAGCAGCGCCAGCATTCCTGGAAAAATAAGGTAATACTGTTCCTCGATCGCCAAAGACCAAGTATGCAATAGAGGTTTCAGTTCGGCCGCCGCGCTAAAGTAGTCAGTTTCCCGCCAGAACAATATGTTGGAGCCGAATAAGGCTGTGGCGATGAGGCTTTTGCCGAAAGCGACAAGTTCCTCGGGCAGCATCCAGGCCCAAGCGAACGGAACACAGACCAGCATCACTACGGATAGTGCAGGAAGGATACGCCGGGCCCGCCGTTCATAGAACTTCGCCATCGAAAAGCGACCTGCCGCAAGATCGGCGAGCAGGATTGCAGTGATCAGATAACCGCTGATCACAAAGAAAATGTCTACCCCTACAAAACCGCCGGAAAATCCAGCAATACCAGCGTGAGAAAGGATGACCGGCAATAAGGCGACCGCCCGCAGTCCGTCGATTTCAGTGCGGTACTTCATATTTGCCACCTCGGGCAATTGCGATTAAGATCGCCGCAAACTTTGCGCTACGCCTTTCACACTCTGCAAAAACTTTACTTAATTTATCTCAGTAACGATCGGCCTCGAAGGCCTCGACCTCGGGGCCCAGGATGTACCAGCCCGAGTCGAGCACGCGATGGATCGCGGCGTCTATTTCTGCCTTGAGTTCGCGATAGACGGCGCCGAGGTCGAGGAAGGGGATCGTCATTACCCGCGCTTTTCCAATTCTGCGAGGAAGTCGTCATAGGTTCGCAGATAATCATCGGCTTCGTAGGTCCGCGATGCGAATACCAGAAGAGCCGCATCAGGGCTGTAACGATACTGGGTTCCCCAGATCATATCCGGCATGAATACCCCCATGTCTGGCCGGTCGAGGGTCACTTCGCATCGGCTCTGCCCGTCATCAAGCAACACGCGACATGTGCCGTGGAGGCAGATGAGGAACTGCTGACATCGCCTGTGTGCATGTTCGCCCCGCAATTCCAGAGTAGGGACATCGAAAACGACAAAATAACGGGCGGGCGAGAAGGGCACCTCGGTCGGCACTTCGCCAACGGTCAGCGCCCCGCGAGCGTCGGTGATCCGGCGCATGAGAAACAGCGCGCTTTCGCCCACACCGAGATCAACCTTTGACGGGCGAGGGAGGTGGCTGAAGGCGCGAATGTCGATGTGTTTCGGATCGGGGCGCCTCTGGGAGCCGCCGTCAAGATAGCCGACCACTTGCGCGGGGTTGCCTTCGACGATTGCATTCGGGGGCACCGAGCGCAGAACGACGGCGCCAGCCTTGACCCATGCGCCCTGCCCAATGGTCACGTCCGCGCCGATAACGCAGGCGGCATCAAGCCGTACATTCTGCCGAAGCACGATCCCGTCTCCCGCGAGGACGACCCTTGGACCAAATGTGACGCCTTCAGCGATCTGTGCGTTTTCGGAAATTATGCAGTCAACGGGCCTTTCAGTCATTCCTCACGCTCCCCTTCGAGGATTGCCATGTATCTGGGGCGGTCGGTCAGAAACCGGTCGCGGGCATAGGCGAAATAGATGTCGCGCGCGTCACGGCGGATTTCCGTCATACCCAGACGCCGATAGAAAGCCTGTGCATGATCGTTCTCGACACGCACGTCGACGTTTGCTGTTGGTAAATCGAGACCTTCGAACCCGACACCGAAGGACAGCACCGCGCTCTCCAGCGCCGCCTTCCGCGTCTTGTTGCGGTCAAGGATCCAACTGCCCCAGGTAAAGCTGTCTTTCCCGATGTCATAGAGTCGGACCAGCCCGCAGCGGACGCCATCGCGGCGTTCGATGACATAATAGAGTTCTCGCAAGTCCCCCTCGCGCGCCTTGTAGTCTTCGATCCAGCGACGCTGGTCCTCGGCTGTGCCGCGTACCTCCGAGAGGTGCTGGCTGTAGGCTTGATCGGTGCGCAGGGCGTGGACGTAGTCTGCATCCTCGGGCCAGATGAGGCGCAGGACGATGTTTGGGCCCTCGATACGGGTGAGGTCAGTGTGAACCATCGGATCCTCAATTCATGCAAGCCGAACATGCTAAGGTCGAAGAAAACGCCGTCGTTTCGACAATAAACGTGTAGGTCAGCGAGCTAGGCCGGCGGATTCGTGTCCAGTCAACGGCCGACGTCGTAGCGCATGGAAAACAACTCGTTGGGCGTCGCCAAATACAAGGCTTAGCAAGCTCGGCTTTTTTCTGCCACGTCCAGCAGCAGTGCAGCGACACGGGGTCCCCAGACCTGGAGCGAATAGTGCTCTTCGACCTTGCGCCGACCAGCGGCTCCCATCCGCTGGCGCAACGCGGGATCGCGTAGCAGCGTTGCCAATGCGTCGCTCCACTCGGCTTCCGTGGTCACCAGAAAGCCATTCACCCCATGTTCGACGATCTCGGCGTTAACGCCAACTGGCGAGGCCACGACGGGTAGCCCGCAGGCCATGTACTGGATCAGCTTGTAGCCACATTTCCCCCGCGCCCATGGCGTATCGGTTAGCGGCATGATGCCGATGTCCACAGCTTGCAGAAACGGCACTTCGGCGGCTTCGCTCCACTCAAACAGATCGAGGAGGGGCTGCGCCTCCGTCTTGGGATCGGCGCCCATCGCCGCAAGCTTTCCGCCCGCCAAAGCCGCTGCCTGTGTCAGCGTCGGCAAGAGACCAAGCATATATTCGTTCCATGTGCTGGGCGTCCCGATCCAGCCGATCCGCACCGGACCATCTGCCGATTGTCCATCCTCACGCGGAAGATAGACAGTGGTGTCAACAACGGTTGGCACAATCTCGGTTCGCGGGCAAAGCGGGCGGGCATAAGCGGCCAGATAGGCATTGCCGCAAAGGGCCAGTTCCACCGTACCGATCGTGCGGTGCAACTTGCGCCCCGACAAGGCCCGGATCAGTTTGCTCGAATGCAGGTCATAATTATGAAAGATCGCATCGTCGTAATCGAACACGATCGGCTTGTTCGGCCAGCGCACCAAACCTTCGAGCAGCCCCGGCAGAAACGGAAACAATTCGCAATGCAGCCAGATCACATCGACGTCAGGCTTGAAAAGCAGCCAGCGCAAGCGGTCCAGATAGCGCACCGCGACATGGCCACGGTCCCGTCGCCCGCCCGCATAAAGCTTGCGCAGATAGGCGTCGTCCAGCAAGGGGCGGGGCGCCAGTTCGAAACCCGACTCTTGCAGGAACGGGCGATATTGCTGGAAGCGCTGCCGGGTGCTTGCAGCCATGTCGCCGTATTTGGTCAGCAGGCCGATCTTCATGCCGCGACCCGCCCCTTGTGTCCCACCGCGCACCAGAACGGAAAGCTTTCGGAAAATCGGATCTCCTCCAACCCGGCTGCCTGCATCATCGCCGTGATCTCGCCACGGGTGAAACGCTGCTCCAGGGGGGTGCCGAACCGGTCGCGGGAGTCGGTGCGCATGGTGTAAAAACTGGTGTTTCGATAGCTGGACAACAGCCAGCGATCCACCTTCAGACCAAGCCTTTCGCCGAGCCACGACAGCCGCGCCAGCGGCAGATAGACCATCGCTGCAATCACATCGGTCACAGCCGATTTCGCCTGGGCAGGCAGGATGCAGATGGCGCGGCGCAGAAGGTCCGATGCCCGCCATACAAGGACATACCAAAGGGGGCGGTTGTCGAAGCGATAATAGAGATAGACGAGGAAAGGCGCACCGGGCTTCAGCATCCGCACGCAGTCTCGCAGCGCTTCGGCCGTGTTGGGGATATGGTGCAGAACGCCCAGCGAATAGCCGAAATCCTGACTGTCGGGCGGCAGCGGGCGATCAGCCACCCCGGCATTCACAAAGACCGCATTGCGCCGATGCGCAAGCTTGCGGCGCGCTACGTCCAGCGCCGCGGGTGATGGATCGATACAGGTCAGCGTGCCCACTTTCGGCGCGACCAGCATCGCCCAGCGCCCGGACCCGCACCCCATGTCAAAACCCCGGGCTCCATCGGGTAGGCTTTCCCAAGGGAAGATGCGAAAGTATGTGTCGAACAAAGAGGCATGTTCAGCATCACCCAGCGCTTCCTGGTCAAACCGCGACCATTCATCGCCGAAGGATGAGACGGTCTTCATGTCGATATTGCTCATTTTTGTACAGTTCTCCACGCCATGAACATCAGCACGATCCACAACCAGTGACGTCCAGTCGCGGTGGCCGGACAGGCGTTCGGCCTTGGCTTGGCGAACCGGTGCTGGGGCCGGGATGCGGGGCGCCGCGATCAAGCGTCTACACGGCCAACGCCAGCGGACAGTCACCAAGTGGCTAAAACAACAGACAGGCGCAGCCAGCATAAGCGCATATCGTGCATCAAGTTAGGAAAGTCGCTCGCACTCCCGCACCTCATCGTCGTCATATCTTGCCGATATTAGCGCAACAATGATAATAATACTTAGTACAATTGGCAATAACACCACACCCGATATCAAACCCAACAATCTTCCAAATAACAGTTTCAGAATAAGCGCTCGTTTTGGAAACATCGTATTTCCTCCCTGCTCGCCCTCCACCATGTCTTGAGTTGCTCGCCGCCCTTTTGATCTTCTTCGATCATAGCCAGCGTTCGATCTGGCTGGAGCGGAGCGACCTCCATCGCCGATTGCGGGACGCGCCGACCCTTTCGCCCAAATCGGAGCGTCAAATCAGCGAGTTGCTGACGAACTTCGGGCGATTGCATGCGCGAGGCACTGGATGGCGAAGCCAAACAGCGCGCGACCGGCCTGCGGAACGGGGCGAGTTCGAGGAAGCCGTATATGTAGATATTCCGCAAGATCCCAGGATCGCGTCGCGCTCTGCCTGTCTCCAGAGGCTTGCCCCAACAGAAGGTGGCTTTGGCAAGATCAAACTGATCGACGAAACTCGTTAACCCCGGTTATCCTTGGCGATTAGCCTTCAAGGCGATCGGGAAATATCGTTCCCTGATCGCGATCCGTCCAGTCACAAAACCCGTTCGAATCCTCCCCCCGCCGTTTCACGAGGACAAAGCGTGGTAGCAGGAATGGGGGCGGTTCCAGTACTACACGGCGTGGGTCAATACTTTGCGCTACAACTCAAAAATCGGATCACGTACAGCGATGAATGCTTATCATTCGTGATCGAGATAGCGGACACGTGCTGACAGCAGCGACCTTTTCTTGCTCGCGGCATGTCTACTGGCTTGACTGGGCCAAATTTGGTTTTTTCTACTTCGCAATCAACATCTTGGCCTCGACCTGGACCCTGGTTTGTTGATTGAGTAAATCAAGGAGCAAAAGGACGCGATCACGTTCCCGAAATTCGAGGATTTGTCCCACCAAGCCGTCGAAAGGGCCGCCGCTTATCGTTACAGTCTGACCCGCCTTTAAAGGTGCTTCTGGCTTTGAAATAACACCGTCCATTTCGCGAGCCTTGAGACTCTCGATGAAACCGACTGGAAGCACGGCAGGGCTATCGCCGATTCGCAATATCGAGCGCACGCCGTAGGTTCCCAGGATAGGCCGCAAGTATTGGAACGCGCTCTGATGCTCGACAAAAACATACCCCGGAAAAAGCGGCCGCGGCGCATCATAAGCCCGGCGAGCATGGCGGACATGCTTTACCGTCATTGGGCAGTAAGCGGTGAAGTCTTGCCTCGCCAGATTTTCGACTGCAAAATTTTCCCGGTGCGGATGCGTTGTCAGCACAACCCACTTTGAATTAACAGGTAACAACATAACACCCAATTTCTTAACGCGCGTAGGTATTTCTAATCAAATAGTACTTTTTGTCAGGATCAAGGCGAGCATCGAGCGCTATTTGTTCGAACTTGAAGCCGCCGACCGCCAGCTATCGGTGCCCGAAATCAAGCGCACCCGGCTAACGGATATCCTCGGCGTACGCCCCACGCATTCGCGCAGGGCGGCGAGGTAGGCGTCTGTGACCAGGCGCTCGTCGAACTGGCGTTCCATCTTGACGCGTCCGGCATGCCCCATTGCCAGCCGTCGCGCGTACCCCATGTCGATGATTTCGATCATCTTTGCTGCCAAGTCGTTGGCATCGCGCACGCGGCAGAGGAGCCCGTTTTCGCCGTCGTCCACGACTTCCCGGCAGCCCGGTACATCGGTTGCGACGATCGGCTTTCCAAGCGCCGCCGCCTCGAGCAGCGTGCGTGGAGTGCCCTCGCGATAGGACGGCAGGACGACGCAATCGGCGGCCGCGATGTGCGGGCGCACGTCGTCGGCCTGTCCCAGAAAATCAATGACGCCTTCAGCCACCCATCGGTCGACATCGGTGCGTGAGACCGCGGTGCGGTTCTCCACGTCAAGGAAGCCCATCATCTGAAACGAAGCATCAGGTCGTGCTGCTTGCACTATTCGCGCAGCATCGACGTATTCGCGCACGCCCTTGTCAAAGACGAGACGCGCGATCAGCAGGAACCGGCAGCTGTTACTATTCATGCCGGGTTCACCCTCAACTGGGGCGAACCGGGTAAGGTCGATACCGGAGCCCGGTACCAGTCGGGTCTGCTCGGCCGCCACCAAGCCCGCGGAGACAAATAGTCCGCGGTCGTCGTCGTTCTGGAAGAACACGCAGTGCGAGTTGGCGAGGGCGGTCCCGTAAAGCCGCTTGACGATCTTCGTGAGCCATGTGTTGCGGATGAAGGCGGTGCCGAGCCCCGAGACATTATTGATCACTGGAATGGCGAGCCGCTGCGCCGCTAGCGACCCGTAAACATTGGGCTTTACCGTATATCCGAGATAGGCGACTGGCCGCTCCCGTCTGAGGATCGACAGGTAGCGCAGGAACAGTGAAGCATCTTTCGCTGGGTTCGTGCCCTTGCTGTCTATAGGCAGTGGGATGAACTGGCAGCCCATCGCTTCGAGCCGGGGGACATGCCCATCAGGCGGCGCAATCGCAACGACGTCGTAGCCCTCCGCGACCAGCGCAGCGATAAGCCCGGCCCGGAAGTTGGCGATGTTCCAGGCCGTATTGATGGAGATGATGATGCGCGGGCGGGACGTAGTCATGGCGTGCTCATCGGAGCTATCAGGCAAGTTTGACGACGGGGTGAGGAAGGCTGCGTATCAGTGCATTGCTAGCGAGGCACATATCCGCGAGGGAGAATTGGCACGGTTCGCGAGATGACACTGCCTACGCTGTCGGTGATCCGCACGTTGCGCGATCCCTTCCGCGCCGCGAGCTTGCCTGAGAGGTTTATGTTCCGGGCTTTTAGCTTGGCTGGGTCAGGCGTTTGAGCATGACGACCCAAGGTGAGCCGGTGCGGAACCGCCAGAGGATGCCGTTCAGCACGCGCCGGTCGTCACACGCGGCACGCCGCGCGGCTTGTTCGGCAGAAACGGCAGCAGGATCTCCATTCAAGGTCCGTCAGTTCGTAACATCGGGGCGTCATCAATGCCTCCCGTTTTCTGAAAGGCGTTATCAAATGACACCCGTTTTGGTACGCCAGCCGGATACTTCCCGGATATTAACGGCCGTCCGGCTGGTTGTAGTATTATCAATCATAGGCGACGCGACTTGAAAATATTAGTCAAACGAGTGACAGACGGAAATGTACGCTTTTGGTGCCTCAAGTGATTGGCTTGCAGATAACATTTTCCAACCCATAGGACGACATTTTCGAATATTGACAACGTCGTCATCTTTTCAGCCCTCAGTATTGCATCAGCAAACTCGTCAAGGGTCGATTCCCTCAGTCGCGCTGCCAAGTTATCCTTTTGGCCAATTCTCGCTCGTTCTTGAGAAGTCAGTGCGGCAACCGACCGCAGGACGTCGTGAAGTTTCCGCTCAGGAAATCCATCAACGCGATCTCCAACACTATCCGTGGGCGCCTCGTGCAGATGGCCGTAACATGCATCCCCCTGATTTTCGACTGCAACACAAACAGGCATGCCGGTTTTCGCAGCCTCTAGAACGGCAGTGCCCATTCCAACGAAAACGTCATATGAAGACACGGTTTGGTCAAACATGGCGTGTGGTAAGGGGCCGCAAAGCCTGACGTAGTCCATTACGCCATATCTTTGCGTTGTCGAAACGATGGCGGATTCCTCGGGGCCATAACCCCAGATGTCCCATGTAGCATCGATGCCATCGTCTCGTAGTTGCCTAATGACCATTGCAGCGTTCATGTTATAACTTTTGAATGCAACAAAGCGTCCAACCGACACGATGCGGAGCGCAGCGCGCTTATTACAAGTGCGCGTCGCTTCGGCATTATTCTCTGAAGAGTAGGTTGTAGTCGGCTCCCGCCCTACAATCCGCAGTACAGGATACCCCCTTAAACAGATGCGCCAGAATGCTTGATGAGCGTTGAGGGCGGCATCATTCATGAAGTGGGTAGAGCGCTTTGGTAAAATAAAGAAAAGTTCCCGCATTAACTTTCGAATAATCCCGCTTCGACTGAAGAAAAATGCACGAGAATGGCTTACCCAGTGAAAATGATGGACGACCAGCGTTTCCCTCCGGCGCCGCAGAACCATTCGTGCCAAGAGCTCAGCCGCGACCGCAGCGGAGGGATGCAAGCTGACAAATATAACTCTCTTTGCATTGGAAGCAATTAACTGATTGGCCCTTGAGATCAAATCTGGGTATCCATTGTGAGAAAAAATCCGAAGTCCATCAGTATTTTTTAAAATATCGTTCTCTCGACACGCCACTGTAACCGCAATGCCGAATCGCAAGAATTGCTCTATAAGCTTCATCTCTAGTACTTCTATTCCACCGAGATGAAAGTGGCTTTGTATGAAAATTACATCGATTTCTTTCAGACAAGCACGATCTCTGTTCATAGCAATAATCTTTAGATGTTTGATCCCGGCATTTGATGGTGCATTATTCTCCCTCGGCTGGAAGGATGCGCTATGGGACAAATTCTTCATGGGAGCGCCACAACGACTGAGGCGGTCCGTCGAGCGATACAGCATAGTCAAGAGAGCTTGAGGGCCCTGGCCAAGCGCTACGGCATCAACACGAAGACGGTCTCGAAATGGAAGAAGCGCTCATCCGTCGCCGATGTGCCGACTGGACCGAAAGAGCCGAAATCCACGGTTCTGTCGGTCGAGGAAGAGGCGATAATCGTCGCCTTCCGCAAGCATACGCTCTTGCCGCTCGACGATTGCCTCTATGCGCTACAGGCGACGATACCGCATCTGACTCGCTCGTCGCTGCATCGCTGTCTTCAACGCCACGGTATTTCTCGGCTGCCGGACGTCGAAGGCGACAAGCCCGCCAGGAAGAAGTTCAAGTCCTATCCGATCGGCTATTTTCATGTCGACATAGCCGAAGTGCAGACGGCCGAAGGCAAGCTCTATCTCTACGTCGCCATTGACCGCACGAGCAAATTCGCCTTCGTGCAACTCGTCAAAAAGACCGGCAGGACGTCCGCTTCAGCCTTCCTCGTCGCCCTGATAGAGGCAGTTCCCTACAAGATTCACACGGTGCTCACCGACAACGGCATCCAGTTCACGTTTCCGCCGCGTTATGCCGATGGACCAACGGCCAGATACATGACGCACATGTTCGACATGCGATGCAGCGAGAACGGCATTGAGCACCGCCTCACCAAGGTCAAGCATCCCTGGACAAACGGCCAGGTCGAGCGAATGAACCGGACGATCAAGGAGGCGACGGTCAAACGCTATCACTACGACCGTCACGAGCAGCTCGAAACCCACCTATCGGACTTCATCAACGCCTATAACTTTGCTCGCCGACTAAAGACCCTCAAAGGCCTCACGCCTTATGAGTTCATCTGTAAATGCTGGACGAATGAGCCGGAAAGATTCAAGATCGATCCAATCCATCAAATGCCGGGACTGAACATCTTAGGTCGATAAGCCGTTATTTATATATCCAAAATCCTCTTACCAAACTCCGAGGTAAACGCTTCGGCGAGCCGTTTTACCACGCCATCACGCTCAGATCTCGTGAATGCAATTGGGGGGCCACCGGGTGTGCGGTTCATATCGATAACATATGCTAGACCATTGTTTCTATCGCGCATTACATCGATTTCTCCATATTCCATGCCAATCATCGCGCACATTCTGCATATAGCGTCAACTTCTTCCTGCGATAGTAGGGATCGGGTTGGCAGTATCTGGACAGAGTTTGATGGGATAGCGAAGCGCTCTGAAAGCGGGTGGCGCTTCAGATAGCAGATATCGAGAACAGTCCCGATGACCAGGACCCTGATTTCCTCGACCTCATCGCCAACCTCGGTACAAATTAGTTTTTGATAAAAAAAGCCGTGCTTGGGAATTTCAGGTTCATACAAAATACATCCATCGTGCGCTGCATTTCTTATCGATTTTCGAACATAATGGCCTGTTACATTTAGCGGATCAACCGTGTAGCCATAACCGAATGCTTGCAGCTGATAATCTGCGACGACATCTTTATCAATATTTGTGCAGCGGCCATTGATGAAATGGTCGGGCTGGCGTGGATAGATATCATCAGTAAGAGGAAAAAAGATTGTAGCGCTACCAGGTGACAATAACGTATTGGAAATCCTTATATTTAAAGCATCGCATATCTTCACCATTACATGACCAGAGCTGGGAAAGCCATGCGAAAACGAAAGCACGTTGCGTCGGGTTGAAATTTGAGAAAGGTATCGCGCTCGGTCGAATAAGAATCGAGCATATTTTCGGTGTCGTTTATATTGTGATACGGTCATTGCAGATCTCTGCGGTCATAATATCAGCGGGATTCGGCGACGATGAAGACCCCGCAGGATCGAAGCTCTTCCAGAGAAGTCGTGTAGGTCAGATAGCGGGCGGCGGCCAGCTCATGCGGTTCGACTTCCCGCGTGCGGTCGATCCCTTCGCGAAGGTCCGCAACACGGGCGGCGCTGACATCGAAACCGACGACGGACCGTATCTTGCCGAACTCGACGGCAAGCGGAAGCCCGACATACCCGAGGCCGATGACTCCAATAGTTTTGTCGCTCAGATCCATTAGCTGAATACCTTGGGAGCTCGTTGAGCAAAATGTCTTGCGAAGGGGGAGAGACGATCCGGTCAAGGACGAACACCGCTGGTCTCGAAGCTTTGTGGTCGTCAGCAGGCGCTCTCACCCAAGCTACCGCACTTCGGGTGAAACGCATTCACCCGAAGCTGTCAGACAATTGATAGTCAAAATAGCGCCATATACGATGGAAACTGCTACCTTGATGGCATGCTTTATTGCGGCTAATGCGTATGACTTTGAGATTGCGAAGAGCTATGGTCGTTTATTGCGCTACAAGGCATTTTCTGTTTTGTAAGCAAGTGTTCCCTTCAGGACGCCGCCAGCGCTCAAGTCGCGCCAAGCCCGTTCGATTGCGGGGATGCAGATTCGTTCCCCGAACAGAACCATCGGTATGGTCCTTGCAGCGATCTCAAGATCCAGGCGCAAGCTCGCGTTGCGAACGTACCAGACGTCGAGAGCGGCCTTATCTTCGGGAGAAATCGTCCGCCCGCCAACAACTTGCGCCCATCCTGTGAGCCCAGGGCGCACAAGCAGGCGCGCCCTGTAAGCTTCTGACTGATCACAGGGCAACAGCGGTCGCGGACCGATAATGGACATGTCGCCCCGCATGATATTGAAGAGCTGGGGCCACTCGTCCATGCGCACCCTGCGCATCAGGGTGCCGATGCTTGAGAGACGCTCGTCGTCGGAAAGCCGGCGGCCATCGAAGGTGTGAGCCGCTTTCATGGTGCGGAATTTGTAAAGCCTGAAGGGCGTGCCGCCGAGCCCCGGCCGCTGTTGCCAGAATATGACTGGAAAGCCAACAGTGGCCGCCACGACGAAGGCCACGATCACGATGAAGGGAGAGAATATTACGAGCGCTGCGAAAGCAACAATTGCATCGATTGCTCTCTTGACCTTCCAGTAACGCCGCTTGCCTATCTCTCGAAGCTCAAGGGGTGGAATTTCAAAGCTGAGCTCCGACCGGCAATTCGACCGATAGGGTGTTGCTTGCGGCTTCAAATCGAGGCCCAAGTGCTCCGCCAGGAATTGCACAGTGATGTTTCTGGAGCGCTCCAGAGTTAGCAGAGTAGCGCGGTCCACAGCCGTGAGCGCATCGAAAGAGGTCGCAACGACGATTTTGTCGATAGCGATCCCATGCACTTCAAGGTCATTGAGGATATCGTCGATATCTCGAAGTTCGCCCAGGACAGGATGAGTGGCAACGAGCCGCCCAACATGGCGATCGGTCCGACCGACTACACCCGCTATCACGATGCGGCCAGGGGCCAGTTCAGTGATTGCCTGCAGGTAAGTTTCGGCAAGCTTGGAAATGCCTACGACCAAAAGTGTCGAGACCGGCTCGGCATCAGTATGTCGGAGGAAACCTGCCGAGGCTTTGCGGATCTGCCGGCCATCGTGGGCGATCTTGTGAAGAACACGCGCGCCGATCAACAATGCCACACATACCAGGCATTGAATGAGTGGCAAGGAACGAGCAACACCGTCAAGGCGATTGTAGGCGAACGTTATCAAGACCGCGCCAATGATAACCAGTATCAATGTCGCAGTTATCTTCAAATATTCCGGCTGGCTACTGAATCTCCAGATGGCACGAGTAATCCCGCCAATAGCAAAAACAAGAAAAGCCACCGCTACAGTGGCAGTAAAATAGGGGAGAAACTCTAACAAGCGATCACGCGTCAGGTCAAAATTCTCTCTGAGCGCTAGGGCCAACAGGCTTCCGACACCGGCGAGGCTAACATCCAAGATCAGAAGACCCAAGCGAGGCATCCGTGCGCACCATACCAGCTTTAACCAATAGCCATACAACTTCTACGGGATAAAAACGCAAATGCAATCCTATTCGGGCGCAGCCAACTGTTTATCCACGATTGCAGCAATTAAGATTACAACCTGTATCGCACTTCACTAGTATTCTGCTTCTAATCAAGAATCCATGGCATTGGATATCGGATTCGTTTGTTCAACACCGGTGCAATTACAACCACTCCTGCGCCTTGCGAGTAGATAAGCTCCAAGTTATCTTCGCGTCCCGAACACGCTCGGCCTTCACCGAAGGCGAGGTTCGTCGTGACGATGATCGAGGTTCTCTCGTAGATGCGGCTGGTGAGATGGAACGGAACTGGTCGCCTGGTTGCGCAAAGGGCAATAACCAAGCTCCGCATAAAGCGCTGGTTGAACTGACGCGATGCACTGATCGCGGCCAGACAGGCGCCGCTGCTTGCCGAGAGAGATCGCGTACACCGCCGTCTTCGTTCGGCGGTAAAACGATTCACTGGATCGTTTTCTTCCCCGCCTCACTGTCGTAGATGTCGCGCGGTCATGCGGGTCGAACGCCATCTCCTGGCTCTCCCGCAGATAGGCCCGAACGAACGGCATGCGGCTGGCACAGCCAGAAGTGCGCCACTTTCAACGTCGAAGTCACGCCGACGACCAGCAAGATCTCGTGGCTCCAGTCGAATAGGCTGATTGTCAGCGAATGCCTCGAAGAACTCGCGCGCGATAGCGGGTGCAAACAACAGCCGTTCAAGCGAACCGCTTTGACACTTGGACTGCTCGACATGCTCGCCGACCTAGAAAGGCCCGATTTGGCGCAGCGGTTCCTCGAAGCCTACGCTGATGGCCAAGACGCATGGAATTTTCGAACGGCGGTAACGCTGCTCAAGCTGGTAGGTGCCGATTATCCGAACACCTTTTGAGGGAGGATTTGCTATGAAGGCGCGAGGGAAGAAGGTGCGAGTAAAGAAGGCCAATAACATCTTCACGTTTTCACAGCGTGAAGCGGCGATCATCACCGAATTGCGCGAGAACTCGATATGAGTATTTGCGCGCTCACAGCTAAAGCGCTTTTTGCGCGGGTTACCATAGTCACGCAGAACCGCGCCAAGCTCGCGGCCTATAAAGCGCGGCATCCCCACGGCCTTTGCCGATATGGAGGTGTGTGAGGTGGCTATCGGCAAAAGCTTGAACTTGGAAGACTTGAAATGTCATCCGAATGACGCTGTTGCGATGGTGCACAATTTCGGTTTCGCACACGGTTTACCAAACGAATGTCAGAACTACTTCGCAGCCTGCTGCTATGACCCCGTTTAAAATGGATGCGCTTTAGAGACTAGCGGTCAAACTGACTCGGCGGGTGGACACCATCCCCGCCGCATCGCTTCGCGTGGCTCGATCCCCGCCCGGTGGGGGAATGATTTGACCGGTCCCCGCAAAAGTCCGCCGCGCTAGCGCTTGCCGCCCATGAACGTCGGAAACCAGTCCTCATGTGCGCGGCGAAGCTCGCCGACCGGCACTGGCTTTTCGCCGTCGATTGCGATGACATCGCCGCCGACTTCCCCCACGATGCGTGCAGGGATGCCGCCTGCCTTCGCCTCGTCGAGCACGCGGGTTGCGGCATCGCGCGACACGCCGACGAGATAGCGGCCTTGCTCCTCGCCAAAGGCGGCCGCATGTGGAGCGAGACCATCAGCCGGGGCGTACGTCAACCCGCGTTTGCCGGCGATTGCCATCTCGGCCAGCGCGACGAGCGTGCCGCCGTCCGAAATATCGTGCACCGTTCCCGTAACGCCTGCCTCGATGAGGCGGCGCACGAAATCGCCCGCCTTCTTCTCGGCGGCAAGATCGACCGGCGGCGGCGCGCCTTCGACACGGCCTGTCGCGTAGTCCTGATAGAGCGACTGCCCGAGATGGCCGGTTTCCGCACCTATCAGCACCACGACATCGTCGCCCGGCTTCAGCGCAACCGTCGCCACGCGCGACACATCGGCGATGAGGCCGACGCCACCAATCGCGGGCGTGGGCAGGATGCCTTCGCCATTCGTTTCATTGTAGAGCGAGACATTGCCCGACACGACCGGGTATTCGAGCGCGCGGCAGGCTTCGCCCATGCCCTCGATAGCGCGGGCAAACTCCGCCATAATCTCCGGGCGCTCGGGATTGCCGAAATTCATGCAGTCAGTGATGGCAAGCGGCTTGCCGCCCGCTGCGGTGATATTCCGCCACGTCTCCGCGACGGCCTGCTTGCCGCCTTCGAACGGGTCCGCGTAACAGTAACGCGGCGTTACGTCGGTCGTGAGAGCGACGGCCTTGTTCGTGCCATGGATGCGCACCACGGCCGCGTCCGAGCCGGGACGCACGACGGTGTCGTCCATGACCATGTGGTCGTACTGCTCCCAGATCCAGCGACGCGATGCGAGATGCGGCGAACCGATGAGCGCGGTGAGCGCGTCGCCGAGGCTGTTCGGCGCGGGCACGTCCTCGGCGGCCACAACGGCGGGCACAGGCTTCGGCGCGATGGGCCGATTATACATCGGCGCTTCGTCCGCGAGGATGCCGGTTGGCAGGTCGGCGACCAGCGCGCCCTTGTGGCGCAGCACGAGGTGGCCGGTGTCTGTCGTCGTGCCGATGACGGCGAAGTCGAGTTCCCACTTGCGGAAGATGCGCTCTGCCAGCGGCTCCGAGCCGGGGCGCAGCACCATGAGCATGCGCTCCTGGCTCTCCGACAGCATCATCTCGTAGGCCGTCATGCCTTCCTCGCGCTGTGGCACGAGGTCGAGATTCAGCTCGATGCCAGAGCCGCCCTTCGCCGCCATCTCGACGGACGATGAGGTGAGGCCAGCCGCGCCCATATCCTGAATGGCGAGGATCGCGTCTTCGGCCATGAGTTCGAGGCAGGCTTCGAGCAGCAATTTCTCGGCGAATGGATCGCCCACCTGCACGGTGGGGCGCTGCTCCTGCGAGTTGTCGTCGAACTCGGCGGAGGCCATTGTCGCGCCATGGATGCCATCGCGGCCTGTCTTCGAGCCGACATACACGACGGGATTGCCCGCGCCCGCCGCCGCCGAATAGAAGATGCGGTTCGCGTCCGCGAGCCCGACACACATCGCGTTGACGAGGATATTGCCGTTGTAGCGCGCGTCGAAATTCGTCTCGCCGCCGACGGTCGGCACGCCCATGCAGTTGCCGTAGTCGCCGATACCGGCCACGACGCCCGCCACGAGATGGCGCGTTTTCGAGTGGTCCGGCTCGCCGAAGCGCAGCGCGTTCAGCAGTGCGATGGGCCGCGCGCCCATGGTGAACACGTCGCGCATGATGCCGCCGACGCCCGTCGCCGCGCCCTGATAAGGCTCGATGAAGGACGGGTGGTTGTGGCTTTCCATCTTGAAGATGATCGCCTGCCCGTCGCCGATGTCGATCACGCCCGCGTTTTCGCCCGGTCCGCAGATGACATGCGGTCCGGTTGTCGGCAGTTTCTTCAGCCACACGCGCGACGATTTGTACGAGCAATGCTCCGACCACATCACCGAGATGATGCCGAGCTCCGTGAGGTTCGGCGCGCGGCCGAGTTTCTCGCAGGCGAGGCGGAACTCCTCGGCGCCCATACGGTGGGCGGCGGCCAGTTCTTCGGTGGCGATGACGGAGGTATCGGTGGCGGGCATTGAGATGATCCTGTACGCGGGCCGCTTTAACGGCGCGACCCATCTCCCCGCTGGGCGGGCATGCCCGGTTTGAGGCGAGGTCGTTTCTTCAAACAGAGATCAACGCGCACCTAACCCGATTTATCGAGTGCGAACACGCTGATCGGCAAAAAAACTAGATGCGCCCTGACGCGTTCGCCCGGACGATCAAGCTGGAACACATGACCGGGGCGAACCCCGGCCATGAATGAGGCGATTCGGCGCGAACGCTCAGACGGCGCGCTGCTCGCGGTCGAGTTCATATTCCGCGACGCCGACCTTCAGCATGTCGTACGCATCTTCGAGGAATTCCTCCTCGTCCATATATTCGACATAGCTCGGGAAGTAGCCCGAATCGTCGTCATCGTCGTCCGCGTCTTCGGAGGCGCCCGCAGCCTGGAAGGTGATGCTGCCGTCCTCGTGGATATAGACGTTGGCGAGCGTCTCGCTGTCCGGCTTGTACTTGATCTGCACGATGGGGTCGCCCTCGGCTTCGGCGAGGACGAAGTCCAGCCGCTTCGAGGCGATCTGCTCCTTCAGGCGCTCGACGAGCTTCGCGGCGGTCTCGCGGCGAGCCTCGGGGTCGAGCTTTGCGGTCTGCATCTCGCGCTTCACTTCATCAACTTCGTCGTCGAAACTCATGATGGCGATCCTTTCGCTGGAGCGGTTGCCTTGGAGACGCAAAAGTTCTGGCTCGCTAGTGGAGCAAATTTGACGTTTGAGTCCAGCCTGCCACACGCTCGCGCCCAAATGTCAAATTCAAAGCTCCACGAGAAACAAATTCTTGCTGGCGGTTCTTTGATTTCGGCATTTGCTCTCGAACTCTGTGCTGCCGTTTGTAAATGTCGGATTCAAACCGCTAGTTCAAAGTCCGTGTAAGCGATTCGAACAGGCGTCGCCCATCGATTCCGCCCAGCGCTGCATCGGCGGCGCGTTCCGGGTGCGGCATGAGCCCCATGATACGCCCGCTGCGGTCGATAAGGCCAGCGATGTCGCGGCGGGAACCGTTCGGATTCCCGCTTCCGCCTCCAGCGGTCGCATAGCGGAAAACGACCTGTCCTTCGCCCTCGATCCTGTCCAGCGTCTCGTCATCCGCGAAATAGGAGCCGTCCTTGTGTGCGATGGGGATCGTAACGCGTTCGCCTTGCGTGTAGGCGTTCGTGAATGCCGTATCCGCGCGTTCCACCGTCAGGTCCACGTCGCGGCAGATGAAGTTGAGGCCGCTGTTGCGCATCAGCGCGCCGGGCAGAAGCCCCGTCTCCGTGAGGATCTGGAACCCGTTGCAGATGCCGAGCACGGCGACGCCGCGCTCCGCTTCGGCCTTCACCGCGCGCACGATGGGCGACTGTGCGGCCATTGCACCCGAGCGGAGATAGTCGCCGTAGGAGAAGCCGCCCGGCAACACGATGAGGTCGACCTTCGGCAACGCCTCGTCGCCGTGCCAGACCATCGCGGGCTTGACGCCCGTCACGGCTTCGAGCGTGACGGCGGCGTCGCGATCGCAGTTCGAACCGGGAAATACGATGACGGCGGCCTTCATAGAAGCTCGACCCTGTAGTTTTCGATGACCGGGTTTGCGAGAAGCTGGCGGCACATGGCGTCAAGCTCGGTCTTCGCCGACGTCTCGTCCGTCGCCTTCAGTTCCACCTCGATGAGCTTGCCCTGGCGCACGTCCTCGACGCCGCCAAAGCCCAGCGAGTGAAGCGCGTTCGCGATAGCGCGCCCTTGCGGGTCGAGCACCCCGTTCTTGAGGGTTACGGTGATGCGCGCCTTCATTCTCGTCTCCGCCATGGTCTTCAAGTCTAGTCCGATTGCATCCGTTCGCGGCACCTTGTGAGCAGATTGGGACTCACAAGCACCACGAGCGACTTTTCGATGTGGAGGAATTTGACATCTGAGCGAGTGGCTCATCGCAACCCAAGCTCAAATGTCAAATTCGCTGCACCAGCTATTTAGATTGCACCAGCACCGGGCCTGACGGCTTCGGCGCGGGGTTGTCGACCAGGATGCCGAGCCGCCTTGCAACCTCGGAGTAGGCTTCGAGAAGCCCGCCCATGTCGCGGCGGAAGCGGTCCTTGTCGAGTCTGTCCTTCGTCTCAATGTCCCACAGGCGGCAGCAATCGGGGCTGATCTCGTCAGCGAGTACGATGCGAACCTGCCCGTCGGGATCGTAAATGCGGCCGAACTCGACCTTGAAGTCGACCAGCCGAATGCCGATGCCGAGGAACAGACCGGAGAGGAAATCGTTGATTCGAAGCGCGAGCGCCATCATCTCGTCGATTTCCTGCGGCGCGGCCCAGCCGAACGCGGTGATGTGCTCTTCCGTCACCATCGGGTCGTTCAGCTTGTCGGCCTTGTAATAGAACTCGATGATGGAGCGCGGAAGCTGCATGCCCTCTTCGAGGCCGAGGCGCGTGCCGAGCGACCCCGCGACGACGTTGCGCACCACGACTTCGAGCGGGATGATCTCCACTTCGCGGATCAACTGCTCGCGCATGTTGAGGCGTCGGATGAAGTGCGTCGGCACGCCGATCTCGTTCAAGCGGCTGAAAATGTACTCGGAAATCCGATTGTTCAGCACGCCCTTGCCTTCGAAGCGCTCATGCTTCTGGGCGTTGAACGCGGTGGCGTCGTCTTTGAAGTGCTGGATGAGGGTGCCGGGTTCCGGTCCTTCATAAAGAACCTTCGCCTTTCCCTCGTAGATGCGGCGGCGGCGGTTATTCATGGGAGACCCCCTTCTCGTGAAGGAAATTATCAGGGCGGATGTCATTTCGGTACTACAAGCGCATATTTGGTGCGTTGTCACGCGTCCACACGAAAACGGCTGGGAAAACGCGCCGCGCGTCCCAAATCCAGATCGATTCCAAATTCCGCGGGTGGCCATGTTGACTTCGAGCCAGCGAACGCTATCCATGCTACAGTATTCACGCAAGGCATTCATCAAAGATGGCTTCGCGGGCGCCTCTGTTAAAGGGCCTCGCAAAATGTGGCCGAGGGAGGCTCCGACCATGACGACATTCGACGACCGCGAAAATGCTTTCGAGGCAAAATTCGCCCGCGACGAGAATCTGCGCTTCACGGCGACGGCCCGGCGGAATCGCTATCTCGGCGTCTGGGCGGCGGAAAAGCTGGGGCTTTCTGGCCCTGACGCCGACGCATACGTCAAGGATGTGATCCGCTCCGACTTTCTGGAGCCGGGCGATGAGGATGTGATCGCAAAAGTTCTGACGGACTTCAAGGCGAAGGGCGTCCCCGTCGAGGACAAGGAGCTTCGTCGCAAGCTCCTCGAACTGACGGGGCAGGCGCTCGCCGAAATCGAGGCAGGCAAATAGGCTTCGGCGTTCGGAGCCGAATGCGATCAGGCAGAACAATCCCGCGAGGCGACTCGCGGGATTTTCATATGACGCCGAGCTTGCGCTGGAGGCTCGACGACGACGTCGTGTATTGGAAGACCGAGCGCTTGCCCGGATAGACGATCTTCTGCGCGGCCTGTGCCATGAGCGCGGCCTCGTGAAAGCCCGACAGGATGAGCTTCAGCTTGCCGGGATAGGTGTTGATGTCGCCGATGGCGAAGATGCCCGGCTCCGATGTCTCGAACCGCGCCGTATCGACAGCGATCTGGTTTTCGTTGAGATTGAGCCCCCAATTTGCGATGGGGCCAAGCTTCATCGTCAGCCCGAAGAACGGCAGGAGCCGTTCAGCCTCGACGTCGTATTCGAGGTCCAGGCCGCCGACAGGCCCGCGAATCGTAACCGAACGCAGCGCACCGCTATCGCCGTTCAGCTTCGTAAGCTGCCCCTGAATGAAACGCACCGAGCCATCCGCGAGAAGCTCGCGCAGCTTGTTCACCGAATCGGGGGCGGCGCGAAATTCGTCGCGACGGTGGATCAGCGTCACGCTCTTTGCGATCGGCTGAAGGTTCAGCGTCCAGTCGAGCGCCGAGTCGCCGCCGCCGACGATCAGAACCGCCTTGTCGCGGAATGCGTCGATCTTGCGAACCGCGTAAAAGACCGATGCGCCCTCGAAGCCCTCGATCCCGGCGAGAGGCGGGCGCTTCGGCGTGAACGATCCGCCGCCCGCCGCGACCACAACCACCTTCGCGCGAAACCGGGTGCCGAGATCGGTTTCCACCTCGAAGCCGCCATCGGTCTTCCTCAGCGACTCGACGCGCTGCCCGAAATGGAACGTGGGTTCAAACGGCCGTGCCTGTTCGAGCAGCCGGTCCGTGAGCGCCTGCCCGGTGATCGTCGGATGCGCCGGGATATCGTAGATCGGCTTCTCGGGGTAAAGCTCCGCGCATTGGCCGCCGGGCTTGTCGAGGATGTCGATCACATGCGCCTTGATGTCGACGAGTCCGAGTTCGAACACGGCGAATAGGCCGACCGGCCCGGCGCCGATGATGAGCGCATCCGTCTCGATTTCCGCCGGTGCGCCATCGACGCCCGACCCGACAATCATATCCAAGGCCATTCTCCCGCCTGCATCAGTTCTGGAATTCTGGAATGCGCACGACAAGTCCGTCAAGCTCAGGCTTGAGCCGGATCTGGCAGCTGAGGCGGCTCGATGCCCGCACGTCGAACGCGAAGTCTAGCATATCCTCTTCCATTTCGGAGGGCGCGCCCGTTTTTTCCTTCCACGTGTCGTCGACATAGACATGACAGGTGGCACACGAACACGCGCCGCCGCATTCGGCCACGATGCCGGGTACGGCGTGCTTGACTGCCGTCTCCATCAGCGTCTGGCCCGGCTCGCCGTCGACCATGTGAACCGTTCCGTTATGTTCGATGAACGTGACCTTGATCATGCCCGCAATCCCTTGGCGTGTTCTTGTGTGTAGGAAAGATGGGTAAAGATTCACGGGAGCCAATCGGGCGGTTGCGCGATTGAGGCTGGATAGCCCGCTCAAGTGCTGAGGTTGTCCTCCACCGAAAAAAAAACCTGTGGTTTTCTAGCACGAGCCGCTTCGGCCTTCATCATCGCGGATCGAATCGCACTATGACACTGGATAAATACGCGTTGTTTCAGTGGAAAAGTTGCGGTGTTTCATTAAAAATGTGTGTCTTCAGGTAATCTTTTTTTAGCCTCAAAAGTCCGCTAGCCATGCTATCGGATGGGAATTTCGTGACGTTTATCGAAGCGGTTTTTGAGGGGCTATGACGATCTGCCTGGAGTCGATGCGTAGCGTCGTAAGATGTGTTTTTTACGACGCAGGCGGAATCTCGGTCACACCACATGCTGTCAGGACGGCCTGATGAGTCAAAAACAAGCGATCTCTCAGACGCCGATCGACCTCAAGCCTGAGGACGAGGCGAAAGAAAAGGTCTCCGGCGGCAACGCTCCCGAAAAGAATTCGGCTGTCCAAGGGTCGGACGCTCGTCCGCCCGCGAACCGCGACGGTCAGCAGCCTGGCCCGCGCGGTGGCCAGCCGCGCCGCATGCAGGCGGATTCAGAGGACAATACCGTCCACATCTCGTCCAACGCTCCCGCCCGCTCGGGCGGCGCGAAGCGGGTCGCTGCTCGCCCGGCGAACGATGACATGCCGTCCATTGGCGGCCTCATCTACGCCCTGCAACAGAGGCCATCGCGTTCTCCATTCCTGATCGCGCTCGTCGCGTCGGGCGTTTGGTTCGCGCTTGGCATGCTCGTGTCGTGGGCCGTTTTCCAGAAGAGCTTCGACGGCGCGGAAACCACGGCGGACATGATCGCGAACCCGGCCGTCTTCGGCGTGGTCGCCACGGTCGTGATCCCGATCGCGTTATTCTGGTTTCTCGCCATCCTCGTCTGGCGTGCGCAGGAACTGCGCCTCATGTCGTCGGCGATGACCGAGGTCGCGGTGCGCCTCGCCGAGCCTGACCGCATGGCGGAGCAGTCGGTTGCGTCGCTGGGCCAGACGGTCCGTCGTCAGGTCGCGGCGATGAACGACGCTATTTCCCGCGCGCTCGGCCGTGCCGGCGAACTGGAAGCCCTCGTTCATAATGAAGTCGCGGCGCTCGAACGCTCTTACACCGAGAACGAAAACCGCATCCGCAATCTCATCAATGAGCTTGCGAGCGAACGCGAGGCGCTGGCGAACAACAGCGAGCGCGTCAGCGAGGCGTTGCGCGGCATCGGCACGCAGGTGACTCGCGAGATAACCGCCGCCAGCGAAAAGGCGACGCAGTCACTCGGCCACGCCAGCAACACCATGTCGGAGGCGTTCGCGACCCGAGGCCAGAAGATCACCGCCGCTGTGACGGCAGCGGGCGTAGCCATCGACGAAAAGCTCGCGGAACGCGGCGCACGGATCACGGACCAGCTTACGAAGCATGGCGCGCAGGCTGCGGAAGCGCTGCGCATTTCGAGCCTCGAAGTCACGCGCGCCATTCAGGAGACATCGGACCGCACGGCGGCCGCGATTTCCGCCAAGGGCAACAGCCTCGTGACCTCGGTCATCGGCATGAGCGAGCGCGTGGGCCGCGAAATTCCTGTGCTCCTCGAAAAGCTCGGCACGGAGCAGACGCGCCTTAGCGGCATCATCGACGGCGCGACGCGGAACCTTGCCGCGCTCGAAACAGCGCTTGCCGAGAAGACGCAGTCTCTCGACGCTACGCTTACCGACAAGACCTCCGTGCTTCAGACCGTGCTGAGCGAGCATTCGCGCTCGATCGACACGACGCTGGCCGAGCGCATTCAGGGTCTTGAGACGATCCTATCTCGCCGCACGCACAATTTCGAAGTCAACCTGTCGGAGCGCGCCAAGCAGCTCGACCAGGCACTCGCGGCACGTACGCAGGCGCTCGAAACGTCGGTCGGGAAGCATTCGACGAATATCCGCGAGACCCTGGACAAGCACTCCGGGTCGATGGAGCACATGCTCGCGCGGCAGGCGTCGTCCATCGAGCGCGCGGTCACGTCGAGCTCCGTCAATATCCAGCGCGCGGTCGAGGAACTGGCTGTCCGCTCGAACAGCGGCTCCGAAGCTCTGACAAATCAGGCGCGCGTGCTCAAGGAAGTGTCCGCGAACCTCGTGTCGCAGCTCGGCGGCCTCACGAAGCGCTTCGAGGATCAGGGCAACGCACTTGCCACAGCGTCACGCACCTTCGAAATGTCGAACGCAAAAGTCGACACGATGATGGAGCACCGGCAGGTCGCCTTCACAAAGTTGATGGAGACCCTGTCCACCCGTGCGACCGAACTCGACCGCATGATGAACAGCTACTCCAACATGCTGGAGCAGTCCCTCAGTCAGGCAGAGCTACGCGCGCGCAAGGTGACTGAGCTTCTGGCCAAGGATTCGGCCGAAAAGTCTCAGGTGGCCATCCGCGAAATTGAGCGGCTCCGCGTCGATGCTCAGGAGCACACGCAGAAGGCCGTGTCCGAGTTGCAGGCCAACTTCACGTCGCTCTCGGATCAGGTTTCGAGCCAGCTTACCGCGCTGTCTTCTAAGTTCTCCGATACGACGCGCGTGGTTCGCGACAATACGCGACGTGCAACCGTCGATCTCGAAACGGCACAGAACGAGCTGCAGCGCCACGCGAAGGGCTTGCCGGAAACGGCAAAGCAAAGCGCTGGCGCGATGCGGCGGGCTCTTCAGGATCAGCTTTCGGCGCTCGACGCGCTTTCCGATCTCGCCAACCGTCATGCCTATTCAAGCGCGGTCTCCACGCCCGACAGGCGCGAGCCGGTTCAGCAGCAACAACTGCCGCCACAGCAGCAACAAGACCCTTCGTTCGGAGCGCAGCGTCAGGGCTACGACTTCGGTCAGCCGCCGTCTGAAAAGGCCCTTTGGCCAGAGCAGCCGCCAGCGCGCCAGGCTCTGCCCGATCCCGTTCCCGTCCCTCCCCAGCCGCAACCGCAGCCCGTGCAGACTGTCTATCAGGAGCCTCCCGCAGCTGAGCGGCGCGGTAGCTGGAGCCTCGGCGATTTGCTCGCCCGTGCCTCCGAAGACGACGGCAGCTTCTTCGACAAGGACGAACAGGCAGGGCTTCCCGGTTCCTTCGCACCGCGTCCCGCCGCCGCTCCTCAAGCGGCAGATTTTAGCTCCGACTTCACGATGGGCGACATCGCGGCGTGCATCGACGAGCGGCGTGTGATGGAAGTTTGGCAGCGCCTGAAGCGTGGCGAAACGGAAATCCTCAAGCAGCGAGGCTTTTACAACCGTCAGGCGCAGGGCGTCGTCGACCGCGTTCTGCGTCGCTACGAGACAGACAAGACGTTCCGCTCCATCGTCGAGCGCTACCTCGGCGACTTCGAGAAGATGCTTCAGGATCTGAGCCGCAGCGACCCGCGCGGTGGCAGCGTGCAGTCGAGGCTTGCTTCGGAAGAAGGACGCATCTATTTCGTGCTGTCGCACATCAGCGGACGACTCGGCGGCTAGAACGACGCGGAGCCAGAAGCGGCACAACGCTCATCCGACTGGTGAGCGGATATTTCGGGCGCGGGGTCGGAACGATCTCCGCGCCTTTTTTGCGACCTGTTTCGTCCCCTGCTGTTGAGGAAGGGGCGCATCTCATCGCGCGGCAACCCGACGCTGCAACGGCGCACCCGAGTCATCATGCCCACCCCGCCGAGCGCCACCAAAAGACCCCTACCTTCCGCTGTTTCGCCCCAGTCGCACCCTTTTCGCGGAGCACTTTGCCGGCGTGTTCATCACTGCAATTGCCTGGATCGAAACCATGAAACCGATAATCGTAGCCGCAATATTCGCAGGACTTTCCACCATGGCGGAAGCGTCGGAACTGCCCCTGAAACGAGTCGTGTTGTCTTCGAGCGGGCTCGCTCAATTCACCCATGCGGGCGAGGTGGCTCCGGGCGCGGCCTTGTCGCTCCCCGTTCGTGTCGATCAGGTCGACGACGTGCTGAAGAGCCTCACCCTGTTCGCGGCACCGGGGACGCTCGGGGCCGTAAGCCTGCCCGGCAAGACGCCGCTCGCCGAACTCTTCCGCGATCTCCCGTTCGATCAGTCCGCGCTCGCGTCGCAAGCCGCGCTCCTCAACGCGCTGGTCGGCGCGGAGGTCGAAATTGAAGGCAGTGTGAATGCCGCAGGCCGCATCTTCCGCGTCGAAGACGAAGCGGCACAGCTTCCCAATAATGGCGGCGTCGTCAACCGCCATCGCCTCACGCTGCTGACGCCCAAAGGCATGGTTCAGGCGATCCTCGAAGACCTCACCGCGCTGCGCTTCGCCGATCCCGCGACACGCGCACAGGTGGACAAGGCGCTGACCGGCCTCGCGGGCAACCGCGCCAAGGATCTGCGCACGCTTTCGATCTCGCTGACAGGCGACGCGAAGGCGGCGGCGTTCAGCTATGTGGTCGCCGCGCCGGTGTGGAAGACGGCCTATCGACTCGTGCTGCCGAAGGATGGCGGCAAGGCGCGCCTGCAAGGTTGGGGCGTGCTCGAAAACCTCACCGGCGGCGACTGGAAGGACGTGGAACTGACGCTCGTGTCAGGCAATCCGGTCGCGCTGAAGCAGCAGCTCTACACCGCTGTTTTCGTTGACCGGCCGGAAATTCCGGTCTCGGCTGGGGTGCGCATCGTGCCGAAGAAGGATGAAGCCGAGGCGCGCAAGTCTTTGCGTTCGGGCGCTCCGGCTTATCGCGCTGCGCCCGCGCCGATGGCCGCCATGGAAAAAGCCGATGGCGAGGCGGACCTTTATGTCCCGCAGACCATGGGCTCGGCCGCGCAGGCCCCCGAAGCCGAGGAAGCCGCCACGCAGGTGCTTTATCGTTTCCCCGGCAAGGTGACGCTTGCCTCCGGCTCGACGCTGATGGTGCCCTTCGTCGATGCGGATGTCAGCGCGTCCCGCACCTTCATCTATCAGCGTGACACGAACGAACGTCATCCGCTGGCGGCAGTGCGCCTCACGAATGATGGCGCTTCGGCGCTGCCTGGCGGCATCATCACCGCGTTCGAGTCGGGCAGCGACGGCGCGGCGAACTTCGCAGGCGACGCGCAGCTTCCGCTTCTGCCGAAGGGAGCGACGCGCTTCGTGACCTTCGCGCTCGACGGCCGCACCGACATTCGCCGCATCGACCATGGCGTGACGCGTGCCCGTCTCGGCAAGGCGGTCGGCGGCACGCTGACGCTGACCACCAAATCGCGCTGGGCCATCGACTACGAAATCACGCCGCCCGCCACCGAAGACCGCGAGGTGATCATCGACGAGCCGCGCGCCGATGGGTGGAAGCCGCTGGCCGATACGAAGGATATCGAGGAGACCGCGACGCGGCTTCGCCAAAAGGTGAGCGCGCCCGCGGGCAAAACGACGCGGACGACGCTATCGCGCGAGCGCGTCGATTTCCAAACCGTGGTGCTCACGTCGCTTTCGCCCGACGAGATCGTGGCGACGCTTTCGGGGCTGGAAAATGCGTCGCCCGCGCTGAAAGACACGGTTGCGAAGCTCGGCGTCGTCGTCGACACCCTCGCGAAGCTGAACAGCCGCAAAGACGAAATCGACGGCGAGCGCAAGAAGATCGCCGACGATCAGGACCGCATCCGCAAGAACCTCGCGAGCGTAGGGCAGGGGACAGATCTCGGGCGCCGCTATCTCGATCTCCTGAAAACCCAGGAAGACAGGCTTGCGGCGTTTTCGACCGAAGAACGGAAGATCGAAGGCGACATTGCCGCCGCCAATCGCAAGGCCGAGGACATCGCGCAAGCGCTCGTGCTGTAACGCGAGGCCTGCGTGCTTCACGAGGCGCGGGGCCTAAATCAAAAATTCTGGCGGAACGGGATCGCTTCGGCTCAATGTCGGAGCGATTCCCCGCCAAATGCCGCGCGGTTACGGTCTGGGAGGGTTTAGGCGGCTTCTGCCACGCGCCGATCTCATCCGATCGCGGGATGTGTGACGGGCCCGGTTTGGATAGGCTGATTGGAAGCCGCACGTTGGGGGACACTTCCATGAAATGCATTTTGCCGCGGACGATGCCTTATCCGAAGATAGCCGCGACGGTGTTGGGCGCGCTTGCCGTTGCCGTCGTTTTTTGTGCGGGGTGTTCGAAAGCGACAGCCGAGACGATCGACGTTTACGACGATCACGGTGGATCGGTGGTGGCATACGATCAACGCTGGGCCGGGCTCGCGCGGCGGGGCGTGAATGTCCGCATCATTGGTCCGTGTCAATCGGCCTGTACCGTGCTTCTGCGCCATATACCGCGCAGTCGTATCTGTGTCACGCCTGCCGCGTCTTTCGGCTTTCATCTCGCCAAAAGGCAGCGAGGCACTGACATTCTGCGAGCAGGCTATGCGCCCGATATCATGGGCTGGATCAACCGTCATGGCGGCCTCACGCCCGATTTCATCTGGATGAGCGCGCCGGATACGTACCGCTTTTTCCGCAAGTGCTAGAGCAGTGAATGTTACGATTCGCGCCCGCTGGCGGCACAGTCATCTTGGTTGCTCGTGCTTGACGCGCGCATAATTCTGCTTGAGCGCGTATGGCAACGTGGACCAACCGTATGCGCCAGAGCACTGGGGTATGATCCGCAAAAGCGGACAATCTCGCGCAAACAAAGACCTGGCGTGCGATAACGAGCGTTGCCGGAGCATACCGGCGTCAGTTTGCGCGGCTGAGACCTGCGTCAAGCCTCGACTTGCGACGCGGCACCGTCATTCGGCAACAGGCCGGGCAGGCGCGGCACCTGCACGCCGATCATGCTTTCGCGCGTGACGAGGGCGGCAAGGTCTTCTTCCAGAAAGGCTTCGCTTCCGGCGGGCCGCATCGGCAGGACGAGATAGACGTGGTCCGCCGCCGCATCGTGGACGCGCACCTCGACATAGCTCGGGATGTCCGCGCCGAATTCCGCGAGCACCTGGCGCGGCTCACGCACGGCGCGGCTTCTGTACGCGGCGCTCTCGTACCACGCAGGCGCACGGCCAAGCAGCGCGCGTGGAAAGGATACGCCGAGCGAGGACACGACGAGATTATGCAGATGCGGCGTGTTTTCCACGACGATGAGCCGCCCCGGCCCCGCGTCACAATCGAACTCGCGCGCGGCGAGGTTGGCGTTCTCGAAAAGCCGCGCCTTGAAGCCAGGATCGACCCAGGCGCGGGCGATGAGCCGCGCGCCATAGGCGGGTGAACCTGCGTCGAGCGCTTCGACGGCACGCTGAATGTCGACGGCCTTGATCAGGCCCTTCGCGATGAGCAACTCGCTCAACGCCGCTTCGAGCGCTTCGTAATAGCCAAGCGGAGCAACTGTCGATGTTGTCGCGATCGCCCGCGACGTTGAACCGTGCTCAGGCCCGGCGCTTCCGCCGACCCGGCGCAACCCTACGATACCAAGGAAGTTGATCATCGGTCTTGTCTTTCGGATTGAGCGTCAGCCAGTGCTCGAACAGCTCGATTTCGAGAGTATCGTTCGGCGGGCCCTTATAGTCGGGCCACAGGTCGACCTGCCGGAACCGCACCCGATAGAGCATCTTCTTCGGCGTGAAGCGGCCATAGGCGATGTCGTCGGGGTTGAGGAATTCGCCGAGCGCGCGCGAGATGGTACCTTTGGCGCCCATGACGTAACGCGGCGTGCGGGTATAGGCCGGGCCGATCACGCGGCGCACATGGACGGTGTCGCCGGTGCCGAAGCGCGGCTCGTTGCCCTTGATGACCGGCAGCATCGAAGGCGCGACGGGCACCAGCACCGCCGGTGTCTCCGCTTCTGCCGAGGCGTCGGAAGGGACTTCGTTATCGGTGATGATCGTCTGGCTCATGATCGTCTGGCTCATGGTCGTCTGGCTCATGGCCGCCCCTGTTTCGAGACTGCTTCCAGCGCATCCGCCAGTTGGTCGCCCGAGATGACGCCGCGTTCGAGCAACGCATTCGCCAGCGCCACGACCGCGCGTTCATGATAGGTCGCGCCCTCGGCGGCGGCGTTGTCTATGCGCCGACGCATGTCGTCCGGCGTGAACAGTCCGCGCGCGGGATGCTGCACGAGCGTGAGCAGCGCCTCGACGCGATCTTGCCAGGGCAGCGACTCACGGCCGGTAAACTCGATCGCGCCAGCGGGCGAACCGCCGATATCGTTCTGTTTTCTCGGAGCTTCTTGCATGGGAATCGGCCGCGATGACGGTTTGGTGACAGATGCATCACGGTATAGCAAGACGGTGCTCGAAATGCAAAAATCAACGTCGGCGCGCAACGTGAGGCCGGTTATCGCACCGCCGGCGGGCGACGACGCGCGCGCTATGCGCCGTTATATTCCGCCCAGCATTCCGGCGTTTCGTAAACGCGCACGGCGGTGAGTTGCGGCAGCGCGTCCTTCACGCGGTCCCAGATCCACGCGGCGATGTTCTCGGCGGTGGGGTTCTCCAGCCCTTCGACTTCATTCAGATAATAATGGTCGAGCCGCTTGAGCAGCGGGCCGAACGCCGCCTCGATGTCGAAGAAGTCGACGACGAACCCGGTTTCCGGATCGACCGGCCCTTCGAGCTGAAGCTCGACCCGATAGGAGTGTCCATGCACTCGGCGGCAGGGATGAGTGTCCTTTACGAAGGGCAGGCGGTGTGCCGCCTCGAACCGGAACGACTGCGTAACTTTCATCGAAAAAATGCTCTCAACTGCGGATGGCGCGACGACGCGCCGCCTCCTTATAACCCATGCTCGCGGCTTGTTTCCAACATTTGCGTTCCGTTTTCGCAGGCTCGCAAGCAAGCTGGCTCGGCATAACCTCGAAATTGCCGGCCATGTTGTCGAATCGTTCTCTAGAACGAATCGGGGACGGTCACGCGCCAAGCTTGCGTCAAGCTTTATGTTTGGAGTGACGACCGCCTATGGAAAAAGCTGCGTCTTCGTCCAGGCTGCGCCGCGACCCTCCCGCCGGAACACGATGCGGTCGTGGAGGCGATATTGGCGGTCCTGCCAGAATTCGATCTCCAGCGGCACCACGCGGAAGCCGGACCAGTAGGGCGGACGCTTCGGCTCGATCCCGGCGAACAGCTTGCCGAAATGCTTGACGGCCTCGCCGAGCGCCGCGCGGCTTTCGAGCGGTCGCGACTGCTTGCTCGCCCATGCGCCGATGCGGCTGCCAAGCGGACGCGAGGCATAGTAGGCGTCGGCCTCTTCCGCGCTCACCTGTTCGACCGTGCCGCGCACACGCACCTGACGGCGCAGCGATTTCCAGTGGAAAAGTAGCGCCGCTTGCGGATTCAAGAGAAGCTCGCGCCCCTTGGTGCTCTCGAAGTTCGTGTAGAACACGAAGCCGCGCTCATCCACACTCTTCAGTAGCACCATCCGCGCGTTCGGCATGCCGCTCGGGTCGGCGGTGGCGACGGTCATCGCGTTGGGATCGTTCGGTTCGCTCCGCTCGGCTTCCTTGAACCATGCATCGAAGAGGGGCAGGGGATCGCTCGCCTGCGTGAAATCGCCGTCAGTCGTCGAGGTCATTTTTCGGGTCCGGGGTTGGTCGCAGACGCGCTCCGCTTGGAGCCCGGCGTGTAAACACGCAAACGAACTCGCCCGCGCCGCGTCAACGACGGCCGAACTTATCGCGTCCGCACCCGCCAAGCTATCACTTTACGCGAGCGGCTTAATGTGTAGGATGCGTCACCGTTAATATCGGGGAACGAACGTGGTCCAGACAGCACCTTTGATGAGCGGAAAACGCGGCCTGATCATGGGCATCGCAAACAATCGGTCCATTGCCTGGGGGATCGCCAAGGCTGCGGCGGACCAGGGCGCGGAACTGGCGTTTACCTATCAGGGCGATGCGTTGAAGAAGCGCGTTGAGCCGCTGGCGGCCGAAGTCGGCGTGAAGCACGTCCTGCCGTGCGACGTGACGGACGACGCCTCTGTCGATGCGGTTTTCGAAACGCTGAAGGCAGATTGGGGCAGCCTCGATTTCGTCGTGCACGCAGTCGCCTATTCCAACAAGGAAGAACTCGACGGCCGCTATGTCGATACGACGGCTGATAATTTTTCGAAGACGCTGCTCATCTCGTGTTACTCATTCACGGCGATTGCGAAGCGCGCCGAGAAGCTGATGACGAACGGCGGCTCACTCCTCACGCTCACCTATTACGGCGCCGAAAAGGTCATGCCGCATTACAATGTGATGGGCGTGGCGAAGGCCGCGCTTGAAGCGAGCGTGCGCTACCTTGCCGAGGATCTCGGCCGTCAGAAGATCCGCGTGAACGCGATATCGGCCGGGCCGATCAAGACGCTCGCGGCTTCGGGCATCGCCGACTTCCGCTATATCCTGAAGTGGAACGAATACAATTCGCCGCTCCGCCGGACGGTATCCATCGAGGATGTCGGCGGCGCAGGGCTCTATTTGCTGTCCGATCTCAGCAAAGGGGTAACGGGAGAGGTGCATCATGTCGACGCGGGCTATCACGTCGTTGGCATGAAAGCGGAGGATGCTCCCGATATCGCCGTGATTCAGTCCAATAGCTAGGCTTCAGTAAAACTGGCTTTGCGGCGGGCGCGACCGCCGATGTGGCGCGAGGTGAGTATGGAACCGTTCAAGGCGCTGACCCTGGTGGCGGCATCCGCTGTCATTTCGCTTGTCACAGCGGGCGCGGCCGGCTTCTACGCGGGCTATTCCGCCGGTCGCAGTAACCTCGCCGAAATCAAGACCTATCTCGCTGATGCGCCGGTTTCGGTTGCGAGCGGTTCGGGCGGCGCGCCGGTTTCGTTGAAGCCCGTCACCGATGAGATCCGCGCCTTGTCCGCGAGGATCGAAGCGCTCGCCGCCGAACAGCCCAAGCCGGTCGCAACCCCGGCGGCGGACGCTTCCGCGTCGTCCAAGCCTGTCATCGACGAAATCCGCGCCCTATCCCGTCAGCTCGACGGCGTGAAGGCCGACGTCTCGAAGGTTCATGCGGTTGCGGCGCCCGCATCTCCCGCGCTTGAGCGTGCCGTGGCGTCGGCGCCGGACTATTCCGACGCGCTGACGGATATCCGCGAGCAGGTTCGCGGCCTTGCCCTCAAGATGGACAAGCAGGAGCCGAAAGCGCCGAAAGCTCTTGTGGACGAAATCCGCTCGCTGAGCACGGCGGTTCAGGCGCAGGACAGCGGCACGAAAAGGGTGGTCGACGAAGTCCGCACGGGCTTCGCTTCGCTTCAGAACGCGGAGCCGAAAACGCCTAAGGCACTGGTGGAAGAGGTTCGCGCGATTTCGGCCACGATCAGCGCGCAGGCGGCCAAGCCGCAGGTTTCCGTGGTCGACCAAATCAAGATTTTGCAGGCGTCGATCGAATCGCTGAAGGCTCGGCTCGCGAGCGGTCAGAGCGGCGGCGCGACTGCCGATGGCGCCGATCTCGCGCAGATCCGGCAGCTTCTCCTCGCCGCGACGGAGCAGTTCGGCAAATGCCAGACGCAACTTGCGTCTTACTCCGCGCCGGCTTCCGCGCCGGTGGCGCAGACGGTGAGCGCACCCGCGGCCGCCGCTATTTCGGTTTCGCCGAGCACGCGTCAGGAACCGGCCGCCGTTGTGTTCTACGACAACGTCATGCTGAAGAAGGATCAGGAAAAGCAGTATGACGAAATCGGCGTGCGCCTCGCGCTTCAGGCCATCGGGCCGAAGCAGGTGAAGGTGGCGGTGAACCGGCAGGGCTTCGGCCTGGCATTCGGCGAGCGGAAGGTCTTCCGCAGTCAGGACGTCGAGTGCGAGATCAACCTGATGGAAACGAACCTTAACGAAGCGCAGGCCCGCGTCAGCCTGTCCTGCAAGCGCTGACAGCGAGACATGCCCCTCATATATTTCATTCGTCACGGTCAGACCGATTATAATGCCGCGCGCCGCGTGCAGGGCTGGCTAGACATCCCGATCAACGCGACCGGTCGCGTGCAGGCGCTGCGCAACGGCGGCGTGCTCAACGAGCTGATCAGCGACAAGATGCGACTCGATTTCATCTCCAGTCCGCTGCTTCGAACGCGTCAGACGATGGAAATCATGCGCGCCGCGATGGGGCTTCCCACAGCCGGATATCAGACGGACGATCGCCTGAAGGAGATCAGCTTCGGCGAATGGGAAGGCATGAACCGCGAGGAGATCGACGCGATCGCGATGGATCTGCATGCGAGCGTCGAGGCGGATCGCTGGAACAAGGCCCCGCCCGGCGGGCAGTCGTTTCGCGACTACACGGCGCAGGTGCTGTCGTGGCTCGCGGAAATAAAGCGGGACACGGTAGTCGTCGCGCATGGCGGCACGAGCCGCGTCGTGCGGGCGCACTTCATGAAGCTCGGCCCAGTCGACATGCATAAGCTCGATGTCCCGCAGGACAAGGTGTTGCTGATCGAGGGCGGCGCGCTGCATTGGCTGTGAGCGGCGTCGATCCGGCGCAACGCCACTCGGCGTTGAAACGGTTTCCAGCCGACGCCAATTGAGCATGATTCGCAAACTGGCTCTCGGTTGCGAGAGGAAAGTGTCCGCTGGCGCGAGATATTGCCGCTCCTGACGGGGCGAGGAGCAGAGATGTCCTATAACACCTTCGGCCATATGTTTCGCGTGACCACGTGGGGCGAGAGCCACGGCCCCGCCATCGGCTGCGTGATCGACGGCTGCCCACCCGGCATTCCGCTGACCGAGGCCGACATCCAGCCGTTCCTCGACAAGCGGCGCCCCGGCCAGTCGCGCTTCACCACGCAGCGGCAGGAAGAGGACCGCGTGCGCATCCTCTCGGGCGTTTTCCCGAACGAGGCGGGCGTGCAGGTGACGACGGGCACGCCCGTCGCGCTCGAAATCCAGAACACGGACCAGCGCTCGAAGGACTATTCCGATATCAAGGACAAGTTCCGTCCCGGCCACGCGGACTTCACCTATGTCGAGAAATACGGCATCCGCGACTATCGCGGTGGCGGCCGCTCGTCCGCGCGCGAGACGGCGATGCGGGTCGCGGCGGGCGCGGTTGCGCGGAAGGTTGTGCCGGGCATCGCCATTCGCGGCGCGCTCGTGCAGGTCGGTGCGGAGCAGATCGACCGCGCGCGCTGGGATTGGGCCGAGGTCGAGCGCAATCCGTTTTTTGCCCCCGACGCGGGCATCGTCGAGCGCTGGACGGCCTATCTCGACGGCGTGCGCAAGGCTGGCTCATCGTGCGGTGCGGTGGTTGAAGTGGTCGCGGAAGGAGCGCCCGCCGGCCTTGGTGCGCCGCTCTACGGCAAGCTCGACCAGGACATCGCCGCCGCATTCATGAGCATCAACGCCGTGAAGGGCGTGGAAATCGGCGAGGGGTTCGCATCTGCCGCACTTTCGGGCGAAGATAATGCCGACGAAATGCGCATCGGTCCAGACGGCCAGCCGGTTTTCCTGTCGAATCACGCGGGCGGCATCCTCGGCGGCATCTCGACGGGGCAGCCCATCGTCGCGCGTTTCGCCGTGAAACCAACGTCTTCGATCCTCACGCCGCGCCGCACCATCGACACGCAGGGCCACGACGCCGAGATCCTCACCAAGGGGCGGCACGATCCTTGCGTTGGCATCCGCGCGGTGCCGGTCGGGGAGGCGATGATGGCCATCGTTCTGGCGGACCACTGGCTCAGGCATCGCGCGCAGACGGGCCGGTAACGCCTGCTGCGCGGATGGCGTGGCGTGGGGCGGCGTCCTCGGGATGTATCTATGTGCTTCCCGCAGTGCGTTCGGTGCGTTAAGATCGCGTTAATTGGGCGGCACGATCCGGTGGAATGCGTCACGGCCCCTTCGGCCGCCGCGACGGCATCGCGTCTCGCGCCGTGCCCTGACGTTGTGTGGAGCGAATGACATTTGAGTCCCGATTGCTGCGAGATCTCGCTCGAATGTCAATTCAGAAGCTCCAGGAGACTCATAGTTGAGTGGCCCTTTTTGTTCCGAAATTGCTCGCGAGCGTGCTGCAAGCGGATGTAATGTCGGTATCGGACCACTCAGAGCATGATCCGCAAAAGGGTAACGCCGGTTTTGGGATAATTCATGCTCAAACAAGACATTGGAGCGCGCTTTTGAGTCCATCAAAGGCGAAAACACTTCAATCGTTGTCAAACGGGTGTGCTCATGGCGCGGCGGCCAGATCTTCCAGACTACTTGCAGGACGGGTTCATTCTTCCCTACTCGCGCACCGAGGTGCCGCGCTTCCACGTGCTGGCGTTCATTTCGGCGGCCACGTTCGCCGCGTGGCTGACGTGGGGCTACGAACTGCTTTCGATCACGGCAATCCTCGCGGGGTGCTCGGCGTACTATTTCTTCCCTTTCACAGAGAGCCGTCCGCGTCTCGGCGCGAACCAGTACGGCCTGTTCATAGACGGGCTCGGCCTCATCGCCTGGCGCTCCATCGGCGAACTGACGTTCGTGTCATTTTCCGTGCGCACGCTCGACATGGAGGAACTTCACATCAAGCTGCGGGAGCCGCTCGGCCGCGCGCTCATCGCGGACTGGCGGCGGCTGCCGATCTGGCGGCTTCTCATGCGCTTGCCGTGGAAGATGGGGCACGACGGCATCATCCGCATCAACCTCCAGCCGTTCGAGCCGCCCGGCGAGGAGATCGCGAAGACGATGGAGCGGATGTGGAAGTTTTATCGGTGAGCTGCCGCCGCCCATCACACATGAACGCCGGGGAATAGCGTCGAGAACGCGACCTGCTCGGCGGTGAGGTGCTGTTCGGGCGCACGGTCGGCGGCGGCGCCGTTTCCTTTCGTCGCCGTGTCGGGGAAGAGCTGGAACAACACGCTGTTGACGAGCAGGCCGAGCCGGGGAGCGGTTGCGCCGACAAGGCCGCCGAACACGCCGAGGCCGGTGGCAACGCGCGCCGGGCGGTGCAGGATCGCCTCGGCCAGCATTTCCGCCGCCTGATCCGGCGTCAGCACGGAGGCGTGGTCGTAGATCTTCGTCGGTGAGATCATCGGCGTGCGCACGAGCGGGAAGTTCACCACGGTGAAATGCACGCCCTTTTCGAAATACTCGGCCGCCGCCGCACGCGTCCACGCTTCGAGCGCGGCCTTGGACGCGATATAGGCCGAGAAACGCGGCGCACTCGTCAGCACACCGATGGACGAGATGTTGATGATGTGCGCGTCGCCCCTCTCGACCATCGACGGCAAGAGGCCGAGCGTTAGCCGCACCGCGCCGAAGTAATTCACCTGCATCGTGCGCTCGAAATCGTGCATGCGGTCGTAGGAATCGGCGACCGCCCGGCGGATCGAGCGGCCGGCGTTGTTGATGAGCACGTCAACGCCGCCATGCTCGCCGAGCACTTGCTTCACCAGCGCGTCGCATTGATCGGCGTGCGTCACATCGGCGGCGTAGGTGTGGAGCGTGAGCCCTTTCGCGGCGGCTTCCTCGCGCGCGGCTTCGAGCTTCAGAGGATCGCGCGCGACGATCAGCACGGTTGCGCCCGCGCCCGCTAGCTTCATCGCCGTGGCCTTGCCAATGCCCGAAGAGCCGCCGGTGATGAGCACGACCTTGCCCGCCAGCTTCTTGCGCAGCGTCTTCGCCGTCATGAGATCGGGATCGAGCTTGCGCTCCCAGTAATCCCAGATCGCGGCGGCGTAATCGTCGAGGCGCGGCACCATGATGCCCGCCGGTTCGAGAATCGCCTGAGTCTCGCTCGAATCGAACCGCGTGGGGTAATTGAGGAAGGTGAAGACGTCCTTCGGCAGCGCGAGTTCCTTGCGCAGCGCGGCTTGCAGACGGCGCAGCACCGGCATCGACGACAGCCCCGCCTTGAGGCCCGGCGGCACGAGGCGCAGCAGCCCCACATTGATGCGCATGCTGATGTCGGGCGCGTGGCCCGCATGGGCGAAGATGTTCATCACGTCGCCGACGCGATGCGGATGCGGGTCGGTGAGGTGGAACGCGCGCCCGTCGAGGCCCGGCTGGTGCGCGATATGGTCGAGGGCCGCGACGACGAAATCCACCGGTACGATGTTGATGCGCCCGCCTTCGAGGCCAACGAGCGGCATCCACGGCGGCACCGCGCCCCGGATCTTCTTGATGAGGCCGAAGAAGTAGTAGGGCCCATCGATCTTGTCCATTTCGCCGGACTTCGAATCGCCGACCACGATGCCTGGCCGGTAAACGCGCCAGGGCACCGAGCATTCGCGGCGCACGACGCCTTCCGACTCGTGCTTGCTCGCGTAATAGGGGTGGTCGAGCCCGCGCGCCTCCTCGAACATGTCCTCGCGGAACGTGCCCTCATAGAGACCTGCGGCGGCGATGGAACTCATGTGGTGGAAGTGCCGTGCGCCGATCGTCTCCGCGAAGCGGACAGCGTTGCGCGTGCCCTCGATGTTGGTGCGCGTCTCGATTTCGGCGTCGGCGTCGAGATCGTAGACGGCGGCGAGATGGAAGACGTGGTCTACCTTGCCCTTCAGCGCATGCGCGTTCTTCGCCGACACGCCGAGGTCGGGTTTCAGCAGATCGCCCTGCACCGCGATGGCGCGTTTCGCCGTCACCCCCCAATATTTGCGCAGGACATCGGCCCGCGCCGGGTCCGGGCTTCGCATCAGGAAATAGACGGTGGCGTCGGCCCGGGACAACAACGCCTTGACGAGCCGCTTGCCGATGAAGCCGCTCGCACCCGTAACGAAATAGATCATGGATCCCTCCCTCGGGCGCGGCATGTTTCCCGCCGTCGCCCGTCCCACTAAATGATTAGGCAGAACAGCCTAGAATGGTTTGATTGAGGTCAATCGACTTTCAGGCCGCGCAGATTATAAATACGAATACATACAACCATTCGCAAAGCGAAGGAATGGGAGGATAAAATGGGAAAGAAACTCAACGAACTCGCCGGTGAAGGCAGCGATACCCACCTCGTTCAAACGATCCGTGATTCCGCGTCGAACATCTGGCTAGCGGGCCTCGGTGCCTTTGCCAAGGCGCAGGAAGAAGGCGGCAAACTTTTCGAAGCGCTCGTGAAGGAAGGCGAGGCGGTGCAGAACCGCACGTCGAAGCAGGCGCAGGAAGCCATCTCCGACGTGAAGACGAAGGCGACCGGCACTTGGGACAAGCTCGAACAGGTGTTCGTCGACCGCGTCGCTCGCGCGCTTCACAGCCTCGACGTTCCGACGAAGAACGACATCGACGCGCTCTCGAAGCGGGTGCACGAACTCACGAAGGTGGCTGAAAAGCTCTCGGCGAAACTCGACGAGGAGGCGGAAAGCAGCGGCAAGACGAAAACCGTCGCCGAGGATGCTGAGAAGTCGGCCACCAAAAAGGCATCGACGCGCGCGCATTCTTGATGCGCCATGGTCGGTAGAACTCGAAACGTCCGCGCCGAGCCGCTGCGGACGGGGGTGGCGCTTGCGGGCGGAGGCCCTCTCGGCGGCATTTATGAAGTCGGTGCGCTCATAGCGCTCGACGAGGCGCTCTGCGGCCTGCGCCTCACCGAGTGCGACGTGTATGTCGGGGTCAGCGCGGGCGCATTCTTCGCGGCCGGGCTGGCGAACGGCATGACGCCGCGCGAGATGCACGAGCTTTTCATCGAGACGGATCGGGCCGACGACCCTTTCGAGCCCGAAGTGCTCATGAAACCGGCGTTCGGCGAGTATGCAAAGCGCATCGCGATGCTCCCGCCGCTTTTCGCATCGGCGATCGCGAATTACGTGCGCGGCCCGAACCGGCGCAGCGTGCTCGAGTCGTTTCTTCGGCTTTCGCAGGCGTTGCCGGGCGGGCTTTTCGACAGCAAACCCATCCGCGATTACCTGCAAAGGCTCGCGGCCGCTCCAGGCCACACGGACGACTTCCGCGATCTGAAGCGCAAGCTTTATATCGTCGCCACCGATCTCGACCGCTCCGAACTCGTTACCTTCGGCGCGGAGGGGTTCGATCACGTGCGCATTTCGAGCGCCGTGGAGGCGAGCGCCGCGCTGCCGGGGTTCTTTCCGCCGGTCCTGATCGATGGCCGCTATTACGTCGATGGCGCGTTGCAAAAGACGCTGCACGCCTCAGCCGCGCTCAGGGATGGGGTGCGCCTCCTGTTCGCGATCAATCCGCTCGTGCCGTTCAAGGCCGACGATCCGCACCCGGACGTCGATATCAAGAGTCTCGCGGAGGGCGGCTTCGTCACCGTCATGTCGCAGACCATCCGCTCGCTGATCTATTCGCGCATGAAGGTCGGCATGGACCGCTACCGGCATGAGTATCCCGAAGCCGACATTGTGCTGTTCGAGCCGCGCCGCGACGATGCGATGATCTTCTTCACCAACGTCTTCAGCTATGCGGACCGGCGGCGACTGTGCGAGCACGCCTATCAGCAAACCCGCGCCGATCTTCGCGCCCGCGCCTCCAGGTTGAAGCCGATCCTCGCAAGGCATGGTCTTTCGCTGAACGAGGCGGTGCTACGCGACACGAGCCTCACGCTTCTGCCGCCGGAGGACAGCAGCAGACGCCTCGGCACGGCCTTGCAGGAATTGTCCGACGCGCTGGCGAGGCTGGAACCCGCGCTGCGCGCCGCGGATGGGCCTTAGGGGCGGCCCGCGATGGAGCACAAGCCGAAACGCCAGACGCGCGCGCGCATCCGCAACGCCGCGCTTCTGCTTTTCAACCGCTTCGGCGAACCGAACGTGACACTATCCGCCATCGCCGCCGACGTCGGCATCAGTCATGGCAATCTGCACTATCACTATCCGTCGAAGGACAGGATCGTCGACGAGTTGGTGCAGGATTTTCTCGTCGAGATCGAAGCAACATTCGCGCTGCCGGGTGGCCGCACTGTAGAGGCGGACGACCTCTGGCTTTTCCTGCATCTCACCTTCGAGACGATTCTCCGGCACCGCTTCCTTTATCGCGACCTTATCGAGCTCCTGTCTCGTCACCGCCTCATCGAAAAGCAGATCCGTCGCGTGATCGAGGAGCAGACGCGCACGGCGGAAGCGCTGCTCAGCGGCCTGGCGGCGACTGGCGCGCTCGTCGTCGATGCCGCCGAGACGCGTGCGCTGGCTGAGCGTATGGCTTTCGTCGCGACGTGGTGGCTGTGTCACGCCTTCGTTCTCAACCCGCGCGCCGAGCCGGATGGCGACACTCTTGCGAGGGGTGTCGCGCGGTGTCTTTCGCTCGCCGCTCCATATTTGCGCGAAGAGGAGCGCGCTCATTTCGACAAGCTTTCAGGGCACTATATAAAAAAGGGAGGAAACAAAAATGATGGCGAAGAAAACAAAGTGGAAGCGGTACGAAGGTGAAACCTTCGAGTATTCCAGTCAGTTGCTGAAAAAGAACTGGGCGTGGCTGCATCGCGGCGACCGCGAGCCGTTCCCGGATGCGGCTTTCGTGAAGGCCCATGCCGCACTCGCGCCGGACGCAGACGCGGGCGACACGGCGGCGATCCTTCAGGATGCGTGGCGGGCGTATCATCGCGGCGATTTCGAGGACGCGTTCCTGCTCGGCGGGTCGCTCGGTCTCATCGGCGCGAACGTCGCGAACAAGGCGGTGAACATTCAGGCCACCTATCTCGAACACGACCACGATGCGAAGCTCGCGCTGTTTCTCGATGTCGTCCACCGTGCCGAGAATCTTCAGAAGGCCGCGCCGGACCTCGCCAACGGCTGGTATCTCTACGCGCAGGCGCTCGGCCGCTACAGTCAGGGCATCTCGGTGGCGAAGGCGCTGGCGGAAGGCCATGGCGGCAAGATCAAGGCAGCGCTCGAACGCGCCCTTGAGATCGAGCCGAAGCACGCGGATGCGCATATCGCGCTGGGCGCCTTTCATGCGAACGTCGTGAACAAGGTCGGCGGCATGGCGGCGCGCCTCACCTTCGGCGCGACCAAGGACGCCGCGCTTGAGCATTACGAGGCCGCGCTGAAGCTCGCGCCCGACTACGCCGTCGCGCATATCGAGTGTGCGAACGGGCTCGCGATGCTGTTCGGCAAGGCGAAGCTCGGCGAGGCGACGCAGCATTACGAGCAGGCGGCGGGCTTTGCGCCGGTGGATGCGATGGAGTGGCTCGACGTGGAACTCGCGAAAGCGGAGGTCGCGGACTGAGTCGCGAGGGCGGCGCGGCTCTCTTGTCGGCTGCGCCGCCTCCCTTCGCGTGGGAGCCGTTCCCCTGTGGGCGACGCCGCTTCCTTGTGGGCTGCGCCGCTTCCCCCTGTGGGCTGCGCCGCTTGCCACATGACAGCCCGAAATCACCGCCATAGGGTGACGCCAAGCTGACCGGAGGACTCATGGCTGAGGCAAGGCGCATCTTTATCGTCGCGGGCGAGCACTCGGGCGACGTGCTGGGCGCGAAGCTCATGGAAGCGCTGAAGGCGCAGGCGGGCGAAGGCGCGTTCGAGTTCGCAGGCGTCGGCGGCGACAAGATGCACGAAGCGGGGCTCGCCTCGATCTTTCCGATGTCGGATGTCGCCGTGATGGGACCGGCCGCGATCCTCGCGCGATTGCCGAAGCTCGTGCGGCGCGTCTGGCGCGCGGTGGACGCGGCGCTCGCCTATAATCCGCATGCCGTCATCATCGTCGACAGCCCGGAATTCACCCATCCTATCGCGAAGCGCATTCGCCGTCAGCGGCCGGACATTCCGATCGTGGATTATGTCAGTCCGAGCGTGTGGGCGTGGCGGCCGGGGCGCGCGAAGAAGATGCGGCCCTATGTGGATCGTCTGCTGGCGCTGCTGCCGTTCGAGCCTGCCGCGCATGAGAGGCTCGGCGGCCCGCCATGCAGCTATGTCGGCCATCCGCTGATCGAGCGCGCCCCGTGGATCGACAGCCTCGATACGTCGAGGTTTCGCGCGCGGCTCGGCATCGCGCCGGGTCGCCCCGTGCTGCTCGTCCTGCCCGGCAGTCGCACATCCGAGGTGTCGCGCCTGATGCAGCCGTTCGGCGAGACGGTGCTGGCGCTCGGCCAGAAGATCGGGCCGTTCTCGATGCTGCTGCCTGCGGTGCCGCATGTCCGCGGCATGATCGAGAAAGCCATCGCGGACTGGCCGAACAAGCCGCACCTGCTCGAAGGCGACGAGGACAAGTTCACCGCGTTCCGGCTTGCGGATGCGGCTCTCGCGGCGTCCGGCACGGTGACGCTCGAACTCGGCGTTGCGGGCACGCCGATGGTGGTCGCCTATCGCGTCGATCCTTTCGCCGCGCGGCTCCGCTTCCTGCTCAAGGTTCATTCGGTGGTGCTGGCGAACCTCGTACTCGGCGAAAATGCGTTTCCCGAGCTTCTTCAGGAGGATTGCACGGCGCTGAAACTTGCCGACGCGCTCGCGCCGCTGCTCAGCGGCGACACGCCGGAGCGGCAGGCGCAGCTTGCTGCGCTGGCTAAGATCCGCGAGCGGATGTTCCTGGCGCAAGGCACGCCGAGCGCGAAAGCGGCCGAGGTAGTGCTTTCCGTGCTCGACGGCGCACCCGCCCGCGCTGCCGCGTGACGCAGAAAGAGGCCGAACCGATGCGCATTCTCCAGATCATGACGAGCAAGGCCAACGGCGGCGCGGAGACTTACGCCTGCGACGTCATCATGAAACTGCATGAAGCGGGCGTCGATCAATGCGTGGTGATGCGCGAGGATCAGAGCCGCTTCGGCGAGTTGAAAGCGGCAGGCGTCCGGCTTGCGCCAGAGGTGCTGCGATTTCCTTTCGCGCCCGCGCAGCGCTTCCTGATCCGCCGCCTCATCGGGCGCGAGAAGCCCGACGTGGTGCAGACATGGATGCGGCGCGCGGCGAGCCTCGCGTCGAAGGGCGCGCAGCCGGTGATCGGCTGGTTCGGCGGCTATTACGATCCTGCGCATTTCACGGCCTGCGAGCGCATCGTGGGCGTCACGCGCGATATCCGCGACCACATGGTGAAGAGCGGCGTCGCGCCGGAACGCGCGCATTACATCCCAACCTTTCCTACGATCACGCCGCTGCCCGCCGCCGATAGAGCCGCGCTCGACACACCCGCCGATGCGAAGGTGCTGCTCACGCTGTCGCGGTTGCATCAGAAGAAGGGCCTTGACACGTTCCTGCACGCGGTGGCGGGGCTCCCGGGCGTCTATGCGTGGCTCGCGGGCGACGGGCCACTCGAAGCGGAGTTGAAGGCGCTCGCCGCCGATCTCGGGCTGACGGATCGCGTGCGCTTCCTCGGCTGGCGAACGGACCGCTCGGCGCTGCTCCGCGCGGCGGATGTCTGCGTGCTGCCTTCGCGCTACGAGCCGTTCGGCAATGTCATCCTTGAAGCCTGGGCCGCGAAGACTCCCTTCGTCGCGGCGAAAAGCGCCGGTCCCGCCGCGCATGTGGCGGACGGCATCAACGGTTTGCTCGTGCCCATCGACGATGCGGAGGCGCTGCGCGCGGCGCTCGCCCGCGTGCTGGGGGACGACGCGCTTTCGGCGGCGCTCGTCGCTAACGGCTATGAGACCTACGAGCGCGATTTCACGCCCGACGCCGTGACGGCGCAATGGCTCGCGTTTTACGATGCGGTGCTCGCGAGGGATACGGCGGCGCTGACGCGATTGAGCGCCGCTGCCTGAAGATGACCGGCGGTGCCCCACCGCCTGTCCCGCCGTCCAAAAAAACCTGATAAATCAATGCCAAGAAAGCGCTTTGGTGCGCGCGGAGAGGATCGAACTCCCGACCGTCCCGGTGTAAACGGGATGCTCTACCGCTGAGCTACACGCGCGGAAAGCGCAAGCGCGCCCCGGCGGGGACGCGCCGCACGCCTATAGACAACGGAGGGGCCGGGATTCGTCAAGCCTTTCTTCCGTAGGGGGCACGAAACCGCATTCAACCTCCGAAAGCGGTGTGGTAAAGCAGCACCGCGTTCAGCACGAGGATCACGGCAGCGCCAACAAGCGCCGCGATCTTCGTCAGGCGGCCATTGGCGAAACGGCCCATCAGCGCGCGGTCGCTCGACAGCACAATGAGCGCGATCATGGGGAAGGGGAGCGCGAGGCTCAGCACCACCTGGCTCATAACGAGCGCTTGGGTCGCGCCGACGCCCATGGCGACGATGGCGAACGCGGGGACCATGGTCACGAGGCGGCGCAGCCAGATCGGGATGCGGCGGCGGAAAAAGCCCTGCATGATGACCTGTCCGGCCATCGTGCCGACGACCGAGCTTGAGACGCCGGAAGCGAGCAGCGAGATGAGGAACGCGGTTGCCGCCGCGCCGCCGAGGAGCGGCGTCAGCATGTGATAGGCGGTCTCGATCTCGGCGACTTCAGGGTTGCCCGCGTTGAAGGCCGCCGCCGCCATGATCACCATCGCCATGTTCACGACGCCGGCGAGAGCGAGGGCGATGATGACTTCACGGTTGGAGAAGCGCAGCACGCGTTCGCGCTCGGCGTCGGAGTTGAGCACGCCTCGCGACTGCGTCAGGGCGGAGTGCAGGTAGATCGCATGTGGCATGACGGTCGCGCCGACGATACCGACCGCAATCAAGAGCGCGTCCGCGTCCGCGATCTGCGGCGTGACGAGCCCTGCCATCGCGCCGCCCCAGTTCACCGGCGCGATGAACAATTCGACCACGTAGCAGACGCCGATCACGGCGACGAAGAGGCCGACGACAAGTTCGATGCGCCGGAATCGTTCCCCGTTGAACATCAGGATGCCGTAGGTGATCACGGCGGTAGCGGCCATGCCGGTGAGGAGCGACATGCCGAACAGCAGCGAGAAGCCGATCGCGCCGCCAAGGAACTCGGCGAGGTCGGTCGCAATGGCGGCGATTTCGCTCACGATCCACATGACAAGGGCGAGCGGCCACGGAAAGCGTTCGCGCGCTAGTTCGGCGAGATTGCGGCCGGTGACGATGCCGAGCTTTGCGGACAGCGCCTGAAACAGCATCGCGATGAGGTTGGCCGAGAGCACCACCCACAGGAGCGTGTAGCCGTATTTCGCGCCCGCCTGGATGTTGGTCGCGAAGTTGCCGGGATCGATATAGGCGATGGAGGCCACGACAGCGGGGCCAGTGAACATCCATCCGGTGACGATCCTGCCGCGCCTTCCCGCGATGGCGTCCCGCAACGCCGCATGCGACATGCCGCCAGCGGCGGGGACGTTATCAACGGGAAAAGACGCGTCGGAAGCCATTCATTTACCTCCCTATGAAGTATAGCTTATGCTATAATAGCCGCGCATCGGGACGCAAGGCTCTTGATCGCTCGCCGAGAACAATTTCCGGTGAGGCAAAGGGTTCCGCTCTGGCCGCGGCGCACGAACGCGGTAACGGTGCGGTAGAGCCGCGCGTTCGGCTGGGATCGCGTCAAAGGGATTCCGATTTCGTGCGCACCGTTCTAGGATGACCAGATCCGCATTTTTTGCTCAGCGCCATGACCTCACAGAACACAGACAGCAATTCCCTTATCGACGCAGATCTCCAGTCCGCGAGCTTTCGTGAGACGCGGCGCGCGCATAGACTTGAGATCGTGGAAGATTACGTCGAGCTGATCGACGATCTGATCGCCGCGCGGGGCGAAGCGCGACAGGTGGATATTGCCGAGCGCCTCGGTGTTGCGCAACCCACGGTCGCAAAGATGCTGAAGCGGCTTATCGAGGAAGGGTTCGTGGTTCAGCAGCCTTACCGGGGCGTGTTCCTGACGGCGCTGGGCAAGAACCTCGCCTCGGAAGCGCGCGAGCGGCATCGTGTGGTTGAGGCGTTTCTCCTAGCGCTCGGCATTTCGCCGGAAACGGCACGCCGCGACGCGGAAGGCATCGAGCATCATGTGAGCGATGAGACGCTTGAGGTGTTTCGTGAGTTCACGGCGCGGCGGACGCCTTAAACGCTTGTTTTACATCTGCGAAGACTGAGACGGAGGTGGCTCGCACCTCCCTCATCCGGCATCCAACCGGGTCGCGAGTGACACACGCTCGCCCTCGTGCGCGCCAAGGGCGCGCAGCGATACCCGGAATACCTGCGTCTTGAGTTTTTAGAGCCGGTCTAATCTTGCATTTGATGGCGCAACCTCCAGCATAAATTAAATCAATGTCAAGCTGCGACTTATTTAGAACTAAGGCATAACTGAGACAGAGATGGCTCACGCAGAGGTTGTGCGGGCTATTTCCTTGGGGATTTTTATCTCCATTATAGCGCAGGTGTTTCATCTCGCTTGAATGAAAACCTGAAACCATTAAAGTGCCTTTTGAAGTTTTTTACAAAGTTTCTGCAAATCGTAACGAGCGCTTACGCATGTTCGATCTCCATAGTCATCTGCTGCCCGGAATCGACGATGGATCGCCCAATATGAGGGTCTCTTTCGAGATGGCGCGCGCCTATGTCGATCAGGGTGTCCTCTGTGTGGCCTGCACCCCGCACATTCTGCCCGGCCTCTATCACAACACCGGTCCTCAAATCCGCGAAGCGGCAGCTGCGCTGCAAACCAGTCTCGACGAGGCCGGAATACCGCTCCATATCGCCACCGGCGCAGACAACCATATCATTCCCGATTTCGTCGAAGGGCTGCGTCGCGGCCATCTGCTGGCGCTCGACGATACGGCCTACGTCCTCGTCGAGCCGCCGCACCACGTCGCCCTCGCGCGCTTGGAAGACCTGTTTTTCAGCATTCTCGTCGCCGGTTACGTGCCGATCCTGACTCATCCCGAGCGATTAACCTGGATCGAAGGGAAATACGACGTCATCGAGCGGCTTTCGGCGCGAGGGGTCTGGATGCAGATCACCGCCGGATCGCTTCTAGGGCGCTTCGGCCGCCGCCCGCGCTACTGGGCTCAGCGCATGCTTGAAGAAGGACGCGTGCATATCCTTGCAACGGACGCCCACAACAACGACTCCCGTCCCCCCGATCTCCTTAAGGGACGGGAAGCCGCCGCGAAAATCGTTGGCGAAAAAGAAGCCCATCACCTGGTCGTCACGCGTCCCTTGGGTGTGCTGAAAAACCTGCACGCTGGCAGTTTGCCGGAGCCGGAAGGAATTACGAGTGAGGAAGTTCATGAGGTTGAGCGCTCTGTTCAGGCTTCTGGCACCGGTGATGGCCGCAGCCTTCGTGAGCGCGTGCGGCGGCTCCTCGCTTAGCAACGGATCGCCGGAAAAGATGTCGATTGCAGGCACGCCGCCGGCCGAGGAAACTGCTGCGCCGAAGGCCAACGCAGCGAGCGGGGGAGCTACGGTGAAGGAGCCGGAGGCTGCCGCAGCAATCAAGCAGGCCGCCCTCACCTATAGTGCGATGAGCGATCCGAAGAGCAAATCCTACAAGGTCGGGCCGCTCGACGTCCTTGAAATTACCGTCTTCAAGGTTGCGGACTTGTCGAAGACGGTGCAGGTTTCCGAAGCTGGGACGATCAACTATCCGCTCGTGGGCGAGATGCAGGCGGGTGGCCGCTCCGCGCGCGAGATCGAGCAAGACCTGACGACACTTCTCGGTGCGAAATATCTTCAGAAGCCGCAGATCACCGTTTTCGTGAAAGAGTACAATAGTCAGCGCGTCACCGTGGAGGGCGCGGTGAAAAAGCCGGGCGTCGTGCCGATGGTCGGCGGTCTGTCTCTGGTGCAGGCCGTGGCTCAGGCCGGCGGCTCGGATGAAGCGGCCGACTCGACGGCCGTCGTGTTCCGCACGACCAACGACAAGCGATCCGCCATCCGCTACGATATGGCGAAAATCCGCGACGGGGGCGCTGAAGACCCACTCTTGCAGTCGGGCGATGTCGTCATCGTGCCGACTTCGAGCATGAAGCAGGGCTTTAACATCTTCGTCAAGATGCTCCCGCTCGCTACTGTGGTCTCATTCCTCTAATGCCGTTTCTTCAAGTTAGAGACGAACCCATCGGTGTGATTTGACCGGTCGGTTCGTCTCTCGATAAACCTCGCGTGGCGATGGGGCGCTTTTTTTGTTCGGGCATGGAGGTTCGCAAAGCGCTGTCATGGGGAAGGGCTCGGGTTCCTGGCGGTTGGCCGGAAGAAGCCGGTTCCGAGGGCATCCAGAGCATGAATGCGAATAGGGGGGGACAAGCTTGGTGTGAAGTGGAAAACCTTCGCGCATTGGTTGCGGTTCGAGATCAAGCCAATTAAGCAGATCGTGTTAGCAGTCGCGCTTCCTTCTAACGAGTTGGTCGGGTACCAATGTTCTGTCAGTCGTTGCAATATCGGCCCAGCGGAGCCCGGCCCGATGCTTGCCAACCTCGCGTCGACAACCAACTAATGCTTGCCTCGCTCGCGCCATCGAAAGCACGGTCGCTGAATCATCATTTGAAATCGCGCGGTCACCGACACCCTTTGGCGGGGGCGTCCGCTATGCCCCCTGCTCAACCGAAATCGTATGCAAATCAACGATCCGTGGAGAGAACATGACCTCTTGGATGCATAAAGTCGCGCTTTTCGCAGGGGCTGCGGCGCTGACGCTGACCGTTTCTGTCCCGGCGTCTGCGGAAGACGCCGCTCCCGCCCCGGCGCCTGCGGAAGCCGCTGCTCCCGTTCCGGCCATCGCGCCGGAACTTGCGGAGCGTATGGCCAAGGAGAAGGAAGACCGCAAGACATGCAAGCTCGAAATCTGCAAAGCGTTCGCGGAAGCGAAGAGCGGCGCGCCGATTTCTTGCAACGTCACCAAGACATGGCTCGGCTCCGACATTCAGGCGGGCTATCTGGGAGACAAGCTGACATGGCCTTGGGGACATGCGCTGTGTTCGGCGCACATCGATCTCGACCGCGACGCCATTGCCGAGGTTGCCTCTAAGCCTTCGGGTACGCTGAAGCTGAAGAAGCACGACATCACCTGTAAGCTCGACAACAAGAACCCCGCTGAAGGCAGCGCCTACGACGTCAAACTGTCGATCGAGCCTGTAGTTACCTTCGAGAACGGCCGGGCGACCAAGGCCGAGTTGAACTGGGGCACCATAGAGGCGCCTCTTCTTGCCAAGACGGCGATATGGTCCGCAACCGCAGTCGATGCGAACTTCAGCGTCATCGCGAACGGCGTCGTCAAGGAAATCAACGCCTTCCTTGGCGTCAAGTGCAAGGAAGAAGGCTTCAACATCGCCGCCGCTCGATAAGCGCGTTGGCTGTCAGCATGGGCTTTCTGCGTCCGTCGCTGGAAGACCCATGCATCTTTTGCGTTTCCGGCGGAGCAACATGTTCGAGCTGCGGCGGATTTCATGAGCAAGCCAATGCGTGCCAGGTTGACACGCTACGGCGCCTGCTGCCCTCTCTCACGCCGACTGCTCCGCATCATTCACGCAGGATGCAGCGCCACCTTTTCCCGGCGCACCGGTTCAGCCGCCGGGGCCTTTGCGGCGCTTGCGAACAAAAAATCGCGCACCGCCGCGATCTGATCCTCCGCCATCAGCCACGGCGCGTGGCCAATTCCCTCGAACTCCACGATTTTCGCGCGAGGTCCGCGCCGCATCATGTCATCGGCGATCTTCCCGAGCAAAAGGTCGCTTTCCGCGCCGCGAAGCACCAGCGTCGGGCAACGGATCGCTTCATAGGTCGGCCAGAGATCGACACCGGCGAGAAACTCGCTACCGAAGGCGACGCCCGTAACGCCGCCCGAGCGCATATGCGTGATAATCGCGGGATCGAAAGCGAGAACGTAGGAGCCGTCCCGCTGTTCGATGGCGCTGTTGGTCGTCACCTTCCGCCATTGTGTTTCGGTTAGCGGGCCGAATGAAGCGCACGTCTCGCGCAGATGGAACTCGACATCTTCGAGACACGAAAAGGAGCGGCCGAGCCCGGTCTGCGCCTTCTTCATGCGCATGAGGGCGGGCCAGGGCACGAGCGGGCCGACATCGTTCAGGATCAGGCGGCGGATCGGCGAATTCCGCCGAGCGGCGAGCATCATGCCGATGAGGCCGCCCATCGATGTGCCGATCCAGTCGATATGGCGCTTCGGCTTGGGCTGGGTGCGCCTGAAAATGCGCTTGAGGCCGGTTGGCGGTGGAGGCGGCGCGGTCACGCGGGAGAGAAGCGCCGCCGCGTCGGTGAGGTAGAGCGAAAAGGAATAGTCGTTTTTCTTCGCTAGCCACTCGCTTCGCCCGCGCCCGGCGACGTCCATGCACACGACGTGGCACTCCTCGGCGAGGCTTTCCGCGAGAACGTCGAAGTCGCGGCTGTTGCGCGTGTAGCCATGCACGCAGAAAACGAGACGAGGGCTTTGCGGGTCGCCCCATTCGGTATAGGCGACCTCGTGGAAGCCGTTCGGACCGAGGCTTTGAAAGCTGCAGAGACGCGGTTTCTCTGACATCAATTTCCACTTCCGGCGCGCGGGCGCCATGCTTGAGCAGGATAACGGCTCATTGTGCGGTGCACAATCGCTGCGGGATGAGACGCAACGAAGGCAGAGTGCTTGCCGAGAATCACTTCGGCATAAATTAACCCCGCCTGTGGGCCTTCGCGAGACTTGCGTGGCCTTTTCAACACCGCGAAAGAGAATTGGGGACGAAGCGCATGGCTGCTGCCCGGACACTTTTCGACCGCACGGTCAGGGCGACGATGGAGCAGAAGAGGCTAGTGGTCCGATCCGACGTTTACGTTTGCAGCACCCTCCCGAGCAGATGTCGGAAGCGCAACGGCCACTGGCAGCCCGCAGAAAAAAAGCTTTCCGGTCACAACCTGTAAAACGGGATCTGTGGTCGAGTTGAAGTGAGACGGATATGTCAATCGGCATTCACTCGCTCCTAGAGTGCGTTGGTGCAACCCGAAAAACCTTTTGCAGCAGCCTGCTTGTGGAGCTTTTGAATTTGTATTTGAGCGAGAATTCGTGACAGCCGGGACTCAAATGTCGAATTCATTCCACTGATTGGGCTAGCCCCAGGCGGGCAGGCGGCACGACCGCCTTCGCGCAGCGCCGGTTGCGTTTGCATCGCGTGCGCGGTAATGCGGGGGTTGGGCAACGCCGATGTTGCCCCGGAGTTTTGCATTTGATCCCGTTCCCCCGTCGCTTCGAGACGCTGCCTCACGCCCGGCAGTGGCTGATGCTCGCGCTTTTTTCGGCGGCGTTCGCGGCGCTTCTCGACCTCGCGAGTATTCCGGCGGCGGTGTTCCTCGGGCCGATGGCGGCTGGCGTGGTGCTCGGCGTCAAGGGCGCGACGATCCGCGTGGCGCGTGTGCCCTATATCGGCGCGCAGGCGTTGATGGGGCTTTTCATTGCGAGCGCGATCACGCCGTCGATCCTTCAATCCTTCGCGAAGGAATGGCCGATCATCCTCGGTGTCGTATTTTCGATTATCGTCGCGTCGAGCCTTCTCGGCTGGGCGATGAGCCGCTGGCGCGCCATGCCGGGGACGACGAGCATTTGGGGGTCGTGGCCGGGCGCGGCGGGCGCGATGGTTATCATGGCGGGCGAGTTCGGGGCGGACGCGCGGCTCGTGGCCTTCATGCAATATTTCCGCGTGGCCTGCGTGGCGAGTCTCGCGTCTGTGGTGGCGACGTTCTGGGCGCATTCGACCGGCGTCCCGCACCCGGACATCGCATGGTTCCCCGCCATGGACGAACGCCCCTTCGCCGTGACGCTGATGCTTGCGGGCATTTGCGCCATTGTGGGCCGCGCCACTCATTTTCCCTCGGGCGCGATGCTGCTGGCGCTTGTCGCCGGCTCCGCGCTCAACCTCGCCGGGCTCGTTCATATCGAACTGCCGAAATGGCTGATGGCGGTGACCTATGCGCTGCTTGGGTGGAATGTCGGCCTGTGCTTCACGCCGGACATCCTCGCGCATGCCTTCCGGGCGCTGCCGAAGATCGTGCTTTCGGTCGCGTTGCTGATCGCGTTTTCCGCCGTGCTCGCCTGGCTTCTCACCGAGACGCTCGGCATCGACGCGCTGACCGCCTATCTCGCGACAAGCCCAGGCGGCATGGACTCGGTCGCGATCATCGCCGCATCGACGAATGTCGACGTGCCCTTTGTCATGGCGCTGCAAACGATTCGTTTCCTCATCATCATCATGATCGGGCCGCCGCTCGCGCGCCTTGTCGCGCGACATATGGAGGTCAGCGGGCGCTATGGCTGAGACTGGAAAACAGGCTGCTATTATCGGCGGCGGGCCGGCAGGGCTGATGGCGGCCGAGGTGCTGGCGGGCGCGGGCGTCGCCGTGACGGTCTACGATGCGATGCCGAGCGTCGGCCGCAAGTTCCTGCTCGCCGGGCGCGGCGGGCTGAACCTCACGCATAGCGAAGAGCTTTCGCAGTTTCTTGCCCGCTACAGCGCGGCGGAGCCGCATTTGCGCGGTGCGATCGAGGCGTTTCCGCCGTCCGCGCTGGTCGCATGGTGCGAGGCGCTGGGGCAGGAAACATTCGTCGGCACAAGCGGGCGCGTATTTCCGAAAGCGATGAAGGCATCGCCGCTGCTGCGCGCTTGGCTCGGGCGGCTGCGGGGTCTCGGCGTCGCGTTCCGACAGCGCCATCGCTGGCGGGGCTGGGACGATGCGGGCGCGCTCCTGTTCGACACGCCGGACGGTCCCGTGACCGTTCGCGCCGACGCGGCGATCTTCGCGCTCGGTGGTGCAAGCTGGCCGCGCCTCGGCTCCGATGGCGGCTGGGTGCCGATTTTCGAACGTGAGGGCATCGACGTCGCGCCGCTGAAACCGTCGAACTGCGGCTTCGCGGTCGGTTTCTCGGACATCTTTCTCGCGCGCTTCGAGGGCGATCCGCTAAAGGGCGTCACGTTTTCGTTCGAAGGGCGAAGCGTGCGCGGCGACGCCACCATCACGAAGGCGGGCATCGAGGGCGGCGCGATCTATGCGCTGTCGGCGGCCCTGCGCGAAGCCTTGGAGCACGAGGGGGCTGCGGATCTGATTATCGACCTGCGCCCGGGGATCGAAGCCGAGGCCCTAGAAGCGGCGCTATCGAGGCCGCGCGGCAAGCAGACGCTGTCGGCCCATTTGCGCAAGGCGGCGAAGCTCGCGCCCGTCGCTATCGGCCTTCTCTATGAAGAAGCCGTGCGCGGTGGCTCGCCGCTCGCCGATCTCGACGTGGCCGAGCTTGTGCGCCTCATCAAGGGCGTTCGCGTGCCGCTCACAGCGCCCGCACCCATCGAGCGCGCGATCTCGTCGGCGGGCGGCGTGCCATTCACCGAGCTCGATGGCTTCATGCTTCGGAAGAAGTCGGGCGTCTTCGTCGCGGGCGAAATGCTCGACTACGAAGCGCCGACCGGCGGCTATCTGCTGCAAGCGGCGTTCTCGACCGGAACGGCGGCGGCACGTGGCGCGCTCGCCTTCCTCTCCCGCGCCTGACGGAACATCGCGGCTTCCGCGCTCTTTGTTCTCGCAAGAGATAATGGAGTTATGCCGTGAAGCCGATCAGGACGATTTTCGCTATGGGTCTTGCCGCCATCGCGCTCTCCGCCTGCGAGAGCCAGACCGCCACGCCCGTCTCGGAAGGGATGGGGCCTAATCCGAAGCTCCCGCCGCCGAAGGAAACGGCGCTTCCGACAATCAATATCGCCGTCGCGCGGGGCTGGGGCGAGGGGCAGAAACCGAAGCCCGCCGAGGGACTTCAGGTGGCGGCGCTTGCTCGCCATCTCGATCATCCGCGCTGGATTTATGTACTGCCGAACGGTGACGTGCTCGTGGCCGAAAGCGACGCGCCGCCGAAGGAGGCCACCGGCTTCCGCAATTGGGTGCAGGGCAAGGTCATGAAGATGGCGGGCTCCAACAGGGGTAGCGCCGACCGCATCACGCTCCTGCGCGGCGTCGGCCCGAACGGCGAGGCGCAGACGCGCGAGGTCTTCCTCGAAAACCTGTTCTCGCCCTTCGGCATGGCGCTGATTGGCGACACGTTTTACGTGGCCAACGCCAATTCGATCATGAAATACCCTTACCAGGAAGGACAGACAAAGATTACGGCCGCGGGCGAAAAGCTGACGGACCTTCCGGGCGAGCTTAACCACCACTGGACGAAGAATATCGTCGCGAGCAAGGACGGCACGAAGCTTTTTGTCGCCATCGGCTCGAACAGCAATATCGGTGAAAACGGCATGGAGCTTGAGAAGGATCGCGCGATGATCTGGGAGGTCGATGTTGCGACCGGCCAGCATCGCGTGTTCGCAAGCGGACTGCGCAATCCGGTCGGCATGGCCTTCGAGCCGCAGACGGGCGTTCTGTGGGTGGCGGTGAACGAACGCGACGAACTCGGCAGCGAGCTTCCGCCCGATTATCTGACGAGCGTCAAGGAAGGCGGCTTCTACGGCTGGCCTTATTCCTACTGGGGTCAGCATGTCGATACGCGCGTGCAGCCGCAGCGGCCCGACCTTGTGGAGAAGGCCATCGTGCCGGATTACGCGCTCGGCAGTCACACCGCATCGCTCGGACTGACGTTTGCGGAAGGCAGCAAACTGCCGAAGCCATTCGCGAACGGCGCGTTTATCGGCCAGCACGGCTCGTGGAACCGGAAGCCGAAGAGCGGCTACAAGGTGATCTTCGTGCCGTTTGAGAACGGCAAGCCGAACGGCATGCCCATCGATGTGTTGACGGGCTTCCTCAGCCAGAACGACGAGGCGCTCGGGCGACCCGTTGGCGTGACGTTCGATAAGGACGGCGCGCTGCTCGTGGCGGATGATGTGGGCAACGTCGTCTGGCGGGTTACGGGCGCGGGCTCGGCGCAAAGCGCGAAGGCTGAATAGCCGCAACCGTTACTGCGTCGATGCGCCTTTTCAACGGCCGGGTTCTCCTTTGCGTGAGGCCCGGCCGTCCGATAATCTCACAGAGCATGATTGACGGCGGCCTCCGAAACGCCCTATCTATGGCGTTTGAGAGAGAAAGCGCCTTGTCATGACCAAAAGAACCTATCAACCGAGCAATTTGCGCCGGAAACGCAAACACGGCTTCCGCGCACGCATGTCCACCAAGCAGGGCCGGACCGTATTGTCCCGCCGCCGCGCGCGCGGCCGCACGAAGCTCTCGGCTTAAACAGTCGAAAAAAAGCGCTGCGGCCATGGAGACGCTCAAGACGCGCGCGGAATTCAAGCGCGTGCAGAAGGGCCGCAAATGGGTGACGCCTGCCTTTATCATGCAGGGCCTCGCCCGCGCGGACATCGAAAGTCAGGGTCCGCGCTTCGGGTTCACCGTATCGGGCAAGTCGGTCGCCGTTGAAGGCGAGGGCGGCAGGAAAAGAGGCAAGGCGGTCGACCGCAATCGCGCGAGACGTCGCCTCAAGGAAGCCGTTCGCCTGACTTTTGCGGAAGCCGCACGGCCGAATCTGGATTACGTGATAATTGGCCGCGCCGTTGCGCTGACCAGAAAATTCGAAGATCTACTTGCGGATATGCGGCGTGCATTCCATAAAGTGGGCCAGCCGGCGCGCTCCGACAAGGAAAATAACCCTGCCCCGTGAACGCTGCGCTGGAAAAGCCGGATTGTCTTCCCACGAAGTCAGGAACCGGCTAAAGCGATTTGGCTGAACGGATTGGGCAGTCTTTCTTCGATGGCGTGGCGCGCATCGAACGGTTTTTCTGAGCGGGTTCATGGACAACAACAGAAACTTCATCATCGCGATTGCGCTTTCGCTTTCCGTGCTGCTTGGCTGGCAGTTCCTCTACATGAAGCCCGCCTCCGACAAGGCGCGCCAGCAGGCCATCGAGGCGCAGCAACAGACGGCAGGCGAACAGGGCACGGATCCGACAGTGGGCGGAGCGGCGATTCCGCCGCGCGCATCCTCGGTGATCCCGGTGCCGACGACGCCGAAATTCGCGTCCCGCGAGGCAGCCCTCGCCGCGACACAGCGCATCGCGTTCGACACATCGTCCCTCACCGGCTCGATCAACCTCAAGGGCGGCAGCGTCGACGACGTCACCTTGAAGGAGTACCGGCAGACGGTCGACCCGAACAGTCCGCCGGTCACGCTTCTTTCGCCAGCGGGCAGCCCCGAACCTTATTATGCCTATACCGGCTGGTATTCCGACCAGGCGGATATCTCCGTTCCCGGTCCCGATACGGTTTGGAAGCAGCAGGGCACTGGCGCGCTCGCCCCCGGCAAGCCCGTCACGCTTACGTGGGACAACGGCAAGGGCCTCGTCTTCAAGCGCGCGATCACGCTCGACGAGCACTACATGTTCACCATCACCGACACGGTGGAGAACAAGACCGGCAAGCCGGTCACGCTGCGGCCACGCGCCGAGGTGGCGCGCCTCTACGAGCCGACGAACCTTTTCGGCTATTCCGTGCTGCATGAGGGGCTGATCGGGCTCTTCAAGGACGCGGGGCTGAAGGAACTTACCTACTCCAGCGCCATCAAGAATTTCGACCCCGCTGCCGATAATGGCAAGGGCGTGTCGAAAGAGATTATCAGCGACAAGGGCGGCTGGCTCGGCTTCACCGACCAATACTGGGCGGCGGTGCTCGTTCCCGATCAGTCCAAGCCTCTGACGGCCCGACTTTTCGGCACGCCGCAGAAAGATTTCTTCGTCGAGTTCAGCGAGAACCCGGTGACGGTCGCGACGGGCGCATCCGAGACTTTCACGAACAAGTTGTTCGCGGGCGCGAAGAAGGTCGTGCTTATCGAACAATACATGGCGGACGACAAGATCGATCGCTTCGACAAGCTCGTCGACTGGGGTTGGTTCCCATTCCTCACGCAGCCGCTCTATTTCCTTTTGAACTGGCTATATCTGCATGTCGGCAATTTCGGCATCGCGATCCTTCTGACGACGGTTCTTGTCAAGGTTCTGTTTTTCCCGCTCGCCAACAAGTCCTATTCGGCGATGAACAAGCTGAAGATGCTTCAGCCGGAAATGAAGAAGATTCAGGAGCGCTTCAAGGACGACAAGCAGCGTCAGCAACATGCCATGATGACCCTCTACAAGAAGGAGAAGGTCAATCCGGCTGCGGGCTGCCTGCCCATCCTCGTGCAGATCCCGGTGTTCTTCGCGCTTTACAAGGTTCTTCTCGTTTCGATCGAGATGCGGCACGCGCCGTTCTACGGCTGGATCCACGATCTTTCCGCTCCCGACCCGACGAACATCTTCACGCTGTTCGGCCTCATCCCGTGGACGCCGCCGCATTTCATGATGCTTGGCGCGCTGCCTCTGATCATGGGCTGCTCGATGTGGCTCCAGATGCGGCTCAATCCGACGCCGCCGGACCCGATCCAGCAGAAGATCTTCGCGTGGATGCCGGTGCTGTTCACCTTCATGCTTGCACCGTTCCAGGCCGGCCTGATCCTCTACTGGACGTGGAACAACATCCTGACCTTCGCCCAGCAGGCGCTCATCATGAAGCGTCAGGACAAAAACATGAACCTTCTTGAGCAGATCGGGCTCAAGAAGTCGAACGGCGCTGCGAAGCATCGGTCGCATGCGCATGACGTCGCGCACAAGCCAACGGCGGAGCCTGTCCGTCCGGGCAAGGCGGCCGATGTCAAGACTGCATCCGTGCCGGCAACGGCCGACTCGGCAGCACCCGTTGCTAATGCCGGCGAAGCAAACGAGGCGGTATCAACGGCGGAGGGTGCGCAGGCCGTGATCGACAAGCCGCAGCCGACCGAGCCGACAACGGCGCGTCCGGTCGCACCGGTTGCGGCCGCGCCGAGGGGCAACCTCGCGAGCAAGAAGTCGGTCAAGCAGCGCGGCAAGAGCGGTCGCAATCGCCGCCCCGGCCGGTAGCGGCCGATGACGGCGACCGACGAGGAAAACCACGCGCGGGAGTTGGCAGCCCGCGCGGAAGCGCTGTTCAAGGCTCCCGCCGAGTTCGTGCTCGGCGTGACCGATGTTGCGGCGCTCCCGGAAGGCAATAGGCCCGAGGTGGCATTCGCCGGACGCTCGAATGTCGGCAAGTCGAGCCTCCTCAACGCGCTCCTGTCGCGGCGCAACCTCGCGCGCGTTTCCAACACACCAGGGCGCACGCGTGAGGTGAATTACTTCTCCGTGGGCGATGCGCTTTATGTTGTGGACATGCCCGGCTATGGCTACGCCAAGGCCCCGAAAGCGCTGGTGAAAGGGTGGACGCAACTCATCCACGATTACCTGCGCGGAAGGCCCCAGCTCAAGCGCGTGATGCTCCTCATCGACAGCCGCCACGGTCTGAAACCGTCCGACAAGGAAATCATGACGCTGCTCGACAAGGCGGCCGTGTCCTATCAGGGCGTTTTGACCAAGGCCGACAAGCCAAAGGCCGGCGATCTCGGACAGGTCGTGCGCGAGACGGAAGCCGTGATGCGGACACATCCTGCCGCGCATCCCGTGGTTCTGACCACCTCCTCGGTCGATGGCGCGGGGATCGAAGAACTTCGGACGGCAATTGCAGAACTTTGTTAATCTTTAATTAATACTTACGAGTCTTCGCCTCCCTCAATATAGCGCGATCACGCAAACGTGATCGCATGGCTATTTACAACCGGGAATTTCTCCGGGTTGGCGGATAGGTGCCCACCCTCGGCATCTAACGCTCATACGCCTCATCAGAAAAAATCCACGTAGAACAAGGAGATAGCATCTCCTTATGCTCTCGCTCGCGGTTCGCCGGCGCTGCGCGCCTCCAGCGGGGCGCAGCCTTAAGGGTGATCGGCAGGTGCACGCTCTGCGCGAGATAGCTATGTCCTTTTCTTGGTATTTACCCTACTGTTTCTATCAGAAGTTGCATCGAACTTCTTCGAGTTGGTCTCTGTAATGCGTGGTGTGGTCTGTAAAAGTAAATGTAAAATTGAGTGAGAAAGTAATGGCACGTCAAAAAGAAAACAAGACGGCGGAGCCCACTGCGTTAACGGTTGCCTTCACCCTTTCCCTTCTCGTCAGCGTCAGCACCATCGCCATAGTAGCGTGCCTGTCGCAGGCTCACGCGCAAAGCACCTTCAGCGATCCTAGCCAGGGCTGGGCCTCCTCCAATGGGTCGAGCACGACCTACACCAAGAAGTCGCAGATCTATAACGGGCAGGTGATCGGCACCGATACTTTGGGACACACCACGGTTCTGCAAGGTTCGGGCGTGACGTCGTCAAACGGTTCCGCGAGCGCTTCCTTCACCGCAAACGGTCTGTCGGTCTCCAACGGCTCAAACGTCACCACTGTCGGCCCGAGTTCGGTGACGACAGGGACCGTCTACGCGGATACGTTCAGCGGAGGCTCTCTCTCCACGACCAGCGTGAGCACGTCGTCGCTTTCGGTTTCGAACGGCTCGAACGCAACCACCATCACGCCGACATCGGTGACGACTGGCACCCTGAAGGCGACCACACTCGACGTGGACAACTTCAACGCCACGAACCTCACCAGTACGAACCTGACCAGTACAAACATCAATGCGACGGGCGCGATTACAGCCACATCGCTGACCACGACCGGAGCCGTCAATTCGGGTTCGATGAACACCGGCACGATGAACGCAACCACCGTGAATGCCTCGACATTCAACGGCGGGGCCTTCAACGGGCAGTCGCTCACCGTGACGGATGGAACGCACACAAGCACCGTTATGCCGGGCTCGATCTCGACCACAGGAACGCTCAGTTCGGGCGCGTTTACGTCGAGCGGCATTACCTCCACAGGCGACATCTCGGCGACCGGGGTTTTGTCGTCAGGCTCGATCTCGACCGGCGCGATCCATGCGACCGACATCACGACGAACACGATCACCGCCAACACGTTCAACGCCACCAATCTCGGCACGTCGAACCTCACGGTGTCCAACGGCACGAACACCACAACGATCACGCCGACATCGGTTACCACTGCGTCCGTCAACACCGGGACGCTGACGACAGACCATATCTACATCCAGCACTCTGGCGGAACGAATTACATCGACCTGAATGCCAGCGGCGACTCGGCGACCTTCCAGGGCATGAAGCTCACGGTCAAGACAGCTGACGGATCGAGCTACACGAAGGTTGTCGATGGCCATGTCGAGGTTTCGGACAGCCTCATCACCAAGGATCTGAAGGCGACCGGAACCACGACGCTTTCCAACCTCAAGGTGGGGCAAGGAGGCACCGCTGATATGGGCGGCGCGGTCGTGCATAACGTGGCGGGGCCGGTGGTCGGCAGCGACGCAGCGAACAAGGCCTATGTCGACTCCGTCTGGTCGGATAACACCGCACGCGTTCAGGAACTGGACGGGAGAATAGATGCGGGCCTGCGCTCCGCGAACCGTCGTATCGACGAAACGCAGGAGGGCGTCGCCATCGCGCTCGCGCTTCAGCAGCCGATCTTCGCGCCGGGGCAGAATTTCGCTGTGCGTGCCGGTTGGGGCAATTTCGAGGGCGAGAGCGCGTTCGGACTGTCGGGGGCGGGTATCATCGGCCGCGACTGGTTCGGCCAAGGCACGGTCGTCGCTCTCGACGGCGGCTTCGGCTTTGGCGCGAGCACCGGCGCCATGGCGGGCAAGGCGGGCTTCACGTTCGGTTGGTGATCTGTTTCATCTGAACGATCCCACTAACGAAAATGAAGGCTCCCGGCCATAAGCTTGGGCCGCGCCGTCTGGGCAACGGCGCGTCAACCCTCTCTGCAATCATCAAATGCGGGAACGTCGTTTCGACCGACGGCATGTCATGAAATCCACCGTGTTCCGAGTTGCCCTTTTACGTGCTGCCCTATGCTCTGTTGCGATCTTCTCCGCGAGCGAAGTGCTTGCGGAGGGCAAGGGGGCACCCCTCGCCAAGCGGGCTCCCGAGGCCGCCGCGAAATCCCAGCCGAGCGCTACGATGGACGGCGTTCAAATCGCGATGCTGATCAAGTCTACCGTCATCGCGCTCCAGCACGCGAACCAGACCGGCAATTATTCGGTCTTGCGGGATCTGGGGACGCCACTGTTCCGCGAGCGCTTCGATCAGGTCAAGCTCTCGGCGATCTTCTCGGGCTTGAGGGGCCGTGGCGTCAATCTCAGCCCGATTCTCGTGCTTTCGCCGACACTGACGAAGCAGCCGGAACTGACCGATCAGAGGCAACTTCGGCTTGTCGGCAATTTCCCCACGCAACCGCTTCAAATCAAATACGAACTCGTCTATCAGCAGATCGACGGCGTCTGGCGCGTCGATGGCGTGTCGGTTGAGGCCGTTGCCGTCCAGACGACGGAGGCCGGACGGGCTGGCGGGACGCCTTCGCTCGCTGCGCAAACGCCGGCGCCAGTCAAGCCCGTCGCGAGCGTGAAGTCGGGAAAGAAGCCGGTGCAGCGCCAATACTGATGCCGAACTGGCTCGGCGCTTCCTCTATCGTCAACGCGCTCCCGATGCCGTCGGTTTCTCGGCCTCGGCCAAATCGAGCAAAGCCTGACACTCGCCCGGCAGGTCGGTGACGAGCATGGGCTTCGGCTTGGGCTGAGGTTTCGGTGGCTTGGGAGGCTTCGGGCGAGGCGCACGCAGCTTCCTGAACCATGCATCGAGTTCCTCTCCGCACCCGTCGTCAGCCTTGATCGCGGGTTGTGAGACGCAGCCATTGCTACCCGCCGGGCAACTCAGGCGGACATGCAGATGGTCATCGTGTTTGTACCAGGGGCGGATTTTTTGCAGCCAGACGCGGTCGCTTCCCGCGCTGTCGCACAGAGCTTTCTTGATGGCGGGGTGCACGAAGATCCGCGAAACCTCGGGGTAAGAAGCGGCGCGCTTGACGAGCTTCGTCTGCGCGTCCGTCCAGCGCGCGGGATCGACCGTCAGCGTGGTCTGATCGACGTAGTTGGTGGCGGCGAATTTCTCGCGATCTTCCGCCGACAGCGTTCGCGCGGGCATGAGATTATACCAGAGATCGACGTCGATGCCGCTCTGATGGCTCGCATGCCCGCCGAGAAGCGGACCGCCAATCGGCTGTGCCATGTCGCCGACGAGGATGCCGGGAAGGCCGTCGAGGCGCTTCACGTCACGCGCGAGCGTCTCAATATAGGAGATGAGCGCGGGATGCCCCCAGTAGCGATTGCGCGAAAGGCGCATCGCCTGCCAGCCATCGCCATTCATCGCGATCTTCTGCGCGCCCGCGACGCAGCCGAGATCGTACCGGCCGATGGCCTGCGGGGGCAGCGCGGGCGGAACCTTGATCGCTCCGAACGCTTTCTTCGCCTCTCTGGGCTCTGCGATTGGTGCGGAAGCATTTTCGGCATGAGCGGCGAAACAGAGAGCCGCGATTGTCAGCGTGCAAAGCGCCGCGCTTGAGAGTTTGTGCTTCACGTCAACGGCCAAACGGGTTCCAGGCCGTGTTGGGTGCTGGCGCTGGCGCAGGAACCGGAGCCACCTCTACCTGCGTTTGCTCCGCAGGAGCAGGAGCCGGTGCGGATGGCGCGGGTACGGACGAAGAGAGTGATGGCCCAGCCTGCTGCTGGGGCGTCGGTCGCGCGGGTTGCTGAGGCGCTGCGGCCTGGTCCGGCTTCGGCTTTTTCGGAGACGGCGAAGCTTTCTTTTGCGGCTGTTGTGGCGCGGCGCCGCCAGCGGGTTGGGTCAGGTCGATCCGGATCGGTTTCGACTCGGCTGCGCGCTGCGGCGGTGCCTCGTTCATGGTAGACGCCTGCTGACCCTCCCCCGGAGGCGCGACGTTGACCGCGATGGCCGCCAGCATCCATTGATCGCCCGTAATCTGGAAAGCGATGTCGAAATTAACGTGCTCCGGCGCTGTCGCGAAGAAGCCGGTCAAACGGAGCACTTGCCCTTCAAGCATGTTCGGCTGAGCGGTGAGCCTTGGCGGGAAAAACATGACGGGGGATATGTCGATCTTGCGGTTGCGCAAGGTCGCAAACGCCTCGGCAAGTTTTGCGGGGTTGTTCGTCTGCTGGAACGTGGGCGTGCCGAGTTCGCGCAGCACCGAATAATTGCCGGTGATGTTGGCCTGATTGAGGGCAACGATCGCATTGCGGATCATGAGGATCAGGCGAAGCTCGTCGGGCGACTGCGCCTGCTGCTGTCCCGCCGGCTGCGCCGAAGCCGTGACAGGCGCCATCGCTAGGGCTACCGCACAAAAAAGGCTCAGGCTGTATTTTCTCACGGGTACCCCTCGACCATCGCCAGTCTGCCAGCCATTCTTAATAGCCGGACCGGGTGACTTCAAGATGAAAGGGCCACGTGCAGGGGTTATGCACGCCTTGGTTGCGCGCAGGCATGGTGGGCGCGTGATGCTTCGGCGCGGTGGTTTGGTCGGCGTCTGGCGGCACGACGCGGAGCGCGCACCGTTTCAGGCCGCTCCGCACGGCGTGACCCTGCCGCGCAAACATCCATGACCGCGACGCTCGTCGTCAGCTCCTCGGCAGTTTGCGGCGCGCCGTGGCTTTCGGTGCCGGTGATGCCACCGTTTCGCCGCCGCTGCGAATGCGCGCGGGTTGCCGGGGCTTCCTTGGCGTCGGCGGCGGCACAAGCGGCGGGGTCGCAGCGGCCGCCGCCGCTTTTGGGCCAGCCGCTTTTCCCCGTTCATTGGCGGGCAAATTTGCTACGCTGCCTTCCCTCGAACGAACAGCCGCCTCTCTTGAAACCGCTTTGGCTCCTTTGCGCGCCGGTGCTCGTCCAGGTGCATCGCTCGCATCACCGAATGCACTTCGAGAGCGAGCGTCCTCAATGTCAGGGCGTGGCTTCGCCCTTCCGCGCACTGCGGCCGCGATTGGCGTTGCCTCGGGCGCCGCTGAAAGGTCCGGCTTGAAGGCTCTCGGCGACCTGCGCGCGCGCGGTGCGGCACCGGTCGCTTCGGCCGCAAGCGCTATTTCGGCGGTAGCGGGTGTTTCGGGCCGCTTGCGACGGCTGGCGGCTCCGCTGGGCACCTTTGCCGATGCGATGCCAGTTGGCAGGTTCGCTCCCTGATCGTCGTCGGCTTTGGGAACGGGTGTGACCGGCGGAGACGCGGCGGTTTTGGGAGCCTTGCGTGAGCGCGTCACCGGGGGCGACACTTCCCCCTCGGCCTTTGGCGGCGCGTCTGGTGCCTTCGCCGACGGACGCGGCTTCGCACGCCGCGCCTTCAACTTTGGGGTCTCGGCGACGGCGGGAGCGCCTCGCTCGTCCGCATCGCCCCACGCGCCCATCAGAACATAATAAAGCAGTTGCTCGAACTTCGGCCGGAACTCGGCGATGATCGCCTCCGGGTCCGGCACCATGGCCGCGTCCGTAATCAGCCCGAACTGCACCATATCGTTGAAGGACAGGATCGAAACGCCCATGCCGATGTCGCCCGATTGCGGCACCCAGAACATGATCTGCGAGACCCTCGCGCCGCCGAGATAGAGCGGCTCCTTCGGCCCCGGCACGTTCGTCATGACGGCGGTGGCGCGCTTCATGAGCATGTTGAAAAGCCGGTCCTGCACCATCTGCGGCGCGTGGCCGATCACCTCCAGCAGGCCGAGTGTCACCGGCGGCTCCAGCGACTGCTTGAGCGCCTGCATGCGGCGCTGAACCTCAGCGAGACGCGCCAGCGGGTTTTCGATCCCGGCCGGAAGCTCGACGCCCACCAGCCCGAAGCGGTTGCCGAGCTGGCCCGCCTCGTGGCTTTGGCGCATGTCCACCGGAATGAACGCGCGTATTTCCACGCCGTCGGTTTCGTCGCCCTTCGCCTTGAGATATTCGCCGAGCGCGCCCGCCACGGACGCGAGCAGCATGTCGTTCAACGTGCAGCCGAGCGCGTGGCTGACCGCCTTCACCTCCGGCAGCGGGATCGGATCGGTCCACGCCACGCGCTTGTTGCCGGACGCCTTGCCCTTGAAGCGCGTCGGACTGTCCTCCGGCATCATGAGCAACCACGCAAGTTCACCCGCGACGCCCGCGCCCAGTCGCGCGGCCTGCGTGGGATTCTGCGCCAGCGCTGCGGCCTCCTTCCAGAGATCGACGCCCGTGCCGAGGCCGCGCTTCAGAAGTCCGAGGCCGGGGAGGGGAATGCGAAAACCAGACTGGCGCTCCCGCGTCGCGGTCCAGACAGAGCGATCGCCGCCATCGGTGATCGAGAGCATCACGCCCACCAGCGCCATGCCGTCCCCGATGGCGTGATGGATGCGAAGGACGAGCGCCGCGCCGCCTTCATAATCCTCCACGAGCCGGATTTGCCAGAGCGGGCGCGATTTATCGAGCGGCTCGGATGCGAGGCTCGCGATATAGCGTTGAAGCTCGGCCTGGCCAGCCTTGCCCGGCAGGCGTACGCGCTGAATGTGCCTTTCGCGGTCCAACCAGGGATCGTCGACCCACCAGTACTCGCCCGAGCGGGTCTCGATATGCTGCCGAAAGCGGGGGATCGCAAGGAAGCGCTCGCACAAGGTGGCTTCCAGCGTGTTGAGATCGAGCGGCCCCTCAAGTATAAGTACACCTACAATGACCATCGGGTTGGACGGCCGGTCCATTCGCAGCCACGTGGTGTCTACCGCTGAGACGCGTTCCGCTTTCGACATTGGCGGGCACCCCTTGAGGTTCTAAATTGGCGGTTATGCGTCGTGTACGAAACCTTCATGCGCCGGCAGGAAACAATCGTCCAAAACGGGCGACGCTTCTTAGTAAATACATCACAAAGGAAAACGATTGACTACCAGGAACGAGATTGCCAGGCGCATTGAATCGCTGCTCGACGCCTCGGCGGAGCTTCGGGCGCGGCTTGCGGCCCGGCCGCAGGGAGAGGCCGCTCGCGATGCGTTGCGGCAGTGGCAGGCGGAGCGGCTTCAGCGCGAACACGCCGACATCGTGGCCAATCCGCTCTATTCGAAGACGGCGCTGTTTTTTCTGAGCGACATTTACGGCCCGAAAGACCTGAGCCGCCACGAGGAAGAAGTGCGGCGCATCCTTCCCGTGATGAAGGCGGTGCTGCCTGAAGCGGGCCTCGATACTGTGGCGGATGCCATCGAGGTCAACACGATTTCCGAGTCGCTCGACACCGACATGCTGGAGGCGCTCGGGCAGGATGTGTTTGCGCTCGACATCGACAAATGGGTGGCGGCTTACAAGAAGGTCGGCCGCCGCGACGACCGCGAGCGCCAGATCGCACTGATCGCGAGCCTCGGCCGTTCGCTGGACCGGTTGACGCGCAAGCCGTTCATCGGCACGGCGCTGTCGATGATGAAAAAGCCCGCCGAAATCGCGGGGCTGTCCGATTTGCAAAGCTTCCTTGAGCGCGGCTATGACGCGTTCCGCTCCATGAAGGGCAGTTCGGCCGCGTTCGTGCGCCGTGTGACCGAGCGCGAGACGGAATTGATGAACGAGTGGCTACCTGAAGAGCGCGCTGCCGCGTCGAACTGATGGCGCGGCGGCGGCTGTGACGTGTGTCATCCGCTTCAGAACCTTGAAGCGGAATGTGGACTCTGTCACCACCCAAAGTGTCAATCCATACTGTAGCCACGCAAAGTGTTCAGTGCCATGGAACAACCATGATTGATGAGGGCCGAAGTAAAACCGGTATTCCGGCGCATGGCGAAGGAAGCGGGCGGCGTGATCCGGCTCGACGCAATCAACCCACTCCACGCCACCTATCGCATTTCACCGCCCGGCGACGGCAAGGTGCTGGCCCGGCTAACTATCAAGCAAACTAATTATTAACAATAATTTCGCGCTATCTACACACAAATTCGTACTCGGAGTTTTACGGCGCACTGAAAGCGCGCCGTCTGTCATCTCGCGACGCATGACCACAGAGCGAAATGCGTTGTAAGATCCCTGGTGCCCCGTAATCATTCTGGCTCGGGCTGTCCCTCTTGGCTTCGTGCCTCCCCAACGATCGAAGCAAGCCTGCGCGGACCAGCGCCTTCATGGCCTAGTTCGTCGCCGGGGTTGCGCAGCGGACATTCCTCAAGCGACAGGCATCCGCAGCCGATACAATTTATGAGATGCTCGCGCAGCTCGGTCAGCGCGGCGATGCGCTCGTCGAGCATGTCTCGCCACGCAGTTGAAAAATTCTTCCAGTCTTCGACGTCGGGCGGCCGGTCGTGCGGGAAATCCCTCAGCGCTTCCCGGACGACCTGCAAGGGTATGCCCGCGCGCTGGGCAACGCGGATGATCGCAACGCGGCGCAGCACGGAGCGGTGATAGCGCCGCTGGTTGCCGTCGGTCCGCCAACCCTCGATAAGTCCTTTCGACTCGTAAAAATGCAAGGTGGACACCGCCACCCCGGCACGTTTGGCGACCTCGCCGACGCTGAGCGTGATCTTGATATCGTCGTCCGTTTCCATCGCTTCCCTCTCGATGACGGCCTTCGCACTTGCGACGTTGCGACGCGATAAAGCGCGCACACCCATGCTTGACCTCAACATTAGTTGAGGTTTTATAGTCCGTGTCGGCTTGCAGGGGCAAGTCCCGCGACGTCTCAGCGGACGTTTTCAGGAGGGGCCGACATGTTCACCAGTTTCAAGGCATGGCTATATCGCAGGCAGCCGGATTTGGGGCCTGCGCTGTTTATCGGTTTTCTGGCGCTCATTGCCGTTTTGATGTGGCTTGAGACGCTGAGGGTCAGCACCTTTTTCTGCGAAAACGATCTTTGCTGCTCGTTATGGGTGGCTGCCTCTGACGTGCGGGAGGCGACCCATGGTTGATCTGCAGTCGCGCTCCTTTTTCGCGAAATCCGTCTCAGTTCACATCCTCGCTCTCGCGATCCTGACCACCGTGTTTTCCGGGGTCTATGCGTGGCGCTCCATGAGACTGCAATCGTCAGGTCCACAAGCCTTGCCTCCCATCGAGGTCGAGGCCTGGACCGTCGAGCCCAAGGCCGTGCCGCAGGAGTTGGACGCCATAGGCTCGCTCTCGTCCGTGAACGAGGTGACGATTGCGCCCGAAGTGGCAGGCCGAGTGATCGCGATCGATTTCGAAGCCGGGGTGGAGGTGGCAGCAGGCGCCGAACTCCTTCGCCTGTACGATGCACCGGAGCGCGCCGATCTTGAAACGGCGAAGGCAAAACTGGAATTTGCCCGGCTTCAGTTCGACCGCGCGCAGGAACTCGCACCCAAAGGCGCCGAGTCCCGCCAGATGCTCCAGCAGCGCGCCGCTGAACTCGCGCAAGGCGAAGCGGCGGTGCGATTGGCGGAGGCACGCCTCACGCAACGCACGATCCGCGCGCCATTCGCCGGTCGGCTGGGCGTGCGCCGCGTCAACCTCGGACAATATGTGAACGCGGGCGAGCCGCTCGTAACGTTGACCGCGCTCGATCGGCTGTACGTCAATTTTACTTTGCCACAGCAGGAATTATCGAAGCTCGCGAACGGCGGCAAAGTGTCGGTTCGGACCGACGCATGGCCTGAACGCGACTTCGAGGCTCGCATCAATGCCATCGAGCCTGTGGTCGCCGCCGAGACGCGCAATATTTCGGTGCAGGCCACGCTTGGAAACGCGGACGGTGCGCTCCGCCCCGGCCTCTATGTCACCGCGAAAGTGATCCTGCCACCTCGGGCCAGAGCGATCCTTGTCCCCGTGACAGCGGTCGTTACAGGTCCGTCCGGCGACACCGCGTATGTGGTCCGCGGCGGCAAGGTCGAGATCGTTCCGGTCGAAACGGGCCGAAGATTTGGGCCGCACGTCGTCGTGGAGCGCGGTCTCAAGGGCGGCGACGTCGTTATCACCACCGGCCAACTCCGCCTCCAGCCCGGCGCGGCTATCACTCTTGCTACCACCATGGCGAAGAAATAGGCGCGCGATGCGATTTACCGATCTGTTCATTCACCGGCCGATCCTGTCCGTTGTCGTCAGCCTGCTGATTTTGCTGGCCGGCATCAACGCGTTCTTCTCGCTGCCGGTGCGGCAATATCCGAACCTGCAAAGCGCGACGATCACGGTGGACACGAGCTTCCCGGGTGCCACGCAAGACGTGATGCAAGGCTTCGTCACTACGCCGATTGCCCAGGCGATCGCGACCGCGAGCGGCATCGAGTATCTGACCTCCACCACGACCATGGGTCAGAGCCAGATCAAGGCGAAGCTCGTCCTAAACGCGGATTCCGATCGTGCGATGACCGAGGTTCTGTCCAAGGTCCAGCAAGTCAAATATCGGTTGCCGCAAGGCGCGTTCGACCCCGTCGTGACCAAGATCACCGATGGCGCTTCCGCCGTCCAATATATCGCTTTCGTCAGCGACACGCTGACGATCCCCCAGATCACCGATTTCGTGACGCGGGTCGGTCAGCCGCTGATCACCTCGGTCAAGGGCGTCGCTTCCGCAGACTTCGCAGGCGCGCAGGCGCTCGCCATGCGGGTTTGGATCGATCCTGTAAAGCTCGCCGCTCGTAATCTGACGGCTGGCGACATAGCGACGGCGCTGCGCGCGAACAACGTGCAAGCGGCACCGGGCCAGCTTGAAAGCGACCGCAGCATTACCAGCATCACGGCGACAACCGACGCCAGCTCTGTCGGCGATTTCCGGGAGATGGTGATCAAGACCAGCGCCAGCGGCCTCGTTCGCCTTCGCGATGTGGCCGATGTCGAAATCGGTAGTCAGAACCAGAAGACACTCGGTTGGGCGAGCGGCCGCCGGGCCGTCTATCTGAAAATCTCGCCGACGCCCGACGGCAACCCATTGGAAATCGTGGCGGCGACAAAAGCACTGATCCCGAGCATGCAGAGTGTCGCCCCGCCCGGGCTCAAGGTGGAGAACCAGTTCGACGTCGCCCATTTCGTCCATGCTTCGATCGACGAGGTGCTGCATACGCTCGTCGAAGCTGTCGTCATCGTTGTCGTCGTTATCTTTCTGTTCCTTGGCTCGCTCCGCGCGGTCGTCGTTCCCGTCGTCACCATCCCGCTGTCGCTGGTCGGCACGGCGGCGCTGATGCTGGCGTTCGGCTTCTCGCTCAATCTGCTGACGCTGCTCGCCATGGTGCTGGCGATCGGGCTTGTGGTCGATGACGCCATCGTAGTCGTGGAGAACATCCATCGCCATATCGCGGAGGGCCGCTCCCCTATAGACGCCGCGCTCGCCGGTGCGCGGGAGATCATAGGCCCGGTCATCGCGATGACGATAACGCTCGCCGCCGTCTACGCGCCGATAGGTCTGATGGAGGGCCTGACCGGCAGTCTGTTCCGGGAGTTCGCATTCACGCTGGCCGGATCAGTGGTCGTGTCGGGAGTTGTCGCGCTGACCCTGTCGCCGATGATGTGTTCGCGGCTCTTGAGCGGCGAGGCCAGCGAAAGCCGCTTCGCCAGGCTGACCGAGCGCTTTCTGACGACGCTCGCCTCCCGCTACGGGAGTCTTCTGGAGCGAACGCTGACCATGCGGTCTGTCGTGCTGCTCGTCGCGGGCGCGATGCTCGCCGCCATCGTGGTGCTGTTCCTCGGAGCCAAGCGCGAACTCGCCCCGCAGGAGGATCAGGGCTACGTGTTCACCGCCGTGCGCGCCCCGCAATACGCCAATCTCGACTACACGGCTTCCGCAGCCGCCCACGTTCAGCGGATCTTCCAGTCTTTCCCCGAATACGCGGCGAACTTCTTCGTCGTCGGTACCGATGGAATGAACAACGCTTTCGGCGGCATCATTCTAAAGGAGTGGAGTGAACGCCAACGAACGTCGACCGACATTCAGGCTCAACTCTACCGAACCGTCAGAAGTGTGCATGACGCCTCGGTCACGCCGTTCCAGCCGATGGCGCTGCCCGCCTCGACGGGCGGCCTGCCATTCCAGATGGTGCTGCGCTCGCCAGCCGGTTACGACGGGATCTATCAGGAAATGGAGGGCCTGAAGGCGGCAGCACGGCGCAGTGGCCTTTTCGTGTTTGTCGACAGCGATCTCGCCTTCGATAGTCCGACCGCGCGGATGCGCATCGACGTCGCCAAGGCGGGTGAGGTCGGGGTGACCATGCAGACGATTGCCGACACTCTGGCCGTGCTCGTCGGCGAAAACTACGTCAACCGTTTCAACTATTACGGCCGATCTTACGACGTGATCCCGCAGGTCCGCCAGCCTGACCGTGTGTCGCCGGACGCGCTCGGTCGCTTCTACGTTCGCGCCAGATCAGGCGCGATGATGCCGCTCGCCTCCCTCATCAAGCTCGATGTCATGCCGCAGCCCAACCGCTTGCCGCAGTTCAATCAGATGAACGCTGCCACGCTTTCGGCCGTATTGAAGCCCGGCGTGACCATGGGGCAGGCCGTTGCATTCATGGAGTCGCTGCCACGCGCGCCCGGCGTCACCATCGACTGGCTCGGCGACAGCCGCCAGTATGTGCAGGAAGGCAACCGTCTGACCGTAACTTTCGGTTTCGCGCTGATCGTGATCTTCCTTGTGCTAGCTGCGCAGTATGAAAGCTTTCGCGATCCGCTGGTGATCCTCGTCACCGTGCCTCTCGCGGTCTGCGGAGCGCTCGTGCCGCTCTGGCTCGGCTATACGACGCTCAACATCTACACGCAGATCGGGCTCGTGACGCTGATCGGGCTCATTTCGAAACACGGCATCCTGATGGTTGCGTTCGCGAACGACATCCAGCGACGCGAGGGCGCGGGAAAGCGGGAGGCCATCCTCAAGGCGGCGATGGTGCGCATGCGGCCGATCCTGATGACGACGGCGGCGATGGTGACGGGCCTCGTGCCGCTTCTCTTCGCGACCGGCGCGGGAGCAGCCAGCCGCTTCGCAATCGGCATCGTGGTGGTCATGGGAATGCTGATCGGGACGTTGTTCACCCTCTTTGTGTTGCCGACATTCTATGTCCTGCTCGGGAGCGAACGAATGCAACGTCCGAGTTGACCAACAGGTGGGCCAAGGTGACGATATGCGGCGTCTGCTATCTGCTCGAAAGCCGGCGGGGCGATAAATGTAAGGGATGTCAGCTTGTTGTGATCGAAAACGTTCACAATTGCCGCCCCCCCTCGAGTTCCCTTTGATGAAAGGTCTCAGCCTTATCGTCGAGGGCCTTCGAATTCAGTTCCGAAGGATCATCACTGGCGTTTCGAGGCCGTCTAGCTTGACGGACGCCGTGCCGCGAGGGTAGCGACCCTGGCACAGCCCGCGAACGCACAGCCGGTTTACTACTTCAAACGATAGCCGACGCCGGTTTCGGTGATGATGTGCTGGGGGCTCTCGGGATGAGCCTCGATTATATGAGAACTTCGAACATGGGACTCCTCACCCGATGCGTTATTCACCGGCGAAGGATAGGTCGCGGTGGCATATAGGTTCGACGGAGGAGAAAGCGCGAAAAAATAGGGTTCTCATATACAAACAGCGCAAATGCGCGCTGCTTTCGCTAGCTGAGCGGGGTGCCGAGTGCATCGGCATGCTACTGGCACAGCCGGCGCCATGATGACGATCGAGCGCAGGCGGCGACGCGACGTCAGGTGATCGGCGAATGTTCGTACCACCTTGGACTAAACATCTCAGATTCGTACGTTTCAGTACGAATGAAGCCGCGACTGGCATCATTTTCAGATGCCGGTTTGATACGGGGCCGCTACTTAAGAGCCGCAAATCAGTCAGGAAGACACTGGCATGACGCTTGCTGACGGTCCCGTGCCGCCAGTCGATCAAAATGGTCGTGCGCATTTCCGCTTGCCCCTTTCGTCCCTCCCAAAACGATCCCCAACGATGCGATACCGACTGTTCTCCCTTCTCGCCGCCTTGGTCGTCCTGTCGTCAGCGACAGCGAGCGCGGGGGAAGTCGTCGACATGAGCGGTCGACAGGTAAGCCTCACGGATCGCCCGGCGCGTGTCTTCGCCGCTATGTCCACCACGACGACGCTTGTCTTGTCGGTTGCCCCCGAACGGCTGATCGGAACCTATCTCGGCTCAAATTCCAAAGCGGATCGATTCCTTCCGGCAGGCGCACTCGGCAAGCCCCTGATGGAAGTCGCCGGCGTTCAGACCATCGACATTGAAAAGGTGGCACAAGCGAAGCCCGACGTAGCCATCTCGCTTGCGGTGCCGGGCATAGGCGACCGGTTCAGGGGCGATATGGCCCGCATCGGCGTGCCGGTGTTCGAAGTCAAGGCGGAGCGTCTCGAAGACTATCCCGCAGCCTTCCGCAGCCTCAGCACTTTGCTCGGCGAAGCGGAACGAGCCGAAGCATGGGCCGCGTTGCTTGAGCGACGGCTCGCAGAGCTCAAGGCTGCTCGCGACGCCATCCCAGCCGCCGCGCGCCGCCGAGTCTATTACGCTGAAAGTCCGAACGGCATGACAACGCAATGTGCCAATGCCGCACGCGCCGAGGTGCTCGCACTGGGAGGCGCGATCAACACCGTTCCCTGCTCCGGTCCAACCGGAATGGCTTTCACCACGACCATCGATCCGGAAATGCTGCTGCTGCTCGACCCGGACATCATAGTCGCGCGCTTTCCCCAGGCGAGAACTGCGTTCATGACGGATACCCGCTTCCAGAAGCTGCGCGCGGTCAGGGAAGGCCGAATTTTCGTCATTCCCGATCTTCCGTTCAACTGGTTCGACCGACCGCCATCGCATTTCCGGCTGCTGGGCGCGATCTGGCTGATGGATTGTCTTTATCCGGACCGGACAAAGCCGGATCTGGCGGCTACGACCCGGGAGTTCATGCGCCTGTTTCTGGCGCGCGACCTGAGCGCCGATGAACTCGCAAACTGACGGGCGCGCGTTGATATGCTGGATGCGCTGGACGAGGAACCGGTTTTCCCGGAAGAGGATGACGCCCGCGTGCGGCGGCGGCTCGATTATCTCGCGCGCCCTTATCCGCCGCTGCAACGCGAAATGCGCCGCAGCATTCATCTTCTTCTGCGCGACGAGCACCGGCGCAGCGGCCTCGAAGCGGCGTGGTACGTCGCCCGCGTCGGTCCCGCGCAACCCTACGACGACATTGCAGAGGCGACAGACCCCGACACCATCCCCGCGCTGATTTCCGATCCGGGCCTTGGCGGCATTGCGCGCCAACCCTTCGTCGAACGCTGGCTCGATACGGGCGTTTTCGAACAGCGACAGCAAGTGTTCGCGCGGCGTGACTTCACCGAAGCGGGGTTCGCCGACCCGACTGGGCTGTTTCAGGTCGACGGCGCGGGGAGCTGGGTGATCCTCGTCGACAAGACGCGCCTCGCCGGTCGCCCGATACCGCGAAGCTGGGAGGATCTGCTTCACCCGCAATGGCAAGGCGACATTCTATCGAGCGGGCAGAACGGGGTCGTTCTGGCGTTGCTGCTGGTCAATCTCGCGCAGGACTTCGGGCTCGACGGCATGCGCGCCTTCGCCCGTAACGTGCGCGAGGTGCGCGGCGGTGCGGCGATGGCGCGTTACGTCGGCACTGACGACCCCCGCAGCGCCGCGATCTGCGTTCTGCCGAATTTCTGGGCGCATACCGTCGTGCGGCGCGACAGGAGCGAGTTGGTCTGGCCGCGGGAAGGCGCCTACGCCCCTCCGATCCTGCGCCTGAAGAAGTCGGAGACGACGCCTGCGGCCAACTTCATCGAGGCCTACATCACCGGGAGGGAGTGGGCGGCGCGGATGGAATCGGCCCGATGTTTTTCCGTCCGCGACGACGTCCCCGCCGAGCCGCCGGGCGGGGCGCTGCGCTGGATCGGCTGGGAGCGCGCCCGCTCCCTCGACTTCACCTACATCCGCGAAACGCTGGTCGCCGCATATCTGAAGGAACGCACGCCATGAACCTCATCACGGTCGCGGGGCCGCCATCGGCCGGAAAAACATCGCTCATCCTGAAGGCGGCGCGCCATCTCCGCGAAGGCGGCCTGAAGGTCGGCGCGGTGAAGTTCGATTGCCTTTCAGGGCGCGACGGCGACCGCTATCGCGCGGCAGGCATTCCCGTGCTGACCGGCTTTTCGGGCAATTTCTGCCCCGACCACTTCTTCGTCACGAACATCGAGCGCTGTGTCGAGTGGGGACGCAAGCAGGGCCTAGATTTCCTCGTCAGCGAATCTGCGGGGCTATGCAACCGCTGCGCGCCGCATATTCGCGGCTTCCTCGCAGTTTGCGTGCTCGACAATCTGTCGGGCATCGATACGCCCGCCAAGGTCGGTCCCATGCTGAAGACCGCCGACCTCGTGGTTGTCACCAAGGGCGACATCGTGAGTCAGGCCGAGCGCGAAGTCTTCGCCTACCGCGTCCGGCAGGTGAACAGCCGCGCCGATATCATGTTCGCCGACGGCATCACTGGGCAGGGATCGCTGGAGATCGCCATGATGTGGCGCGAAGCACCATCGGGTACGCCGCTGACAGGCGGGCGCCTGCGCTTTTCGGTTCCGTCGTCGGTGTGCTCCTATTGTTTCGGGCAGACGCGCATCGGCAAGGAATTTCAGCACGGCATTGTGCGAGAGATGCCGATCGAGGACTTGAATGATGCCCGATGAAATCGAAATCCTCGACAAGACTGCCGAAGCATTCCTTGCCGCACGGGGCTTCCCGCCCGTCAGCGAGCATCGCAAGCTCGAAGCTTACTGGGCCGCGCTGCCTTGGGAGTTTCGCGATACCTGCGGCTGGACGCTCGAAACGCTTCGGCAGGGGCTGCGAGACTATCGCGCCGCCGAGCGCGAGGGCGCTGCCTCGCTTTCCGTCGAGCGGCTCGACGTGCTGCCAGGCCGGAGCAAGTCGGGCGAACCTGAGTCCTTCAGCCTGACGTTCAGGCCCGGCGACGTGACGGCCATCGTCGGCCCCACCGGCTCGGGAAAAAGCCGCCTGCTCGGCGATATCGAGTGTCTCGCGCAGGGCGATACGCCATCCGGGCGCGTGGTGCTCGTCGATGGCGGCAAGCCCGACCGCAAGACGCGCTTCACGGCCGAGGGGCGGCTCGTGGCGCAAATTACGCAGAACATGAACTTCGTGATGGACCTCGAAGTCGAGACGTTCTTGCGCCTTCATGCTGAAAGCCGTGGATCGCAAACGCCGGATACAGCCGCCGCCGATGTCCTCGAAGCGGCCGTTTCTATGGCGGGTGAGGCCTTCACCGGCAAGACGCCGCTGACGCAGTTGAGCGGCGGCCAGTCGCGCGCGCTGATGATCGCAGGTGCGGCGCTGCTCAGCCCGAAGCCAATCGTGCTGCTGGATGAGATCGAGAACGCAGGCGTCGACCGCGCCCGCGCGTTGGCGCTGTTCACCGACCGGGGCAAGATCGTTCTGCTTTCAACGCATGATCCGCTGACGGCGCTGTCGGGAAGCCGCCGCATCGTGATCCGCAACGGAGGTATCGCCGCAATTCTGGAGACGACGGACGAAGAGCGCGGTTACGCGGAAGTCCTCCTGCGCAGGGAGCAGCGCCACAACGCCTTGCGTAACGCGATGCGTTCCGGCACGCCGCTCGCGCAGGCGTGGCAGGAGCTTTGACGCCCGTTTCATCCGTATGCCGCGCAAGATCGCCACGCTTGCCCGCCGCCGTCGCGCGGCTGCGGCATTAGGTCAAGCGTCGACTTGGCTGTTCATTTTGCGCTCTATGATGTATCAGAACGTATATAGCTTTCGGGATGTGTAACGGTCATTCGGCCTACACACACACGGACCGAATGAGAGGCATGCAGGGTGGCGAGGATTGCGGACCGCACGTTCGCAGCTCTGCCAAACGGCAATCCAAGGATATCGACATGTGCGCCCGACCGAAAAAATCCGCGTTCTTCCGCGCGGCGGCCCTTTCCCTGTGCCTGGCGTTGGCTGGTCTGCAAGCGACCCAGACGGCCTCGGCGCGCGAAATCGTCGATATGTCAGGGCAGAAGCTCACCGTGCCGGACGACATCCGAAGCGTCTACGCGATGACGCACGCCATGCCGCTTCTGGTGGCGCTTGCGCCCGATCTGATGGCGGGCTTTGCCATGCCGGTTGCGCCCCGACCGGACGTTTTCCGTTTCCTGCGGCCAGAAATGGCGAAGCTGCCCAATCTCGGCGGCGGCCCGAACGTCAACCTCGAAAAGCTCAAGGATGTCGGCGTTCAGGTGGCGCTTGGCTGGACGAGCCCGAGCGAGCAGTTCCCCGCGAAGAAATACACCCGTATCGATATTCCGGTTGTGAACATCGAGGTCGACAAGCTGGCGCTCTATCCGGCGTCCTTCCGCTTTCTGGGCACGCTCTTCCATCGCGAGGCGCGTGGCGAGGAACTGGCGCGCGGGCTTGAAGAGACGGTGGCGGCCGCGAAAGCCGCAACGCAAGACATCCCCGACGCTGAAAAGCCGAAGATTTATTATGCCGAATCCGTCGACGGCCTCGTCTCGCAGTGCGACACGTCCGACCGCTCCGAGGTCATTACGCTCGCGGGCGGCATCAACGCGCTTCACTGCACCGGCCCCGTATCGATGAAGGACAATTATCCGATCGACATCGAAAAGCTTCTCACCGTCGACCCGGACGTGATCGTGACCCGCTTCCCGCAGACGGCGAAGACCATTCAAGCGGACCCGCGTTGGGCTGGGCTCAAGGCGGTGAAGACGGGCCGCGTTTACGCCGTGCCGGGATACCCATTCAACTGGTTCGACCGGCCGCCGTCCTTCATGCGGGCGATGGGCGCGCGGTGGCTGGCGGCGAAGCTCCATCCCGAACGCTGTGCCTTTGATCTCCGGGGCGAGACGAAGAAATTCTATACGCTGTTCTTCGGCGTGACGCCGACCGACGCCGATCTCGACCTGCTGTTTGCCCAGTGAGCGAAGCCGGAATTTCGACCACGCGGGTGCGTAAAGCCGCGCCGCTTCTTCGCGCTCCCGCATTCGCCGCGCTGGGCTGGACAGCCCTGCTTGCACTTGTGCTTGCTGTCGCGGTGATCGGTGCGCTCGGCATCGGCAGATATCATGTCGAAAGTGGCGAGATCGTCACCTTTCTGCTCGCCACGGTGGGGCTCGCGGACATGCCCGCCGAACGCTATGCCACGCTTCAAAACGTGATCGTGGATATAAGGCTGCCGCGTATCGCAGCGGCGGTGCTGGTCGGCGCGGCGTTGGCTTCGTCGGGCGCGGCGTTTCAGGCGGTTTTCCGCAATCCGCTGGTGTCGCCTGGGCTGCTTGGAGTGCTTGCGGGCGCGTCGTTCGGGGCCGCGCTCGGCATCGTTCTCGATGCGTCATGGGGCGGAATCCAGTGGCTCGCCTTCTTGATGGGGCTTGCGGCGGTGGCTATCGGCGTCGGCATCGCGTCAATGTTCGCAGGCGCGTCGCTCATCATGCTCGTACTCGGCGGCATGATTTCCAGCGCGCTTTTCGCGTCGCTCCTCTCCATCGTGAAATACGTCGCGGACCCGATGAACCACCTGCCCAACATCGTTTACTGGCTGATGGGAAACCTCGGGCAGTCGGACCTTGGTCAGGTGACGCTTCTCGCATGGCCGATGGTCGCGGGTATCGTCACGCTTTCGCTACTGGGCCGGTCGCTCGATGTGCTGTCCATGGGCGACGACGAGGCCCGCAGTCTCGGACTTCCCGTGACCACCATCCGCTACGGAACGATTGCACTGGCGACGCTCGTTTCTGCGCTGACCGTGTCAATGGCCGGAATGATCGGCTGGGTGGGGCTCATCATCCCGCACATCGCCCGGCTCGCGCTCGGAGCCAGCAACACGCGGCTGATACCGGCGAGCGCCTTGATGGGGGCAATCTTCCTTGTCGCCACGGACGCGCTCTCGCGCACGGTGATGGACGCGGAAATACCGATCGGCATCCTGACCGAGCTGCTCGGCATTCCGGTTTTCCTGCTGGTGCTCGGTCGAAGCTGGCGAGGCTGGCGTGAATAGCGCGAGGCAGCTCACCGCAGAGGGCATCGTCTTTCGGCGTGGACGCAGGCGCGTGCTTGACGGCGCGACCCTGGCTTTCAGCGGTGGTGAAATCGTCTCGCTGCTCGGCAGCAACGGAGCGGGAAAGACGACCTTGCTGCGCATCATGCTCGGGCTTGTCGCGCCGGACGAAGGCAGCGTCAAACTCGACGGTGTCCCTATCGCGCACCTCAGGAGACGCGAACTTGCCCGGCGGATCGCCTATGTTCCGCAAGGCCATCACGCGCCTTTCCCGTACCTCGTTCGCGAAGTCGTCGCGCTCGGACGGTTTCCGACTCAAGGGTTCTTCGGTCGAACCGTTTCCGCCGACGCGACGGCGGTCGAAGCGATCCTCGCGAATCTCCGCATCGCTCACCTCGCAGACCGGACCTACACGCATCTTTCGGGCGGCGAGCGTCAACTCGTCATGATCGCGCGGGCACTGGCGCAAGATGCGTCGCTCCTCGTCATGGATGAACCGCTGAGCGGCCTCGATTACGGCCATCAGATCGAATTGCTTCGCAGCCTCCGCGACCTCGCGGCCCAAGGCTTCGGCATCCTGATGACGACGCATCACCCCGACCAGGCTCTTATGGTTTCGACGCGCATTGCGACGCTGATCGACGGTCGCATCGACAGCGACGGCGCGCCGCGCGATGTGATCACCCCGGAGACAATCCAGCGGCTCTATGGCGTTACGCTCGCGCCGGACGAGATCCACGCACAGGGCTTGCTGGCCAGCGTTTCACCGAACGGTAAATAGCATTCAGAAAACGCATGGCTGATGTGACCCCAGCTTGGCCTAGACCTCAAGATTTTGACACAATAGCGCGTTGACAGACGCCCCTCCTTTTTTAAAAGTTATATCGGGCAGTATATAACTTGGTGGGATAACAACGTGAATAAGGCATTATTTTCTCTTGCAGAAATGCAGGAGATCAAGGGGCGTGCGCGCCTTCTCGTGACGGTTTCGGCGCTTGCACTCGGGTTCGGTTTGGCGTCTTCGGCATCGGCGCAGGATGCGCAGATCCTTCCGCCCGTACGGGTCACGACACCGGCGGATGCTCCGAAGAAGGTGAAACGGCAAGCGCCGCAAACTGCATCCGTCGATCGGAGCCTGGGCCAAGACCAAGGGCAGGGCGGACAAGGCGGTGAGGCGCGGCAGGGCGGCGATTCCGGCCCGAGCGGCTTCACTCCGCAAACGGCCTCGATCGGACCTTTCGCGAACGTCAAACTTCTCGACACGCCCTATTCCATCGACGTTGTCGATCAGAAGGTGCTCGACAACCAGCAAGTTCGCAGCCTCGATCAGGCGCTGAAATATGTCCCATCGGCCCAACTCGAACCGCGCGGCGGTATCGACGTGGGGCGCCCTCAGTCGCGCGGCTTTGAAGGCGACACCTTCGCCAACACGCGCCTCGACGGCATGAACATCTTTGCCGTGACCGCGCAGCCGCTTGAGATGATCGACCATATCGAGGTCGTCAACGGTCTCACGGGTGCGTTCTACGGCCCGGCGAACCCCGCCGGCATGTTCAATTTCGTGGCGAAGCGGCCGACGGATTATTTCCTGAACGAATTCACGACCGGCTATTCGACAAACGGCGGCTGGCTTTCCCATGCCGATGTCGGCGGGCGTGTCGGCCCGAACGGCTTCTTCGGTTACCGCCTGAACTTCGTGAATGAAGAGGGGAGCGGCTACGTTTCGACGAGCCATCTCGACCGCAAGCTCGCCTCGGGCGCGTTCGACTTCCGCTTTTCGAACAATACTGTGCTTGAAGTGAACGCGAGCTACTACAACTACCAGAAGTCCGGCTACCCGGGCGGGTTCTCGGTGCCGAACTACTTTTCGAATGTCCCCACGAGCATTCAGCTTCCGAAGCTCGATCCCACGCAAGCGGGCTACGGGCAAGAATTCACCTCATCGCGCTATGAGGTCGATACGGAAAGCGCCAAGATCAAGCACGACTTCGGCAACGGCTGGAACCTGACGGCGGGCGTCCTTCACAACCGAACGGATCGCTTCTTCTCATCGGTCTCGAACGCCATCTCCGCCGATGGAACGAAGTTCACGCAAAGCCTGTCCGCCAATCCGGCCACCCCGCCTGCTCGCACGGATGCGTTCAGCAACACTGCAAATCTGAACGGCAAGCTCGACACCTACGGCATCGGCCACGAGGTGGTTCTTGGCACGACCGGCTATCGGACAGAGGCGTATAGTTCTCCCCAAACCAGCGCGTTGACGAAAACTCTCGTCACAAATCGGGATATTTACGATCCGCTTGAGGTGGCTCCGATCTACATTCCGGGACGTCCGCCGATGTACAAGAGTTCGGACGGATGGCAGCAGAGCGTGATCGTCGGCGACACCATCACCTTGAATCGCTATTTCTCGGCAATGGCGGTGGGCAGCTATAGCTGGATCGGCTCGCACGGCTACAACGCCAGCGGCGTTCAGACGAGCGAAACCTATACGGACGGTTTCAGTCCGACCGCAGCGCTGATGTTCAAGCCGCTTCAGAATATCACGACTTACGTGGCCTACGCCGACAGTCTGCAAAAGGGCGATACGCTCACGGCGGGCGGCGTAACCCGGACGCTTGACCCGTATCGCAGCGAACAATACGAGGCGGGCGTCAAAGCGAAGCTCGGCGGCATCGACGCGCGCGTCGCGATATTCCAGATCGAGCGCCCCTTCGCCTATGTCGATGGCACCGTCGTTAATGAAGCGGGTAACCAGCGAAATCAGGGCGTCGAATTTCAGGCGGGTGGACAGGTCTACGAGAATATCCATTTGCTCACAGGCGTGACGTTCCTCGACCCGAAGCTCCTTGATGCGGTCGATCCGAATGCCGAGGGCAAGCAGATCATCGGCGTGCCCGAAGTTCAGGCCAACATCCTCGTGGAATACTATGTGCCGTGGGTCGAAAACCTCGTGGCCAGCGCCAACGTGCATTATGTGGGAGAGCGTGCGGTGAACAACGTGAACACGTCATGGGCCGATGCTTTCACAACCGTCGATCTCGGCGCGCGCTATGAAACGGAGGTTTTCGGCCGAAAGACCACACTGCGGCTGAACGTCAACAACGTGTTCGACGAAAAATCTTGGGCGGCGGTCATGCCGGGCAGCATCATCGGCGACCCGGGCACAGCTACAAAGGGTGCTAACACGGCTTTTCTTGGCTCCCCGCGCGAAGTTGTGTTCACCGGCACGGTTCGCTTCTAGCAAAACTCACGCGAGAGGTGCCGCACTGCATTGCGCGGCACCTCGGCTGCCAAGCCTCAGTTAGAGAACGCCTTTTCCTGCTTCTGGTCATAGTCCGAGAAAGCCTTGGCGAGGCCCGTCAGCACCTCGGCGCTCGTCTCGAACATGGCGCGAAACTTCGGCTCGTCGACCTTGTCGATGTCCTCGCGCATGTGCTTTGCAAGATCCGTGAGCGCCGCATGCATCTTCTGGGTGTGATGGTGCGGATCGGAAACAGACGTGTCGGCCATTGTGCTTCCTTTCGATTATACGGGCGCCCGCAGGAGCGTCAGCGCGTCCTGTATGGGCGGGGATACAACCGAAACTCAAATGGCGGGTGCCGGTTCCGGCGGTCGCGATCAACGGCGTAGAGCGGAAGACTGCAACCCACCCGCCTAAAGCATCCGCACATAAGCGGATGCATCGACGACCGGCGCGGGCGCGGGCTCTTCCTTCGGCGTGCCCAGATAAAGGAAGCCCACGATCTGGTCCTTCTCGCCAAGCTCAAGCAGGTGATGCAGGTTGCGGTCGAACATCGCCCAGCCGGAGCGCCAGATGCCGCCGAACCCCTGCGCCACCGCTGCCATCTGCATCGCCATGACGGCGCAACCCGCCGTAAGTTGTTGCTCGAACAGATGAACGACGTCGCTCTCGCGCGCCTTGGCCACCACCACGATGACGAGCGGCGCGCGCAGCGGCATTTTGGGCGCGCGCTTCACGATCTCCTCGCTCTTGCCCGATGCTTTCGCCGCCACCTCCATCAGCGCGCCGAGGCGCGCAAGTCCATCGCCCCTGGCAACGATGAACTCATACGGCCGCAAGTGCTGGAAGTCGGGCACGCGAAGCGCCGCCTTCAGGATCGCATCGAGCGCCTCGCCTTCTGGAGCGGGTTCGGTCAGCGCAGAACAGGAGCGGCGTTCGTGAAGCAGCTTCAGCGCGTCCATGCATAATCCCTTCTTTTCAATCCTTCGCAAGCAAACCGGCCCACGCCAGCGGCGCGTCGATGCGCTCGCCGCTGCGCAGGCGGTGCCTCAAGGCCATCAGTTCGCAGTCGATCCGTTCGAGCACCGCGAGGTTCGCGCGCTCGTCAGCCCCCGTTTCGATGACGCCTGCGACCGCCCCATTTCTCACGGCGATTCGCCTCGTCCCCATCAGCGCAAGAATCGGATCATGCGTCGAGATGAGAACGATTTTTTCGCTCGCGATCAACAGGTCGAGCGAGCGCTTCCTGTCGATGCCCGCATTTTCGATCTCGTCGATAAGCACCACGGGGGAAGCAGAAAGAAGTGCCGTGTCGGCGATCATCAGCGCACGGCTCTGCCCACCGCTCAACTGCGTCAACGACACGGCCGCGGAGAAGCTCTCGCCTGCGAGTTCGTTCGCGCAGGCAATTACTTCGTCCACGATACGGTCGCGGTCCTCGACCATGCGGCAGTCGGCGTGCATCGCCACGAACTCGCCCACGGTGAGGTCGACCACGAAATTCATGTTCTGCGAAAGCTGCGCGATGAGCTTTCGATCCGACGCATAGCGCCAGGATGGGTCCGGCGCTTCGCCATTGACCAGCACGCGGCGGCGGGACGGCGTATCGCCCTGCGCAAGACACTCGATGTCGGCGAGAAGGCGGCTCTTGCCGGACCCCGTCGGCCCGACGATGCACAGCACGTCGCCCGCGCGAAGTTCGAGATCGAGGCGCTCGGCTTCGCCCTTCTTGTCGCGTCCGCCGAGGATCGTCAGCGAGCGCACTGTGACCTGAGAAGGAGCCTTCAGCGCTTCCACCTGTTCTGCGAGCGCCACGATATGAGAGAGCAGTTGTTCGCGCCCCATGCCGATGTCGGAAAGCCGCTCGTCGGTGAGCGAGGCTAGCCACGAGGCGACCGTTCGCGATGGCTTCGCGCCCTCGCCGCCCGTCTGGGCGAGGAGGTCGGCAAAAGCCGGGTGCGTGCGCGTCAGGTCTCCAAGCGTGAGCATCAGCGGATCAACCTTCATGTCCGGCGCATCCGAAGGTCATCTTGCGGACATTGCCGCGCTGATAGTCCTCGCCGATGACCGTTTCGCCGATGCAGTAAGGACATACGGCGGACGGCATCGGAAAGCGCAGGCGGCGCCCTTCGAGGCGTTCGATGCTCTGCGCGGCTTCGAGGCGATGCGCAAGTTCGCCCGCCCCCTGTCCGGTGATGCCGTTGAAGAACAGGATGGTCGCACGCGGATTGGCGAGCCGGACGTTGAACGCGAAAACCTCGCGCTCGGCCTGGCTCACGATGTCGCCCTTGGTGATGACGACGATGTCGGAGAGCTTCAGCATCGGCCCGATCTTCTTCGGCGTATGCACGCCCGAGAGCGCGTCCACCACGCAGACGGCGAGCGTGCCTTGCACGTGGGGCGAGCAGCGGTTGCACAGCCCCGCGCTTTCCGCGATCAGCATGTCGAGCGCCTGATCGCGGCCCCAGCCGAGGCAATCGTCGATGTTGCTGACGAAGAAATGGTCCGGGCAGACATTGCCCGCGAGGCCCACCGTCACCGGCAGCCCTGCGCGCTGATAGAGCTTGTCGTCGGATGTCGACAGCGAGTCGAACTTGACGATGCCGACGCGCTGGCCGGGCCTGTTCAGAAGTTCGGCCGTCTTGAGGATGACGGCGGTCTTGCCGACAGACGGCGGTCCCGCAACGGTGATCACGCGCATGGCAGAAACTCCTTTCGCGCGGCAGCCGCCGCATCCTGCGCCGCTTCAAAGGCGCGGCACGCGGCCTTGATGACTTCGCCCGTCGAACGATGACGGACGAAATCCCAGCCGATCCATTTGAAGCGCGCGCCGGGCGGCAAACGCGGCGCGACACCCGGCGCAAGCGCGGGATAGCGGTTGGCGTTGAGCGTGCGGGCGAGCGCGTCGCCGTGAAAATAGTCGACGAGCGGCGCCACGGCATTCGCGCGGGCCGCCTTGACGGTGAGCCACAGCGGGTAGGCGAGCGCGCCGTCTTCGGGCCAGACGACCTGCGTGCGGTCGCGGCGCGGGCACATGTCGGCCATAGACCACGGCAGCACGTAGATGCCGCCCATCGAAGCGTCGGTTCCGGCAAGGCGCGGCATCTGCGCAGAATGCATCAGCCCTGGCACGTTCGCGACGAGGCGGCGCACGCCATCGAGCCCGAACTCCTTCGCCATCGCGAGCAGGAAGAACTTGTTGTAGGCGCTGTAGCGGCGCTGATCCTCGCGCTTCCAGCCGCCGAAGACGACTTGTCCGCGATAGTCCGGCTCCATCAGGTCGGCCCATCGGCGGGGCACGGGGAGGGAGCCGATCTGCGTGCGGTCGATCAGGAGCACGAACGGCGCGACCGCATAGACGCCGATGAACCCTTTCGGATCGACGAGGCCGCAGTCGGCGAATACATCCGCCACGCCGTCCGGCTGGCAGGACGCGAACGCACCCCGCTCCACGAACTCCGCCTGAAAGCGCCGGTTGAAGATGTTGCCGTGTTCCGCCGAGACGATCATGTTGGGATAGTCGGCTAGATCGCGGATGAAACGCAGCCGGTCGAAAGGCGTTTCTCCGCCGCGCCCGTGCGGGAAGCAGCATTTGAGCGGACGGCCTCCGGCGGCGAAGTGCTCGATCACCCGCGCCTCGACGCCGTCATGGATGCGATGGCGCAGCGGCACCGGAACATTGCCGAGGAAGTCCCACACCTTCGGCGCTCCCACCGCTTCGGCGGCGTGGCCGAACAGTGCGCTCGGCGGGGCCATGTCTTCGAGGATGGTGGAAGCGCTGGTGAGCACACCCATTGACTATTCTTTCCACTTCGCCAACTGGCAAACGCTTTCAATGCGTTGAGTACAGCAAGGGTCGTGCCAGCTATATATCGCGCGATATTTATTCGTGATCGTACCGGAGCGAACGAAACGACGCCGTCGTGTACCGCCACGCACCTTTCAGCTCAGTCGTCTATCGAGGTGATCAGATCGTGCCGCGCGGGTTCGATGCCGGACAGCGTCGGCTGCGTCTTCGCCGCCTCGGCGCGTGCCTTTGCCTTGTCGACCCAAGGCAGGCCGCCATGCACGATCGCAAGGCTGACTTCATTCAAGAGGTCGATGATGTCGTGGCCCTCGTCCACGATAATCGGCTGCACGCCAAGCGCCATCAGGCGGCGGATCGAAGACGCGCCGATGGAGGCCGCATAGACGGCGGCGCATTCCTGCACGAAGTCGAGCTTCGGAATGACCTTGTCCTTGTCGGTCCCGGTCAAGCCGACGCGGGTCGTCTCCCCTTCCTGTTCAGCCTTCGGAAACTCCATGAACCCGACGAGATCAGCCTGCCCTGGAGCCACATCGTAAAGCATCAGCGCTTCCGCGCCGCCGAAATGAAGGTTGACCGTCTGGCGGTCGCTCGTGGCAAAGGCAATTCTCAACATGCTTTTCGATCCGTTTCGTCGTCGCGGGGCGTGCCCTGCCAGTAGATCGAGCGGTAGGGCGCGAGTTCGCGGTAATGGGCGGCGAGCAGGTTCGCAGTCTCGAATAGCGTGCTTCGCGCACCGCCATAGCCGACCCACACGCGGCTGTGCGCGCCGTAGCTGTCGTAGAGCGGGAAGCCCGCGCGAAAGAGCGTCGTTTTCGTCCGCTTCGCGATCTCCGCGCCGTGGGAATTCGTCACGATCATTTCCGCGCCCGTTTCGCGCACGAGCCATTCGAAGTCTTCGAGGTCGCCGACGACGACTTGCGGCAGTGGCAGCGTCGCAAGGTGCTGCGCCCGGGCCGACGCGACGGCCGCGACGATCTCAGCACCCATCGCCTGATAAAAGCGCACGAGGGTTGCCAGCAGGTCCGGGTCCGCCGCGATGGCGATTTTCGCGCCGCCAATCTGGAACTGCGTATCCACCATCGCGTCGAGAAGCTGCGCGCGCTTGCGCTGGAAGCCGGCAGGCACGGGCACGCCCGCGATGCCGGACAGCGCGCGGCTGAAGGCGTCGCATTCGTCGACGCTCATGAGGCCGGAGAAACGCCAGTCCGTAACGCCCGTCCGCTCGCGCAAAGCGTCGGCGGCCTTGTCGAGCGACGGGCCGATGACGAGCGTCGCCGCCGATTCTGCCATGGTCGCGATGCTCGCACGCGCCGCGCCGCCATAGGTCAGCGTGCGATAGCCATCATCGGTAAGGTGGCCATCGAGCGAGTCCGCAATGTCGGGCACGACAACCGCCGAGAGCCCGAACGACGCGATCCAGTCTTTCACGGCCTCGACGTCGCCCGGCGTCAGCATCGCCGAGGGCAGCACGTTCACCTGACGCGGGCGGGCCACGTTCGACGCGGCCTGCGGCACGAGCGTATCGAGGATTGCCTCGACGCCCGCCGCAAACCCTGTTTCGAGATTGCCGAGCGTATCCGACGCGCTGATCGGGACAATCGCCACGCCGTCATATCCCGGGTGGCGCTGGCGGAAGGCGCGAATCGTGGACGGCACGTCTGCACCCTGCACCTCGGAAAGCCCGGTCGTGATGAGGCCGATGACCTCCGGTTTGTCCTTTGCGCAGATCGTGGCGAGCGCCTCGACCACATTGCCGTCCGCGCCGAGCACCGTGGTGAGTTGGTCCATCGCCGTCGTCTGGAGTGCGATGGGGTCGCGGAAATGGCGCATGAAGAACAGTTTGTTGAAAGACGTGCAGCCGCGCGCGCCATGCTCCAGCGGCATCGCTTCGGCGAGGCCGAGGATCGCAAGCGACGCGCCGATGGGCTGGCTGGTCTTCAGCGGATTGACGGCAAGCGCCTTCGTGGGCAGAACGATCTCAGCCATGGTCAAGCCGCCCGCCGCTGGACTTGCGGGCGCATTCCGGCCTTGCGCCACACGGGCGAATTGACCGCGCGCTCCACATTGCGGGCAAGCTCGATGGCGCCCTCATAGCCCGCATAGCCGATGCGCCGCACGTGGTCGATGTCGAGGAACGGAATGCGCGATTTGAGCGACGAGTAGATATAGCGGTCGCCCGCAACCATCAGATCCGCAGCCCCGTCGTGGAACGCGCGGATCAGGCCGTTCTGGTCGTTGTCGGAGATCATCAGCGCGTCGTCGCCCATGAGCGCCTTGATGCGCGCCTTGTCTTCCTCGGTGGATTTCTCCGTGCCGGTGGCGACCACGATCATGCCTAGATCCTGCATGGCGGAAACGAGCGACCATGATTTGTAGCCGCCCGCGAAGACGAGCACGCGCTTGCCGGAAAGCCGGTCGCGAAAGGGCGCGAGCGCCGATGTCACGCGGGCTTCCTCCCGCGCGATCATCGCTTCCGTGCGGTCGGTGAGGTTCGCATCGCCGATGAGCCGCGCGAAGTCGCGGAACGCGTTCGAGGTATCGCGCACGCCGTAGAAGCTGCCCTCGAAGAACGGTGTGCCGTGATCTTCCTTCAAATGGCGCGCGACATGGATCATCGCCTTCGAGCAAACGACCATGTTGGCTTCCGCGCGATGCATGGTCTGAACCTCGCGAAATCGCGCGTCGCCGGAGAAGGTGCAGAGCACGCGCAGCCCGAGTTCATCGAACAGCGGCGCGACGTTCCAGAACTCGCCGCCGACGTTCCACTCGCCGATGAGGTTCACATCGTGAGTGCGGATGCCGGGGCGTTCGGCGGAGGCGGGTACCGGGTCCGGCTCGCGCGTGCCGATGACGCGCTTGTAGACGACATCGCCCGCGATGCGGTTGCCAAGATTCTTGTTGCCGTAGAATCCCGCGCAATCGACCGGGATGACGGGCAGGTCGAAGCGCTTCGACGCCGCCTTGGAGACAGCGACGATGTCGTCGCCATGCATGGCGGGCACGCAGGTCGTGTAGACGAAGATCGCAGGCGGTCGGTGGGCCTCGACGCACTGGCGGATGGCGTGAAACAGCCGCTTCTCACCGCGACCGAGGATCACATCCATGTCGGAGAGGTCGGTCGTCATGCCCATGCGGAAGGTATCGGCGCCGGAGGACCGCGAGCCGCGATTGTCCCATGACGACCCGGCGCAGCCGATAGGGCCGTGCACGATATGGGCGGCGTCCGCGATGGGCAGGAGCGCATTCCTCGCGCCGTCAAAGCAACACCCGCCCTGGGTCGAACCGGGCTGGGGCCGCGCGCAACCGGACTTCTCTTTGTTATTATGGGCGCAGTCTGGCTCGGTCTTGAGCGCTAGGATTTCGTCGGCGTTCATTCGGCTCACTCCTGTATTGATGACGATACAGCAATGAATGTGCCAGCACCACCGCCGGGCGCGAAAAAGCGTCAGGCCGCCGCAGCGCGTCGGGGTACGTCGGGCCAGCGAGGAGCAGCCGGCGAACTGTTCGAGAATGTACGGCTGCTCTCCCAATTGTACGCGCGACGCTGTCCAGCTTGCAGTTGGGCCTCGACGGTGCGGGACCACCCCCAGCAGCCGACCGCATCCATGTCTATCATGATGATTTTGACCCCAAAGAGTTCGGATTGTTCGGCAGCGTACAGCGGCATGGATAACCCTTTCGTGACCGGCATGACCTCTCCAAGAGCAATTGCCAGGCCAAAAAGCTATTCCTATGTCGATATAGCTATGGCAGGATGCTTGCATTCGATGGCGAACGCACTCTGCGGAAGTCTGAAACGCTACAAAATGTTCGTTTCCTCCCGCTATCGCCGCCCCTTGAGGGCCATCCGCCGTCTGGCGGCTGAAAATGTGAGAAAAAATGAACGGTTACTTTCTCGTTGATGGCGGCCTTCCGCCTGCCTTCCCGGCATTTCGTTCCTATTCGTGCCGCGCCTGCCTGACCGCAGCGGGGAGGCGCTGATGCCGATCCAACGCTCGGTCTCTGTCGAACTTGACGACATTTCCGATGATTTCACGCATTGTTTTACGGGCGAATGCCGCGTCAACGTGCTGCCGATCCTTTATCAGATCAGCGAAATCATTAACGACAGCGAAGATCTCGCAAGCTCGCTTTCCATCATCCTGAATGTGATGCAGCAGCGCCTGAAGATCGTTCGCGCCATGGTGACGCTCTATGACCGCCAGTCCGAAACGATCTTCATTCACGCGAGCTTCGGCCTGACGGACGAACAGAAGGCGAAGGGCATCTATTCGCCGGGCGAGGGCATAACCGGCAAGGTGGTGGAGGCGGGAAAGCCGATCATCATCCCGAAGCTTCGCGACAACCCCGGCTCGGCCAATCAAACGATCAGCGGCGACGGCGTGAACGGGAACACTTCGTTCTTTTGCGTACCAATCGTTCATTCGAAGCGCGTGCTCGGAACGATCAGCGCCGAGCGCGTCTATATCAATCGTCGGCTTCTGAAGCAGGATGTGGAGCTTCTCGCGACGATTGCTTCGATCATCGCGCCCGCCGTAGAGCTTTACCTCCTCGAAAACGTGGACAAGGTGAGGCTCGAAGCCGAAAACAAGCGCCTCAACGCGGAACTGAAGGAGCGCTTCAAGCCATCCAACATCATCGGAAATTCAAAGCCGATGAAGGACGTGTACAGCCTCATTCACAAGGTTGCCTTCACCAAAGCTACCGTGCTCATCCTCGGTGAAAGCGGCGTGGGCAAGGAACTCGTCGCGAACGCGATCCACTATAACAGCATCACAGCGGACGGCCCGTTCATCAAGTTCAACTGCGCGGCGCTGCCTGAAAACATCGTCGAAAGCGAGTTGTTCGGCCACGAGAAAGGCTCGTTCACTGGCGCCATCGCAATGCGCAAGGGCCGCTTCGAGATGGCGCATGGCGGCAGCATCTTCCTCGATGAGGTGGGAGAGCTTTCGCTGTCCATGCAGGCAAAGCTTTTGCGCGTGCTTCAGGAGAAGACGTTCGAACGCGTCGGCGGCATGAAGCCGGTGAATGTGGATGTCCGCATCATCGCTGCCACGAATCGCAACCTTCTGGACATGGTGGACAAAGGCACGTTCCGCGAAGACCTCTATTACCGGCTGAACGTGTTCCCGATTACCATCCCGCCACTGCGCGACCGGTCGAGCGATATCATCCTGCTCGCGGATTATTTCGTGACGAAGTACGCGGCCGAGACGGGCAAGGACGTGACGCGGATTTCCACGCCCGCGCTGAACATGCTCATTGCCTATCATTGGCCGGGCAATGTCCGCGAGTTGGAAAATGTCATCGAGCGCTCGGTGATCCTCGCGGAGGATGGCGTCATTCACGGTTACAATCTGCCGCCGTCGCTTCAGACGCCCGAAACTACGCCCGGCGCACCGTCGGGCATGACGATTGAAGCCAAGCTTCAAGCCGTTGAATACGAAATGATCGTGGAGGCGCTGAAAGCGCACCATGGCAATATGACCGAAGCGGCAAGGGAGCTTGGCCTGACCCGGCGCATGCTCGGGCTTCGCATGGAAAAATACGCCATCAACTACAAACAGTTCCGTCGTAAAGAGGCAGCAGCATGAACACCGAAACTCTGGAGCGTCTATCGCCCACGCAGTTGTACCATCGCGTACTCCTCGATATCGCGACGGCTGCGGCGGCGAGCGCACTCGGTACGTCGACGAACGGTGCTGCCCGCGCTACCGAAGAAAGCTACGTTCCAGGACGGTTGCGTGAAAGTCTGCTCGCCGAGTGCGACGAGGGAATGCGGCGGCGCCTCTCGTCGCTTGCGAACTCGGCAGTCGCAGCCCTAGCGATGCAGGGCCCGGACAATCTCGCGCAATCGGCCCGCAAACACGGCATCGATTTGTCAGCGGAAGAGGCGCTCCAGATCTCCGAGCATTTCGAAGCGAAACGCAATGCCGTGCTGAGCTATCAGCGGGGCCGTGAGCTGAGTTGAGCCGAACGACGCCGGAGCCGAAAGCGGTTCCGGCGGCGGCGTTTTGTCAAAGTGGCGAGATGCCGAATTCCTCATAGATCGTGTCGCGCGCTTTCTGAAATTCCTCCAGCGTGAAGTCGTAGCCCTGCTCGCGGATCAGAGCCCACGCGGCTTCCTCGTCATCGCTCTTCGCGTTGATGAGATGGTGGAAATCGTTGTCCTCGCGCATGCGGGTGATATAGGCGATGGCGGATTCGACGGACATGTTAGCTCCTTGCGTTCGGCGATGTACGAAAACGCGCGAGGCGTTCGCGGGGGTGCCTTCTTGGGATCAGGTTGCGGCGACGCTTTCCGCCGGTTCGGCTGCGTTTTCGGCCGGTACGGGCTCGAACAGCTCGATGCGATGTCCGTCCGGATCTTCGATGAACGCGATTGTCGTGTGGCCGTGCTTCTGGGATCGCGGCTCGCGCGGCATGGGCACGCCCGCTTCCTTCAGCCGGTTGCACAGCCCGTAGATGCCCTTTACTTCGATGGCGATATGGCCGAAATCCTGCCCGCGCTGGTAGGGCTCGTCCTGCATCCAGTTGAACACCAGTTCGAGCGCCATCTGATCGAAGCCGCCCGCATAGCCGAGATAGACCTGCGTGAACTGGTTCTTCTTGTGGTCGCGCTGCTGAAGCACGCGCATGCCGAGCTTGCCGGTGTAGAAGTCGAGCGCCGCGTCGAGGTCGCTCACGCGCAGCATCGCATGCGCGAGGCGGAAGCCGGTGCTGTCGATTGCGAGTGTGCCGCTCATGACGCCTTCTCCGCAAATACCGCGGCGAGTGCCGTTTCGACCTGTTCGCCCTTGTACTTTTCGATTGGCTCGATGCCCGCCGCTTCAAGCATCGCGCGCGGATTGGCGCCGACCTTTTCGAGCAGAAGCACCTTGCAGTCAGCGAGGATGCGGCATGCGGTATCGCGCACGTCTTCTCCTTCGAGCGCCAGTTCCGAGATGGACCGCTTTTCGACGAGCACCGCGCCTTCTACGCTGGCATCGTAGATAAAGAACGTGTCCGTCGCGCCGAAATGCAGGTTGATCTTCCGGCCGTCACGGGTCGAAACCGCCGCGCGGATAACGCCCGCGTGCGAAGTTTCGGATTTCGTTCGTTCAAGTACGTTTTCGGGCATTGGCTCTTCTCCTGATGCGATTTCGCGAATAGGTGCGCAACCATCGTGCCAGACGTGCTTCGGATCGTTTATCAGATCGTGGGCCCGAAATAGTACGCGCGCGGACGGTCGCCTGTACGGCAAAGAACGAAGATGTGCGAAACCATACGCACGCGAACGCCCATGGGACAGCGGTTTGCGCCTCATAGCTATATATAATGCGTAATAGCACGCCCGCGCGCTCATTCTCCGGGCGACATTAAAGTTATATCGCATAGGGAACAGCTTTTGGCGCAGTTTGGCACGCTCCCTGCAATAGGCTGGATCACAACGCTCCGTCTTCTGCCGAACGGATAGCATAGACCAGCAAGTTTGAGGATTAACTGCCATGCCTATGGTACTTCTCAAGTGCGATACGGATATTCCGGAGCGCCAAAAGCATATCTATTTGAAGGTTGACGGCGAAGACACGCGCGATTTCCTTCCTGTCTCCAACGCGCCGACCATCCCCGGTACGCTCTCCGAGCGCGGCTGCTCCTTCTGCGGCGCGAAGCTCGTGATCGGCGGCGTGTTGAAAGACACGATCCAAATGATCCACGGCCCCGTCGGCTGCGCCTACGACACCTGGCACACCAAGCGCTACCCGAGCGACAACGGCCACTTCCAGATGAAATACGTCTGGTCGACCGACATGAAGGAAAGCCACATCGTGTTCGGCGGCGACAAGCGGCTCGAAAAGGCGATCAACGAAGCTTTCGACGAGATGCCAGACGTCAAGCGCATGATCGTCTACACGACATGCCCGACCGCGCTCATCGGCGACGACATCCGCCACACCGTCAAGAAGGTGATGGGCGAGCGTCCCGACGTCGACATCTTCACGGTTGAATGCCCTGGCTTCGCCGGCGTTTCGCAGTCGAAGGGCCACCACGTGCTCAACATTGGCTGGATCAACGACAAGGTTGGCCAGGTCGAGCCGGAGATCAAGAGCGAATACACCATCAACTTCATTGGCGACTACAACATCCAGGGCGACACCCAGCTTCTTCAGCAATATTGGGACCGCCTCGGCATTCAGGTCATCGCGCACTTCACCGGCAACGCGAATTACGACGAACTGCGCTCCATGCATCGCGCTCAGCTCAATGTCGTGAACTGCGCGCGCTCGGCGGGCTACATCGCGAACGAACTGAAGAAGCGCTACGGCATTCCGCGCCTCGACATCGACTCGTGGGGCTTCAACTACATGGCAGAAGGCATCCGCAAGGTCTGCGCCTTCTTCGGTATCGAAGAACGGGGCGAAGCCCTCATCGCGGAAGAATACGCGAAGTGGAAGCCGCAGCTCGACTGGTACAAGGAGCGCCTCAAGGGCAAGAAGATGGCGATCTGGACCGGCGGTCCGCGCCTCTGGCACTGGACGAAATCGGTCGAAGACGACATGGGGATGACGGTTGTCGCGATGTCCTCGAAGTTCGGCCATCAGGAAGACTTCGAGAAGGTTATCGCCCGCGGCGCGGCCGGCACCTACTACGTCGACGACGGCAACGAGCTGGAATTCTTCGAAATCCTCCAGCATGTGCACCCGGACGTGATCTTTACGGGCCCGCGCGTCGGCGAACTCGTGAAGAAGCTGCACATCCCGTACATCAACGGCCACGCGTACCACAACGGCCCCTACATGGGCTTTGAGGGCTTCGTGAACATGGCCCGCGACATCTACAACGCCACCAACAACCCGCTCCTCTCCCTCGCCGCCAAGGACATCCGCGGCGCGAAGAAGACCGCCCCCGTGCTTGAGGCCGCCTGACCATGGAAAAGATCGACCAACTGTTCGCATATGTGCAGGAGCGCTGCCTGTGGCAGTTCTTCTCCCGCTCGTGGGACCGTCAGGAAAACATCGACGGTATCATCAAGACGGCTGCCATCCTCCTGAAGGGCGGAAAGCCGGTGCTCGAAACGCCGATGGACCGGCTGTTCTACGCCGACGCCAAGATCATGGTGCAAGACTTCCGCGAGCGCTTTTCGTGGATCAACGAGGCAAGCGCGGACCAGATCGACAGCCTTCTGGCGGAACTGAAGGACCGCCTTGTGGAGCACACGATCACGAAGTCGCTCAACGGCGAGCTGACGCACACGCTCTACTAGAGCCAAACCATCTGAATCGGCCCTCCGGGGCCAGCCCCCGCCGCGCGAACCACGCGGCGGGAACCGGAACACTATTCTCGAAAGGTTGACCCCCATGGGTTGCGAAGTTGTCTCGAAAGACCGGGTTGGCGTCATCAACCCCATGTACGACTGCCAGCCGGCAGGCGCACAATATGCCGGTATCGGCATCAAGGATTGCATTCCGCTCGTTCACGGCGGTCAGGGCTGCACGATGTTCGTGCGTCTGCTGTTCGCCCAGCACTTCAAGGAAAACTTCGACATCGCGTCGTCGTCGCTCCATGAGGACTCGGCGGTGTTCGGCGGCCATGACCGCATCGAGGACGGCATTGTCGTTCTGGCCCAGCGGTATCCCGAACTGCGCGTGATCCCGCTCATCACCACCTGCTCGACCGAAGTTATCGGTGACGACTGCGAAGGCGCTGTGGTGCGCGTGCAGAAGAAGCTCAAGGAGATGTTCCCGAACCGGAAATTTCACATCCCGGTCGTGCATACGCCGAGCTTCAAGTCGAGCCAGGTCGGCGGCTATGCCGAGTGCGTGCTTTCCGTCGTCAAGGACATCGCGAAGACGAAGACGACGCCCTCAGGCAAGCTCAACTTCTTCCCCGGCTGGATCAATCCGGGCGACCTCGTTCAGCTCAAGCACTACGTGAAGGAAATGGGCGTCGACGCTCACTTCTTCTTCGACATCGAGGATTTCGACTCCCCGATGATGCCCGACAAGTCGATCTCGACGCACGGCCGCACCACGGTCGAGGACATCGCGGACGCCCCGAACGCCCTCGCATCCATCTCGCTCGCCCGCTATGAGAGCGACCCGGCCGCGCAGCACCTCCAGAACGCCTTCGGTGTGCCTGCCGCGAAGCTCGCGACGCCCTACGGCATCGCCAACACCGACGCGATGCTCGAAGAGATCAGCCGCATCACCGGCAAGGCGATCCCGGACAGCCTCGCCCATGAACGCGGCGTCGCGATCGACGCGCTGCAAGACCTCGCGCACATGTTCTTCGCGGACAAGAAAGTCGCGATCTACGGCCACCCGGACCTCGTGCTCGGCCTCGCGGATTTCTGCACCGAGGTCGAACTGAAGCCGACGATCCTGATGCTCGGCGACGACAACGGCCGCTACAAGCGCGACAGCCGCATCAAGGACCTGAAGGATAAGGTCAACTGGGATATGGAAGTCGTCTGCAACGCCGATCTCTGGGAACTGGAGAAGCGCTGCAAGGATCCGGCCACGAAGCCCGACATCATCCTTGGTCATTCGAAGGGCCGCTACATCGCCATCGACGCCAACATCCCGATGGTGCGCGTGGGCTTCCCGTCCTTCGACCGCGCCGGTCTCTACCGGCATCCGCTCATGGGCTATCGCGGTGCGATGCTGCTCGGCGAGTCGATCGCGAACGCGCTCTTCACGCACATGGAATACACGAAGGACCGCGAGTGGCTCCTCAACACGTGGTAAGCAAGCGACCCTTTCGCGACCGGCCCTGAACCGGTCGCGGCACTCTACCAGCAGTTATGAGCGCTTCTCGCGCTTCCCGGCTTCGGGGGTGTTCCTGGCAGTTCGCCCCGATGACGCCAGCTAAGGATTTTCCGTAAACGGATCGAGTGAAACATGCCGCTTCTCGACGATATCGTCGCCGGTCTTTCCGACAGCTGTTCACCGCAGCTTCGCCTGCCCGAACATCGGCAGATAGAGCTGTCCACGGCGCGAAAACTTATCTCATTCGCGCCGGCAGACGCAGACTCCGAAGCGCCAATGCCGCTGGCCCTCGGAGCGTGCAGAACCTTCATGATGCTCGACGCATTTCATGAAGCGCGCCTTGCGGGGGCGGAAGGTGTATCATACTGGCAGAGATATACCGACCTTCCCCGCAAGTCGCTCTCCGACAAGATCGGAGCCGAGATTTATCGCATCCTGCGCGTTGTGCGCCTCTTGACCTTCCACCGCCTCGGCGAAATCTCGATGAAGAACGGCCTTCTCGACATCAAGGGAGAGGTCGCGCGCGAAGTACTGTGGCTGCGCATTTCACCCGCTGGATTAAAGCTGATCGAAAGCGCCGCCGTCTGGTACATGGACGCAGTCCGTCAGCCTTACCCGGACGCCTATATCGATGCGATGATGGCGGAGTATTACGCGGACATCATCGGCGAGATCAAAAAATACTCGGACGAGAAGCGAAGCCTGAACCAGTTCAGGAAGCCGTTTGCGACGTTCAACCGCCATTTCCGCCTCGACTGCGCGAGTTTCCCGCTGAAGATCGGCACGGATGCGCTCGTCATCGAGATAACCGAGTTGCACCGGAACGCCTCCGTCTATCCAGTCGACTTCTATCTGCCGTATGGCGAAGACCTCTACATCGTTCCGGCCGAGGCGCTGGAAAACGGGAAGATCACGCTCGCCGAACTTCCCAAATGGCAGGCACGCTCGCCGGATGGCACGCTGCCTGCAAGATACCGAGCACGCCTCGGCTACGAGGTGCCGGTCAAGAACCAACCCATGACGTGATCGACCGCCAGCAACGAGAGGACTTATCCAATGGACGCCGCGCATCTTCGCATAGCCGTCACGACCAACAGCCTCGTGCAATGCGATGCGAATTTCGCATCGGCGAAGCAGGTCGTGTTCTACGATGTCGGCCGCGACGGTGCCGAATTCGTCGACGTGGTTAGCTTCTCGAAGACCGGCCGCAAAGCCCCGGCTGGCGGCAAGGCCGCCAATAACGGCCGCTGCGTGATGGAAGACATGGGCGACGACGACGGCACGGGCCACGATCCGCTCGTCGAGCGCGTGGAAGTGCTGGAGAACTGCTCCGTGCTGTTCACACTCGGCATGAGCGATCTCGCCGCCGTGCGCGTTCACAACAAGCGCGTCTTTCCGGTGAAGAACTCGCGCATCCGCGATATCGACGACGTGATCGTCCAGATGCAGAAACTGATGCAGGGGACGCCGCCGCTCTGGATGCGCCGCGTGATGTTCGACGGCAAGGGCAGGCGCCTGCCGCTCGACGAGCAAGAGATTTGAAGGGGCCGGCGGCTGACTTTGGGATTCGCCGAAGTCAGTATGCTCCCCTTTCGCCGAACACATTCGAGAATCAGTTCTCTACATCTGACCCAAAAAATGCCGCCGGAGCCGTGCGCCGAGGATCGTGATCAGCGTGACGAGCACGAGCAGCACGATGATCAGCGCCATCGCCTCGCGATACTCGAACAGGTTGAACGCGGTGATGATTTCGAGGCCGAGGCCTCCCGCACCCACGACGCCGAGCGTCGTCGCCGCGCGGAGATTATGCTCCCAGCGGTAAAGTGTGACGTCGACCAGTTGCGGCAGAATTTGCGGCACGACGGAAAAGCGCAGCACGCCGAGCTTCGACACGCCGTGGCTCTTGAGCGCGTTACCGGGGCCGGGGTCCACGTGCTCCATGGTTTCGGCGTAGAACTTGCCGAGCATGCCGGTCGAATGCGTGGCAAGCGCGAGGACGCCGGGGAGCGGTCCGAAGCCAACCGCCGCGACGTAGATCACGCCCCAGATCAGGCCGGGGATCGAGCGCAGCATATTCAGCACGAAGCGAACCGGCACGTTGATGAAGTTGCTCCGCGTCACGTTGCGCGCGCCGAGCGCCCCCAGCGGCAAGGCCATGCACACGCCAAGCACGGTGCCCGCGACGCTCATCGACAGCGTTTCGAGAAGCGGCTTGCCCCAGCTTTGCCAGCGGCTGAAGTCGGGCGGAAACGCATCCGACGCGAGCTTCAGGATCGTGGGAATGGCGTCGGCGTAGCGCTTCGGATTCAGCGCGCCCGCATAGAGGAAGGCGGCAAGGATCACGACTGCCAGCGCCGCTCCGGTGAGGATCGCGGCGCGCAGCTTGCGGCGGCTATCCGCGAGAATAGCCGCCATCTCGGGCCGAAGGGCCTCTGCCGTCATTGAGGTGCCGGGATCGCTTCGGGGTTGGCGTTCTTGATCGCGTCCATCCAGGTGCGGACGCGATCCACGTCGGAATCGACGGCCGGGATGAAGGCTTCGGCGCGGAACACCTTCAGCGCTTCAGGGTCGTTCACGCTGGTGAACGCCTTGCGGATTTCCTCGCGGAACTCGGGATCGAGGCCCTCGCGGAACGTCCACATATATTCGGGGATCGGCGGCGAAAGTTCGAGAATGCGCGTGGCGTCCTTGTCGATCTTGCCCTCTTTCAGAAGGCGCTGGTAGATCGGGTAGGAAAGCCCGCCAGCCGCAACCTTCTTGTTCACGACCGCGAGCGCCACGGCGTCATGCGCGCCAAGCACGCGAAGCTGGTAGTCTCGGCCCGAAACGAGGCCCGCCGCCAGAAGCTGGTACCGCGGAACCCATGTGCCAGATGTCGACGCCGGGTCGCCGAACGCGATTTCGCCGCCCTTGAGGTCCGCGAGCGTCTTCGCGGGGCTGTCAGCCGGCACGATGACGACGGCCTGAAAGGTCGGGCCGACGACAGCGTGCGAGGGCCGCGCGAAGGGTTCGAGCTTGGCGCTTCGGGCACGGAGCAGATACGTCACCGGGCCGAGATAGGCGATGTCGAGGCGGCCGAAACGCAGCGCCTCGCCGGTGGCGGCGTAGTTGGCGCCGACGACCAGTTCCACGGGGATGTTCAGTTTCTTTTCAAGATAGGCGCGCAGCGGCTCGTTGAGGCGCATTACGGTTGGCGCGGACTCGCCGGGGAGGAGGCCCACGACAAGTTTCTCGGGGCGGGGCGACTGTGCGGCCGCCGTCATTACGCCGCCGATGAGCATGGCGGCTGCCATCGCAAGTTTTGCGATGAGTGCAGGTGTTTTAAGCATTACATCTCCTCTTGGGGTTGAAACGCGCGACTGCCCGCTTTCTGGGCAGGCGAAAAAATTCGTGCTTCGGCGTCCGCATCGAATTCCGCAGCAGGGCCATCGAACGCGATCCGTCCACCCGACAGGCCGACGATCCGATCCGCGAGCGCGCGAGCCATCTGAAGCTGATGCAGCACGAGGATCACGGTGATGCCGTGCTTGGTGATGAGGCTTTTGAAGTTTTCGGCGAGGCGCTGTGCGAGCACCGGATCGACCGACGCGAATGGCTCGTCGCCGAGCAGGATCACTGGCTTGCGTATCAGCGCGCGGGCGATGCCGACCCGCTGGCGTTCGCCGCCCGAAAGCTGGTCCGCGCGAACGGCTGCCTTGTCCAGAAGGCCGACCTGCTCCAGCGCTTCCGCTGCGCGCAGGCGCAACTCGCCCGGCCATGGCAGCGGCGAGAGGGGATGGCGCATGTCGGCAAGCCCGAGCAGCACGTTGTCGATGGCCGAAAGCCGCCCGATAAGGGCGTGATCCTGAAAGATAGTCGCGATGCGGTGTCGCGCGGCCTTCAGCGCCGCCGGGTTGTCGAGCGCACCGATACCCGAGACGGCGATGCGCCCTTTCTCCGGCAGAAGGAGCCCGTTTATCGCGCTGACGAGCGTCGTCTTTCCGACGCCAGACGGTCCGACAACCGCAGTCACGGAACATTCGCGGAAGGAAAGCGACAGATCACGAAGGACTTCGACCTTGCCGCGGCGGAGAGTGAGTTGCTCCACGACAATGGCGAGCTTCTGCTCCTCGCCTATGCGCCGCACACTCGCGGTCATTGCCATGCCGAACCCGCAGGAGAGCCGGGTAACGGCATTGGGATGGCTGTCGCCCCGTGAAATTTTCCGAGGTTTCTGAAGGGGACGTCTAAGGACATTATGCCCCGTAAGTTGGTTCGATGAAGATACAGCTTCTAAATCAGGCTAGAGCAAAGATCGAGCCAAAAAAGTTTATAAAACAATGCACACCCCAGCCGCGGGAGGGATTGACGCAAATGTAAAATGTGCGCCGTTTTCTACGTGGGTGTAAAAAGCCGAAGTGCAGGAGAAGACAAAGTGAAGCGAGCAACGAACGTGACGAGGCCGCGCCTCCGCCGCCATCACGTTGGTCAAGAAAAATCCATAATCGAACCGGTCGCGTCAGGTGTGGCGCGCGGGCTATGTGCGCGATACGCGCGGAGGCCGCGCCTTCTACGAACCGAAAGGCTGCCGAAAATCGGAAATCAGCGCGTTTATGTCATTCGCATTCCGAACGGCGACGACGGCGACGAGTTCGCGGCTGTTTCGCTCGCGCCTTGGTAATGGGAAAAACGGTGAGGCAGATGAGGCAAGGCCGCAAGGAATTATGCTGCACCCGCCACAAATGATGTGAGGCAAAAGCCATAGGGCATTAGCGTTCAGACCTCCGTTTGGGGAAAGCCAAATTGCGGCACCTGAGTGATGTAGCCCTGCAACTGCCGGGCTAGCTTGCCCGAAGGGATGGCCTTATTGCTGAGATCGGCGACCGCCTTTTGGGCTGCCCCGTCGCCCGGCACGATCACTGGCAGGAGGCCGCCTTCGATCATGCGAAACTTCTCGCCGAGTGCGATACTGGAAATACGTTCTGTTGCGATCAAACTTGAACTCTATCAGAATCTTCTTGCCGTCGAGCCTGTCGCCCACGCGCCAGAACACTTCCTCGAAGTAGTCCTGAATGGCGGCGGGCGCGAACAGATCAGCATGCTTGTGTCTGATACGTCCGAAATCGCCGATGAGCCCCTTGATCTCGCTCGGCACCGAATAGCCCACAGCCTCGAACACAGTGACGGCGCTGGCATCCGGATCGCGGCGGCCTTCACGGTTGCAGCGACCAGCCGCCTGCGCGATCTGGTCCAGCCCTGCTTCCGCGCGAAAAACGCGAGGAAAATCGACGTCGACCCCGGCTTCCACCAGGGAAGTAGCGATCAGCCGACAGGGACGGTCGTTTTCCAGTCGCGCGCGCACATCTTTCAGGATTCGCGCCGATGCACCGCATAGTGCCGTGTGGTGAGGTGCAAAACGCCGTCGAGCCCGGCCGCGATAGAGGTCGAGCGCGTGGGCGCGGCTGTTGCCGATGACGAGCGCCCGTTGCTCACTCCCAAGCGCATCCACCAGCGCGGCATTGTCCATCGGCCCCGCAAAGTCGAGCCGCGCTCGCCGTGGGCGATCAGTTCGGCGACCCCCCTTTCGCGCGGATTTCCTGTGAGAAAGGAGAAGTGCCGCACCGGCAATCGAATGCTCGACACGGATGTCGCTACCCTCGAGACGGCGTTGGAAATCAGGATGGTATTTGCCAAGGTCGTGCAGCAGCCCGGCCCCCAGGGACACCGAATTGCGCAGCAAGCGCCGAAACTTCTAACAAATGCTCAGCAAGAGGCTGCCAGTCACCCTTACCGCCATCCTTTGAAGAATGCGCAAAATACCTGGTTAATCAATCGTCTATTAACTAGGCTCAGGACTCATTAGCGGAGAAAAAATGTGTCTCGCTCGCTGTCTCACCATAAAGAATATGGTGCAAAATCAATGACTTACGAACAAAGTGGTGCCCAGAAGAGGACTCGAACCTCCACGCCTTGCAGCGCTAGTACCTGAAACTAGTGCGTCTACCAATTCCGCCATCTGGGCTGTGGGCGTAGTACGTAGATGGCGCCGCGGGCTTTGTCAATCGCGCTCGAACGGTCTTTTGACCATCTCAGCTTTTCATTCGAGAGAAGGCGCGATATGCGTTATGATTAATTCCCTCTCCCTCACGCACGCTTGATCTCCACAGGGTTTCGCATGGCATCTGCAAATGGAAATTCGACCGTGGTCACCGTTTTCGGCGGCTCCGGATTTCTCGGCCGATATGTGGTTCAGGCGTTGGCGAAGGCGGGGTTCCGCATCAAGGTGGCTGTGCGCCGCCCGGAACTCGCGCTGTATCTCCAGCCGCTCGGCTCGGTCGGCCAGATTGCGCTTGTCAGCGCCAATGTACGTGACGAGAAGTCCGTCGCCGAGGCCGTGAGAGGCGCGGACGCGGTCGTGAACCTCGTTGGCATCCTCGCGCCGTCGGGCCGTCAGCGCTTCAAGGCGGTGCATGCGGACGCGCCGGAACTTATCGCGAAGGCGGCGCGCGCGGCAGGCGTGAAACGCTTCGTCCATGTCTCCGCCATCGGCGCGGACCGGCTTTCGCACTCGGCCTATGCCCGCACGAAGGGGGAGGGCGAGGCCCGCGCTCTGGCCGCTTTCCCGCAAACCGTGATCCTGCGTCCGTCGCTGGTGTTCGGGCCGGAGGATCAGTTTTTCAACCGCTTCGCCGGGCTCGCGGCCCTGTCGCCGGTGCTGCCGCTCATCGGTGGCAACACGCGATTCCAGCCCGTCTATGTCGGCGATGTCGCGCGCGCCGTGACGGCGGCAGTCGAGGGACGCGCCACAGAGGGCGCCGTTTACGAACTCGGCGGCCCGAGCGTCTACACCTTCCGCGAAATCCTCCAGAAAGTCTGCGAGTGGACGCAGCGGCCCCGCGTTCTGCTGCCGGTGCCGTTCTGGGCGGCGAAAATACAGGCGTTTTTCGTTCAGGCGCTTCCGGGCGCGCCGATCACGCTGGATCAGGTTCGCCTGCTCCAGAACGACAACATCGTCGGAGCCGAGGCGATCCGCGACCAGCGCACACTTGAGGGCCTGGGTGTCACGGAGCCGAAAAGCATCGAGGTCATCGTGCCGCCCTATCTCCAGCGCTACCGGCCGAGGGGTGAGTTCTCCACCGGCCGCGCCGCCGCGTTTTAGCCCGCCGCCCCATGCCGACGACGCTGATTCATTTTCCGCTTTGCCCGGCCTCGCGCGCTATTCGTGTGGCGCTGTTCGAGTGCGGCATCGAGGCGGATCTGTCGGAGGTGAAGCCTTGGGCGCTCGCGCGCGACTTCCTCAACATCAACCCGGCGGGGACGTTGCCCGTTCTCATGCTCGATGCTCGGGCGATTTGCGGTGTATACCCGGTCGTCGAATATCTCTCCGAATCGACGCCGCGCGAAACGGGTGCCGCGGCACGGGCGCAGATCTGGCCGGGATTGCCCGTGGAGCGGGCGGAGGCGCGGCGCGTGGCCGACTGGTTCCTCACCAAATTCGATGCCGAGGTGAGCCAGAGCCTGCTCGACGAGAAGCTTTACAAGCCGATGGCGCGCGGGCGCCTCGCGCCGGACCTTCCTGCGATCCGCGCTTGCCGCTCGAATTTGCGTTATCATCTCTCCTACATCAGCTTTTTAAGCGATCAGCGGAAATGGCTCGGCGGCGATCATATCAGTTTCGCCGATGTCGCGGCGGCGGCGCAGCTTTCGGTGATGGACTATCTGTCCGAGATCCCGTGGACGGAGTTCCCCGAGGCGAAGGCGTGGTATCAGCGCCTGAAATCGCGGCCGTCGTTCAGATCCATTCTCGCCGATCGAATACCGGGCTTCAGCCCTCCGGAGACTTATGCGGATCTCGACTTCTGAGCATGCGCGGTCGGCAGCGGCGGGAGATAATCTTTCCGGCGTCGTGAAGGCGCGCGCGCTTGCGGAGGGGTTCGACACGGTCGGCATCGCGGACCCGGCGTCCATCGGCGGGGCAGGAGAGGGGCTTATGGGGTTCCTCGCGGCGGGTTTTCACGGCGACATGGGCTGGCTCGAAGCGAACGCGGACAAGCGCGCCGATCCGCGCGTGCTGTGGCCGGATGTGCGCTCCGTGATTCTCGTCACGCTGAGTTACGGCCCCGACGTCGATCCGCGCACCGCGCGCAACGATCCTTCGCGAGGCGCCGTATCCGTCTATGCGAAAGGCGCGGACTATCACGACATCATCAAGGCGAAGCTCAAGGCGGTGGCGCGGGATTTCGCCAGCATCGCGGGCGCCGACGTGAAGGTGTTCGTCGATACCGCGCCTGTCATGGAGAAGCCGCTTGCGCAGGCGGCGGGCCTCGGCTGGCAGGGCAAGCATACGAATCTCGTCGCGCGCGATCTCGGCTCGTGGTTTTTTCTCGGCGCGATCTTCACCACCGCAAAGCTTGCGCCCGACGCACCCGAGCGCGACCGCTGCGGCACCTGCCGCGCCTGCCTCGACGCGTGCCCGACGCGCGCCTTCCCCGCGCCGCATCGCATCGACGCGCGCCGGTGCATCTCCTATCTCACCATCGAGCACAAGGGCCAGATCGCGCCGGAATTTCGCGAGGCCATCGGCAACCGCATCTATGGCTGCGACGAGTGCCTCGCGGCGTGCCCCTGGAACAAGTTTGCGCAGGAAGCGAGCGAGATGCGCTTCCATGCGCGCGACGGGGCCGATAATCCGCTGCTCCGTGAGCTTCTGCGCCTCGACGATGCCGCCTTTCGCGCGCGCTTCGCGGGCTCGCCGATCAAGCGCATCAAGCGCGACCGATTTGTGAGGAACGCGCTGATCGCGGCGGGCAATTCCGGCGACGCGGCGCTTCTTGACGACGCGCTGTCGCTCCTGTGCGACGACTCGCCGCTCGTGCGCGGCATGGCTGTCTGGGCCGTAAGGCAATTAGGCGGGCTTGAGCTTAAATCGAAACTGAAAGAAAGTTATAGTTCAGAAGAAAAAGACGTCGCCGTGCGCGAGGAATGGGAGCGGACGCCATGAGCAATCTTTTCGTTTTCGGACTTGGATATTCCGCGCTTGCAACCGCCGTCCATCTGGCTGATGGCGGCTGGCCGGTGACGGGCACGGTGCGCTCGCGCGACAAGCTTGAACAAATCGCGCGAGACGGGATCACGCCGATCCTCTTCAGCGACGCCGAAGCTGTCGCGGCCGGGCTTCAGACGACCTCGCACTGCCTCGTTTCGGTGCCGCCGGATGCGGAGGGCGATCCGGCGCTGCTTGCCTATCGCGACGCGTTGCTGGAGGCACCGGAGCTTCACTGGATCGGGTATCTTTCCACCATCGGCGTTTATGGCGACCACGGCGGCAAGTGGGTCGATGAGGAAACGCATGTGGCCGCCACCGGTGGCAGGCGGTCGGCGCGCGCCGAGGCCGAGATCGAATGGACGGCGCTCGCGAAAGAGAAGGGCATCGCGCTCGACATCTTCCGGCTGGCGGGCATCTACGGTCCCGGACGCAGCCCCATCGACCGCATCCGCTCGGGCGAGGCGCGTTGGATACACAAGGCGGGGCAGGTGTTCAACCGCATCCACGTCGAAGACATCGCGCAGACCGTGCTTGCCGCGATTCGCCGAGACCGGCTGGGCGGCGTCCACATCTTCAACGTGACCGACGACGAACCGGCCCCGAACCCGGACGTGCTGGCCTATGCGGCGGACCTTATCGACGTGCCGAAGCAGCCGCTCATTCCTTACGAGGAGGCGGATCTATCGCCGATGGCGCGCAGCTTCTACGAAGGCAACAAGCGCGTGCACAACGCCAAGATCAAGCGCGAGCTTGGCGTGCTGCTGCGCTATCCGACCTATCGCGAGGGTCTGCGCGCGCTTGCACGGGAGGGCTGACGCGGGCTTACAAAAATTCCGCGAGCGTTGCGAACAGCAGCGCGAGATCCTGCGGGCGCGATAGGCGGTGTTCCGCGTCCTTGACGAGGGTCAGGCGGATGTCGGGCGCGGCAAGACGGTCGATCAGGTCCAGCGAGTGCCGCCACGGTATGTCCGCGTCCTGCTGCCCGTGGATGATACGGACGGGTGCGCTGATGCCGATGGTTTCGCCGAACAGATGCCGCTCGCCGTCGTCGACGAGCGTCTTCGTGATCGGATAAGGCTCCGCGCCATAGGCGGACGGACGCAGGAAAACGCCGTCGCGTTCGAGCGCGGCTTTCGCTTCGGGCGGGAAACGGTCGAGCATGACGCGCGTCATGTTCCAGGCGGGCGCGATCAGCACGAGCGCGGCGGGCGAGGGGCGATCCAGTTCAGCGAGCCGTCGCGCAATCAGCAGCGAGAGCCACCCGCCCATGCTTGAGCCGACGAAAACCGAACGCCCGGAAACCGCAGCCGCCGCAATGACCGCGTCAGCCTCGTCGAGCCATCGGCTGATCGTGCCGTCTTCGCACGCGCCGCTGGAAAGCCCATGGCCGGAATAATCGAAACGCAGGCACCCCGCGCCATTGCTGCCCGCCCACGCGTCGAGCGCCATCGCCTTCTCGCCGTCCATCTGCGATCTGAAACCCGAGAACCAGACAAATGTCGTCCTATTTTCTTCAGCTTTCCGAAATCGCCACGCGATAGAGCTTGTAGAGCCGTCCGCTGCCGGAACGGGGAGCAATTGCAGTTTTCCGCTGTTCATCTTATGCTTCTCCCATGAGACCGAGCAGAAGAGTGAGGTCCGTTCGCCCTTTGTCCGCGACCCCTCGCCGTATAGTGTGATATTTTGGGGCGATGATGCTCAAACGAAGCCCTTGGCCGGTCATTCTTCAGGTTGTCCCCGAGCTTTCCACGGGCGGCGCGGAGCGTACCGCCATCGAGATCGCCGAAGCGGTGACAATGGGCGGCGGCAAGGCGCTTGTGATATCCGAAGGCGGGCGCCTCGAAGACGAGCTTGCGGCTGTCGGCGGCGAGCTTATCCGCATGTCCGCTGCGACGAAGAACCCGGCGCTTGTACTCGCCAACGCGATGCGGATCGCGCGGCTTGTCCGCGAGCGCGGCGTGAGCCTAGTCCACGCCAGAAGCCGTGCGCCTGCCTGGAGCGCGTGGATCGCGGCGCGGCGGGCCAAGCGCACCTTCGTGACGACCTATCACGGCATCTATAACCAGACGGGCCGGGTCAAGGCGTTCTATAATGGCGTCATGGCCAAAGGCGACGCCGTGATCTGCAACTCCGAATATACCGCGCGCATCGTGCGCGAACGTCACCCGAAGGCGACGGATCGCGTTGGCGTTATCTATCGCGGTCTCGATGTGGAGCGGTTCGACCCCGCGCTGATCTCGCCTGAGCGCGTCCGCGCGCTTCGCGAAGCGTGGGGTGTGCCGCCCGGCAAACGAATCGTCCTCATGCCCGCGCGACTCACCCGGTGGAAGGGGCAGCGCGTGCTGGTTGAGGCAGCCGCCCTGCTCAGCGCGCGCAACCGCGATGGCGATCTCGTTTTTGTGCTCGTCGGCGACGATCAGGGCCGCACGCCCTACCGCGCGGAACTGGCGGCCCTCGTCGAAGCGCGGGGCCTTGCCGATCGCGTCATCATCGCGGGGCATTGCGACGACATGCCCGCCGCCTTCAAGGCTTCGTGGCTGACGGTCATCGCGTCGATCGAGGCGGAGGCGTTTGGCCGCGTGTCGGTCGAGTCGCAGGCGATGGGTTGCCCGGTGATCGCGTCGAACATCGGTGCCCTTCCCGAGACGATCGCGCCTGAGCCCGGCATTCTCGCCAACGCAGGGGCAGACGGCTTTTCCGAGCCGGTGCCAGCAGCCGGGCAAAGACCGTGGCTTTTCGAACCCGGCAATCCCCAGGCTTTGTGCGATTCAATTTCGGCCGCGCTTGCGCTCGACGCGGCTGTGCTCGACGCATTCCGTCAGCACGCCATGGAGCGGGCGCGCACGTCTTTTTCGAAGCGCGCCCTTCAGCATCAGACGCTTGCGGTCTATGATCGACTCATCGGGACGCAGCTCGCAGCGAATTTCGCTAATGCCGCTTCACGCTGAAAACCGCCAGGCGAGGGCCCGAAAACGCGCCGCTAAATTCTTATGCATCAATATGGCGCTTGACTTGTCTAGGCGGTTTTTTATCCTCATTTTATGGGCGCGTGCTCGGTTCGAGCACGGCCAAATTGCCGTTTTCATAAACTACGACAGGAGAGTCCGATACGCCGTCCCATGAGAGGCGCCCCCGTTAAAGAAGGGCCGCGCATTAACGAAGGCATCATCGCTCGCGACGTCCAATTGATCGACGAAGCTGGCGAAAATCACGGAACAGTTTCGAAGCGCGACGCGCTTGCGAAAGCCCAGGAAGCCGGTCTCGATCTCGTCGAGATCGCAGTGAACGGGGAAGTCCCCGTCACCAAGATCATGGATTTCGGCAAGTACAAGTTTCAGGCGCAGAAGAAAGCAGCCGAAGCGCGCAAGAAGCAGAAAACAGTCGAGGTCAAGGAAATCAAGCTTCGGCCGAACATCGACACGAACGACTACAATGTGAAGATGCGGTCGATCAAAAAGTTCTTCGAGGAAGGCGACAAGGTCAAAGTGACGCTTCGTTTCCGCGGCCGTGAAATGGCTCACCAAGACATCGGCATGCAGCTTTTGCTCCAGGTGAAAGAGGAAACGACCGCCATCGCCAAGGTCGAGCTGGAGCCGCGACTCGAAGGCCGTCAGATGATCATGGTGCTCGCACCTAGATAACGCTGAATCGGCACGGCTGGAGATGCGCCGCAAGTTGCGGATGCCGGGTTCTTTGCCCGGTTGATTTTTTGCGCGAACGCGCGCATGTTTTCCCCGTGTTGAAATAGTTTTTTACCTGTTGCCCAATATTCGCCTGATCCTATATTATGGTGGGTGGGTGACCGGCGACTGAATCCAGAACGGTGCAACACAAAAATACTGAAATGACAATCAAAGTAACCGGCAAAAATATCGATCTCGGAGAAAGTCTCCGCGAATACGCTCTCAATCGGGTCGAGTCCGCGCTTGATAAATACTCGGGGCGCTCGGTTTCAGGGCAAATCAGCGTTGAGAAAAACACCGACGGATTCTTCTCGCATTGCGCGATTCACCTTGAGAGTGGCCTCGACCTTCAGTCGACCGGCACCGGTGTGGATGGCTATGCCAGTGTGGATTCCGCCATGGAGCGCCTGGAAAAACGGTTACGCCGTTACAAGCGCCGGATTGATGACCATGGCCAGGGCGACGCAGCCGCGCTGCAATTTGAAAGCGCGGGTGTCGACTATATCATCGATGTGGAAAGCGCGGACGAGTCCGCCGATACGCATGACGGGGACGGTGCGCCCGCGGTGATCGCGGAGAGCCCGGTGCAGGTCAAGGCGCTCTCGGTCAGCGACGCGGTGATGCAACTGGATCTTGCCGACAAATCTTTTCTTGTGTTTCGCAACGCTGCGCACGGCGGAATCAACGTCGTTTATCGGCGCGCTGACGGCAACATCGGATGGATTGACACCGGCGGCGCTGTCACAAGCGCGAAATCGTAATGGTGCTTGATGCGGGCAGCATATGGAGGATTACGCGTGGGACACGATATGGATTTGAGTGACCTGATAACGCCCTACGGCGTGATCCCGTCTCTCAAGGCAGCGAACAAGAAGCAGGCGCTTAAAATTCTGTCCGAACGCGCGGCCGATCTGACAGGGCTGAACAGCGTCGAGATCTTCAACATCCTGATCCAGCGTGAGCGGCTCGGTTCGACCGGCGTCGGCTCCGGCATTGCGATCCCGCACGGCAAATTGACCACCATCAAGGCGAGCGTCGGCGTATTCGCCCGCCTTGAAGAGCCGCTCGATTTCGATTCGATCGACGAGGAGCCCGTCGACATCATCATGCTGCTTCTTGCGCCGGAAAGTGCTGGCGCGGATCATCTGAAAGCACTGGCGCGCGTGTCGCGTCTGCTGCGCGACCAGAAATCCGTGGATAAGCTGCGTGCTTGCCGCGACCGGGCCGCGATCTATGCGGTGCTCACCGAGAAGGCCGCGTCGCACGCCGCTTAGGCGGACGGGCCTCCGCGCCGCCTTATCCTTTCGATGGCAAGTGTTTGCGGCCGGTTTTCTCCGGCCGTTATTTTTTGCGGTTCAAGCAAGCGTCCATGCGCCGAGCAACAGGCTGCGATTTCGCAGATGTAAGCCAACGCCGGATCACCCTGCGATCCGATGCGATTCGACGCAGAGAACTCGACCCCAACCGAAATTGGTCCGCAATCTAAGCGCTGCGAGTCGTTGCTGGCGCGACATGTTCTCGAATGGCGGCGTGTCGCGCCAAGCTGCCTTAAGGCCGCGGCTTCTCATAAACGGCGATCATCGGTCCAAGCCCGAACAGCACATTGCCGCTGCGCGTGCCGGGCACGAACAGTGCGGGCGCGGTGCCGCCGTCGAGAAACAGCGCGTTCCTGCATTTCAGCCCATCGCGGAACAGCCGCATGAATGTGTCGAACGGAACGCCGCCGTCCGAGATCGCGAAAACGACGCTCTTGTCGCCGCGAACGCAGACGCCGTCGCGCGGTTTCGCAGAGACGTTTGCCTTCGCGATTCGCGGATGCAATTTGCCGTCGATCACCAGCATAGGCCCCGATTGCGTCGCAAAATTCGCCTTCGGCTTCTTCTTGAGGAAGGCGCCAGTCTCCATCACCCCAGCTTCAGCTTCCCCAAAATAAAAAATGCCGTTCGGCCTGAGGTGGAAATTCCCGGGGCCAGGCCGCGTGTTGGCGCGCACGAGTTCGCGGCCGTTCTCGACATGGAGGCCGACGGGCTTGTAGTCCGGGTGGAACATGCCGCCATTAAGGGCGAAGGCGAGCCGCCCGCCGCGCTCGTCGGTTTTGGGCAGCGCGCTGAGATAGGTATAGGGGCCGCCGTCAGGCTTCTGCCAGAACAGCCTGACCGCGAAGCGGTCCAGCGAAGCCTCGCACAACGTATAGCCGTTGCCCTCGAAAGCGTACGGCTTGCACGTTTGCGCCGCTGCTTCACTTGAGCCACAGAACGCCGCCATCGCGATGAAAGCAGTAGCGCGGAGCATGATCTTTCTCATTCTGTTCACTAGGAAACGAAGATTGATTCGATGCGGAGATTTACTCCGAGGCGTTTCTTGAGGCGGGCGGGCTACGGGCACAAAACCTTGGCTTGTCCGACCACGATATCGGCTTTGGGCATCTCGCCGGCAGCGACGGGATGCGCTTTCGGCGGGCGGAGCGGGACTATGCCGGACTATGGGAACAGCCAGGCGCAGGGTCAAGTCCGTGCTCGCGCGCGCAAGCTTCCGATTGCGAGACGGCGCGCATTCGGCCAATCATCGTTTCGTAACCGCTCGAATGCGAATTTCAGCGACTCCCTGAGGAATGCCGCCTTGTCGTTCAATGTCCGGGCCAGAGCCGCCAAACTTGCATTCGCCAGGCAGCGGAAGCGGTACACGCCGCTTCACGTGCTGGTGCGCGTGTGGAAGTCGATCGCGGCGGACAATATCAGCCTGCTGGCGGCCGGTGTCGCGTTCTATGCGCTGCTCGCGATTTTCCCGGGCCTCGTGTTCTTCGTCGCGGTTTTCGGGCTGCTAGCGGAGACGGGGCAGGTGCAGAATTTTCTGCTCACGCTGAAGGACGTGCTGCCGACGGAAGCGTGGGAGGCGATCAACGCGCAAGTCGAGGTGCTCGTCCGCCAGAATACGACATCGCTTTCTCTCGCCACGATGATCTCGCTCGGCCTTGCCTTTATCAACGCCCGGCTTGGTGTCTATGCGCTGATGAGTGCGCTCAACGGCGTCTACAGACGAACCGAGACGCGAAGTTTTGCGCATACGAACAGCCTCGCGATCCTGTTCACGCTCGGCGCGCTCGCCGTGCTCGCCTTCAATATCCTCGTGGTCGCGGCGGTTCCCGGCATCTTCCGCCTCGTCGGCATTTCGGAATTCACCAACGCGGTGCTGCATTATGCGCGATGGCCGGCGCTTGCCATTATCGTGGCGTTGAGCCTCGCGGTGGTGTATCGGTACGGACCGGATCGGAAAGACGCGCATTGGCGATGGGTTTCGCTTGGTTCGCTTGCGGCAACAGCGCTCTGGCTTGCGGCATCAACGGGCTTTTCATGGTACGTGTCTGCGTTTAATTCATACGACCGGATCTACGGCTCGTTCGGAGCCGTTGTTATTCTGCTCTACTGGCTCTGGCTGACAGCTTTTGCCGCACTCATGGGAGCAGAACTGGACATGCAAATTCAGACCGCGCTAGAAGAACGCCAATGACCCGCCCAGTTTATCCTTTTTCCGCCATCGTAGGACAAGACGAGCTCAAGCTTGCCTTGATCATCTCCGCTATCGATCCATCGATTGGCGGCGTCCTGGCTTTCGGTGATCGCGGAACCGGCAAGTCGACCACGGTTCGGGCGCTTGCCGCACTGCTTCCCCCGGTTCGCGCCGTGCGCGATTGCCGCTTCAACTGCGACCCCGACGGGTCCAACCTGTGCGAGGAATGCCGCGAGAAGCTGCGCGAAGGCGAGAAGCTCGTCGCGCGCTTCATCCGCGTGCCGGTGGTCGACCTGCCGCTCGGTGCGACGGAAGATCGCGTCGTGGGCGCGCTCGACCTCGAAAAGGCACTGACGCGCGGCGAGAAAGCATTCGAGACGGGGCTTCTGGCCCGCGCTAATCGCGGCTTCCTCTATATCGACGAAGTGAACCTCCTCGAAGACTTCCTCGTGGACCTGCTGCTCGACGTGGCGGCTTCCGGCGAGAACGTCGTCGAGCGCGAGGGCATGAGCCTGCGCCATCCCGCGCGCTTCGTGCTTATCGGTTCCGGTAACCCGGAAGAGGGCGAGCTTCGCCCGCAGCTTCTCGACCGCTTCGGCCTTTCGGTTGAGGTGCGTACGCCGCAGGATCTGGCATCGCGCATCGAGGTCGTCCGCCGCCGCGACGGCTTCGAGCGTGATCCGCACGGCTTCGCGGCCGCGTGGCGCGGTGAAAACCGCAAGCTCCGCCGCAAGGTGGCGACCGCGCGCGCCCGCGTCAACCTCATCGCCGTGCCGGATTCGATCCTCGAAGATTCGGCCAAGCTCTGCCTCGCTCTCGGCACCGACGGGCTTCGCGGCGAACTTACGCTGATGCGTGCCGCCCGCGCGCTCGCCGCGTATGAGGGCGCGGAAACCGTGACGCAAAAGCATCTCATATCCATCGCGCCGCCCGCCCTGCGCCATCGCCTGCGCCGCGATCCGCTCGACGAGGCGGGTTCGTCGGTGCGCGTCGATATGGCGCTTGAGAAAGCGTTCAGCGCATGATGAACGGCGGCGGCGAGGCGGAAGAACGCTCGCTGTGGGAAGAAGCCGTCATGGCGGCTTCCCTGTTCGCCGTCGACCCGGTGGGGCTTGGCGGTATCGCCGTCGCCTCGAAATACGGGCCGGTGCGCGACAGCTGGATGGACTTCCTGAGAAGCATCGTGCCGGGCTGGGCGCCGTTCCGCAAGCTGCCGCTCTACGCGGCGGACGAGCGGTTGTTCGGCGGCTTGGACCTCGCGGCGACGCTCGCGCGTGGCAAGCCGGTCGCCGAGCGCGGCCTTCTCGCTGAAATGGATCGCGGCTTCCTCGTCATCCCATCGGCCGAGCGCATGGAGTCGGGGCTAGCCTCGCGGCTCGGCCTCGTGATCGACGCGGGCGCGGTGCATGTGGAGCGCGAGGCGGCTTCGCTGATGCATCCCGCGCGCTTCGGCGTGATCGCGCTCGACGAGAGCGAGTCTGGCGACGACGAAACGCCACCCGCCGCGCTTCTGGAGCGCCTCGGCCTTCGCATCGACCTTACCGACGTGACGTGGCGCGATGTCGGCCTGTCCGATACGACGCTCGAAGAGATCGAGGCGGCGCAGGCGCGTCTGCCGAAGGTCGTCGTGCCCGATAACATCATCGCGGGGCTTGTATCGGCCGCCGTGTCGTTCGGCATCCAGACGCTTCGCGCGCCGGTTTTTGCCGTCCGTGCCGCTCGCGCTTCGGCGGCGCTTGCGGGCCGCGACGAAGCCAACGAGGAAGACGCAGGGCTTGCCGCAATGTTCGTGCTCGCCCCTCGCGCGACGCGCATGCCCGAGCCGATGGAAGATCAGGCTCCGCCCGAGCCACCTCCGCCGGAGCCGCAGGACGACAAGGAAGAGGACGGCAAGGGCGGTGGCGAGAGCGGCGAGAACGAAACCGCCCCCGAGGACGACAAGGCGCTTACCGACATGATCATTGCGGCAGCCGCTGCCGCAATGCCGAAGGAAATGCTGGTGAAGGCCGCCGCGAAGCCGTTTCGCGTGCCGCCATCCGCGCCCATGGGCAAGGCCGGGGCCGAACGCACGAATGCCGCGCGCGGCCGTCCGGCTGGCGTGCGCCGTGGCATGCCCAAGCCCGGATCGCCGTTGAGCCTGCTCGAAACGCTGCGGGCCGCAGCACCGTGGCAGAAAATTCGCAAATCGATGCTCGATAAGGCGATCGGCGCCGGTGGACGCCTCGACAGGATCGAGGTCCGAAGCGACGACTTCCGCATCAAGCGGCTGAAGGCGCGCTCGCAGACCGCCACGATCTTCGCTGTCGACGCCTCCGGCTCCGCCGCCATGCAGCGCCTCGCCGAGACGAAGGGCGCGGTCGAGCTTCTGCTCGCCGAATGCTACATCCGCCGCGATCAGGTGGCGCTCGTCGCCTTTCGTGGCACGCGGGCGGAAATTCTCCTGCCGCCGACTCGGTCGCTGACGCGCGCCAAGAAAAGCCTCGCGGCGCTCGCGGGCGGCGGCGGTACACCGCTCGCCTCGGGCATCGATGCGGCTGGCGCGCTGGCGCTCAACATCCGCCGTCGAGGCATCTCGCCCCTCGTCGTGTTCTTAACCGACGGGAAAGCCAATATCGCGGCAGACGGGAAGCCGGGCCGCGAACGCGCTCAAAATGACGCGAACACAGCCGGTCGGCGCTTGCGCGCGGAGGGTATCGCCACGATCTTGGTAGATACATCTCCGAGGCCGCAGGTGCAGGCTGAGAAGCTTGCGCAGGAGATGGCGGCACGCTACGTGCCGATGCCCTACGCGAACGCGGCCGCGATATCGAAGGCTGCGAAAATGGCTGCTAAGGGATGACAGCGTTAAAATGGGAACGGGACGGCCTTCACTGGCCGAACCGTGCCGCGAGTCGATTTGTGTCCGCCGGCGGGCTGCGCTGGCATGTGCAGGAAATGGGTAGCGGGCCGACCGTGCTTCTGCTGCACGGGACGGGGGCTTCCACGCATTCGTGGCGGCATTTCATGCCGATCCTCGCACGGCGCTTCCGCGTGATCGCGCCGGACCTGCCCGGCCACGGCTTCACGGAAGCGCCGCGCACCTCGTCGCTGCTCACGCTGCCGCACATGGCGCAGGCCATCGCGACCTTGCTCGGCACGCTTCACGTCAAGCCCGACCTCGCCATCGGCCACTCCGCGGGCTCGGCGATCCTGTGCCGCATGGCGCTCGACGGCAAGCTCGGCGCACAGGCGATCATCAGCCTGAACGGCGCCTTCCTTCCGTTCCCCGGCATCGCCTCGCAACTCTTTCCCATGATCGCGCGCGCGCTGTTCCTGAACCCTTTCGTGCCCGGCTATTTCGCCTGGAAGGCCCGCGACAAGGTCACCGTCCGCAGGCTGATCGAAGGCACCGGCTCTCATCTTGATGCGGAGGGACTTGCCCAGTATGGACTTCTTCTCGGAAACTCGACGCACATTGCATCCGCGCTCGGCATGATGGCGAACTGGGATCTGCAATCCCTGTCGAACGACCTGCCGAAACTCAAGACGAAGCTGACGCTCATCGCCTGCACCGAAGACAAGGCCGTGCCGAGCCAGGTTGCGTTCAAGGTTTACAACATGGTCCCCGGCTCGAAGGTCATCCTCCTGCGGCACATGGGCCATCTCGCCCACGAGGAAAAGCCGCAGGAAGTCGTCGATATCGTCTTTGCCGAAGCCGAAAGATACGGAATACTCGCGAAGGACGAATACCCGGCAGAACCGCAACCCGCCGCAGAATAGCGGGTGCACGATTCGCGAATCATCCGACCTGAAGGAGGCGACCCATGGGCGTGGAAGCGGAGCTTCTTCTGGTACTCGGAGTTCTCGCCTTCGCAGTCTATGAACTCATCAAGACGCGGCGGGCGTTGCGAAAATCCCGTGAGGAAAAGCCGCCGCCGAAGGGCGAATAGCGCTATGGACCGCGCGCGGTGCCGTTATTCCGTCTCATTATAAACCGATTTTGACGCTCGACCTCGGAGCCGCTCATCGAAAAGTCATGCTTCGAGCGTTGCGTTTCGACACCCATTGAGAAACCTTGTCCCAAATCGGCCAGATCGAGCCCGCCAAACCGACGAAGCCGCTCATAGCCAAAACGCCAGGACACGACATTGCAGGCATCTGACATGCTGACATCGGATTTCGTTCGCCGCATCTCGCTACGCAATACGTCTCGTGCGTTGGTGGCTGCCTGCCTCGCCATTCTGCTGGCATACCCGGCCGATGCGCGCGCGGCGCCGAACCAGAGCAAGGCCCCGGTCCGGTCCGAGAGCTTTGGCAGCAATTCGCTCCTCGGAAGCTATCTGGCGGGGCATGTGGCGCGGTCCGCCCGCGACAGCGAAAACGCGGCGCTGTACTACCGGCGCGCGCTCCAGAAAGACCCGGCGAATTCCGATATCCTTGACGATGCGTTCCAGCTCGAACTGGCGTCGGGCGCGTTCGCATCGGCCAAGACACTCGCGCTGCGGCTCATCAAGCGTCCGGGCGAGGCCGCCATCGCCTACGATTTCCTTGGCCTCGACGCGTTCAAGCGCAAGGATTACGCGAAAGCCGACGAATATTTCCGCCTGGCCGCGAAAGGGACATCACCCGAAGAGCCGACGATGAAGCTCGCCCGCGCCTGGGTCGCGGTGGCGCAGGGCCAGTCCGACCAGGCCATCGCGACGCTGTCCGAGCCGAGCAAGGCGGCTTGGGCCACCCATTTCGAAACCGTGCAGCGCGCCTTCGTCGCGGATGTGGCAAAGAAGAAGGCGGCGGCGACCGAAGCCTATAAGGCGGTTTACGAGAAGAAGCCGACGAACATGCGCATCGCGGAGGGCTATGCCCGCCACCTCGCGGTGTGGGGTGACAAGCAGCAGGCCCTCGCCGTGCTGAAGGAAAGCGGCGCCGAGGATACGCCGCTCGGGTCGGCGCTGATGGCGGACCTGAAGGCCGGCAAGACGCCGAAGCTCATGGTTTCGACCGTGGATGAGGGGCTTGCCGAAACATTCCTTGGCATCGGGCAGGTGCTGGCGTCAAACAATGGCGTCGATGCCGCGCAAATCTATCTTCGCCTCGCGCTCTATCTCAACCCGGCCTCGGACATCGCGAAGCTTGAACTGGCTGAAATCTACGGCAATCTCGAACAGTACCATAAGGCCGTGTCGGTTCTCGATGCGATCCGCGAGACGTCGCCGTTCCGGCTGAACGCGCAGGTTCGCAAGGCGCTCTATCTCAACGCTTTGCAAAAGACGGACGAAGCGACGGCTCTGCTGACGGCGCTTTCCGAAAAGCACCCGAAGGAAGAGTCCGTTCTTCAGACGCTCGCTTCCATCGACAGCGCCGCGAAGCGCTACGACGCAGCGATCCCCTATTACACGCGCGTGATCGAGCTGGTCGACGAGCCGGAAAAGCGCCACTGGACGCTGTTCTATCAGCGCGGCATCGCCTATGAGCGCACCAAGCAATGGGCCAAGGCGGAGGCCGATTTCAAGCGGGCGCTCGATCTCGATCCCGAGCAGGGCGCAGTGCTCAACTACCTCGGCTATTCCTGGCTCGACCAGAACATCAACATTCCCGAGGCGTTCGACCTTATCAAGAAGGCGGTCCGCCTGAAGCCGAACGACGGCTACATCATCGATAGTCTTGGCTGGGGCTACTATATCCAGAAGGACTACGTGCAGGCCGTGAAGCATCTTGACAAGGCGGTGGAGCTTCGGCCCGAAGACCCGACGCTGAACGATCATCTCGGCGATGTTTACTGGCGGCTTGGGCGCAAGCTCGAAGCGAAGTTCCAGTGGACGCAGGCCTTAAGCCTCAATCCGGAGCCGGATGACGTGGTCAAGATCAAGAAGAAGCTCGAAGCCGGGCTTCCCGACGAAGCAGGCCCGCACGCCGAGTTGCAGACGCAGCCGGAGGCGGTCCCCGCAGTCGCGTCCGAGCCGCAACCGCAGGCCACGGCAAACCCATAAGGCGAAAAGCCTCGGATGCGGCACGGTGCGCCTCGCGTTCGCCGGAGTCGACAATCGCTGCGAGGCCGCTTAGACATGGAATGCCAGCGTTGTGTCGAGCGGTCCAGCAGCGGCGCTTCCGAGACGTTGGGCGTTGCGGGCAGTCGCGCAGCGCATGAAATCGCCATCGCACGACTCGCACGCAGTCGCTGAAGCCCACGACATCCGCAGAGTAAGCCAAGGTTGCCATGACTCACTCTTCCGAAGCCGACATCATCCAGGCTACCGCCCATGAGGATACCTGGCCCGTGACGATCCGCGAGCGCGCCCGCGCCAAGGTCAACTTGACACTTCACGTCAAGGGCAAGCGCCCGGACGGCTACCACGAGCTTGAAAGCCTCGTTGTGTTCGCAAACGACGTGGCCGACGAGCTGGAATTCAGCCCGGATATCGACGACCGTCTGGAGATCGACGGCGCGTTCGCGCCGCTTCTCGAAGGCGACAACCTCATCCTGAAGGCCAAGCGCGCAGTCGCTGAATGGTTCGACATGGACATTCACGGCCATTTCCGGCTGCGCAAGAACATCCCCGTCGCGGCGGGCCTCGGCGGCGGATCGTCGGACGCGGCCGCGACAATACGCGCGCTCGTTGCGATCTACGGCGAGAATCGCAAAGCCCATGAGTTCATCGAAGCGAGCAAAGAAATCGGCGCGGACGTGCCCGTGTGCCTTTATGGTCGCGCGGCGTGGATGTGCGGCTTGGGCGAACGCATCACGCCGGTGACGCGTCTCGCGCCGCTGCCCGCGATCCTCGTCAATCCGCGCATCAAGCTATCCACGGCCGACGTGTTCCGCACACTCGCGGCCAAGCCGCTTGAGCCGGGTGCGGAAAACGCGCCGTTCTCGGTATCGACGGATTGGGATTCGCCCGAAAGCGCGGCCGCGTGCCTCGCCCATGGCCGCAACGACCTCGAAGGCCCGGCGATCGCGCTGGAGCCGCAGGTCGCGCGGGTGCTCGACACCGTCCGCGCGCTCGACGGCTGTGTGCTCTCGCGCCTGTCCGGCAGCGGTCCGACCTGCTTCGGTGTGTTCGCTACGGCGGAAAAGGCGAAGGCGGCGGCTGGTGCGCTGGCGGCGGCTCACCCGAACTGGTGGGTCGCGGCGACAATTCTGGCGTAAGCGCGTTGCCGGTGACGTTGCGAGGCCGACAGATCAGAACGCCAGTGGATGACCGTCACGCATTTCCCGAGAGCGCGGCTGGCGGAGCAGGACGGTCATCGGTCTTGATTCGCTTCGCCGGGCTTGCGGTCGTCCTCGACGGCTCCGGCGCTGCGTATCTGCCGGATCATGCCATGCTGATCGTTTCCGACCTCCACCTCGAAAAAGGCTCGGGCGCGGCTGCGCGTGGTCGCCTCGTGCCCGCGCTCGACAGCCACGACACGCTTGCCCGGCTTCGGCGCGCGGTGGAGGCATGGCGCCCCCGGTGCGTCATTTGCCTCGGCGATAGCTTTCACGATGGCGCGGCGGGCTCACGCATGGCTGAGGCGGACCGCGCGGCGCTGGCCTCGCTCTGCGCGCTGGCGGAGGAGTGGATCTGGATCGGCGGCAACCATGACCCGCATGCGCCGGACTTCTGCGAAGGCGCACGACTGCCGGAACTTCGCCTCGACGGCGTTGTGCTCCGCCACGAGCCGGGCGAGGAGCACAAGCCGGAGCGCGGCGCGCCCGAAATCGTTGGGCATTTCCATCCGAAGGCGCGTCTCAAGGGCGGCGGCTACGGCTTTTCGGGGCCGTGCTTCTGCGTCTCCGACGATCTGATGATTCTGCCAGCGTTTGGCGCCTACACTGGCGGGTTATCCTGCTCGGCACCAGTTCTGCGCGCGCTACACAGAAATGAGCCGCGCCTGTTCATGCTGCATGGCGGAAAAGTCTGGCGCGTGGCGTGAGCGCGGAGCCGTCGTTTTGGGGAGGCGCGCCGACTCGCTCGCCGAGAGCTGTAGAAATGCGCTTTTCAGCGCAGGCGATTCAGGACAGGTTCTTTACGGTCGGAAGCGGTTTTCCGTTGACATCAAGAGTAAACTGCAATTCCAGCCGCCTCAGCGCGGACGGATCGAGGGGGACGGATGAGACTTCGCTTCGCGTTCTGGCTCGCTTCTCTGGCGGCGGTCGCCGGGACGACGCCGATGCCGCACTCTGCGTTGGCACAAGGCTTTGGCCAGCCGATGCGTGGCCCGACCAACATCCTCGGTCGCAGCTATCCCGGCAAGATCAAGGCGATCGGGGTGGAGAGCATGACCGTCAATCTGCGCGAGGGCGGCCCGCAGACGGTGCTCTACTCAGACATTTGGCGGCTCAGGCGTTCGTTTGCGTCCGACGAGCCGAACGGTTCGTCCATCGTGGATTTTGGTAACAACCGCATGTTCATCGCCGCCTCATTCGATGCGCTTGTTGCTGAAGTGAGCAAGAAACTGCCGCTGACCAAATTCACGGCGCCCAATGGCGACACGGTCTACCTCGTCGCGAACAAGGTGACCGACATCACGGGCGCGATTCCCGGCCTGCATAACCCGGCGAGCAAGACGGTGGTTGGCACGCGCAACGGCTCGCAGCAGGTGCTCGAAACGATCGCCGATACGAAGAAGGTCATCGCGGCCGCGAGCATCGCGAGGTAGGCGACCACGAGTTGCCGTAGGGGCTTGTCATGTGGCGAGTTGGAGTGGATCTCGGGGGGACGAAGATCGAGGCGCTTGCGCTATCGTCCGATGGCGAGGAGCGGGCGCGCCTGCGAATGGCGACGCCGCGCGGGGATTACGAAGCCACGCTCGATGCGATTGCGGCGCTCGTCGCGCGCTGCGTCGATGGTCTGCCGCCGTCGGACATCGCGGGCGTTGGTGTCGGCATCCCGGGCAGCCTTTCGCCCGCAACCGGCCTCGTTCGCAATGCCAATTCCACATGGCTGAACGGGAAGCCGCTGCATCGCGATCTGCAGGCGCGTCTGCCTTGGCGTTGCGTCGTCGAAAACGACGCGAACTGTTTTGCGCTGTCCGAGGCGGCTGATGGGGCAGGCGCGGGCTATCGCACCGTTTTCGGCGTGATAATAGGCACGGGCGTCGGCGGCGGCATCGTGATCGAGGGGCGCTCGCATCTGGGGTTGAACGCGCTGGGTGGCGAGTGGGGGCACAACGCGCTCCCTTGGCCCGACGCGGACGAATGGCCGGGCGAGCCTTGCTATTGCGGCAAGCGCGGCTGTATCGAAACCTTCCTCAGCGGTCCGGCGCTCCAGCGCCAGTATGCCGCGCTTTCGGGGGAAACCGTCAAGGCGAAGACCATTTCCGTGCGAGCAGAGGCGGGCGAAGCGGCGGCCATTGCGGCGCTCGAAACCTATTCGCGGAGGCTGGCGAAGGCGCTCGCTTCGGTTGTCAATATTCTCGATCCCGACGTCATCGTGTTCGGTGGCGGGGTCTCCAACATCGATGCGGTCATTACCGGAGCCGCGCATCGGTTGCCCGATTGGGCTTTTTCCGACAGTTTCGCAACACAGCTGCTAAAGAACCGCTGGGGCGACTCGAGCGGCGTCCGGGGCGCTGCACGCCTAATAATACTCGGGTAACTCCATATAATTCCTGAGTTACCCGAGCAGTATCACTGCAAAACGTGAAGTTATTACAGATTGGTGCTTACAAACCAATTATGCCGGAGTGATAACGCGCTGTTCCGTTGGTTGCATCACCTATTCGGATGAAATTTGGCATAGGCAGCTATGTTTGCGCGATTTGTTGCATTCCGGTTACAGATGGAAAAGGTGATTTGTCGGAAGCGCACAGCGCATCAAGCCTTTTTGCACAAGGTTGTTGACCTCACGTCTGGTGCGGCAACGTGGCGTCGGCACGCAAGAATTGCAGGGGGCGCGGCGACGCTTGCGGTTGGATCGGTGGAGAGGGTGGCAAACATGAAGTCGCGTGCTGCAAACCAGGCCGCCGGTGGCATATCGGGCGAGACGTGGCGCGCGGCTGACGTCGCCAGTGCAAGCGGTCAGGAAAAAATCTTGCCGCGCTTGTCGAGGCGTTGCAGCACGGCCGGAAGGACTTCCGTCAGATCCTCCGCGATGAGCCCGGGACCGTAGGTCGTCGCGAGCTCGCCGTGGATCCACACCGCCGCCGAGGCCGCGTCGAAGGCAGCCATGCCCTGTGCGAGAAGGCCGGTGACGAGGCCCGCGAGTACGTCGCCCGAGCCCGCAGTGGCAAGCCATGGCGGTGCGTTTTCGCTGATCGCGGCCAGCCCGTCAGGGGCGGCAACCACGGTATCCGCGCCCTTCAGGATGATGACGGCGCCGGATAGCTCAGCTGCGCGGCGCGCCCGTTCAAGCTTCGACACCTCGTTTTCGAGCTCCGGGAAAACCTTGAGGAATTCGCCCTCGTGCGGTGTCATGATCGTCGGCGCCGGGCGTGCCCGGATCTGGTCGAAAAGCTCGGCGGGCGCGTCTTCGAATGCCGTGATGCCCTCCGCGTCGAGGACGGCGACTGCGTCGCTCGCCAGCACGCTCAGGACGAGATCTTTCACTTCGGGATCGCGGCCCGCGCCGGGACCGATCAGCGTCGCGCGGATGCGAGGGTCGGACAAATAGTCGGAGAGACCAGCCGCACCGTCGAAGGGGGCGACCATGATTGCGGTGAGTTGCGCGGCGTTGATGTAGAAGGCGGCTTTCGACGTGGCCACGCTGACGAGGCCCGCACCGGAGCGCAGCGCCGCGCGCGCCGCAAGCCGCGCCGCGCCCGTGCTCTCCATAGGGCCGGAGACGACGATCGCATGTCCGCGATCGTATTTGTGTCCTTCGAGGCGTAGCTTAGGATAATAACGCAGCCAGAAATCGGGGTCGTTCGCGAAGGTCCGTGGCGCTATGTCGGCCAGCACCGTCGCGGGGATGCCGATCTCGACGGCGCGAACGTCGCCGCAATAAAGGCGGCCAGGCAGCAGCACATGCCCGGTCTTGCGTCGGAAGAAGGTGATCGTCGCCGCCGCCTTGAAGGCGAGACCTCGCACGTTGCCGCGCGTCGCGTCGATGCCGGTCGGCACGTCAACGGAGACCACCGGCAGCTTGCGCGCGGTCACTTCCTCGATGATCTGCGCCACAGCGCCGCCGATGTCGTCGCGCAAGCCCGTGCCGAAAATCGCATCGACAATGATCTGCGCGCCTTCGAGCGACTGGAGCGACAAGGGTTCGATGGCCTCATCCCAGCGCCGCGCCATTTCCTTGGGATCGCGGTGCAGTTCCTCCTGCTTGCCGAGGAGGGCGAGACGCACCTGATAGCCGCGCTCGCGCAGGTATCGCGCGCAGACGAACCCGTCGCCGCCATTGTTGCCCGGTCCACACAGCACCGTGACGCGGCTGCCACGGGGATAGCGGCGCACCACCTCCTCCGCGACCGCGCGGCCCGCGTTCTCCATCATGGTGAGCGTGGACGTTCCGGCCTCGGCGGCAAGTTGCTCGGCGCGGGCCATTTCTTCGGAGGTCAGAAGTTCAAGCAAGGCGAGCCTGCGTAGTGCGGGGTTTTACACGATACCATTAGAGGGACTTGTGCGGCGAATGTAGCGAAAATTTGCACATGGCGAAAGAAAAGCGATGCGCGTCGAGCGCTGCTGGTAAACTCCGACTTTCCACTTTCGCCGTGAGATCGATGGCCCCACGCGGCCGCGCGCGTTCGCGCCCTGCCGGGGAGACGCCCCGGGCGTCGCGCGGTGCATTGCCGCGCGGAACATTTTTGCTCCTCTGCGTAATTTTCGAGCAATGCGCCTTCTTTTTTGGCAGAGTGGTTTCGTTTCGTGGGCCTTAACCTTTGTTGTCAAAGAGTGAAGGTGTTTGGCACGGGCTATGCTTGCGTCGCGAGACAGTGATTTTCGCCCCGTTCGGAGGAATCGATCCGTCATGAAAAAAATTGAGGCGGTCATAAAGCCTTTCAAACTCGATGAAGTTAAAGAGGCGCTTCAGGAAATCGGCCTGCAGGGTATTACCGTGACGGAAGCCAAGGGCTTTGGGCGTCAGAAGGGTCATACGGAGCTTTATCGCGGCGCTGAATATGTTGTCGATTTTCTGCCCAAAGTGAAAATTGAGATTGTGCTTCCCGAAGACATGGTGGAAAAAGCCTGCGAAGCGATCAAGAACAGCGCGAGAACCGGGCGCATCGGCGACGGAAAGATCTTTATTCTCAATGTTGAAGACGCGATCCGCATCCGCACGGGTGAAACTGGTACTGAGGCGATTTAGCCTGCTGACCTGCCTCATCAAACCAATAATATCCGAACCCACACCATTCCATCCGGCGCTCACGCGCTGAACATCACCTCACGGCTAACAGGACGAGGGAGTTACATGGCTAACGCTAGCGAAGTTGTTAAGAAACTGAAGGACGAAGACATCCGTTTCGTCGATCTCCGCTTTACCGATCCGCGCGGCAAATTGCAGCACGTGACCATGGAAACGAGCGAGATGGGCGAGGATGCCTTCGCCGAAGGCATCATGTTCGACGGTTCCTCGATCGCCGGCTGGAAGGCGATCAACGAAAGCGACATGACGCTGATGCCGGACCCCGAGACGGCTCACCTCGATCCGTTCTTCGCGCAGTCCACCCTCGCGATCTTCTGCGACATTCTTGAGCCGGCCACCGGCGAGCGCTATGAGCGCGACCCGCGCGGCATCGCTCGCAAGGCCGAGGCTTATCTGAAGCAGACCGGCATCGGCGATACGGCTTATTTCGGTCCGGAAGCTGAATTCTTCATCTTCGACGACGTTCGTTTCTCGGCCGACCCGTACAATTGCGGTTATCGCCTCGACTCGTCCGAGCTGCCTTCCAACATGGGCACCGAGTACGAGATGGGCAATCTCGGCCATCGTCCGCGCACGAAGGGCGGCTACTTCCCGGTGCCGCCGGTCGACAGCGCTCAGGACATCCGCTCCGAGATGCTCTCGACGATGGCTGCCATGGGCGTCAAGACCGAGAAGCACCACCACGAAGTTGCGGCCGCCCAGCACGAACTCGGTATCAAGTTCGGCACGCTGACCACGACCGCAGACGCGATGCAGATCTACAAGTACGTGACCCACAACGTCGCCCAGTCCTACGGCAAGACGGCCACCTTCATGCCGAAGCCGGTCTTCGGCGACAACGGTTCGGGCATGCACGTCCATCAGTCGATCTGGAAGGGCTCCGAGCCGGTGTTCGCAGGTAGCGAATATGCCGACCTTTCGGAAACCTGCCTGTTCTACATCGGCGGTATCCTGAAGCACGCAAAGGCGCTGAACGCTTTCACCAACCCGTCGACGAACTCCTACAAGCGTCTCGTCCCGGGCTATGAAGCGCCGGTGCTTCGCGCTTATTCCTCGCGCAACCGTTCGGCCTCCTGCCGTATCCCGGTCGTGTCGAGCCCGAAGGGCAAGCGCGTCGAAGTCCGCTTCCCCGATCCGACGGCGAACCCCTACCTCGCGTTCTCCGCGATGCTGATGGCCGGCCTCGACGGCATCAAGAACCGCATCCATCCCGGCCAGCCGATGGACAAGAACCTGTACGACCTGCCGGAAGCGGAACTCCGCGAAATCCCGACGGTTTGCGGTTCGCTCCAGGAAGCCATCGACTCGCTCGACGCAGACCGCACCTTCCTCAAGGAAGGCGGCGTCTTCACGGACGACCAGATCGATGCGTACATCGCGCTGAAGGTTGAGGAAATCGACCGCTTCCGCATGATGCCGCACCCGATCGAGTTCGAGATGTATTACTCGGCCTAAGGGCTTGATCCCGCGGTGCCTCGCATCGCAGCCGCAGAACATGAAGGCCGGGAGCTATCCCGGCCTTTTTTGTTGGGTCGATTTCGCAGCGTCTTTTGGTGGCGGCGAAGTTGACGCTCGGCGGAGGCTTCACGCGTGCGGCATCTGCAAGGGCCGCGCATCGCGGCGGCCTCATGCCGACGAGAACCACGACTCTTCGTCCGGTGTTCGAATATTCACGGTATCGGTTCCGCTTGGGGCGGATAATTCGCCCATTCCACGCCGCCGCTGATCGGCGCGGCCTCGCGGCAGATAGTTTGGCACGACACACGGTCGTGGCGTCGGCGGAGTTCACGGGGGCGTAGTGATCGGCGTGGCGAAAGCGCGACGATGGCGCCTTCAGCCGCGCCAGTGCAGCGCGCACAGCAGCGTGAACAGCCGCCGTGACGTCGCCGTGTCCATCCGGACCTTGCCTTCAAGCCGCTCCTGAAGGAGCTGGCTGCCGTCGTCATGGAGCGCGCGCCGTGCCATGTCGAGCGCCTCGATGCGGCTCGGCGGCGCGGTCTTGATTGCCTCGAAATAGCTCTCGCAAATAAGGAAGTAGTCTTTAACCACCCTGCGGAACGGGTTCAGCGACAGGATGAAGGTTGCGTCGGCTTCGGCGGCTCCGTTCGTCCGCACCGCGAGGACGAGCTTCTGCTCGATCATCGCGATGTCGAGCTTGTACGGGCCCGCCGGTCCAGCGATCAGCTCGAAGGCGTTCTCTTCCAGCAGGTCGAAGATCGCGACCCGGCGCTCATGCTCGACTTCGAGCGCGTTCGCGCCCATCGAAGCCTCGTCGATGTTGACTTCGATCAGCCGCGCCGAAGGGTCTACCTCAGTTCGCTCCGGCATGGCGTGCGCCTCAATCCGATCCGTTTGTTCTGACCGCGACCGACTGGCGATGGCCGAACAGGCCCTCCGCCTCGGCGAGTGTCATCGTGGGAGCCGCCAGAACGGCAAGACTTGCCCGGCTGAGCTTCAGGAGCGACGTGCGCTTCATGTAGTCGAGCACGCCGAGCCCTGAGGAGAACCGCGCCGCGCGCGATGTTGGCAGCACATGGTTCGACCCGCCCACGTAGTCGCCCACCGCTTCCGGCGTGAAATGGCCGATGAAGATCGCGCCCGCGTTGCGAATCGCGGGCAGCATGGCTTCCGCTTCGTCGCAGGCAAGCTCCAGATGCTCCGGCGCGAGCGCGTTCACGAGGGCCGGCGCTTCCTTCGCGAGGTCGGATACAAGCAGCACCGCGCCATGGTCGGCCCAGCTTTTGGCGGCGATCGCGCCGCGCGGCATAATGGCAAGCTGCGCGTCGACGGCCTTGGCGGTCGCCTCGGCGAGGGCGGGCGAATCCGTGATGAGGATCGATTGCGCGGCTTCGTCGTGCTCGGCTTGCGCGAGCAGATCGGCCGCGAGCCAGACCGGATCGGCCCTGGCGTCTGCAACGGCCACCACCTCGGACGGCCCGGCGATCATGTCGATGCCAACGACGCCGAACACCTGTCGCTTGGCTTCCGCCACCCAGGCATTGCCGGGGCCGACGATCTTGACGACGGGCTTGATTGTCTCGGTGCCGTACGCCAACGCCGCCACGGCCTGCGCGCCGCCGATACGGTACACTTCGCGGATGCCCGCAAGATGGGCAGCGGCGAGCACGGCGGGATTCACCTCGCCCTTCGGCGTCGGCACCACCATGACGAGGCGCGGCACGCCCGCCACCTTCGCGGGCACGGCATTCATTAAAACCGAACTCGGATAGCTCGCCTTGCCGCCCGGAACGTAGAGGCCCACGGAGTCCAGCGGCGTCCAGCGATGGCCAAGCTCCGCGCCGATGGCGTCGGCGTAGCGGTCGTCGGCGGGGATCTGGCGGCGGTGATGCTTCTCGATGCGCTCGTAGGCGGTCTGAAGCGCAGCCTTGAGATCGGGCGCAAGGCCGTTCCACGCCGCCTCAAGCTCTTCCGGCGCGATGGCGAGGCCGGTTTCGGCGAGGTCCACATGGTCGAAGCGCTCGGTAAACTCGATGAGTGCAGCGTCGCCACGCTCGCGCACGGCGGCGATCATGGAGCGAACCGCGTCCTGCACATCATGCGGCTGGTCGCGCCGTCCATGCACAAGAGCATCGAACCGCTGCTGAAAATCAGGCTCCGTCGAACGCAAGTAGAGTGTCAAGAAAGTCGTCCCGTCTCTTTCGAGCGCCGTCCGCTTGTGCCGACGCTCACGATGTTGTTATCGATGCCGTTTGTCCGCCGTGAGGCGAAGCTGCGACCAAGCCTTGAAACGAACCGAGGCGCCCGGCGGCTCCCGCCGGATGCGCCCGCCTAGCTTGAATCCCGCACAAGTTCGGCGGCGGGTGATCCCGGCTCTGCATCGCCCAAGGCATGCTCTGGCTTTATAGCGGTTTTCCACGCCGCGCCAAGGTCGCGCATTTCCGCCTCGATGCACTCGACATGGAGGCGGAGCGCGCCACCCCCCGCGAAGTAGAGCGTGATAAATCCGCCCGGCGGCTCGGATTCTTCGTAGGTTACCGCGAGGAGCTCGGCAAAATCCGTTGTCTCGCCGGGGCGAATGTTCAGTACCTGCGCGCGTTTGACGCGTTCGAAGCGAAGCGCGCACCGGCAGCGATGGAGCGCGGCGGGATCGCCTTCCCCTTCCACGGCGGACAACCAGTCGAAGCGGTTCAGGATCGCCGCGAAACGGTGTTCCGATGGCACGTAGGCCATGTCCGCCATGCGGATCACCGCATCCTGAAGATGGGCGGAGATGACTTTCAGATCGTCTTCGTCGAGGGCGATGAGCTTGAGGGGAGCTTTGGGGAAAGAGCCCATGACACGAAGCCTCGTTGAGTGAAATTTCACTCATGAATGAAGGCGTTCGATCTCCGCTCCGCAAGACCCAAGTTTCTCTTCCAGGCGTTCAAAGCCGCGATCGAGGTGATAGACGCGGTTCACCATCGTCTCGCCTTCGGCCATCAGACCTGCAATCACGAGCGAAACCGACGCGCGAAGATCCGTCGCCATCACTTCCGCGCCGTGCAGCCTCGGCACGCCCTTCACGCGGGCCATGTCGCCCTTCACCTCGATGTCCGCGCCAAGGCGCGTCAATTCGGATACGTGCATGAAGCGGTTCTCGAAAATCGTTTCGCGGATTTCGGAGATGCCGTCCGCCCGGCACATCAGCGCCATGAGCTGCGCCTGAAGGTCGGTCGGGAAGCCGGGGAAGGGCTCCGTCTCGACGGTCACGGGGCGCAGTGCTGCGCCGTTGCGCGTCACGCGGATGCCGCGATTCGTTTCGGCGATCTCGACGCCCGCATTGCGAAGCAGGTCGAGCACGCCCGGCAGCAGATCGCCGCGCGCGCCTTCGAGCGTGACATCGCCGCCGGCGGCCGCCACGGCCATGGCGTAGGTGCCGGTCTCGATCCGGTCGGGGAGCACCGTGTGGGTCGCGCCTTCGAGTTCGTCCACGCCCTGAATGTGAATGGTTGGCGTGCCCGCGCCTTCGATCTTGGCGCCCATCTTGGAAAGGCAGGCCGCGACATCGACCACCTCCGGCTCGCAGGCCGCGTTTTCGATCACGACCTCGCCTTTGGCCAATGTCGCCGCCATCAGCACGTTATGCGTCGCGCCGACCGAGATCTTCGGAAAGCGCACGACGCCGCCCTTGAGGCCGCCCGGCGCGCTCGCAACCACATAGCCGCCGTCGAGCTTGATGTCCGCGCCAAGCGCCTGAAGGCCGGTCAGATGCAGGTCCACGGGGCGCGTGCCAATGGCGCAGCCGCCCGGAAGCGAGACGCGCGCCTTGCCTTCGCGAGCGAGCAGCGGCCCTAGCACCCAGAAGCTCGCGCGCATGCGGCGCACAAGGTCGTAGGGTGCGGTGGTGTCCACGATGTCGCGCGCGGTGAAATGGATCGTATCGCCCTGATGGACATGGCCGTTCGCGCGCTTGCCGTCGAAGGCCGCGTCGGTGCCGTGATTGCGCAGGATGCGGATGAGAAGGCTCACATCGGCGAGGTTCGGCACGTTCTTCAGCGTGACCGTCTCCGGCGTGAGCAGGCTCGCGATCATCAGCGGCAACGCCGCGTTCTTCGCGCCGCTGATCGGGATAGTGCCGTTCAGGTGACGTCCGCCGACTATGCGAATTCTATCCATGATGCCCGCCGGTTGAATTGATGGTGCCGATTGCCCGGAAAAAGCGGCGTAAGCGCGGCACGCTAGACGAGCGCCGCGCGCCCCGCAAGTGCGGAAAGCCCCTAATGGGTATCGGGGTTGCCGCCGGAATCGGTCTGTTTCGTGTCTTTTCGCCGGGCGATATTGCGACGAAGCGCGGCGGCGAGGCGCTTTTTCTTGTCCTCGTCGCGCGAAGTCTTCGCGGCAAGCTGCGCGCCAGCCGGATCTTTCTCCTTAGCCATGTCCTCTTGCAATCCAGTTATGATGATAGGCGCGCGATTTCTAACAAAATCCTAGATCGATAGCTCAACAGCGATGCAGCGCTAACATACCGCTAACATATCAGAGTCTTTTCCTTACCGTTCGGCCTTTAAAGCCGCGCAACCCCGAAGGCGTTCGGGTGAAGCTTGCGCGCGTCGGCTTCGGCGGCGAGCGAGAGGCACAGCGAAAGCACGGCGCGCGTGTCGCAGGGATCGATGATCCCGTCGTCCCACAGGCGCGCGGTCGCATAAAGCGCGGTCGATTCGCGGTCGAGTTGGGCCTCGATCGCCTGCGCCATCTGCTTCAGCACCGGCTCGTTCACGCCGCCCGCCTTCTCGAACTTCGCGCGCGTAATCATCTCCATCACCTTCGCCGCCTGCGCTCCGCCCATCACCGCAACGCGCGCGTTCGGCCACGAAAAGATGAAGCGCGGATCGAAGCCGCGCCCGCACATGCCGTAATTGCCCGCGCCGTAGGAGCCGCCGACGAGGATCGTGAATTTCGGCACGCGCGCGTTCGCCACCGCCTGGATCATCTTCGAGCCGTGCTTGATCGCGCCGCCGCGCTCGGCGGCGCTGCCGACCATGTAGCCCGTCGTGTTTTGCAGAAAGACGAGCGGCGTGCCGGTCTGGTCGCACGCTTGCATGAATTGCGCGGCCTTGGTCGAGCCGTCCGGTTGGATCGCGCCGTTGTTGCCGAGGATGCCGACCTCGAAGCCGTTGATCGCCGCAAAGCCGCAGACGATCTCCGCGCCGTAGTCGCGCTTGAAGTCGAGGAAGTCGGAGCCGTCGACGAGCCGCGCGATGATCTCGCGCACGTCGTAAGGCTCGCGCTCGGAGACGGGCACCAGCCCGAGGATTTCTTCGGCATCGTATTTCGGCGGGGCGGCCTTCGCGCGGGCGGGGGCGCGGTCCCATTTGAGCTTCGCCAGAAGATCGCGCGCAAGCTGGATGGCGTGAGCGTCGTCGCGCGCCACGAACTCGCCGAGGCCCGTCACGCTCGCATGCAGGTTCGTGCCGCCGAGCGCTTCGTCCGTGGTGTCTTCGCCGATGGCGGCCTTCACCAGCGGCGGCCCGGCGAGGAATATCTTGCTGCGGTCCCGCACGAGGATCACGTAATCGGAGAGGCCCGGCAGATAGGCGCCACCCGCCGTCGAAGAGCCATGCACGACCGCGATTTGCGGAATGCCCGCCGCCGAAAGCCGCGCCTGATTGGCGAAGCTGCGCCCACCCTCAACGAACATCTCGGCCTGATAGAGGAGGTTCGCGCCGCCCGACTCGACGAGGTAGATCAACGGGAGCTTGTTTTCGAGCGCGATCTCCTGCGCACGCAGCGCCTTCCGCAGCCCCATGGGCGAAACGGTGCCGCCCTTGATCGCCGAGTCGCTCGCCGACACCAGCACGCGCTTGCCCGACACGACGCCAATGCCGATGACGCTGCCGCCACCCATCGCACGCGCCTCGCCGTCGTCGTCATGCATGCCGAGACCCGCGAGCGTCGACAGTTCGAGGAACGGCGTGCCGGGGTCGAGAAGGCGCGTGACGCGCTCTCGCGGCAGAAGCTGACCGCGCGCGGCGAACTTGTCCGCGGCCTTCGCGGAATGGGCGATGACGGCGCGTTCAACGGCGCGAAACGCCTCCACCTTCGCCAGCATCGCCGCCGCGTTCGCCCTGAAGGCATCTGAGCCGGGCGCGATCTTCGAGGCAAAAGGCGGCATCAGCTTTCGTCCTTCGAGTCGAGCACCTTCGGCTTCGCGGCGCGGTGAAAGCCGTTGAATTCGGGGGAGGGCGGACTTGTTCCCATGTCGAACAGCGGATTGCCGAGCGGCGCGCCGCCATCGATCTGGATCGTGGTGCCGTTAATGAACGCCGCGCCCTCCGACAGCAGGAAGCAGATCGCCGCGGACACCTCCGCCTCGGTGCCGAGACGGCGCAGCGGCACGTGATCCTTGAGCTTTGGTATGAGCGCCTTCACCGGCCCTTCGTAGCGGTCCATGCCCGACGACGCGATCCAGCCGGGCGCGACCGCATTTACGCGCACACCGGCAAAGCCCCACTCAAACGCCGCCGTCTTGGTGAGGTTCACCATACCCGCCCGTGCCGCGCCTGAGTGGCCCATGCCGGGCATTCCGTTCCACATGTCTGCGGCCATGTTCACGATTGCGCCGCCGTGCGCGCGCATCGATTGCGTGAACACCTCGCGCATCATGAGAAAGCCGCCGGTGAGGTTTGTCGCGACAACGGCGTCGAAGCCCTTTTTCGGGATCGCCATGAGCGGCGCGGGGAACTGTCTGCCCGCGTTATTGACGAGCCCGTGGATGCGTCCGTGTCGCGCGACGATGCCGGAGACGAGCGTCCTCACGGCGTCCTCGTCGCGGATGTCGCAGACGGCGTGCGAGGCTGTGCCGCCGTCTTCCGCGATCTCGGCGGCGGTGGCGGCGAGGCGGTCTTCCTTGCGGCCGACAAGCACCACGGTTGCGCCGAGGCTCGCCAGTTCATGCGCGGTGCAACGCCCGATCCCGGTGCCGCCGCCGGTGACGATGTGCACCTGTCCGGCGAACAGGCCGGGCCGGAAGATGCTGCGGTAGCTGCCTGCCTCGCTCATGCGCTCCGTCCCCTGATATTTTTGTCAGAGAAGCTAACGCAGGGGTGACGCATGCGTCAACGCGTTCTATTTGGAGCTATGGCCTGTCAATGTTGAGAAAACTGAGGATAGAATAAAACGAGATCGATTATCTCATTTTCTAGGTGTATCGTCCGATTCTGTTAAAAAGGATTAGATCATGACGGTGACGGACATCCTTCTTGTTTGTGTTACTCTTCTTAGTCCGCTTATCGCAGTTCAAGTGCAGAAGTGGATTGAACGTTCCACAGAGAGAAACAGAAGTAGGCAACAACTATTCAAAACACTGATGGCCACCCGAGCTACGAGGCTCGCCACGGAACACATTCAAGCTCTAAATATGATCAGTTTGGAATTTGGCGCTCGTCCAAAAGTATCTAATGTGATCGCAAAGTGGCGACTATACGCTGATCATTTGAATCCACCAGCGCCGGACACTTCTCAAGCGTGGCAAGCAAAAGCGGACGATCTTTTTCTAGATCTATTGGAGTCTATGAGTAAATCACTAGGCTATGATTTTGATAAAGTCGAAATAAGACGTGGCATCTATTATCCAAATGGCCAATTAAAGAATGATCTTGATAGAGAAATATTCAACACCGAGATTCTCAAAATTGTGAAGGGTGAGAAACCTCTCCCAATCTCAATCTCAGCTACTCAAGAGGCGCACGAGCAGCAGAAAATCATTCAAGAACGAATGGCACAATGCTTTTCCGAGGACGGTGCGATAAAAATTCATATGGATTTGCATCGCAAACAGGATGCAAAGCGATAATACGGCATTAGCCTGACGTATACGTCAACCGCATCTTGTTAATGACAACCGGATGCGCTACCTTCCGTTCCGAAACGAACAAGGAGCGCATGATGGATCTCAACGAAGTGGCCGACGCCCTGACGAAGCGCGTGGGAAGCAAGTCTCCCCTCGGCGGCAGCGTAAAATTCGACCTCGGCGAAGCGGGCTGTCTCTACATCGACGGCACAGGCGCGGCCAACACGGTCGCGGTCGACAAGAACGACCCGGCGAAATGCACCATCAGCATGAGCGCGGGCGACTTCTCCGACCTGATCCACGGTCGCCTTCAGCCGACGTCCGCCTTCATGCAGGGCAAGATGCGCGTCGATGGCGACATGGGCCTCGCCATGAAGCTGGGGCAGATCGTCTGAAGCAAAAATTTCGATCGACTAACCCGCGTTCGGGCGAATCTCGAACGCGGATTGAACCGGAGCACCAGAAAGCCGGAATGCATTGACCGCCGTACGCCAGCGAGCCAAGGCCGATTCGTCCGAGTCCGAGAAGCTCTACGGCATCGCCGAGCTTGCGGCGGAACTCGGGATAACCGCGCGCGCCATTCGCTTTTACGAAGCGAAGGAACTGCTCGCTCCCGTGCGTGCGAATGGCGGTCGCGTTTACACGAGGCGGGATCGCGCCCGGCTGAAGCTCATCCTGCGCGCGAAGTCCATCGGCTTCTCGCTCGCGGAGGTGCAGCAGTTTCTCGAACTCTACGGAAGCCGGGGCGAGGGGCGTCCGCTGCAGGTGTCGTTCCTCGCCGACCGCTCGGCCGCGATGATCGCGGAACTGGAGCAAAAGCAGGCGGATATCGTCAAGACGCTCGAAGAGCTTCGCGATATTCACGCGCAGTGTCTGCGCTTTCTCGCCGAAGATGGCACGCCCTGCAAGACTGCGGGCGATGGCGAGGCCGCCGACGCGCCGCATAAAAAGAGCCGCCGCACCGCCGGGTGACGGGGCAACAATGAAATCATAACGGACGTCGCCGGGCTGCGCGAATGCGCCCGCGCGCGCATAGTCAGGGAGGACGAACCATGGTCGATGCCTATGTTTTCGACGCCGTGCGCACCCCGCGCGGCAAGGGCAAGAAAGACGGCGCACTGCATGAGGTGACGCCCGTCAAGCTTGCCGCGCAGATGCTCGACGCCGTGCAGGAGCGCAATCCCGGCCTCGACACGAGGGATGTGGAAGACGTGATCCTCGGCTGCGTCTCGCCGGTCGGCGAGCAGGGCGCGGACATCGCGCGCTCCGCCTCGCTGATCTCGGGCTTCGACGAAAGCGTGCCCGGCGTGCAGGTGAACCGCTTCTGTGCATCCGGCCTCGAAGCGATCAACATGGCGGCGGCGAAGGTCATGTCGGGCCAGTCGCCCTTCATCGTCGGCGGGGGCGTGGAAAGCATGAGCCGCGTGCCCATGGCGTCCGACGGCGGCGCGTGGCCCATCGATCCGGCGGTTGCGTTCTCCACCTACTTCGTGCCGCAGGGCATCAGCGCCGACCTCATCGCGACGAAGTGGGGCTACAGCCGCGACGATTTGGACGCCTACTCGGTCGAGAGCCACAAGCGCGCGACGCAATCCTGGGCGGAAGGCCGGTTCGCGAAGTCCATCGTGCCGGTGAAGGACATCCTTGGCATCACGCTCCTCGACAAGGATGAGATGATCCGCCCCGACGCGTCCATGCAGTCGCTGGGCGCGCTGAAGCCGTCCTTCGCGGACATGGGCAAAAACTACGGCTTTGACGGCGTGGCGCTCCAGAAATACCCCGAAATCGAGCGCATCGACCACGTGCATACGCCCGGCAACTCGTCCGGCATCGTGGACGGCGCGGCCGTAGCGCTCATCGGATCGAAAGAGGCGGGCGAAAAGGCGGGCATCAAGCCCCGCGCGCGCATCCGCAGCTTCGCGTCCATCGGCTCGGAACCGACCATCATGCTCACGGGGCCGAGCTTCGCCGCCGAGCGCGCGCTGGCGAAGGCTGGCATGACGAAGGCCGACATCGACCTTTGGGAACTCAATGAGGCGTTCGCGTCGGTGGTGCTTCGCTTTCGCGACTTGCTCGACATCGCCGACGACAAGCTCAACGTGAACGGCGGCGCCATCGCGATGGGCCATCCGCTCGGCGCGACCGGTGCCATGGTGCTCGGCACGCTCCTCGACGAGATGGAGCGGCGCGGCGCGGCCACGGGCCTTGTCACGCTGTGCATCGGCGCGGGCATGGGCACCGCCACCATCCTCGAACTCGTTTAATTCGGCCGCGCAAGAGCAAAACAGGAAACGACCATGAGCAGCATCTCCTATCAAGTCGACGCGGACGGCATCGCCACGCTCACCATCGACCAGCCGGGCAAGTCGATGAACGTCATCAGCCCTGAATTCACCGAGGAACTCAGCGAGGCCATCGAGCGCGCCGCCGCCGATTCGAGCGTGAAGGGCATCGTCATCACCTCCGGCAAGTCGAGCTTCGTCGCAGGCGCGGACCTTATCGGCATGTCGGGCATGATCGAGCACGCGCGCAATGCTCCGGCCGCGGAGGCGCTGAAGGTCTCGTCGCGTCTCACCGAAGTGCTGCGCCGCCTCGAAACCATCGGCAAGCCGGTCGCGACCGCGATCAACGGCACGGCGCTCGGCGGCGGCTTCGAGATCGCGCTAGCCACGCATTACCGCGTCGCGGCGGATGACGAGTCCATCAAGATCGGCCAGCCCGAGGTGCAGGTCGGCCTGCTGCCGGGCGCGGGCGGCACGCAGCGCATTCCTCGCCTCATCGGCATCATGGCGTCCGCGCCGCTGCTGCTCGAAGGCAAGCACCTGTCTCCTCAGCAAGCGAAGTCGTCCGGTCTCATCCACGATGTCGTGCCCGCGGCTGAGCTTCTCGCAAAGGCGAAGGCGTGGCTTCTGTCCCCGCAGGCGAAATCAGTCCAGCCGTGGGACGAGCGCGGCTTCAAGGTGCCGGGCGGCGCGGGCGGCATGCATCCCGCTGCGGCGCAGCTTTTCATGGCCGCCAACGCCATGACGCGCGACAAGACGCTCGGCAATTATCCGGCCGCGCAGGCGATCCTCTCGGCGGTTTATGAAGGCACGCAGGTGCCGATCGACCTCGGCCTCAAGATCGAGGCGAAATATTTCCTCTCGCTGCTGCGCGGCCCCGTCGCGCCCGCGATGATCCGCACGCTGTTCGTCAACAAGGGCCGGGCGGACAAGCTCGTGCGCCGTCCGCAGGGCGTGCCGAAGGCGAAGTTCAAGAAGATCGGCATGCTGGGCGCAGGCATGATGGGCGCGGCCATCGCCTATGTCGCGGCGTCGAACGGTATCGAGGTGGTGCTTCTCGATCGCGACGTGGAAGCGGCCGAGCGGGGCAAGGGCTACGCGCGGAAGCTCGTGGAGAAGGCCGTTTCGCGCCGCAAGACGACGGAGGCGGACGGGCAGGGGTTGCTGGCTCGCATCCACGCCACGGCCGATTACGCCGACCTCGCTGATGTCGATTACATCATCGAGGCCGTTTTCGAGGATCGCGCCATCAAGGCCGACGTGACGAAAAAGGTCGAAGCCGTGATCCGGCCCGACGTGATCTTCGGCTCGAACACGTCCACCATCCCGATCACCAGCCTCGCGGAAGCGAGCGAGCGGCCTGAGAAGTTCATCGGCATCCACTTCTTTTCGCCCGCCGAGAAGATGCCGCTTGTCGAGATCATCCGCGGCAAGAAAACAAGCGACGAGGCGCTGGCGGTCACGCTGGACTTTGTGCAGGCGATCAGGAAGACGCCCATCGTCGTCAATGACGGGCGCGGCTTCTTCACCTCGCGCTTCTGCATGAACTACATCGGCGAGGGCGAGATCATGCTGACGGAAGGCATTCCGGCGGCGCTGGTCGAGAATGCGGGCAAGCTTGCGGGCATGCCGGTCGGGCCGCTCGCGCTCGCGGACGAGACGGCCATCGACCTCGGCTGGAAGATCCACAAGGCGGCCGAAACCGACCTCGGCGACGCCTATACGCCGAGCGCCGCCATCGGCGTGATGGAAGCCATGTACGTCAAGAACGGGCGCGCGGGCCGCAAGAATGGCAAGGGCTTCTACGAGTATCCCGAGGGCGGGCCGAAGACGCTTTGGGCGGGTCTCGCGGACCTTTTCCCGGTGAAGCCCGAAAGCGAGTGGCCGAGCATCGACGACCTCAAGAAGCGGCTCCTCTTCGCGCAGGCGCTCGACGCGGTGCGGACCATGGAAGACGGCGTGCTCACCGACCCGGAAGACGGCGATGTGGGCGGCATCTTCGGCCTCGGCTTCGCGCCCTACACCGGCGGGCCGCTGTCGATGCTCGACGGTATCGGCATCGCGAATGCCGTCGCGGAGTGCGAGCGGCTCGCCGCGAGATATGGCGAGCGGTTCTCGCCGCCGAAGCTGTTGCGCGACATGGCGGCGGAAGGGCGGACGTTCTACCCGGCGGCGAAGGCTGCTGCTTAGAGCAGCCTGCGTTAAATCGGACCCGCTTGGACGCAGACAAGCGGATCGACAACAGACACTTACAGCGTCGTGCCGAGTCTGATTTACGGCACGACGCTTTAGCGCACGATCCGCAAAAGTGGGCGCCGGTTTCGCGACCGCGCTCAAGGACTGGGGCGTGACCTGAGCCTCGTGGGAGGCCCGTCCCGCCGCCTATTCCGTCGCTGCCGCCGGGTCTTTCACGAACTGCCTCAGCCGCTCGGTCATGGGATAGGCGAGGGTGACGTTCTTCGGCGGAATCGGGTTCTCGAACCACTTCGCGTAAAGCTTCTCATATTCGCCGGACTTCACCGCGTCGCGGATGGCTGCGTCGGCGAGATCCTTCAGCGGCTCATCCTTCGGCAGGACAAGCGCGTAATCGGCGCCCGGCTTCCCGGTGCCGAGAAGCAGGAAGGCATCCGGCGACTTAGCTCCCGCCTTCAGGCCGATGAGTACCGCGTCATCATCGAGATAGGCGGCCGCCGCGCCCGTCTCGACCAGCTTGAACGCCTCGGCGGGGGTCTTCGCGTACGCGACGGAGATGCCGAGATAGCGCTCGACGCTCTGGCCCAGCACATAGGGCAGGCCGGGCGAACCTTGCAGCAGCACGACGGTTTTGCCTTTCAGGTCATCGATGGCGGCGGGCGTCTTGAAGTCGGCGCGGCGGCGGCGGAAGCCCTCCGCCTCGGGGCGCAGCTTCGAGGGCACGACAAAGCGGAGTTCGGACGCGTACACGGGTGCCGAAAACTCCGCCGCGTCGTCAAGGGTGGCTTTGTCGGGCGTGGCCGCGCAGTCGATGTCGATGTCGCGTTTCGAGGCGAGCGCGGCGCGATCCGCGTCGGTTGTCGCGCGCCATACGACTTTCAGTTCGGGAAGCGCGAGCTTTTCCTTCACCTTGTCGGCGACAAGGCCGCACAAATCGACGGCGAAGCCGGCGGCGTTCTGGTCCGCCGCGTATGAAAAAGGCGCGGCCGCCTCGCGGTAGCCGAGCGTGATCGCGCCAGCCGCCTTGATCTTTCCGAGAACGCCCCCTTCGGCGGTGGCGACGGCGAGCGATCCGGGGTTTTCGGCCTTGGCGGGAGGCGTTTCGGGAGCTTGGGCCTGGGCCGCGACGGAACCAGGTTCTTTGGCGGCATCAGGGGCGGCTCCGGCGTCCTGGGCCCTTACGCTCATTCCCGCGGCGCCCGCCAGACACAGGGCAGCTAAGATGAGGTGAGGTTTCGTCATTGTTTGCCCTCCCGAAGACCCGGACATTCTTTTTTGAACTGGGCTGGACTTTGGCAGGAAAGGGCAAATTTTTTGTTTCCCGCACGCGAAGATTGAGAACAACCGACGCATCGCGCTGCCGGTGCTGGTACCGGGCGCGGACGGCAGACTGCGGCAAAGCGGCTCGTTCGGTACGTCACCAGCGCATCGCCGCTTCGGAACAGGCGCGAGTTGCAAAGCTTCCCGTTTGCGACATACCAGATTTTGCGAATTATCAAGCCCGCCCTTGAACATTTGAGATTTGTCAAGGAAGCCATGGGGCGGAACGGGCAAGTTTAAAAACTGCGATTAATGGGAACAAAACGTGCGCGGTTCGATAAAAATCAGAATTACATCTTAGCGGTGCGGCCATAGACGCCAATTCTATGCGAAACGGGGAGTCCATAACATGGATATGCGCGCTCTAAACATAGTTTAGACCGCTGTTGTATGGATGCCACTTCTGTTCGGATATTGCGGAATACTGGAATGCATATAATTGACTTGTCGTCCCCGAAGGCCTTTTGCTGTGAGTGTGTCGGCGGGGTGCCGACTCTCAAGAAACTGGGTACGGGGGTTAATAATGAAACGTTTTGCTTACGCCGCTATTGCGGGCGTAATGGCGATGGGTGGCGCCAATGCCGCCGATCTGTACGGCGCGGGCGGCGGCTACAAGGATGCGCCGGTCGTTGTCGAGTCCTGGACAAACCCGGGCGACATCTTCGTGCGTGCGCGCGGCCTTGCCGTGATCCCGAACGAGAAGACGAAGGACTGGACGGTAAACGGAAGTTCCAGCGGCACGGCCGGTTTCGGAGCCACTATCTCGACGTCCGGCATTCCGGAGTTGGACGTCACCTACTTCTTGACGAAGAACATCGCCGTGGAAGCGATCGCGGGCGTTACCCCGCATACTGTCGATTCCAACTCCGTAATCGGCGCGGGCAAGATCGCCGATGTGTGGCTGCTGCCTCCCACGGTAACGTTGCAGTATCACCTCGATACCGGCACGGCATTCAAGCCGTACATCGGCGCGGGCGTGAACTATACCGTGTTCTTTGGCGTCGACGAAGGTTCTGCCTTCAAAAAGGTTAAATTCGACAACAACTGGGGCTTCGCGCTTCAGGCCGGCTTCGATTACAAGCTTGCTGGTAACTGGTTCCTTAACTTTGACTTCAAGTATCTCTTCCTCGATACCGATGTGACGGCAACGCTGCAAAATAATGCCGTAGTTCGCACGAAGGCCGACATCGATCCGATCATCGTCGGCGCGGGTATCGGCTACAAGTTCGGCAGCTCCTACGTTCCGCTGAAGTAGTTTCGCCCATCTTGGGAGCCTGGAGAAAAAGCGCGAGCATTGCTTGCGCTTTTTCTTTTTTCGCGCGCGGCGTCTGCATCGGAAGGGCGCGCCCGTGTCAGATCACGTAGGTGAACGACTCGTAGGTGCCGAGCGCAAGGTGCTGGTCCATGCTCTGAGCCGGGTTGGTTGACCCGGCGCCTTCGATGATCCGCGCGGGGACGCCCACCGCCGTGCAGCGCGGGGGCACGCTCTGCGTCACGAACGAGCCCGACGCGATCTTCGAGAAGGCGCCGATTTCGATGTCGCCGAGGATGATCGCGCCCGCGCCGACCAGCACGCCCGTGCGCACCGTCGGGTGGCGATCCGTCTTCTGGTTGCCGGTTCCGCCGAGCGTAACGCCATGAAGGATGGACACATCGTCTTCGATCACCACCGTTTCACCCGCCACGAAGCCGGTCGCATGGTCGAGAAAAAGGCCGCGCCCGAATTCCGCTCCGGGGTGGATGTCGGTTTGAAAAACCTCCGAGGATCGGCTTTGCAGATAGCGGGCTAAATCGGGCCTGCCGTTGGCCCACATCCAATGCGCGAAGCGGTGCGTCTGGATCGCGGCGAAGCCCTTGAAGAACAGAAATGGCTCCAGAAGCCTCCCCGAAGCGGGGTCGCGCTCGACCACGGCTTTGAGGTCCGCGCGTCCCGCCGCGCCGATGGCCGGATCGGCTTCGGCCGCTGTGCGGAATTTCGCGCGAAGCGTCGGGGCGGCAATCGAGTTATGGCCAAGCCGCGCGACGAGCGTATCGATGAGGGCGCTTTCGAACGTGGGCGCGCCGAGAATGCTGTCGTAAAGGGGTGCAAGCGCTGCTTCCCCGCTGCGAGCCTGTTCGGCCTCGGCCTGAAGTACGGTCCACACGGCGTCCTCCGCCGGAAGCGGAGCGCCCGTGCGAAGAAGGACCGAAGCTTTTTCGTCTATTGGAGCGTTCACGAAGCACCTGCGCCTAATTGCGGGTTCATTATAGCCCGCCGTCTCCCTCGCGAAAATATATTTTATAACAACGGCGCTTTTGGCGAAGTATATAGTGAAAATTTGCTGGGATTGGCCAAGTAAGAGTAAAATATACTGGCGGGCGATTTTGATCGAAAAAATTAAGATCGCGTTGGGGCGCCTGATTGGAAAATGGCGCTGCGCAGTCGTCCAACATGGCGGCAGCAATTTCAGCTGGCCTTGCCGCCAGCGAACACACCAGCCTGTTTTTTGTCCCATGATCCTACCTCCGCCCCGTGGTCAATGAGCGCCGAACGATTTTCATTTCGCCAGGAGGCATGCTAGGAAAACGTCGTTCGTGCGCTGCTGCTCGTCGGTGAAATGCATGTGCGGACACCGTTGCGGCGTGCCATATGCGCCTTTTTTTGTAGTTGGAGAGCGGGACGCGGGCAGATCGCCGAAGGCTATGCCCGGAGGCCGCTCAAATCAGGACATTGCTTTTATGACCGCCACCCCTCGTTGCCCGAAGTGCCAGTCCGAAAACGCCTATTTTGACGGAAATCTCTGGGTCTGCCCGGAGTGCTTCCACGAATGGAGCGGGGATGCGGCGGCTGATTCCGCGCCGGCCGAGGAGAACGCAGGCGTGCGCGATTCGAACGGAACCGCGCTCGCGGATGGCGATTCGGTGACGGTCATCAAGGAATTGAAGGTGAAGGGGGCATCTGGCGCGATCAAGGTCGGCACGAAGGTGAAGAACATTCGCCTCATTCCCGACGCGACGGACGGCCACAATATCGCCTGCAAGATCGACGGCATCGGCGCGCTGAACCTGAAGTCGGAATTCGTCCGCAAGGCTTGACCGCCGCAGCTTGAGACGCAGGGGGCGTCTTTCACGAGGAAATCCAGAAGATGTGGTTTCGTCGGATTTTCAGGAAGCCAACGCCGGAAATGGGCGGGGCCGAAGCGCTCCCGAATGTGCTGCCCGCCGCGGCCACAGCGCGTCGCGAGGTCGTGCCGGAAGACGGCCGATATATAGAGGCAGCGATGACCGAACTCGTGAAGGTCGGTTTGCGTCTCGCGCCCGCCGCCAGGGACGATCCCGCTCGCGTGGCGGCAAGCATCGCCTATGATTGTCGCGGAAGTTCCTTCGCAGGCGAGCCCGGACTGGGGCATTGGGCACTTTTTGCGCTGGCTGGCCACGCGGATGGTCCGAGGCCGTTTGAAAACGCGATCCGCGTCGACGACCATTGCTACGATGTCGCTGAAGCGTCCGATTACGCGGCGATGATTTCGAATATTGCCGCGATGGCGGGCGACAAGTGGCCCGTCAAAAGCGTCGAGGCAAGGAACGCCTCCGATCCTCATAAACGGATCGAGTTCGGAAAACCCGTCGCGATTACGATTCATGCGGACCCCGAAATTCCTCCCTTCGAACTTGCTCACGGCAAGGATTTCGATTGGTCCGTCATTTTTCGACTGAACGAGCGGCTTCCGGGAGATGTCGAAGAGCGCTTTGCGATTTTTCTCGACGGCGACGCGACCATCGTTTTCCTCTCGCCGGAGGACATCGGCCGCCTTGATGCTATGACCGGATGGGAATTTTTCTATCTCGATTCGTAGATCGGGGCAGGACACGCTTCTCGTCTCCTCGCCGCATTCGAGCGCGAAGCTACGACGGAGGCGCGAGGCTCCCGGAACGAATTAAATCTTCGCGCTGTTCGGCTATGCGCATGTGCCGTGGATGGCGAAGAACCAGCGCATGATGAAAAACATCAGCAAGCTGTTGATAAAACAACGGCGCTGTTCGGAGAAATGGCGGGAGTGACGGGGCTCGAACCCGCGACCTCCGGCGTGACAGGCCGGCACTCTAACCGACTGAGCTACACCCCCGCATGGGACTGGCGAAGCGCTTCAGCGCGTCGCCGATGACCCCTACATAACAAGCGTTGCCGCGCATCTCAAGCGCTAGTTTTCGCTTTTTGCGATTTATGTGACAGGCTGGCGAGTGCTTCGCCGCGTCACCAACCGCTGGCTGAATGGCCTACTTCAGGAAGCCTTCGAACTTCTTCTTGAACTTCGACACGCGGCCGCCGCGATCCAGAAGCTGCTGGTTGCCGCCGGTCCATGCGGGGTGCGAATTCGGGTCGATGTCCAGGTTGAGCTTCCCGCCTTCCTGGCCGTAGGTGGAAAAAGTTTCGAACGTCTCGCCGTTCGTCATGACGACCGTTATCTTGTGGTAGTCAGGATGAATATCCTTTTTCATGGTCTTTCCTCTTGCGCTTCGATGTGCGCCTTGTATTTGTGCGGTTTGGGTTGCTATACAGGACGAAGTGAGATGGTGACAAGTTTAAGCGTCATCGTGCTGGTTTCATTGAGAAAAATCGGTGACACAGGCGCGCGCTACGCAGAAGAGTGTGCAAAGTGACCCTACATACCCTTGCCGACCGCCGCTCGAACCTACCCGCCCCAGCCGGCGAAAACCGCAAGCCGGGAGAAATTGCCGCACGTGAGGCCCGCTCCCGCGCGAACCTGAAGCCGCTTCAACTGCTGCGCCCTTACGTCCTGAAATATAAAGCCGTCGCGATTGCAGCGCTCATCGCGCTGATCGTCTCCTCCTCCGCAACGCTGATGCTGCCGTTTGCCGTGAGGGAGATGATCGACCGAGGTTTCTCACCAGAAAAGCAGAGCCTGATCAACATTTATTTCGCAGGGTTGTTCGCCGTGGGGGCGCTGCTCGGCATATCGAGCGCGATACGCTTCTATTGCGTGTCCTGGCTCGGCGAGCGCGTCATCGCGGACGTGCGCGCGGACGTGTTCCGCCACCTGTCGAGGCTGAGCGCCGCGTTCTACGAAAAGACGCACTCCGGCGAGATCATGTCTCGCCTCAACGCCGATACGACGCAGATCAAGGCCGCCGTTTCAACGTCGGTCAGCCAGGTGCTGCGCAACGCCGTCATGTTCATCGGCGCGCTCGTGCTGATGGTGTTCACCAGCCTCAAGCTGAGTCTTCTCGTGCTCGTGGTGATTCCCGTCATCATCGTGCCGCTGGTGCTTTATGGCCGCACGGTGCGCCGTTACAGCCGCATCGCGCAGGATGAAGTCGCCGCGTCGTCGTCGTTTGCGAGCGAGAACCTCTCCGCGATTCGCACGATGCAGGCGTTCACGTCCGAGACACTCGTCGCGAACCGATATGCTGCCGCAGTCAGCCGCTCATTCGATGCGGCGGTGTCGCGCACGAAGCGCCGCGCGATCATGACGGCGTCGGCGATCTTCCTCATCTTCGGCGCCATCGTCGGCGTGCTCTGGTATGGCGCGCACGACGTCATGGAAGGCGTCATCACGGGCGGCATTCTCGCTCAGTTCGTGCTTTATGCGGTCATTGCCGCAGCTTGCCTCAGCGAGTTTTCGGAAATCTTCGGCGAGATGCAGCAGGCGGCGGGTGCGGCCGAGCGGCTTTCCGAACTGATGGCGATTCCCGCCGAGATTCGCTCGCCCGCCGATCCGCGCCCCTTCCCCGACCACGCAAAGGGCGAGGTCACATTCGAGGCCGTATCCTTCACCTATCCGCTTCGGCCGGACCATCCCGCGCTTCATAATGTTTCCTTCATCGCGCGACCGGGCGAGCGTGTGGCTATCGTCGGGCCGTCGGGGTCTGGCAAGACCACGATCTTCAATCTCATTCTCCGCTTCTATGACGCGCATCAGGGCCGCATTCTTGTGGACCGCGTGCCGGTCGAGAAGGCGGATCTCACCGAGCTGCGAAAGCGGATTTCGCTCGTGTCGCAGGATACGATCATCTTCGCCGAGACGGTGATCGATAACATCCGCTACGGCTCGCCCGACGCGTCCGACGAGGATGTGCGCGCGGCGGCGAAAGCGGCGCTGGCGAACACCTTCATCGAGCAACTGCCCGAGGGTTACAACACGCTGCTCGGCGAGCGCGGCGTCGTGCTTTCCGGCGGCCAGCGCCAGCGTATCGCCATCGCGCGCGCCATCCTCAAGAATGCGCCGATCCTGCTTCTCGACGAGGCGACGAGCGCGCTCGATCAGGAAAGCGAGAAGCTGGTGCAAACCGCGCTCGAACGCGTGATGCGCGGACGCACGACGCTCGTCATCGCGCATCGGCTGGCGACCGTCATCAACGCCGACCGCATCCTCGTCATCGACGGCGGCGAACTCGTCGAGGAAGGCACGCACGCGCAGCTTCTCGGGGCGGGCGGCGTCTACGCACGGCTGGCCGGGCTTCAGCTTGAGGGCCATCAGGAGGGCGCGCTGGCGTCCTGAGTTGTGTTCGGCGAAAGTGGATGGCGGCCCGGCAAAAGAATCGCCATTGAAATGGCATGACCGAATGCCCGGCCGGTCCGCGTGGCAGCAAGCGGCGGCGTTTGCTTTCATCCTTCCGCGCAAATTTCCGCGAAGGCGTGATCTTGGCGCGTCTATTTAGCTTTTCCGCCTTCCCGGAACGCCATCCAGCACTTACTTGCCTTTAAAGCGAAATGGGGCAGCAACCCGCCTTCCCGGTGAGAATCCATTCACATCGGGGTGGTTTATTGCCGGATGCACAGGGCGACGTGTGAAGCCGCGCGAACCGGCATTTTGCGGCGTGGCGCAATTTTGGGACGGGACGATGGACAAGAAAAACAAACTCAATCTCACCTATATGGCCGTCGCGCTGGGGCTCCTGCTGCTGTTTCAGGTGTACTGGGCGAATTACAATGAAATCGAGCCGGTGCCTTACAGCCGCTACCAGCAGCTTCTGAGAGAGAATCAGCTGACGAACGTCGTCGTCGGGCCGTCTCAGATCCGCGGCGAGTTCAAGACGCCGCAGGACGGCAAGAAATACTTCGCGACCACGCGCGTCGACCCGGCGGTGGCGACCGAACTCGAAAAGCAGGGCATCGAATTTTCGGGCAGCTCGGGGCAGAACATCTTCCGGGACATCGCTTCGTGGGTTCTGCCTATCTTCATCTTCTTCGCGATCTGGGCCTTTTTCATTCGCCGGATGGGTGACAAACAGGGCATCGGCGGGCTGATGAGCGTCGGCAAGTCGCGCGCTAAAATCTACGTCGAGAAGGTGACCGGTGTCGGCTTCGAAGACGTGGCGGGCGCGGACGAGGCGAAGGGCGAGTTGATGGAAATCGTCAACTTCCTGAAGGATCCCGACCATTACGGCCGCCTTGGCGCACGCGTGCCAAAGGGCATCCTGCTCGTCGGCCCTCCCGGCATCGGCAAGACGCTGCTGGCGCGCGCGGTCGCGGGCGAGGCGGGCGTGCCGTTTTTCTCGATCTCCGGCTCCGAATTCGTGGAGATGTTCGTGGGCGTCGGCGCGGCGCGTGTCCGCGACCTGTTCGAGCAGGCGCGCAAGATGAAGCCGTGCATCATCTTCATCGACGAACTCGACAGCCTCGGCCGCAGCCGCGCGGCTGGCATGGCGGGCGGCGGCGGTAACGACGAAAAAGAGCAGACGCTGAACCAGCTTCTCGCCGAACTCGACGGCTTCGACCCGCGTGAGGGAATCGTGCTGCTCGCCGCCACGAACCGGCCGGAAATCCTCGATCCGGCGCTGACGCGCGCGGGCCGCTTCGACCGCCAGATCGCGCTCGACCGCCCGGACAAGAACGCGCGCATCGCGATCCTCGGCGTGCATATCAAGCGCATCAAGGCCGCGAAGGACGTCGACCTTGAACAGGTGGCGGGCATCACGCCGGGCTTTTCGGGCGCGGACCTCGCGAATCTCGTCAACGAGGCGGCGCTCGGTGCAACGCGTCGCGGCGCGGAGCACGTCACCATGGACGACTTCACACGCGCTGTGGAACGGCTGGTCGCGGGCATCGAAAAGCGCTCGCGCGTGCTGTCGAAGAAGGAGCGCGAGGTCGTCGCGCATCATGAGATGGGCCACGCGCTCGTTGCCTCGGCGCTGCCGGGCGTCGATCCGGTGCACAAGGTCTCGATCATCCCTCGCGGTATCGGCGCGCTCGGCTACACCATGCAGCGGCCGACGGAAGACCGCTTCGTGATCCAGCGCGGCGAACTCATAAACCGCATGACCGTGCTCATGGGCGGCCGCGCGGCGGAGGAAATCATCTTCGGTGAGATTTCGACCGGCGCCGCCGACGATATCGACCGCGCGACCGACATCGCCCGCCAGATGGTGACGCGCTTCGGCATGATCGAGGGGCTCGGCCAGCGGGTTTATGAGCCGCAGCGTCAGGCGTTTCTTGGCGAGGGCCTGATCGGCAAGCCGAAGGATTATTCGGACCAGACGAACCGCGAGATCGACCTCGCTGTGAAAAAGCTCGTGGACGATGCTTATGCGAATGCGAAAAAGACGCTCAACGGGCGCCGCAAGGATCTCGACGAGGGCACGGCGTTGCTTCTCGCAAAGGAGACGATCACGCCCGACGACTTTCCGCCGCTCGTGAACATCGCGCCCGGCCAAAAGCTCGACGGCTCGTCGCCCGACGAGGTGCTCGCACCGGAAGCGGAGCATGCGCCGACGCTGTCCTGATCAGCCGTCATATGCCCGGAATTAAAAGCCCGCTGCGAAGCGGGCTTTTTTCATGTCGCCTGAGGTTGTGCAGCGGCTTTTGCTTCCCGCGCCGCGCGCCGCTTCCGCCAACGCAACTTGTCGAGCCAGAGGTAGATCACGGGCGTTGTGTAGATCGTGAGGAGCTGCGAGACGGCGAGGCCGCCCACGATGGTCAGCCCCAGCGGCGTGCGAAGCTCCGAGCCCGGCCCCGAAGCGAAGACGAGCGGCAGCGCGCCGAACATCGCCGCGAGCGTCGTCATTAGGATGGGACGGAAGCGCTCGATGCAGGCGCGGCGGATCGCTTCCTCGCTCGACAGGCCCAGCCTGCGCTCCGCGTCGAGCGCAAAGTCCACCAGCATGATGCCGTTTTTCTTCACGAGGCCGATCAGCAGGATGATGCCGATCAGCGAGATGATCGACAACGTTTCGCCCGCCGCATGCATCACGAGCAGCGCGCCAAAGCCGGCAGACGGCAGCGTTGAAAGGATCGTGAGCGGATGCACGAGGTCTTCGTAGAGGACACCGAGCACGATGTAGACTGTGACGAGCGCCGCCACGATCAGAAGCAGCGTCGACGAACTCTGCTCCTGCTGGGCGAGCGTTTCGCCCGAAAGCTCGAAATGAAGCTGCTCCGGCAAGCCGAGATCGCGCCCTGCCTCAAGGATTTTCGGGATCACGGGACCGAGCGCCACGCCAGGCGAGAGATTGAAGCTGACGGTCGCCGAAGGAAACTGACCGGTGTGGCGCACCGAAAGCGGCGTCTGGGTCATGGCGATGGTTGCGACGGAGGAAAGCGGCACCTGCTGGCTCGCGCTCCCCTTGACATAGATGCTGTCGAGGCCCTGAAGGCTTCGCTGGATGGCGGGGTCCGCTTCGAGAATGACGTTATACTGGGTGCGCAGAGTGTAGACGGTGGAGACGGCGCGCTGCGAGAACGCGTTGTTCAGGGCCGAATTCACGTCCGCGACCGAGACGCCGAACTTCGCCGCCTTCACCCGGTCGATAGTCACCGTGGCCTGCGGGCCGCCCGCCTCCCGATCCGAATTGACGTCGATCACGCCGGGGATGCGTTTCATCGCGGCCTGCGCCTTCGGCAGCCATTCGGCGATTTCCTTGAGGTCGGGGCCCCAGAGCGTCACCTGATATTGCGAGCGCGATTGACGGCCGCCGAACATGATCTCCTGTCCGGGGAACATGAAGATATCGACGCCCTTGATGGCGGCGAATTTTTGCCGCAGGCGCGCGATGACGGCCGCCGCGGAGTCCTTGCGCTCGCCGATTGGTTTCAGCGACACGAAGAAACGCGCCTCGTTGCTCTGGCTCGACCCTGGGCCGCCGCCCGCCGCGATGGACGTCGCCACGCCTTCGACGGCGGGGTCCGCTGTAAGGATTTCGGTCACTCGATTCTGGGTTTCCAGGATCGCCTCGAACGACGTCTCGGCCGACGCCCGCGCGAAGCCCATGATGAGCCCTGTGTCGCCGCTTGGGATGAGGCCCTTCGGGATCACGATGAAAAGCTGGATCGTAAACGCGAGCGAGGCGAACGTCACCACGAGCATCAGCCAGCGATGGCGCAGCCCGTATGTCAGCGAACGGTCGTAACGCGCCAGCAGCCACTCGAAGAACGGCTCAACGCGGCGGTCGAGCCACGTCTCGCGCGGGCGCGGGAGGCGGCGGATGAAGCGCGCGCACACCATCGGCGTCAGCGTGAGCGAGACGATGGCGGATATGAGGATCGCGTAGGTGAGCGTCCAGGCGAATTCGCCGAACAGTCGCCCGATCATGCCGCCCATGAACAGGAGCGGAATGAAGGCCGCGATCAGCGACAGCGAGATCGACACGATGGTGAAGCCGATCTGCCGCGAGCCGACAAGAGCGGCCTGCATCGGCTTCATGCCCGCTTCCATGTTCCGGTAGCAGTTCTCGATCACGACGATGGCGTCGTCGACCACGAAGCCGACCGAGATCGTCAGCGCGAGAAGCGAGATGTTGTCGAGGCTGTAGCCCGAGGCCCACATGAGCGCGAGCGTGCCGGACAGCGAGAGCGGCACCGCCGCGCCAGCCGCGAGCGTCGGCACGATGCGGCGCAGGAACAGCAGCACCACCAGCATCACGAGCACCACGCACACGATCAGCGTATGCTGAATGTCGGCGATGCTCGCGCGGATGGTCTGGGTGCGGTCGTTAAGAACGGTCAGCTTCACGTCGGCGGGCAGCAGCCGCTGCAACTCCGGCAGGAGCGCATAGACGTTGTCGATGGTCTCGATGACATTCGCATCGGACGTCTTGAAGATGATGAGGATCACCGCGTTCTCGCGGTTGAAGAACCCGGCCGAGAGGCGATTGCTTGTGCTGTTCGAAACTTGCGCGACATCCGCGATGCGCACCACATCGCCGTTTCGCACCTTGACGACGAGGGTCTCGTAATCGGCGGCCTTGGTGATCTGCCCGTTCACCGTGACGATGGTGGATTTCTCCGCGCCGTCGAGCACGCCGATGGGCACGAGCGAGTTCGCCTGCGTGATGGCGGTGCGGACATCCTCGGCGGAAAGCCCTCGCGATTTCAGCGCGCCGGGATCGGTCACGACGCGCACGGCGGGCGTCTGCGCGCCGCCGATCATCACCTCAGCGATGCCGTTCACCTGACTGATGCGGGTGGACGCGATGAGGTCGCCGAGGTCGTAGAGGTCTGTCGGCCGCCGGATCGGCGAGGTCATCGCCAGGATCATGACGGGCGCGGCGGCGGCGTTGGCCTTGCGGATCGTCGGACGGCGAGTCAGCGTGGAGGGCAGGTCGGATTGCGCGGCGTTGATGGCGGCCTGCACGTCGCGCGCGGCGTCGTCGGCGTTGCGGGACAGGTCGAACTGGACCTGGATGCTGGTCGAGCCGAGCGAACTCGTCGAGGTGAGTTCCTTTACGCCGGCAATTTCGCCGATGCGGCGTTCCAGCGGCGCGGCGATGGTGGCGGCGACGGTTTCCGGGTCCGCGCCGGGCAGATTGGCACCGACGCGCACGGCGGGCATATCGACATTCGGCAGACTTGCCACCGGCAGCGCCGAATAGGACACGATGCCCGCAAGGAACAGCCCGATCGAAAGAAGGATCGTGCCGATGGGCCGCCGGATGAAAAGCGCGGAAATATTCATGACGCGGGCTTGTCCGGCGGCGGCAGAGCGAGCGGTTCGTTCGGCGACGGGAGGGCCGCGTTGCCTTCGGGCGAAGGCAGGAGAAGCCAATCCGCACGCGGCGGGAGCATCGGAAGCGACGGCGTGCCGAAGATGGGCAACAGGCCAGCCGCTCCGCCGCCGCCCGTTCCGCGCGGCGACCCGCCCCGTGGTCCGGGATCGGGCAAGCCCGGCTCCGGCCGAAGCGCTGGCGGCGGATAATTCGGCTCGTCGATGCCGAAGCGGCGTTCGATCCGACGCTTCAGCCCGTCCATGGCGAGGTAGATAACGGGCGTTGTGTAGAGCGTGAGAAGCTGCGACAGGAGCAGCCCGCCGATGATGGTGACGCCGAGCGGCATGCGAAGCTCCGAGCCGGGGCCGCTTCCGATCACGAGCGGCAACGCGCCGAGCAGCGCCGCGACCGTCGTCATCATGATCGGCCGGAAGCGGAGCAGGCACGCCTCGCGGATCGCGTCGAACGGCGCAAGCCCCCGCGTGCGCTCCGCATCGAGCGCGAAGTCGATCATGATGATCGCGTTCTTCTTCACGATGCCCATCAGCAGGATGATGCCGATGAGCGCGATGAACGAAAATTCCATGCCGAGGATTTCGAGAGCGAGCAGCGCGCCGATACCTGCGGAGGGAAGCGTCGTCAGGATCGTGAACGGGTGGATGAAGCTTTCATAGAGCACGCCGAGGATGATGTAGATCGTGACCACGGCGGCGAGGATGAGCAGCGGCTGGTTCGCGAGCGAGGCGTTGAACTCGGCCGCGGCGCCTGTATAGCTGCCGACGATGGAGGAGGGCAGCGCGATGCGACTCTGCGCGTCCGTAACGGCCTGCACGGCGGCGTCGAGCGAGAAGCCCGGTGCGACGTCGAAGCTGATGGTCGCCGCCGGATATTGCTGCACGTGGTTGACCGACAGCGGCGCCGTGGCGCGCTCGATCACGGAGAACGACGACAGCGGCACCTGCGAGCCGACGCCGGTACCGCTTGCGGAGGTGGCGGTGATGGAAGAGTTCGTCGCGCCGCTCGCGGTTGCGTTGCCGGTCGAGGCGTTGCCCGAGGTCGAGTTCGAAATCGCCGTGCCCGGCACATAGATCGAACCGAGTGCGGCGGTGTCGGTCTGGAACGCCGGGGCGACTTCGAGCACGACGCGATACTGGTTCGACTGCCCGTAGATCGTCGAAATCTGCCGCTGACCGAAGGCGTCGTAGAGCGTGTCGTTCAGCGCCTGCATGGTGACGCCGAGGCGGCCTGCGATGACGCGGTCGGTCTTGATGAGCACCGCGTTGCCGTCTTCCTGAAGGTCGGAGGCGACATGGATCAGGCGGCGGTCGCGGCTCAGCTCTGCTTCGAGCTTCTGCGCCCAACCGGAGAAGCCCTCGCGGTCGAGCCCCACGATCACATATTGATATTGCGTGCGGCTGCGCGCGGTGCCGATCTGGATGTCCTGCACGATCTGGAACGTGGTGCGAAGGCCGGGAAAATCGGCGGTCGCCTCCGTCAGTCGCTGGAGAATTTCCGTCGCGGTCGCCTTGCGCTCGGTCTTGGGCTTCAGCGTCAGCGCGAGATGTGCGGCGTTCGGCGTGGCGTTCGTGGTGCCGACGCCGATCACCGAAACCACGCCCAGCACGTCGGGATCGCGGCGGATGATCCGTTCCACCTCGGCCTGAAGCGCGTTGATGCGCTCGAACGAGACGCCCGGCGCGGCCTCCGTCTCGGCGGTGAGGAAGCCCGTGTCCTGATCCGGCAGGAAGCCTTTCGGGATCGCGATATAGAGAACGACGGTCAGCACGAAGGTTGCGGCCGCCACGAGCAGCATGAAGCGCCGCGCGTTCAACGCCCAGTCGAGCGTCACGCGGTAGACCGACAACAGCGCGTTGAACGGTGCCTCGAAAGCGCGGGAATACCACGGCGCGGTCTCGCCGTGGCGCGGCGCGCGCAGGAGCCGGGCCGCCATCATCGGCGTGAGCGTCAGCGCCACGATCATGGATGTGACGACAGCGGCGGTGAGCGTCAGCGCGAACTCGCGAAACAGGCGGCCGACGATGCCTTCCATGAACAGCAGCGGAATGAACACCGCGATGAGCGACAGCGTCAGCGAAACGATGGTGAAGCCGATCTCGCCAGCGCCCTTGTAGGCCGCCACGAGCGGTTTCTCGCCCTTCTCGATGTAGCGCATGACGTTCTCGATCATGACGATGGCGTCGTCCACCACGAAGCCGGTCGCGATGGTCAGCGCCATGAGCGAGAGGTTGTTCAGCGAGAAGCCCGCGTAATACATCACGCCGAACGCCGCCATCAGCGACAGCGGCAGCGTGATGCCTGCGACGATGGTGGCGGACAGGGTGCGCAGGAACAGCAGCACCACCATGATGACGAGCGCGACGGAGAGCACGAGCGTGAACTGCACTTCCTCGACGGACGCGCGGATCGTGCCCGTGCGGTCGGCGACGATGTCGAGTTTCACGCCCGCCGGGAGCGCATCGACGAGCTTCGGCAGGATCTTCTTCAACTCATCGACGGTGCCGACGATGTTGGCGCTCGGCTGGCGCTGCACGTCGATGACGACGGCCGGCGTGCCGTTGTAGCGCGCGGCGACGCGTTCGTTTTCGAGGCCGGCGACGACGGTCGCCACGTCGCGCAGCAGAACGGGAGCCTTGTTGCGATACGCAACGACTACGTCCTCATAGGCGCCCGCGGTCTCAAGCTGATCGTTCGCGCCGACGATGTAGGATTTTTCGGGGCCGCTGATGAGGCCCTTGGAGCCTGTCACGTTGGCGTTCGCGATGGCGGAGCGGACGGTTTCGAGCGCGATGCCGAGGGACGCGAGTTGCAGCGGGTTCGCCTGAATGCGGATCGCTGGCCGGATGTTGCCCTGCACCGTAACGCGGCCGACCCCCGCCACCTGCGACAGCCTTGGCGCGAGCAGTGTGTCGGCGAAGTCGGACAGGCGTTCGAGCGAGACGCTTTGCGAGGTGAGCGCGATCGTCACGATGGGCGGGTCGGACGGGTTCACCTTGGCGTAGACGGGTGGGTAGGGGAGGTTCTGTGGCAGCGATCCGCCCGCCGCGCTGATGGCGGACTGCACGTCCTGCCCGGCCGCGTTGATATCGCGGCTCAACATGAAGCGCAGCGTGATCTGCGACAGCCCCTCGGAACTCGTCGAACTCATGTTTTCGAGCGAGGGAATTTGTCCGAGCTGGCGTTCGAGCGGAGCGGTTACGAGCCGCGCCATGGTGTCGGCATTCGCGCCCGGAAGACGCGTCGTCACCTGGACGACGGGGAAATCCACCTGCGGTAGCGACGAGATCGGCAGCAGCGAATAGGCGAGAAGGCTCGCGAGCAGGATCGCAACCGCGAGCAGAGATGTCGCGATGGGCCGCGCGATAAACGGCGCGGAGATGCCGGAATACGTGTCCTCGCCCGCCGCGTCCGCGCCTTGCGCCCCGACCCCGCCAGGCTCTTCCGCCGTTGGCCCGCTCATGGCCGTGCGGCGCCTTCGGGCTTCGCGGCGTCGGCTCCCTTGCCGCGACGCTCGCCATTCTTCCGCTCGCCGCTATTCTGTGCAGGAGCCGTGCCTGACGCTTCGTTGCCTTCGAGCTTGAGCTTCGAGCCGTCCTGAAGGTTCGAGAAGCCGCTCGTCACCACGACGTCGCCCGCCGCGATGCCTTCGCCGATCACCGCATCCTTCTCGCCTTCCTGCACCACCTTCACAGAGACGATGCTCGCGGTTTTCTCTGGCGTGACGCGGTAGACGAAGGCTCCGTTCGCGCCCTGCTGGACGGCAGCAGAGGGAACGACCACGGCATTTTCGAGTGTCTTCAGCCGAAGCTTGACGTTCACGAACTGGCCCGGCCAAAGCCGGTTTTCGTCATTCGGGAAGGTGCCCTTGATTTTCACTGTGCCGGTCGTCTGATCGATCTGGTTATCGATCACGGCCACGCTGCCCTCGCCGAGCACGCGCCCGCCCGCCTGCGCCTGAAGCGGTAGGGCCGCTTTCGCCTGCGCGTCGAGAATGTCGGAGACGGCGCTTTCCGGCAGCGTGAACACAACCGAAATCGGCCGAAGCTGGGTGATGACGACGATGCCGGTGGAATCGCCCGACGTGACGAGGTTGCCCGTGTCGAGCTGGCGGATGCCGGTGCGGCCGTCGATGGGCGCGCGGATGGTGGCGTAATCGAGGTTCGCGCGCGCGGTATCGATGGCGGCCTGATCCTGCTTCACCTGCGCTTCGTATTGCTGAACCTTCGACTTCGCGGCGTCGGTCTCCAGCTGCGACGAGTAGTTCTGGCCGACGAGGCTCGAATAACGGGCCGCATCGCGCCTGGCGTTCGCGAGCAGCGCTTCATCCTGCGCCTTCTTCGCGACCGCCTCGTCATAGGCGGCCTGATAGAGAACGGGGTCGATACGGGCGAGCACGTCGCCTGCCTTCACGTCCTGCCCCTCGTGGTAATTCACCTCAATGAGACGCCCGGACACCTGCGCGCGAACCGTCGCCGTGTTGAAGGCCTGCACCGTGCCGACGCCGGAGAGCCACACGGGCACGTTTTCGAGGCGCGCGGGCTTTGTCTCCGCCGAGACGGCCTGATCGCCGCGACGGAAGCCGCCGGGAGGGCCGCCGCCCATGCCAGCCGCATCGCCGCCTCGCCCGGACGTGCCGAAGATGCGGTCGCTATAGACGAAGATCGCAAGAAACGCGGTGATCAAAATAAAGATCAACCAGGGCAGGAGCCTCTTCATGGCGTGGCCCTTTTTACATCGATGAGGGATGGAACTTCAGCAAGCGTGACGCCCTCGGGCTTGATCCAGCCGCCGCCGAGAGCGCGATAGAGGGAGACGGCGGCTTCGAGACGCGCCTGCCGCACGAGGGCGAGGCTGTTTTCCGCCGAGAACAGTGTCTGCTGAATGGAAAGCAGCGTCGTGATGTCGATGATGCCGCCCTGAAGCTGCGCCTGCGAAATCTCGTAGGCGCGGCGCGCGGCCTGCAACGCTTCGCGCTGGAGACGCTCCTGTTCGGCGGTCTTGCGATAGGCGACGAGCGCGTCTTCCACATCCTGGAATGCGGCGATGATGGTCTTCTTGTACGTCGCGAGCAGTTCGGTATAGACGGCGCGGTTCTGATCGAGCGTCGCCTGCAACTCGACCAGGTTCGTGATCGGCTGGGTCAGGCCCGCCGCCGCATTGTAGAAGGTGCTTTGCGGCTGAAACAGCGAGGCCAGCGCCACGCTCTGGAAGCCGCCCGCGCCGGTAAGCTGGATCGACGGGAACATCGCCGCCCGCGCCTTCGACACGAGGAAGCGCTGCGAGGCAAGCTGCGCCTCGGCGTCGGCGATATCGGGACGGCGGCACAGAAGCTCGGACGGAAGCCCCGCCGGGATCTGCGGCACCGCGATGGCATAGAGGTCGTCGGCGCGCCACGAGAAGAACTCCGGCGCGCGACCTACCAGCACGGCAAGTGCGTGCTTGTATTGCTCAAGCTGGCGCTGAAGCGGCGGGATCGTCACCTTGACATTGGCGACGAGCGTTTCCTGCTGTGCCACGTCGAGGCCGGATGTGGTGCCCGCCTTGTTGCGCGCGACGATGGCGTCGAGCGTCTTTTGCGCGATGGCAAGGTTCGCCTTCGCGATGTCGATCTGCTTCTGCGTCGCGACCGCGTCGAAATAGGTTGTGGCGATGGTCGCGTCGGTCGTGATGGCGACGGTTGCGGCGGCGTAATCGGCGGCCGCTTGCGAGGCCATGGCCGAAGCGACGCCGGAACGGTTCTTGCCCCAGAAGTCGAGTTCGTAGCTCGCGCCGAGTTGACCGACGACCGTGTCGCCGCGCACCGCGCGTCCTGTCGCGTGGCTGAAGGAGCGCGTGCCGCTGCCATCGGCCTGAATGGTCGGGATGAGCGCCTGACTTGCGACGCGAACCTGCGCCTCGGCCTGTTCGACGCGGGCGATGGCGGCGGCGATGTCGAGGTTGAAGCCGCGCCCGGCCACGATCAGATCGGTGAGCTTTTTCGAGCGGAACGCCGCGAAATCGTAGGGGCTGCCCGCAGGGTGCTGCGAAGGCCGCGCGCTCTTTCCCTTGTAGGCGTCCGGTACGGCAATTTGCGGCGACGCCACGTTAGGATCAAGGCCGGCGCAGCCTGCCGCCGATAGCGCAGCGACAAGCACGGCTGCCGCCCCGCCTCGCAGTAAGCGTGTTTTTCCGCCTGTCGGCGCGTGGTCGCGTCGCATGGTGCCCAACAAGTTGCCCGGTTCCAGACTTTCTCTGCCCCCAGAGATTCGCCAGCCTGGAACAATTTCAATTTTGACTGTTACGAGGTCACGCGAGAAAGGCTACATTAATTATGTATCGAAACGCTTCATATGCAACTTACTGAAATACCGTGACTTTTTCGCATCTCACGCCGTGGTCGGAGAAAAAGGCACGAACGCAACCGTAAGGCGAACGGATGATGTCAGCCCGCTGCCGGAAGCATCGGCTGGCCCGAAAATGCGATAAGTTCGAGAAGCGTCTGGTCGGTCAGGCGCCCCGTAACCGGGAGGCCGCGATGACGCTCGAAATCCTTGATGGCGTTCGACGTCCAGACATCGAGGCGGCCCGAGAACGTACCCCTGAAGAAGCCGAGGCCGAGCAGCGCCTTCTGCGTCTCGATGACGAGCTTGGCGTTCAACTCGGCGCGGTCGGCGAACGCACCGTGCGGCCCCTGATTCGGGTCGAACAGCACGCGCTTCAAAAGCTCATTGGTCGGTTCGCCGGTCAGTGGCATGGCGTTGTCGAACTGGTAAGCCAGCACCGCGAGCCGAAGCCCGTTATCGCCCTGCCGCAACTGCTCTGAATACCCCCGTTGCCCAAGCTCGCGATAAAGAGCGACGTGCATGCGCGGCCCCTTCGCGGCGGGGAGCGAAACCTGCTGGATGCCTCCGCCGGAGACGGCTGGAGCGATCGGCGACGTCTTGTCATGCGGGAATTGCGTCACCGAAACGGACGTGCTGGGCAACCCGTTCGGATCGAACAGGCGCGCGCGTTCCTGCATGAACAGCGCGTTGCTCGCTGTCGCAAGGAAGATCGCCATCATGGCGAAAAGGGCCAGACGTGCTCGAAACCTGATCATGGCCGTGATAATTGCACAAAACCCAATTTGAAGAAAGATTGTTTGTGAGCGGAAGGCCATCCGAAACTAAGAAGTGACCGTCACCGAGACGTTAACGCCGCGTCCGCAATTGCAGTTGAATATATCTTCGCTAAAAATTTATTAAATTACAGGATCGGCGCTTTCGCGTTCTTTCGCTGGAGAGACTTACGATGGGTCTCACCTGGAAGAGCGATGCGGGTGGCGGGTCATGTTTTTTATGTTGCGTCTCGTTTTCTGGCTGGCGCTTGTTTGCCTGCTGCTGCCCGGCGTCGGAGGCGATGCCGGACGGCATATTTCTTCGGTCGAGCAGACGGCGACCGACGTCAAGGGCTTCTGCCAGCGGAACGCGGCCGTGTGCGAGGACGCGCGCGCGACGATGACGCTGGTTCTCGCCAAGCTCAAGAGCGGCGCGCAGGCGGCGCAAGCCTGGCTTGACGAGCAGAAGCGGCAGAACCCCGGGCTTCAGGGGCCGGTGCGCGAGGCGAAGATCCCGTCGATGGACCAGTCTCTCCCGGCGGATGCTCCGAGACCCGTCGTGAAATGGCATGACAATCTTCGCGCGGCGGACCGGGACATTCCCTGGCAGGAGCCGCAAAGCGCCTCGCCCGGCCCGCGCAGGCTTTGAGACACAACACCTGTTGGAAGTGCGACAATCTGGCGGAAAGCCTTCCACTCATGTCTGGCGAAAGGCGCGCAAAGCCGGGTGTTTCGCTCATGGCACGCGCCTTGCTCAACCGGAAGGACAAGCCGGAGCGAGTAGCATGTCCGACGCCAAGATAATATCCATTGCGCGCGAAGACCTTATAAGCTTCGGCGATGTCCCCGACGCAACAAACGCATTATTGCAGCGCGGAGTGCTCGCTTACCGGAAAGACCCGGAGGCGGCCGAAGTGCTTTTTCAGGAAGCGCTGGCGCTCGATCCCGCGCAGTTGCCGGTCTACTACTGCCTTTACAAGATTTACGCCTATCGGGGCCTTCTCGACAACGCGCTGGCGGTCGCAACGGTTGGCCTGAACGAAGCCGCGCGGCAGGCAGGCTGGAGCGACGACTTCCGCGCGTGGGAGCGAGCGGCCGTTTCATCCGGCGGGCCGGATCACTTCGCGCTTTATACGCTGAAGGCGCTGGCGTTTATTCACCTACGGCGCGGCGAAACATCCGCCGCGCAAGCCTGCCTCGACAAGCTCGCTGAACTTGCGCCGAATCGCGAGGTTGATTTCACGGTCGTTGCGGCGCTTGCCGAGAAGGTGGCCGGGGGCGCGTGAACCCTCCGCCCGGTATTCGTCATGGTGTGCAGCGGAACGTGACGCGCTCCGCGAACTGCGAGCCGAGGTTGCTCGCCGGATCGATGTTTTCGCCAAGCTGCGAGAGCTTCTTCTCCTGTCCCACGGCGCGGTCGCCAACATGCGGCGTGCAGGGCGACGGTGTGGCACCGGCGGGGGCGGCAAGCTTCACCGGATCGTCCTTCGAGAAGGTAAGCGAGACATACATGCCCGGATCGTAGATCGAGAAATTGAAGTCTTTCAGCTCATCGCGCGGCACAGGCTTTTCCAGCGGCAGCGTAAAATAAAGCGTCAGCAGGTCGTCCTTGTATTCGAGCCGGTAATCGGTCGTCGGCTCCTTCAGCGCGGCCTTTGTCTTGCCGACAAACGCGTAAGTGAAATATTCGAACTCCTTCAACGCCTCGACATTCGTCTGCGCGAGCGGCTTCAACTCCTCCTCGCTGTAGACGCCGTCGCCGTTCGTATCCATGCCCTCGACCGCGAAGGACGTGTAGAACTGGTCGAACGTCCATTTGTGCCGCAAGGCGACGACCTCGCCGTTCTGGCCGAGCTGAACTTCCGTGTGCATCGTGACCCACACATGCGGATGCGCGCGGCCAAGCGCTGTCTGGGCGGCAAGTGCGCACAGGATGAGGCCGAGGCAGGAAAACCAGCGCTGTATCATGGTCTTGCTTTCAAATGCGAGTGCCTGTGGAACAGCACGGAATTCCGGCTTTTTGAGGTATTCCAACTCCCGATATGCGTCGTCGATCCACAATGGCGTCACAAATGTAATACTATAACGTTACGTCAAAGGTCGGCCGCGCGGCTTCACCCGCGCGTCGGCATGCTATCCGGCAAAACTCTCGCGAGACCTTCCCATGAAAATTCTGACAACGATCCCTCTGGCCGCGCTCATCTCGGCCTGCGCCCTCACGGCATCCCAGGCCGAAGAGCACCGCCAGCTCGGCGCGCATGTGCACGGGCACGGCAAGCTCAACATCGCACTCGAAAAGAATATCCTTTCGATCGAACTCGAAGCGCCCGGCGCGGATATTGCGGGCTTCGAGCATGAAGCCGCGACGAAGGAAGACAAGGCAAAGCTCGAAAAGGCGAAGGCAACGCTCGCAAAAGGGCTTGAGCTGTTCACGCCCGCTTCGGCGGCCGGGTGCAAGCAGACGAGCGCGAAGGTTGCCCTCGAAGCCGAGCATGAGCATGAAGGCGAAGGCAAGGAAGAGCATGAGCACGCCGCCGAGGCGAAAGATCACGACCACGAGAAGGGCGAGCATCATCACTCGGAATTCCATGTCGAGTATGCGTTCGAGTGCGCTGCGCCGGAAAAGATCGCGAGCCTGAGCTTCGGCTACTTCAAGGCGTTCCCGAATGCGCAGGAGCTTGACGTGACTGTCATCACGCCGAAGGGTCAATCGAGCTATGAGGTGACGAAGGACAAGCCGAAGCTCGAACTCAAGGGCGTGATGTGATCGCTTCACCGTTACCTTCCACCGAGGACAAGCCGCGCCGCCACGAAGGTGGCGCGGACATCGTTCGCATCGGTGGCGTGCAGTTCACATGGCCCGGCCGCAATCCTTTCACGCTCGCCATCGACGGCTTTTCGCTGGCGAAAGGTGAGCGGCTGTTGCTGATCGGCCCGTCCGGCAGCGGCAAGTCGACGTTCCTGAGCCTGCTCGCCGGGATCGCGAAGCCCGACGCGGGCAAGATCGACGTGCTGGGTTGCGATATCGCGCGGCTCGACGGCGCGGCCCGCGACCGCTTCCGCGCCGAGCATTACGGGATCATCTTCCAGATGTTCAACCTCCTGCCTTACGCTTCGGTGATCGACAATGTGTTGCTGCCGTTGAGCTTCTCGCCGTCGCGGAAAAAGCGGGCCGAGGCGCGCGGGGGAGGGCGCACCGAAGCCGCGCGGCTCCTCGGCAACCTCGGCATCGAGCCGTCGCTGATCGAAAGCGGTAGCGCGGCGAGCCTCAGCGTCGGCCAGCAGCAGCGCGTAGCGGCGGCCCGCGCGCTGATCGGCTCGCCCGAAATCGTCATCGCCGACGAGCCGACATCGTCGCTCGACCGCAACCGACAGCAGGCTTTTCTCGATCTCCTGTTCGCTGAGGTTGAAGCGGCGGGCGCGACGCTCATCATGGTGAGCCACGACGAAAGCCTGGCCGGGCGCTTCTCCCGCGTCGCCGACCTCGCCGAAATCGCGCAAGCCTCGCGCGGAGGCCGCTGATGATTATCGTCCGCCTCGCGCTGCAATCGCTTGCCAACCGATGGCTGACCGCGTGCCTCACGATCCTGTCCATCGCGCTCAGCGTGATGCTTCTGCTCGGCGTCGAGAAGGTGCGTACCGGCGCGCGCCAGAGCTTCGCCGACACCATTTCCGGCACGGATCTCATCGTCGGCGCGCGCTCAGGCAATTTGAACCTGCTGCTCTATTCCGTCTTCCGCATCGGCAACGCGACCAACAACATCACCTGGAAAACCTATCAGGACATCCGGCAAAGCCCGGACATCGCGTGGATCGTGCCGATCTCGCTCGGCGACAGCCATCGCGGCTTCCGCGTCATGGGCACGGTGCCGGAGTATTTCACGCATTATCATTATCGGCGCGGGCAGCCGCTCACCTTCGCAGCGGGTGCGCCCTTCAGCGACCTGTTCGACGCGGTGATCGGTGCCGACGTCGCCGCGCAACTCGGCTACAGGGTGGGCGACAAGATCGTCGTCGCGCATGGCGCGGGCGCGGTTTCGTTCCTTGAGCACGACGACAAGCCGTTCCGCGTGTCGGGCATCCTCGCGAAGACCGGCACGCCCGTCGACCGCACAGTGCATGTGAGCCTCGGGGCAATCGAGGCGATCCATGTCGACTGGCAGAGCGGCGCGCGCGATCCGACAAAGGCCGTCTCTGCCGACGACGTGCGCCAGATGGACCTGACGCCCAAGGCGATCACGGCGGCCTTCGTGGGGCTGAAGTCGCGGCTCGCCGCCTTCCGCGTCCAGCGCGAGATCAACAATTACCGGCAGGAGCCGTTGTCCGCGATCCTGCCCGGCGCGACGCTGCAAGAGCTTTGGGGCCTCGTCGGCACGGCGGAAACCGCGCTTTCGGCCGTCTCGGGGATGGTGGTCATCACGGCGCTGCTCGGCATGGTGACGATGATCCTCACGACACTCAATGAGCGTCGCCGCGAAATGGCGATCCTGCGTTCGGTCGGCGCGCGGCCGTCCACGATCCTCTCGCTGCTCGTCGTCGAAGCGGGCGTGCTGACTTTTCTGGGGGTTCTCGCCGGAACGCTGTTGCTCTATGGCGCATTGATGGGGCTTCAGCCCTATATTGACCGCACTTACGGGCTTCATGTCGCGGTCGATCCACCAAGCGCGGATCAATTGAAGATCCTCGGCGGCATCGTGGCGGCGGGCTTTCTTGCGGGTTTGTTGCCGGCGCTTCGCGCCTATCGCCTCTCGCTCGCCGACGGCATGACGGTCCGCACCTGACGGAGACGGAGAAGGACAGATGAAGAGACTGGCGGCGGCGTGCGTGGCCCTTCTGTTGACGACCGGTTTCGCGCCGATCGAGAACGAGCCGCCGATGGAAATCGGGTGGGGCAGGCTGGTCCCGCCCGCGCCGGTCACTCCGCCGAACGTGAAGTCGAAAAGCTTCCTGTCGGGCGCGACGCCGTCGCCAGCGCTCGGCGGTAGCGAGCCGCCACCGCCGCTGCTACCGCCGGGCGAAGACCGTCCGTGGCTTTCCGAGCGGCGCAATCAGCCGGGCGCAGGCGCGCCGGTCCCGGTGGTGCAGGAGTTGGACGGCAAGCGCGTGAAGATCGGCGGCTATGTCGTGCCGCTCGATTTCGACGCGACGAATGTGAAGGAATTCCTGCTGGTGCCGTTCATCGGCGCGTGCATCCACGTGCCGCCGCCGCCGCCGAACCAGATCATCTATGTGAAGGTTGAGAACGGGTTCGACGTGGCGGGCTCGTTCGATCCGGTGTGGGTGACGGGGCGGATTGCGGTCGCCTCGCAATTCACGGGGCTTGCCGAGACGGGCTACACCATCGACGCGGATACGGTCGATACGCGGAAGGAGTAGCGCGCCTCGACCTTTCGGCGTTAACGGCGTGCCCCGACGAGGATCGGCGCATATTGGATCAGGAACAGGCCGAACGCCGCGAGCCACAGCACGCCCGACGCCGAATAGAAAAACATCGCATGTTCGGGGAAGAACCCGGCGAGCGGACGCGACAACGCGGCCAGCAGAAGCGCGGCATAGCTCGCCTGCGTGATGCGCGACGCCGACAGCGCTCGGCCCGTATGCGCGAGGCTCGCCCGCGTCATCACGGCGACGATCATGGTTGAGATGACGCCGACCGTCAGGATGTGCAGCACCGACCACGTCGGGACGAGGTCGAGGGCTGCGGCGGCGATGGCGGCGAACGCCAGCGGCACGAACGCGTAGGCCAGATGCAAGATGAGGAGTAGCGGATCGCTCGCCGTTTTCCAGCCGCGCCAGCGATAGAGGCGATAGCTCTGCATCGCGAAGGCGAGCGTCGCCGGGATCGCGGTCAACGGGTTCGATGGCGCGGCGGTGTAGAAGCCGAGCGCGACCGCGCCAACCACGATAGCGGCGATGTCGTAGCGGCCGAAAGGCATCGGCAACGGCTTTTTTCCAAAGCGGTTGAGCCAATTATGCGTGAAGCTCGGAATGATCCGCCCGCCGACGAGCATAACCATCACGGTGAAAGCCGAGACGCCAAGCCGCGCCGGGATGGTCTCGTCGCCGCCGGTCAGCACCGCCGCATGGAACCAGACATTCGCACCCGTGAGGAACAGCACGGCGGCGAGGATTTTCATATCGCCCCATTTCTTCCCCGCGATGAGTTCGCGCGCCACGATGAACGCGAGCGCGGGCAGGAACAGTGCGTCGATGGCGGCGGATGCGGTAAGGCCGAGCACGTCCGGCGCGAGCATGGCGGCGCGCCCCGCGCACCAGATCGCGAAAAGCCCAGCGAGCGGCCAGCCGGAGACGGGTAGCCGCCCGGTCCAGTTGGGCACGGCCGTGAGCAGGAAGCCCGCGAGCGCGGCGGTGGAGAAGCCGAACAGCAATTCATGCGCATGCCAGTAGGTTGCGCCGTAGCTGCCGCCGATGGGCAGGTGTCCGGCGAGCGCGGCGATCCAGAGCGCCATCGAGGCGAAGGCCCATAGCCCTGCGCCGAGGAAAAACGGCCGGAAGCCGTAGGAGAAGAGGATGGGGCCGGTGCGCGCGAGGCCGCGCGGTATGCCGCCGCGCGGGGAGGCGGTTTCCGGCTGGCGGGGGGAGGTCGCGGTGTTGGGGTCGGTTCCGGTCATTGCGGCTGTCATGGGCGAAATCCTTTGTTCGCCACATCTTAGCGAACGGCGACGCGCGCCTGTTTGTTGCGGCGCAACTTCAAACGCGGTTCGCGCGGGCCGGTGCGTGCTGTCAGTCGGCAAATGCATTGCGTTTATAGTCAGAGGCTGCGCGCTCAGTCGCGCGGCGCTTCGGCCAGTTTCGCGAGCTTCGCGGCGTCGCGCACGACGAGCTTCCGGCGGCCGCCTTCGACAAGGCCCTGCGCCTCCCACGCGCTCAGGATGCGCGACACGGTGTGAAGCGTCGTGCCGGTCATCTCGGCGATGTCGCGCCGACTGATCGGGAAGTCCACACGCGTGCCGCCAGCGTCCGCCTTGCCCGCCTGATCGACGAGCCGCAGCACGGTATGCGCCACGCGCCGCTCGACCTCCTGCGTCGACATTTCACGAATGCGCGTGTGAGCCTCGTCGAGCCGCTGCCCGATGGTGCGGATCGCGTTCATTGCGAGATGTGGGTTGGCCTCGACGAAAGCATTCCAGTTGGTGGAGGGCCATGCCGCGACGACGCTGTCGACGGCGGCCGTCGCGGTGCCGGGATAGTCCGGGCGGGAGAGCGCGCAGGCGAAGCCCAGAAGGTCGCCCGGATTGACGATGCGGACGATGATCTGCTGGCCGTCAGCCGTGATCTGGCGAACCTTGAGGCGACCGTCGAGCAGCAGATAAAACGATGTGGCTGGCTCACCCTGTTCGAAGACCGCCGAGCCCTCGGCGACGCGTCTTGCCGTGGCGCGCGACGCGAGCAAATCGACTTGCGCATCCGTCATCGACGCGAACAGCGCAAATCCCTTCAACACGCCCTTGTCCAACGCCACGATGTCAGCCTTTCTCTTCCGCTACGATATGCGTCTCGTCGCGGAAAAGGCAACGGCAGCGATCGACTTGGTTCGCCCCCTATTCGCGCCAGTCTCGCGGGCTTTTGCGCTCCTGTCCGGGGCCTTTGCAAAAGATCTCATAAAGAAGGGCGATCACGCGTTTTATGTCCTCGTCCGCGATGCGGTAATAAACGGTCTTGCCGTCCCGCCTCGTACTCACCAGACCGTCCAGCCTGAGACGCGCAAGCTGCTGCGAGATGGTGGGTTGTCGGAGCGAGAGCGTATTCTCGAGGTCTGTCACCGAGCGCTCCCCTTCCGAGAGGAGGCAAAGAAGAAGCAGCCTCGTTTCGTGGGAGAGAGCCTTCAGAAAATCGGTCGCGAGACGCGCGTTTCGCATCATGTCGTCGAGCTTCGGCGGACAGTCGGCGGCCTCCTGCAATGTGTCCCCCACATCGACCGGGAGTGTAGCATCTTCGCTTGTCATGGAATGTCGTCCGCGCTCAATTTCATCTGTCATATCTAGCCTGACATAGTTATATATGAATATGATGTGCGGGTAAGCAAGGCTGCCGTCCTTTTTTGGACGCGACCTGTGACCGAAAAAGCAAAGGCGCCATCCAATGGAGCGATTTCAGGGTCCGCGCCGCCCATGGGCTTGCGCTTCACGCACCTGCTTTTCTTGAGAGCATACAGCAAGGTGGATCAAACCTATGCGCGAGGCAGGTATAGGCCCGACCCGAAGGCAGATGGCAAGAGCTTCCTGAAAATACCAGAGAAATTTGAATAAGGCGGCGGCGCAAAAGGCGACAAGAACAAGTTCAGGGATGAGACAGCCATGAAGACGCAAATGCCCGAGGCCGGGAGATCTCCGCCGGTGACGATGCTCGCAGCCAGCTGTCCGCCGAAGTCTGCATCATGATTTCTGACATTCTGGCCTTCGGGTCGGGCGCGCTGGTCGGCTTCGTCCTCGGGCTGATCGGCGGCGGCGGCTCCGTGCTGGCTGTGCCGCTGCTCGTCTATGTCGTCGGCGTGAAATCGCCCCATATCGCCATCGGAACGAGTGCAATTGCGGTTGCGTTAAGCGCCCTCTTCAACCTCGTCCAGCATGCCCGCGCGCGGAACGTGAAATGGCAATGCGCGAGCGTTTTCGCCATCGCCGGGGTCGCCGGTGCATTTCTCGGCTCAAGCATCGGCAAAGCCTTCGACGGTCAGAAGCTGCTTCTGCTTTTCGGCATCGTGATGATTGTGATCGCCGTTTTCATGGCCACCAAGAAAGGGACCATGGGAAGCCCCAACGTGAAACTCACGAGCGCTTCGGCACAAAGACTGCTCCCCCGGCTCTCATCTTATGGTTTCGGCGTTGGAACTCTCTCTGGCTTTTTCGGCATAGGCGGCGGCTTTCTGGTTGTGCCGGGCATCATGGCGGCCACCGATATGCCGATGCTGGCGGCCGTTGGCTCTTCGCTCGTGTCGGTGACGGCATTCGGCCTCACGACGGCGGCCAACTACGCGGTCTCGGGCCTGATCGATTGGGCGCTCGCAGCGGTGTTCATCGGCGGCGGGGTTGCCGGGGGCTTCTTCGGACGTCGTGCGGCCGAACGCCTTTCGGGGGAAAAGCAAAAATTGAGGCTCGTCTTCGCGGCCATCGTTGCCAGCGTCGGCGTTTACGTCGCCGTGCGTGGAGCCATGACCATCGCCGGGACATGAGGCCATCGGCGGGCGACCCGATTAGTACGTCGGCCGCATCGATCCGATAATTCGCATCGCGAAGCCGGGCAAAAGGAAGGCGAGCCCCACCATCCAGAACGGCCTGCTTTTGAATTCGAGCAGCGAGGCCTCCTCGGTAATGCGGGGCTCCAGACCTACAACCATCCACAGCACCTGACAAATGAGGAAAAACGCGCCGAGGACGAGAAGAAGGCGGCCGGAAAAGCGCAACAGGCGCGTCCCCCAGCCTTTGAAAATCCAGATTACCAGACCCAGACCGCCAATGAGAAGCAAAACGCCTCCCACATAGCCGAGCGGCAACAGGAATGGCGTCACATATGACACCGCATCAAGCATGGCTTGCTTCAAAGGCGTTTCCTCCGCATTTTTTTGCTATGGTGCCCAGTGTAATTGCGGGGTGGCAACTCTTCTTTCGTTCCACGCGGTGTCGGTGGCGAAGGCTTCGGCAGACGCGTTGAGCTGGTGCGCCGATCTTTCGGATCGCCACCGCGCGGGCCAACCGAGGCTTGAGCGCGCATGCGGGCCCATATACGCCTCACAGCCACGCCCAACGGCGCTCAAACCGCGCGTGGGGCGTGGGGGCAGGTCACTGGAAATTCCGATTTTGCGCGCCGGGAAGACTTAACCCGCTGCCGGGTTCGTGCCCGAACAATGACATCCGCAAGCTTCGTGATCGTTATCGTGATCGTGGTCATCGGCGGCGGGAGCCGGAAGGGCCGCACCCGACAGCAGAGCTGTGACGGCGGTCATCGGATCTGTTTCGCTGGTCAAAATAACCCTGACGCCGCGCTCGGCGAGTCTCTTGGCGAAGCCGCCGCCACAACTGGCGGTTATCAGAGCGTCGATGCCGTCCAGGGGGTGCGCGGCCTCAGCGGGATGCTCGTGAATGCTCATTTCCATCGGCAGATCGAGTGTTCCCGTCAGCACGATCCAGTTGTCCGAGGCAGCCTCGAAGACCATGAAGCGCCGCGCTTTTCCAGCATGTCCTGTGATGGTTCGGAAATTCTGGCTCGTGACGCCAATCTTCATGTCGATCTCCTGGCGCAGGCCGTTTCAGCCCTGGCGCGCGTTTCGTTTGTTGACTGCAAAACCGGTAGTGCGATTATCGTCCGCCAGCATTGCGAATGCGCAATCCGGCGGCGGCAAGCGGCATCGGAGCCGCTGCAAAGGATCGACTTGTGACGCTCGTGGGTTTGACTTGAACCGAATTACATCCGCGGAGGCGTGGACAGGCGTTGCCGATTGCCTGAACTGCAACATCCGGCAGTCCGTGCTCTTTGCGGGCCTTGAGGAAGCCGATTTCCGCGACCTTCACCGACCAATCGACCAACTCCAATTTGCGGCAGGAGAAACCGTCTACCGCGCAGGCGATGATGGTGTGTCGCTTTTTACCATCCGAACGGGGCTTGTTAAGCTGACGCACTACCTGCCGGACGGCAGCCAGCGCATCGTTCGCCTCCTGAGCAAAACCGATGTCATCGGGTTGGAATGCATGCTCGGCAATGTCTACCAGCATTCCGCCATCGCCTTGCAGGCCACCGAAGTTTGCAGGTTGCCGGTCAGTAGCGTGAAACGGCTTTCGCTCGGCAACTCACGGCTTTTTCATACCGTCATGGCGCAGTGGTATCGCGCCCTCAGCGACGCCGACCGCTGGATTACAGAGCTTTCAACCGGAACGGCGCGCGACCGCGTGATACGGCTTCTGCTTTGGCTGTCGGAACGTGAAACCGGCAATTCGTGCAGTTTGTTCAGCAGGGAAGACCTCGGCGCAGTGCTGGGGCTTACCACCGAAACGGCGAGCCGATCGATGGCGGAACTGAAGCGCCAGGGTCTGATCCGCGAACATAGCCTCAACCAGTTTTCATTCGATATCGTCGCGCTGCGCCGTATCGTTGAAACGCGAGTGGGGTAGCTCTATCAACCGCTCACGCGCGGCCTCCGTCAGTGGGTCGGCCGAAGCGCTCCGACGATCCGCATCACGAAGCCAAGAAAGAACAAGACAAGGCCGATCAACCAGAACGGCTTGCTGTTGATCTCGAACCAGGCTTCCCGGAAATCGACGCTGGGGTCCAGTCCAAGAGCCATTGCCGCAATTTGAGATACCAGGAAGAACACACCAAGCAGGATCAGCAAACGCCCCGTGAGGCGTAACAACCCCGTTCCCCTGTGGGTGACAACCCAGATCAGGAAGGCGAGGAATCCGACGAAAAGCAGGACGCCGCCCACATAGGCAACCGGCGTCATGTATTGAGTTACCTGTTCCGCCACATCGATCATCGTTTGTTTCATTGCATTTCCTCCCGCGTTTTTTTTGTAAGCTAGGTTTTTATCTAGGTTTGAAGTCAGGGATGAATTGGCATCGTTTCCAGCGCATAGTCTGGTTCCGAGCGAAGCGCTGGTTCGAGCCGGGATCTTGCGAACGCCACGAACCTCTTGACCCACGGGTTGCTCGGGCTCGATCGCAGATGACTGAAGCTCGCGAGAAGGTTTCCGATCACGATCCCGTCGCGGCCGCCGCCGATGCCCTCGCCCCTGGAGACTCGATAGGCGAACCGTTGTCCGCTGCTCATGTTTTCGAGGGCGGCGTAATGGAACTCATGGCCCGGAATGTTCGCGCACGGTGAGGCTCCCGGCGGTGTCCAGGGCGCCTCGCGGGTTTCATGCAGGATTACAAGGCCGCGCCCTTGAGGACGGTCATACATGACGGCGTCGGCCGGGATGAGGCCCACCATCTCATGCGAGACGCCCTTCCATCGGATGGATCGCGCCAGATACATCAGGCCGCCGCATTCGGCGTAGGTTGGAAGGCCCGCACGAATGCGGCGCGCGATGTCGGCGCGAAGCTCGACATTGGCTTCGAGCGCGGCCGCCTGTGTCTCGGGAAAGCCGCCGCCGATGAAAAGGGCGTCCGCCTCCGGGAGACGACTGTCCGAAAGCGTGTCGAAGAAGCAGAGCCTTGCGCCTTCGCGCTCAAATGCTTCGAGATCGTCGGCATAGTAGAAGCCAAAAGCGCTGTCCCTCGCGATGGCGATGCGCAGAGGGCGCCCGGCGCTCCTGCTCCGCGACGCAGGAAAGCACCCGGACAGGGGCGGCGCTGCCCTTCCGATGGCAAGGAGCCGGCTCACATCCACGCCGCCCCCAACGGCGGTTCTCAGCCTCACGATGACGCCGCGAAGTTCCGGCGTTTCGGACGGCGTCATCAACCCGAGATGGCGCTCGGTGATGGAGAAGTCCTTGTCCCGCGGCACAGCGCCCAACACAGGAATGTCGGTGTAGCGCTCAAGCGCCTGGCATATCTTGTCCTGCTGCCGTGCGGTCCCGACCTTGTTGATGATGATGCCCGCGATGTTCGTTTCCCGGTCGAACGCTTGATAACCCAGGACGAGAGGAGCGATGCCCCGCGTCATGCCGAGCGCATCGATCACGAGGATGACGGGAGCCGCGAGCAGCTTCGCGAGCGCCGCACCTGAATCCCGCCCATCAAGGTCGACACCGTCATGGAGCCCCTTGTTGGTCTCGATCAGCGCGATATCGGAGGCGGACTCGCGGGCTGCGGCGGAGCTGACGATCTCGGCGGTCGAATGCGTATTGAAGTCGAGATTGTAGCAGGGTCTGCCGCTGGCGTGCGAAAGCCACATGGGATCGATATAGTCGGGGCCTTTCTTGAAAGTCTGGACCTTGAGGCCGCGCGCGGCCAACGCGGCGGCAAGCCCGACCGAAAGGGTCGTCTTGCCCGACGACTTATGCGCCGCCGCTATGAGAACCCGCGCCATCAGACGCTCGCCTGGCGCGGGAGAAACGGCAGAAGCTTCAGCGCAACGCCGGTCAGAAGCATGGCGAGCGAGACCCCGCTCACCCCGAGCAGCACTTCCGGCAGAGACGGCCAATATTGGGCGATAGCGCCATCGTGGAAGGAACTCGAAACCTGCATGCCGGGAAAAAGCCGCAGCGGATAAGCCTGCCCGCCGATGATGGTGAAGTACATCTGAGCCACGCCGCCGATGAGAAAGAGCGGCGCGGCAATTGCGACGGCGTGCCAGGCATGTCGCCCGCTCCCTCGCAAGACGAGAATGGCGAGGGGCAGCAGGAGGCCGATCCCGATCTGTCCGCCCCAGAACGCAAGCGTGTAGATACCGCCGTCGCGGAGCAGGAAGGTTTCCACCTCGCGATAATCGGGCGCGTAGAGTTTCGTCAGGTGGAAGACAGCCGTGATGTAGAGAACCGCAAGCGCAAAAAGAATGAACAAGCCGCGAAACTTGCCGAGCATGTCCTCGCTGATGAGCTCGTGCCGCGTTTCCCGGCTCATGGTCAGCAAGACAAGCACGGTGAAGGCGAGCCCGTAGAGAAACGACGCGGCAATGAACAACACTGCCATGATCGCCGAAGAATAGGCATCGCGCGCGATGAGAAAGCCGAAGATGGAGCCGGTGCCGGTTGTCAGTGCGAAGCGCCAGAAGAATGCGAAACCGCCCACGATCCTTGTTGGCGTCTCCGAGCGGGACACCCGCCTGTCCATCATCACATAAAGGTAGAGGCCGACCACGGCGATGAAACCGACATACAGGTAGATATTCCAGGCGAAGATGGACCGGAAATTATAGGTGGTCATCGCCACGATCAGGCGATCCGGCCGCCCAAGGTCCAGCACCAGGATCGCAAGCCCGCCCATCAGCAAGGCGATGGCGAGGACTCCCGACAACCGCGCATAGGGTTTGTAGGCGAGCTTGTTGAAGACCGACGAGAAGGAAGCCACGTTCAGCGCCCCGGAGGCGGCGACGATCAGAAAGACCGCGAAGACATGCGGCGCGCCCCAGACGATCTGGTTCGACATGCCAGTGACGACGTGGCCGTGATGTTCCATGTAAAGCGCCGCGCCAAGCCCGGCAGCGATGACGAGCACATGGAAGCCGAGCAATCCCCAGAAGAAGCTGCTGTGATCGGTAAGCTTCTGATATGCGATCTTTGCCATGGCCAACCTTGCATCGCCTGAACCGGCAGCGGTTCCTCGCTAGATATTCGTGTAGTAGACCGCCGCATCGCAGCCGAGGTCAGCGCGGATGCGCGTCGAGCGATAAGTTGCGATGCGTTTCGCGATGTCGCTCGATGGGTCGTTCAGATCGCCGAAAACAATTGCCCCGTGGCCCTTGGTCTTGCAGGCCTCGACGCAATGCGGCACGCCGCCCGCATCGATGCGACTGGCGCAGAGCGTGCAACTCTCCACCGTGCCCTTGCCTCGCGGCGCGTCCGGCTTCTGATCCGCCACCGGCTCATGCACGAAGGACCGCGCCTTGTAAGGGCACGCCATCATGCAATAGCGGCAACCGATGCAGATGTGCCGGTCGACGAGAACGATGCCATCGGCGCGCTTGAACGACGCTCCCGTGGGGCAAACGTCGACGCAGGGTGCATTCGCGCAATGCTGGCACATGACGGGGGCCGAAAATCCCGCGCCGGTCTTCGGGTCAGTTGCCGTGATCTTGCGGACCCACTGCGGGTCTGTCTCGGGGTGGCCCGTGCTTTGCCAGCCGTGAGCCCTGGAGCAGGCGTCGATGCAGGCGGAGCAGCCATCCCCGCATTTGGCGGCGTCGATCAGGAGGCCCCAGCGGACTTTCGCAGAGGCGGGCGCGGTTTCAGCGGCGGCTGCGTCGCCGCCCAGCGCGTATAGCGTGACGCCCGGCGCGAGAAAGGTTGTGGCGACGGCCACGCTGCTTATGAGAAAACCGCGCCGACCTTCATCGACGGACTTATCTTCGGTCATTGGCTGCCCCCTTGAAAGTAAGCGGCCACAGCAGCCAGTGCAGTCGAGCCGATCCCTTGCGCGGCGTGCGGCTTTTCGGAGCCCGGCCGCGATGCGTGACACTGGAAGCAGTCGATGGAGACCGCTGCATAGTCGTGGCAGCTTCGGCAGAAATGCCGGGAATCGGCGTAGCTCACGGGCTGGCCGTCCGAGCCCTTGACGGCATGACAGTCGACACATCCCGTCAGGCTGAACGCCTTGCCGCGAACGCCCTCACGGACGGTCTCATCGCGCTGGTGCTTCATCAGCTTCATGTGATTGCGCCGCATGATATCGGTGGCCGCCACGCAATGCTCGCCCCGACCCTTCGGCGGATGGGGTACGAGCTTGCTCTCCTCGCCAACCGCAAGCGTGATCTGGCTTGCGATCAGGAGGGCAATGAGCAAAGCGTTGCGTGCGCCCCGGATCATCGCGTTACTCCCCGAGGCCCATCTGGATGTAGCCCGTGGGGCAAACGTCCTGGCAAATGTGGCAGCCGACGCATTTCTTGTAGTCGGTAGTGACGTAGCGCCCGATCGCCCGCTCTTTTTTCGGCACGCGGTCGATTGCTTTCTGCGGGCAGAAGATCAGGCAGGCGTCGCATTCGAAGCAAAGCCCGCAACTCATGCAGCGCTCGCCCTCGGCCTTCGCCTGCGCCTCGGTAAAGGCAACGATGCGCTCCTCGAAATCCCCCATGACCGCGTCGGCGTCGACGTGGCGTTCGCTGCGCTTGTTGCGTGGCGAATAAGGAAAGTGCCCTTTGAAAAGGGCGGTGTGCGGAATGACCTGTGTCGCCGAGCGGTCTTCGTAATTGTGGAGCGCGAATTCGCCATCGCACGTCCCACGGACCGGCCCGTGATCGTAAGGCTGCGGATCGAGGCCGCGCGCGTGCAGCTCCTCCGGAAGGTCGAAGCGATGCACGTCGACCTTGGGCCGCTTGTCCTGAGGACAGCCCGCAAGGAAGTACGTGATCGTTTCCGACGCAATTCGCGCATGCCCGATGGCTGTCGTGAGGAGGTTAGGACGCACGACGTCGCCGCCAGCGAAGTGCTTATCCGTTCCCTTCACCTTGTAAACGGCGTCGATGGCGATGGCGTTTTTTCCGCCGTCCAGCCTCTCCAGACCCTCGGCCAGATCCGCCATCTGACCGATGGCCGAGATCACCATATCGCAAGCGACCTCGAGCTCCGTACCCGCGACCGGGATGGGCGTCGTGCCTTTCATCGTGCATTGGCACATCTTGATGGCCGTCGCGCGTCCCGCCGCGTCCACCACGATTTCGAGCGGCATGACGCCGCCGCGAATGTCGATGCCTTCGCGCAATGCGTCCTCGCGCTCCCGAATGGCGGCAGTCATCTGGTCGAGCGGGAATAGCGACGTGAGCACGGCTTGCACACCCTCGCGCCGGATCGTACCAGCGACGTCGTGGGCCGTATGTCCGAGGGTCGGCGCCCCGGAAATATCATGCCAGGCGTGTTGGGTAATGTGCCCCAGTCGCCGCGCGACAGACGCCACGTCGATGGACGTGTCGCCGCCGCCGATGACGACGATGCGCTTTGCCGTTGAGAAAACCCAGCCACGGTTGAATGCGTCGAGGAACTCCACGCCGGAGAGGCAATTCTCCGCCCCCCAACCCGGCACCGGAAGCCCGCGCCCCTTCTGCGCGCCGATGGCCCAGAAGATAGCGTCGAAGCCGGCTTCAAGGTCTTCGATGCTCACGTCGAGACCGACTTTCGTCTTGAGCCTGACTTCGATGCCCAGATCGACAATGCGGCCGATCTCCGCTGCGAGCTTGTCGCGGGGCGTACGGTAGCCGGGGATGCCATAGCGCATCATGCCGCCAAGCTGATCGTTGGCCTCGAACAGCGTGACCGCATGGCCGCTGCGCCGTAGAAAATAAGCCGCCGAAAGACCTCCGGGCCCGCCGCCGATCACGGCCACTTTCTTGCCGGTGTCGGGGCCCGGTGCCGGTGCTTTAAGACCATGCTCGATAGCCCAGTCGCCGACATATTGCTCGACGCCGTTGATGCCGACGTAGTCATCCACCTCGTTGCGATTGCAACCGTCCTCGCACGGTGCAGGGCAAACGCGGCCCATGACGGACGGAAACGGGTTGGCCTCCATCATCCGCTGGAACGCGTATTCCTGCCACGGCATACCCGCGACCGGCGGCTTGTCCTGGCCTCGCGCGATGGCGAGCCAGCCGCGGATGTCGTGGCCGGACGGGCAACTGCCTTGGCATGGCGGCGTTCGATGCACATAGGTCGGGCACTTGTAGGAGCGGTCGGCCTGAAAGATTTTCTGCGACAGATCCGGCCAGTCCCACATGCTTTCGCCGGTCTTGAAACGGCGGAACGTCTGCTGTTCCGGGGCTCCATTTCCTCGATCCATCACGCTTCCTCCTGCGCATTTGCTGCTTGTGCCGGTTCGGCGGTTTCCGCTTGAGCAGCGACCGCCGGGACCGGCCCGGCTTGTTCATCCGCCTCGTTGGCTTCTTCGTCCTGCTTCGAGCCGGTCAGCACGATGGCGTTCGAAACCATCTGGTGCACGCTGACGATCGCCTCCATGTCGAAGCCGAACTTCGGGAGCACCTTGGAAAACTGCGCTTTGCAGATCGCGCAAATGGCGGCCATGTGCGTAACGCCGTGCTCGTCGGCGACCTCGCGCAGCGCCTTCATGCGAGGCGACGCGCCTTTTGTGCGCAGGTCCATAAGCTCGTCGGTCAACAGCCCGCCACCACCGCCGCAGCAGAGCGTCGCCTCGCGTATCGTGTCGGGGTCCATGTCGTAATAGTGATTGCAGCACGCCCTCAGGATGGCGCGTGGAATCTCGAACTGCCCGCCCGGCATGTCGCCCATGCGCGAGGCGCGCGCGACGTTGCAGCTATCGTGAAAAGTCAGCCTGATATGGTCGTTCTTCGACTTGTCGAGGCGCAGCTTGCCCTGCTGAATCAGATCGTAGGTGAACTCGCAGATGTGCTGAGGAACCGGATAGCGCCGGTCGAGGAAATCGAACGGGCCCGCGAGCGTATCGAGAAAGTTGTAGCCGACGCGCCAGGCGTGCCCGCATTCGCCGAAAACGATCCGCTTCACCTTGAGGTCGCGGGCGGCGTCGGCGATGCGCTGCGCAACCTTCTGCATGTTCTCGCGGGAGCCAATGAACATGCCGAAATTGGCGGCCTCCGATGCGTGCGAACTGAACGTCCACGAGACGCCGGACTCGTGCAGCACCTTTGCGTAGCCGATCAGCCCTTCCATGTGCGGCGAGGCGAAAAAGTCCGCACTCGGCGTCACGAGAAGGATGTCGGCGCCCTCCTCATCGAGCGGCAGCCGCACGGGGACGCCGGTCTCTTCTTCAATCTCCTCCTCAAGGCCCGCGAGCGTCGCTTTCAGCGCCTTGGGCGGCAAGCCCAGATTGTTGCCGATCTTGAAGACCTTGCCGATGATCTCGTTGCAGTATTTCTGTCCCATCCCGATGTGGTCCATGATCTCGCGGGCGGCCATCGAGATTTCCGCGGTGTCGATCCCGAACGGGCAATAGACCGAGCAGCGGCGGCATTGGGAACACTGGTGGAAGTAGGTGTACCACTCGTCGAGGACTTCTCGCGTGAGATCTTCCGCGCCGACGAGCGATGGGGCGATCCGGCCCGAAAGCGTGAAGTAACGACGGTAGACCTTGCGCATCAGGTTCTGGCGCGCGACGGGCATGTTGTTCGGATCGCCGGTGCCGAGAAAATAGTGGCACTTGTCGGTGCACGCGCCGCAGCGGACGCAGCCATCGAGATAGAAACGCAGCGCGCGGTTGTTCGCGACGAGTTCGCCGAGCTTCGCGACCGCCTTTTCCTGCCAGTTGTCGACCAGTTCACCCGGAAAGCCGAGCGCTGCCTGATGCGCCGCCGACGCCGGATAAGGCTTGCTCTTTGCCATCGCGCCATATGCCAGCGCCGGGATCTCCAGCGGGTCTGGATATAGTGGGCTCTCGTCCCGGTCTTGGGTTTCGATCCGTTCCATTCGCGCCTCCCTATGCCTTCGCCAGAGGACGGGGCGCGTAACGCCGTTCGCGGGCATCGTCCGCCTGATTGCGCGATGGGCTGAAGAAGACGCCGGGCGCGTGCAACAGCTTCGTGAACGGGAAGACGACCATCAGCAGCGCCACCAGCGCGAGATGCGAAAGCAGAAGCGGATCGGCTGGGAGCGGCTGCCAGTTGAACGCCATCAGCCCGAGGAAGAAGCCTTTCAGCGCAACGATGTCGGTCGGAGCGATGAAGGTCATGCCGAGCCCGGTCGCGCCGATGGCAAGCAGCAGGAGCAGGATCAAATGATCGAAAGCGTCGCTGATATAGCGCATGCGCGAGATTGCGACGCGCCGGACCCAAAGCACGAACAGCGCGCCGACCATGGCGAACCCGGCATAGATGCCGAGAGGTTGCGCCAGCGCGACGGGCGTCCAGACGGGCTGCGTGAAGTAGCGCAGATGGCGAACGAGAACGAGAGCGAGCGCGATATGGAAGATCCAGCCGAACAGCCAGATCCACTTGTTGGATTTGAACAGGCTCTCGAAAACGGTCACCTCACGCAGGACGCGGAAGGTTGCCCCCGCCCGCGTGATGGGCGCGGGCGTCGTCGGGATCTTGAGAGGAACGGGCGTTCTGGCGTATTGCCACACGCGCAGACCGAGGCCTCCTGCGAAGATCGCCGCCGCGACGTAAAACATGACCGCGTAGAGTGTGGTTTGCACGCCATTCCGTCCCTAGTTCCCAGGTCTTGGTGCCTGGTGATGCTCAGGTGATGCTGTGGGCTGTTACACGCAGCCGGTCGGCTTCGGCAGGCCGCCGATCTTGCATGCCTGCTTCGCCGGGCCGTAGGGGAAGAGCTGATACAGATATTTCTGATCGCCCTTTTCGGGGCCGAACTTCTTCTTCATCTCCTTGACGAGGATGCGGATGGCGGGCGCGATCTGGTATTCCTCATAGTATTCGCGCAGAAAATCGACGACCTCCCAGTGCTCAGGCGTCATCTCGATATTTTCGCTCTTGGCGATGAGCAGCGCGAGATCCTTGTTCCAGACGGTAATATCCGTGAGGTAGCCCTCTTCATCGTGCTCAGCGACGATGTCGCCAATTTTATATTGCATGGTCATGATGCTCTACTCCGTCATGTTGGTTGCTTGATCTGCTATTCTCAAAGCCAGGCGACCGTGCGCCGATGCTGCGTGACGAGGTCGACAAAGCCCGCATAATCGACGAGTTGAACGCCTTCGATCAGATCGTCGGGCTTGATACCGCGCGCGGCGCAGTCCGGCGCGAGCGCATAAACGCTGCCGCTTTCCAGCGCAGCCTGTACCGCGGCCAGCGCGGTCGATCCCTTGCGCGCCCCGAGAACAGCGTCCTCAATCATGAGCACGGCGTCGCCCGCCAGAAGATGGCCGGTGCAGCTCGTGAGCGCGTTTCGCTCGAAGGGAGATTTGTTCACCGTATGAAGAGTGGACATGGCTTTCAAATCTCCCGCATCAGAAGCTTAAGACGACGTCTTGTTCTGCGATGATGGCAGCCAGTTCGGCCCGCCCCACGAGATGGATCGAGGGCTTTTCGGCGTAGTCTTCGTTCTCGTCTTCATAGGTGATGGGCATCAGGTCTTCGACCTTGAGCCCGCGCTCGGCCAGCGACTCGCGCTCGACGTAGAACTTGCGCACGTCGTAGTCGCCGAGCGCCTTGAATGTGCGCGAGAAGTTCTTCATTCCGGCGGCGGCCGTGTCCTGCCCGGCCATGAGCTGGAAGACGCCGTCGTCGAGGAAAGCGAGGCTCACGTCTTGCTCGAAGGCGGCGCCGATGAGCACGACCTCAAGCGATTCAAGCGCGTAGATGGTGCCGTGCGGTGCCTTGCGGTTGAGGTAGAGAAATTTCTTTTTCTGGGCCATGGCGTCCCCCTAATCCCCGAAAACGACGAGCCGGTCGGCGTCGATGCCAGCCTCGATCAACTGACCGAGCCCCGAAATGCGAAATCCCGGCGCAATGTTGCTCGCATCCTTGCCGTGGCGACGGGCTTCATCGGCATCGAGAATGCCGCGCCGCTGTGCCGCCGCGATGCAGACCACCAGATCGAGTCCGTGCTTCTCGCCAAGCTCGCTCCAAAGCTTCTGCAAATTCCGGTCGTCCTGCGGCGGCACGGTCAGCCGCGTCCCGTTATTGACACCGTCGTGGTAGAAGAAGACGCGGGTGATCCCGTGGCCCTTCTCCAGCGCCGCTTTCGTGAAATGGTAGGCCGTGTCCGACGCCTGATGCGTGTAGGGGCCTTCGTTGACGACGATTGCAAGCTGCATGTTTTCCTCTCGCCTAGAAGTGCACGTGCGCTGACATGTTCATCGTCTTGCGCGAGCCGGTCCACGTGTCGAGGTGGTGCTTCGTGAAAGCAAAGCCCGTCAGCTCGAAGAAACGTGGCCAGCCGATGCGTTCTATCCACTCGCCCATGCGCTCCCAGTCCTTCGCGTTGTCCTTGTACGCGTAGAGGATCTTGCGAACGACTTCGGCCACCTCGGGCCAGCGAGGTGCATTATTCGGGAGGTTGGCCACGACGAGCTTATGGAAGCTGGGCTTGGAGCGCGCGTTCGAGTGCTTGCCGCCGACCCACACCGCGATTTTGGTGGAGTCCGCGCCATTGATCTGCATGGGCGGGCAGGGTGGATAGCAAGCGCCACAGCACACGCATTTCTGCTCGTCCACTTCGAGCGACGGTTTGCCGTTGACCATGGCCGGGCGGATGGCAGCCACGGGGCAGCGCGCGACTACAGCCGGGCGTTCGCAGATCTTCGAAACCAGATCGTGATTGATCTTCGGCGGCTTCGTATATTGCACGTTGATCGAGATATCGCCCTGACCGCCGCAGTTGATCTGGCAGCACGACGTAGTGATCTTCACGCGGTTCGGCATCTCCTCCTTGATGAACTCGTCATACATCATGTCCATCAGGCTCTTGACGACGCCCGAAGCGTCGGTGCCGGGGATGTCGCAATGCAGCCAGCCCTGCGTGTGCGAGATCATCGAGACAGAATTGCCGGTGCCGCCGACGGGAAAGCCGGCCGACGTCAGCGCGTCGATCAGCGGCTCGACCTTGTCCTGCGTACTCACCATGAACTCGATGTTGCTGCGCGTGGTGAAGCGCACGTAGCCTTCCGCGAAGGTGTCGGCGATCTCGCACAGTTTGCGGACGCTGAACACGTCCATCTGCCGCTGGGTGCCGGCCTTCACCGTCCAGATTTCATCGCCGTTCCGGGCGACGTGGCGCAGTACACCGGGACGCGGGCGGTCGTGCCAGTCCCAGTTGCCGTAGTTCTTCTTCATCAGGGGATGCATGAAGGGAAAGGGATCAGGCACGCCGGATTCGATGGGGCGGCGTGGTTGGGCAGGGGCGTTCATGCGAGAATCTCCGCAATATCGAGTTGTGCCTGAGGGAAGCGGGGCGCTCGCGTGACGCTGCGAGCGCGGCTTCCGCCTAATCGCCTGCGACGGTCAAATCGGCTTCTCTCGCCTTGCGCTCGAAATACTTTTCGGCTTCGGCGGTGAAGTCATCGGTCCGCACGTAGGACGAGGTGCGCGGATGATTGACCATGTTCGGGTCTGGCGCGACGCCAATGGCCTCCAGGAACGCCGGCAGTCCGATGCGGTCCATGCACTCGCCGATGCGCTCGTGTTCCAGTGCGTTTTCCGCGAAGAAGTCGATCAGTTTGCGCGCGAACTCGACCAGCGCGTCGAATTCCTCGTCGGTCTCCAGTTTCATGAACGGGATGATCATTGTGCCCATCAGATCCCCGACCTTGAGCGAGCGCTTGCCGCCCAGGAGGATCGAGACGCCGCGGTCATCGCCCGGATGAAGCGCTTTCGGCATCACGTTCAGGCAATGCATGCAGCGGACGCAGGACTTGTTGTCGACGTCGAGCGTGTCGTCGTCGTTCAGGCTCAACGCCCGCGTGGGACACATCGCGATGACGCTGTCGATGGTGTATTTGCGGCCGTGCGCAACGACGTAGGCCTTCACCTCGTCCTGGTTCACCTTCATGGCGTCGCGCCACGTCCCGAGCACCGCAAAATCGGAGCGGTGGATCGCATTCACGCAATCGTTCGGGCAGCCGGAGAACTTGAACTTGAACTTGTAGGGAAGTGCGGGCCGGTGCATCTCGTCGAGGAAGGAATTGATGACCGTGCGATGCGCCTTGACCTCATCGTAGCAGGACTTTTCGCAGCGCGCGTGCCCCACGCAGCTCATGGAGGTTCTGAGCGCGGGGCCAGCGCCGCCGAGATCGAGGCCCATTTCGTTGAACTCGTCGAAAGCCTTCTGTGTGTTCTCGGTCGAGCAGCCCTGGAACATGATGTCCCCGCTCTGCCCGTGGAAAGCGATGAGGCCGGAACCGTGCTTCTCCCAGACGTCGCACATCTGGCGAAGCAGTTCAGTCGTGTAGTGATAGCCCGCCGGGGGCTGGATGCGGAGCGTGTGAAATTCCTTTGAGGCGGGGAACTGGTCCGCGACTTCCGAGAAGCGAGGAATGACGCCGCCGCCATAGCCGAAGACCGAGACGGTGCCGCCCTTCCAGAAGCCCTTGCGCTCTTCGTAGGAGTGTTCGAGCTGGCCGAGCAGGTCATTCATCATCGGCGCGAACGGTCTGTCCTCAGCGTCGCGGAGCCTCTTGAGACCCGTCACGAAACTCGGCCAAGGCCCCGTCTCCAACTCGTCGAGAAGCGGCGTGGCATGCTTTTGGGATTGCGCTGTCTTCAGCGCATCGTCGCTCGTCATTCATCCTCCCGGTCCAATCGATCAGTGCTCAGCAGCTCAAACTGCCCGCGTCGCCTGCGACTGTTTTTTTGCTTCTGAAACAGCGTTCCAGAGCGATTTTTTTGAAAGCTAACATACTTATGCATTAATGACAATCATTCATATCTGTGAATACGATGATGTGTTCTCATCCTTTAGCCGCCTCGGAGTGGCCCGAAAGGCCAAGCCTGGCGCAGCGAGAAAACCATGATCCAGATCAGCGACATCATCATCGCGCATCCCGAAATCAACTCTTTCAAGGAGCTTGAGAGCCTTGTGCAGGAGGCGGCGCGGCAAGGCGCGATTCATCTCGCATTCGATCTCAAGCCGGAATACCCGGATACCCCGCGCAACTGGCAGGACCGGCTCGAAGCGGCGTTCTTGTCGATCATCGGCAGCGGGAGATAGCGATGCAGGGCGAGACGAAAGAACGGCTCGAAACGCTCGCCGCCCCCTATGGACGCGAGGTTCGCCTTGACGACGTGCGCTTTGAAAGCGGCATGCGTCTGCTACGCGTGACCATCCGCGAAGGGATGCGGATCACAGTTCTCGATCTCGACCCGGCGACTGCCCTTAGTTGGGGAAATGCCATGACGCAATGGGCCGCGCGGGTGACAAGCTCAGAAGAGAAAGCTTAGGCCGTGGAACAACTTCCGATTTTCTTTCAGATCAAGGGCAAACCCGTCGCAGTGGCCGGAGGGGGCACCGTCGCCGCGCGCCGCGCAGAACTGGCGCTGAGGGCGGGCGGGCGCGTCAGCGTCTATAGCGAGACCCTGAGCGACGATTTTTGCGCGATCAGTTTGCATGACGGCTTCAGGCATGTTGCTCGCGCCCCTACGCTTTCCGACATCCAGAACTGCGTTTTGATGTTTTCCGCGACCGGCGACGCCACAGCTGACCGCGAAGCAGGCCAACTGGCCAGACAAGCGGGGGTTCCCGTCAATGTCGCGGACGCGCCGGACCAGTGCGATTTCATCATGCCGTCGGTCGTTGACCGCGACCCTCTGGTGATTGCCATCTCGACGGGCGGCGCTTCGCCCGTTTTTGCCCGCATGATCCGGGCCCGGCTCGAAAGCGTGATCCCCTCCGCCTATGGCCGCCTTGTCTCGCTCGTGGGTGCGTACCGCGAAAGGCTTGGCGCGGCCCTCAAGGAGCCCGCCGAGCGCCGCCGCTTCTGGGAACGCGTGCTCGAAGGCCGCGTGGCCGATCGGTTTCTCGCCGGTCACGAGGCCGAGGCGCGAGTCGAGCTTGAGCGCGCATTGGCAACTGTCGCCGATAGTGCATCAAGCCAGCAAATGGGCGAGGTCTACATCGTGGGTGCCGGACCCGGCGACCCCGACCTCCTCACATTCCGCGCGCTCCGCCTCATGCAACGCGCCGATGTTGTGCTCTACGACCGCCTTCTGCCGCACGGCATCCTCAACCTCGTGCGCCGGGAAGCCGAGCACATCTATGTCGGCAAGCTTCCCGACGATCATATAATTCCTCAGGAACAGATCACGGCCCGGCTCATAGACTTCGCCAGACAGGGCAAGCGCGTGCTGCGCCTGAAAGGTGGCGACCCCTTCATGTTCGGGCGCGGCGGCGAAGAAGTCGAGGTGCTGGTGGCGGCGGGCATCCAGGTTCAGGTCGTGCCGGGCGTAACCGCCGCTACCGGTTGCGCGGCCTATGCCGGAATACCGCTGACCCATCGCGATCACGCCCAGGCCTGCGTTTTCCTCACGGGCCATTCAAAGGGTGACGGCCTCAGCCTCGCTTGGAGCGCGCTCGTCCAACCAAGGCAAACCGTTGTCATTTTCATGGGGTTGGGGAAGCTGGACAGCTTGATGAAGGAGTTCGTGGCGAAGGGGGGCGATCCAAAACTCCCCGTCGCTATCGTCGATAACGGAACGCGGCCCAACCAGAGGGTCGTCACCGGAACCGTCGAAACGATCGCGCGTCTGGCCGCGCAGGCTGAACTGCAAGGCCCCGCTATCATCATCCTCGGCACAGTCGTCACCTTGCGCGACAAGCTTGCCACGGAAACGGCCCCGGGCGCCGCTGGTTCATTTGCGAACAAAGCGGGGCTTTCCTCCATTCAATCGCCAGTTTGACAAGGACTCTGCCCGGCAGCCGAAATTCGGAGATAGCCAATTTGTGGTCTTTCCAAAGTCACTCTTTTAGATCATGATCTATGAATATTACGAAGTGTTCAAAAATAGAGCACGTGAATAAACGACTCAAGGGAAACGACAAAGGATCCAAATGGCACACATCGTCGTGCTGGGCGCCGGGCTCGGCGGCGTCATCATGGCCTATGAAATGCGCGACCGGTTGCGCAGGGGCGACAAACTCACCGTCATCACCAAGGAGCCGAAATACCATTTCGTCCCGTCCAACCCTTGGGTGGCCGTGAATTGGCGGAGCCGCGATGATGTGGAAATCGATCTCACCCGGACATTCGCGAAGCGCAAGATCAACTTCATCCCTGTCGCGGCCAAACGGGTTCACCCCGGCGACAACTGCGTGGAGCTGGAAGACGGCAGGAGCGTCGCTTACGATTTTCTGATCATTGCGACTGGCCCAGAGCTCGCCTTCGACGAGATCGAGGGGCTCGGCCCGAGCGGCCATACGCACTCGATCTGTCACGTTGACCACGCGCAAGCCGCTTCCGAAGCCTTCAAGCAGTTCTGCCAGAACCCTGGACCCATCGTCGTCGGCGCGGTGCAAGGCGCATCCTGTTACGGTCCGGCCTACGAATACACGTTCATTCTGGAGACTGAGCTGCGGCGGCTGAAGATCCGCGATCGCGTCCCCATGACCTTTGTGACCTCGGAGCCGTACATCGGGCATCTCGGCCTCGACGGCGTGGGCAACACGAAGGGCATTCTCGAAGGTGAAATGCGCGATCACCACATCAAGTGGATCACCAACGCGCGTGTTCAGAAGGTCGAGTCGGGCAAGATGACAGTCGAGGAGCTTACCGAGGAAGGTGCGCTCAAGAAGGTCCATGAACTGCCGTTCGCATACTCGATGATGCTTCCCGCTTTTCGCGGCATAGAGGCCGTGCGCGGCGTCGAGGGTCTGGTGAACCCGCGCGGTTTCATCCTGATCGACAAGACCCAGCGCAACCCGACCTTCCGCAATATTTTCTCGGTCGGCGTCTGTGTCGCAATCCCGCCGATAGCACCGACGCCGGTACCCTGCGGCTTGCCAAAGACCGGTTTCATGATCGAGTCCATGGTAACGGCAACCGCGCTCAATATCGGCGAGTTGCTTCGTGGCAAGTCGGCGTTGCATGAGGCGACCTGGAACGCTGTGTGTCTCGCCGATTTCGGCGACTCGGGCGTGGCCTTCGTCGCGCAACCGCAGATCCCGCCGCGTAATGTGAACTGGTCCTACTCCGGCAGGCTGGTGCACCGGGCAAAAATCGCGTTCGAAACCTACTTCCTGCGCAAGATGCGTCGCGGCAAGAGCGAACCCTTTTACGAGAAGGCGGCCCTGCAAGCGATGGGCATTGGCAAGCTGAAGCGCGTCACCTGATTCACAGAGAGCAAGTCAACCGATGAGCAACACGCTCAGCGGTTGACATCGCTTTGTCAAATATAGATATTCGAATATGTACTTCAATCCGAGGAGATAAGTCGGCATGACCGAAGGGAACGGTACCGTCAGCAACGGTGCACCCAATCAGAAGTCGATGACGATCATCGTCACCAAAGGCACGCTTGATTGGGCTTATCCGCCGTTCATTCTCGCGACCACGGCGGCGGCGATGGGCGTCAACACCACGATGTTCTTCACGTTTTACGGCCTTCCGCTGCTGTTGAAGAAGCTCGATCTGAAGATTTCGCCCTTGGGCAATCCAGCGATGAAAATGCCGATGATGGGCATGCACATGGCGATGCCGAACTGGGTCGCCACGATCCCGGGCGTGGACTCGGGCGCAACAGGCATGATGAAGGACATGATCAAGAAGAAGGGCGTCGCCTCCATCGACGAACTGCGCGACATGGCCCTCGAAGCCGAGGTCAAGATGATCGCCTGCCAGATGACGATGGACCTCTTCGAGTACAAGAAAGAGGACATGATCGAAGGAATGACGCTCGGCGGCGCGGCGACATACCTGGAGCAGGCGTTGAAGTCCGACGTGAACCTGTTCGTCTAGCACCGAAAAACAAAACCGACCCGCATTGCTTTCCAACGGAGGAATCATGGCCGACAAGACGCTCGACGCGAAAGGTCTCAACTGTCCGCTGCCGATCTTGAGGACGAAAAAAATGCTGAACGAAGTTCCGGCTGGCGGCACGCTGGAGGTGCTCGCCACCGATCCCGGCTCCGTCGCCGATATGGCTTCCTTCTGCCGGACGACCGGAAACGAGCTTATGGAGTCGACGAAGGATGGCGACGTCTTCCGTTTCCTGATCAAGCACACGGCTTGAGCTTAAAGAGGGCTGGAGCCACTCCGATAAGTTCGGCTCCAGCGCCAGCGTCCCGTAAGGGGCGCCACGGACGAACGAGATCTGGCGCCATCCGTTATTCCTTGCATAGCTATGCCGCGCTACTCGCGTAGCATTCAACTGCCTCATTGCGCGCCACATTTTCTAACGCGCCTGCGGTCTCCAAAAAGACCCAATTATAACTACGACGCGCCCATCGAGTTTTGACTGATCGGTCAAGCAAATCCTGCGCCAACTGATATGTCTCAGGAGGCTACCGGAATCTCATCCACGGGCCGGATTCCTGCCATCGCCGTTACTATCTGTTCCTTGTCTGCAACACAAACAAGGAATACGCTATGAGCGACCAGTTTAATCTTCACCACCAGACGCGGCTTCCGTCCGATCCCAAATTCTTGTTCGACCGTGTCGAGTGCTACTATCGTGAGCGGCTCGATGAGACTTGGAAAGGGCGGCATCCGATGAAGGGCAGGAGCCCTGGATTGTCCGCTATCAAGTTGCGCAGCAACGACTACTTGTGCGTTGCCGCCGACCGGCGCGTGATCGAAGCTGAGGTTCGCGCCTTGCAAGCCAGCGGTCACGGTGACTCGGTGTCCCGAACGTTCGTCCATCACGAGGCGGACGGGCTCAATGCCTTCGAACACCGCGTGGCGCGTCTGATGGGTTCGGAAGCCGCTGTGCTGGCCAACTCAGGCTATTGCGCCAATGTCGGTCTGATCCAGGCGATTTGCCGCCCCGACACGCCTGTGTTCCTCGACATGAAGGCGCATTTGTCGCTGTGGGAAGGCGTGAAGAGCGCGGGCGCCAAGCCCACACCCTTCCGCCACAACGATGCCGAGCATCTCGATCGCTTGATCGGGAAGGTTGGCCCCGGCGTGATCGTGGTCGATGCCCTCTACAGCATCGACGGCAACATCGCCGCGCTGGAGGACTTCGTCGAGGTTGCCGAGCGGCGCGGCTGCGCGCTGGTCGTCGACGAGACGCATTCCTTCGGCACGCACGGCCCCGATGGCGCCGGTCTTGTCGCAGCCCTTGGCCTCAGCCATCGCGTGCACTTCCGCACCGTCGGCCTGTCCAAGGCCGTGGCGAGCCGCGGCGGCCTGGTCATATGCTCGCAGCGCAACGCCGAGTTCCTGCGCTACGAATCGCTGCCCGTGATCTTCAGCACTCAGGTGCTCGCTCATGAGGTCGCGGGGTATAACGCTGCTCTCGATATTTTCGCCAACGAACCGTCGCGGCAGCGTCTCTTGCACAGCAATCATCGTTACCTGACCAATGGCCTCGATGAGCTGGGCTACAATGTCGACTTGTCGAGGTCGCAGATCATCGCCCTTGAGGCGGGCGAGATTCTCGAGACAATCAAGCTGCGCGATGCGCTTGAGAAGCGCGATGTCTTCGGCGCGATCTTCCTGCCGCCGGCGACGCCTGCGAAGCGCTGCATCATCCGCTTCACGGTGAATTGCGGGTTGACCAGGGACGAGCTTGATCGCGTGCTGGCGGTATGCGCGGAGATCAGGGACGAAGTCGGTCTGGCATCGTGGCCGTCGACGCGGCGCCGGGGCCGTCAGGCCCGCGTGGCTAGCCTCCCGACCGCGCTTGCGGCATAGCGGGGCTTGACAAGGCGGACGCGGCGTCAGCCGCGTCCAACCTTTTTGCCTCGACGATGGGGAGCCTGATTTCGAAGCTCGTGCCTTTGCCAAGCTCCGATGAGCAGGAGATGCTGCCGTCGAAACCTTCGACGACGCGCCTGCAAAAAGACAGACCGATGCCGGTGCCGCCGGTTGCTGCGTGGCCTGTCACGAACGGTACGAAGATATAGGGGAGTGTCGCCGCCTCAAGGCCGGGGCCGGTGTCGGTGATCGAGAGTATGTGTCCGGCCGATGTCGTTCTCGCCTCTATGAGGATCTGCCCGTCTCCTCCAGCGACCGCGCGGAGGGCGTTCTTGACGAGGTTGAAAATGACGTGAACCATCAGGATCTCCACGCCCTGATAGATGAAGTTGTCGCAGACGCGAACCTCGATCAACTCGCGTTCGCCGGGGCGGAATTGAAAGCGGCCGACCGCTTCATCGATCGTGCTGGCGATGGCATAAAACTTCATGCGCTCTTGAGAATAGCTCTCATCCCTGAGGTTGGTGAGGAGCATATCGATGACAAGGTTTGCTGCGACAGCGTGCTTATCGACGCGTTGGAGAGCGCCACTCAGCGCAACCATATCGCGATCGCTCAGGGTGTGATCGTAGCCGCGCTCCTGCGCCCACTGGTTGACCGCGCTCAACCGTTCGAGGTGGTCTCTTGTCTTGTTGGCGTCGAGCCGGATACCAAGCAAGGGCGTGCGCATCTCATGCGCGATACTGCTCGCGAGAGCGCGCGCTGCAATGAGCTTGTCACGCGCGATGACGCGCTCGCTGTGCGAGAGGAAAACCACCGCACTCAGGATGAAGCCGTAAACGGGGAGGAGAAGCAAAAATTCGGTCGGGACATCGATCTGCCCGGACAGCAGCCAATAGCCGATAAGCGCGATCAGCACCCCCAATATCGAGACCAGGACGCCGTTGGCCAGATCGTAGAGCAGAAACGTGAACAGGATTATCGCGGTCTCTGACATCAGCCAGACGCTATTCTCCCCGTTCATGAGTAACATCAGCGTAAAAAACACCGGTCCTACGAACAGGAGGGACCAATAACAATAGGGCAAGTAATACGTTATCAGGTGTCTTGGCCAATAGCGCCTAAGCGCCACCGGGATGCAGAGCGCGGTTCCCACAACCCTTAACGTCAAGTTCTCGTAAGGTTGCGGAAAAACGTATGCCCAGATGAAATAATAAAAGGGGAAAGCAATAAGGGCGAGCAGCCCTGTGGCTGGCAGCTTGTATGCTGAGACAGCGTGGTACTCAACATACGCACCGCGAAGACGGCGCACAAGATTGCGCAACCGGGAGAGCAAGGCCCGCCCCATCAGACGTTGGGTCATAATGCCAAGTCGCACGACTACGAACTTTCACTTGCACGATATCATGTGCGGAAATTATAAAGTTTTCGCTTAAGCTGCCCGAAGTGCCTTACGATCGCCTTTGGCGTCCGAGGATCAGGACTGTACTTATGAGCACATTGCTGCCGCTCTACCACCCGACGACATGCCTCGTCATCGACGACGATCGGCTCTATCTCGACAGCTTCGACTACAATTATGCCGATGTCACGCTGTGCGCAACCGAGCATCGCCCGGAGCAAGCCATCCAGCGCCTCCTGAAAGATGCGGAGCGGACCGGCTTGCGGATCGAAGAAGCTAATCGTGCGCCGGTTGATGAAGGGGAGGCGGCCGATCCCGTCATTCGCCTGCCAGCATCGCGCATCGCCGCAATGGCCCGAGATCCCGCCCGTTTTTCGCGCGTTTCGGTGGTCGTGGTCGATTTCGCAATGCCGAGCATGACCGGCGTCGAACTCCTCCAGAAGATCAAGCACCTGCCGGTCAAAAAGGTGCTCCTGACCGGCAAAACGGGGGATTCGACGGCCGTCGCCGCCTTCAACGAGGGCCTGATCAACCTGTTTCTGGTCAAGCAAGACCCAGACCTGCCCGAAAAGCTGAGGCGGATCATACGAGAGTTGCAGGTCGCTTATTTCAGGGACATCACCGCGCCGTTGGAACCCATCGCAAAGCTTGAGGACACGGCGTTCCTCGACGATCCAGGGATTGCGAGTTGGTACCATACCCTCGCCGAGCGCATCGGAGCGGTCGAGCACTATCTCCTGCCGTCACCGCCGGGCCTGATGCTGGTCGACGAGGCGGGGCAGGTCACCATCGCGTGGATCAACAACCCGGATCGGATGCGCGCTCAACTCGAGATTGCGATCGATATCGGCGCTCCCGCGGCGCTTTTGAAAGAGCTACGCGCCGGCAACACGATCCTCACCTGCCCGACGCCGACCGGGTTCTACGAAGAGCAGTACGAGCTCGATTGGCGAAAGTACGCTTTGCCGTGCGAGGAAATCAGGGGGAACACGCTCTGGAAAGTCGCGATCCAGCGCGACCGGGCACTTTGCTTGTCGCGGGCACTTGGCTTGTCGGCAGTCTCGTTGCGCCAATACCGCCAGTCGCAGGCCGGGGGCGTCTGCGAAATCTAGCAATGTCGAGTCGTGGCGCAACGCCATCGTTATCTCGGCGCATCCTCCATCTGGAACGATCACACTGCCTGCGCGTCCGGCGTCTTCGCTGGTGAACGAGATCGACCCGCGCCGTATCTCGGGCAGCAGGATGCCTGCTTGCTGGGCCGTCTCGCGTCGTCCAGTCCCTTTTTCAAGCTGCCAGAGCAGGTGGCATCTTGCATGCCTTGTCGAGCGCAGGCGGTCGCCCATCCACAGTCCATGGCGTCGAGCCGATCGAGCCGGGCTGGATGCGTGGCCGCCCCGACTTCGGACAAACACACTTACGACAGTTCTTGTGATTTCAAGGGAAACCGCGGTACGCCACCACCCTCGCCGAGTGCGGTGACGCTTTTCAGGCCCGCATTCTGGCGCTCTCAAAGACGCACAATCTGCGCACCGAGAGCCATTGGGAGGGCGCTTCCTTGCGGCGCATCCTCGCTGCGGAGCTTTCGCCCTATGGTCGCGCGGGTAATGAGCCGCGTTTCGCGCTCGACGGGGAGACCGTGAACCTGTCTCCGGGGCAGGTCCTTATGCTCGGGATGGCGGTTCAAGAACTGACGACGAATGCCGCGAAGTACGGTGCTCTTTCTACCCAGTCCGGCAGGGTCGATGTCACTGGAGCGTCGACAGGAACGGGGCCGAGGAGGTCGCGCGAATTCGATGGGTTGAGAGTGGTTGACCGACCGTGAGTCTGCTAACGCGGCAGAGTTTCGGGTCTCATCTGATTGAACGCGGGCTCTCGTTCGAAACGGGGAGCGAAGTTCGCCTGGAGTTCGCGCCCGCGGGTCTTTGATGCGCGATCACGATGCCGCTCAAGCGCGCGGATAACTGATGGGGAGCGAACCGCAAAATGAGCCGGAGCAGGGTTGCGAGCGTGGCTTTTCTCTCCGGCTCCTTCCCTGGGGGATGAGGCGGGATGACGTCGCTGGCGTCACGCCTGCGCGCGGGCAAAGCTGGTGCGGGTAGCCGCGGGCTTCGGTGTTGAGGCTGTCCAGCGCTCCGGGAGCGATGAGGCGTTTCCGTAATCTTGCGGCGAGAATTTGGCGGAGGGGGTGGGATTCGAACCCACGGTACGGTTGCCCGCACGCCGGTTTTCAAGACCGGTCTATTAAACCACTCTAGCACCCCTCCACTGGATGCTGGCCGCTCGCTTGCCGAGCGCTGGAACGCTTTGCGCCGGGATCGACAGACACACAGCGCCACGCCGCTCGCCGGTTCACACCGAAGCACGCCAGACTTTCCACGGCGATGGATAACAAATGCGCCCTCGCGGAGCAACTGCGATGGCGATGTGTCGGGAGCTTCTTCGCGTTCTTCGGCGCAAAGAAGCTCCGTCTCCTGTTTCGCATGCGGAAGCGAGATGCGTCCCGCGTGCGCTCGTTTCCGAAGTGGCTACTTCAGCGACGCATAGGTATTGGCGTCGACGTTGAACGTCAGGCCGCCGAAGACCGAGAGGCCCGGCGTGTTGTAGCGGCGCACCGTCTCATACTTCTCGTCGAGCAGGTTTTCGCCGCGCACATAGGCGGTAAGGCCCGGACGGATGTCGTAGCTGAGCTTCGCGTTGAGCAGCACGTAATCTTCGAGCTGGTAATTGCTCGAATCCACGGTGTCGAGCGCGAAACGCGTGTTGACGTTCGCCTTGACGGTGTCGAACAGCACCGCGTCCGCGCCGAGCGTGATGCTGTTGCGCGGGATGCGGACGAGGCGCGAGCCATCCTCCGCCCTTGCATCGACATAGGTGTAGCCCGCCGACAGCGTGAGCCACGGCGTGACCATCGCCGCGCCGGAAAGCTCCACGCCCTCGCGATGTGTCGTGCCGGGGATCTGCTGGTAGACCCACTTCCAGTTGGCGTCATAACCACCGCCAATCTCATTCGTAGTGTCGACCTGGAAATACGTACCGCTTAAACGATAGCGCTTGTTGTCGAACCACTGATCGAAACCGACGTCCCAGCTTTCACTTTCCTCGGGCTTAAGACCAGTGTTGCCGGAAACCCACTCGTTGTTTGCGTAGAGTTCATAAAGGCTCGGCGCGCGGAAGCCCGTGCCAGTGCTGGCGCGCAGTTTTGTTTGCGTAGGTTCATAGAAGTACGCGCCGGTGAAGCGGTACGTCTGAAAGTCACCGAAGGTGCTGTGCTCATCGTTGCGGCCGCCACCGGTGATCGTCAACCCCTTCAGCGGCTCCACCGAAAGTTGAGCGAAGACACCCGTCAGATCGATTCCGTGCTGGGAGTAAGCGCCGGTCTCAGCGGTTTCTTCCATGTAGTCGGCACCCGCTGTCACGGTCGCCCATTTCGTGATTTTCGCCGTGCCGAGATAGTCCACCTTCCAGCGGTCGCCGGTATAGGAGTCGTTGACGGCTGAACCACTGGACCATCCCCACTGATCGCGATCAAGTTTCATGCCTTGAATCGAAACCGTGTTGACGAAAGCGCCATCGAAAAGCTTGACCTCGGTGCCTACACGGCCGGACTGCTGGCTGTTTACACCGCGCGCGCCTGGCCATCCGTCTGGCGCCAGCCCCCAGGAATCGTAGGTGCTGTCGTAGTTATGCTTTTCCTCCAGAGCGCGCGCAGCAAAGAAGACTTTCACATCGTTGGAAAGCTTGTATTCGCCTGTGCCGCTGAAGGTCAGGTTGCGGTAACCGTCGTCTTCATTTCCAATCGCCAGAGCGGAATAGCCATCGCTGCGCACACTTTGCACGGTGAAGCGCGCATAACCGCGATCCGTGCCGTAGGCCGCGCTCGCCGTGCCGCGCTGGGTGTTGTAGGAGCCTGTCTCGCCGGAAGCCGTCATCGAAGCGCCGAGCACGGGGCGCGCCGTGTCGATTGAAATCACACCGCCGATCGCCTGACCGCCGTAGAGCAGGCTTTGCGAGCCTTTCAACACCTCGATGCGCTGGACATCGGTGGCGAGGATAGTTTCAAGCGCCGTCGTGACCTGCGTCCCGGTGGGATCGGATACATCCAGCCCGTCGACCTGCACCTTCACATATTTAGAAGCCGCGCCCCAAATGAAATAAGATGTTGTGCTGGCCGGCCCCGACTGCGCCACAGAGACGCCCGGCACCTGCGCGAGATAGTCCTGCACATAGGTGCGCGACTGCGCCTCGATCTGGTCGCGCGTGATGACCGTGACCGCGGAGCCGACCTTGGTAATGTCGGTGGGCACGCGGTTCGCGGAATAGATCACATCGCGTGACGCCTCGCCCGGCACCGCCTCTGCGGGCTCGGCCTGCCCTTGCGCAACGGCCGGGGCTTCCTTCTTTTTCTTCGGCGTTGCGGCTTTCTTCTTCTGCTTGTCGGCCTCGTCCTTCTTGACGACGACGGGCGGCAGGGTGTCCGAACGAGCGGCGGTTTGGGCCTGTGCATTCGCGGCGAGCGCGACAAGGCTGACGAGCGCGACGCAGGAGCGCGCGCGCGGATAGGAAACGGGCATTTTGGCCTCGCGATAACGTGACACGTCACCACGAACCAAAGTCAGGAACGCCGCGTATTGAGCGGATTCCAAGCCCCATCAGGACACCCCGCCCGACGTGTTCGCGCGTGACCACGGCTGATGGCAGGTCTCCTGGCTCGCGGGTCCAAGCTCCACGCCGCCTTCCCGGTTGCCCAGTGGCCTTTGGCGCTTCGCTCACCGCTTACAGTTGCGGGGGCAGCCGCGGATTGAGGACACCGTCCCTCACCGCGTTCCCTATTATCCTCACGTGAGGACCATCGCCTCATGGCATAGCTTGCGCGAAGCTTGCGTCGCAACCACGCAAATGCCGCAATGCGGCAAGTCTCGCGCAAGCTGTGGCGCGACGGCAACATCCCGCCATCGCGGGCCCCGACGCCGTTAACCATGCCCGTGCACGCATGATTAACGCTGCCCTGCTATTTTTAAGAAAATCGTTTGGTTGCGTGGAGGGAGGCGCGGGGCATGACATCGGCCGATATCATGCGTTTTGTGATCATCATCAGCCTCGGCGTGCTTGCGTTCATTACCTTTCTGGTGGCGGGCACACTGATCGGGCTGATGTGGCTCGAAAGCTGGTCCTGCGGGCATTGCAAGCAATATCCCGCCGGGATTTACATCCTTGGCGTGCTGGGCCTGTTGCTGCTCGGCTCGATGGGGCAAGAGGCAGGCGAAGCGCCGGAAACCTGGCGCAACTGGGTCAAGGCCCATATCCAGACCCTGATTATTCTGGCGCTGATCCTCGTCACATTCATGCTCGTCGTGAACTGGTGGTGGTGGTTCGGATAGGCACGGCCACGAGGACACGGATCACGCCCGATCCCGGTGCGGCTCGTTTCCGACGCGCAGTGACGGTGGCGGTCTGCGGCATTTGGCGAAGGATCAAAGCGACGCGGGGGCGGCCGAAAGCCGTTGATACCCGAAAACCGCTGGCCTACTGTCCGCTACGGCGTTCACGAGGACGCCCAAAATTCACATCTGCGCTGGATCGACCGTCCGGCTGCGGCAAGGTGAGCATTATAAAAACGGGCGTGGCTCAGCTTCGCGCCCGAGATGAGAGAAATTTCATGCGCCCCTCGAAACGGCAGGCCGGCGACCTTCGCCCTGTGAGCTTCCAACGCGCCTTTTCGCATCACGCGGAAGGATCGTGCCTCATCAAGTTCGGCAATACGCATGTGCTATGCACGGCGAGCCTTGAAGATCGCGTGCCGCCGTGGCTGAAGGGGCAGGGACGCGGCTGGATCACGGCCGAATACGGGATGCTACCGCGCGCCACCTCCGACCGCACGCGCCGCGAGGCGACGACCGGCCATCAGTCCGGCCGCAGCCAGGAAATTCAGCGGCTGATCGGACGGTCGCTCCGCGCCGTGGTCGATCTTCAGGCGCTCGGCGAACGCCAGATCATGGTCGACTGCGATGTGTTGCAGGCCGATGGCGGGACGCGCACGGCCTCGATCACCGGGGCATGGGTCGCGCTGCATGATTGCTTCCAGTGGATGCGCGCGCGCGACATGCTTCGCGGCGAACCCATGAAGGACAACGTCGCCGCCATTTCCTGCGGCATTTACAAGGGCGAAGCGGTTCTCGACCTCGATTATCCCGAGGATTCGGATGCCGAGGCGGACGCGAATTTCGTGTTCACCGGCAAGGGCCAGATCGTCGAAATTCAGGCTACGGCGGAGAAGGGCGCGTTCTCCGAGGAACGCATGGCCGAATTGACGGCGCTCGCGAAGAAGGGCATCGCCGAACTCGTGAATTTGCAGAAGCTTACGGTTCTTTGACATTGCCATGCCCGCTGCCTGACCGGCGGCGGGCATGCAAAGTCTGAGCATGGCGGATCGCTTTGCGCGGACTTCCGCGCAATCAGAAGCCACGATCGCAGGATCGGAATAGCTGATCCTGTCTGCTTTCGACGGCGCATAAAGCCCGCAGTTCAGAGCGTTTCTGCTTAATTGAAACGCTCTGCATGTTCGTTTCGCATTGCCAGACGGAATACCGGTTTTTGTCGCGCGGCTTCGGTGACCCGCCGCGCCTTAGTGTGGCTTGCCGCTGTCCTCGCCGATGGTGAAGATGCGCAGCATGTTCGTGCTTCCCGGGCGCTTGAACGGCACACCCGCGCAGACGAGGACGCGGTCGCCGTCGTCAGCATAACCGGAAGCGCGCGCGACCTCCTCGGCCCCGCGCACCATCTCACCCGTATTCGCGGGGTCGGATGTCTGCACGCAATGCAAGCCCCAGACGAGGTTGAGCCGCCGTGCTGTCTCGATCACCGGTGTCAGCACAACGATGGGCTGGGCGGGCCGCTGTCGCGCAACGCGAAGGCCGGTCTTGCCGGTCGCCGTGTAACAGAAAATCGCCTTCAGCTTCAACGTCTCAGCGATGGATGCGGCGGCGGCGCTGATCGCGTCGGCGGCGGTCTTGTCCGAAGGCGTCCCGCGAAAATGCAGGATGCTCTCGTAATTGACATCCTTTTCCACTTCGCGCGCGACGCGGTCCATGGTGGCAACGGCCTCGACCGGATAGGCGCCGGTCGCTGACTCGGCGGACAGCATCACCGCATCCGCGCCCTCGAAAACGGCGGTCGCAACGTCGGAGACCTCGGCGCGCGTCGGAACTGGGGATGACGTCATGCTTTCTAGCATCTGCGTCGCAACCACCACCGGCTTGCCGAGATCGCGGCCGGCTCGCAGAAGCTGCTTCTGCAATCCCGGCACCTGCTCAAGCGGCATCTCGACGCCGAGATCGCCGCGCGCGACCATCACGCCGTCGCTTTCGCGCAGGATGTCGTCGATTTCGGCGATGGCGGAGCGGCGCTCGATCTTCGCCATGATCGCGGCGCGATCGCCCACGATGGCGCGCACGTCGCGCACATCATGCACGCGCTGCACGAAGGAAATGGCGATCCAGTCCACGCCCGCTTCAAGGGCAGCTTCGCAGTCCAGGCGGTCTTTCGGCGTCATCGAGGCGAGCGGCAGGATGGCATCGGGTAGATTCACGCCCTTGCGGCTCGATAGCACGCCGGCGGTAATGGCTTCCGCGACGATGCGGCCGGGGCGCGCGTCGAGAACGCGCATGTGAAGCTTGCCATCGTCGATGAGGAGCGTGTGTCCAGGTTCGGCCGCTGCGTAGATTTCCGGGTGAAGAAGCCCGACGCGATCGATAGTGCCCGGCGTGTGGTTCGCATCGAAGATGATGGTCTGACCACGTTCGAGCTGGATGCTGCCTTCCGCGATGGAGCTGATGCGAAGCTTCGGCCCCTGAAGGTCGGCGAGGATGGCGATGGGGCCGTATTTGCTTTCGAGGTCGCGCAGCGCGGCGATGTAGGTGCGCATGTCGTCGTGGCTCGAATGGCTCATATTGATGCGGAAGACGTCCGCACCAGCCACGACAAGGCGTTCGAGTTGTTCAGGGGTGCTCGTCGAAGGCCCGAGCGTTGCTATAATCTTGACGCGGCGTTTTCTTTTCATCGGCGGCGTTGTCCCGGCGCGGAGGCTGCTGCGGCTTGCGCGGGAGCATCGGCAGCGGGCGGTGCGCCGCTCGCAGCCGTCGGCGCTGCGGGCGCCGTTTCGGATTGATCGGTGAGTTTCACCGTCCAGTCCGTCTGCTCCTGCGTATCGACTTCAAAGAACCCGCTTTTCTTGAAGCCGCGCCCGTCGCAATTATCGATGCCCTTGATAGTGAACTCAACGTCATTGGTGCACATGGCGATCGCGCCGCCCCACTCGCCGCCCTTGTCGTAGTCGAAGGCGTAGACGTAGTAGAAGCGCGCGCGCAGCTTGTCCTGAATGAGAAGGGCGCAGGACTGACTGTCGACATTCCACCAGCCTTCGCTGACCCAGCCGTCCTTGTCCTTGTAGCCGATGGCGACGCCGATGCGGCTCGCAGTGCTGTTGCAAAGCTTGAGCTCGGCGTTCGCCGGAGCGGGCAGGGCGAGCCCGAGGCAGAAAACGCCCGCCAAGGCTATCGCACGTGCCAGCCGTGGCGTTATGGGAAGCTGTTGCAGGATCATCCGTGGGTTCCAGGAATCACGTGAGTCGCTGGCTCACACTAATCTCTGATTGAGCTGTCGACAACAATAGCCCTGAAGTCATTCACATTTGTTCCCGTGGGGCCGCATACGACGAGATCGTTCGTGAGCCGGAAGAAGCCAGTGGCGTCGTTATTGGCGAGAAATGTGGCTGGAAGGAGATTGAGCGCCGCCGCGCGCCGGGCCGTGCCGGGATCGACGATGGCTCCCGCGGGGTCGTTCCCGCAGTCGCCGGTCCCGCCGTCGATGCCGTCCGTGTCGCCCGCGAACGCGGCGATGCCGGGCTGACCGTTGAGGGCCGCGGCAAGCGCGAGCGCGTATTCCTGATTCGGGCCGCCTCGGCCGTTTCCACGTACAGTCACGGTGAGTTCGCCACCCGAAAGGATTACGACGCGCCGACCGTCTGCGAGGCAGCGGCGGGCGAGGCGGGCGTGCATCTCGGCCACGTCGCGGGCTTCGCCTTCGAGCGAATCGCCCAACATGATGACCTCGTAGCCGAGGCCGCGCGCCAGTTCTCCCGCCGCGTGCAGTGAGTCGCGGCCGGTGGCGACGAGTTCGTAACGCGCGTTGGCGAAAATCGCGTGCCCCGGCTTTGGGGTTTCGTTCACGGGATCGTTCAGCGCCTCGATCACCGAACGCGGCGGTTCAATGCCGTATTTCGCAAGAATGCGCCGCGCATCGGCGAGCGTCGTGGTGTCGGGGCAGGTGAGGCCCGAAGCGATGGTCTCAGGCTCGTCGCCGGGCACATCCGAAATGGCGAGCGTGACGAGGATCGCCGAAGGCGAAGCGCAGGCGGCGAGGCGTCCACCCTTGATGCGCGAGATGTGTTTTCTGACGCAGTTGATTTCGCTGATGCGTGCGCCGCATTTGAGAAGCGTGCGAGTGAGATCCTGCTTCTCGGCGAGCGTAATTTTCCCGGCGGGCGCAACGAGGAGCGCCGACGCGCCGCCCGAGATCAGCGTGAGGATGAGGTCGCCCGCCTTGGCGGAGTGCGCGGCCTTGATGGCCTCGGCGGCGGCGAGCACGCTGCTCTCGTCAGGGATCGGGTGCGCCGCCTCGATGAGCTTCAATTTCTTGAGCGGTTCCGAGTTCTCGCCATGCCGCGTGATGGCGACACCTGTCAGTGTGTGAGACGCGCAGGTTCGCGAGAAATGGTCTTCGGCGATGCGTGCCATTCCAGCCGCCGCCTTGCCGCAGGCGATGATGACGATCTTGCCGTCCGTCGGGCATTCGGGGAAGTGACGCGGCAGACAGCGCCCCGGCTGCGCGACAGCGACGGCCGTATCGAATAGCGCATAAAGGAAGCGTCTGGCGTTGTGTGACACGTCGCAAACTGGGGGTTAATGGTCGATGGTCGCCCAGCGCACGTTACTGCTTCGACCGCGATGGTCCAATTGGCTTTAAGTCTGTCGCCCAAAGTAGCGGGGTGCCATGCGATTATTGCATGGCTCGCGTTGCCGGCCGGATGGGCCTTGCTGCCCCGTTTACGCCCCGCTTTTCAGAAGTCGAGGCCGATATCGAGCGCCTTCACCGAATGCGTGAGCGCGCCAACCGATATCATGTCCACGCCCGTTTCCGCGATGGCGCGCACCGTCACGAGCCGCACCCCGCCCGACGCCTCGCAGAGGATGCCAGGCTTCGCGGTTTTGGCGCGCGCGACGGCGCTCTTGAGCTCGGGCACGGCCATGTTGTCGAGAAGCACAGCGTCGACATCATGCCGAAGGGCCTCTTCGAGCTGGGTCAGCGTATCCACCTCGACCTCGATCTTCACCATGTGGCCGTTGGCGGCCCGCGCGAGATCGATTGCCGCCGAAACGTCGCCCGCCGCCGCGATGTGGTTGTCCTTGATGAGTACCGCATCGAAGAGGCCAAAACGGTGATTGTATCCGCCGCCCGCGCGCACGGCGTATTTCTCGAACGCGCGAAGGCCGGGCGTCGTCTTCCGCGTGCAGACGATGCGGGCGTGCGTGCCGTGAACCGCCTCCACGAAATGGCGCGTGGCGGTGGCGACGCCGGAGAGATGCTGCACGAGGTTCAGCGCGACGCGTTCGGCCGAGAGTATGGCGCGCGTGCTGCCCGATACGCGGGCGATGACGCTTCCGGCATGGGCGGTTTCGCCGTCGCGAAGCTCCGCCGCGAAGGATATGCCGGGATCGAGCGCGCGAAACGCCGCCTCGGCGAGCGGAAGCCCCGCGATGCAGCCGTCTTCGCGAAGAGCGAGCACGGCCTCGGTGACATCATCCGGCGCGATGATGGCGTTGGTCGTGATGTCGCCCGCGAGGCCGAGATCCTCCGCCAGCGCATCCCTGATGAGAGCCGCGACGAGATGATGGGGAAATTGAAGGTTCGAGGGGGCGTGTCCCGTCATGTCTTTTGCCAAGCTCGCATTCCAGAAATGAACGCGGAGCTTAACAAGGAACGCCCGGGGTGCAAACGTCTTCGCGCGATGAGCGCAGGGTTTATGCTGCTCAGGCGATCTGCACCACGGGCGCGAGCTTCGCAAGCTTGTCGAGCCAGCGCTGAACCCGCGCCTTGTTCACGCCGAAGTCGCCGCGACCGACGAGCGAGCGGCTGTAAATCGCGATGGTGGACCGGCCATCCTCGACATCGACGAAGCGCACTTCGATGGTATCGGGGAAACGCCAGAAGGCGGAGCGTTGCACATAGCGCGCGCTGAGTTTGTTTTCGTCGACATCGACGAGTTCGAGGTTCGGCTCGGAAGCGACGGCCGTCCTGAACGCCTTCCTCAGTTCATGCGCGCTCACCGCGAAGACTGGCGGCTTGATATCGCTGCGAGCCTTGCATGCGCCAGGCGGGCAGGCGAGCGCGTCGTTCGGCGTCTCGCGGCGGCTCAGCGTTTCGAAATCGACCGGCCCCTGATCGGCGGGACCGGCGAGCGACCAGAGCCTCTCGGGACCGACGATGAAGAATGCGGCGATGATCGCGATGGGGATCGCAACCAAAGCAATGGCGACGACGGATCGGGCTCTCATTATATCTCCGATGGCAGGGCAGCCTTGGGAAATGGTAGACCACCCGCCCGCGAAGGCAAGCGTCGGCACGGCGGATGCGGCATGCACAAAGAGAAGGAGCCTCGGAAGGCTCCCGGCGAAAGCCGTTGCGCATCGACCGTCAGCGGACGAGGCGCCCGATGCGTGTCACGCCGAACGCAAGCGCGCCAAGCGCACCGAGAATAAGGAGCACGCCGCCCGGCATCGAAGCTTCGGAAGGCTGGGCCGCTTCGGCCGACGACAGCGGCGTCGCCTGCCCGGGTGCATCCCGCTCAACTCTCGTGGCATCGAGCGCGGCGGGAGACGAAGGGCGCGCCGACGCGACCACCGGCCCGGAGAGCAGATCCGCGACGAGTTCCTGCGTACCGATGAGGGCGATTTCCGCAGCCTCCTTCAGGGCGCTTGCCTCATCGAGCTTTGCCTTGAGTTCGCCGACTTCGCCGCGTGCGTCTTTCTCGGCGACCTCCGCGATGTCGCGGGCCGCTTCGGCGAATTCGCGGGCGCGAACCTCCACGGCATACTTGTCGCGGAGCGTGTTCACCTTGTCTCTTGCATCGGTGAGCTGGCTCGACATCGCGAGGTTCGCCTGAAGCAGTTCCTGTTTTTCTGTCGTGCTTGCGACGAAGGCGACGAACAGCCCGAAGCTCAACGCGCCGAGCATGTAATTGAGGTAATGGCTGGGCATGACGGTTCCTTAAAGGAAGGTTAACGGGTCAACGCGCACATCTTTTTCTTCCTTTTTCATAGCAGCTATTGGTTAACGCCAGCTTTTTCAGATGTTTGACGACGGAAAGTAATTGAAACCTATCAAGTTCGCTCGCTGCAACTTTCGCGCGATGCTTTGCGGTATCTCGCCCAGCTTGCGGGCTGGTCGAAGGGTTATCGGACGTTTGCTGGGTTTCCGCGCAAGAAAAAATCTTTAACGGAGGGCAAAATCGTTTGCCTCTTGCGTTCCGTGCCGTTAGCGATCAAGGTTGCGCGCGCGCAACAGATGCAAAAGATTGCGAATCTCGTTTCCAGCGGAAAACACACACAATGACTGTCAGGGTAGCTATCAACGGCTTCGGCCGCATTGGTCGAAACGTTCTCAGGGCCATCTCCGAATACAAGCGTCATGATATCCAGATCGTTGCGATCAACGATCTGACGGACGTGAAGACAAATGCACATCTGCTTAAATACGATTCCGTCCACGGCAAGTTTCCCGGCGAGGTTAACGTAACCGGCGACGGCATCGATGTCGGCTACGGCCCGATCAAGGTTCTCGCCGAACGCGATCCGTCGAAGCTTGCCTGGGGCGACCTCGGCGTCGATCTGGTGATGGAGTGCACGGGCGTGTTCTCCGATCGCGACAAGGCGGCAATCCACCTGCGTTCGGGCGCGAAGAAGGTGCTCGTCTCGGCGCCGTCGAAGGGCGCAGACCTCACCGTTGTCTTCGGCGTCAACCACAAGCAGCTTGAGCCCTCGCACGAGATCATCTCGAACGCGTCGTGCACCACCAACTGTCTTGCGCCGGTCGCGAAGGTCATCAACGACCTGTGCGGCCTCAACCAGGGCTACATGACGACGATCCACTCCTACACGAACGACCAGCGCATCCTCGACCTGCCTCACAAGGATCTGCGCCGCGCCCGCGCCGCTGCTCTCTCCATGATCCCGACCACGACCGGCGCCGCGAAGGCGATCGGCCTCGTGCTGCCGGAACTTGCGGGCAAGCTCGACGGCACCTCGATGCGCGTACCGACGCCGAACGTGTCCTGCGTCGATCTCGTGTTCATCCCCGGCCGCGAAACGAGCGTGGAAGAGATCAACCACGCGATGGAACGCGCCGCGCAGGAAGAGCTGAAGGGCGTGCTCGGCGTGACGAACGAGGAACTCGTTTCCACCGACTTCAACCACAACCCGAACTCGTCGACCTTCGATCTCACACAGACGCAGGTCGTCAACAACAAGCTCGTGCGCGTGCTGTCCTGGTACGATAACGAGTGGGGCTTCTCGAACCGCATGGTCGATACGGCTGTCGCCATCGGCAAGCTCATCTAGAGTATGATCCGCAAAAGTGGGCACCTTCGCGAGAAGATCATGCCCACGAAAGAACTTTGAGCGAGATTGCGACCCGTAAAGGCGATCTCGCTCTGGAGAAAGCGATCACATCATGAACGAAAAGCCCTGCGGGCTGATCGTTGCCATTCCGCCCGCTTTGGAAACAGAGTGGGCGGCGCGTCTTTCGGAGCTCGTGGCAAGCTTCCGCCCCGCCGGGCTGATCGTTCGTCCGTCGCGCGAAAACGCGGCGCTCGTGAAGGCGGCCGCACCGCTCGAACTCGCCGTGCTCGTCGCTGGCGAGATCCGTGAAGCCGCGCGCGCCGGGGCGACCGGCGTCTGGTTCCCGTCGTCGGAAGATGCGGATTTTGCCGGTGCGCGGAAAGCGCTTGGCGCCGACGCGATCCTTGGCACGGCCTGCGGCGTGAGCCGTCATGCGGCCATGGAAGCGGCGGAGGCTGGCGTCGATTTCCTCGCCTTCGACGCCGCCGCCGACCTCGACGCCGCAGTCGATGCCTCGGCGTGGTGGGATGAGGTGGCGGAAGTGCCAGTCGCGCTCATCGTCGGAGCGACGAAGCCGGAGCGCGACCGTGTCCTTGATGCACGTCCAGACTTTCTTCTTGTCGAAGAATCGGTGACGGCGGGCGAAAGCCTTATTTTCGCAACAGAGTTCGGATTGCAAAGCCAGACCTGAAGTGTTTTCGAGCGAGGCGTCTGCCGGTTGAGAAAACGCGTCAGCACAAGCCTAGCTTTCCGCACGACGCGGAGACCGTCGGATGTTCGGCGGGCAATCCATCGCGTCGGCGATGTCTTCGAGGTTTTGCTTCCGTGAAAAGCCTGCGACTTCTGACCTTCGCCTTGACCGCCGTCTTCATCGGTGCGCTGGCGCCCGCTTGCGATGCCGCATCGAAGGCGCCGCCCGCGCAGAAGGGCGGTTGGTCCACGAGCGAAGCGCCCTCGGACCCGGGCGATCCAGCCTACGCAGCCTTCGAAGCCGGGAATTACGATGAAGCCTACCGGCTGGCGAGCGCAGCGGCGCAACGCGGCGAGGCGCAGGCCAATACGCTCCTCGGCGAGCTTTACGAACAGGGCCTCGGCGTCCATCAGGATCTGAAGAAGGCCGCCGAGTGGTTCACCAAGGGCGCAGTCGCGGGTGATATGCACGGGCAGTTCCGCCTCGGCGTCATGCTCGCCGAAGGCCGCGGGCTCAAGAAGGATCGCCGCAAGGCCGCCGACTTCTTCGAGGCCGCGGCGCAGCAGGGCCATACGCTCGCGGCCTATAATCTCGCGCAAGTTTATGTCGAAGGCTTCGCTCGACCGCAGGACATGGGCCGGGCGGCCTACTGGCTCGGCATCGCGGCGGAAAAGGATCACGCGCAGGCGGCCTACGACCTCGCGACGCTGCTTCGCCACGGCGATGGCGTCCAGAAGGACGAGGCCAAGGCAGCCCAGTTCATGGCCAAAGCTGCGGATATGGGCAATGTCGAAGCGCAGGTGGAGTACGCGATCATGCTCGGCAACGGCAAGGGCGTGCCGAAGGACGAGGCGGGCGCGGTTAAGCTGCTGCGGATCGCGGCGGAGCGGGGAAACCCGATCGCGCAGAATCGGCTGGCGCGCGCCTATTCGGCGGGCTTCGGCGTGGGGAAGGATCGAATCGCGGCGTCGAAGTGGCATCTGCTGGCGCGGGCCGCCGGTCAGAGCGATTTCAGGATGGACCTGTTCGTGATGTCGCTGAAGCCGGACGAGCGCAAGAAGGCGGAAGCCGAGGCGCAAGCTTGGCGCGAGGAAGCCGGTGCCGCTGTCCGCTGACGCATAGGGCATGACCCTCTCATTGATCGCGCCAGGCCGAGCTTTCATGTATCGGGAGCGATGACGCTTAAAAGCCAAAAGCGCCGGACATTGTCCGGCGCTCTGGAAGGCTGACGACTGAACCACTAAGTTTCTCAGGGAACGAGCGGCCCCGGCAGCGGCAAAACCTTCCTGCCGAAAGCCGTATTCACGACCAGCGCGCCGCTGAGATAAATCCCCACGATGCCAGCGCCAAGCAAGGCCCAAGCGGGGATGAACGCGTTGGACTTTCCGATCAGGCCGAGATCCATCAACGCCACGAAGGGCAGGGCCACATCGAGCAGCGCCACGATGGCGAAGAGTAGCACCGTGTTCTTGAGGAAGGCGGGGGTCCAGAGCCAGAGAACCATCGTCAGAACGGCCCATGCCCAGCCATCGATGCGCGCATCGAAGGGAACCTGCCGCACAATCATGTCGTACTTCAACAGCATCTCGACGCCGCCGACGAACATGAAGAAGGCGGCGAAGAACAGAAACGTGTTACCTCCGGTCGAATTATTCGACTTGTAGTCCAGGATCGCCACAGTGAACTGGATGACGAAGCCGCCCAACAGCCAGAGGCCCAGCAACGGCATGGCCTCTTTTGTGACGTTGCCGCTCAACAAGGCGAAAAAACAGAAGCAGGCTACAGCCAGACCAACCAAACCCGCCGGCGTCGGATTCGCCCAAGGAGATGTTGTGAGCTGAACGTTCTGAAAATTCGAGTCTACTCGCTGGTCCATTGAATTCCTCTATCGAATGACGTGACGCGTGTTCAGTGATTGCGGTTTCGCTGCCACTGAGGCATGCCCTCGATACGTACCCATCCCATTCACGATCGAAGGATTGCCGTTCTGTCAGTCGTCATTTCGCGAGGAAGATTTTCGCTAGATGTCCATTCGTTTCGAGAATCTTTAGCTGCCGGTCCGTAATCCCCGAAACAGGATCGCGCCACTCAACTAAAGTCTTGCATGCCAAGGGTTCGCACGGCGCGAACGCTGCCCAAACAAGGACATGCATGAGATGGACGGTTCCCGCCCGAACCGGCGTGGCGAAACGCCGCCCGATGCAAAAGCAGGCCACGTCCGGCCACGGCGGCAAACGATCGGCGCGCCTCATGGCGGAAAACCATCGGGCTTTTTGCCAAGCGGGCTAGCCAAGCGTTAAAAGGGCATGTATATCTAGCGGCGATTAACTCTCGACAGGCTTCGCACCTTCGGAAAGGGAACCGAAGGACGGGGCTTGTTGCATTTCTATTCGGAGAACGACGATGGCAGTCCCCAAGAGAAAAGTCTCGCCCATGAAGCGCGGTTTCCGCCGCTCGGCCGACGCGCTTGCCGCCCCGACCTATGTCGAGGACAAGGAGTCGGGTGAACTGCGCCGTCCGCACCACATCGACCTCAAGTCGGGCAAATATCGCGGCCGCCAGATTCTGGAACCGCGCGAAGACATCTAACCGGTCCGGCCTGTAGCCTCGCATAGGCTCATCGCCTCTCTGGATCGGTGCTTTCAGCCCTTATGCGCCGCGCCGCGATCAAACGCGGCGCCTTTGGCGTTTTTGGCGTCCGCGTCGGCATAGCATTTCCAACGCGTCCGCCTGGCATAGCGTATTCAGGCCCGATCTGGTATTTCATTGGTTGCGATGACACCCGAGGATCTTCTCATACGGGAACACAAAGCGCCGGACGGCCACCCTACCGCTGCGCCCGGAGAAGAAACGGCTGCCGTCGAGATCGGACTGAATGCCGCCATCGTGTCGATGATCTGCGGCGAGCCACAGATTCTCACCGTCTCGACCGGTAGCGGCGCCAATGGCGATTCGCCGCCCGCGCTGCCGTTTGGCCTCTTCACGCCGCGCAAGCATCGCACGCTCGAAATCGGGCTGCGTGACTGGGTGAAGGACCAGACCGGCGCCGACCTCGGTTATGTGGAGCAGCTCTATACGTTCGGCGATCGGGGCCGCCACGCGCACCCGGGCGACGAGGGCATGCATGTGGTGTCCATCGGCTATCTCGCGCTGACCCGCAACGAAGAGGCTCGTGCGGGCGGCGGGGCGCACTGGAGCGCATGGTATCGTCATCTGCCCTGGGAGGACTGGCGCAACGGCAAGCCCCAGATCCTGACGCAGGAGATCGAGCCGAGGCTTGAGGAATGGGCGCATCGGCGCGAGAGCGCGGGCACGCCGCGACGGCCGCTCGCGCGAGGGGACCGCTTTCGCATGTGTTTCGGCCAGTCGGTGCCCTGGGACGACGAGAAGGTGCTGGATCGCTACGAGCTTCTTTACGAGGCCGGTCTTATCGCGGAGGCGGCCCGCGACGGTCGCGACGCCGCGCGCGCATGGTCTGACCTGCCGCAACTCGGGCGTCCGATGATGTTCGACCACCGCCGAATCCTCGCGACCGCGATGAGCAGGCTGCGCGGAAAACTCAAATATCGGCCCGTGATCTTCGAGTTGATGTCCGAGACATTTACCTTGCTTGATCTTCAGCGGGTTGTCGAAGCCATCCTCGGTAGCTATCTGCACAAGCAGAACTTCCGGCGGCTTGTTGAAAACGCGGGGTTGGTCGAATTGACGGGCCAGCAGGTATCGAGAACGGGCGGCCGCCCCGCGCGGCTCTACCGCTTCCGAAAAAGCGTCCTTCTCGAGCGGCCTGCACCTGGTTTCAGGGTTCGCGTGCAGAACATTACAAGAACAAATTCTGCCACCTGACCGTTGCCCCGTTAACACTACTCGTAGGAAAGAGAAGAAATCCCCAGAAAGAGGGTGATTAAGCTCTTTGAATGCTTCCTAAAAACGGCGCATTTTGATAATATTTCCCTGTCGGTAGGAAGACTCATTGCGGCGATTGAGTCTGATCGGCCTCGGCAAGACCCTCAATCGTAGGCGCGTACGAGCCGCCTGCAAAGGATCACGATTAAGGCATGGCTTCGAGTCGGCTCTAAAAGGGCGGGGCGGCTTATTTGTTTTCAGTCATGCGAGGCGTAAGGCTGCGGCATGTTGATGAGAACCCTCTAACCAAGACAAAGCAAAGTGAGAGCGAGTATGCCTGATAATAATAAGGATCTATGCTTCGGTTTCAAAGCCAACGAATACGTGGTTTATCCGACGCACGGCGTAGGGCGTATCGTTGCGATAGAAGAGCAGGAAATCGCCGGCTGCAAGCTCGAACTCTTCGTTATCAACTTCGAAAAAGACAAGATGACGCTTCGCGTCCCCACGTCGAAGACGCAGAGCGCCGGCATGCGCAAGCTTTCGGACGCAGCCGTGCTCGCTCGCGCCATGGAGACGCTGCGCGGACGCGCCCGCGTCAAGCGCACGATGTGGAGCCGCCGCGCCCAGGAATACGAGGCGAAGATCAATTCCGGCGATCTGATCACCATCGCCGAAGTCGTGCGCGACCTTTACCGTTCCGACGCGCAGCCCGAGCAGTCATACTCCGAACGCCAGCTTTACGAGTCGGCTCTCGATCGCATGGCGCGGGAAATCGCCGCCGCTCAGGATGTCGATGAATCGATCGCCATCCAGAAGGTCGCCGAAGCGCTGACAAAGGCCGGTCGTCTTCGCAAGCAGGAAGTCGAAGACGAAGAGAAGAAGGAAGCCGCCTGATCGGCTTGCTTTTCCCGCAGCGTCGCGTGCTCTTTCGCTCGGAGCCGCGATGCCGCGACAGCAAGCCGTTCCTCCCATCGAGACGATGAACATGCCATTCGGCGCGTGCCGAGGTTAGCGCAGTGTTGCGCCTTCCTCGCCGCTGACGACTTCAACCTGCTCAGGTAAAGTGGCCGTGATCGATGGCCCAGCCTTGCGCTCCAGCCAGCCCCGGATGCGCACGATCTTTCCGACAATCGCGGTCACGTCGCCGCTTAGGCGCTTCGCCGCCGCTCCTTCGGCATACGCACGGAAGCCGAACTTCTTGTCATCCCCAAAGGTCAGCGTTATGCGCGAGCCGCTTCTGGCGACGCCTTTCACTACGCCCTCCACGATCTGATAGGTCTGAACGAGATTGCCGACGAGGCGCGGCTCGGACGCCGACAAGATCTTGAAGACGGCGCTCCCCCAGTTTCCGCGCCTTTCGGCTCTGGCGGTTGCCTCGGCGGCTCGAAGCGCGGCGAAGCAGCTCTTGTTGTCCGCTTGCGGCGCGGCAAGCGCCAGCCCGGCTGACACGAGTTGTTGTTGCAGCCAGAGCGGCGGATCGCCCGCGACGAAGATATGCGCGGTGGTCACGCCGTAGCGATCACGCTCCGCGCCGCCGATTTTTACCTCGACCTTCTTCCCGAGCGCGCCCTTCAGATAAGAGGTCGCATCGTGCGCGGCGTCGCCGCCTTGTTGCGGCAGGGGAGGGGTCGCGATGATTTCCGCGAGGCGAATCATGCGGCCATCCGCGAGGCGGAGCGTTTGCGGTCCGGTGACGGCGGCAAGGGCGCTTTCGCCCGCGCTTCGGAGGTCACAGGTCGGCACGGCGGCCCCCTGTTGCCCGCGCGAAGGCGAGGCCGCCACCAGCACGGCCAGAATGCAAACGGCGGAGGTAGCCTTGCGAAAGCCGCTCGCGGAAATGGTTCGCGGGACTTTCGATCCCGCCCACCACATGCCTCGCCAGCCAAATACGCTCGACGCATGCCAAAAGTTGCGCGCGCCAAGTAACGGCGGAGCCGACAAGCTCCGTCGACAGCTCCCGCCGCGCGGGCTTCCGCAGAGTTCGTGCCCGGAGCGGAAAAGCGGCTCGTCGATGCGCGCCTGCGCGTGGCGGAATGAAAAAATCATGGCGCAATTCGTAGTAGCTCGCTGCACCGCGCTCAAGCGTTTCCCCGGCACGCATCGCATCGCCGTGGCGCGCGCGGCACGCCAGCGCTTCCGATGTGCGCCACCGCTGCACCTTCGTTCATCGGTGGTCCGGCCTGAGTGTCGAGCGAGCAATGGCTTGGCGCCACGGAGCTTATTGGCGCGCGATCGGTTGCTCCGCGAAGATGCTTCGTTTGTCATCGTGCAGCGCAAGCGCAGACGGCGGTCTACGCGCGCTTGGTCCGCGCGGCGGCGTGACGGCGCTCAGTTTGAGTCCGCCCGGCGTCTACGCGTGCTTGGTCCGCGCCTTCATCCTCAGATAAGCGTCGTAAAGCACGAACAGCGCCAATATCTGCACGAGGATCGTTGTAATCACGCCGCGAATGAAGCTCAGCGTGAAGTCCTGCGTAAAGAGGATGTAGGTTTTCAGGGCGAGCGCGAACGCCTGATAAGCCAGCAGGAACAGGAGCGGCGCACGTCCCGGCCGTTGAAACAGCCAGACGAGGCCGACCACGAGGGCAATGAGGTCGGCCGCGACCTGTGGGACGGCGTCCGGTCCAAACGCGACGAGCGACATCAGAAGCGAGATCACCTGAGCCGCCGGCACGCCCGCGGCGAGCGCCAGGAAACGCCGATCCTGCGGCAGCAGATATCGCATCGCGAGGGAACTCGCCGCGAGAAGTGCGATGGCAAGACCGTAGCTTATGACGAGCATGCGTGTGAAGTCTTCGGACACGGTCGCGACGGCATAAGCGCCGATAGCGGCAAGCACAGCAACAACGCCGCCACCGATGGCAAGCAGCGGTATCTGTTTTACGGGAGCGCTCTTCTGCAGCATGGTTCCTTCCCTCCGGCTTATACTTTTACCTTCGACTATACCACGAAGAGAGAAAGAGCCGTGACCACGCTTTCGCGACCCGTCGTTCATCGGCATCGCGCACAAGGTCCAGCAAGGCGAAAGCCGAGCCGCTTCAGTCGATTTCGACGGCCATCGCCACGGCTTCGCCGCCGCCGATGCACAGGCCTGCGATGCCGCGCCTTGCGCCCGTCCGCCTCAGCGCGCCCGACGCGCCGATGGGATGGCCAAGCGCGCATGCCCCGCCGCCGATGTTGACCTTGTCATGGGGAAGCCCGAGGTCGCGAAAGCGGAACTCCGACGCAGGCGGACTGTTGCGCTTCAAACAACCGACATGAAGAGACGCATCAACATGGCCACAAGCGACAAGCCAGAACTCGAAATCATCGGCGCGCCGTGGGGCAACTTCGTCCGCACGGTCTGCATGGCCGCCCGCGAAAAGGGCGTGCCTTATACGCAAACGGTGGTGCGGCCGACCGATCCCGAGGTGGCCGCGATCCATCCGTTCAGCCTCGTGCCGTGCGCGCGTCACGGCGACCTCGTGCTGTTCGAGAGCCGCGCCATCTGCACCTATATCGACGACGCGTTCGACGGGCCGCCGCTCGTGCCGCGCGACGCTCGCGGCGCAGCGATCACCGAGCAATGGATCGCGCTCGTGCTGACCACCATCGATCCGGTGCTTGCGAGGCAATATATCAGCGCCTATCTCGCCGCGCCGGACGGCAAGCCCGACAGCGCCACCATTGAGGCGCTTCTGCCGAAAATGCACAAATGCTTCGCGGTGCTCGACGAGCGTCTCGCGGTGAGCCGCTATCTCTCGGGCGATGAGTTCAACCTCTCGGACATGATGTTGTTTCCGCTGATGTGGTTCATGCGGCTGAAGCCGGAAAGCGCGGCCATGCTGGAGGAGGCGCCGCATATTCTCGACTGGTATGCCCGCGTCGCCGAAAGGCAGAGCGCGCGCGAAACCGAGCCGCCCGTCGTCACCGGACCGGCGGTGGCCTGCGGCGCGTTCGGCTAGAGCATGATCCGCAAAAGTGGGCACCGGTTTTGCGATAAGATGATGCTCAAGAAATCGCTCTTCCAGCGCCGGCCTACCAGTCGGCGGGTTCGCCACGGCGGAAGAAGCCGCCCGTAGGCCCGTCCGCCGAGATCGCCACAAGATCCGCGATTTCCCGCGCCGGCTCGGATGGATCGCGGTTTGCCTCCGCGCCGCCCATATCGGTACGCACCCAGCCGGGGCAAAGGCTGTTCACCTTCACGGGGCTGTTCGGCCCGAGTTCGGCGGCAAGAATTTTCGTGAAGCCGTTCAGCGCGAGTTTTGCCATGCGATAGGCCGCGTAGCCGCCCGCCATGTCCGAGATCGCGCCGAGGCCCGACGAGACGTTCACGATGCGCCCGGACCCTTTCGCCAGCATGCGCGGCACGACGAGTTGGCACATGCGGATCGGGCCCCCGAGATCGATTTCGAGCGTGCTCAGGAGGTCGCTTTCGGCCATGTCGAGCACGGGGGTCTTCGGGTTAAGCAGGATCGCGGCGTTGTTGATGAGGCCATCGATCCGCCCCTCGTGCTTCTCGACGCAATCCACGAAGGCGCGACAGCTTTCGGCGTTCGCCACGTCGAGCGGAAGCACGATAACTCCTTCGAGCGGCGCCATTTTCGATGGTTGGCGCACCCCCGCCACGACCGTCGCGCCGCGCGCCTTGAGTTCCTTCGCCGTGGCGAGGCCGATGCCCCGGTTGGCGCCTGTCAACAGAATGACTTTCCCGGCAATCGGATCGACGGGCAGCGGCATGGCATCTCTCCCTTGTTGGTTTCTCGCTGACAACGCTCTAACCCGCGTGGCGCTTCATCTGGCGCACCGTCGCGGGTTGTTGCGTACATTATCGCAAATTCAAGCGTCGAAATGCTTCTACGATCTTCTTTTGTTCTTGAAACTAACGCCTTGAACGCGAGCTGAAACGGAACTTCTTGAACGCACGCCGCGTTTTCATCCACCGTGAGACGTGCCACCCGGCATCGAATACTCACGCCCCAAGCCTTCGGAGTTCCGCGTATGGCCCCGCGCCCTTACTGGAAAGGCTATCTCAAGCTTTCGCTCGTCTCTTGTTCGGTCGCGCTCTATCCGGCGACTTCAAGTTCGGAGCGCATTTCTTTCAACTGGCTGAACCGCGCGACGGGCAACCGGCTGAAACAGCTCATGGTCGATTCGGACACGAACGAGCCGGTTGAGCGCGACGAGCGCGTGCGCGGCTATCAGGTGGCGAAGAACGATTACCTGTTTATCGAGGACGACGACCTCGACACGGTGGAGATCGAAAGCTCGCACACCATCGAAATCGAGCGTTTCGTGCCGAAATCCGAGATCGACCCGGTCTATCTCGACAGCCCCTATTATCTCGCGCCGAACGACAAGGTGGCGGAGGAAGCGTTTGCGGTGATCCGCGACGCCATGGCGGCGGAGGGCGTTGCGGGGCTGGGGCGAGCGGTCATCAACCGGCGCGAACGGCTTTTCATGCTGGAGCCGCGCGATAAGGGCATCGTCGCAACATCGCTGCACTACAATTACGAGGTGCGCGGCGACGAAGCCTATTTCGAGGACATCCCCGAGATCAAGATTCCCGGCGAGATGCTGGATCTGGCGAAGCACATCATCGGCACGAAGCGCGGGCATTTCGACATCGCCGCCTTCGACGATCGCTATGAGAGCGCGCTGGCCGAGATGATCAAGGCGAAGCAGGCGGGCCGCCCGATCGAGGCCACCCGGCCCGCGCAGCCGACAAACGTCATCAACCTTATGGAAGCGCTCAGGAAATCGGTCGCCGCTGAAAAGGGAACGAAGGTTGCGGCCGCGCCCGCTTCCGGCGAGGAGCCGAAGGCGAAGAAATCCGCCGCTAAGCCCGCGCCGCGCGCCGCCGCCGAAGCCCGCGCCGAGCCGGAGCGTAAGCCGCGTGCGGCCAAGGCGAAAGCCGCCGCCGTCCCGCCGCCGCCGCGTGCCAAGCCTGAACGAAAGAGGGCGGGCATACACTGATGCCGAAGGGCGCCGCCTCAGCACCGGCAAAATCGAAGCGCGGCGCGCCGGCCGTCTCTGCGAAAGGCGACCTCACGCGCTACCGTCAGAAGCGCGACTTCGCGAAAACGCCTGAGCCATCCGGCACGAAGCAACTGGCCAAGGCCCCTGAGCTGCGCTTCGTCATCCAGAAGCACGCGGCGCGGCGGCTGCATTACGACCTGCGCCTTGAACTCGATGGCGTCTACAAAAGCTGGGCGGTGACGAAAGGGCCGAGCCTCGATCCCGCCGAAAAGCGGCTCGCCGTGCATGTCGAGGACCACCCGCTCGACTATGGCGATTTCGAGGGCATCATCCCGCCGGGCGAGTATGGCGGCGGCACGGTCATGGTCTGGGATCGCGGTACGTGGGAGCCGGAAGGCGACCCCGCGAAGGGCTACGCGAAAGGGCATCTCGCCTTCACGGCGCACGGCGAGAAACTCAAGGGCCGCTGGCACCTCATTCACATCAAGCCGAGGCCGGGCGAGAAGGACCAGCAGTGGCTTCTGTTCAAGTCAGACGACGAATTTGCGCGCGCGGCGGGCGATGGCGACATCCTCGAAGACGCGCCGGATTCGGTCGCGACAGGACGCAGCATCGATGAAATCGCGCGCGACGGCGAAGCGGTGTGGTCAGGCAAGGCGGGGCTTGTGAAGGGCGAGCTTTCGCCTGCGGAGGGCGCGGAGGAGTGGCCAGCGTTGCCGAAACGCAAGCGGCGTCGCACGCTGGCTGATGCCACGGGCGCGGCGGGGGCCATCCGTGCCGACCGCCGCGCGTCGGATGAGGATGCGGCGAAGACCACGTCGCGGCGAATTGCGCGCCGCGTTGCCAAAGCACCCGTAGCGCAGGATGCCGACCCTGTCGCAGCCGCACCGCCACCCGCGAAGTCGCCCGCCCGCGTCGCGGTGGCAACCACGGCACCCGCCGGCGCCGCGAAAGCCGTCGCGGGCGCGAAGAAAGCGCCCTTCCCCGGCTTTGTCGCGCCATGCCTCGCGCAACTTTGCGAGCGCGCGCCCGACGGCGACAACTGGCTGCACGAAATCAAGTTCGACGGCTACCGGGTCATGGCGCTGATCGAGAACGGACGCGTGCGCCTCATGACGCGCAGTGGCCTCGACTGGACGGAGCGTTTCCCCGCAATCGCCGCCGCGTTCGCCGCCTTTCCCGCCGCGTCTGCCATCGTGGACGGTGAGGCCGTGGTCGAGGATCACACGGGCGTGTCGAGCTTCTCGGCGCTGCAAGAGGCGTTGTCCACCCGCAAAAGCAAAGCCGATATCGTCTTCTTCGCCTTCGACCTTCTCTATTTCGACGGTTACGACCTGAGAGGCGCGAGCCTCGAATCACGCAAGGCCGCGCTCGCGCCGCTGGTTGAAGCCGCCGCAGCGTCGGCACTTCGATATTCCGACCACGTCATCGGTCACGGCCCGGCCATGGTCGAAAACGCCTGCCGCCTCGGCCTCGAAGGCATCGTGTCCAAGCGCCTCGACGCGCCTTACCGCTCCGGCCGGCACGGGGCATGGCTCAAGACGAAATGCACGAACCGGCAGGAATTCGTCGTTGGAGGGTACGCACCATCGACCGCGATGCACGGCGCTATCGGTAGCCTCGCGCTCGGCGCTTATGACAACGGCGCGCTGCTGCATGTGGGCCGCGCCGGGACCGGCTTCACGCAGGCGACCGCGAAGGCGCTGTTCAAGCAGCTCCAGCCGTTGCGGCGCGCAACCTCGCCCTTCGCCAATGCGTTGTCGTCAGAAGAAAAGCGCGGGCTTGTTCATGTCGAGCCGCAGCTCGTCGCCGAGGTCGAGTTTCGCGGCTGGACAGGCGACCGGCATCTACGTCACGCCGCATTCAAGGGCTTGCGCGAAGACAAGCCTGCAACGGAGGTTCTGTTCGAAATGCCGCGTCAACAGACAGCCCCCGACGCCGCCGCCCGCGAACGCACCACGCCCGCGCGCGCTCGTGCTACGCCCGGGAAGGGCGGCACCGTCGATTTCGAAGGCATCCGGCTCACTCATCCCGACCGTATTCTCTGGGAGGGGCAGGGGCTGACGAAGCTCGGCCTCGCGGATTATTACGCAGAGGTCGCCGACCACATTCTGCCGTTCATCACCGGCCGCCCACTTGCGCTCGTCCGCTGCCCGAGCGGCCAAGGCGGCGATTGCTTCTATCAGAAGCGATCCTTCGCGGGCCTCACCGACGCGGTGGAGGTGGTCCCGATTGCCGACAAGGACGGCGACACGGAGGCGCTCGTCATCCACGATCTGCGCGGCCTTATCAATCTTGTGCAATCGAACGTGCTCGAAATCCATCCCTGGGGCGCGCGCATCGACGACCTTGAGCGGCCCGACACGCTGATTTTCGATCTCGATCCGGGCGATGGCGTTGGCTTCGAAGCGGTCATGGATGGCGCGCGCGAGGTTCGGCGGCGGCTCGGCGATCTCGGCATCGAGTCGTGGGTGAAGACGACCGGCGGCAAGGGGCTGCATGTGGTGTCGCCGCTGGTGCCGGATCTCGGCTGGGAGGAGTTGAAGGCCTTCGCCCAGGGTATCGCGCAGACGATGGAGCGGGATGCGCCGCAGCGCTTCGTTTCGACCATGGCGAAGAAAGCGCGCGACGGGAAAATCTATGTCGATTACCTGCGCAACGGGCGCGGCTCGACGGCCATCGCACCCTATTCCACGCGAGCGCGCGAGGGCGCGCCGGTGGCAACGCCGCTTGGTTGGGACGAACTCGGCCCGGCTCTGACGCCGCAAAGGTTCACGGTCGAAACGATGGGTCGGCGGCTCGCAGCGTTGAAGTCCGATCCGTGGGCGGGTTATTTCGAGAATCCGCAGCGCATCGAAAGCCTTGGCGGGCGAGCGGCGAGGCAACCGAGACGGCGACCGAAGTCTTAGATCGCATGGCCTGTTCGCCAATCGGAACCCGGCGATGCGCTTTATTCGCGATCTGCTCTACTCGTCCACGCCCGCCAATTTGACGCTGGATGGCAAGTCGCTGCGCGCATCCGTCGAGCGTGCGCGGTACATCTCGATAATACCGGCAGACCCGCTTTCCTTCTGATCGACGCTGTAATGCGGCGTCCCCTCTTCGGAGACAGACATCGGCGTGGCGTCAAGCTCGGTCAGCGCTTTCGACGTACCCTTGATCGGCGTGCCGACCAGCGGTGTCGTGAGCGATTGCTGCGTCAGAGGCGTAGCGGCGGAAGGCGCGACCGGCGCGGTAGCGGCCGACGCCTCATCGCGCGTGCCACCGTTGATCAGGATGTCGCTCGACACCGGGAAACGCGCGGCGCTCGCCTCCTGCACGATGAAAGCGTTCGCTTCGAGAATTTCGCTCGGCGCAGCTTCGGCGCGCGCGCTTTCAAAGATCCGACCCACCCAAGCCTTGTCTTCGTTCGAGGCGTTGCGGTGCGCGATCGCCAGCAATCCCAATCCGTCGCCGGGCACCCGCTTCACGCCATCCCGGCCCTTCCAGAGGATCTCGCCAAGCGTCGCCTGAGCGGGCGCATAGCCCTTGCGGCTCGCAGACAGAAGCCATTGAGCGGCGGCACGCGTGTTCTTGGTGACGCCTTCTCCTTCGGTGAGAAGCCTCGCCAGCTCGAACTGGGCAGCGGGATCTGCGAGATAGCTTGCGGCGTGGTGCACGAGGCTGAAGGCGTAGGCCGGATCGGGATCGATATCCGCTTCGGCTATGCCCTGTTCATAAAGCCGCGCCATCTGGAGGAAGGCCGAGGCGATGAGCGGAGCACGTGCGTCGCGCGAGCCGGTTTCGCTGAATTCTGCGATGATGCGCTGGAAATATTCGGCGGCGCGGCTCTCGCTCTTCTTGACGCCATTGCCAGTTGCGAAGCGCCGGCCGAGTTCGACTCGCGCGGCAAGGTCGCCCTTGTCGGCGGCGGCGGCGAGGTCGCCATATTTGGTCTGCGGAAATGCTGTCGCGGCTTGCGCTCCGGGAAACGGCGCGAGCGAAGCCGATGCCGGCGCGGGTGCCACGGTGGCGCCGCGTCTGGGCTGCAAGCCGGTCTGCAAGGCGACCATGCCTATGGCGACGCCGCAAAACAGCAGTGGAATGGATAACACCCTGAGAGCGCGCATTACTTTAGAGATCTTCATGGCAAATATTTTCAACCGAGGCGCCTCGACGCCCGACAAAGTGATCTCGTGCTCGCGTCGCACGCTGCACGTGCATCTTGAGTACCCGGAAGTTGTAGTCGTTTTTAGGCAAAGTCCCGACATAATGACGGCAGGCCGTTTTTCTCCCCGACATCAAGCATCCCGCAGCAATCGCCGACCACGATTCCCCGGCTTCGGAAGTCTCGGTTCCAGTCGTCGCGAAAAACGCAACGCCCTCACGAGAGGACGCGAGCGTTGTCGCGGCGAATTGAATGTTTGGGGGTGTCATGGCGTTGAATGTGCGAGCGGTCACGGCAACCATCCTCTCACCGGCAATAACCGGCGCTTCGGAAAGTCTGTTATTTATCGGGAGGGAAGCACCGCATACGCATAACAGACGGCAACTTCGACAAACTCTAAGCCTCTTCTACAAGTACAAGGTCGAATTGCTTTCGGTTTCGACTTAGAACAATGTGGTTCCTGTTTATGGCCTAAACGGGGCAGGGACGCCCCATCCCGTGCTGTTTGGGCAACAGGAGCGTCTAAAGGGTAACCATCCCGGAACCGTGTCTTAAAAGCTTTAAATCAAATCCTGCCAAGCGGGATGAACAGCCGCGACAGCACGTCATGACGCTGAAGCGGTTTCAACTCGTCGCGCGCCTGTGAAAGCCACGGAAGGGTCGAGGGCGCGAAATGTCTCAGGGCGTCCTCGAAGGCGGCCGTCGTGAGCGCCCCTTCGCCCGAACCCGATAACGCCTTAGTTAACGAGGCGTTACTGACGAGGTCGGCAAGCGCACGCAGGTCGGCACCCGAAAATCCGTCCGTCTTCCGGGCGATCCGGTCCGCTGAAACCGCCTCTGCCCCGGGTATGCCCGCGATCGCCTTAGTCAGAATTTTCTTGCGGGCTTCGTAGTCGGGCGGCGGGACGAAAAACAGGCTCTGCATCCGCATCGAGCGGAACAGCGCGCGGTCGAGGTGCCACGGCGCATTCGATGCGACGATGACCAAAACGCCACTGTTGTTGCGCTGAGTCCCGTCGATTTCCGATGCGAAAGCGGAAACGAGAGCGCTCACGCTTTCGCGGGAAGACTTCGCGCGCTGAGAGACGACATCGAATTCGTCGAAGAAGAGGATGGCCGGCGTGTCCGAGCGCGCTTCGTCGAACAGCACGCGCAGCCGCTTCTCCGCCTCGCCCGGATATTTGTCGATGAGATCTTCCGGGTTCACAGACAGGAAGCGCGCGTCGCTTTCGCCCGCGGTGGCACGGGCGACCAGCGTCTTGCCGCAGCCGGGAGGGCCGTAAAGCAGGATGTTGCCTCCGGCCTTCTGCTTGTAGCGCTCGAAAATGCTCGGCTTCAGATATGGCAGCACGATGCGGCGGCGGACTTCCATCTTGACATCGTCGAGACCGGCCACGTCGCCGAAGGTGAAGGCGACGTCGTCGAAGTCGTCGAGGAAGACATCGGAGAAAACGTCGCGCCGCTCCTGTTCGGCCTTCGCTTCCCGGCGCAGGGAATAGGTATTCAGCGAGATGACCTTGGCGGGCGTGGCGATGATCGGGCTACCCGGCCGAATGCCGAGCAAGCGCTCCAGATCGCGGTTGCGGATGGCGGCATCCTGCTGCACGGCCTGCCGATAGAGCGTCTGCGCCTCCTGCTCGCGGTTGAGCGCGAACAGGGCGCGCGCCCTGAGCGCCTGCTCCTCCGGATGGTCGGAACAGCGGGCGAGCGTTTCCGCCAGGTCGAAATCCTCAGCATTCAGGCTGAAACGGCAGGCTTTGCGTCTGACGGCGGCGAACGGCTCGCTCGTCAATGTGTCTTGCGGAAGCGCGCGCAGCAGTTCGAGAACCGCCACTTGCCCCTCTTGCCCCTCGGCTTCGTCCATGATGATCGAGAGGAGGTCGCCACTCGCGCGAGTCCTGTAGACTTTGATCAGCGCTTGCAGCGTCTCTTGATCCATATGCGGATTGCCCATCACCGTTTGGGCACGCCCGCGCTGCGTTGCAAATTGAGCGCCATTACCACTACCCCGTCTTTAGCCGCCGATAACAAAGGCCAAACGTGCAAAACGCAAGGCAGTGCGGGCCGATATAGGGGGGAACTTTCCGTTTTTCCCCGCCTTGTGGCCCGCCCACCACAACCCCTGCTGCACATTGACCTGAAGCGTTCCCGTTCCCGTTCGAAGACGTCATTGCCACCGCGATGGTGTCGGTCTCATGGCGCATGGCCGCGAAAAGGAGGGACAACGGGGCGGTGAGACAGCGTGTCTCGGCGCGCGGATTCTGTCGCCGCAGCGCTCACGGTGATCGCCCGACTGCGCCCGTGCGGTGGAGCCTTGCGATCCAGGCATTCCGCAGAGTGGCTCCACCATCAGCCTGAGGATTGGAAATATACATGAAAGCAATAAGTTAGCTGTTCGGGTGTCGGCGCCGGTCAGCTCGCGAGCGCGCCCGCCAGGAAATGCCGCGCGCACATTCGCGTTCTTTTTTTCGAGCGAAACCAAAAGGCATCTACGGCAAAAGAAGTATGGATCTCGCGTCCCGCGTGCTGGAACGCAACCCAGCCATGCAATATCCTCCGACAGGCTGAATTGGGCCTGGTATGGTGTATGGGGGGGTCGGTGCGATCAAGGCTTGTCGCGCTTGGCGTTTTTGGTCTTTCGGGGGCGGCCGCCGCGGCGCCTATCCCGTTGCCGCTCGCTGCCCCTTCCGACGCCGTCGCCTTCGTCAATGATGTAGAAGACGCCTTCCCAGGTACAGCGACGACGCGTCGTCTTCGCTCCACGCCCGCCGATTGCCGCGCCCGCGCGCTGCAATATAGCGGGGGTGAATGCGTGGCGACGGTCGAGAAGCCGCCCGTCGCGTCGCCGCAAAAGCCACCTCTGCCGCCACAGCCGCCGAAGCCGAAGACTGCGACACCCGCCCCGGCCGCCGCCCCGAAGCCCAACGCTCCGCCCAAGCCGAATGCCCCGGTCGCGAGCGCCACACGCCCCACGAACGAAAGCGGACGCACGCCGCCTGCGGCGAAGCCCGTGGTGATGCAGACTTCGCGGGTTCTCGGCCCGGCACCGAAAACCGACGTGGCGAAGGTCAGCGTGGCGAAGGTCAGCGTGACCAAGGTCGGCGCGCCGAAGGGCGATGCGGCGAAAGCCTCGGCGGCGAGTGCGCCTCCCTCGTTGCGCGCCATGACGGGTCAACTGCTTCTCTCCGGCTTTTCCGGGCGGCGCGCGAGCGATCCAGACGTCGTCCGTGTTCATGCGGCGCTGGCTGCCGGGCGTCTCGCGGGCGTAGTCGTGGCCACGAGCAACATTTCATCGTCCGCGCAACTCCGCGAGTTGCTTCATTATCTGGGGGATGAAACCGGGGCCGTGCCCGCCCTCGTCGCGGTGGATCAGGAAGGCGGCCCCGAATCCGCGCTCGGCGAGGAGAAGGGCTTCGCCTTCTATCCTTCCGCCAAGAATGTCGGGCGGAGCCGCAGCCTCGGCGAAGCACGCGCGCTTTACCGCGAAATGGCGGAGGAGATGTCTTCTCTCGGCATCACTCTTAATATCGGACCGGCGCTCGGCGCCTGCGGCGACAAGCGGGCGGATTTTTCCGCGCCGTGCTTCGCCACGGCTGAGCCGCGTGCCCGGGCGTTCGCGGCCGCATTCACGCGCGGTCACCATGACCGGGCAGTTCTGACGGCACTTCGTGCGGAGGCGTTCAGCGCGCGCCGTGCGGCATCGCTGCGGCGCGAGCGCGCCAGCACGGCCATGCTGCGGGCTGTCGCCAGAGCCGATGCGGCCGACGCCGCAATCCTGCGCGTAAAGGCGAGCGAGCAACCGATTTCGTCCGCTGTGACGAGTGTGTCCCAGCCGTCGCGACCCGGCGAGAGCTGGCTCCGACGCGACATGGCATTCGGGGGAGCGATCATCGTCGACCTCAACCTCGGTAACAGTGGCGCGCCGTTGCATCAGGGCGAAGCGGTTGTATCCGCGCTGATCGCAGGCGCGGATCTCGTGCTGGTGCGCGCAACGCCGGACGTGCCGCAAGACCTCGACGAGACCGTTTACGAGGCGGTGGAAGAGGCAGTGGTTGCAGGTCGGTTGCCGCGCGCGCGGGTGGAGGATGCCTGGCGTCACGTGCTTTCGCTCAAGGCGCGCCTGGCGTCCTTTCGCCAGCGAATGCAGGTTGCGACAGCATCGCGTTAGTTTCATCAAAGCCGAAATCCGCTCAGGCTGAGACAACCTGAGCGGCAAATGGACAAGGCATTGACGGGCGCGAAACGCTAAGCGTCCGATACATCGGTGCCGGTTTTCTTGCGACCGGTAATCATGGCGCGGGCGAGGTTTTCGCCGTGCTGGACGCTGGACCAGATCACCCCGACGATATGAAGACCGATCAGCACCAGCATGCCGTTGGCGAATGCCTCGTGCACTTCCTCAAGCTGATGCGAGCCCCAGCCCGATTTCGTCGTCATCATATAGCCTGTGGTGCAGGTGCCGATGAGCGCCGCCAGCAGCATAAGGATCATGATGCCGCCAGCCGGATTATGGCCGAGATAGCGCGGACCGATGAGTGAAGTGGAACCGCGAAGATAGGCGAGCACGGTTGCAGGCGATTTCACGAAGTCGCTGAAGCGCGCATGCCTCGTGCCGATGAAGCCCCAGACGATGCGCAGGCCCACGAGCACCGCGATGGCATAACCCACCATGATGTGCACGCGCTCGACCTCGTCGCCGGTCGCGAAAGCCGCGATGAACAGGCCGACGAGCGACCAGTGGAAGACCCGCACGAACGGATCCCACACCTTGACCGTTGCCGGCGGCGTCGCGCCGCCGGCTTCGATCGCCTGATGGGCGATGGTCATCAGTCTTCGTCCTTCTTCGTCTCGACGATCTTCGCATTCGTCGGATCGACGAACAGCTCGATGCGCTCGCCGGACTTGTCGACGGCGTAAAGTTCGCCGCACGCCTTCTTCAGCTTGGCCTTGCGCACCTTGTAGCCCTGCTCCTCGACCTTCGCCTGAAGATCGGCGATCTTGAGCCATTGGCTTTCGGGCGCAGTCGTGCAGGCGCGGGACGGGTCGCTCGCATTCGCGGCGGTCGCTGCGGCGCAGACGGCAAAGGCAGACAGAACAAGGGAAAATTTCCGCATCTCAAAACTCCGTATTGGATTGCAGCAGGGCACGATAGCCCCGCCGATGGACAATCAATGGCAGAGTGGCGGTGACGGTAGCCTGTTGGCCGATGTCAGCGTTTTGTCAGCGTGCGGATGCGATAAGTAAGGCCGGAAGGATCATATTGATGTCGCCGCTTCGATTTCTTTTCGTCGCCATCGTCGCGTTCGCCGCGCCGGTGCTGACGCACGCGCATTCTGATGACGATCACGACGCGGCGCTGGAAGCCGTCGAAAAGAAGGACATCAGGCAACTCGCCGACATCCTCGGCTCCGTGAGGGACAGGATGCCGGGCGAGGTGGTTGGCATCGAGATCGAGCGCAAGCACGGCGTGTGGTATTATGAGTTTCGCACCGTGGACAAGGCGGGCCGGATTTTCGAGGTCTATGTCGATGCGAAGACCGCCGAAATCGCGAAGATCAAGGAAAAGTAGATGCGCGTGCTTCTTGTCGAGGATGACAGGCGGATCGCCGACGATGTGGAGCGAGCGCTTCAGGCGAGCGGTTATGTCGTGGAAACGGCGGGCGAGGGGGAAGACGCCTGGTTTCGCGGCGATACCGAAGACTATGCCGCCGTCATTCTCGATCTCGGCCTGCCGCGCATGGACGGGCTGTCCGTGCTGAAACGCTGGCGCGCCGCCGACCGTCGCATGCCGGTTCTCATCCTCACCGCGCGCGGAAGCTGGGCTGAGCGTGTCGACGGCATCGACGCGGGCGCCGACGACTATCTGCCGAAGCCCTTCCATATGGAGGAGCTTCTCTCGCGGCTGCGCGCGATAATCCGCCGCTCGGCAGGCGCCGCGTCCTCGCTCGTCAGCATCGGCGATGTGACAGTCGATGACCGCCAGATGCGCGTCAGCGTGCGCGGCGTACCCGTTGCGTTGTCGGCGCTGGAATATCGCGTCGTCGCCTATCTCGTGCTGCATCGCGGTCGCGTCGTGCCGCAGCATGAGCTTGAGGAAGCCGTCTATGGCCACGACGAGGATCACGATTCCAACGCGCTTGAGGTGCTGATGGGGCGCGTGCGGCGCAAGCTCGGCGTGCCCGTGATCGGGACACGGCGCGGCTTCGGCTACATCGTCGAAGAACCGGGGTCATGACGGGGTCGTCGCTTCGGCTGCGGCTGATCGTAGGCGGAATGGCGGCGATTCTCCTCGCGCTGACCGTCGCGGGTGGCGGGCTCGTGCATCTTTTCGAGCGCCATGTCGCGCGCACCATCGCCGACGATCTCAACCTGCATCTGAGCCAGATCCTCGCAGCGCTCGACGTGAACGCCGACGGTACGCTCGTGCTGACGAGAAAGCCGGGCGATCCGCGCTTCGAGGTGCCGCTGTCGGGCCTTTACTGGCAGGTCAGCAACGATCGCGACCAGCTTCTGCGCTCTCGCTCGCTCTGGGACGCGACGCTGCCGATCGCGGCCGATGCCATTTCGCCGGGCGAGGAACATCGGCATGTCTTGCAGGGGCCGGGGCGCGATGAGGTGCTCGCGGCCGAGCGAAGCGTTGTTCTCACGGTGGGCGACCGCAAGATGCCGGTGCGGGTCGCGGTTGCGGCGAGCCTTGCCGGAGTTTCGAAAGCTTCTGCGGCCTTCACGCGCGATCTAGCCATCGCGCTTGCGATCCTCGGCGCAGTTCTGACGGGGGCAACCATTCTTCAGGTGAGCCTCGGCCTTCGCCCTCTCGACAGGCTGCGCCGGGGCGTGGCCGACATCCGCGCGGGCCGCATCGTGAACCTGCCCACGGCGGTACCTTCGGAAGTGCAGCCGCTTGTCGAGGAAATGAACGCGCTGATCGATAGTCAGGTCTGCGAGATCGAGCGCTCGCGCGGGCGCGCTGCCGACCTCGCGCATGGCCTCAAGACGCCGCTCGCCGCCCTTTCGGCGGATGCACGCCGCTTGCGAGGGCAGGGCGAAAAGCAGATCGCGGACGATATCGAAGGCGTGGTGGCGGCGATGGGCCGTCATGTGGATCGCGAATTGGCGCGGGCTCGCGTGCGTGGCGTAGGCGGGCGCAGCGTGGGCCGCCCTACACCGCTGGCACCGCTGCTTGCATCGCTGATCGCGACGCTCGGCCGAACGTCCGAAGGCGCGCGCGTCGTTTTCGAAACGAGGCAACCGCCCGAGTTCGCGATTCCCATGGACCGGACCGACCTCGCCGAAGTGCTCGGCAACTTGCTGGAGAACGCAGCGCGGCACGCTTCGACGCGCGTGCTCGTTTCGGCCGCCGCCGACGATGACGGCGCGGGTCTGTGGATTACCGTCGAAGACGATGGCGCAGGGATCGCGCCGGAACTGCGAGATTTGGTGATGGAGCGCGGTATCCGCCTCGATGAACGCGAGCGTGGCACGGGATTGGGCCTCGCCATCGTGCAGGATGTGCTGGACGCCTATGGCTGGCGGCTCTTGCTCGACGCGTCGTCGGCGCTCGGCGGATTGAAGGCGACGATCGCGACCGGGCCGAAAGCCGGATCGTGAGCGGCGGGGATGCGGCGCGCTGACACGCTGCGGTGTCGCAAATCTGTGACTTAGGCGTGGCATGTGTGCCGTGGCAAAACCGCAAAGCGCCAGTCAAACTCTTGCGGCTTGGGGCCTGCTGCGCGGCGTCCGATGGCAAGGTACGGCGGCTCCTCGCCGTGTGACTACAGGCCCAGGCGTTGAATAACGCGGCAAGCTCAACGGGCGTGGAGTCTGAGGGACGGGCGAGTTCCGGCGCAAGGCTACAGCCGAACCCACGAGGGGCTTGGCTGAGCGGGCGCCTTATCGCTACAGGCGTCCGCTGTTCGTTGCAGGGTGTTGTCCGCTTCAGGCGTGCAGCTTGCGTGCTTCTTCCGGCAGCATGACAGGTATGCCCTTGCGGACGGGATAAGCGAGCCCGGCGGCCTGACTTACGAGTTCACCCGCGGTCCGGTCGTAAACGAGCGGCGTCTTGGTGATCGGGCACACAAGGATTTCGAGGAGAACGGGATCGAGTTCTTCTTTTGTTGCGACGTCCATCGTTAACCTTTCAGCTCGGTTCAGTCGGGCGGGGCCCGAAGCTGGCATTAGAATAGCTCTTGGGCACAACTTACGCAATTTTGCGAGTGATTTTCCAGATGTTCGTGCTTAACGCACGCAGAGGTCGCTTAAAAGCGTTGAAAAGTAGCAGAGCGTTTTTTCTGCGATGGCATGGCATGAGGCATGTCAGTGCAGGCTGGTGCCGGTGCCCGATCCGGGTGCGGCGATTTCCATCTCGGCCAGCGCTATCAGCACCTCGGCGCGCGCCTTGAGATCGGCGGCTTCGAGCAGCGCCTGCTTCTCTTCCGGGCCGTAAGGGCTGATCATCGACAGCGTATTGATGAGAAGCTCCGTCGGGGACCGCTGAATGCTGTCCCAGTCGGCAGTGAGCTTTCTTGCGTCTAGATAGGCGCGAAGCACCTCGACGAATTTCGGCCAGTCGACCGCGTCTTGCCCGTGTCCGCGAATGAGGTCGTTCTCATAGGGCCGATAGCTTGCGTCGCAGATGCGGTAGGGCTTTGCGGTTTGCGTCTCGCCCACGATATCGAACCGGCAGACCCCCGTCAGCGTGATGAGCAGGCGGCCGTCGTCGGTTTCCGAGAAGGCGGACAGGCGTCCGACGCAACCCGTCGCGCGCAGCGGAAACCCCTTCGCCGCCGGTGATTCTTCCTCCGCCGGGAGCGGCTGGACGATGCCGATGAGGCGGTCGCCGGCAATCGCATCCTCGACCATGGCGAGATAGCGCGGCTCGAAGACGTTCAGCGGCAGGTTGGAGCGTGGCAGCAGGATGCAGCCCTGCAACGGGAACACGGGAATCTGCGCCGGGAGGTCGGAGAGCGTCCGGTATCTTTCGGTAATGCCCAAAGCAACGTCCCTCTTCATATCAGGCGAAAAGAATCGACGACAGGCGCTGACGCCCGGCTTGTGTCAACGGATCCTTAGGCCCCCATGCCTCGAAAAGTTCCACAAGCTGTTGCCTTGCCGCATCGTCGTTCCACGCGCGATCCTTCCGCACGATCTCGAAAAGGTGGTCGAGCGCATCCTCGCGTTTGCCTTTTGCGACGAGCGCGAGCGCAAGCTTGAAGCGCGCGTCCCAGTCGCGAGGATTGGCTGCGATCGCCTTTTCCAGCGGCGCGGTGTCGGCGGAAGGCTCGGCCTTTTTCGCGAGTTCCAGCGCCGCCTTCGCCGAGAGGTAGGCTTCGGCCGTCTGCTTCGCGGGCGGCGTCATGGAGAGCACCTGTTCGGCGCGGGCGAGATCGTCGAGGCGGACATAGCATTTCGACAGGCCGCCGATGGCGTCCGCGTTCTCGCGGTCATTCTTGAGCACGGCGCCGTAAAGCTGTGCCGCACCCGCGATATCGCCTTCCTCGAACAGACGCTGCGCTTCTTCGACACCCGCCGCGTCATCGGCGTCGGGGCCGATAAGGCGCTGGACGAATGCCTTCACCTGGCTTTCAGGCAGCGCGCCCATGAACCCGTCCACGGGCTGGCCCTGCGAGAAGGCGAAGACGGCCGGGATGGACTGGATCTGAAGCTGGCCCGCTACCTCCGGGTGCTCGTCGATGTTCATCTTGACGAGCCGCACCTTGCCCTTGGAGGCGCGGACGACCTTTTCGAGGATGGGTGTAAGCTGCTTGCAGGGGCCGCACCATTGCGCCCAGAAATCGACGATCACCGGCACCTTGTGCGATGCCTCGATCACGTCCGCCACGAAGGTCGCCGTGGTGGTGTTCTTGATGATGTCGCTCGTGTTGTCCGCCGGTTGAGCGGCACCGCCGCCGAGAAGCGAAATCGCCATCGCTGGATCACCCGAAAAATTTGCACCTGACGAGCGGCTGTTCGGCCGCCAAGAATTCCGCGCCTTACATGGGCTTTCCGGGAACCGCCGACAAGCGCGAAATCCGCTGGCGATAGCCTTTTGCGGCGAACCGGAACGCCCTCCTGTTATCAGACCACGTCCGTTTCCGCTGCCTCCGGTGTCAGGCGAAGTTCAGCGGGCGACGAGGCAAGGATTTCGGCCCGGCGTTCCGCGCTGCGCTCGGCGGGGTTGCCGCGATAGATGCCCCATGGTGCGAGATCGCGTGTCGCAACGCTGCCAAGCCCGAGCACCGCGCCCTCGCCGATGACGACACCCGGCGCGACGACGGCCTTCGCGGCGATCCACGCGCCATCCTCCACTCGGATGCCCTTCGTGATGAGGTCGAAGGTGCGGCTTTTCCAGTCGTGGCTACCGGTGCAGAGATACGCGCCTTGCGACAGGCAGCAATCGCGCCCGATGGCGACTGGCGCGAGGTTGTCGATCCACGCATCCTCGCCGATCCAGCTATGGTCGCCGATTTCGAGCCGCCACGGAAATTTGACCCGCACGCCGGGCTTGATGACCACGCCCGCGCCGATTGTCGCGCCGAACAGGCGGAGAAGCGCGCGGCGGTGTGCCGATCCCGGCAGCCACGAGGAGACGAAAGCCCATTGCACGGCGAGCCACAGGGCCTCGACTGCGCGGGACCGACCCCGGACGAAATCGCGGGTGCTGAAGTCGGCGAGATTCGGAAAGCGCTCTTTGGCTGCCAGCATCGCGTGCATCCCTGATTCCACATCAACGCTAATCGCGCAGGCATTTTCGGCGAAAATCGGGATGAGAATAAACACTTTCGCAATTTCGTTACGAAAATCGTTCGTGTTCTTCGCGCGGCGCGGCTTCAATTCGTCCTATCGGGCGCCACTCGCGCAGTGGTAAACTTGCCGTCACTTGTCTTGCCGCACGCGCGAAATGCGAGTAACGGAACGCGAGCGCAGCATTTTCCCGCGGCGGAGACGCACGCGAGCCACACTAAGACAAATAAGACAGGAGAACGGCATGGCACGGGCCAAAATCGCACTCATCGGGTCGGGCATGATTGGCGGTACCCTCGCCCATCTGATCGGCCTCAAGGAACTCGGCGACGTGGTCATGTTCGACATCGCCGAGGGCTTGCCCCAGGGCAAGGCGCTTGACCTCGCCGAGTCCGCGCCGGTCGACGGCTTCAACGTCGGCTTCCAGGGCGTCAACGACTACGCCGACATCAAGGGCGCGGACGTGGTCATCGTGACCGCAGGCGTTCCCCGCAAGGCCGGCATGAGCCGCGACGACCTTCTCGAAATCAACCTCAAGGTGATGGAACAGGTCGGCGCGGGCATCAAGAAGTACGCCCCCGACGCCTTCGTCATCTGTATCACGAACCCGCTCGACGCCATGGTCTGGGCGCTTCAGCGGGTGACCGGCATGCCGAAGAATCAGGTCGTCGGCATGGCTGGCGTGCTCGACGGCTCGCGCTTCCGCTACTTCCTCGCGCGCGAATTCGATGTGTCGGTCGAAGACGTGACGGCCTTCGTGCTCGGCGGCCACGGCGACACCATGGTTCCGCTCACGCGCTACACCACGGTTGCTGGCATCCCGCTCCCCGACCTCATCAAGATGAACTGGATCACGCATGAGCGCCTGAACGAGATCGTTCAGCGCACGCGCGATGGCGGCGCCGAAGTCGTGAAGCTGCTCAAGACCGGCTCGGCCTATTACGCGCCTGCCGCCTCCGCGATTGAGATGGCCGAATCCTACCTCAAGGACAAGAAGCGCGTGCTGCCTTGCGCCGCCTATCTCACCGGCGAATATGGCGTGAAGGGGCTTTATATCGGCGTGCCGACCGTGATCGGTGCGAAGGGCATGGAACGCGTGATCGAAATCGATCTCAACACGCACGAGCGCCTCGATTTCAACCGCTCCGTCGAGGCGGTGAAGAACCTCGTCGAAGCTTGCGTCCGCATCGCGCCGGGCCTCGCCCAACCCGCTTGACCTAGACGAAAGCCGCCTTGCAGGCGGCTTTCTTTTGCGGCTGTGTAACCCGGACTTTTTGCGGCGCACAATGCCGCCACCCACTCCCACACATTCGAGAGTGCCTCATGAACGTTCACGAATATCAGGCGAAAGCCATCCTGAAAGAATACGGCGTACCTGTGCCGAAGGGCCATGCCGCCTTCACACCGGAAGAAGCCTTCGCAGTTGCGAAGGAACTCGGCGGCCCCATCGCCGTCGTTAAGGCGCAGATCCATGCCGGCGGTCGCGGCAAGGGCTCGTTCAAGGAGCCGGAAGCGGGCGAGAAGGGCGGCGTTCGCATCGCCAAGTCGTTCGACGATGTCCGCACCTTCGCGGACGAAATGCTCGGCCGCACGCTCGTCACCGTGCAGACCGGCCCCGAGGGCCGCGTCGTGAAGCGCCTCCTCATCGAAGAGGGCGCGGCGATCAAGCGCGAACTCTATCTCTCTTTCCTCGTGGACCGCGCGACGAGCCGCGTGGCCGTGATCGCCTCGACCGAGGGCGGCATGGACATCGAGGAAGTGGCGCACGACGCCCCCGAGAAGATCCTCACCTTCTCCATCGATCCGGCGTCGGGCTATTCGCAGTTCCATGGCCGCAAGGTGGCCTTCGAACTCGGCCTCGAAGGCGATCAGGTCAAGCAGTGCGTGAAGCTGATCGGGAGCCTCTACAAGGCTTTCGTCGAGAAGGACATGAGCCAGCTGGAAATCAATCCGCTGATCGTGACCGAGAAGGGCGACCTCGTCTGTCTCGACGCGAAGCTGAACTTCGACTCGAACGCGCTCTACCGTCATCCCGAGATCGTGGCGCTGCGCGACCTTGAAGAGGAAGACCCGGCGGAAGTGCTCGCGTCCCGCTATGACCTGTCCTACGTGAAGCTCGACGGCAGCATCGGCTGCCTCGTGAACGGCGCCGGACTCGCCATGGCGACAATGGACATCATCAAGCTCTACGGTTCGGAGCCCGCCAACTTCCTCGACGTCGGCGGCGGCGCGACAAAGGAGAAGGTGACGGAAGCCTTCAAGATCATCCTGTCCGACCCGAACGTGAAGGGCATCCTCGTCAACATCTTCGGCGGCATCATGCGCTGCGACATCATCGCGGAAGGCATTATCGCCGCCGCCCGCGAGATGAGCCTCAAGGTGCCGCTCGTCGTGCGCCTCGAAGGCACGAACGTCGAACTCGGCAAGGAGATCATCCGCAATTCCGGTCTCGCCGTGATCCCGGCGGACAACCTCGCGGACGCAGCCGAGAAGATCGTGGCCGAGGTGAAGAAGGCGGCTTGACCGAACAGGGCCCCTCCACATAAGCTGTGTAACACAGGATATGTGGAGGTGCGCCATGAAAAACATAACGCTGGCCGTTGAGGATGAAGTGCTGGCGGTGGTGCGCAAATACGCCGCCGCCAACGACACGACCGTGAACGGCCTCGTAAGGGAGTATCTCGGCAAGCTCGCCCGTCATCATGGGCGCGCGGCGGAGGCCAGGAAGCAACTGATCGCGCTCGCGGAACAGTCGACTTGCGATCCTGGCGAAAACTGGAAGTGGGACAGGGAGGCGCTGTATGACCGTGGAGTGTTTTCTCGACACGAACATTCTGCTGTACGCGGCTTCGAAGAACCCGGCACACCGTTCAAAAAAGACGATAGCGATTAGACTTATCGGAGAGGAGCAGTTCGGTCTTTCGGCGCAGGTTTTACAGGAATTCTACGTGAACGCTACCCGGAAGACGGATTTCGACATGCAGCCCGCTCTGGCTCTCGAATGGATCGAGAACCTTGAGGAATTTGCATGCGTCCCGACCGATGTCGCCCTCGTCAAGGCGGCGGTGGCGCTGTCCGCCCGATACCGCATCTCGTATCGGGACGCGGCGATCATCGCTGCGGCGGAAGCGCTCGGCGCAACCACAATCTACACGGAAAACCTCAGCCACGGACAGGCTTACGGCTCCGTCACGGTCGAAAACCCATTCCTCCCCGCGCCGTCAGCGGGCGGCTTCCACGACACCGAACAGTCGCTTCTCTTGAAGGATTAGAACATGGCCATCCTCGTCGACAAGAATACAAAGGTAATCTGCCAGGGCTTTACCGGCGCGCAGGGCACCTTCCACTCCGAGCAGGCAATCGCATACGGCACGAAGATGGTCGGCGGCGTGACACCGGGCAAAGGCGGGTCCACCCATCTCGGCCTTCCCGTATTCGACACCGTGCTCGACGCCGTCCAGAAGACGGGCGCGAACGCGACCGCGATCTATGTGCCGCCTCCGTTCGCGGCCGACGCCATCCTCGAAGCCATCGACGCGGAAATCCCGCTCATCGTGACCATCACCGAGGGCATCCCGGTCGAGGACATGATCAAGGTGAAGCGCGCGCTCGTCGGCTCGAAGTCGCGGCTCATCGGCCCAAATTGCCCCGGCGTCATTACGCCCGGCGAGTGCAAGATCGGCATCATGCCCGGCCACATTCACAAGCGTGGCAGCGTCGGTATTGTTTCGCGCTCCGGCACGCTTACCTATGAGGCGGTTCATCAGACGACGCTTGCAGGGCTCGGTCAGACAACCTGCATCGGCATCGGCGGCGACCCTGTGAAGGGAACCGAACATATTGATGTGCTCGAAATGCTGCTCGCCGACGACGAGACACAATCGATCATTATGATCGGTGAAATCGGCGGCTCAGCGGAGGAGGAAGCGGCGGATTTCTACAGGACATCCTCGCGCAAGAAGCCGATTGTAGGCTTCATCGCGGGCGTTACAGCACCTCCCGGCCGACGCATGGGCCATGCTGGCGCGATTATTGCTGGCGGCAAAGGCTCAGCCGGCGACAAGATCGAAGCGATGAAGTCCGCCGGCATCGTCGTGTCCCCCTCGCCGGCCGCACTCGGGAGCACGCTCGTCGAAGTTCTCAAAGGCTGATCCGCCGAAAGGCGGGGCGGACAGCCATTCGCCGATGGCAGTGCACCCTCTCTTTTTTTGGTGCACCGCCTATTCGGTAACCAGAATGTGAGAGCAAAATTTGCGCAACTGCGCGCGAAATTTGCTCTATGTCCGCTCAAAAGCCTTTTAGGTGATGGTGATCGAAGTGAGACGGGAAAACCTCAACGAAGCGTTCGCGAGGACATCGTTTCTGCACGGTGCGAATGCGGCCTATATCGAAGACCTCTACGAGCGTTTTCAGGAGAACCCGGGGTCTGTTACTGCCGACTGGCGCGCCTTTTTCACCGATCTGAAAGAACGCCGCGGGACCGTCGACGCCGAGGCTCTTGGTCCGTCGTGGAAGCCGAAAAACGGACATAGCGACGAGGATGGCGACATCCTGAACGCGCTCGCCGCCGACTGGGGGCCGGAAGAGGGCCTTCCGATCAACCGCCGCATTCAGGCGAAGGCCCAGCAGCACGGCGTCGAAATCACCCGCGAGGAGGCGTTCCGGGCCACGCGCGAAAGCGTACGCGCGATCATGCTCATCCGCGCCTACCGCGTGAACGGCCATCTCATCGGCAATCTCGACCCGCTGCACATCACCCCTCCCGGTTCGCACCCGGAACTTGATCCGAAGACCTACGGCTTCACCGCCGCCGACCTCGATCACCAGATCTACATCGATAACGTGCTCGGCCTCGAAACCGCGACCCTGCGCCAGATCATCGAGATCCTGAAGCGCACCTATAGCGGCACCATCGGCTTCGAGTTCATGCACATCTCCTCGCCGGAGCAGAAGCTCTGGATTCAGGAGCGCATCGAAGGCCCCGACAAGGAAGTCGAGTTCACGGCGCTCGGCAAGAAGGCGATCCTCACGAAGCTCGTCCATGCCGAGGGGTTCGAGCGTTTCCTCGACAAGAAATACACAGGCACGAAGCGCTTCGGCCTTGAAGGCGGCGAGGCAGCGATTCCCGCGCTCGAACAGATCATCAAGCGCGGCGGCCAGCTCGGCGTAAAGGAAATCGTCATCGGCATGCCGCATCGCGGCCGCCTCAACGTGCTCACCAACGTGATGGGCAAGCCGTTCCGCGCGCTGTTCCACGAGTTCAAGGGCGGCTCCGCCAACCCCGAGGACGTCGAAGGCTCGGGCGACGTGAAGTATCACCTTGGCGTGTCGAGCGACCGCGAGTTCGACGGCAATTCCGTGCATCTCTCGCTCACCGCGAACCCGTCGCATCTCGAAATCGTTGACCCCGTCGTGCTCGGCAAGGTTCGCGCGAAGCAGGACCAGCTCGGCGACAAGACGCGCTCGGAGGTTCTCCCGCTTTTGATGCACGGCGATGCCGCCTTCGCGGGGCAGGGCGTCGTCGCGGAGTGCTTCGGCCTCTCCGGCCTGAAGGGGCACCGCACCGGCGGCTCGATCCACTTCATCGTCAACAACCAGATCGGTTTTACCACCGCGCCGCGCTTCTCTCGCTCATCGCCATATCCGTCGGACATCGCGCGCATGATCGAGGCACCGATATTCCATGTGAACGGCGACGATCCGGAAGCCGTGGTCTACTGCGCGCGCGTGGCGACTGAATTCCGCCAGCGCTTCCACAAGCCGGTCGTGATCGACATGATCTGCTACCGGCGGCACGGCCATAATGAGGGCGATGAGCCGTCCTTCACGCAGCCGCTCATGTACAAGAAGATCCGCCAGCAGCAGAGCGTGGTGTCGATCTACTCAAAGCGGCTCGCGGATGAGAACCTCGTCAAGGAGGAAGAGGCCGAGAAGCTGAAATCTACCTTCTGGGACAAGCTCGAACAGGAGTTCATCGCGTCCGAAAGCTATCGGCCGAACAAGGCCGACTGGCTCGATGGGCGGTGGTCCTCGATCACGCTGCCCGAGGAAGGCCCGCGTCGCGGCAACACCGGTGTCGATCTCGACAAGCTGCGCCGCATCGGCGAAAAGCTGACCGAGTTGCCGAAAGGCTTCACAGCGCACAAGACGATCGAGCGCTTCCTCGCCAACCGCCGCAAGACGATCGAGGAAGGCAAGGGCATCGATTGGTCCATGGCGGAGGCGCTCGCCCTCGGTACGCTCCTCGATGAAGGCTACCCGGTTCGCCTGTCGGGTCAGGACGTGGAACGCGGCACCTTCTCGCAGCGCCACGCGGTGCTCACCGATCAGGAAAACGAGGAGCAGTTCACGCCGCTGAATCACCTGTCCGACACGCAGGCGCGCATCGAAATCGTGAATTCGATGCTGTCCGAGGAGGCTGTTCTCGGCTTCGAATATGGCTACAGCCTCGCGGAGCCGAATGCGCTCGTGCTCTGGGAGGCGCAGTTCGGCGACTTCGCGAACGGCGCGCAGGTCGTCATAGACCAGTTCCTCGCGAGCGGCGAACGCAAATGGCTGCGCATGTCGGGCCTCGTGCTGATGCTGCCGCACGGCTATGAAGGGCAGGGGCCGGAACATTCCTCCGCGCGCCTCGAACGCTACCTTCAGCTTTCCGCCGAGGACAATTGGCAGGTCGCGAACTGCACCACGCCCGCGAACTATTTCCACATCCTGCGTCGCCAGCTTCATCGCAGCTTCAGGAAGCCGCTGATCCTGATGACGCCGAAGTCGCTCCTCAGGCACAAGCGCGTGGTCTCGTCGCTCGACCGGTTCGGCTCGGGAACGACGTTCCATCGCGTGCTCTGGGACAGCGCGCAGGTCGGCAAGAGCGAGACGGTCAAGCTCGTCCGCGATGAAGCCATCAAGCGCGTCGTGCTCTGCACCGGCAAGGTCTATTACGACCTGTTCGAGGAGCGCGAGAGCCGCGGCACCAACGATATCTACCTGATGCGCCTTGAGCAGCTTTACCCGTTCCCGGCGCGCGCGCTGATTCAGGAGCTGTCGCGCTTCCCGAACGCCGAAATCGTCTGGTGTCAGGAAGAGCCGAAGAATCAGGGTGCCTGGACGTTCGTCGAGAGCAACATCGAGTGGGTGCTCGATCACATAGGCGCGGAAACGCGGCGCCCCCGTTATGTCGGGCGGCCTGCCTGCGCGTCGACCGCCGCCGGTTTGATGAGCAAGCATACGGCGGAGTTGCACGCGTTCCTCGACGAAGCTTTGACGGTGCTGGGCTAGGTTCGGCGTAGAGATCGATTTGCGATCGGGCGACCCGTTTGCGGATTCGGTCGGCGGACAGGATAGGAGCGCCGGGCGCGGTTTTGGGCCGGGCGCGGGTCGCGTGATCGGTCGCGACGGACAGGATGTGAGATCGCGGTCGCCTTCATTTGAGGGCGGTCACGGTCTGGTTTTCAGGGGGCTACCGGGCGCGAAGCGGCTCGGAGCGGGCAAATGCGCCTCGGGATGAGGCTGTTGAAGGATTTATGCATGACCACGGAAATCGTCGTTCCCACGCTTGGCGAATCAGTCACAGAAGCGACCATCGGCCGATGGTTCAAGAAGCCGGGCGACGCCGTGAAGGCAGATGAGGCTGTTGCCGAGCTTGAGACCGACAAGGTCACGCTCGAAGTGAATGCCCCGGCGGCGGGGGTTATCGCCGAAATCCTCGTCAAGGAAGGCGAAACAGTCGGCGTCGGCGCGCTGCTCGGCACGATCGCGGAAGGCGCGGGCGCGGCCGCGAACGGTGGCGCACCCAAGTCCGCCGAGAAATCGGCACCTGCGCCGGTCGCCGCTCAGGCCACAACCCCGAGCCCTGTTCAAGCCGCTTCGCCCCGCTCGCCGAACGTCGATGTGCTCGCCCCGTCCGTGCGCCGCATCGCCGAGGAAACCGGCATCAATCCCGCCACCATTTCGGGCACCGGCAAGGATGGCCGTGTGACAAAGGGCGACATGCTTTCAGTGATCGAGGGCGGCGCCGCCTCTGCGTCCGTCGCGCCGAGTTCCTTCTTCGAAAAGGCGCCGCCGCCCGCTCCCGCCGTCCGTCCCGCCGCGCCGCGCACCATTGAAGCGCGCGAGGAGCGCGTGCGTATGACGAAGCTTCGTCAGACTATCGCGCGTCGCCTCAAGGAAGCGCAGAACAACGCCGCGATGCTGACCACCTTCAACGAGGTGGACATGTCGACGATCATGGATTTGCGCAACCGCTACAAGACGATCTTCGAGAAGAAGCACGGCACCAAGCTCGGCTTCATGGGCTTCTTCGTGAAGGCTGTGCTGCATGCCCTGCATGACGTTCCGAGCGTCAACGCGGAGATCGACGGCGACGACATCATCTACAAGAATTTCTACCATATCGGTATCGCGGTCGGCACGGATCGCGGCCTCGTCGTGCCCGTCGTGCGCGACGCGGACCACAAGTCCGTCGCCGAGATCGAGAAGGAGATCGCGGGCTTCGGCGTGAAGGCGCGCGACGGCAAGCTCAGCCTTGAAGAGATGCAGGGCGGCACGTTCACCATCTCGAACGGCGGCGTTTACGGTTCGCTGATGTCGACGCCGATCCTGAATGCGCCGCAGTCGGGCATCCTCGGTATGCACAAGATTCAAGAGCGGCCGGTCGTCGTGAACGGCAAGATCGAGATCCGGCCGATGATGTATCTCGCGCTGTCCTACGATCACCGGCTCGTCGACGGCAAGGATGCCGTGACGTTCCTCGTGCATGTGAAAGATGCGCTGGAAGATCCGCAGCGCCTCATTCTGGACCTTTAGCGCCCGCAACGCGCGATCGCGCGCTGCGCGGGCTTTCGGAACTGGCGCTGCAAACGAAGCGACGGCGCGGCAACGGACACACATACGGCCGGCACCTGTCCGGCGACCTGGGATATATTGGAGACACGCATGGTTGATGCGTACGACCTTATCGTTATCGGAAGTGGCCCCGGCGGCTATGTCTGCGCCATCCGCGCGGCGCAGCTCGGGCTCAAGACCGCAATCGTGGAAAAGAACCCGACCTTCGGCGGCACCTGCCTCAACGTCGGCTGTATCCCCTCGAAGGCGCTGCTGCACGCGTCCGAGCTTTACGAGGAAGCTGGCCACGGTTTCGCGGGGATGGGCATCAAGGTGAAGCCCGAACTCGATCTTGCGGCGATGATGAAATACAAGGCCGAGGGCATCGACGGTAACGTCAAGGGCGTCGAATATCTCCTGAAGAAGAACAAGATCGATACCCATCGCGGCACGGGCCGCGTTGCGGGCGCGGGCAAGGTGTCGGTCACGGCGGCTGATGGCGCGGTTGAGACGCTCGCGACGAAGGCCATCGTCATCGCCACCGGCTCCGACATCGTTCGGCTGCCGGGCATCGAGATCGACGAGAAGCGCGTCGTCTCGTCCACCGGCGCGCTCGATCTCGACCGGGTTCCCGAGCATCTCGTCGTCATCGGCGGCGGCGTGATCGGTCTCGAACTCGGCTCCGTCTGGCGCAGGCTCGGCGCGAAGGTGACGGTCGTCGAATTCCTCGACCGCATCCTGCCCGGCATGGACAATGAAGTGGTCAAAAGCTTCCAGCGCATCCTCGAAAAGCAGGGCGTGGCCTTCCGCGTCAGCCAGAAGGTGACGGGCGTAAAGGCGAACGGCAAAGGCCCGCTCAAGGTTGCGGTTGCGCCGGCTTCGGGCGATGGCGCGACGGAGGAATTCGAGGCGAGCCATGTGCTCGTCGCTGTCGGCCGCGTGCCCTACACCGAGGGGTTGGGGCTCGAAGAAGCAGGCGTCGCCATCGACAACAAGCGCCGCATCGTCGTTGACGATCATTTCGAGACGAACGTACCCGGCATCTATGCCATCGGCGACGTGATCCGCGGACCGATGCTTGCACACAAGGCGGAAGACGAGGGCGTGGCCGTCGCCGAAAACCTCGCGGGCAAGGCCGGTCACGTGAATTACGGCGTCATCCCGGGTGTGATCTACACCTATCCCGAGGTTGCGAGCGTCGGGAAGACGGAGGAGAGCCTGAAGGCGGCGGGCGTCGAATACACGGTCGGCAAGTTCCCGTTCACCGCGAATGGCCGCGCGAAGGTGAACCGGCAGACCGAAGGTTTCGTGAAGATCCTCGCGGACGCGAAGACGGACCGCGTGCTCGGCGTGCATATCCTCGGGCCGGACGCGGGCAACATGATCGCGGAAGCGGCGGTGCTGATGGAGTTCGGCGGCTCGGCGGAAGACCTCGCGCGCACTTGCCATGCGCACCCGACACTGCCCGAAGCGGTGAAGGAAGCAGCGCTCGCGGTCGGTAAGCGCGCGATCCACATCTGAGGAGCGCCTCCGATGCCCGCGAGGCGCGGTTTCGGAGGCGAAACACAAGGCGGTTTTCAACGGGCTTTCATTGGAAGCAGCCTGTCCGTTTTGCGCTCGTGGGCGTATCCAAGTGCTGCGTCAGCATGCCCGATCACCCTGCGGCCAGATGCAACGCGCTTCCGGTCGCTCGTGTTTTTCGGTCCTAAGTGCAGTCGGGCCGTCTGGCGCTCGTATCCGGCGTGCGAAAGCGTCCGCATTATTGGGCCGTGATCGGGCACGAACAGGCGGCGCGCAAATGTTCGGATGAATGGCAAGGGGTCCGCGGGACCACCGCAAATGCCACTAACACTCGCTCGCAAGGCGACTGATAGCGCGCACTTCGCGCCGTCACGCTCGCCTCAGGCGATCAGTCCGTCTCGTGGAAGCCAGCCTCGATCAGCGCGGTGAGGGCTTCGAGCGCCTCCTCGGCCTCAGGCCCTTCCGTTTCGATAGAAAGGATCGTGCCCGGACCGGCGCCCAGCATCATCAGCCCCATGATCGAACTGCCGCACACCTTCTGGTCGTCCTTCAGGACCGTCACCTCGGCGTCGAATTTTTCGGCCGCTTTCACGAAGGCGGCCGAGGCGCGAGCGTGGAGGCCACGCTTGTTCACGATGGTGACTTCGGCAAGGCACTGATAGATGCCGTCCGCACCGAGAGTTCGCGGTTTTTGCCGTGCCGAGGTCTTTGGCATTGTCATGCGAGAGGCCGATTCCAGGTGCTTACTGCGCGTTGAGCACAAGGCTCGCGACGTGAATATACTTTCGACCGGCTTCCTGCGCCTGTTTGAGCGCGTCCGCAAGTGCAACTTCTTCACGAATTCGCGCAAGCTTGACGAGCATCGGAAGGTTCACGCCCGCGATCACCTCGACAGAACCGGCTTCCATTACCGAAATCGCGAGGTTGGATGGCGTTCCGCCGAACATGTCGGTCAGGATGATGACGCCATCTCCGCTTTCAACCTTTTTGGCCGCGGCGAGGATCGCATTCCTGCGTTCTTCCATATCGTCGTTGGGCGCGATCGAAATCGTCGCGGTCTGCTGCTGCGGCCCGACCACATGCTCAAGCGCGGAGACAAATTCCCTTGCCAAATTGCCGTGGGTTACAATGACAAGGCCAATCATCTATTTTCCGAGGCTCGCGCGGTCTATACCCAGTCGCTTCATTGTGAAGCGCAACGATTTAACGTTCAAGCTCTATATATATTCCAAAGTGGGACAAAAGCGTTATCCACCATCCCCGTCGAAGCGCCCTAGCATTGCAAGCGCCAGTTTCATCGGCGCGGATGATTCAAACGGGTCGAGCGCAATCCGGCGTATGCGGACGCCCAGCACGTCCTCCCATTCGATCGTATCGGGAAAGCGCGGCAGTTCTCTTCTGGCGGCGAGGTCGACGAGAAGCCGCAGATGCGCGTCTCCTTCGATCCAGGGCGGCGGGAGATCGGCGATGCCGAGGGTGCGCACTTCGATCTTCCCCGTAATGGTGTCGGGGCAGGTCACGCGGATTCCCGCGTCGGTGCGACGAAGACGCGCGCCATCGTCGGCGACGAACCGGGGCTGAGCGCCGAGCGTGTCCTTCGGCAGAAACAGGAAACGAAGCGCGAGGTCCGATTTGCCCGCGCCTGAGTCGCCGCGAAGGAGCGCCGCGGCTCCGCCGAGCGCAACGCATGTCCCGTGAACGACGATCCCATCCATAGCGCGCCTCATCCGAGCGGGCAGGCGGGCAGGCGGATCACCACGCGCGCCCCCCAGCTGTAGCGTTCCTTGACTCCGCAGGCGAAAGCCTCCTCCCGCGTCGGGACCGGAGTTCGCGCCGCAGCGCCGCCCCATGCCGGCCTGTTCGGGTTGAGCGGCTTTGGCGATGTCCGGTTCTCCGCCCAGATATGCCCGCCATGGGCCTTCACGATCTGCTGCGAGATGTTGAGTCCGAGTCCGGAATTTTGCCCGAACGATTCGGGTCGGTCGGTGTAGAAGCGCTCGAAGATCTTTTCGAGGTTCTCGTCGCGGATGCCGGGGCCTTCATCCTCGACACTGATCTCGATCTCGTCCTTTTTCGGTAGCCGACGCGCGCTGACATAAATCGAGCCCTTCTTCGGCGAGAAGGAAATTGCGTTGTCGAGAAGGTTCGCGATCACCTGGCTCAAGCGGCTGTCGTTGCCGTTCGCGATGAAGCGGCGGGTCTCGGCGAAGTCCTCTTCGGTCACGCATCCCTCGACGTTGAGCACGATGCCGATGCCGCTTTCCCGTCGAACCTCCCGCTGAATTTCGCACAGCATTTTGAGCAGCTTGGCCAGATCGACGGGCTTCGCCATCTCGCGCGCGAGTTCCGCATCGAGCCGGGAGGCGTCGGAAATGTCGGTGATGAGGCGGTCGAGACGGCGCACATCGTGCTCGATGATCGCGACGAGCTTGTCGCGATCTTCATTGTTTTTCACCCTCGGCAGAAGGCTTGCTGCGTTTCTGAGCGAGGTGAGCGGATTTTTAAGCTCGTGCGAGACGTCTGCAGCGAAGCTCTCGATCGCATCGAGCCGGGAGTAAAGCGCGTTCGTCATGTCGCGGAAGGCGCGCGACAGATGGCCGATCTCGTCCGGGCGGTCGCTGAAGTCGGGGATCTGCTCGCGGTTCTTGATGTTGCGGCGGACGCGCTCGGCCGCGACGGCGAGGCGGCGCATCGGCTCGGCGATGGTGCTGGCGAGGAGGAGCGACAGGATCGCCGTCACGAAGGCGACGAGCGCCGCCACCTCGACGATCTGAAGCCGGTCGCGGGCGATCATGTCGTCGATGTCGCCGCCCTGCGCCGTCAGCAGGAGCGCGCCGAGCGTGGCGGAATCGCGCTGGATCGGCACGGCGATGGAAATCACGATGTCGCCGGCCTCGGTCACGCGAATGAGCGGCGCGAGACTGCCCGCGAGCGCAACGCGCACCTCCTCGTAAGACTTTCCGTCCGCTCCGAACTCCTTGTAGATCGGAAGATCGGATGTCCAGAATTGCCCGCGAAGCCAGGCCCATATCGTGTTGAACAAGCCGGGATCGCCCTGCGTCGCCCCGCCGTCGGCCGCGCGGCTGGTCGGCGCGCGCGTGTACAGGTTCAAACTGTCGGAAATGAGCGTGCCGTAGGGGTCGAAAACACGCGCCCGCGTCTTCGTCGGCCCCACGAGATCGCGAAGCATCGGCGAGACCACCTCCGGATCGACACGGAACGACAGGTCGGGATTGGAAAGCCCCGAGGATGGCACGGCAAGCCTGTCGCCCGCACGCGAGCCATCGGCGTCGCCCCCGTTCTTGCTCGTCTGCGCGATGGCCGTGGCGATGATCTGCGCCTGCGTCGTGAGGTTTTCGACGCGCGTGCCGATGAACTTCACGCGGTACTGGTTCAGATACAGGATGCCGCCCACCAGAACGGCCACGCCGATGATGTTGATGACGATGATGCGGCGGGTGATGCTGTTGAAGCGGTAGCGGCTGAAGAGATGCCGCCCGGCGCGAAGCAAACGCAGGCGCAGCGCGCGGCCCGGCCGCCTTACGCTCGTCGCTTCCCACCACCGGGACATATCGACCATTTTCAACCCGGGTCCGGATGATTTGACGCGGCGGGAATACGCTTCCTTCGCCGCGTCCTGTTGCCGGAGCAGACTCTCATCTTTTCAGAACGGCTGCAACGCCGCGCGCTATTCCTTGAACCGATAACCCACACCGTACAGCGTTTCGATGACATCGAAATTGTTATCGGCCACCTTGAACTTCTTTCGGAGGCGCTTGATGTGGCTGTCGATCGTGCGGTCGTCGACATAGACCTGATCGTCGTAGGCGGCATCCATCAGCGCGTCGCGGCTCTTCACCACGCCGGGACGTGTCGCGAGCGCCTGAAGGATCAGGAATTCCGTCACTGTGAGCGTGACCTGCTTGCCGTCCCAGATGCACGTGTGGCGTTCGGGATCGAGCTTCAGCTTGCCGCGCTCGATGATCTTCGACGAATCCTCCACCTGCGCCTGAGCCTCGCGGGGCGCACTGCGACGCAGGATCGCGCGTACACGCTCGACGACGAGTCGCTGGGAGAACGGTTTGCGGATGAAATCGTCCGCGCCCATCTTGAGGCCGAACAGCTCGTCGATTTCCTCATCCTTCGAGGTGAGGAAGATCACGGGCATTTCGGTTTTCTGACGCAGGCGGCGCAAAAGCTCCATTCCGTCCATGCGCGGCATCTTGATATCGAGAATCGCGAGATCCGGCGGATCGTTCGTGATTCCGTCGAACGCGGAAACGCCATCCGTATAGGCAAGGATCTTGTATCCTTCCGCCTCCAGAAGCATCCGCAGCGAGGTCAGGATGTTACGGTCGTCATCGACGAGGGCGATTGTAGGCATCAGCGATCCAAGGTTGCTTTCTGGTTCCGATTATAGTTTCTGTTGCCGAAATACCTCTATGCAGAAAAAAACATAAAGCGCAACCAACCCACCGGTCCATGATGGCGGAATTGCGGAGCTTCAGTCAATTTTCCATTTAACGTTTCGTTAACGTCATTAACGGCTCGTCATTGGCAAAAAGTAGCAGTCAAGCTCTTTTGCGCGATTCGCCCCGCGTTAGTTTGACCGCTTGCGGAGCGGAGAAATTGAGCGAAGTACAAGCCATATGAGCGGCAGGCTGCTACCGTTCGGGCGTTCAGGTGTTTATCCTGACCCACGTTTTTTGCGAGACCGCTCGCTTTGTGATTCAACCTTCATGCCCTGGAGATGAAAGTGCCTTCCTCAAAGACCTCTACACCTTGCAATCAATTGGCGGCGCCAGATCTCCAACGGGCATTGCTTCATAACGGGTCCGTGGCTGCTCTTTACGAACAGGCGATTCGCCGCGGCGAAGGTCAGGTGACGTCCACGGGCGCATTTGCCACCGTAACGGGGCTGCATACGGGCCGGTCCGCCGCCGACAAATTCGTCGTTCGGAATGCCGAGACGGAAGGCACCGTCTGGTGGGACAACTCGAAGGCGATCTCTACCGAGCAGTTCGATGTTCTTCACAAGGATTTTCTGGCTCACGCAGCCGAGAAAAATCTGTTCGTGCAGGATCTGTTCGGCGGCGCCTCCGAGGACCATCGCGTTTCGGTCCGCGTTTTCGCGGAGTATGCCTGGCACGCGTTGTTCATCGATCACCTTCTGATCAACCCGACCGCCGATCAGCTTCGCGGCTTCACGCCGAAGCTCACGATCATCGATCTGCCGAGCTTCAAGGCCGATCCGGCGCGTCACGGCGTGCGCAGTGAAACGGTCATCGCCTGCGACTTTACGCGCGGCCTGATCCTTATCGGCGGCACATCCTATGCGGGCGAGATCAAGAAGTCCGTCTTCTCCTACCTCAACTACGTGCTGCCGCCGGAAGACGTGCTGCCGATGCACTGCTCCGTGAGCGAAGGCAGCGCGGGCGACGCGGCCGTGTTCTTCGGCCTGTCCGGCACGGGCAAGACGACGCTTTCCACCGATCCGCTGCGCACCCTCATCGGCGACGACGAGCATGGCTGGTCGAAGAAGGGCCTCTACAATTTCGAGGGCGGTTGCTACGCGAAGGTCATCAAGCTTTCGGCCGAGAACGAGCCCGGCATCTACCACGCCGTGTCTCAGTGGGCGGCTGTGCTCGAAAACGTCGTGCTCGACAAGGATACCCGCGAGCCGAACTACGCGAGCGAGGCGCTGACCGAGAACACGCGCGGCGCCTATCCCATCTCCTACGTTCCCGGCGCGAGCCTTGAAGGCATCGCTGGCCAGCCGAAGAACATCCTGATGCTCACGGCGGACGCTTTCGGCGTGCTGCCGCCCATCTCGAAGCTGACGCCCGGCCAGGCCGTCTTTCACTTCCTCTCGGGCTACACCGCGAAAGTGGCGGGTACCGAGAAGGGCGTGACGGAGCCGACCGCGACGTTCTCCACTTGCTTCGGCGCGCCGTTCATGTCGCGTCATCCCACCGTCTACGGCGACATGCTGCGCAAGCTCATCGCCGAGCACAAGGTCAATTGCTGGCTCGTGAACACGGGTTGGACGGGCGGCAAGTACGGCGTCGGCAAGCGCATGTCGCTGCCGGCGACGCGCGCGCTCGTGAACCTCGCGCTTTCGGGCGGCTTCGACGCCATCCAGTTCGAGCAGGATCCGGTGTTCGGCCTTCTCGTCCCGACCGAAGCGCCGGGTGTCGATACGCGCATTCTCAATCCGCGCGAAACCTGGGCCGACAAGGCCGAGTACGACGCCACCGCCAAAAAGCTCGTCGCGATGTTTGCTGAGAACTTCAAGAAGTTCCAGCCGCTCGTCGAGGCCGACGTGTCCATGATCGCGCCCGCGCTCAAGGCCGCCGAGTAACATGTGCGAGCGCCGCTCTGGCGCTCGCCTAAAAGTTCACGCCCCGCGACTGGCCTCGGCCTTTGCGGGGTTTTTTATGGGCGCGCGATGCGTCGCGCGGTTTGCCGTACGGGGCTTGCAGCACACCCGCGCGCCGCTCATCTCGCCAGCTTTCGTTACAATCCACACCGTTGCTTTCGGCCGAGTTCCCGCCTAAGCGTTTTTCGAGCGAAGCGGAATGCCGTCTCGCGTGGAAAATCGCGCCATATCGATGGGCGGGCGCCTTTCGATGAAACGCGAATGCTCCAAGACGGCTGGAAAGCGGGGCCGTTCCCGCAGGCATGACTTGACAAAGGACGAGATCGCCCGCGATCGACTTCGCGCTGTGATCTTCGCAAACGCATGGAAGCGATCCCGGTCAGCGTTCCCCGTGCCGAAAACCACGCCTCGCGGCTAGCCGCCGTCGATGCGGCGGTCGCGCGCGGATTGCGTGCCCTCGCTTTTCGTCCCTATGCGGCCACGCTTGCGCTCGCGCTCCTTTGCGCCGTGCTCTTCTTGCCTGGCATCGCGTCACTTCCCGTTACCGACCGCGACGAGGCCCGCTTCGCGCAGGCCACGAAGCAGATGCTGGAGACGGGCGACTTCGTCGACATCCACTTCCAGCAGGAGACGCGCTACAAGAAGCCCGTTGGCATCTACTGGCTGCAATCGGCGGCGGTGACGGCGGCCGAAAGCGCAGGCGCGACGCTCACCGATATCTGGGCTTATCGCATCCCGTCGTTTCTCGGCGCGCTCGGCGCGGTGCTCCTGACGTTCTGGGCGGCGCGGGGCATCTTCGGGCGAGAGACGGCGCTTGTAGCATCGGCGCTGTTCGCAACCTGCCTCACGATGTCGTTTGAAGCGCGCATCGCGAAGTCTGACGCGGCGCTCATCGCGGCCATCATGCTGGCCCAAGGCGCGCTGTTCCGCCTCTATATGGCGCGCGACCCGGCACGCACAGGCTGGCTCGCGGCGTTGTTCTGGATCGGGCTTGGCGTCGGCATCCTCATCAAGGGACCGGTCGCGCCCGCGCTCTCCTTCATCACCGCAGCCGTGGTGCTGATTTTCGACAGCCGCCGCGCGTGGCTTCGGAACCTGCACTGGAAATGGGGCGTGCCGCTCCTTCTGCTGCTGACGCTACCGTGGTTCATCGCCATCGGCGTCTCCTCTGGCGGCGCGTTTTTCAAGGCATCGCTCGGGCAGGACTTCGCGGGCAAGCTCGCGAGCGGGCAGGAAAAGCACTGGGGACCGCCCGGCTTCTACTTCATCGCCTTCTGGTGGACGTTTTGGCCCGCCGTTCTGTTCGTGACTGGCGGCGCTATTGGGTGGCTGTGGCGAACCAGGCGCGTTTCGCGTCGCGTCCTGTTCCTCTTGGCGTGGATCGTGCCGTGGTGGCTCATCATCGAGGCGATTCCGACGAAGCTGCCGCATTACGCCCTGCCGTTGTATCCGGCCATAGCCATGGCCGCCGCGTTTGCCTTCCGCGAGGCGGCGCAGAGGGTGTCACGCGCGCGACTGAGCGCCGTTTTGTGGTGTTTCCTCGCGACCGCGCAGATCGTGCTGCTTCTCGGGCTTTCATGGATCGCCGAGGCGGAAAACCTTCCGCTGCTCGTCGCCATTCTTGTCACGCTTGCGGCAGCCTCGGTTTTCACGGCGGCCGCCGCGTGGGGAAGCTATTCCCGCGCGGCGTTGGCGGGTGCGGTGGTCTCGGCCGCGTTGTTCTACACAGCGGCGTTTCGTGTCGCGCTGCCGGGCCTTGAGCCGATCTGGATCACGAAGAGCGCAGCCGCGGCCGCCGAGCGCCTAGCCGGATGCGGAGAAGCGCCCGTCGCGTTCGGAGGCATCAGCGAGCCTAGCCTCGTCTTCATGAACGGCACCCGCACGATCCTAGGCGGCGTCCCCGGCTCGGCCGAAGCGCTTGCGTCGGGCGCCGCGCGACTGGCCTTCATCAACGGCAGCAAGCGCGACGTGTTCTAAAAGGTTTTCGAGGATAAGGCTGGTGCGGCACCGCGCATCCTCGGCTGCGTGGACGGCGTGAATATCAACGGACGCGGACCGACGCGCCTCTTCGTCTTCGCGCGGCCGGAGACTGCGGCGCTTCCCGCCTGCATGCCGGTCCCCGAAACCGAATGCCGCGACAAACAGGCCGTGCGCTGGCGGCGGCTGTTCGATACGAAATTTTGATCTTCCGCCCGTTTTTTGTTATCTTCATATTTGGTTAAGATTTTAACGAGTTCTTTTCCGGGTAGGTTCCATGAAACCGCTTATTGCCGCCGCATGCCTTTGTCTTTCCGCCGCAGCCTTCAACCCCGTCCCCGCCGCTTCCATCCCGCTTCAGTCCGCGCCCGCTCCGACAGCCTCGCAACCGCTCCTGAAGGTCGGCTGCAGCTATTATTATTATGTCGAGTGCGAGCACAGCACATGGCGCAGCCATCATCGCTGGGGCTCGCGCGCTGAATATCCGTCGCGCTGGCGCAGCCACTTCCGCTGGGGTTCCTACGCGGGCGACGACCCGTGGCACAGCCGCGCGCGCAGCCACTATCGCCCCGGCTCATACCATCGCTACTGGGCTCCGCGTTACGACGATTGGGAGTGATCGCGGTTCGTCCCACATGGCGGCTTTGTCAAACTTCGCTACAATTTTCACGAAACCGCCATTGTTCGAACGCAACCGTGCCCCCCAACGGGGGCACCTTTCCCCTCCAAGCAGGAGCCGGTGCCGGTTCGCTTTCTCCGACCCCCCCAATGCCCAGAGCCCTCTGGCACCGGTGCCTGCTTGGCCTTTACGCCTTTCCCATAGCGAAAAGCGCTGCCGATGCTTAGGTTTCAGGCATCGATTCGGCAGGCTCGCACGGGAGACGGCATGAGCGAAGACACCGACACCGGCATATTCGCCGGCAAAAGCGTTAAGCCGGAATATCTCAATTTCAAATTCGCCAACCGGCACGGCCTCATCACGGGCGCGACCGGCACCGGCAAGACCGTGACGCTGCAGATCCTCGCGGAGGGGTTTTCGCGCGCGGGCGTCCCGGTTTTCGCCGCCGACATCAAGGGCGACCTCTCCGGCATTGCGGCAGCAGGCGAGCCGAAGCCGTTTCTGGAAAAGCGCGCGAAGGAAATCGACCTCGACAACTACACTTTCGAGGCGTTCCCGACGATCTTCTGGGACTTGTTCGGCGAGCAGGGCACGCCGATCCGCGCCTCCATCGGCTCGCTCGGGCCGATGCTGCTGTCGCGGCTCATGGAACTGAACGAGACGCAGGAAGGCGTGCTGACCATCGCGTTCCGGCTCGCCTCCGACGAGGGCCTCCCGCTCAACGATCTCAGCGATCTGCGCTCCGTTATCGCGCTTGTCTCGGAGCGCGCGCAGGAGCTTTCGCAGCAATACGGCAATGTGTCGAAGACGTCAGTGGGTGCGATCCAGCGCCGCCTTCTGGTGCTCGACGAACAGAAGGCCGAGCTCTTCTTCGGCAAGCCGCAACTCGACATCGAAGATTTCATGCGGAAGGCACCGGACGGCCGCGGCTTCATCAGCGTGCTCGCCGCCGACAAGCTGATGTCAACACCCCGGCTCTACTCGACGTTCCTTCTCTGGCTGATGACGGAGCTTTTCAACAAGCTCCCCGAAGTTGGCGACATCGCCAAGCCGAAGCTCGTCTTCTTCTTCGACGAGGCACATCTTCTCTTCAACGAAGCGCCCAAGGCGCTGCTGGAGCGAATCGAGCAGGTCACACGCCTCATTCGCTCGAAGGGCGTCGGCGTCTATTACATCACGCAAAACCCGCTCGACGTGCCGGATCGCGTGTCAAGCCAGCTCGGCAACCGCGTGCAGCATGGGCTTCGTGCCTTCAGCCCGCGCGAGCAGAAGGCCGTGCGCGCCGCCGCCGAAACCTTCCGCGCGAACCCGGCTTTCAACGCCGAAAAGGCGATCCTCGAACTCGGCACCGGCGAGGCGCTCGTCTCCTTTCTTGAGGGCAAGGGCGAGCCGTCCATCGTGCAGCGGACGTTGATTCGCCCGCCGTCGTCGCGGCTCGGGCCGGTCACGCCGGAAGAGCGCAAGGCCGTGATCGAGGCGAGCCCCATCGCCGGAAAATATGACGAGGAAGAAACAAGCGTCGCGCCAGCGAACGGCAGAATGCGCCGTGGCACCGACGCGCGCGCGGGCCAGGCGCGCAAAGACGACGACTACGAATGGGCGGGCGAGTTCCGCATCCCGAAGAAGCCCGGGTCACCGGACGAACCGTTGCCGCGCGAGGACGATCCCGAGCCTGAACCGCAGCCGAAGGGGCGCGGGCGCGGCGGCGGCTACAGTCGCCAGACCTACGGCGAGGCGTTCGGCAAGTCGCTGCTGCGCTCGCTCGGCTCGGCGGCGGGGCGTATCCTTGAGCGCGTGCTGAGGCCGAAATAACCCAGCTTACCAATTTCTCATTTGGGATCGTGGCGACAATCACCAGTTTTCTCGGATGCGCGCTTCGGCAGCTTGACTTTGCCGCCGAAGTGGTTACGTTCCTGCTTCGTTCTGTGATTTTTCGGGTGGCGTGGTGATGGTTACGGGGATCAGAAGTTCCTTGCGATTGGCTTGTATCGCGATGGGCGCGGCTGCGCTGGCGGCGATCGGTGGCGTGCATGCGCAGGGCGACCGCAGCGCGCGGCCGGGTGACTTCGATTATTATGTGCTGACGCTGAACTGGTCGCCGACCTACTGCGCGGGGCGTGAGGACGGCGGCAATGAACGCGGCCGGTCGTCTCGATTCGACGAAGATGAGACCGGTGGCGGATACCGCTTTTTCAACGACCGGCGCAACGGCCGCAGCAGTGGCTCCGATGAGCAGTGTAACGGCTCGCGGCCCTATGCCTTCGTGCTCCACGGCTTGTGGCCGCAATACGAGCGGCGCGGCTGGCCGGAGTCGTGCCGGACGGATTACCGCCCATGGGTTCCGAATGAACTTATCGACCGCATGCTCGATATCATGCCGAGCCGTCAACTCGTCATCCACGAATACAAGAAGCACGGCACATGTTCGGGGATGGACCCGCGCGGATATTTTGCCGCCGCTCGCAAGGCTTACAACAGCATCCGCATTCCCGACGAATTTCAGGATTTGACCAAGCCGCTGCGCGTGGGGCCGGAGGAGGTGCGACGCGCATTCCTGGACGTGAACCGCAACCTGACGCCCGACATGGTGCAGATCGTCTGTTCGCGTAACAGGTTGCAGGAAGTTCGCGTCTGCATGAGCAAGGATTTGCAGCCGCGTCCCTGTGCGGAAAGCCGCAGACTCTGCAATTACGACACCGTGACCATGCCGCCGGTTCGCGGGGGTGGGCAGGGTCCGCAGGGTGGGCCCACGCAGCGCGGCGACCGGTTGTAGGCCCAGAAGGAAGCGCCCGGGGGGCTTCGGTTCACGTACGGGCCTGCAGCGGCAAGCCCGTCGAACCTCGGTGAACTCTCCGATCACCGCTTGCTCCGCAGCTTTCTGTCACCATCACCGAGAGTTTTTTCCGCTGACCGGGAGAGTGGCTGGTTGCAATGCGCCGGGATTCGGGTGAGAGCAATCGCCAGCTTTCTCTCTTCTCCCACGAACCAGCCTAAGCCCTGAGCATGCCGCGCTACAAGATTACAATCGAATATGACGGGACGCCGTTTTCGGGCTGGCAGATGCAGGCGAACGGCCGTTCCGTGCAAGACCATCTCGCGCGCGCTATCGAGCGTTTCACTGGCGTACGTGCCATCCCGCGCGGGGCGGGACGAACGGATGCTGGTGTGCATGCGCGCGGGCAGGTGGCGCATGTCGACCTTGAACGCCGTTGGCCGCCCGAAACTGTTCGTAATGCGCTGAATTTTCACCTTCGCCCGGCTCCGATGGTTATTCTCGCATGCGAAGAGGTGGACGAGACCTTCGACGCCCGCTTTTCAGCCAAGGCGCGGCATTATCTCTATCGCATCGTCACCCGCCGCTCGCCCCTCGCGCTGGACCGGGATCGCGCGTGGCATATCGGCGTCCCGCTCGATGCCGAAGCCATGCAGGAAGGCGCGCGCCATCTCCTCGGCCATCACGACTTCACAACCTTCCGCGCCTCGCAATGCCAGGCGAAATCGCCGCTGCGCACTCTCGACACGCTCACCGTCCGGAGCGAAGGCGAAAGCGTGTTCATCGCCACGAGCGCGCGATCATTCCTTCACAATCAAGTGCGCTCGATGGCGGGCAGCCTCAAGCTTGTGGGCGAAGGGAAGTGGCAACCGGAAAGGATGCGTGAGGCGCTTGAGGCGCGCGATCGTCGGGCATGCGGTTCGGTCGCACCCGCCTGCGGCCTGTATTTCATGACTGTGGATTATTGAATGCGACAAGGCGATTCTCGGCCATTTCGATCTGCGCGTGGTCGCCATAGGGCGTGGGTCTCGAAGAGCACCCGCCAGCCGTTTTCGACGAGGGCGAGACCGAGCGCGGCCGCCAGATGGCTTTTGCCAACGCCCGGAGGGCCGAACAACAAGATGTTGGCGCCTTTGCCGAGCCATGCGTCGCCAGAGGCCAGCGCCATCACCTGGGCCTTTGAGACCATCGGCACGGTTTCGAAGTCGAAGGCGGCAAGCGTCTTTCCTGCCGGCAGACGCGCCTCGGCCATATGGCGTTCGAAGCGCCGGCGGCCCCGGTCGGCGAGTTCGTGCTCGGCAAGGGCTGCCAGGAAGCGGGCCGCCGGCCAGCCCTCCTTGTCGGATTGCTCGGCAAGCCTGGCCCATATCGGCTTGATGCCCGGCAGGCGGAGTTCGGTCAGCAAAAGCTCGAGGCGAGCGGCGTCGATTGTCGCGGTTGTCATGCTGCTGCCTCCAGGCTGAAGGCCGGCCCGACAGGGTGAACGGCGGCAAGCTCGTCGTAAGCATGAAGCGGCGCGAGGTTCACTTCGACAACGGGCGCCGAGGCCTGGGGCGCTCCGAAGCGTTCGCGCAATCTGGCAATCTCCAGCGTCTGGCCGGAATGAAGCGCGACGTCGATAGCCTGGGCGAGTTCAGCCTCGCAGCCGCGATCGTGCGCCAGCGCCAGCAGTTCGACCGTCACCTTGCACGCTCGCTTTTCGCCGCCGCCGGCGCGCAACGCCTCGAAGGCTTTTCGATAAGCCGCATGCGGGAACAGCTGGTCGCGATAGGCAAGATTATTGAGCGCCATCGGCTTCTTGCGGAGCGCGTGAATGACATGGCGGTAATCGACCACGTGCCCGCCCTTCTTGTCCGAGACCGGCTGCCCGCGTTTGAGTGTCATCACAAGCGTCGAGCCGAGAAAGCGTCGTAGATCCGAACGCGCAGGCGATGACCGATCAGCCGCGACGGCGCGGTGTAGAACACCCGGCGCAGGACGAAGCCGCCGCTCGACGTGACCGTGACGATCTTCTCCTCATAATCGGCGGTGCGCCGCGTCGGCAGCGGGGTGAGCGCCGCCCGCTCCAGTTCGATGCGCTTTCGGTTATGGGCATTGCGTCGGCCGACGATCTCGTCGACGAAGGCGCGGTAGCTGTCGAGGTCTTCGAAGTCGCTGCTGGCGCGGAGCAGAAGCGCGTCCTTTAGCGCCCTCTTCAGATGGCCATGGGCGCTCTCAATGGACCCGTTCTCATGCGCGATGCCGCGATTGTTGCGCGTCGGCGCCATCCCTTAGTGACGCATGAGGCCCTCGTAACGCTGGGTCAGGTCGTCCTTTGCTGCCTTGTCCAGATTGCGGTACGCCGCCGACAGGCTGTCGCTGCGAGGTTCGCCGGGCACGCCGCCGAGCGCCCAGAGCGCATTCTGCAAACCCTCGGCCAGCGCCACGAAGCTCTCGCCGCCGAGTACAACCTCGGCATGCTCGAAGCCCGAGAAGACGAGCCGGAAGTGATAGAGCCGGTGATCGAGCGCGACGCCCGCAATCGTAATGCAAAGCTCGCTCGTGTCCGTGAAGTCCGAAAGGCCAAGACGGCCGGGCTCATGTTCCTGGCGGAAGATGACATCCTGCTCTGGCCCTTCGACGGCGCGCCAGGTTCGCATCCGTCGTTCCAGCGTGCGCCGGATATTGGGATTTAGGCCCGAAAGCCGCCGCCGGATCTCGTCGAACACGGCGATCGACCGGATCCCCGGCGCCGCTTTCAGGATCGGAACGACCTCGGCGTCCCAAATCTCGGCGAGCGGATCGGGCCGGCGGCGTCCGCGCGGCGCCTTTTTCTGCGAGGGCAGACGCGGATCGTTATCGATCCGGTAGCCCGTCGCGGTGCTGAAGCTGGCCTTGGCGGCGGCAACAGCGGTGTCGTGGGTCTGTCAGAAACTCATAGACAGCCTCATCTGATGGTCGGTGATGTGGAGGCCGGGCAAGCGATGATCCCTCGAAATTGAGACGAATCAGTAGCTTGACGCCGTCCCGCTCGACCGCCAGACGGGTTCGAAAAAACGCCGCCGCGGATAACCGCCGTCAGTCGGGCTGCGCCCTCCTTCCGTCAGTTAACCCCGCCATTCTCATCCTGATTGACGCTGCCCTCTCATCTTGTTTGTCGCGCCGCATCCTGGCACCGCGAGGCCACGCCGGTTATGTTTCAATCTCAGTCGGAAGGACTCTACAGGGCAGTTTGCCGAGCCGCCTGACAATCCATCAGCAGAGTCGCGAAGCTTGCCTCTTTCGTGTCTCAAAGGACGTGACAACGCGTGATCCCACCGCAAGCCGAAAGGCAAGCAAAGAGGGTGATGCAAATGAGCGTTTGAAAGAATGGTCGGAGTGGAGTGATTCGAACACTCGACCCCCTCGTCCCGAACGAGGTGCGCTACCAGGCTGCGCTACACTCCGACTTTATCGCACCGCTGCCGATGCGAAGGATACAGCGTCGGTTCTCCCGACCGCGTTTGCCGTATATACCCGCCTCGCTGCCGTATCGCAAGCGCTGAAAAGGCGCTTCTTTCAATTTGTTGGAAGCCGTGGGGTTGCGCGCTTTATTCCGTCTTTTTGTCGTGAACTCCCGCGCATTTCTTGCAATCAGGGCGGCGCCCGGACCGCCCGCCGCATGTGCAGACAGAAACCGCCAAGGGCTTTGGAAAGGCAGGAAACGCTTGAGCCGGATTTGATCTGAAACAGCCTGTTCGGCGAGCCCGCTTCTTCGGGAGTTTGAAGAAGATGCTGTCTACAGCTCGGCTTTCGGCCCAACCGTTATCCGACGGCAAGAGGACGCTCACAAGTTCAACGCCGTCTTGCGATAGTATTATCGATTCACAAGCGTGAAGCGCCGCGCCACTTTTGTTTTTCGCCCAAAAAAGCAAAGCGCTCCAGAGTCATCAGTGTCACTGCGTGTATCTTTAAATAGCAAAGGATCGATGTGCCGCGTTCTCACAGCCAACCGGTATCCACTTCGCGGGCAATCATCTTAGCGGCCTCGTCTCCTAACCGCGAGCCAGTCATCCGACCTACAAAACTATCGAGATTTCCACAGACCGCGGTCGGCCTCGTTCCATTCAAGCGCTAACCTGAATGAAAGGAGGCTTTCTGAGCCGGGGTATCGGATGACCGGTCAACATCGGCGGTTTGTGGCAGGACGGGAGAGCGCGAGGCCCAAGCGCTAGCAGAGCAGCGTGGGTCGTGCCATCGATGCGAGCCGCGCTGTGTTCTTCTCGCGAGCCGCCATTTTCAGCTTGGCCGCGTAGATGGCAAGGCAATCGGAGAACTCGGAGGCCTTTTCCGGTGAAAGCTGAATGAAAGCGAGCGCTTCTCCATCGCGATCCTCGATCTGGATGGTGATCTTCTTGTCAGCGTCCTCAGCCCAAGCCCGAACAACCGCCGGTTCGCGCTTCGATTGATCCTTTTTCATGTCTGCTTCCCCTTTACGAGTACATGTGCCGGCCAGCCCGAGGTCCGGCTACACGCAAAAGTAAGCAAAGAATGTGCCGATTCCACGTCAATGCGTTAACCAAAGACTCATTTCGGCGGTGGCCTCCGTAAACCGGGGGGCGGGAAGCCGCATCGAAAAAATTGAGCGGCTTCCGCATTCTAACGAAATCAGTTTCCGCTGTAGAAGGGGTTCGACGGAACCGAATTGGCGGCGTTCTGTACGGTTTGCGTAGCCGCGCGGGAGCCTTCCTTTACCGTCTTGACGGTGATCTCGCGAAGCTCTTCCAACTGGTGGCTGAAGGTTTCCATCTGGTCGCGCAGGTGAGCGTTTTGCAGTTCCACGATCTCGCTGAGATGCTTCGCATCGGTCAGCTTGAGCGCGAGGCTGAAATTCGCATCTGCATTTTGACGCGTGAAGGCCGCGATCTTTTCGTTAAGCTGCTTCAGGCCATCGGCGGCGGGAACGGAAGACGTGTCCACGCCCTGGAGAAGCTTTTCGCTCGACGCTGCGAACGTATCGAAAGCCTTCTGCGCCTGCTCGATGCTCGTCTTGAGGATGCTGCGTACGGAATCGGGAAGTTCGCCGAAATTGGGTGTATTGGTCATGTTCAGTCTTCCTTTGATTTGCGCGGCGAAGTCGAAACGGGTGAATTGCCGTATTCCGCTATGGCGCAGACACGGTTAGTATCCTGATATTGAAGATATGCGTCAATTTAGCAAGCGCTCGCGGCGTTCTCTTTTACGGCGGCCGTTCGATTTTCCGTGTCGCGTTTCGGACGCTCCATCCGGCGGAGGTTCGAACCCGACATTATGGCGCTCGCGGCCGTGCAACCAGGGAACGACGGGGGTCATTATGGCCGCTGCAGCCTGCAAAAACTTCGGTTCATTTGCAGTATCGCGTGGTGATTCGCCCAAAGCCGTTCGCGGCGTCGGCTCGAATCATTTGCGGCTTCGGCAGGCTTCGATACGAGGCAACGGTTTTGCGTCGGACTGTGTGGGAATGGCGGCGCTTGCCTCGCGCGGTGGCGCGCTGTACCTGCGAGCAGGGCAATTGGCAGTTCGCACACGAGGAGGCATGCCGGGAGCAAGCTCGGCGGGACGATCTGGCCAGTGAGGCGACTCGATCGTGTGCGCGGGCTGTGCTTCCGCCGCGGGAGGCGCGAATGGGCGCTACGTGCAAGAGGGGTATACGAAAAGGCGGCGAGAGATAAACGCGTGCCGACCTTTGGGTGAAGCACGGGATCTTCGTTGTGTGTCCACAAGAGCGGCAAGGCCTACGTAAGGCTAAGGGCTAGCCTTCGCGCATTTTACGCAGGCGGACGCGAATCGCAGATCAAAGCACCAAACAGCTGCTGCGACCGTGTCATCCGCGCTCCAACGGTTTCATTCGAGCGCGGATTGGCAGGTGGCGACTGCGGCGTTTTAGGCGGCAGTTTCGGCCGTAGCAGCAGCGGCGCGCGCCTTCGAGACTTCCTTCTTCAGGCGGCGAGCCTTCAGCGAAAGTTCTTCGTCGCGAGCCTTGAGCAGGAAAGCGTCGAGGCCGCCGCGATGCTCGACCGAGCGCAGGGCATTCGCGCTGATGCGCAGACGCACACCGCGACCGAGCGAATCGCTGATCAGCGTGACATTGCAAAGGTTCGGCAGGTAGCGCCGCTTCGTCTTGATATTGGAGTGGCTAACGAGATGACCGACGAGGCCACCCTTGCCTGTGAGTTCGCACTGGCGCGACATGATCGGACCTAGATATTGGAATTGGAAGTAATGGCGTGCTCGCCTATCTTTGGTTCATGTAACGCCTGAGGCAACGCGGGTCAAGCCTCCTTTGCGCGGTACTCCCCACCCGTACCCGGATGAAATGGCCTGTCCACCGGCTCGGCCCCATTGCATCGTCCCATGGTCTCGCCCGTTGAAGGAACCGTCGCGCCGTCGCTACCGTGCCTGTATTGCGCGCACGGCTTCGCGGATTTCTTCGAGAATCGGCTTGAGATTTTTCCCCGGGCAGTTCGTCTGGTCGAAATCGCCGTGCCCGGAAATCGCGCTCGCGGGAATGCCGTATGATGCGGCGAGCCACGTGACGAGGCGGGTCAACGATTCGGCCTCGGCCTGTGACGGCTGCTCGCGCTCGAAATCGCCCTCGACCGCGACCTGGATGCGATCCTCATTGTCGAGGGCGGTCACGCTGTCGCCGGCGAAGGACAGGTCGCGGCCTTCGCCGATGCGGCCCGAAACGTCGATGTAATAGTGATAGGGGACGTCGCCCCAGGTCGTTTTCGCCAGGAAGCCTACACGGCCGGGCTTGAATGCGAACTCTTGCAGGCCCCTCATCTTGGCTTCGAGGCTGACCCTTCTTTGCTGGCGATTCGCCGTGTGATGTATGATGATCTCGGTCGGCTTCTGGTCGTGCATCAGCGCATAATTCGGCGACTGCGCGCCCCACGCCGCGCGGGGAACGATATCCGGCACCGGATTGTCGGCAAAGGCTTGATTGCCGGGGGGTGCGAGAGAAAAAGCGAGCACAGCCGCGCAAAAAATAAGCGCGCGCATCAACCGGAGCCGGTTATGGCGAGGTCTGGTGCCCAAAAGTACATCCACGGAGGGGCGGCCGGTCTGCCGGTCCGGCGCGCATTGTCTTCATTATCCATCGTCTTAACAGTATCGGCATGCGGGTGGAAGGCTACCAAAGGCTTTCGCCAAGGAAAAAGTAAGCGGGTGTCGGCTCGGCGCATGGCATTCACGTTTCGCGCGTTTCGCAGGCGCGCTCAACCCGGTGCGCTTTGTGGAAAATCGCATACACTGCAAGCAAAGAGCGATAAGGGGAGGGCATGGAACAGGCGTCGCGAACACTCCGGCTTTTGCAGGGCGTGCCGGCCTTCGCGGGGCTGAGCGTGGCGGAGCTTGAGCGCGTCTATGCCTGCACGTCGCTGCGCGTTGTCGGGCCGGGCGAGACCGTTGCGCTGGCAGGGGAACCCGTGGACGATCTGGCCATCGTCGCTTCGGGGCGACTGAAGGCGCGGGAGGGCGGAGCCGCTGCGCATGAGACCGGGCAGGGCGACGCGGTCGAGGCACAAGCGTTCTTCGGCCGAGGTCCGGCTTCCTCGACCCATGAGGCGCTGCGCGAAACCGTGCTGCTCTCCCTCGCCTGGGATGACCTCGTGGCGGCCTACGCGGCGACGCCTTCGCTCATCGGCTCGTGCCTCTCGCGCGCGTTCGACGGTCATGCCGCAGCAGCCAATCGCCTGAAGGCGTCGTCGCGCCTGCTCGTGTGCCCGGCGGGCGCGAATGCGCGCCTCGACAAACCCGCGCTCGAAGCGCTGCTGCTGGCGCTGGAAGAGACGGCCGAGGTCCGCGTGCTCCGGCAAGAAACGTTCGGGGGCAGCCTTCCGGGGGCGCTTGCCTTCGACGATCCAGCGATGGCGCATTGGCTTCAGGAGCAGGAACTGAAATTCGACGTCACGGTAGTAATCGCCGATGGCTCCGACCAAGCCTTCGCGGCGGACGCTGTCTGCGAGGCCGATGAGATCGTGTTTCTGGCGCAGGGCCGCGCGACGGAGCTATCCGACCTCGAACGGCATGCCATCGAGCGGCGCGGGCCGGAGCGGTGCAGCCTCGTCATCGCCAGCGACGGCATCGAGGTGAGGAAGGCGGCGGAGTGGTTGCCGCTCCGACCCTATCGAACCTCGCTCTTCATCGATTTCTCGGTTCCGCGCGCGACGGGGCAGCTTGCCAGTGCGCTTCTCGGGCGCGGTAGTACCGTCGTAGCGACAAGCTCAGGCGTCTACGCGGCGGCGATCCTCGGTGCGCTTCAGGCTTTCGAGGCGAGCGGCGCGCCCGCAACGGCACTCGCCGCTGCCGGAAGCGCCGTTCTGCCCGCGGGGATGCTCGCCTGCGGTGTGACACTGGCCGACGCCGAAGACCTTTTTCGCGAGCTTGCGAACCCGCTGCTGTGGAAACGCGCTGGCCGTGCCGAGGCTGGACTATACGAGGCCTTGGCTGTTGACGCGGTGCTTGGCTCGGCGCTGGCGGGGCTCGACATCGCGCTTGCATCGCGACCGTTCGCGGCGCTTTCGCTCTCGCTGTCGAAAGATGCGCCCGCCGTCCATTGCGGCGGCGGGCTGCATGCCGCCATCCGAGCCGGTATCCTGCCGCCGGGCCTGCTCCCGCCGCTCATACCGGAGGATGGTGCGATCCTCGTCAGCGGCGAGTGCGAGACCGAAGCGCTTCTCGAAGCGGCGGAGCGGCTTTCCCCCGCGCCGCCCGTGTTCCTGCATCCGGCCGTGCCCGGCCTTGGCGCTTCGCCGATGTCGTACAGGCAGGCTGTGGGCGGCTCCCAGTTCAGGCTGGCGCCGTTTCAGTCGCCGGGGCCGATCGACAAGCGCCTGCGTATCGAAAGCGTGCTCGGCGCGTATCAGTCCCGCCGCCGCCGTCCGGTCGATGGCGCGCCCGTCGCTTACGCCGTCCCCGTTGCCGAGGGCATAAGCCCCATGGATTGGGGCGAATGGGCGCGGCTCAGGGATGCGGCGTTCGACTGGATGTCGGCCGAGATCGAGAAGACGCGCGTCCCATAGAGCAATTCCGGGAAAGTGGGACGGTTGCAAAACCCAGAAGGACGCGCTTCGATCAGATGAGGCCGTGCGATTGGGCAAGGGCGGCCAGCGGGCGTTGTGGACGCGGCCCGACTTGCGTGATCACCTCCGAGGCGCACAGGCTGCCGATCCTCGCGCAGGTTTCAAGGTCGCGGCCCGTGGAGAGGCCGAACAGGAAGCCCGCCGCGTAGAGGTCGCCCGCGCCGGTGGCGTCCACGAGCTTTTCGATCTTCACCGCGGGGACGGCGACTGTGGTCTCGCCTTCGAGGATGACGGACCCCTTCTCGCTGCGGGTGATGGCGGCAAGCGCGCATTCCGAACGGATGGCCGCGCAGGCTTCGTCGAACGACGCGCCCGGATAAAGAGCCAACAGTTCCTTCTCGTTCGCGAAGACGATATCGACGCTCTCACGGATGAATTTGCGGAAGCCTTCGCGGTGACGGTCCACGCAGAACGGATCGGACAGCGTGAAGGCGAGCTTCGTGCCGCGCGCATGCGCGATTTCGCCCGCCGCAAAAAACGCCTGCCGCGCGGGGATGGGATCGAATAAATAGCCTTCGAGATAGACGATCTCCGCCGCAGCGATGGCGTCCGCATCGAGATTGGCCTCGGAATATTCCGCCGCCGCGCCGAGATTGGTATTCATGGTGCGCTCGCCATCGGGCGTGACGAGAATGAGGCAGCGTCCGGTCGGCGTGCCGCTGCCGTCCTTCGCGCCGAAGAAGCTGACGCCTGTCGCCTTGATGTCGTGCGCGAAGGCGTCCGCGAACTGGTCCTGACCGACCTTGCCCGCAAAGCCGGCCTTGCCGCCGAGCGACGCGATGCCCGCGCAGGTGTTTGCCGCCGAGCCGCCGCTCGCCTCGACTGCCGGTCCCATGCAGCTGTAAAGCGCGGTCGCTTCTTCCGGCGAGGTAAGCCGCATCGTGCCCTTCACCAGCGAAAACTCTTCGAGGAGGCTTTCCTCGCAGGAGGCGATGATATCGACCAGCGCATGGCCGATCCCGAGCACGTGAAGCGATTTCGTCATGGTTTTTCGTGTTCCGTTTCAGTTGACGCTAGCGCCGCCGCTTGGCGCCGTGGATGGGGTTTTCGGCTCGAACCGGCACAGATCGGCGATGAGACATCGCCAGCATTCCGGTTTTCGCGCCTTGCAGACGTAGCGCCCATGCAGGATGAGCCAGTGATGCGCGTTCAGCGCGAAGCGGGCGGGAACGACGCGTTCGAGGCCCAACTCCACCGCGAGCGGCGTTTTCCCCGGCGCGAGCCCGGTGCGGTTCGCGACGCGGAAGATGTGTGTGTCGACGGCGATGGTCGGCTCGCCGAAGGCGACATTCAGCACGACATTCGCCGACTTGCGCCCGACACCCGGCAGGCTTTCGAGCGCGTCGCGGTCTTTCGGCACCACGCCGCCCCAGGTTTCGACGAGCGCCTTCGAAAGCGCCACGACGTTTCTGGCCTTCGTGTTGAAAAGCCCGATGGTCTTGATAGCGTCGCGGACCTTGTCTTCCCCGAGCGCCAGCATCTTTTCCGGCGTGTCCGCCTTGGCGAACAGCGCCTTTGTGGCCTTGTTGACGCCCGCATCTGTCGCCTGTGCCGAGAGCACCACCGCGACAAGGAGCGTGAACGGGTTCACATAGTCGAGTTCGGTGCGCGGGTCCGGCATGGCGGCCGCGAACCGGGAAAACAGCTCACCGATCTCCTCCGCTGAAAGAAGGGAAGAGGTGTCGCCCGTCCGTTTCTCTTTCGTCGCGGGGGTCAGCCTGGCCTTCGCCTTTCGGCCTCCCGCAACACAGGGCTTTTCCATGTCGGGCCGGTGAACCGGGTTACAATGCTCTGGTCACACTCCGGCGGCGGGTATCAGCTGCGGAAAGCAAAGCCGGAGTTTTCGCTTCCGCGTGTCTTTGCTGCCTCATCGCGAGCGCGGGCGCAAGAGCTTTGTCGTACGAAAGGCGTAAGCAAGGCCTTCTTGAGCGTGGCGGGCCGCGCTTGCGCCCGGTTTTCGCCATAATCGACACGCCACCGGCGCTTAGCGGGAGCGCGAGGCGAAACGCCGCGCCGAATCCGAATCGGGGCGTTGCTCAATTCGGATTCGCGAAAGGCGAGGCTACGCGGTCAGCGTCTTCTTCGACGCCGCGGACCCATCCGGGTTCAGGCGATAGACATAAGGTTCGCCCGTTGCGAGGTTGAGTTTCAGGATTTCCTCGGTCGAAAGCCCGTCGAGTTTCATGATAAGCGCGCGCAGCGAATTGCCGTGGGCGGCGACGATCACATTCCGGCCCGCTTTTACCTGCGGCAATATTTCCGCCTCGTAATAGGGCAGCACGCGCGCGGCCGTGTCCTTCAGGCTTTCGCCGCCGGGGGGTGGGATGTCGTAAGAGCGCCGCCAGATATGCACCTGCTCCTCGCCCCATTTCGCGCGCGCGTCATCCTTGTTGAGGCCAGCGAGGTCGCCATAGTCGCGCTCGTTCAGCGCCTGATTCTCCACGACCGGAATGGTGCGCTGGCCGAGTTCATCGAGGATGAGCGACAGCGTGTGCTGCGCGCGTGTGAGCGCGCTCGTGAAAGCGATGTCGAAGGCATAGCCGTCCTTCTTCAGGAGTTCACCCGCCTGGCGCGCTTCGTCGATGCCCTTCTCGGTGAGGTCGGGGTCGCGCCAGCCGGTGAAGAGGTTGAGCTTGTTCCATTCGCTCTCGCCGTGGCGAACGAGCACGAGCACGTTGTTCATTGCTGTATCCTTCGAGTTTCGCGAAAAAGCGGGGCGTCAGAGCCCCAAGACGTTGCGCATTGAGAAAAGACCGGGGCCTTTGCCTTGACCCCAGAGCGCGGCAGCGACAGCGCCCCGCGCGAAAATCTGCCGGTCTTCGGCGCGGTGCGACAACTCGATGCGCTCGCCGGTGCCTGCGAAGATCACGCTGTGATCGCCGACGACGGAGCCGCCGCGCAGCGCCGCGAAGCCGATCGCGCCGAGCGGACGCTCGCCCGTATGGCCTTCGCGCGCGGTAATCTTGTGGTCGGCAAGCTGGATGTGACGGCCATCGGCGGCCGCTTCGCCCAGAAGCAGCGCGGTGCCGGACGGCGCGTCAACCTTGTGCTTGTGGTGCATCTCGATGATTTCGATGTCGAATCGCTCGTCGAGGGCGGCGGCGGCTTTCTCAACCAGCGCCGCGAGCAGGTTCACGCCGAGACTCATATTGCCCGACTTGATGATTGTGGCGTGGCGGGCGGCAGCCTCGATCTTCGCCTCGTCATCGGGGGAAAAGCCCGTCGTGCCGATGACGTGCACGATGCGCGCCTGCGCGGCGAGGCCAGCGGTTTCAACGCTCGCGGCGGGGGTGGTGAAATCGAGCACGCCGTCGACATGGGTGAACAGCGAAATGGCGTCGCTCGTGATCTCGACGCCGAGCGGGCCGACACCGGCGATTTCGCCCGCATCCTTGCCGATAAAGGGCGAGCCCGCGCGCTCGACTGCGCCTGAGACATCGCAATTCGGTGTTTCGTGAATGGTGCGGATCAGCGCGCGCCCCATTCGTCCGGCAGCGCCCATGATTGCCAAGCGCATGGCCTGTACCTCGCCTGTTTTGTTTCGGCGCATATCATAAGGCAAAGGGGATTACGAGTCCTAGCGCGGTGAATTTTACATCTGATTCACGCCCGCCGGTGACACCATCATCAAATGTAAAATTCGAAACCGCACTGGAATCGATCGGTCACTAGTGCTCTTGTGGCGCATACGTTTGCTGGAAAGCGTGCAGCAACGTGGACCAAACGTATGAGCCAGAGCACGAGTGGAGTCACGGGCGCCGCGCGTTCCAGCTCGAATGTCAAATATGAAAAAGGGCGCGGCCTTGCGGCGCGCGCCCCTTGTGAAATCGGAGGGAAGCTTTCGCTTACATCTCGCCGCCGCCGAAGGAGACGGTGCGACGGTTGAGAACGAACCGGATCCAGATCGTCAGCAGGAATTCCGACGCGCCCGCCACGATCAACACGGCCAGCGAATTCAGCTGATAGGCCGAAATCTGTTCCTTGAATGTCGGGCTGATGATGATCTGCACGAGGATCACGAGACCCGCGACGACCGGTGCGATGGCGAGCACCGAATCGAGCACGCCAAGCGCGCGGATCTGGCTCGCGGAAAAGAGCAGGAACATCATCTGGATGATGAGGTAGAAAAAACCGATCCAGACAGGCACGGCCCAAGCCACGCCGCCGGTCTCGCCCGGCGTATAGGCTGGATAGGAACCGATGAAAAATGCGCCGCCGATTGTGGCGAACAGAGCCAGAAGAATGCTGAACCATTCCTCGGGGTTCGTGCTTGCGCGACGCCGCCGATCGTCTTCAAATGACATGATTATCCCTTCCTTGAGTCTATTGCGTGAAAGCTAACCGCGTCGTGCAATGCCACCCTCGCGGCCGTCACGGCGCCGGAATTCGTGTCTGCATCGGAATGGCCCCTGCTGGCCCGATGCACAGGCGAAGGCAAGTTCCGGCAAAACCGGAAAGCCTCGCCCACACTGGCAAGGCCGCCCCCAATGGAAGATCAGGTGTAACCCGGCACCGATCCGTGCAAGATCCGATGTCGGAATTTTGACGGGGGCGCGGCAATTGTACCAACGCCCCCAAATACAGCCATGAGCGTCCGGGGATCAGCCCTTTTTCCGGCCGTCCTCGATCGCCTTCAGAATGAGGTCGCGCGCTTCCGCTTCGCCGCCCCAACGGTCGATCTTCACCCACTTGCCAAGTTCGAGATCCTTGTAGTGCTCATAGAAATGGGCGATGCGGTTGCGAAGCATGTCCGGCAGGTCGGTGTAATCTCTGATGCCGCGATAGGTCGGCGAAATCTTGTCCGAAGGCACCGCGATGATCTTTTCGTCGCCGCCTGCTTCGTCGCGCATGAAAAGAACGCCGATCGGGCGGCAGTTGCAGATCGCGCCCGGCACGATCGGCCGGTTATTCGCGATGAGCACGTCGAGCGGATCGCCGTCTTCCGACAGCGTGTGCGGCACAAAGCCGTAATTGCCCGGATAGTGCATCGCGGTGTACAGCATGCGGTCGACGAACAGCGTTCCCGACGGCTTGTCGAGTTCGTACTTGATCGGTTCGCCGCCAATGGGAACCTCGACGAGCACGTTGATATCGAAAGGCGGGTTGTTGCCGATCGGGATGGAGTCAATGCGCATTCGTTTGCCCTTGTGATAATTTGAGCGTGTCGTAGCGCAGTCGGAGCCGATTTTCCATCTTTTTGCGGCGATACGGCGCAGATAAGCCTTGCGCACTAGGGTTACTTCTTTAGAAGCAAAAGACAGTGGGGGGAATAGTTTTCATGCAACGCGAGCAGGTTTTCCCGATGCCCACGCCTCGTTTATTTGCTTATGCCCTTGCGATAACGCTTGGTATGGCCGCTCCGGTGCTTGGCGGTGAACCGCGAGAAATCAGAGCTTTCGTCAAGACCATATTCAAGGAGAAGATCGAGGACATCAAGACGGGCATATACTGCCGCGCCTTCTCCTGCGAGTTCGAGGTGGAGAGCTTTTTCGCCACCGAAACCGATCCCAAGACATACGCGCTTTCGACGACCGGCTGGCTCGAAGGTACGATCCCCGGGCTTCACGGCTCGGCCAAGCGCACTGTGGGCCTGACCGCGTCCTATACGCGCGGCACTTGCATCGTTAAGGATGTGAAGCCGATCTTCGACAAGACGACCAACAACAACGGCTGGGGCGCGTCGAAGATCGAGGCTGTTTTCAAGCGGATCGAAATTCCGGCAATCGTGGTGCTGACGCCGGAAGACTGCAAGAAGGTGGACGAATACATCTTCGCGGGGTCTTGAGCCGCAAGGCAGCGGGGCAATAACGCTCGGCGAAGAAAAGCGGAAACAGGCGCCGTTTCCCGCAAGCCGCGCCCCGGCTTTCGCGCGGGAACGCCGCCGCCCGACCGCATCTTACGCGCTGAGCTTCTCCATGACCTTGTCGCTCATCTCGAAGTTCGCGTAGACCTTCTGCACGTCGTCGGAATCTTCCAGCGAATCGATGAGCTTCAGAAGCTTCTCGCCCTTTTCCTCGTCCACCTCGACGGTGTTTTGCGGGCGCCATCCGATAGCGGCCGATTTCGCCGGGCCGAACTTCTTTTCAAGCTCAGCCTGAACCTCGCTGAACGCGTCGATGGTGGTCGTCAGCCAGTGCGCCTCGGCGTCGGACTCGCAATCGTCGGCGCCCGCCTCGATGGCGGCTTCCAGCATCTCTTCCGCGCTTCCGGCAGAAAGCGGATATTCGATCTCGCCCACGCGGTCGAAGCTGAACGACACCGCGCCCGTTTCGCCAAGGTTTCCGCCGTACTTCGTGAACAGCGAGCGCACCTCGCCCGCCGTGCGGTTGCGGTTGTCGGTGAGCGCTTCCACGATGATGCCGACGCCGCCGGGCGCAAAACCTTCATAGCGCACTTCGATGTAATCCGCGCCGCCCGCTTCCTGGCTCTTCTTGATCGCGCGCTCGATGTTGTCTTTCGGCATGTTCTGCGCGCGGGCCGCAAGGATGGCTGTGCGAAGACGCGGGTTCATTGCGGGGTCGGGCAACCCGATCTTTGCGGCGGCAGTGATTTCGCGCGCGAACTTGGAAAACATCTTCGAGCGCTTCGAATCCTGAGCGCCCTTGCGATACATGATGTTCTTGAATTGCGAATGCCCTGACATGGGTAGCCTTTGTGTTCGTCTCGATTTGTCCGCTGATTGGATGCGTTGTCGCAATTTTCGCGCGCGAGCACAAGATTTGCGTCACGCCTTTGCAGCCGAAACCGCGATTGGCAACGCCATGCGTTTTGCGGCGGCTCGCGTTCGATCAGGATGAGCGCAAAGCGGGCAGCCGTCAACGACATCGCCCGCATCAACATGCGCGGTCATGCGCTTGGCGCCCGAGCGATTCGTTGTCTGTCATACCCCGTGATGGTACAAATTTCCGATGCAGGACGGCAAGGACAAGAGGCTGCGACGACTGGCGCGCATCGAAGGTCAAGTGCGCGGCATCGCGCGCATGGTTGCCGATGAACGCTATTGCATCGACATCATTACCCAGATCGCTGCGGTGCAGGCCGCCCTTCGCAAGGTGGAAAGCGAAATCCTGGAGAACCACGTCAGCCATTGCGTCGAGCATGCGATTCAGAGCGGCAACGCTGAGGAACAGCGCAGCAAGGTAGCCGAACTGATGGAGGTGCTGAACCGTCGTCTGCGCTGATACTTGCAGCGTTAAATTGCTGTTACGTTTCTGTCTTAAAGAAAGGCGATAATGACGCGAGCGGACTCGGCTTCATCCAAAAAGGGGGTTTTGGCGCATGGCGCTCTTCCCGTTCCTGGTCCGAATATCCAATGCATTTTCGCAGCCGAGCCGGCCTTCAAGAAGGAATAGGGAAATGACTGCCCACACCGTCACCGCCTACGATCAGGAGCTCAAGGCTCTCGAAAACGCCATCGCCCGCATGGGTGGTCTCGCCGAGCAGCAATTGCGGCTCGTGCTCTCCGCCGTCACCGAGGCCGATCCGGAAAAGGCGATCAAGGTTATTGCCGGCGATCAGGTGATCGACGCGGTGCAGCGCGAAGTCGAGGAAATGACGGTTCAGCTCATCGCGCGCCGCCAGCCGGTCGCGGTGGACCTTCGCGTTGTGCTGGGCGCGCTTCGCATCGCGAGCGACCTCGAACGCATCGGCGACCTCGCGAAAAGCACGGCGAAGCGCCTCGCGCAGTTCGATGAAAAGGCGTGGCTCTCGCCCATGACGAAGAGCCTCACCGCTATCGGCGATCTGGCGGCCCTTCAGCTCAAGACGGTGCTCGACGCATATTCGCAGCGCAATCTCGATCAGGCGCTGCTCGTCTGGAACCGCGACGAGGAAATCGACCGCCAGTATAATGCGCTGTTCCGCGAGTTGCTTACCTACATGATGGAAGACCCGCGCACGATCACCTTCTCGGCACATCTCCTGTTCTGCGCGAAGAACATCGAGCGAATCGGCGATCACTGCACGAACATCGCGGAAATCGCGGCCTACATCATCACGGGCGAGCCGCTCGTCGAGAACCGGCCGCGTGCGGATATTGCGCCCGTCCCGTCGGAAGGCTGATCGGGACACGCGCGACGCGCTTCAGCCGCTCGGGATCGTCCTTGGATGCGGGCGGCTGCCCTTAGGCCCCGGCGCGCGAGCTTCAATCCGACGTGAGAGCCGTGGAAGTGTCGAGCCGGCCTTGTTGAAAGCGGCAGCGCGCGGCGTAAACTCTCTTGTCACATATGCGGAAAACGCAAAGGGAGGATACGGGATTGAAAACGCGCGCCGCCGTCGCATTCGAGCCGAAGAAGCCGCTCGAAATCGTTGAAGTGGACCTCGAAGGGCCGAAGGCGGGCGAGGTGCTCGTCGAGATCATGGCGACGGGCATCTGCCACACCGACGCCTATACACTCGACGGTTTTGACAGCGAGGGCATTTTCCCGTCGATCCTCGGCCACGAGGGTGCTGGCATCGTGCGAGAGGTCGGCGCGGGGGTGACGAGCGTGAAGCCCGGCGACCACGTCATCCCGCTTTACACACCAGAGTGCCGCCAGTGCAAATCCTGCCTAAGCCGCAAGACGAACCTCTGCACGCACATCCGCGCGACTCAAGGCAAGGGCCTGATGCCGGACGGCACGAGCCGCTTCTCCTACAAGGGACAGACGATCTTCCACTATATGGGCTGCTCGACGTTTTCGAACTTCACCGTGTTGCCCGAGATCGCTGTGGCGAAGATCCGCGAGGACGCGCCCTTCGATACGTCCTGCTACATCGGCTGCGGCGTGACCACGGGCGTCGGCTCGGTGATCTTCTCCGCGAAGGTCGAGCCCGGCGCGAATTGCGTGGTGTTCGGCCTCGGCGGCATCGGCCTGAACGTGATTCAGGGCCTGCGGATGGTGGGCGCTGACAAGATCGTCGGCGTGGACATCAACCCGTCGAAAGAGGAATGGGGCCGCCGCTTCGGCATGACGCACTTCGTCAACCCGAAGGACGTGGGCGACATCGTGGCCCATCTCGTGAACCTCACAGGCGGCGGCGCGGACTACAGCTTCGACTGTACCGGCAACACCACCGTGATGAGGCAGGCGCTCGAATGCTGTCATCGCGGCTGGGGCACGAGCATCGTCATCGGCGTGGCGGAAGCGGGCAAGGAAATCTCGACGCGGCCGTTCCAGCTCGTCACGGGCCGCGTGTGGAAGGGCTCGGCGTTCGGTGGCGCGCGCGGCCGCACCGACGTGCCGAAGATCGTCGACTGGTACATGGAAAAGAAGATCGAGATCGACCCGATGATTACGCACAGGATGCCGCTGGAGAAGATCAACGACGCCTTCGATCTCATGCACAAGGGCCAGAGCATCCGTTCGGTCGTCGTGTACTGATGTGCATCAAACCTATGCGCCACAGCACCAAAGCGTTTCTTTTTGAAGCGGACTTATGGAAATGCTCTGTCTTATTGCTTTTGCGCTACGCTCACGCCGGTAACCATAGGCCGATGCAGATACGGAGCGCCGTTGCCGCGCCCAAGCCCGGCGTTCATATTCGACCTATGCGTATATTTTCGACAGCACTCGTCTTGTTTCTTTGCCTCGGCGTCGGTGGCCTTTCGGCGGCGGAACGCGTTGCGGTCTTCGATTTTGAAATGATCGACGCGAATTCCGACACCGCGAGCCTTGGCAGCCGTCCCGAAGAGGCGCAGCGGCTCAAGGCGGCGGCCGCCCGGTTGCGCGAAGCCCTTGTCCGCTCCGGCAAGTTCGAAATGGCGGACCTGACGCCGGTGGAGCCGTCTGCGCGTGCCTTCAACCTCAGCGCGTGCAACGGGTGCGACGGCGCGCTTGCCCGTAAGGTCGATGCCGTGATTTCCATCACCGGATCGGTGCAGAAAGTACAGGATGTCCCGCGCGCCATGGCTGTTTTCGTCCGCGACGTGGAGACCGGGAAGCTTCTTGCAAGCAAGAGTGTCGATATACGCGAGGACACGGACGACGCCTGGAAAGGGGCGGTCGATGAACTCGCCGCGACCTGCGTTCTTCCCCTGAATCTCGAAGACAACTGAAGTTTGCGGTTAAGTGCGCCCGATCCGCCGGTAAACGAAGGGTGGCGGGGCGGCGGCGCTCGCCTCGGCAAACCCGGCCATCAGCCCGTGATGAGGCGAGAGGCTGCACGCTGGGTCCGTGGCTTCAGCGTCGCCCGTGAGCGCGAACGCCTGACACCGGCACCCACCGAAATCGACCGCCTTGCGCGGGCAGGAGCGGCACGGCTCCTTCATCCATTCATCGCCACGAAAGCGATTGAACGCCGCGCCGTCATACCAGATTTCAGCGAGCGGCTTGTCCCTCACCGTGTCGAAGGGCAGGGGAAGGATCTCGGCGGCGTGGCACGGCAGAACCTTGCCGGAAGGCGTGATGGTGATGACGTCCTTCGCCCAGCCGCCCATGCACGGCTTCGGGAATTGCGCGTAGGTGTCGGGCGTTACGTAGTCGATGTTGAGCAAGCCCTTCAGCCGCTCGCGCGCTTCGCCGACGATGGCGGCTTCTTCGAGGACGGCGTCATAATCCGGCACCAGCGCCGCGCGGTTCTTCGCCGCCCAGCCGTAATATTGCACATGCGCGATTTCGAGTCGGTCCGCGTCGAGTTCAAGCGCAAGCTCGATCAACGCGGCCGCCTGCCCGATATTGTGGCGGTGCGTCGGCGCGTTGAGCGTCAGCGGAAGACCCGCCTCGCGCACCCATCGCGCCACATCAAGCTTCCGCGCGAGGCTTCCCGTGTAATTGCCGATGCGGTCGGACATCTCGGCGTCGAGCGCCTGAAGGCTGAGTTGCACATGATCGAGACCGCAATCGGCAAGCCGCGCCACGCGTTCGCGGGTCTGCGTCACGCCCGCCGTGATGAGGTTCGTGTAGACGCCGCGCGCCGAGAGCGCCGCCACGAAGTCATCGAGGTCCGCCCGAAGTGTTGGCTCGCCGCCCGACAGGTGCACCTGAAGCACGCCGAGGTCCGCCGCCTGCTCGAACGCGGAGCGCCAACCGCGCGTGTCGAGTTCATCCGCCGCCTTGAGGAGGGTCAGCGGGTTCGAGCAATAGGGGCATTGCAGCGGGCAGCGATGCGTCAACTCCGCGAGCAGGCCGAGCGGCGGCCCGGCGCGCGCGGCGGCGTTGGACGTCACAGCGTCAGCAGGCGCAAATCCATCCATCCCTGTATGAACTCCAGCACATCGGCTTCAATGGTCTCGACGGGTGCGGCGTACTCGGCGGCGAGCGTCGCAGACATGGCGGCAATGGTTCGCTCGCCGTCGCAGAGCTTCAGGATGTCGACGGCGATGTCGTCCGGCCAGTAGACCCGCTCCGGCGCGAGCACAGCGTGTCGCCCGCGCACCGGATCGAAATGCAGGCGCACATGCCTCGGCATTATTGGCGCGCTGCGCGCCGATACGAGAGGCCGCGTTCGCGCCAAGCTCGTCATGGACGGAAAGCTCCGGGCGCGATCAGCCCCGGCTCGACATAGGCGAGATGCAGCGCATCGAGTTGCGCCCAGAGCACCTGCGTCTTGAACAGAAGCGCGTCCACAACCGCCTGCTGCGCATCCGCCGTGCGCGCGTGCGCCCTCACATAAGTCAGCGCGAATTCTACGTCGCGCGGGGCCTGACCGAGTCGTCGGGTGAAATAGCCCATCATCGCCTCGTCGATGAAATCGTAATTAGCGAGCATGCCGGAGATGCGCTCCGAGTGGATGCCGGGCGCAAAGAGTTCGGTGAGCGAGGACGCGATGCCTTCGAGTAGCGTCTTCTCGCGCGCGAAATTCAGATAGGCGTCGCAGGCGAAGCGCGTGCCCGGAAGGATGCCGCGCGTGGACTCGACATAACCGCGCGGCAGGCCCAGCGCGTCCGTCAGGCGAAGCCAGCGCACGATGCCGCCCTCGTCGTCGCCGATGCCGTCGTGATCGAAATAGCGCTGCCGCCATTCGAGGCGCATGGCGCGGTCGGCCATCTTCGAAATTAGCGCCGCATCCTTTCGCGGGATCGTCGCCTGGTAATAATAGCGGTTCAATGCCCACGCCTGCACCTGCGGCTTCGAGAGCTTGCCGCCATGCAGCAGCTTGTGAAACGGGTGCAGATTGTGATAGCGGCGCGCGCCGATTTCGCGGAGCAGTGCTTCGAGGCCGTCCGGCGATAACCCGGCTGCGGGAACCGTCGTGTCAAGATCGGGCGCGGTCGCGCTTGCCGCATTCGGTTCCGCCGCGCTCATGGTTCGGATGCCATGCCGGTAAGTGCCACGTTCAGACCTCCGCGAGTCCGCCTCCGCCGCTGCCCGCGCAGCGGCGCTCGGTTGGCATAAACCCGCCGGGCCGACTTGGTGCCATTGCCGCGTCCTAAGGCTTTGTGGTGCGGTGGATTTTGGTGCGCCGCTTACGCGAGCGCGAAGAAGCGCGACGCCTTGTCGAAATCGTCGGAGCGGCGCTTCAGACGCTCGGCGGCGTCAAAATCCTGGCCCCATTGCGCCGCCTGCCACGCCTCATCGACATGCGCCGCTGCCCACGTCGCCGCCAGATCGAGGAATCCATCCACATGCGCGATCGCGAGCAGCGCCGAGCCGGTGAGCGTCGTCATCATGTGCAGCGCGGCGAGCCGGAACGGCCCGTAGGCGGCGACGGCGTTGCGAATGGCTTCGAGCGACGCGGGCGGCTGCGCGACATGGCCGACACCCTCGGCCACCTCGAACGTCGCGCCATATTTCTCGCGGATGAAGGCGAGCACCGGGTTCCAGGCCTCCGCCTGCCGGGTGGCGAGCGCGGCGGGAAAAGGCGCGCGATAGCACAGAAGGTCGCTCGCCGCGAAGGACACGATTTCGTCCACGACCTCGGCTTCGCGCGGCGCGACTGCGTCGGCGGCGCTGTTCGCAAGCCGCGTGAAGAACAGGCTGTGCGGCGCGATGGTCTCGCCTTGCTCGTTCCATTCCCCGGCGATGGCGTCGGCGAGGCCCCGAGTCGGCACGGCGAGCGCGCGGCCGGCGGGCGTCTTTATGGTGCGCCCGTCGAGGTGGATCTGGAACGCGCCGTCGTGCTCGGCGACGGTGGCGTCTTTGTAGAAGCGTTTGAGGGTCTTCTGTTCGGATGCGGTCATCGTTCGTCCGTCAGAGTTTGTTGCGGCGCGCCGCGCGCCAGATGCGCCAGAACCGGCCCAGCGGGTTGAGCGTGACGCTGTCCCGCAAGGGGTGGAAGTTTGGCGCGGCCATCGCCTGAAGATAGGGCTCGACGAGCGCCAGAGGAAGGAAGGCCGCGCGTGCGTGCGGCGCGATGTTGGCCTGCTTCACGCGAAAACGCTGAAGGGCTAACGCAGCGTCGGCGCGCAATTCGGTAAGTGCGGCCCTGAGTTTGGGGCTGACCTCGCCGAGCGCCATGGCTTCGAAATCGACGCCTTTCGCTTCAAGGAGCGCGAACGGCAGGGGCAGGCGACCGTGCGCGACGGAGAAAGGCAGCGCGCGCAGTGTTTCGATGACGCCGAGCGCAAGACCTGCCTCGCGGGCGGCGTCTTTCGTGGTGTCGCTTCGGTCGCCAAGCGCTGCTGCTGCGAGTTCGAACAACGCGCCTTGGGAGTCTTCGATGAGGCCTGCGAATTCCGCGTTGTCGGCGGGGCTGTCGCCGAACAGTTCGGGCACGCGCGCGTCGACCATGGCGAGGAGACGCTCGCGGGGCAGGTTATGCGCGGCAACGGCGGCTTTCAGCGCGTCGGCGACGGGGTTGCCGGTTTTCTCGCCCGTGGCGCCGGACTCTATCGCATCCCGCCACCATTTGAGGCGGATCTGTCCGGCCAGCGGCTCGCGCGCGACCGCAAGCACGTGGTTCAACTCGGCGTTGAAGGCGTAGAGAGCGAGAAGCGCGGGGCGGGCCGCATCGGCCGCGAAAAGCGCGCTCCAGTAGCGGTCGCGGTCGCGCGTGCGGACGAGTTCCGCCGCGCTCAGGTCGTCGGCGCGCGTGTCGGCGGCGGGCGACATGCGGGTCAGCCTCTCGGGATCGGGAGCAGCGCGGCGGTAAAGCGGCGACGCTCGGCGATGAGCACATTGTAGGTGCGGCAGGCCGCTGCGGTGTCCATCGTTTCGAGGCCGAGGCCGCGCTTTTCGATCTGCCGCGCGAAGGCAGGCGAGGCGAAGCGCAGGCTTGCGCCGGTGCCGTAGAGGAGGAAGTCGCCCGGCGTTTCGCGCGTATCGAGGAAGCGGAGGATATCCGCCTCCCGCGAGTCTTCGGGCGCCGTCCACGCGAAGACTTCGGCGGTCGAGATGAGGAGCGCCGCATCGCGGATCGTGCCCGCGAATTGAAGCGTGCCCCCCGGCGTCAGCGAGACAGGTGCGCGCGGGCCAAGGCGTATCAGGGAACCGCTCATTGGCCGCGCTCCCGTCAGCGGCGCTTGCCGCGTCCGGCCTTGCGTCCCGCAGGCGGACGGTAACCGGATGGCTTTGTAGCGACCCGCGCGGGGGTCGGAGTTTCGACCTCAGGCGTGTCCGTCGGCTCAAACGCATCGGCTTCGCTCGCCTCGACGGCCGGGCGATTTTCGGGGCGGGACGGAGCGGGCTTGGCAGCTTTGGACGCGGGAACGCCCGGCTTTGCGCCTGCCTTCTCGACGCCGCTCCAGTCGCGCTTGACACCGATGAGGATCAGGAACGGCGCGGCGATGTAAACCGATGAATAGGTTCCGATCAGCGTGCCGAAGATCATCGCGAAGGTGAAGCCGCGGATGACCTCGCCGCCGAAGATATAAAGCGGGATCAGCGCCATGAGCACGGTGGCCACGGTCATGATCGTGCGCGACATCGTCTCGTTGACGGAGAGGTCGAGCAACTGCGGGAGCGGCATCTTCTTGTAGCGGCGTAAATTCTCGCGGATACGGTCGTAGATGACGACGGTGTCGTTGATCGAATAGCCGAGGATGGTGAGTAGCGCCGCGACGATGGTGAGGTCGAAGTCGAGTCCGAACAGCGACCACAGTCCGATGGTGATCATCACGTCATGCACGAGCGCGATGATGGCGCCGAGCGCGAACTGCCACTCGAACCGAAACCACACATAGGCGAAGATGCCGAGATTGGCGAGAACGAGCGCCCAGATCGCCGAGTTGATCAGCTCCTTCGAGACGGTGCTGCCGACCTGCTCGCGGCGGAGTTCCTTCGTTCCTTGCGGGAGCGCGGCCAGAACCTTGTCGGCGGCGACCTTCTGCGCCTCCGGTCCGCCTTCCTGCTCCGGGAAGCGGATGAGAAGCTCGTCGTCCTTGCCAAAATTCTGGATCTGGATCTCGCCAACGCCGATTTCAGTCAGCGTCGTGCGCAGCTTGGCGGCTTCGGCGGCGGTGGGCGTCTGCACCTGCATCAGCGTGCCGCCCTTGAAGTCGATGCCGAAGTTCAGCCCTTGGATGAACAGAAGCACGACCGTGCCGACGATGCCGATGATCGACAGCGCGAAGCAGACCTTGAAGTATTTGACGAAGTGGAAGTTCGTCTTCTGCGGGAGGCGGAACAGCGGTTTCAGCAGCATGGCTTGGCTCGTTCGGCGCTAGAGCAGGCCGCGTTCGACGCGGCGTTGCTCGACAATAAGAAACTAGAGTGTCGTTTTTGACTCTCTAGATGTGAAGGGCGGTCGGGCGCGTCTGGCGCAGCCATGTCGACACCATCAGACGCGTCAGCGTGATCGCGGTGAACAGCGAACTCACGATGCCGAAAGATAGCGTGACCGCGAAGCCTTTCACCGTGCCCGACCCGAAAGCGTAGAGGATCAGCGCGGCGAGAAGGGCGGTCAGATGCGAGTCGATGATCGTCGCGTAAGCGCGGTCGAAGCCCGCCTCAATGGCTGAAATCATGCCTCGCCCGGTTCGCAGTTCCTCGCGTATGCGCTCGTAAATGAGCACGTTCGCATCCACTGCGACGCCCATGGTCAGCACGATACCGGCGATGCCCGGCATGGTCAGCGTCGCGTGGAACAGCGAAAGGCAGGCCATGATGATGGCGATGTTGACGGCCAGCGCGATCACGGAGAATACGCCGAACAGCCCGTAAGCCGAGATCATGAACAGCGAGACAGCCGCGAAGCCGACAGCGGCGGCGATGGAGCCCGCGTCGATGGAGTCCGCGCCGAGGCTTGGGCCGACGGAGCGTTCCTCGATAATGGACAGCGCGGCCGGAAGCGCGCCAGAGCGCAGCAGCAGCGCGAGGCGGTTCGTTTCCTCGACGCCGAAATTGCCCGTGATCTGGCCGCGTCCGCCCGGAATTTCGGAGCGGATGACGGGGGCCGAGATCACCTTGCCGTCGAGGATGATGGCGAAGGGCCGGCCGATATTTTCGCGGGTGACGCGAGCGAACGCCGCCGCACCACGGCTGTTGAACTCGAAATCGACCGCGCGCTCGCCCACACCGCCCGCGCGGCTGTCATAGCCCGCATAGGCGTTCACGAGGTCGTCGCCCGAAACGATCACTTCCTTATGCACAAGCACGAACTGGCCCGGCCGCTCCTGATCCGGCAGAAGCTGGGAGTCCGGCGGCACGCCGTGGTCTTTCGCGTCTTCCGCCGACATCGACGAGTCGACAAGCTGGAAGGTGAGTTTCGCCGTGGTGCCGACGCGGGACTTCACCTCGTCGGGAGCAAGGCCCGGCACCTGGATGAGGATGCGATCCTTGCCGTTTGCGCCGCCCTGCGCCTGAATGGTCGCTTCGGTCGTGCCCTGCGGATCGACGCGTCGGCGGATGACTTCGATGGAGCGCGAGATCGCGTTTTCGATGCGGCGCTGAATGCCTGCCTGCGTCGGCTCAAGCGTGATGACGCCCGGCTGTGTGGACTGCACGGCGACGTCCATTCCTGTATCGCCGCCGGAACTCGTCAGCAGCGACGTGGAAAGCGGCTGCGCCAAAGTCTTGAGCTTCGTCAGCGCGGCGTCCGTATTCGCCGGGTCGCGCAGGTTTACGCGCACCTGATTGCCCGCGATGACCACGCCCGAATGAGCGATCCGCGCTTCGCTCAGCGACCGGCGCGATTCGGTCTGGATGGATTGCAGCCAGTCCTTTTTCAACTGCGCCGTGTCGATCTGGTAAAGCAGGTGCGTGCCGCCGCGAAGGTCGAGGCCGAGCGGCATGCGGGGAAGCTGCGCCCATGAGGGCAGGCTCTCATAGGTCGAGAGCGGTATCACGTTCGGCAGCGCGAAGATCACCGACGCGACGGATATGAGAATCGTCGCCACCGCGCCCCAGCGCGAAAAATGCAACGTGAATGCGCTCATCGACCCTGTTCCCCTTGATGCGCTGCGTACTCAGGCTGCGCGCTTACGCAGCCGTCTTGTCGCCGTTCGCCCCGGATTCGGCGGGCGATTCTTCCTTGTCTTTCGACGCGTCGCCCTTTACAGGCTCGCCCTTGCCGCGAACGTCGGTGATCGTGGACTTCAGCACGCGCACCTGCACGCCATCGGCGATTTCGATCTTCAGCTCGCCGTCGGCTCCGATCCGCGTCACCTTGCCGATGATGCCGCCCGCCGTCACGACCGTATCGCCGCGCTTCACCGCGTCCAGCATCGCCTGATGCTCCTTCATGCGCTTCTGCTGCGGACGGAACACCAGCAGATAGAAGATGACGAAGACGAGGATGAGCGGGAACAGCATGCCGAAAATATCGCCGGCTCCGGCGCCTGGCGCTTGGGCGTATGCGGGAGAGATCATAGAGAGGACTCCGTGATGTGCGGAAAAGAACGGGCGCGAGCCTTTCGCGCAGAAGAACGTGGCTTTCTTATAATGGCTCGCGCTGATATGGCAACTTCTGCGCCGTTGCGTCCGTGGCTTAATAGCGCATAGTTTCTCGTTCTTCCACATCGGCGCGCCAACCTTGCGCTTTTTTCATCCACAACCGCGACCTGACCATGCCCGACACACCGCATTCGCTCGAACCGCTCCTGACCCGCATCGCCGAGGCGCTGGAGCGCCTTGCTCCCCCGGAGGAGCGCAAAGAGACCTTCGCGGCGGCGGACGCCTTCGTCTGGCAGGCCGAGGGCGGCCGCTTCCTCGCCGTTCCGCATGTGAACCGGACACCCATCGCGCTTCTCAAGAGCGTCGACCGCGTGCGCGACAAGCTGCTCGACAATACGGAGAATTTCGCGCGCGGGCTTCCCGCCAACAATGCGCTGCTCTGGGGCGCGCGCGGCATGGGCAAAAGCTCGCTCGTGAAAGCGGTGCATGCTGAAGTTGCCGCAAAGCACGCAGCCAAAGGCGCGTCTGCGCTGAAGCTTGTGGAAATCCACCGCGAGGATATCGAGAGCCTGCCGCGTTGCCTGTCGCATATGCGCGAAAGCCCGCATCGCTTCATCGTGTTCTGCGACGACCTTTCTTTCGACGCGGACGATACGGCCTATAAATCGCTGAAGGCTGTGCTTGAAGGCGGCGTCGAGGGGCGCCCGCAGAACGTGCTGTTTTACGCCACGTCGAACCGCCGCCACCTGATGGCGCGCGAGATGGTGGAGAACGAGCGCTCGACCGCCATCCATCAGGGCGAGGCGGTGGAAGAAAAGGTTTCGCTGTCGGATCGATTCGGGCTGTGGCTCGGCTTCCATAATTGCTCGCAGGCCGATTATCTCGCGATGGTGGAAGGCTACGTGGCGCATCACGGGCTGAAGATCGCGCCGGAGGATCTGAAGGCGCAGGCGCTCGAATGGGCGATGACGCGCGGCTCGCGTTCGGGGCGTGTGGCGTGGCAATTCGTGCAGGATCTGGCGGGGCGGCTCGGGCAGACGCTCAAAGATTGACGCACGGCGGAACCACGCAGGCGTCGGCGCTTTTCCATTTTTATGGAGAACACTGAAAAACTCGATTGCATCGTGATCGGCGGCGGCCCTGCGGGGCTGACTGCGGCGCTGTATCTCGCGCGCTTCGAGCGGCGGTTCGTCGTCATCGACAAGGGCGAACCGCGCGCGGCGCTCATCCCCGAAAGCCACAATGTGCCGTTTTTCGCGCAAGGCATCGGCGGGGTGGAGATGTTGCGCCGCGCACGCGATCACGCCGAGACCTATGGCGCGCGTATCCTGTCCCGCGAGGCGACAGCGCTTGCAAGCGATGGAGACGGTTTCACGGTCGGCTTGCGCGACGCTAACGGCGGCGAGCGGACGCTTCGCGCCCGTTTCGTGCTGCTCGCGAGCGGCGTCGTGGACATCCCACCAAGGCTTGCCGACGTGGACGCGGCGGTTCTCTCCGGTCTCGTGCGCTATTGTCCGATTTGCGACGGCTACGAGGCGAAGGGCAAGCGCGTCGGCGTCATCGGGCGCGGCGCGTGTGGATTGGGCGAGGCGAAGTTCATCGCCCGCACGTGGGGCGCCGATGTTACGCTGCTTTCGCTCGACGAGCCGCTATCGCCCGAGCACCCCAAACTCAGCGCACTCGCCGAACACGACATCGATTTCGTGCCGGTGCCGATTCGCTCCCTTGCCCGCAGCGGCGACGGCATCGAGGCGCTGGGCTACGATGGCGCGGTCCATCGGTTCGACATCGTTTATTCCGCCATCGGCTGCGATTATCGCTCCGGCCTCGCCACTGCGCTCGGCGCGGCCGTCAACGAGGCGGGCGCGCTCAAAGTGGCCGCGCATGCGGAGACGACCGTGCCGGGGCTTTACGCGGCGGGCGACGTGACCGAAGGGCTCAATCAGATCGTCGTCGGCATGGGGCAGGCGGCGCGCGCCGCGACACACATCCACAATCGTTGCTGACTTATGCGCCGGGCCATTATCGGCGTTGTGCCGCAATTCCGGCGCGTTTTCGTCCGCTTACGGACACGCTGGGATAAACAAGAATTAAGCCGCCTCAAGAACCGCCACGCGTTGAATGACGCGCTGCCGTTCCCAAGTTTCGCTCCATCACAGCATAGAGGGACTACCATGCTCAGAATTTCCATGGCCGCCGCCGCGCTGGCCTTGTTTGCCGCCGCCCCGATGGCCTCTTCCGCCGCCGAAAAGACGCTCGCGCTCAAGAGCAACGAAACCTCCGACATCATGCCGGTCTACGGCGTGAAGGACTGCAAGTCGTTGCTGACCGGCACACCCGAAATCGAAGTGCTTCAGGGCGCGCCGGAACTGACGCTCTCGGTTCGCCCGGACAAGATCCTTCCGCCCGGCGGCAAGTGCAAGGAGAAGGTCGACGGCGGCGTGATCGTGGCCAAGGTCGGCAAGGTGGAGAAGCCCTTCGACGGCCCGCTCACCTTCCGCGTGAAGTACAAGACAAAGGACGCCACGCGCCAGTCCGCGCACACCTACGACCTCAAGCTTTTCCCTTGATCGCTGGCTGCCGCTGCCTCACTCACAAAAGAGACAGCGGCAGCTCCGTCGTGCTCTTCACCTCCGAAATCGCCATGGACGAGTTTGTGAACTGCACGGACGCGACCTGGCTCAGATGTTTGCGGAAGAAAGTCTCGTAGGATTCCGTGTCGCGCGTGATGACGCGCAGCAGATAGTCCGTCTCGCCGAGCAGCGTGTGGCACTCGACGACCTCGGGAAAGCGGCGAATCGCGTCCTCAAAGGCGGGCAGCGTGCGCTGGCCGTGCGCCTGAAGCTTCACATGCGCGAAGACCATCATGTTGAGGCCGAGCTTCTTGCGGTCGAGGATGGCGACGCGCCGCTGGATGATGCCCGCCGCCTCCAGCTTCTCGATACGCCGCCACACCGACGATTGCGAAGCGCCCGCGCGGGCGGCAATTTCCGCCGTGGATAGCGACGCGTCGGCCTGAAGCAGCATGAGAATGGTGCGGTCGACGGGATCGAGCGGGTAAGCGGCGGTGCCGGGCATGGATGCATCTCCTCTGCGGCCTATTAGCGCGATTGCGCCTAAAATATGCTCTCAATCGCGTTTTGTGAAAGCCTTAATCCGACGCTCGCAACACCTCTCAGAACTTTGCAAAGTCTTTTCAGTTCTCTCATGGGATACTCATAGTCCGACCATGGGAGAAGCCAATGGACACATTAGCGTCTGCGCCCTCCATCAGCCTCGACGACAAGTATCGCGTCGATCAAGGCCAGGTCTTTGTCACGGGCGTGCAGGCTCTTGTCAGGCTTCCGCTTCTCCGCCGCCAGATCGACGTGGCCATGGGCCTCGACACAGCGGGTTTTATCTCCGGCTATCGTGGTTCTCCGCTCGGCATCTACGACAAGCAGCTTTGGCAGGAGAAGAAGCGCCTCGCCGAAAGCCACATCGTGTTCCAGCCGGGCGTGAACGAGGAACTCGCGGCGACGGCCGTATGGGGTAGTCAGCAGGCATCGCTTTTCCCCGGCGCGCGTCATGACGGCGTGTTCGGCATCTGGTACGGCAAGGGGCCGGGCGTGGATCGCTCCGGCGACGCCTTCAAGCACGCGAATTTCTTTGGCACCGCGAAAAATGGGGGCGTGCTGGCGCTCGCGGGCGACGACCACTCGTGCAAATCCTCGACGCTGCCGAACCAGAGCGATTTCGCCTTCGCGGACGCCGAAATTCCCGTGCTCAGCCCCGCCGACATCGCCGAAATCATCGAATTCGGCATTAAGGGCTTCGACCTCTCGCGCTTCGCGGGGCTTTGGGTCGGCCTGAAAGCCATCTCCGACACGATGGACGCAAGCGCAACCGTGCGCATCGATCCGCTGCGCTACCGTTCGTTCGCGCCGTATGGCGTGGCCGAGCCGCTCGGCGGGCGCAACGCGCGGCTTGGCCGGACGCCGCCTGAGCAGGAGGAAATCCACCGCCATTTCCGCCTTCCGGCCGCGATGGCCTTTGCGCGCGAAAACGGCTTCGACCGTCTCGCCATCGACAGCCCCGCCGCCCGCTTCGGCATCGCGGCTTCGGGCAAGGCCTATCTGCATGTGCGGCAGGCGCTGCGCGATCTCGGCCTTTCCGACGCAGAAGCGGCGGCGCTCGGCCTTCGCGTGTACAAGATCGGCCTCGTCTGGCCGCTGGAGGATCACAGTGCGCGCGCGTTTGCGAACGGCCTCGAAACCGTGCTCGTGGTGGAAGAACGCCGCGACATGATCGAGCATCAGCTTCGCGCGGCGCTTTATGGGCTGCCGGACGGACGCCGCCCGCGCATCCTCGGCAAGCGCGACCTCGACGACCGCCCGCTCATAAGCGACGTGCTCGACATCGACACCGCGCATGTGACGCGCGCGATCCTTCGCGTTCTGCCGGAAGCGATGAAGACGCCGCGCATGAAAGCCGCCGAGGTGCGCCTCGCGGAGGCCGCGCAACAGGCTGCCGCCGCGCCGATCCATCTGCGCACGCCGTATTTCTGTTCCGGCTGTCCGCACTCGACCTCGACGAAGGTGCCGGACGGAAGCCGTGGCATGGCGGGCATCGGGTGCCACTATCTCGCCACCATGATGAACCGCAACACCGACGTTTACACCCAGATGGGTGGGGAGGGCGTGCTGTGGGTTGGTCAGGCGCCGTTCACCGACGAGACCCACGTCTTCGCCAATCTCGGCGACGGCACCTATTTTCACTCGGGCAGCCTCGCGATCCGGCAGGCCATCGCGGCGGGCGCGAACGTCACCTACAAGATCTTGTATAACGACGCGGTCGCCATGACCGGCGGCCAGCCGGTCGACGGCCAACTCACCGTGCCGCAGATTGCGGCCCAGATGCGCGCCGAGGGCGTTTCCCGTATCGCCATCGTGAGCGACGATCCCGACCGCCACCGCCGCGACCCCGTGATCCCTGCGGGCACGAGTTTCGACCACCGTTCGCGGCTCGACGCGGTGCAGCAGGAACTGCGCTCCGTGCCGGGCGTGAGCGTCCTCATCTACGATCAGGTTTGCGCCACCGAGAAGCGCCGTCGCCGCAAGCGCGGCCTTATGGAACAATCGGATAGGCGGCTGCTTATCAACACAAGCGTCTGCGAAGGTTGCGGCGATTGCTCCCGCGCCTCCAACTGCCTTTCGGTCGAGCCGGTCGAGACCGAGTTCGGCCGGAAGCGCAGAATCAACCAATCTACATGCAATCAGGACGCGACCTGCGTCGATGGGTTCTGCCCGAGCTTCGTGTCGGTTTACGGAGGCACGCGCAAACGCGCGCAGGCGGCGCACGCGTCGCCCAACATGCCCGATCCCGCGCTGCCCGCGATCCCCGAAGATGGCTACAACATGTTGATGACGGGCATCGGCGGGCTCGGCATCACCTCGCTTGCCGCGATCCTCGGCATGGCAGCCCATCTCCACAGCCGTCAGGTTCGCGTCGTGGATCAGATCGGCCTCGCGCAGAAGGGCGGCGGCGTCTATTCGCACCTGCGCATCGGCGAGCCGCAGACGGAGCTTTTCAGCCCGCGCATCGGTGCGGGGCAGGCCGATCTCGTGCTGGCGGCCGATATCGTTGTCGCGCACGGCAAGAACGGCCTGCCGATGATGAGCGAGGCGCGCACCGCCGTCGTTGCCGATCCGCGCATCACGCCGACCGCCGAATTCGTCCGCGACAACGCCGTCGCCTTCGATGTGCCCGCCATGACAGCACGGCTCGCGAAGCGCGCCCGCGCGGTCCACGAATGCCCGGCGCAGGCCATCGCGGTCGCGCTCGTCGGCGACGCGATCTTCGCCAACATGGTGCTGACGGGTTTTGCCTGGCAGAAGGGCCTTATCCCACTCGAACGCGGTGCGATCCTGCGCGCGATCGAGCTGAATGGCGCGAGCGTCGACGCGAACAAGCGCGCCTTCGCGTTCGGCCGCGAGGCGGCGCTCTGGCCCGACCGCATCGCGGCGCTGCTCAATCCCGCGCCGAAACTCGCACAGACGCTCGACGACCTCGTCGGCCTTCGCGCAGCCGAACTCGCCGCCTATCAGGATGTGGCCTATGCCGCGCGCTATCTCGCGTTCATCGACCGGGTCCGCGAGCGCGAAATCGCCGTCGCGCCGCAAAGCGAGGCGCTGACCCGCGCGGTCGCGCAGAACCTCTTCCGGCTCATGGCGATCAAGGACGAATATGAAGTCGCGCGGCTCTACACGGACGGCGCCTTCGCGGAGCAGATCAGCGCTGAGTTCGACGGCGACGTGAAACTCAAGTTCCATCTTGCGCCGCCGATCTTCGGCCGCCGCGATCCCGACACCGGGCAACTCAAGAAGATGACCTTCGGGCCGTGGATGCTGCCGGTGCTGCGCGTTCTCGCCAAAGGCAAGCGCTTGCGTGGAACGTGGCTCGACCCGTTTGCGCGGCTCGCCGAACGCAAGGTCGAGCGCGCGCTTCTCGCCGACTACGAGGCGCGTATCGAGCGGCTCCTGCCATCGCTGACGCGCGCCAATCTGAGCCTCGCCGCTGCCTATGCCGCCGTGCCGGACATCATCCGCGGTTTCGGCCATGTGAAGGAAGCCAACATCGCGAAGGCAACGGCCCGTTATGCCGAGCTTGAAGCGGCTTTCGCAACGGACGGACAGACGCGGAAGGCCGCCGAATAGCCGTTCCGCCCTGTTGACAGCAAGCCTCCCTCAAGCGCCTCATTATAGAAAACAAGAGCGGGAGGACGTCATGGCCAGCTATCGCGGTCTCGATTTCGGGCTGGGCGAGGAAGCCGACATGCTGCGCGACAGCGTGCGCGCCTTCGCCGACGACAATATTGCGCCGCGCGCGGCCGAGATCGACCGCTCGAACGCTTTCCCGCGCGATTTGTGGCAGCCCATGGGCGCGCTCGGCCTTCACGGCATCACGGTCGAAGAGGAATGGGGCGGCGCGGGGCTCGGCTATCTGCATCATTGCATCGCCGTCGAAGAGGTGAGCCGGGCGAGCGCGAGCGTGGGGCTTTCCTATGGCGCGCATTCCAATCTCTGCGTGAACCAGATCCGCCGCAATGGCGCGGACGAGCAGAAACGCCGCTACCTGCCGAAGCTTATCTCCGGCGAACATGTCGGCGCGCTCGCAATGTCGGAGGCGGAGGCCGGGTCCGATGTCGTGTCGATGCGCACGCGGGCCGAGAAGCGCGGCGACCGCTATGTGCTGAACGGCACGAAGATGTGGATCACCAATGCGCCGCACGCCGACGTGCTCGTGGTCTATGCGAAGACCGACCCCACCGCCGGGCAGCGCGGTATCACAGCGTTCCTGATCGAAAAGGGCATGCCGGGGTTTACCGTCTCGCCGAAGCTCGACAAGCTCGGCATGCGCGGCTCAGACACGGCCGAACTTGTCTTCGAGGATTGCGAGGTGCCGGAGGCGAACGTCATGGGCGGCGAGGGGCGCGGCGTCTCGGTGCTGATGTCTGGCCTCGATTATGAGCGCGCCGTGCTTGCCGCCGGACCGCTCGGCATCATGCAGGCGGCGCTCGACATCGTGCTGCCCTACATCCACGAGCGCAAGCAGTTCGGCAAGCCCATCGGCACGTTCCAGCTCGTGCAGGGCAAGGTTGCCGACATGGCGGTCGCGCTGAATTCGGCCCGCGCCTACGTCTACGCGGTCGCGCGCGCCTGCGATCGGGCGCAGACGACGCGCGAGGATGCTGCAGGCGCGATCCTCTATGCGGCGGAAGCGGCGACGCGCGTCGCCCTCGACGCGATCCAGCTTCTCGGCGGCACCGGCTATATCAACGACACGGCGACGGGGCGGCTCCTGCGTGACGCGAAGCTGTACGAAATCGGAGCGGGCACGAGCGAAATCCGCCGCATGCTCATCGGTCGCGAGCTATTTGGCAAAATGTGATTTGATGTCATTTTATGTGTAATAGCCACCAGCGGACAGGTTGCCAATTTTGCTCGATGTGATACAGTCTGGCAAAATGGAGGATGAAATGGCGCGCAGAAAAAAGGACGAACGGCCGGATGGCGCGCCCTCGCGGGGGACCGGCTTCGAGGAAGCGCCGCAGGCTCCGTTCGTCGCGGACGACACTGAAAAACCAGGCTTCGGGGCCGCGAACCGCCTGCGTCTGACGCTTGGCCCCGGCGGCCGCGTGGTGATACCGGCGGCGCTTCGCGAAGCGATGCAGGTGGAAGAAGGCGACGCGCTTCTCGCCTGGCTGGAGGATGGCGAACTCCATGTGTTGAGCCCGCGCGTCGGCGCGAGACAGGCTCAGGCGATGATGAAAGGACTGCTTGGAAGCGGTCTCGCCGACGACCTCATCAAGGACCGGCGGCGTGAGGCGGAGGCGGAAACGCGTGGCTAGAAAGCGCACATGTGCCCGCGCGCCACTGCCGAGGCGCCGCTGATGTGCGCTGCGATCGTGCTCGACGCCTCGGCCATCCTCGCGCATCTCGGCGGCGAGCCCGGCGCAGACCGTGCCGAGGCTTTTTTCGGAAACGCCGCGATGTCCTCCGTGAACCTCTCCGAGGTGGTGGCGAAACTTCAGGAGCGCGGTGCCGACATGCCGCTCGTTCGCGCGGCGCTTTACCGCTACGGCCTCGAAATCGTGCCGTTCGACGAAGACCTCGCCTTTCGCGCGGGCGCGCTGCGCGTTGCGACGAAGGCCTTCGGCCTTTCGCTCGGCGACCGCGCTTGCCTTGCGCTCGCAGAAAAACTGCGCCTGCCGGTGCTGACCGCCGACCGGACATGGCGCGACATCGCTCTTTCGGTGGAGGTGCACGTCTTGCGTTAGGGCCGCCCGTTTTCGGAACGGCTCCTCGATACTATTCGGATCGTCTTGCGGTGAAGTCGCGTTCCGCCTGTGCGGGACGAATCCAGGAGCGGGCATGGCAGTCTTGAACAGCGTCATCGACAGGCGCTCCGCAGCTTTCCGGGCGAATGCGGAGGCGATGACGGCTCTCGTCGCGAGGCTTCGCGAAAAGGCCGCGCTCGCGCAAGGTGGCGGCGGGGCTGAGGCATGCGCGCGGCACGTCGCGCGAGGCAAGCTTCTCGCGCGGGACCGCATCGCGCTGCTTATCGATCCGGGGTCGCCCTTCCTCGAAATCGGAGCGCTCGCCGCCCACGGTCTTTATGGCGGCGACGCGCATGCGGCGGGGGTCATTGCGGGGATCGGGCGCGTGTCGGGCGTCGAATGCATGATCGTCGCCAACGACGCGACCGTGAAGGGCGGCACCTATTATCCGCTGACGGTAAAGAAGCATCTTCGCGCGCAGGACATCGCCCGCGCGAACCGGCTGCCGTGCCTCTATCTCGTCGATTCGGGCGGTGCGTTCCTGCCGATGCAGGATGAGATCTTCCCCGACGAGCGCCATTTCGGCCGCATCTTCTACAATCAGGCGCAGATGTCGGCGGAGGGCATCCCGCAGATCGCGCTCGTCATGGGGCCGTGCACGGCGGGCGGGGCCTATGTGCCCGCGATGTGCGACGAGAGCGTCATCGTGAAGGGTAACGGTACGATCTTTCTCGGCGGTCCGCCGCTCGTGCGCGCCGCGACCGGGGAAATCGTCACGGCGGAGGAACTCGGCGGCGCGGACGTGCATGCGCGCCAGTCCGGCGTCGTCGACCACTATGCGGAGAGCGACGCGCACGCCATCGGCATCGCGCGGCGCATCGTGTCGCGGCTCAACCGCACGAAGCCCGCGTCGCTCGACATCGCGCCGCCCCGCGATCCGGCCTACCCGGCCGACGAGCTTTACGGCATCGTCGAAGCCGACGCGCGGAAGCCCTACGATGTTCGCGAAATCATCGCTCGCCTCGTCGACGGCTCCGACTTCGACGAGTTCAAGGCGCTCTACGGTCCGACGCTCGTCTGCGGTACGGCGCGCATCCACGGGTACCCCGTCGGCATCCTCGCCAATAACGGCATCCTGTTTTCCGAAAGCGCGCTGAAGGGTGCGCATTTCATCGAACTCATGGACCAGCGCGGCATTCCGCTCGTCTTTCTGCAAAACATCACGGGCTTCATGGTCGGCCGGAAATACGAGGCGGGCGGCATCGCCAAGGACGGCGCGAAACTCGTCACGGCGGTTTCGACGGCGAGCGTCCCGAAATATACCGTCGTCATCGGCGGCTCATATGGGGCGGGCAATTACGGCATGTGCGGACGCGCCTTTGGCCCGCGCTTCCTGTGGATGTGGCCGAACGCGAAGATCTCCGTTATGGGCGGTGAGCAGGCGGCGACCGTGCTTGCCATCGTCCGGCGGCAGGCGCTGGAAGCGAAGGGCGCGACGCTCGGCGAGGCGGAGGAGGAAGCGTTGAAAGCGCCGATCCGCGCGCAGTTCGAGACACAGGCCGATCCGTATTACGCCACCGCGCGGCTGTGGGACGACGGCATCATAGATCCCGCCGACACGCGCATGGTGCTCGCGCTCGCGCTTTCGGCGGGGCTCAACGCGCCGGCTGAGCGCGGTCGCTTCGGCGTGTTCAGGATGTGAGGCAGACATGACGCTCCGGCCCTTCGCATCGCTTCTCATCGCCAATCGCGGTGAAATCGCCTGCCGCATCGTGCGCACCGCCCGCCGCATGGGGCTTCGCACCATCGCCGTATACTCGGAGGCGGACGCCCGCGCGCGCCATATGAAGGCGGCCGACGACGCGCGGCTGATCGGGCCTGCACCCGCCCGCGACAGCTATCTCGACATCGGCCGCATCATCGAGGCCGCCAAGGCGAGCGGCGCGGAGGCGGTGCATCCCGGTTACGGCTTCTTGTCGGAGAAGGCTGCGTTCGGGGAAGCCTGCGCGGAGGCGGGGCTCATCTTCGTCGGGCCACCCGCGTCAGCCATCCGCTCGATGGGTTCGAAGGCTGCGGCGAAAGCGCTGATGGAGGCGGCGGGCGTGCCGGTCGTTCCGGGCTATGGCGGCGCGGCGCAAGACGCGGCGGCTTTCGCGCGCGAGGCAAAGCGGCTCGGCTTCCCGGTGCTCCTTAAGGCGGTCGCAGGCGGCGGCGGCAAAGGCATGCGTATCGTTCGCGCGGCGGATGAACTGGAAGTCGCGCTCACGGCCGCGAAGCGCGAGGCGGCGGCGGCTTTCGGCGACGACACGCTGATGATGGAGCGCTTCGTCGAGCGGCCCCGCCACATCGAGGTACAGATCTTCGCGGACTCGCATGGCAACGTCGTCTCGCTGTTCGAGCGCGAATGCACGCTTCAGCGCCGCCACCAGAAGGTCGTCGAGGAAGCGCCGTCGCCCTCGCTCGATGACGCGCGACGCGAGGCGCTCTGCGACGCGGCGCGAAAAGCGGCGGCGGCCATCGGCTATGTCGGCGCGGGCACGGTGGAATTCGTCGCCGACGAGACGAACGCGTGGTTCATCGAAATGAACACGCGCCTTCAGGTCGAGCACGCGGTGACGGAGGCGATCACCGGCCTCGACCTCGTTGAATGGCAACTCCGCGTGGCCATGGGCGAGACGCTGCCGCTGCGGCAGGAGGAAATCGCGCGCGCCGGGCACGCAATCGAGGCGCGCATCTATGCCGAGGATGCAGACGCGGGCTTCTTGCCGTCCACCGGGACCATCACGCAATGGCGCGCGCCGCAAGCGGGGCAGGGGCTCCGCATCGATACCGGTTTCGGCGCTGGCGACGAGGTCACGCCGCATTACGATCCGATGCTTGCGAAGCTCATCGCGCACGCGCCGACCCGTGCCGCTGCGCTCGCCCGGTTGCGAGGCGTGTTGTCGGGCTTCGAGATCGCGGGTGTAGCCACGAACGTGGCTTTTCTCGCGCGGCTTCTCGGCGAGGGCGCGGTCGCGGCGAACGCGATCGATACCGGATATATCGAGCGCGAGCACGCTGGCCTCGATGCGAGCCACACGCCCGGCGCCGTGCATCTCGCGGCGGCGGTGGCAGCGATCCTTTCACGCGAGGCGGACGAAACGCGCCGCGATCCGGCCGATCCGTGGTCGCCATGGGTGGCGGGCGCGGCATGGGTGGCAGACGCGGCATGTGTGGCGGGCGCGGCATGGGCGCTCTTCGGCTCGCGCGGCCGCGTTTTCGAATTTCGCGGCAAGGACGGCCATGCGTTCACCGTCCGCCTCGAACAGAGCCGCAACGGCATGACGCTCGCCGTCGAAGGCGAGGCCGCGCGGTTCGCGTTCGAGCGCGAGCGCGGCGATCCGCATCGTTTTGCGGTGACGCTCGGCGGCGCGCGGCGAGCCATCGGCGCGGTGTATGGCGACGGCGCGGTAACGGTTTTCGACGGCCCGCAGCCGATCCGCCTCGCGCCCGTCGATCCTTTCGCGGCGGAGGCGACCACGCATCACCACGGCACGGGCACGCTCGCGCCGATGCCGGGGACGGTGCTTACGCTGCTCGCTGAGCCGGGCGCGAGCCTCGAAGCGGGCGCTCCGATCCTCATCCTCGAAGCCATGAAAATGGAGCACACCGTGCGAGCGCCGTCGCGCGGGCGCGTTGCGCGCTACGCCGTCGCCATCGGCGATTTCGTCTCCGAGGGCGCGGCGCTGATGGAGTTCGAGGCCGAGGAGGCGCGCGATGGTTGAGCAGGTGCGCATCGTCGAGGTGGGGCCGCGCGATGGCCTGCAAAATGAGGCGGCGGTGCTGCCGGTCGAAACGCGCGTCGTCTTCATCGAAAAGCTGATCGCGGCGGGGCTGACGACGATCGAGGCGGGCAGCTTTGTCTCGCCGCGCCGGGTGCCGCAAATGGCCGACACGGCGGTCGTGCTGAAAGCCTTTGAGGGCCGGCGCGGCGTGTCGTTGCCAGTGCTCGTGCCCAACATGACCGGGCTTGAGGCTGCGCTTGCGGCGGGCGCGCGGGAGATCGCGATCTTCGGGTCGGCTTCGGAAAGCTTCTCGCGGAAGAACATCAATTGCTCGATTGCCGAGTCCTTCGAGCGGTTCGCGCCCGTTGTCGAACGTGCGCGGGCGGAAGGTGTGGCGGTGCGCGGCTATGTGTCTTGCGTGCTCGGATGCCCCTATGAAGGCGCGGTGCCGCTCGCGCGCGTTGTGGATGTGGCCAAAAGGCTCTTCGCGCTCGGCTGCTACGAGGTTTCGCTCGGCGACACCATCGGCGTCGGCGCGCCGAACGCCGCGCGCGCCATGCTGCGGGCGGTGGCGGAGTGCGTGCCGATGAAAAGCCTCGCCGTCCATTTCCACGATACCAAGCGGCAGGCGGTCGCGAACATATACGCGTGTCTTGAAGAGGGCGTCCGCGTGATCGACAGTTCGGCGGGCGGTCTCGGCGGATGCCCCTATGCGCCCGGTGCTTCGGGGAACGTGGCGACGGAGGACGTGGTTTATCTGCTCGATGGCCTCGGTTTCGAGACGGGCGTGGATCGCGCCGCGATCATGGAAGCCGCGCGATTCGCTTGTGAGGCGCTCGGCAAAGGCGGCGTGCCGCGACGCGCGCCATAAGGCGACCCTTTTGCCGCCGATTACGACTTGGCTCGAAGACCATGGCTGCCGATATGTCAGACGGCATGACCAGCAACCGTTGAACCGGCTTCGCGATAGGATCATGCTCCGCAAAATGTCGAAGCGAGGCCCCGTTTGACAGAGGCGATCTCGCTTGACGAAGAAATCCGAGGAGACCCGCTTTGCAAAGTTTTCGCTGGGAAGACCCTTTCCTGCTCGATGACCAGTTGTCGGAAGAGGAGAGGCTGATCGCGGATTCGGCGCGCGCCTACTGTCAGGAGCGATTGCAGCCGCGCGTGCTCTCGGCCTATCGCGAGGAGCGGTTCGACCGCGAAATCTTGACGGAAATGGGCGAACTCGGCCTTCTCGGGCCGACGATTCCTGAGGAATTCGGCGGCGCGGGCGTGAGCCATGTCGCCTATGGGCTGATCGCGCGCGAGGTTGAGCGCGTCGATTCCGGCTATCGCTCGGCGATGAGCGTGCAATCGTCGCTCGTGATGCATCCGATCCACGCCTATGGCACCGACGCGCAGAAGAAGCGCTGGCTGCCGGGGCTGGCGCGCGGCGAAATCGTTGGCTGCTTCGGCCTCACCGAACCCGACTCGGGGTCGGACCCCGCCAGCATGCGCACTCGCGCCGTGAAGGTCGACGGCGGCTATCTGCTTTCCGGCCAGAAGATGTGGATCACGAACAGCCCCATCGCGGACATCGCGGTCGTCTGGGCGAAGTCCGACGCGCATGACGGCAAGATCAAGGGCTTCGTCGTGGAGCGCGGCACAAAGGGGTTCTCGACGCCGAAGATCGAGGGCAAGCTCAGCTTGCGCGCGTCGATCACGGGCGAAATCGTGCTCGACGAGGCCTTCGTGCCGGAGGAAAACCTGCTACCGGGCGCGAGTGGTCTCGCCGGTCCGTTCGGATGTCTCAACAAGGCGCGCTACGGCATTGCATGGGGCGTTACCGGCGCAGCGGAATTTTGCTGGCACGCCGCGCGCGACTACACGCTAGCGCGCAAGCAGTTCGGTCGACCGCTTGCCGCGAACCAGCTCGTCCAGTTCAAGCTGGCGGGCATGCAGACGGAAATCGCGCTCGCACTGCAAGCCGCGCTTCGCGTCGGCCGCATGCTGGACGAAGGCACCGCCGCGCCCGAGGCGATCTCGCTCATCAAGCGCAACAACTGCATCAAGGCGCTCGACATCGCGCGGCAAGCCCGCGACATGCATGGCGGCAACGGCATCGCCGACAGTTTCCACGTGATGCGGCACATGGCGAACCTCGAAACGGTGAACACCTACGAGGGCACACAGGATGTGCATGCGCTGATCCTCGGTCGCGCGCAGACCGGCATTCAGGCGTTTACGGCATGAGCGGCGGCGGTCAAGACAGGATGAGCGGCGGGGATACGGGAGCAGCGGGCCGGCCGAAGCCGGGGCCGCTCGCTCATCTGCGCGTGCTCGACCTCAGCCGGGTGCTGGCGGGGCCATGGGCGAGCCAGCTTCTGGCGGATCTCGGCGCGACCGTTTTCAAGATCGAGAAGCCTGTGGAAGGCGACGACACGCGCCGCTGGGGGCCGCCATTCCTTAAGGACGCGAGCGGCGCGGATACGAGCGAGAGCGCGTATTACCTCGCGGCCAATCGCGGCAAGCGCTCGGTCGCCATCGACATCGCGAAGCCGGAGGGGAGCGCGCTCGTTCGCCACCTCGCTGCCACCTGCGACGTGTTCCTCGAAAACTTCAAGGTCGGCGGCTTGGCGAAATACGGCCTCGATTACGCGGCGATTCGCGCCGTGAAGCCGGAAATCGTCTATTGCTCGATCACGGGCTTCGGACAAACCGGGCCTTACGCGGCGCGCCCCGGCTACGATTTCATGATTCAGGGCATGGGCGGGTTGATGAGCCTCACGGGCGAGCCGGACGGCGAACCCATGAAGGTGGGCGTCGCCTTGGCGGACGTCTTCACCGGCATGTATGCCAGCGTGGGCGTGCTCGCCGCGCTCGCCCATCGCGACCGCACCGGCGAAGGGCAATATATCGACCTCGCGCTGCTCGATGTGCAGACCGCCGTGCTCGCCAATCAGGCGACGAACTGGCTTGTCGGTGGCGTGGTTCCGCAGCGGCTCGGCAACGCGCATCCGAATATCGTGCCGTATCAGGCTTTCGAGACGCGCGACGGCCATGTGATCGTCGCCGTCGGCAATGATGCGCAGTTCACGCGGTTCTGCGCGGCGGCGGGCTGCGAAGCTTTGGCGAGCGACGCGAAATTTGCGACCAACGTCGCGCGCGTGCGCCATCGCGAGGAGCTTGTCGCGCTCTTGAAGCCGCTCCTCGCGGCCCGCGGCAGCGCGGACTGGATCGCGGCGCTCGAAGCGGCGGGCGTGCCGTGCGGCCCGATCAACGACGTCGCGCAGGTCTTCGCGCAGGAGCAGATCCGTCATCGTGGCATGTCGGTGCGCATGAAGCACCCGGCGGGTCCGGTCGATCTCGTCGGCAATCCGCTGCAACTTTCGGAAACGCCCGTCGCCTACGACTGCGCGCCGCCGCTTCTTGGCGCTGACACCGAGCGGACGCTTCTGGACATCGGCCTTGATGCCGACGCGATTGCGGCGTTACGCGACAGCGGCGCGATCGGCGGATAAGGACAGCAATCGGCGCGGTACACTCCGGCCGCGCAAAAAACCGCGAGGTTTCCCTCGCGGTTTGCGATCAATCCGGCCACATGGGCTTTGCCTTTCGGGAAAAGGAAAGAACCGCCGCATCGTTGACCGATGCGGCGGGATTGTTTCAAATCTGGCGGAACTTCTTGGCAAGTAACCCGGCCACGAGACCGCCCGCAGCGGCGGCTGTCGCGACCTTCACCGGGCCATAAGTCCGCACGGCATATTCGATCTGCCGTCCAATGTCGTTCACGGTTGCTGGCACCTGCGCCTGAAAAGCTTGAACGGGACGTTCGAACGCTTCACTTACGCTTGGTGTCTTCTCCCTGGTAATTCCATAGGCCACGAATGCTATCAGCAATCCAGCTGCGGTCAGGACTCCAGCCATGATCGCCGCCGAAGTTACCGGATCGTTGCTCCGGGAGGTTAACTCCCAGAAACCCGCCAACAGCGCGAAGACGATCGCCCCAAGAAACGCCGTCCCCGCTACTGAAAGCACGAGATACCTCGTGACCATAGTTTTCGCGTAATCGCCCACGCGCCGACCCGCTTCGCCGACGGCCAATAGCCTCAGAGCTGCTCCAAACATGGGCGTTACTCCTTCAGCGAGTGAGAAGAGCGCCGACGAGGAAGCCGACGCCAGCTGCGATGAGGGTGGCCTGCACCGGTTTGTCGCGGATCTGCTTTTCGACGTCGCCGATGTTCTGCTGCACGGTGTCCTTGACGCCCGTGAGCTTGTCCTGAGCGTATGAGCCGTATTTATCGGTGAGTTCCTTCACCTGCGCGCGAAGATCGTCAATCTCGTTCTTGCTTTTATCAGCAGCATAGTCCGTGGTGGAGTTGATCTCGTGGATACTTTCCTTGGCCATGGTGGAGTTTTCCTTTCGAATTGTCCGTGTCTAGTTCGATCACCTTGTTCCGCTCGGATATTTCATTTGAGTGGGGGTGATCTACTGCCGGGCAAATCCGTGCCCGTCTGTCATTCGGAGAACGCGCCCATGCCATGAGCGTTCCACTCCCTTTGTCGGGTAATGCCGCCGTCATGGACCGATTGCGGACGATTCGGGGGCAGAACGATCGTCGGTCGTCGGGATTGGTTGCAAAGCCGTTGCATAACCGCCGCCGATTCAGCGGAAGTCTCTTGTAGCGCTCAAGACCGCGCGCCATCTTCTGCACGTCGTGAAAGCCAAAAAGGATTCGCAACATGGCCGACGCAGAAAAATATCTTGCTCATGTGAAGAAATACGTGAGCTCTCCCAACGAGGACGCCGTCGCCTCGATCGTGCGCCATCTCGGCATAGCGCTGCGCAACCGCGATTCGGCGCTCGTATCGGGGACAGATCCCGAAGAATTGAAGCGTGTCCGCGAAAGCTGGCTCAAGAAGAAGCTTGCGCTCACCGAGAGCGACGAAGCGCTCGACGCCGCCATCCAGTCGCTGATGGACAAGATGAAGGGCGACCGCTCGAAGGAGCGCGTGACGGTCTATTACATGCTCGCCGAACACTTCGGAAAGCTGGAAGGGCTCGTGAAGCCCGCCGCTGCCCCCAAAGCCGCGAAGGCCGAGGCAAAGCCCGCCGCTGCGGCGAAGCCTGCGAAATCCGCCGCGAAGAAGTAGGGCGACAGGCATCCGAAAACGCGGCGCGCGAGTCCTTGTCGTCAGTCAGGCGGCGCGTTATCGGAGATCGCAGAGCGTCCGCTATTCGAGGCGGATCGATTTCCGGCCGGGCGGGATCGCGCAACAACGATCCGCCCGGCCGATATGCATGGGTTTCCCGATCAGGCGGGTTTGACTTCCTGGATGGCCTCGAAGCCTTCGAAATGCGGTCCTTCGAGATAGAAAACCTTGCGCTCGCCCGCGCCCTGATGCGCCGCGCGGAAGCTTTCCGAGCGCGTCCAGTCCTCGAAAGCCTGCTTGCTCGCCCAGATGGTGTGCGAGACGTAGAGCGTGTGGTCCTCCGCCTCCGGTCCCTTGAGAAGGTGGAACGCGACGAAGCCCGGCTCGCGATTGATGTGGACGTCGCGCTTGATCCAGACGCCTTCGAAATCCTGTTCGCTTCCCCTCTTCACCCGAAACCGGTTCATCGCAACAAACATATATCGTTCTCCTTCCGAGGCTGGACCCTGAGGCCGGGCGCGCCGATATGACGTGCGAATACGCTTCGCCCATCTGGATTTAGGAGGACTTCCGTGGACTACAATCTCGAAGGCAAGCTTGCGTTTGTGACCGGATCGACCAAGGGCATCGGCAAAGCGACCGCAGAGCTGCTTCTAAGGGAAGGCGCGCGCGTCATCATTCATGGCCGCTCGCGCGAAACCGTGGAGCATGCAAAGAAGGATTTGCCAACGGCGCACGCGGTTTACGGCGACCTCGCGAACAAGGCGGACGTCGACCGGATCATCGAGGACGTGAAGGCCATCGGCGACGTGCAAATCCTCGTGAACAACGCCGGGATTTTCCAGCCGAAGCCGTTTCAGGACATCCCGGACGAGGATTGGCTTCGCTTCTTCGATGTCAACGTCATGTCGGGCGTGCGCTTCTCCCGCGCGTTGCTCCCGCCGATGCTGCTGCTGAACTGGGGACGGATCATCTTCATCTCGTCCGAGTCCGCGCTCAATATTCCGGTGGAGATGATCCATTACGGCATGACGAAAACGGCGCAACTCGCGATTTCGCGCGGTCTGGCGGAGCTGACGAAAGGCACGCAAGTGACGGTGAATGCGGTGCTGCCCGGCCCGACCTCGTCGGAGGGCGTGATCGACTTCGTGAAAGATCTGGCGAAATCCGAGGGTAAGGATGAGAAGGCCGTGGAAGCCGACTTCTTCAGGACCGCGCGGCCGACCTCGCTCTTGCAGCGCTTCGAAGACCCGCTTGAAATCGCGCAAACGGTCGTGTTCCTCGCCAGTCCGCTTTCGAGCGCGATCAACGGTGCGGCGCTTCGCGCAGATGGCGGCGTGTTCAAGTCGATTTTCTAATCGACTGACCCGCGTGGCGTTTCTAAAAACCCCAGCGCAGGCATCGGGCCCGCTTGCGCCCGAAGCATATATGCTGCGTACAGACATCGATCCGCCCGCGTCCGCAGCTGCAATTGTTGCAGCCGTCGAACCATTCAACGCATAGTTTCGGGCACTGGCCGCCGGAAGCAGAGAACCGCGCGAGCCATGGCCCGCGACTGCCGCCTTCGCCGAGCGAGGCGGCCTCCGCCAAAAACGAAGGCGCCGTCACGATCATCAGCGCGGCTGTTGCCGCAAGCCACGCTCGCATGTTCAGTCCCCCTCGTTGCGGTTGCTTATCGCATTGTTGCAGTGACGCATCAGCCCTAAGAAAAACGAGAGCCCCGCCCACGCTCTCTTTCTTTTTAGTCATTTCAAGCATAAAACTGTTTCATATTAAGAAAAAGTAGCCGAGCGTTTTTATGAGTATCGATGAGTTGAACGGCGAGCGCGTCATAGACAGGTCGGGCGATATCGATCAGCGGCCGCCCGACGAAATTGGCCTGTCATCCTTCAGCGTTGTCCCGTATCGGCGCGCGGCACTGGCGAGTGTCGTCGCCGTTGATGTGCCGCGCGAAGTCGTGCCTTTGCGAGAGGCTGGCGGTCAGGCTTTATCTGCCGCCGCCTCGACGGCTGAGCGCCTTCAGGCTGAAATCGACGCCACCTATGCGAAGGCCGCCGACCGCCTATCCGCTCTCTCCGATTCCATCGCTGCGCATGAGAAGAAATGCATCGCCCCGAGCCTTGAAGCCGAGATGCGCGAGGCCCGTCTCGCACGACAGACCATCCTCATCGAAAACGGGCCGGAACTCGCCGAGCGCTTGCGCGAGGAGAAGAGCCGTCTTGACGACCTCGACGCGTTCAGGGCGAAGCACCGCATCACGCGCGAGCCGTATTATGCCGCGTCGCCGGTGCTGGGCCTCGGCGTGCTTTGCGCGCTTATCCTCACCGAAGCCATGGTGAACGGCGTGCTGTTTGCCGGGACGAGCGAGCAGGGACTTTTCGGCGGCTGGCTCGAAGCGCTGGTTCTCGCGATTGCCAATGCGGGCGCGGCGTTCCTCATCGGCTATTTCGCACTGCCTCAGCTCAACCGACGATCCTTCATTGCGAAGGCTGGCGCGGGCGTCTTCATGCTCGCGGGCATTGCAGCAATTTTCGCGATCAACCTGTTCGGCGCGCATTACCGCGACTATCGCGAACGCGCCTTCGCCGACGCCATGACGCGCGTGGAAGCGAGCCGCCCGCCTCCTAAGGCAGCGGCTCCGCTTGGCACGGCGAAGCAAACGCTCGTTGCGTTGCCCGCCAAACCCACAACCGAGACGAAGGAGGCGGCGCTTCCTCCGGCCGGATCGAAGAGCGCGGAAGCGGACGCACTTCGCCGGCTCGTCGAAAACCCCTTCCGAATCGAAGGCTTTTCCAGCGTCTTTCTTCTTGTGATCGGTCTGTGCGCCGCCTTGATCGCGGCCGCCGACGGCTACAAGTTCGACGATCCCATTCCCGGCTACGGCCGACGGCATCGAAGCTATCGGCAGGCGCGGGCGGCTACGGCGGCGACGTTGCGTCGAGCGATGCGTCGGGCTGGTGGAGGGGCGACCGCCGCCTTTCAGGCGCTCGACCGCAAGCTCGACCGGCACGCCGCGTCGCTTGCGGATTTGTCCTCGCGTCACGACGCGTGGGCCGCTGAACGCCGCCGCCTTCAGGTCGATCTCGATGACACGGCACGTCGCGCCGAAGCCGAGATCGAAAGTCTTGAACGCCTTTCGAGGCGAACGCTACGGGGGGGATTCATGTATGCGCTGACTTCGAAACCGCTTCCGTCGCTCGAAGTGGAACGCGGCAAATTCCTGGAAACACAGGAGAAGAAATTGAAGGCGTTGCAAAAAGCCGTTCAGAAGGAGAAGGACGAGAGCTTCCGCTTTCTCGACGCAGCTGCCGATGGATTTGAGACCATCCTCGCCGAAGCGGTCCGCACGAGCTTCGAAGGCGCTCGGCAGTCGACGCAAGTTGCAAACGAAGGAGCGGCCGCATGCTGAGATCGGTGCTCGGAGTTCTTCTCATCGCGTGTACCGCGGCGCTCGCGGGTGGTGGCTTCTACGCGGCAGCAAGCCTCAAGGCCGAGATGATTGATCCGGCCACGCTATGCCCCCGCAACGGCGCCACGAGCGCTACCCTGATCCTTATCGACCGCACCGACCCGCTGACGCCGGTCGAGCAGGCCTTCGCAAAAGACCTGATCGCCGCGCATCGCGATGCGGCCGCGCGCGGCGAGCGGATCGCCGTCAAGGTGCTGCGGGAGCGCGAACGCGGACTCGGTGTGGCGCTTGAAACGTTGGTCGATCTCTGCAATCCGGGGGCTGGCGCGGAGGTGAACCCGTTCTTCGAAAATCCGAAGCGGATCGCGGTCCGCTATGAGAGCGCCTTCCTTCAGCCGGTGGAGGATGCGCTGGCCGCACTCGGGCACGAGGGCACGGCTACGGCATCACCCATTGCCGAGGCGCTGGCGCTTGGTGTGCAAAGCCTTGATGTTCAGCCAGAGGGGCTTCTCAAGGTGATCCTGATATCGGACATGATGGAGTACGGACCCGGCGCTTCGGCCTATAATGGCACGCTCACCCCGGCCGCGCTGACCGAGCGTCTGCTGCCGGAGGTAAGGCCCGCGCTCAGCGCCGCGCGAACGAAAGTGGTGCTGCTCCCGCGCCCGCGCTTCGCAAAGCAGCAGGCGTCGGCATTGAAGGTGTGGCGACGGTTGTTTCTGGAACTCTCGGGCCGCGACCCGGATCTGATGCAGCCTTTCGGCTCGGGCGCGTGACGCTTTGAGCATCGCGCTCTGGCGGATCCGTTTTCGTCCACATTGCTGCACGCTCTCAGGCAAACGCACGCGGCTCAAGAGTAGCAACTATTTGATTCCGGTGAGTTTCGAATTTTACGCCTGATAACGGTGCCACGGGTATGAATCATGCAAAAATCACCGCACTAGCAGCCCTCACAAAAGCGGCTCGCGGAACGCGCGCATCTGGCGTCTGACGTCCGCCGCTGCCTCCGCCACATTGACGGCGTCACGAAAAGCGGTCGCCCCCGGCAGCCCCGCGCTGTACCAACCGAAATGCTTGCGCGCGATGGGCACGCCCGCACGCTCGCCGTAATAGTCGAGCATCGCCTCGAAATGCTCCGCCATCGTGTCCAGCCGGACGCGCAACGAAGGTTCGTCAGAGACAGTTTCTCCGCGAAGGGCCGCCGCGACCTGCGCGATAATCCACGGGCGTCCGTAAGCGCCGCGCCCGATCATCACGCCATCGGCTCCGGACGCCGCCAGCGCGCGCACCGCATCGGCCGGAGTGACGATATCGCCGTTGACGATGACGGGGATGGAAACCGCCTCCTTGACGCGCCGCACGAAGCCCCAGTCGGCATCGCCGCCATAGAACTGGCATCGCGTGCGGCCATGCACGGTGACCATGGCGATCCCGCACCCTTCGGCGATCCGCGCGAGGCGCGGCGCGTTGAGTTCGTCCGGGCTCCAGCCCATGCGCATCTTGAGCGTGACCGGCACCGTTACCGCGTTGACCACGGCCTCGAAGATCTTCGCGGCGTGAACCTCGTCGCGCATCAGCGCCGAGCCGACCATATCCTTGACAACCTTTTTGACCGGGCAGCCGAAATTGAGGTCGATAATATCGGCGCCGCGATCCTCGGCGAGACGGGCGGCGTCGGCCATGATCGTGGGGTCGCGGCCAGCAAGTTGCACCGCGAGCAGACCGCCATCGGTCTCCCGCTCCGACATCCTGAGCGTCTTTCTCTGCTGGCGTATGACGGACTTGCTGGCGAGCATCTCGGTGACGACCAGGTCCGCGCCGAACTTCCGGACGATGCGCCGGAACGGCCTGTCGGTGACGCCCGACATCGGCGCGAGAATGACGGGATTTTCGAGCGTCAACGCGCCGATCCGCACGGGCCGCACCCGCGCCGTGCCATCTTTGAAATGCGCCGTTTCATTAAGCATGGGGCATCATCATCGCTTGCCGGTAAATTCCAGTGCGAGGAGCTAAAAATCGCCAGCAGGTTAGCGGTAGTGGGAAACAGCTCGCTTCATAAACGGAGTGCAAGCTAAAATCGGATGGTAAACACTTGGCGGGGCGATAATTAAGCGCGGAGACAAGCGGAATCGCGATGTGTATTTTGGTCAGGAACCCATAGACCACATTCGTTCGGTGCTGCTTGAAATAGAGGGCACTTTTTGAAGGGAAATTCGATGTTCGCACGATTCTTTATGTCTCTGATTTTTGCAATGGCGGTATCCCCGACTTACGCGCAACAGAATTCCGGCATATTCCAAATACTGGACAATTATATTGCAAGTTCCGTTGTATACAATAAATGCGGCTCCAACAACTTGAGATTGAAATCGAAATTTGCGGTGCGTTATATGAATATTATAACCGCGGCAGGAGAAAAGATGCAGAAAGATAATCCGGAGCAACCTGACTCTGTATACGCAAAAACCCTGGAAGATCGATACAACACCGTTGAAGAGCAGACCAAGAACGCGCTCAGCGCGGCTGGATGTGACTCCGATTACGCCAGAAAGATGCTGAGGCTGTATGAGGTTCACGCAAACTAGTGGTCCGATTCCGACATTTGCATCCGTTCGCAGCACGACTCAAATGTCAAATTCGCTCCACTAGAATGCTCCGCTCGGCCCGCCCAGGTGGCGTGGGAGCTTTGCTCGGGCGTGGCGATAGAAGAACCGCGTTTCTGCGGCTCCTCTCTATCGCCGAGGCCGAACTTAACCTCGCGCGAACCGCGCGAACTTAGCCTTCGGCGTGTCGAGCGCGGCGGCGCCGAGGCGGCGCAGCTTGTCTTCCTCATACGCCTGGAAGTTGCCCTCAAACCATTCGACATGGCCGTCGCCCTCGAAGGCGAGGATGTGCGTCGCGAGCCGGTCGAGGAAGAAGCGATCATGGCTGATGACCACGGCGCAGCCGGGGAAATCCTCCAGCGCGGCTTCGAGGCTCGACAGCGTTTCAACGTCGAGGTCGTTCGTCGGTTCGTCGAGCAGCAGCAGGTTGCCGCCCTCCTTCAGCATCTTGGCGAGGTGCACGCGGTTGCGCTCACCGCCCGAAAGCAGGCCCACCTTCTTCTGCTGGTCCGCGCCCTTGAAGTTGAACCAGCCGCAATAGGCGCGGGAGTTTACTTCCTTGGTGCCGAGCTTGATCTGGTCGAGGCCGCCTGAGATTTCCTCCCACACGCTCTTCTTCGGATCGAGCGCATCGCGGCTCTGGTCGACATAGCCGAGCTTCACCGTCTCGCCGACGCGGAACGAGCCGTTGTCCGGCTTTTCATTGCCGATGATCATCTTGAACAGCGTCGTCTTGCCCGCGCCGTTCGGGCCGATCACGCCGACGATGCCGCCGGGCGGCAGCTTGAAATCGAGGCCTTCGATGAGCGTGCGGCCGTTGAAGCCCTTCTTCAGCCCCTCCGCTTCGAGCACGACGCCGCCGAGGCGTGGACCTGTCGGGATCTGGATCTGCGCCTTGCCGACCTGATCGCGGCTAGCTTCCTCCGCGAGCTTCTCATAGGCGGTGATACGCGCCTTGCTCTTGGCCTGCCGCGCCTTCGGGCTCGCCCTGATCCATTCGAGTTCGCGCGCCATGGTGCGCTGCTTGGCCTCGTCCTCGCGCGATTCCTGTGCCGCGCGCTTCGCCTTCTGTTCGAGCCAGCTCGAATAATTGCCCTTGTAGGGCACGCCCTGGCCGCGGTCGAGTTCGAGCGTCCATGTGGTGATCGAATCGAGGAAGTAGCGGTCGTGGGTGACGAGGATCACGCAGCCCGGATAGTCTTCGAGGAAGTGCTGGAGCCAGTCCACCGACTCGGCGTCGAGATGGTTCGTCGGTTCGTCGAGCAGCAGGATGTCGGGCTTCGACAGCAGAAGCTTCGTCAGCGCCACGCGGCGCTTCTCGCCGCCCGAGAGGCTCTCGACGCCAGCATGCGGGGGCGGGCAGTTCAGCGCGGCGAGCGCCTGCTCCACCTGCGCGTCGAGATCCCAGAGATTGTGCCCGTCGATGACGTCCTGAAGCGTCGCCATCTCGTCAGCGGTCTCGTCGGAATAGTTCATCGCAAGCTCGTTGTAGCGGTCGAGCATCGCCTTCTTGTCGGCCACGCCGTCCATCGCATTGCCGAGCACGTCCTTAGACGCATCGAGCTGCGGCTCCTGCGGTAGATAGCCGACGCGCACGCCTTCCGCCGCCCACGCCTCGCCCTGATGCTCCGTCTCGACGCCCGCCATGATCTTGAGCAGCGTGGATTTACCCGAGCCGTTCACGCCGACCACGCCGATCTTCGCATCGGGCAGGAAGGACAGCGAGATGTTGTTCAGCACCTGCTTTCCGCCGGGATAGGTCTTGGAAAGCTTCTGCATCACGTAAACGTATTGCGGCGCGGCCATGGGCTTCTCTTCTTGTGTGCGTCGATGAATGGGTATCCTTGCCTCTTATGTAGCGCGGTTGCGCGCGCTTGTCAGCCTCGGGGTTGGTTCATCCCCGAACGAAACGAAGGGATGGCAATAGGTTCATTGGCAAACAAAATCATTTAGAGTGGATAGTATTTCAGATAGCTCTGGGCAAATTTCGTTTCGATTCATTTCGTCAATTATCATAGATATAGTTATGGTCGTCTTGTAATGTTTTTGTAGGTATGAGGAGAGCGCGCTAATAAAATCCTTTCCAGGAACTATTTGAAGTCGCAAATCTATATTCTTCCATTTATCTTCAAAAGCGGCGCTTACAGCTTTTATTATCGTTGCGTCGTCGACTCCGCTTCCTCTTTGAAATCTGGTTGCGTTGGTAATTAGCTGGCACCGAACGTCCTCTTTAAATTCCTCAGTTAATAAACAAATTATTTCATGGAGCGTTTGGTCACTAGTGCACTGACTCATTCAGAAGGTGCAGATTGAGGCGGTTGAGCTTGTCGAAGATTTCATCGGCGGTTTTGGTCCAGACGAAGGGTTTTGCGTTCCGGTTGTGATCGGCGATGTAGCGCTTGATGGCGTCTTCGAGGTCGGCGACGGATTTGAAGACGCCACGACGGATGCGCCGCCGGGTAATGGCGGAGAAGAAGTTTTCGACCGCGTTCAGCCAGGACGCCGAGGTCGGCGTGAAGTGAAAAACCCACCTCGGATGATCCGCCAGCCAGGCGTCCACCTTGGGATGCTTGTGGGTTCCGTAGTTGTCCAGAATGACGTGGATGATCTTGCCGGCTGGGACCTTGCGCTCCACGGCGTTGAGGAATTTGATGAACTCCTGATGGCGGTGGCGCTTCATGCAGCGGCCGAGCACGGTTCCATCCAGCACGTTGAGTGCGGCGAACAGCGTGGTGGTTCCGTTGCGCTTGTAATCGTGGGTCATGGTCGCGCATTTGCCGGGCTTCAACGGCAGGCCCGGTTGAGTGCGGTCGAGCGCCTGGATCTGGCTCTTCTCGTCGATGGACAGGACCACGGCATGGCAGGGCGGGCTCATGGAGAGGCCCACCACATCCTCGACTTTTTCGGCGAAGGCGGGATCGTTCGACTTCTTGAACGTGCGCAAGCGGTGCGGCTGAAGGCGGTGGGCTCCCCAGATGCGCTGCACCGTGCGCAAGCTGACGCCCGCCGCCTTGGCGACAGCGCGTCCGGTCCAATGCGTGGCGTTTCCGGGGGGCTCGGAACACGGCAGCGCCAGCACTTTCGCGACGCTCTTCGCTGACAAAGGCGGCTTGCCTGGCTTGCGGGTCTGGTCGCGCAACAGCCCGTCCACCCCTTTTTCGGCGTAGCGCCGCTGCCAACGCCATACGGCTGGCCGGCTGACGCCGCTTGAGCGGGCGACGTCGAAAACGGAACGGCGCTCAGCAGAATGAAGCACGATCTTTGCCCGCTGCGCGTGCTTCTGCGGGCTGTTGCGGTCCCCGATGACCGCCGCCAAACGTGAGCGGTCTTCGGACGACAGAAGGATGCAGACGGTTTGAGCCATGCCTGAAGCATCGCCTGCTTCGTCAGCTTTGTGAATCCTATGTTTGCGTCAGTGCACTAGGAGTGGCAACTTGATCTCTCGCGGAAATTTTTTTCCTTATTGTTCTTATTAGAACTCGAACGTTAAGTGCATAGTTTTCAATCTCTTTTCGTTTTAGTACGGCGCAGGCTATTCCTTCGTTTTTGATGGTGCTTATAAATTGCGCAATTTCTTCGCTGTGACGGTAATCGCGATCAAAAAGTACAAATATATTTACATCAAGTTTTAGCACGTTCTTAAACGTCCATGCAACTTCAACCACTCTCTTCCAGCCGCCGAAGCCGCCTACTCCAAAAATTAGGGCCTCTGGCATTTCAGTAAAATTAGCTGCGTTCAATTTCTGAGCGAATTTCCTGAGTATCTTTTTATCTTTTCCCTCGAAAAACACTATTCTCTTGGCTTTTGACAGACGAGAGATGTCAACATTTTCAACCGAACCTAGGTAGTTAAAAAGGGATTGCAGTCCTTCGTCTGTGGAAATGCGCTTCGCGCTTTTGAGATGAGAGTTTATCGAAACGATCTCTTGAGGTTCCGCGTCATTTATGATTTCAACAGAATGTGTTGCTACGATGTATTGGCAACCGCGCGATCTAATAAAACGCATCAGAGATTTTTGAATTTCTGAATGCAGATATATATCCGGCTCATCGATTATTAGTGTTGAATTTTCATCGCATCTCATTATGTGTGTTAACAACTGAAGCCAGATCTGAAAGCCAAATCCCGACCAGGAAAGCTCCCTTGCGATCCGGTTTTCTGTGTAAAACATATCGAGGTAGGTTTTTCCATCAGAACTATATCGAGAGGGCCGTTGGATTGAGACTCCATCCCAAGTTTCTGAAAGCATTTCATTGATTAATGAGTAGTCGGTTTCTGTCTTTCTAAGCCATATGTTTCTGAAATTCCTACTGGATAGTCGCGTTTTAGCGTTTGCATTAACAGTCTCATCCGATACAAGTATCTCTCTTTCCTCTACGGGACCAAGTGTCGGAACAACAAATATATTTGCTGGAAAACTACTAGAAAAAAACTTCGTGTTATATTGTTTATTGATATCTTTGACTATAATACATTTAGTCGATCTTTTAGGATGTATAAATATTTTAACTGATGTCCCATTTTGGTGCTTAAATGTAATTATGGCGTCATCATCGGTGTAGTTGTTTGTGGTATTCTCGACGGGAATCCAGAGCGACGAATCAGGAATTTGGTAGCCATAGCCAGACTGGTCATCCATTGAAATGTAAGTTGGCTTTCTGGATTTTGCGTAGCGCATACAACTCTCAAGGATACGTAGCGCGTCAAGAATCGACGATTTGCCGGAGTTGTTAGGACCGACAATAATATTGCGTTCTTGCAGGGAAATAGTGAAGTGCTTGAATCGCTTGAAATTAGAGAAAGTGACGCTGCGAATCAATTTGAGCCTCTAATGTGATCAAGTTCGACGTTAACATAATAACATAGAAGCTGCGCTCAAGCTGATTTTCCCCGCTTCCACAAAATGATCACCGGAACACCACGCCCCGCCATTCCTTCCCCTGTAAAAGGAGTGGCAACCATGACAGACCCATCAGCACCGGGCGCGGCGTATGGCCCGAACCGCCGGCTTGCCGAAGCCGCCGTCCCGCGGCGCGCCGGGGATAGCGTCCGGGCCGGGGCCTGTCGGGATGCCCGGCTGATGGTCTGGCGGGATGCCGCCGGGGAGCCCCGCGCCTGCGGGTCCGCCATCCGAAGGCCCCGACAGCGACATTGCGCCCGACGGCGACCGCATCCTCGACGATATCAAGGAAGGCACGCGTTAGCGCCTCGCGGGTTAGTATCGTGAGCGGCCAACCGCGAGGAGGAAACCATGAGCAAAGCGAAGACCGGCATCGGCTCCTACAAGGCGGAGAACGACAACGCGATTTCGCCCGAAGATCCAGACGCGAAGGTGGGCCAGAAGGCGTGGGACAAGCGCGACCGCGAGAAGCCGGACGAGTCGAAGATCGAGCGCGACCTTGAGAAGTACAGCGAGGAGATGGCCGAGGACGCGCCCGGAACCGGTACGCCGGAAGATAATCCGTAAGGTGCGGTTGCGAGCTGCGCGGGGCGCAAGGCGAAACAAAAAAAGGAGCCTTCGCGGCTCCTTTCTCTTTCATCGTGCAACACTCATATGTTGCCTCGTCCTCTCAGCAAGTAGCCGATCAGCGAAACGACGAGAAGCACGAGAAAGATGTAGAATATGATCTGCGCAATACCGGCCGAAGCACTGGCGATACCGCCAAAGCCAAAGACACCGGCAACAATCGCGATCACAAGGAAGGTCAAGGCCCAGCCTAGCATGGTTTTCTCCCTGTGAAATGCTTTCTCATATACCTCAACACGGGTGCGCCCCGCACGTTCCAGAAGATCACCGGCGAGCAAAGGATTTCGTCGGCGATGGCGAAAAGCGGTCGGTACGGCCCGGCGCGCCCTCGCGCAGCCATAGCGTGCAGGCTATCGCCGCCGCGTCGGCCTCGACCGTCCAGAAGCCGTTGGCCTCGCCCCGCATGCGCGCGGAAAGCGCCGTCGGCGCGCCGAGGGCCACGAGCCTGCCGCCGCCCACCTGGACCTCAACGGCGAAGCTTCGATGCGTATGCCCCGACATGAGCAGTTCGACGCCGCATCGCGCGAACGCCCGCAGCGCATCGCCTGCACGTCGCACCGGCCGCGCTCGCGGTTCGTCCCGCACGCGCAGAAACGGGTGATGCGCGGCGACGGCCTTGAACAGGCCCGGCGGCATCGCGGCGAACTCCGCTTCGGCCGCAGCAATGTCGCGCCGCCGAGCCGCACCTTCTTGCCAGCGAAGATGCGGTTGCCACGACCGCGCCGTGTTGAAGCCAAGAATCGCCCCGCCGCCGCCCTCGAACACCGGCATCAGATGCGGCGTGCCGGTCGCCTGGTGAAAGCGGTGAAACGGGTCGGCGAAGCGCTGGAGCAGATTGAAATAGGGCAGGTCGTGGTTCCCCGGAAGCACGAGCGCGGGCGTACGCAGCGCGGCGAGCCAGGTCTTCGCCGCCTCGAATTCGCGACGCCGCGCACGCAGCGTCAGGTCGCCCGCAACCACGATGACGTCGGGGCGTTCCGCTTCCATCGCCTCGCGTAACGCGTCTTCGAGGCCGATCGGCACGCTGCCGAAATGGAGGTCCGCGCAAAGGGCAATTTTCATCGCGCGTCTTTCGAAACCGGCGCCAGCACGGTGAGGGCTGCGGGCCGGACCCGATATCTGAGCGGCGTTCGCATCCGTACCACCTCGCCGTCGTTCGACAGGCGCAGCGTCTTTCTGCGCCGCGTCATGATCGTGACCTCCGAGGCGCTGAGCTGTTCGAGCCTGTCGTCGCCCCGCCAGAGCCCGAGCGCGGCGCGGGCGAGCACCCAAATCAAGCCCAGCCCGCTATGCGGTTTCGCGATGTAGACGCCGAGCTTTCCGTCCGACAGCGCCTTGCGCGAGAACACGAGACTCGGGCGCTCATCGTAGAGATTGTTCGAAACCGCCAGCGAAAACACCCTCACGCGCATGCGTTCCGTTTCCGCGCCATCGATGGCAATGTCGAGATGGCCGCGCGATGCGATCACGGTTTTCAACAGCGCGAAATAGCCGCGAAGCCGCTCGCCGAGGGGGTGGCCGCGCAGGGCCTGACGCTCGGCGCTGATTTTTGGCGGTAAGCCCAGCAGCGAGTTGCAGAGGAACGCCTCGCCGTTCACCTCGGCGACGTCGATCTTGCGGAACTCGCCCGAGGCCAGCGCATCGAGCGCCGCGTCTGGGGTAAGCGGAATGCCGAGATCGCGCGCGAGGCGGTTCACGGTGCCGAGCGGCAGGATGGCCAGCGCGATATCGGTGCCGAGCACCCGGCGCGCCGCGCTGGTGACGGTGCCGTCGCCTCCCCCCGCGAGCAGCACGTCGGGCTTGGCCGCAACCGCGCGGTCGAGCGCAGCGCCCATCGTGGCTGGCTCGACGAGGTCTGTCGTGATCGCGTGCCCCGCCGCTTCGAAAGCCGCTCGCGTCTTGTCGGCCAGACTTTCGCCCGATACGCCAAGTGCTTGCCCGGCACGGCTGTTGATTACGGCATGCACGCGCATTTCCGTCCCCCCGCGCTTCTAGCCACAGCTTCCCCAACACCGCAACCGGCTTGCGGTTCGGCGAAACGATTTTGCGGTGCGAGTGATTAAAATTACCTGCTCTCAGTAAGAGACACTATATCCTAAGTGCCCATGCCAATTTGAAAGAGGTCATCTGCGCGGGACGTCAAAAAATGCGCCGCAGCGGGAATAATTGGAGTAATTATGAAGGGTTGGCAGCAAGAATGAAATATTTCGTCTCCGATCCCGAAAAAGCGATCAGAGACGTTCTCTCTTATTCCGCTGGCTTCGCAAGAGCCTTTAGCAGAGCGGCGGCAAGATCGGCTTGCCCGAAGGGCTTGATGAGAAGAGGGCGACCGGCGAAGCGGTCATCGAGCACATTTCCGCAATAGCCGCTTGCGAAAATGAAGGGAATGCTGCGCCGTTCGAGCTCCTCGGCAACAGGCGTCACCGTTTCGCCTGCGACGTTGATGTCAAGAACCGCCACGTCGAATTTGACCTGCTCAATCTTCTGCAGGGCTGCACCGACCCTGTGCGCCGAAGCCGCGACGACGCAGCCCAACTCTTCGAGGAAATCCTCCATGAGCATGGCCACGAGCACCTCGTCCTCCACAAAAAACACGCGCACGCCTTCGATCGGATTCTCTGCTTTCAAATCGTCGCGCTCGGAGGCCGGTTCAGTCGGGAGGGAAGCCCGCATGTCTTGAAGCCCGTGGTTTTGATTGAGCTGAAACACTACCGTACTTTGACGAAAGCCGTCTATCGGCTTTTCTCTCAAAGTAAACGGGCCGCCGCGCAACAAAACCGGCGCTCGGGATCGAAAGCGGGGCGTCCGTGTTGATCGGGAGCGTTGCGCCTCCCGGGAGAGAAACGATGAAGCTTTTCGAGTGTCAGCATTGCGGGCTACTGGTCTATTTCGAGAACACCGTGTGTGAGCGCTGCGGTTATGCTCTAGGCTTTCTTCCAGATGTCGCGCAAATGACGGCCCTCAAGCCAAATGGCGACGGCATCTTCACGCCGCTCGCCGACAAGTCCCTCACCGTATCATACTGCGCCAATTTCGAACATGGCACATGTAATTGGCTCGTCGACAAGCCGGGCGAGCTATGCCGCGCATGCGTTCTGAACCGCACCATTCCTGACCTGCCCGAGAATTTGCGGCGCTGGCAGCGTATCGAGGTGGCGAAGCATCGCCTCGTCTACAGCCTGTTGAGGCTCGGCCTGCCTGTTGAAAGCAAGACCGAAGCGCCTGAAACCGGCATTGCCTTCGACTTTCTCGCGCCCCCGCCGGGTGAGGACGGGCAGGGCAAGATCCTGACGGGCCACGACAATGGCGAAATCACGCTGAACGTCATCGAGGCGGAAGATGCGGTCCGCGAGAAGATCCGCGAAAACATGCACGAGCCCTACCGCACGCTGCTCGGTCATTTCCGCCACGAGATCGCACATTATTATTTCGAGCGGCTCGTGAAGGGGCGGCCGGGCTATGCTCTGTTCCTCGCCACCTTCGGCGACGAGACGACGGATTACGGCGAGGCGCTGAAGAAGCACTACGCGAACGGTGCGCCTCCTGACTGGCGGGACAATCACATCACGTCATACGCGAGCGCGCATCCGCATGAGGACTGGGCCGAGACTTTCGCGCATTATCTGCACATGATCGACACGCTGGAGACGGCCTACGCGTTCGGCCTTCGCGTGCGGCCGCGTGCCGGACAGGACGACAACCTTGCCGCGAGCGTCAGCTTCGATCCATACACGCGCAAGGATTTCGAGACGATCATCGATGCGTGGCTTCCTGTGACCTTCGCGGTGAACAGCATCAATCGCAGCATGGGCATCGACGACCTCTACCCCTTCGTCATCTCGCCCGCCGTCATCGAGAAGCTTCGTGTCGTTCACGATATTGTCCGCTCGAAGGGCGCGAAGGCTGCTTCGGTAAAAGAGGCCGCCGAGCGCCCGAGCTTTGCCGGAAGTGTCGCGAGCCGCTCCGCCTGAGCCTCGTCAAATCTCGATGAACGTGCCGAGTTCGACCACATCTTCCGCCGGGATACAGAAGAAGTTCGTCGCGGTGGTCGCGTTCTTCGTGAGGATGATGAAGATCTGCTCGCGCACCTCCGACATTTCGGGCGAGGTCGACGGCACCGGGATCGCGCGGCCCACGAAATAGGACACGTCAGCGGCGGGATCGAAGAAAAGCTCCGCGCGCCGCTCCGCCGCCACCCGTCTCAGCGCGCGTGGCACGTTCGGCGATTCGGCAAAGCCAAACCGCAGGATCACGCGGATAAATCCATGCTGAAGTTGCTCCGCGTAGGCACGTCTTTCCTTCGGCACGCGCGGGATGCGTTCGGTGATTACCGTCAACAGAACGACGGTATCGTGAAGGCATTTGTTGTGCTTCACGTTCAGATGCAGCGACGGCGGAATCCTGTCAGGCCGGCTCGTGAGATAAACGGCGATGCCCGGCACTCTGCAAAGATCGGCCCCTCTGACCTCCTCCCAGAACGCCTGGAACGGCGGGTTTTCGCGTGCGATGCGCTGGTTCAGCACGACGCGGCCGCGCCGCCACGTCACCATCGCCGTGAAGATCCCCGCGCCGACGAGCACCGGCAGGAAGCCACCCTCGAAAAACTTGATGAGGTTCGCACCGAAGAAAGCGAGGTCGACGATAAGGAATAATGAAATGATCAGCCCCGTCTTGAGAAGGCTCCATCCCCAGATGTTGCGCGCCACGACGCCGACAAGCAGTGTCGATACGACCATCGTTGTCGCGACGGCGAGGCCGTATGCGCCCGCAAGTGCGCTCGATGATTCGAAATACAGGACAAGCCCCAGCACCGCCGCCGCCATGAGCCAGTTCGCCTGCGGAATGTAGATCTGGCTCGCCTCGGTTTTCGAGGTGAAGCGGATTTCCATGCGTGGCATGAAGCCGAGCGAGACGGCTTGTTGCGTGATGGTGAAGGCGCCGGTGATGACGGCCTGGCTCGCGATGATGGTCGCTGCGGTCGCGAGCGCCACGGCCGGATAGAGGAGCCAGTCGGCGAACAGATAGAAGAACGGGTTCGTCCGTGCATCCGGGTTTTCGAGCACGAGCGCGCCTTGACCGAAATAGTTGAGCATCAGCGCTGGCAGCACGAACGAAAACCAGTCGATCCGGATTACCTTGCCTTCGAAATGGCCCTCGTCGGCGTAAAGCGCCTCGGCGCCCGTTAGTGCAAGGAAGACGGAGCCGAGCACGTGAAAGCCGATCCAGCCGTGCGTCGCGATCAGGTCGAGGCCGTAAATAGGGTTCACGGCTGCGAGGATGTCGGGTCGCGCCACGATATGGGGTATGCCCGCCAGCGCGAGGACGGCGAACCAGACGACCATGACCGGGCCGAAAATGCGCCCGATGGAAGCTGTGCCCCGATATTGCACCATGAAGAGCGCAGCCAGTATGCCTGCCGCGATGGGTACGATGAACGGCTTGAACACGGGCGTGGCGACTTCCAGCCCCTCCACGGCGGAGAGAACCGAAATCGCGGGCGTGATGATACAGTCGCCGTAGAACAGCGCGACGCCGACGAGCCCGACGAGGACTGCGATTTCGCGCGAGCGCTCGGACTTCAGCGCATTGAGGGCAAGCGCCGTCAGCGCCATGACGCCGCCCTCGCCGTCGTTCGTGGCTCGCATGATGACGAGCACATACTTGATCGATACGACGATGATCAGCGCCCAGAACACGAGCGACACGCAGCCGAAGGCGATAGGACGGAGCGCGTCTACATCCCCGGCGGAAGCGAGCGCCTCCTTGTAGGCGTAGAGCGGGCTCGTGCCGATGTCGCCGAACACGATGCCAAGCGCGCCGATGAGCGCAGCGTTCCGGAGCGGCTGCGCCTCGGCTTTCGTCAGTGCTTCCGTCGCCATGCTGTGCCGATGCCCTCGTCGCCGCCGTTCAACCTTCAGGTTATCGCAAACACGTCTTCCTTTGAAACGATCCGTGTTCGCCTGAGATCCAGCTTTATGACAACGAAGTTACGGCTTTGATAGAGGCGACTGAGCGGCCGCGGGAAAGGGTTTCCGTCGCCTGCCGCGTAGGACATCTCCACACAAGATTCGCTCAAGCCACACAGTCTAGCCTGCGCCCGTCATCAGGAAGGGGGCTCCAGTGCTCTTAGCGCGCCGATTTCTTATCGCGAAGGTTCTGTTTCCTCTCGCGATCGCGATTCTGGTCTGTCTTCCGGCCGTCGCCGAGCCGAGCGCCGAAGGGTCTCAGCCTTGCGCCGAAGCGTCGGACATCGCGGTGCTGAATTCGCCGCTCGCCCCATGGAAAGGCGCGCCGCTGCGAGTCGTCCTTGCGTCGGAGAAGCCCCTCGATGGCGAATTGTCGCTCATCGCGCCCGATGGTGCGGTCGCCGTGAAAACGGCAGAGAGGCGCGGTGGGCCGCCCTATTTCTGGATACTGGAGGTCGCATCTCCTGCTGCGGGGTCGTGGAACGCGAAACTCGGTTCCGCAGGCGCTTGCGAAGCGGTTACGCGGGAAATCGTCGTGCGCGACCGCCAGCCCGCCGCTCCCCAAGCCGGGAACGCCGGCGTATGGCCGCTTCGCGCCACCTGGAATCGCGCGACGGAGAACCTCTATTCGGCCTGGATCGAGAAGCTTTTCGACGCCCCCGTTGAAGCTGCGCCGTCCTGGCCTGTCCTGCATGAGGTTCTGCGGGACCGCTCCCGCAATCTCCTGTTCAACCATCTTGGGCTGCGTGAGGACGAGAAGAACATCGTGATGCGCCCCGATTGCGCCGACCTGCCTTATTTCCTGCGCGCCTATTTTGCCTTCAAGATGGGGCTGCCCTTCGGCTTCTCGAAGTGCTCGCGCGGAGCGGGCGGCGAAGGGCCTCGGTGCTTCGAATGGTCGAACAGCCAGACGTTCGAGCCTGCGCGGCCGCCACGCCCGGAGACCGCATCGCCCCTGCCAATTCTTTTCCGCCAGCCCGCGCCGCAGTCGCGTCCCGCGCCGCAAAAGCTTGGCCTCGCGGCGTCGTTCGCGCGCTACCTCCCCGCCGTCGCCGATGGCGTACATTCGGGGTCGGCGCGAACCTCGGCGAACGACAGTAACACCGACTATTATCCGGTAGCGCTCAGCGAGCGGACTCTACGGCCAGGAACCATCTACGCCGATCCTTATGGGCATGTGCTCATGCTCGTGAAGCGTGTGCCGCAGTCCGGCGACGGGGCGGGCGTGTTCCTCGCCGTCGACGGACAGCCGGATGGGACGGTTGCACGCAAGCGCTTCTGGCGCGGTAATTTCCTGTTCGCGCAGAATCCCGCGCTTGGAAGCCCCGGCTTCAAGCATTTCCGGCCTATTGTGCGGGAGGCGGGCACCTTGAAGCGCCTTTCGAACGAGGAGATTTCGAAGAGCGCGGACTATGGCGATTTCTCTCTCGATCAGGCGCGGCTTGGCGTTGAAGACTTTTACGACCGAATGGAAGACGTGATGTCGCCGGAGCCGCTGGACCCGTCGCGCGCCCTGCTGGAGGTGATCGCCGCGCTCGAAGAGCAGGTCAAGGCGCGTGTGACGTCGGTTGAGAATGGCAGGAAATACCAGATCGCCAACCGCGGGGATGCCGACATGCCAGACGGCCCTTCGATCTTCGAGGCGGCCGGCGCGTGGGAAGATTTTGCGACTCCGTCGCGCGATCTGCGCCTTCTGATCGCGATCGATGTCGCGCGCGGCTTCCCGGATCGCGTCGCGCGGCGGCCCGACCGCTATGCCATGCCGAAGGACAAGAGCGCCGCGGATGTCAAGGCCGATCTTGAGAACACGCTCGCGTCGGAGCTTTCGACGCGCACATTCGCCTATACGCGAAGCGATGGGTCCGCGTGGACGCTCGCGCTCCGCGACGTGTTGGAGCGGTCCGTCGCGCTGGAAATGGCGTATAATGTGAACGACTGTGTTGAACTGCGTTGGGGCGCGGCGGAAGGAACCGACGAGGCCTCCACCTGCAAACGTCGCGCGCCCGCCGCCCAGCGAACGAAGATGCAGGACTATCGCGCGTGGTTCCATGAGCGGCGGCGTCCCGCGCGGGCTTGAGCTTCGCAGAGGTATGCCTCCGCAACGATTTTGAAGCCGGGCTATCGCCGCAAAAGCCGCGCGCCGCGCCTATAGCCACCATCGCAATCAGGAGGCGTGCTTTCGTGCGTAGGCGCTGAGCCGCTGCGCATCAAACCGCAGGCAATGCTCGGGGAGTCGTCACCGTGGCGCGCCGGACGCCTCGCGCTCATGCACGCCTTGTCTGCGTCTGCCCGACAAGCTTGAGACGAGCGCCAGTCAAGCTCCAGCCCGGCCTGCGCAGTTTCCATCAACGCGGGGGTGCGTTGCGTTCGCGCGGCTCCCAAAACCGCGCTTGATTTCGCAAGAAAAATGCGCGATTGCTTGAGGCAAGCTGCATAAGCCTCTGATCTTCTGCGACATAGTCTCGAAAAATCCTTGATCTAAATCAAAACACTGATATGCAGTAGGAGTAAGGTTTGCTTGACACATCTATTGTCAAGCTAGACTGACATAAGCGGCATCCAGCGCGCGCACCGCCTGCGGCTGCGCCCGGTTGCCATATAACAAGAAGGCGCGCTTTATGGCGCATGCGAATGCGGGCCTTATTGGTCCCAATGCCATAATCCGGGTCGCCGAAACGCTCCGCGAGCGGTTGGGCGACGATGCGGCTCACAATATCTTCGCTCGCGCGAAGCTTGAGGCGCGCCTCGCGACGCCGCCCGAGAGCATGGTCCCGGAAACCGAGGTTGGCGCGCTTCAAACCGCGCTGTTCGAGGGCCTCGCCGGAGAAGACGCCAAAAGAATTTCCTTCGAGGCAGGGCTTCGCACGGGCGACTATCTCCTCGCGCGCCGCATTCCGAAATTCGCGCAGTTCGTGCTGAAGCGCCTTCCGCCACGCATGGCCGCGCGCACGCTGCTTTCCGCAATCGGCAAGCACGCCTGGACTTTCGCCGGAAGCGGAACCTTCGAAGCGAAGGCTGATTATCCGGTGCTTGTTTCGATCGCGAATTGTCCGCTGTGCCGTGGCCGCCACGCCGATGAGCCGCAATGCGATTTTTACGCTGGCACGTTCCAGCGCTTGTTCGAAACGCTCGTCAGCCGCAACACCACCGTGCGCGAGATCGAGTGCGAAGCGGCGGGCGGTAGCGCCTGCATCTTCGAAATTGAATGGCCGAAAAACGCGGCCCAAAAAGCAGAACACGCCCCCGCAGCCCACCGTCAACGGGAATTAACATGATGATTCCAGGTATCGCGAAATACTTCCATGCACGGGTACCCCGCTACACGAGCTATCCGACTGCGCCGCACTTCACCGGCGAAGTGGACGCGAAGCGCTACGGCGCGTGGCTCTCGCGGCTCGACCCGGACACGGAGCTTTCGCTTTATCTTCACATCCCGTTCTGCCGTCGCATGTGCTGGTATTGCGGCTGCAACATGCGCGTCATCGCGCGTTATTCGCCCGTGACTGAATACGTCGAGACGCTGATCAAGGAAATCGACCTCGCCTGCGAAAAGCTCCCGAAGGGTAGCATGAAGGTGCGTCACATCCATTGGGGTGGCGGCACGCCGACGGCGCTGAACGGCGAAGACATGGTGCGTATCCATGAGGCGGTGGCGAGCCGCTTCGACATTCTGCCGAACGCCGAAATCGCCGTCGAGATCGATCCGCGCACCTTCACGCAGGACAACGCGGACGCGCTCGGCAAGATCGGCTGCACCCGCGCGAGCCTCGGCATTCAGGAATTCGACATCACGGTTCAGGAGGCGATCAATCGCGTCCAGCCGATGGAGGTGATCGAAGACACGATCCGCATGCTGCACGAGCAGAACGTGAAGGGTCTCAACTTCGACCTCATGTATGGCCTGCCGCATCAGACCGCCGAGATGCTCACCCGCACCGTGGAGCAGGCCGCGACGCTCAAGCCGGATCGGATCGCGCTGTTCGGCTATGCGCATGTGCCGTGGATGGCGAAGAACCAGCGCATGATCCCCGAAGACGCGCTGCCGACGGCGCTTATGCGCTTCGAGCAGGCGACGGCGGCGGGCGACGCGCTGGAAGCCGCCGGTTATGTGCGCATCGGCCTCGACCACTTTGCCAGGCCCGAGGACAGCATGGCGATCGCGCTGCGCGAAGGCCATCTGCACCGCAATTTCCAAGGCTACACAGACGACCTCGCGGGGGCCATCGTGGCCTTCGGGGCGAGCGCCATCTCGGAAACCCCCGAGGGCTTCATGCAGAATATCGTCGAGACCGGTGCCTATTCGCGCGCGGTCAACTCGGGCGAGCTTCCGGTCGCCAAGGGCGTGACGTTCCGCGGCGAGGACAAGCTGCGCTCTGCGATCATCGAGCGCCTGATGTGCGATATGGAGGTCGACCTCGACGAGATGCGCCGCCTTCATGCGCCGAACCGCGACGACTTCTACGATGAGCTTGCGCAGCTTCGCGCACTGCAGGACGAAGGCTTGTGCGAACTCGACGGCAGCAAAGTGCGCGTGCCGGATGCGGCGCGGCCAGCGCTTCGCGTCGTCTGCTCCGTTTTCGACGACTACCTCCAGCACAACCAGGGGCAGCGGCACGCCGCAGCGGTCTGACGGGCGCAAATCGCGAGAATACGAACGAAGCACCATCTGCTTCGTTCGCAACGCTTGTGGTTGGACGCTCGCGCTTCAGCGCGGGGGTCGGCGGAGCGTAGGTTGAACGGTGCGAGCCACTCGCTTGGGGTTAGCGCCCGCATGGATGCAGACTTAAAAGGCGCGGCCGACCGTGACCGGCGCGGCTTCCTCCAGGGCATTCGTTGCCGCTTCCTCGTGCCACTGCTCGTAAGCCGGGAGGTCCATTTCCGCCTCGGCCCAGGACACTGCGTGCGACATCCACATGCGCTGGCTCGGGCGTGCGCCCGGATCGTCGTCTAGCGTCGCAACGCGCAGCGTCACATAGGGCTTGTCGGGGTATTCGGCGACGACCTGCGAACCGCAGATCGAGCAAAAGCGGCGGAATTTGCCCGGCGAGGATTCGAAGCAGGTGAGTTTGTCCTGCCCCGAGATCCAGTGAAAATGCTCGCGCGCCACCTTGGCCGATACGTTGAACGCTGAGGCGTGCGCCTTTCGGCAAGTGCGGCAGTGGCAGACGCGGATCGGCGCGTCCAGGTGTTCGACCTCATAGCGCACGCTGCCGCAGAGACAACTTCCCTTGATGCTCATTGCTACCGTCCTTGAGGCTCTCCCGCCGCTTGCTTGAACGCACAGGCGGTCTCCCGATCCTGACACGTTCCTCACGCGATCATAGCGCCGAAACGCTCCTGTTGTTTCCAGCAAAGTTCGCGGCGGGGGCCAAGGTTCCATCGCCACCATACGATTATTGCGGCGAGCGACAACTTTGCCGTCCCATGCGCTTCCGAACGCCGGAGGGCCGCCGGCGTTCCTTCCAGCGCTCGCACTTTCCGCGCGCCGCCGCTAGAGCGGTGAATTTTACATTCGATTCCGTGGCACCGTCATCAAAACGAAACTGCACGGACAGAGCCCTAGCGTGATTGCGTACTCGGGAAAACGTGGCCGTGCGGATGCGCGAAAAGTTCCTCATCCTCCGCGAAATGCGCATCCCATGCCGAATAGGCCTCCTCCACGACGTACGGGCCGCCGCCCTGATTGGGCCGCGAGGAGAACAGCACAAAACGGCTCACGGTGAACGGCTCGCAGGCGAAGCCGCCATGGCGCGCGAGATAATCGGCGGCGGCGAAGGGGCTGACATTGCGTAGCCGGGCGAGCGTCACGTGCGGCGTGAAATTGCGCGGCTCCGGCGGCAAACCTGCCGCGCGCGCCGCCCGCTCATGCGCCTTTTGCAGCGTCTCCAGCGCCGGTGATGCTTTCACCCCCGCCCAAAGCGAGCGCGGCTTGTGTCCACCGAAACTGCCGAGCCCCGAAACCGCGATGTCGAAACTTTCGAAACGGATGTCCGCCAGCGCGTCCGCGAAGTCGTTCGCCTGAGCGTCGGTGATGTCGCCGACGAATCTGAGCGTGATGTGATAGTTTTCCGCGTCGATCCAGCTTGCGCCCGAGAGACCAGCCCGAAGGCCGGAAAGATGTCCGACCACATCGTGAGGCAGTTCGAGTCCGGTGAAAAGTCTAGGCATAGGTGGGCCTCCTGTGCGGAAAGGAGCGACGGGCCTATGGCCTGTCAGCCTAGCAGCATAGGGTTGTGGCGGTTCGTGTTTTATTCAAGGCGCACGAGAAGCAGAATCACGGCTAATAGTGCGTTACGGGCGCCGAAGCGCCTCGCAGCAGTGCGCTATACGGTCGGGCCGCAAGACACAGGCTTACGCAGCGCTGCCGGACGCGCCTCGGAATTCCTGCGCGAGCCAGCCCGCGATCGGTTCCGCCGCATCCTTCCAGTTCGAATCCATCATGATGGCGTGGCCGCCGCCCTTCACGATGATGGATCGCGCGCCGTAATAGATCGCGGTGAGACGCACATCGGCGGGCGGCACGAACTCGTCCTTCTCGCAGCCGATCACCATCAGCTTCGGCATGCCCCAAGGCAGCGGCGCGAATGGCGTAAAGCCGTAAAGCTGGCGGCTCGCGCTTTCGGCGATATCGTCCATGCGCTCGAAGAAGAGGCGGCGGAGTTGCGGCGAGGGCGGCTCGGCAAACAGGCCGTCCTCAATGATGTCGAGGTTGGCGTTCCGAATGCCGCGTTCGAGCACGCGCTGCAATTCGCGGAAGAGCGTCGGATTGCGGATGAAAAGTTCCGCCGACGAGCGCATCAGCCCATGCGGCGGCGCGGCGCACATCAGCACCACGCCCGCAGCGCGTCCGCCGCGCTTCACATAATTCTGCACGACGCCGCCGCCGAGCGAATGGCCGACGATCACGACGGGGCCGCCGATCTCCTTCACGGCCCATTCCACGTCGTTGGCGAAATCGCGGAGGCCGAAACTGCGCACGCGCTCGCGGCCCTCGCTTTCGCCATGGCCACGAAGCGAGAGCGCGGACACGTCGTAGCCGAGGCTCGCGAAATAGGGGAGGAAGCTTTGCCGCCAAACCCACGCGCCGGTACAGATGCCGTGGATGAACAGAAGTTTTACCGGCTTTTCCGGAGCGGCGGGCGGCAGGCGAACGAGTTCGAGTGTCATATGGGTCCGGGTGCGGGTTGAAACGAAAGGCGAATGGCGGGTCAGGTCGGCTCAGCGACACGAAGCCGAAGCGGCACTTTGACGCGAAAGCGCGGCAGAGAAAAACTCAAAGTGCGAAATGTTCGAAGCCTTTGGCCGAAAGGATGAGCGGTTCGCCCGATGGGCCGAGAAAGGCAGGGGGTGACGCGCCTTCCGCGAGCGTTCCGATGCGGAAGACAGGGCAACCGGCGTCGCGGGCGGTGGCCTCGAAGGCGAGCGAATGCGATGCGGTGTCGGGCGGCACGGCCGCGAGGATTTCGTAATCGTCCCCGCCGGCGATGATCGCTTCGATGAGGGCCGGGCAGGCGGCGACTGCAGAGCGCGCGGCTTCGGACAAGGGCAGGGCGCTCGCATCGACCGAGGCTGTCACGCCCGAAGCGGTACAAAGCCGCGTGAGATCGAGCGCAAGCCCGTCCGACAAATCCATCGCGGCTGAAGCGTGCGCGGCAAGCGCGGGCCGAAGTGAAACGCGCGGCTCGGGATAGAGATAGCGGCGCGCGAGATGTTCCGTCTCATCCGCAGAAAGCGCCCCGGCGAAGTCGTCAAGGCCGAGCCGCATCTTGAGGCCGAGCGCCGCGTCGCCGAGCGTGCCGGTGACATAAAGCACGTCGCCGGGCCTGCCGCCGCCGCGGACAAGCGGACGCGCCGGGGCATCGCCAAGCGCCGTCACCGAAAGCCACCACGGGCCTCGCGCCGTTACCGTATCCCCGCCGATGAGGCTCACGCCAAACGCAGCCTGCGCGCGGGCGAGTCCCTCCGCGAAGGCACGCGCCCAATCTTCGGTGGGCGCGGCGGGAAGTGCGAGCGTCAGAAGATAGGCGAAGGGCTTTGCAGCCTTGGCAGCAAGGTCGGACACATTTACCGCGACCGCCTTGTAAGCCGCATCGCCCGGATCGTCGTTCTCGAAGAAATGCACACCAGCGACGAGAGCGTCGGTCGTCATCACAAGCCCGTTCGGCGGCAGGTCGGATAGATGCGCCGCGTCGTCAGACAGGCCGAACGCGCCCGGATGCGTCGCGAGCGGCGCCAGTATCTCTGCGATGAGCGCGTTTTCACCGAGCCTGCGCATGCCACACCGTACGAGACTGCGCCGCGCCGGAAAGACGCACAGAAGCTGATCGACAACAGAAACTTGCAGCGTCGAGCCGCGTGCGATTTGTGGTACGCTGCACCGTCTCAGTTCTCGCTCGAATCATCCCCGAACCTGGTTGCGGCCTTTGTCGGGCCGCCCTTGCCGCCGGATTTCCTGCCGAATTCGCGCGATCGCTTTGCTCGCGCCACGCGGTCGAGAACGCCGTTCACCACGCCCGGTTCCTCGCCGCCGAAGAAATCCTTGGCGATCTCGACATATTCGTTGATGACAGCGCGCGCGGGGACATCGTTGCGGTCGGTCAGTTCGTAAACGCCCGAACGCAGGATCGCCCGCAGGATGCTGTCGATGCGCGACAGCTTCCAGCCCGAGGCGAGATGGGCCGCGATTTCGAGATCGATCTTCGCCTGTCCGCGCGCGATGCCCTCCACGATGTCGCGGAAGAACGAACGGTCCGCGCCCGCATAGATTTCCACGGTCTCGAAACGGCGGCCGAGGAACTCCTGAAGCACGAGACTGAGGTCGCGCTGCGTCATTTCCATCTGATAGAGCGCCTGCACGGCAGCAAGTCGCGCGCGCGTTCGAGGCTGTCCTGCCGGCAGGTCCGCTTTCGGGCCTGCGTCGTGACCGTCGTCCAAGTCCATCTTCCAAAGCTTTCGTTAAATCGGCGAGTCGCCCGCGCAACTCGCGTCGATCATATCAGACCCGCAATCCGCAAAAGCGGCGTGGGGATGCGTTCAAGTATCGCGCAAGAGTCGCGCTTACCGGCGAAACGCACGCTTCAGGCGAAGCACCTCAAGGCACGCCAGAACGGCCTCGCGGCCCTTGTTCTTGCGGTTAACGTCAGCCCGAGCAAGCGCCTGCGCCTCGTTCTCGACCGTCAGGATCGCGTTGCCGAACGGAATGCCGTGCCGGATCGCGAGCGAAAGAAGTTGATGCGCCGATTCGTTCGCGACGATGTCGTAATGCGAGGTTTCGCCCCGGATCACGCAGCCGAGCGCCACGCAGCCGTGAAAAGGCCGGTCGCCGCCCTCGTCGAAGAGATCCGCATCCTTGGCGAGCGCCAGAACCTGCGGAATTTCGAGCGCGCCGGGGACCGTCTTCACTTCCCACGTTGCGCCGGCTTCGTCGAGCGCGCGCGTCGCGCCCTCAAGCAGCGCATCGCCGATGTGGTTATAATAGCGGCCTTCGATGATGAGGATATGAACGGGTTTTGTCATTGGTCTTCGATGGGGCGTCGCGCGATGATGTTGAGGCCGTAGCCTTCGAGTCCGACGACTTTCGGCGTCGGTGAGTTAGACAGAAGGACCATGTTCTTGACGCCGAGATCAAGCAGGATCTGCGCGCCGATGCCGTAATCGACAAGACGGTTCTCGGGCGCCTTGCCTTCGGCGATGGCAGCGACGTTCGACAGCCTCGAACGGATCGTGCCCTCGCGCACATCGCGGATGACGACGACCACGCCGCGCTCCTCCTCGCCGATGCGGCGCATGGCGCGCTCGACGAGCGAACGGCGGTTGTCGTCGTTCCGGCCAACACCGAACAGATCTTCGAGGATGTTGACCGCGTGCATGCGCACCAGCACCGGCTCGGGGCCGGACACGTCGCCCTTGATAAGCGCGAGATGCTCGGTGTTGTCCACCTCGTTCACATAGACGCGGAGCTTGAAGGCTCCGCCGTATGGGCTGTTGATGTCGCGCTCGTCCACCTGCTTCACGAAGCTTTCGGTGCGGCGACGATGGGCGATGAGGTCGGCGATGGTGCCGATCTTGAGGCCGTGCCGCTGCGCGAAGGCGAGCAGATCCGGCATGCGCGCCATGGTGCCGTCGTCGTTCATCACCTCGCAGATGACGCCCGCCGGGAGCAAACCCGCGAGCCGAGCGAGATCGACGGCGGCTTCGGTGTGGCCCGCGCGCACGAGCACGCCGCCTTCCTGCGCGATGAGCGGGAAGACGTGGCCGGGGCTCACGATGTCCTGGAAATCCTTCTCCGGATTGATGGCGACGGAGACGGTATGCGCGCGGTCGAAGGCCGAAATGCCGGTGGTGATGCCTTCCTTCGCCTCGATGGAGACGGTGAATGCGGTGCGATTGCGCGAGCGGTTCGAGCGCGCCATGTGCTCAAGGTGCAGCACGTCCGCGCGCTCCGGCGTGATCGCGAGGCAGATCAGCCCGCGCCCGAACCGCGCCATGAAGTTGATCGCATCGGGTGTCGCCATCTGCGCGGGGATGACGAGGTCGCCTTCGTTCTCGCGGTCCTCGGCGTCGACGAGGATGAACATGCGCCCCTGCCGCGCGTCTTCGAGGATTTCATCGATCGAGGCGAGCTGGTCGCGGATGACGGCGGGGTCGAGAACGCGCAACTGGTCGGGTTTCATGAGTTTTCAGCCTGTTGTCCGAGCAGCCGCGCCACGTATCGCGCGATAAGGTCGACCTCCATGTTGATGGAGTCGCCCGGCTGCTTCCCGCCGAATATGGTGACTTCGAGCGTGGTCGGAATGAGATTGATGGTGAAAAGCGAGCCGTCCACATCGTTGATGGTGAGCGACACGCCGTCGAGCGCGACCGATCCCTTCGGCGCGATGAATTTTGCGAGCGCGTCCGGCGCGCGGATGGCGAAGATCTTCGAGAAGCCCTCCGGCGTGATGCTCTCGATGCGGGCGACGCCGTCGACATGGCCCGAGACGAGATGCCCGCCCATTTCATCGCCGAAGCGAAGGGAGCGTTCGAGGTTGATCTTGCGCCCCTTGGCCCATCCTCCGAGCGTGGTCTTCGACAGCGTCTCGTTGGAGACGTCGACGCGGAAGATCGAGCCGCCGCCGAACGAGTCGACGCCGGTAACGGTGAGGCAGCATCCGTCGCAGGCGATGGACGCCCCATGCACGATGCCCGTGGCCTCCCACGGACAGGCGATGGCGAAGCGGCCGTTATCGGCCTCAAGGACAGTGCCTTGTGCGGTGATGATTCCGGTGAACATGCGTCAATTCTGCCAGTGTGCGGTTGAGCGATAAATGGAAATCGTGTCCGCGCCCGCTTTTCTTTTGTCGAACAGCGTGAATTGGGGCGAGGCGGCAACGAGGTCGAGGCCGCGGTCGCCGAAAGGCGGCATGCCCGCCTGCGGGTCGAGGGTTTGGGTGCCCTGCATGATGATGACTTCGTCGGCAAGCCCCGCGTCGATGAAGCCGCGCGCGGTGGATGGCCCGCCTTCGACGAGAAGGCGCGTGATGCCTTCCGCTGCGACCCGCATCATCGCGAGCCGGAGATTGAGGCGACCCGTCAGCGATGCGCCGATGTCGAGCACGCGCACGCCGGGGCGGCCGAAGAACGCGGCGCCCTCCGTCGAGTCGCCGCAGACGATCCACACCGGCGGGCGCTCATTGGCGAAGAGTTTTGCTGCGGGCGGGACATTGCAGCGAGAGGCGAGCACCACGCGAACCGGCGAGCGGTCGGCGAGGCCCGGCAGGCGGCATGTGAGTTCGGGGTCGTCGGCTTCAACCGTCTTGCGGCCGACGAGGATGGCGTCGGCGCGGGCGCGAAGCAGATGCGCTGCGGCGCGGGCGACATCGCCGGTGATGAACACGGGCTTGCCGTTTCCGAGGGGTACAAAGCCTGCCGCGTCGACCGCGAGTTTGACCTGAACGAAAGGCCGCCGCTCGGTCACGCGTAAGGAGTGGCCGAGGTGCAGCCAGTCGCAATCGCGCACGAAAGCGGGCGTGCCACGTGTTGCGCGTACGCCGTGTTGCGCCACATAGGTCAGGCCTCGGCCCCCGACGCGCGTGTCGGGGTCTAGAGAGCCGTAGATCAAATGAGAAATGCCAGCGTTCACGATGCTATGCGCGCATGGAGGCGTCGCGCCGAAATGGCTGCACGGCTCAAGCGTGGTGATGATGAGCGCGCCTTTCGCCCGGTCGCCCGCCTCGCGAAGCGCCAGCACCTCCGCATGAGGACGCCCGCCGCGCGCTGTCGCCGCGCTGGCGATGATCTCGCCGGTTCGCGCGTCTGCCACAACCGCGCCGACGCTCGGGTTGGGCGATGTCGCGCCGATGTTGGTTTGCGCAACGAAAAGAGCGCGGCGGCAAAGTGCGTCGATGACCGGCGATGAAAGGGGCAACGGCGCGGCGTTATCCGGCGACGTCGTTGGCGTTGCGTTAAGGGAAGTTGCGGCACGGTCGTTCATTTGTCGTCCGAGGCGCGTACGAAGGCGGCGCTGTCAAGCTCGCCCAGCACGCGGTGGAAGTCTTTCGCCTCGCTGAAATCGCGATAAACGCTCGCGTAACGGACGTAGGCCACGCCATCGAGCGCCTTAAGCCCCTCCATCACGTGGCGGCCCACGATCTCGGAGGGGATTTCCGACTCGTTCGAGATTTCGAGCTTGCGCACGATTTCGCTCACGAACTGCTCGATGCGATCCTCGCCGATGGGGCGCTTGCGCGTCGCGATCTCGATCGAACGACGAAGCTTCTCGCGGTCGAACGGCACGCGCCGTCCGCTCCGCTTGATGATCGTCAGTTCGCGAAGCTGGACGCGCTCGAACGTGGTGAAGCGCGCCCCGCATTCGGGGCAGGACCGCCGCCGCCGGATCGCCGTGTGATCCTCCGACGGGCGGCTATCGCGCACTTGGGTATCAAGCGCACCGCAAATAGGGCACCGCATGGTTCGGCCTGCTCTGGCGGGTTGCCCGCCGCTTGTCTTTACGCCTTGATGCCCGGATAGATCGGGAAGCGCTCGCACAGCGCCAGCGCCTCGGCCTTGACCTTCTCTTGTGCCTTGGTGGCAGCATCGCCGCCAGTCTTCAGGCCTTCCAGCACATCGACGATCAGCCCGCCGATCTTCGAGAACTCGGCGACGCCGAAGCCGCGCGTGGTGCCAGCCGGTGAGCCGACGCGAATGCCGGAGGTGATTGTCGGCTTCTCGGTATCGTAGGGAACGCCGTTCTTGTTGACAGTAATGTGGGCGTGCCCGAGGGCCGCTTCCACAGCCTTGCCGGTGAGGCCCTTGGGGCGCAGGTCGACGAGCAGCAGGTGATTGTCGGTGCCGCCGGAGACGAGATCGACGCCGCCTTCCTTCAGGCTCGCGCCGAGCGCCTTCGCGTTGTCGACCACGGCCTTCGCGTATTGCTTGAATTCCGGCTTCAGCGCTTCGCCGAACGCCACCGCCTTCGCGGCGATGATGTGCATCAGCGGGCCGCCCTGAAGGCCGGGGAAGATCGCCGAATTGACCTTCTTCGCGAGGTCGGCGTCATTCGTCAGGATGATCGCGCCACGCGGACCGCGCAACGTTTTGTGCGTGGTGGTCGTGGCGAAATGCGCGTGCGGGAACGGGCTTGGATGCTGGCCGCCCGCGACGAGCCCGGCGAAATGCGCCATGTCGACAAGGAGCAGCGCACCCACTTCGTCCGCGATCTCGCGGAAGCGCTTGAAATCGAACTGGCGCGCATAGGCGGACCCGCCCGCGATGATGAGCTTCGGCTTGTGCTCCTTCGCGAGGCGCTCGACCTGCTCGTAATCGATGGTGCTGTCCTCGCGGCGCACGCCGTAATGAATGGCGTTGAACCACTTGCCCGACTGGTTCGGCGCGGCGCCGTGGGTGAGATGGCCGCCCATGTCGATGCCCATGCCGAGGATCGTGTCGCCGGGCTTCAGGACCGCGAGAAACACGCCCTGATTGGCCTGGCTGCCGGAATGAGGCTGCACATTCGCGAAGTCGCAGCCGAAAAGCTGCTTGGCGCGGGCGATGGCGAGTTCCTCGGCCACGTCGACTTCATGGCAGCCGCCGTAGTAGCGCTTGCCCGGATAGCCTTCCGCATATTTGTTGGTGAGAACCGACCCTGCGGCCTCGATCACGGCGCGGGATACATAGTTTTCGGACGCGATCAGCTCGATTTCATCGCGCTGTCGTTCAAGCTCGCGGCCGAGCACTTTATAGATGTCGGGATCGGCGTCGGAAAGCGGCGCGGAAAAAAACGATGCGACGGCGGAAGATGCGGTGGACATACGGCCTCTGAGTAGCAATGGGTGCTGCGCGCTGGGCAGTATAGAAACTTCCGGCGAGATTGCAATCAAAGGGGCCGATTTTGCGAGGGTCGCCGCTTGCGATTGCAATTCGACGGCAATTTTCCCGCACCTCCACCCAGACGGAAAAGCCACGCTTTGGCCTCCGGGGAAAACGCTCACTTTATATATATAGTCCTCGCTCGATCACTCCGAAACGCGCGAATATTCGCGGTCGTTGCCTGAGCCGTTGGCGTGCCCGTTGGCGCGCGGCGGTGGAGCCGACGCCGGGATCTTGAGCTGCGGGCGAGGCTGCTCCGCGCGGGGCTCAATGTGCATCGACGCCTCGATATCCTGCCAGACCTGCCGCAGGCGCTGAACGTGCAGATCGTCGAGGATCACCCGCACGAGATGCTCGATGACCTCGATATTGACCCAGGACGACAGCGCCTTGTCGAAATCGCGATAGGTGGCTTCGAGCGGCCGGATGCCGAAATCGCGCATGATGTTGGTCTTGCCGTCGTTCGCGAGCAGGACCGAGCCGACCATGTGCTTCAGACCCATCGGGGCCGCCGGATCGAGCACCGCGTGTTCGAGATCGAAAATGGTGCGGAGGTTGAGCTTCCTTAAAAGGAGAAAGCGCTGCGGCCCGACAGCGGCGCATAGCTGCGCCTGCGCGATCCAGTCCATTATAATAAAGACACAGAATGGCGTCTCGACATGCAGCATGATCGGGTTGGCGGTCGCGAGGTTCTGCACATTTGCGATGCGGCGTTCTTCAAGGCGGTAGGACGTCATGAAGTCGATGCCGTCGATGACGGTGAGCGGCGTGATGGCGTTGTGCTTTGAGCCGGAATAGCGGCGATCCAGCGTGAGGCGTGCCTTTCGCGCCGCCCAGGTGAAGGCCGCATCCGGCACAAAGCCGATGGCGAAGGCGAATAGAAGCCAGATTTTCGGCAAGGGAGCGGGCAACGCGGGTATGGCAGTCGCTTCGGCGGCGGCCTGTGCCTTGTGCTCGGCTGCGAGTTGCTGCGACGAAGTCGAAAGCATGCTCGTGACCGTTTTCGTCTCGGGAGCGACGCGCCAGATTACCACCGCGAGCATGACCGCGAAGAGGATGTGAAAGAAGGCGCGCAGCGGCGTTATCACGGAGAAGTCGAACGAAATCAGCGATTTGATGAATAGTCGGACGCTGTAGAGATACGCACCGGCGAAAGCGAGCGATGCGATGGTGACCACGTTTTCGTAGTCCTTCGGCGTGGGTGCGCTGAGGCCACCGATGCTGAACACATTCGCGCCAAGCGAGCCGCCGAGGATATCCGGCAATTGGTCGGCGGGCAGGAAGAGGACGAAGAAGCCTGCAGCGGTGAAGAGCACGAAGGGGAGGCATGCCACGGCAATCAGCCAGTCATGCAGCGTCGTGAACGGATAAGGCGCGGGTGTGGTTTGTGCGGGCGCGGCTCGTGCGGGCGCGGCCTGGGTCGCCTGCGCCTCATCCTCGCGCGTGACGTATTTGCGCTTCAGGAATTCGAAATAGAGGTCTGTGCGCGGGCCGGGATCGAGCGTTTCGCGAATGAGGCCTGCGGTGCGAAGCCGATCGAGGCGTGTCTGATGCCGAACGATCATGAAGACGGCGGGGAGAAGCAGCGCGAAAAACAGCCCCAGGATCAGGGCGAGGCTTACGGGCACCGGGTGTTGCTGGATTACCAACCACAGGGCGAGGGTCGAGAGCAGCCCGAGCGAAAGGGCGCTCATGCTCGCGGGTGAGTACTTCATACAAGTCTCCCGGCTTTTACTTGCTTAGGATTTCAAGGAAGCCAATACACAACTGTTCTTCGCAACAAGCCGCAAGTTATCTTTGAGATGTTCGTGGACAGAACGCGCAGCCTTTCCGAACCCGGTCGGGTGTGTGTCCTGCGGGTCACTTTGCGGAGCATTTCGGTCGACAGCTTTTTTTGTGAGCGCAATCGAAATTTCGCCGAAAGCGCCTTGGAAAATGATGCCGTTTAAGTCTTAAACATTCGTGCGCTGGTTTGACGCACAAACCGTTGAAGTCGAGTGTGTCAAACGGTGAAAACTTTTTACAGGTTCTGACATAAGCCGTTACATTTAAAAAGATTAACGCGGGTCATTACAATTTTAATGGCCTGTATCCGTTGGCGGATAATGAGGCTCTACAGCGTGGTATGCAAAATATGCATGCCAGCCAATCGCGGGGTGCTTCCTAATTTACGCCTTATTTACCCTCTCAATCGCGCCGGTCGGAAGTTGACAAGGAAAGGTTGTGATGAACAACGTGAAGCGTATCCGTGCGGTTGTCCTGATGGCTGCGATGTCTCTTGCCAGCCAGCAAGCGTTTGCCGAGTGCGGCATTGCCTCCACCTACTCGGAGGGCTCGCGCACCGCGAACGGGGAAGCCTACAATCACATGGGCATTTCCGCAGCTCACAAGACCCTGCCGTTCGGCTCACGCGTCGTGGTCCGCAATCAGCGGACCGGACGCAGCATTACCGTGCGGATCAACGACCGTGGTCCATTCGTGGGCGGGCGCATCATCGACCTGTCCACCGGCGCGAAGAACGCGCTCGGCATGGACGGTCTGGCGCCGGTTTGCCTCGAAGTCGTGAGCTTTGGCAGTAGCCGCACCGTTAAAAGCGCGGAACTCCGCGAGCCTGTCGAAATGGTCCGGTCAAGCAATACCCGCACAGTGCGGGTTCGCAATAGTCGATCCGCCAAGGCGGGCGGCAAGGCGCGTTACGCGAAGTCTGGCAAGCGGTCGCGTCATGCGGGCAGCGGACGGCGCAGGGTCGCCTCCCGCTAAGCAAGCCTCCGGTGAAAGCGGCAGCGCGACAGTTCCTCGGCGCGCCGCTTTCTCCGCATCCCTCGCGGCCAAAGCCGCTTGTCTGGCCGCCTCGTCGGCGCATCTCCGCAGTCGATGAGCGTGGGATTCACTCGATCCTCAAGCGCGACCTTTCCCGGCAGTCGAAGCGCCTCTCGGGCTCGCGCCGCGGTATTCGGAAAAGTTGAGAAGAATTCATTTTGGGAGTCGCGAAATCGCCGCCATTTCTTGGCAAGGATCGTGGCCAATCGATCAGGCACCCCCGGCTTCGATCTCGCTGCATTTCCAAGATCCATACCGTCCAGGAGCTCCTTTCATGAACATGAAATTCGCCGCAGCCATCGCGGTTTTAGCTGCCTTTGTTTCCACGTCCGTCCTCGCGCAGCAGAAGGAAGCGCCCGCGAAGGAACCGGCGCAGAAGGAAGAGCCTGCGGCGCCGAAGGCGACCAAGGCCGACATCCAGAAGGTCGTTGACGGCATCAAGGCCGACAAGGCCAAGACGACGCAGTTCTGTAAGCTTGTGAAGCTTCAGGACGACTTCACAGCCGCCGCCGAGAAGAAGGACGAGAAGAAGCTCGAAGCGCTCGACAAGGAGATGCAGGACGGCGCGAAGAAGCTCGGTGCGGACTTCGAAAAATACGTGATGGATTCCGAGATGGACGAAGATGCTTCGACCGTGCTCGACGGGCTCGCGAAATCCTGCAAATAACGGTTCGACGCAAATCTTTGACGAAGATGGTCGGGTTTCCGGCCATTTTTTTTGCTCGCGCGAAGGCGTGGGATAAGCCAGCCACCGCTCGCCCAACCCGTAGGGCGTGCTTTGCGAATCGCGTACCTCGGAAGAGCTCATGCTCTTATTCCGGGGTTGTCGATGCCATTGCTTCGCCGCGCGCAGGCGCTTTTGATCCTCCTCTTCGCGGCTCTTGCCCTCGGACAGTACGCGACACCGGGGCAGGCGCAGGAAAGAGGCTGCGACGCGCAGCTTTATCGCGGTGGCTTCCCCGCCATCAAAAGCGAGCAACTCGCGCGGGAAACCTACGGCCTGTGCTTCTCCGAAATCGCGGTGCTTTATTCGGGCGTATCGCGGACGCCGCTCTGGGCGGCCGAGATGCTGACGCCCGCTCGTGTCGCCGCCGCCAAGACCCTCACGCGCGTCAGCTCGAACGCCTTCCACGACGAGACGATGCTCCCGTCGGAGGTTCGAGCCGAGCTTGCGGACTACAAGCGCAGCGGCTTCGACCGGGGCCATATGGCGCCCAACGGCGATATGTCGACGCGGAAGGCGCAGGAGGAGTCGTTCTCGCTGGCGAACATGATCCCGCAGCACCCCTGTAACAACGAGGTGCTATGGGAGGGCATCGAGTCTGCCGTGCGGGATATCGCGGAGAGCGAGACGGTGTATGTCGTCACTGGCCCGGCCTTCCTCGGCTCGGAACTCGAAAGCCTGAAGGGCCGCGTGCTGGTGCCGACGCATGTCTTCAAGGCGATCTATGTGCCGTCGCGCAACGCGGCAGCCGCGTTTTTCGCGCCGAACGACGATAGTCAGGCCTGGGAAACGCTGTCCATCGACGAGCTTGAAGCGAAGGTTGGTGTCGACGTTTTCCCGCAACTTGACGGCGCGGTGCGCCGGCGTGCTATGATCCTGCCAAGGCCAACGCCGCACTACGGATGCCGGCTCCAGACCTCCGAGGCCGCCGGCCGGAGACGATGATGAACTTTTCGCCTTTCAGGAACGAGACGGACGCGATCACCCTCGGTGGGCTCACCATCGAGAACCGCGAGGACCGCGTTTCGGTGTATGGCACGCTGGCGATCACCCGCGACCGCGCCGGGCTTCAGGCCGCGAAGGTGCTGAAGGAGGCGGTGGACCGGATCGTCAAGGAGCTTGAGACGGGCGGCGACCTGCCCACGGTGGTTGCCTCCGCCGAACCGCCCGCGAAGGTGAAGAACCCCTTCGCGTAGCGTCGATTGGACGACGCGCATCGGCTGGCGACGGGGCCGACATTACGGTGAGGGCTAGCCGTACCGCCTGTTCATTCCGCGAGGATACCCTCGGAGCGCTGATCGCTTATTGGTGAAACGAACGTGCCTTACAGCATCGTAAATCAGACTCTGCACGACGCTTTAAGTTTCTTTATCAGCTTGTCCGCGTCTAATCGGTCCGATTTAACGCACTGATCTAGCGCGAGAATGGATTGAGGAACGACAAGGGCGATTGCTCGGCCGTGCTGCTTTGCGCGTGTCCGCCTTGCAAGCGTCCGCCTTCCGCGAGACGTCGCTGGATGCGGTCGAATATGGCGGCGAATTTCTGCGCGCCTGGCTTCTGGATGTTGCGATCCATGATCTCGTCGAGCTTCGCCAGCAATTCCGCGCCGGTCCTCTCGTGCACGACGGGGTTCCGCTCGTAGCCGCCGCGCTCAAAGAAGTTCGAGGTCGGCATATCGCGACCGGGTGGCACCAGCATTTCGAAGCCGCTGCCGGGCCCGGCGAGGTTCATGAGTTCGAGCTGCGCGCCGTTGAGCCTGCCGAGGCCCTTTTTCCGCGCATATTCGACCACGCTGCGGAGCTTTACCACCTGCATCCACGGGCCGATGTCGCCGTCGAGGTTGAGCGCATGCATGGCGAGCCCCTTCGGCGTCTTGGCGTATTCGACATGCGCGGCCCAGCCGTCCCGCACGCGTCGGGCGTCGGCGTTCATGCGGCGGACGAGCGCCGCCTTGTAAAGCAGCGACTGCGCCTTGTCGCGCGGCACGCCTGGCTCTTGCGCCAGCCGTTCGAGCCGCGAAGCGAACTCGTCGCCCTCCTTGCGGACTTGCTCGATGGAATTCGCCGCGAGAAGCTGCGCGTAGCCAAGCGCCGTCGAAGCGGCCCGACCGGTCCTCGGATTATAGCCGGATTGCAGATCGTGCGTGCCCATGCCGCCCGTTTCCAGCGCGTAGACGCGCACCACCTGATCGCGGCTGAGGCCGAGCTTCACGGCTTCGAGCGCGTAGGCGATCATGAAGTCGTCTTCAGGCACGCGATCCGGGCGGAAGCCATAGGTCGCCTGCGCCTCGCGCAGAAAATCGGAGACGACCGGGATGGGCGTCGGCGCGTCCTTTACGGGTGGTTTCGGCGGCTTCGGCAGCATCGCCATAATGTCGGCTGGGCGCTTCGGGCCGTTATAAACGGGGGGCTGCTCGGCGACGTAATCGTCGAGCGTCAGGGGCAGGGAACGCGCGATCTTCGTCTTGCGCCGCTTGCGCTTCATCTCCACGCGCTTCCAGTAGGCATCCACCGACTTCGCATAGGCGATGCGCGCGGATTCGTAGGCGTGAAGGATCGCCTGCTGCTGCGGAGAAAGGCGCGCAATGGCCTCCTGAAGCGGCGTCTGAGCGTAAGATATTGCGGCGAATGGCAAACAGAGAGCCAGAGCGAGCACGCAAATGCATGCGCGGGAAAACCCTCGCAGACGCGAAAGAGTTAACCGTGAGAAAGGCTTAGACATCGGCCCCACTATACCCGAAACGGCGATCCGAGACATCTGAAAACACCCAGCACTCCTATAAGCCACGAGCCCTGTCCCGCGCTGACCGAATTTGTGCGACGCCACATTTTGGACGTGTCCTTGATGCAACTCACTTGGCTGATGATTTCGTTTCCGTCGCGCATTGGCGCGGGTTCCGGAGACGGTGAAGCCGGTCAGCGAGACTGGCCAATGCCTTTGGAAGGCGCATTAGTGGTCCTCGCGATTCCGACATTTGCTCGCGAGTGCGCCGTAAAACGATGCAAATGTCGGAATCGGACCACTAGAGGGTAGCGATTTTGCCGCCGTTTTTTGCCATTCGTGCCGGAGTTACCGCGCGGGTTAGCGTCCTTGCCGCAGCCGCTGTGTGTCTTGGAGCCGCTGTCGCGCTTTCGGGCTGCGCCGGGCTCAGCATCCGCAATGCCCCGATCAACTCGGCGCTGACCGACAGCGCGGAAGCCGCCGAGACGGGCGATTTTGTCCAGTCCGCGAGCCCGGCCGGCACAGGCGACACCTCCGACACGGTGATCGGCCTCAGCTTCTCGGGCGGCGGCACACGTGCCAGCGCTTTCGCCTTCGGCGTGATTCAGGAACTCGCCCGGACGGAAGCGCGCTCGAAGGTCGGATCGCAGTCGCTCATCGATCAGGTTTCGCTCGTCTCGGGCGTGTCGGGCGGGTCCGTCACGGCGGCCTATTTCGCGCTCAAGGGGCGGGATACGCTCTCCGATTTCCGCAAGCGCTTTCTGGTGCAGGATGTCGAGGCTTCGCTTTCGACCTCCGTCAACCTGCCGAACCTGATGCTGCTTGCGAAGGGCGGTGTCAACGACCGGTCGGGTCTGCCGACGTGGCTCGAAAAGAATCTTTTCCGCGGCGCAACCTTCGGCGACGTGATGCGCCCCGGCCGCCCGCAGCTCTGGATCAACGCGTCCGACATCTATAACCGCACGACCTTCATCTATAACCCGACGAACTTCGGCGCGCTCTGCTCGGACCTGCGCCGCTACCCGCTTTCCGAAGCCGTGGCTGCGTCGGCGGCGGTGCCGTTCGTGTTCGCGCCGATCGTGATCGAGAATTACGCCGACCGTTGCCGCTTCGACATGCCGGACTGGACCTATTCGGCAGATCGCGCGGGCGCTCCGGCGATCCTGCGCGCGTCGGCGGGGGCGCTGAAGCGCTACCGCGAGAAGACCGACGTGCAGTTCGTGAAGCTCCTCGACGGCGGCATGACGGACAATCTCGGCCTCTCGGGCTTCGTGCTCGAACTCGCGGCCGCGACGAAACCTTACGAGCCGTTGACGCCGAAGCAGGTGGTGAACCTCAAGCGCTTCCTGTTCGTGGTGGTCGATGCGGGCCGCCCGCCCGGAGGCGATCTCGCGAAAAGCGCCGAGTCGCCCGAGCTGATGGACCTCATTCAGGCCGTGTCCGATACGGCGGTCGACGCGAATGTGCGCGCGGCCTACGACGCCTTCGTCGCGCAAATGGAAAACTGGCGCGACCGCATGATCGAATATCGCTGCGGACTGACGCCGCCCGAGGTGGTCTCGTATCGTGGCACGACGGAAGGCTGGGATTGTCGCGACCTCACGCTGACCGTGTCGAAGGTGAGCTTCGACCAGATGCGCGAGGCGTCCGTGCGTGCGCGGCTCGAAAAGATCCCGACGCGCTTCAAGCTGCCGAAGGACGACGTCGATTTGCTCATCTCGTCGGCGGGGAGCCTGCTCCGGCAGAACCCCGGCTATCGCGAGTTCATGGCGACGTTTTAGATCGCAGAGATGCTGCGGGGTCGTGCCGCCCCGACGCCGAGCGCGCGGCGCAGTGCATCCGTCGTTCCTCCCCGGTTCGAGCGATCACGAGCGGGGGGGAAGGGCCCGGTGCGGGGTTTGGCCGTGCCCTTCCCGGAGGTATTTCGCCTCCAGTATCCCACCATCGCGATGTCTCATGACAGGTGTGTGGCAGTGGCGCTACAAAGTGCGCTGCGGGCGGCCCTGGAGCGGCAGCTTGCCAAGGGACGTGAAATCGCGCGCGGAGAGTGTCGCCCGATCCCGACGCCTTGATGAGCATGACCTTATCGCAACCGATGCCCCGCTTTTGCGGGTCACGCTCTACTCGCGCGCGGAGCCAACGATGAACACCACAAGGCTCTTCGGGCCGTGCGCGCCTTTGACGATGGTCTGCTCGATGTCGGCAGTGCGCGACGCGCCGCTGATGAGGTTCACCGTGCGCGGCATCACGCCCGCGCCGAGAACGCCCCGCAGCTTCGCCCAGCACTCCTCATACGACCCGAAGACGTCGCTGGCGTCGATCAGCACGAAATGATGCTCGGGCAGAAAGTTCAGCGTCGACGGGTTGTCCGGCCCGGACGCGAGGAACAACGTGCCGGTTTCCGCCGCGCCCGCGAAGGCATGGCTGAGGCCCACGAGGTCGGTTGCCTCCGCCGCGCCGCCGAGGATTTCGAGCAGGCCCGGCTCGGCCTCGAACGTCCTGAAGAAGGGGTCGCCGCCAAGGCGCACGCGGCTCGGCAAATTGCGCTCGCGAAGCGCGGATGCGACCGCTTCCGGCACGCCCTTGTAGGTGCGGACGCGAACGACGCCAGTGCCGCCATTTTCGAGCATGGTCTGGAACTGCTTCACGAGTTCCGGCTTTGTGCCTCTGGCGCGCTCCGGTATGAGGTTCGCGACGGGATTGCGGAGCCGTGTCTGCACGACGCCGCGCCGCCCCGGCTCGTCACCGCGCACGCCAAGCCCCTTGCGCACGCTGGACATGATCGCATCGCGCGCGCTTACCGTCTTTTCAGTCGAGACTTTTTCAGCCATGACGTGGCCTTTCCCGGCGCAGCTTTTCCTGCTCCCGCGCTTGCCATTGCGCGAGGAAGGGGCGCGGGGCAGGCTTCGGCAGGACACGATAGGGCGTCCAGCCCTTGCCAAGCGGTAGCTTCGCCAGTATCGAGCGGGGGAGCAGCGAGAGCAGACGCCCCTGCGCTGCGGTGGCGAAACGGTAAAATCCCGGTCGCCTCGCGAACCAGGCCCAGGCCCTGATCGCGAGTTTCGGCGTGGCAAGCGCTGACTGGGCCGCGAAATCGCGCTCGCGCCAGTGGCGCATCATCTTCGGCAGCGGGATATGCATCGGACACACAGCCTGACAGCGCCCGCAGAAGGTTGACGCATTCGGCAGGTGTGCCGCGTCGTGGATGCCAGTGAGTTGCGGCGTCAGCACCGCGCCCATCGGCCCGGGATAGACTGAGCCATAAGCGTGCCCGCCGACCGCCGCGTAGACCGGGCAGTGGTTGAGGCAGGCACCGCAGCGGATGCAGCGCAGCATGTCCTGAAACTCGGTGCCGAGCATCTCCGAGCGGCCATTGTCGAGCAGCACGACGTGATAGGCGTCCGGCCCATCGGGGTCGTCATCGCGGCGCGGGCCGGTGGAGAAGGTCGTGTAGCTCGTCATCTCCTGCCCGGTGGCGGAGCGGGCGAGCACGCGCAGAATGGTGGACGCGTCTTCGAGCGTCGGCACCAGCTTTTCGAGGCTCGCGATGACGATATGCGTGCGCGGCAGAAGCTGGGTCAGGTCGCCATTGCCCTCGTTCGTTACGATCACCGAACTGCCGGTCTCCGCGATGAGAAAGTTCGCGCCCGTGATGCCCACGTCGGCGGCGAGAAATTGCTGGCGGAGCACGGTTCGCGCCTCGCCGACGAGTTCGACGATCTGCGAAAGGTCGCGCTCCGGCGGCAGGTCCACATGCGCGGCGCGGAAGTCGCCCTCGATCTGGTCGCGGTTCAGGTGTACGGCGGGCGCGATGATGTGGCTCGGCGTCTCGCGGCGTAGCTGGATGATGTATTCGCCGAGGTCGGTTTCCACGGGCCGGATGTTCGCCGCTTCGAGCGCGGCGTTCAGGCCGATCTCCTCCGACACCATCGACTTGCCCTTGGTGACGGTCTTCGCACCGGCCTCGCGGCAGATGGCGAGCACGATGTCGCGCGCCTCCGCTGCGTCTCTCGCCCAGTGGACGTGACCGCCCGAGGCCAGCACGCGGCGCTCATATTCCTCAAGGTAAATGTCGAGATGGTCGATGACGTGAGTCTTGATCGCGGTCGCCTCGTCGCGCAGCGCGTCGAACTCCGGGAGCGCAGCACGAGCCGCCGCGCGCTTCAGGATGAAGCCTGTCTTCACGTTGCCCAAAGCGCGCTGAAGCTGGGGATCGGCGAGGGCGCGCGCGGCGTTTTCCCGGAAATGCAGGCTCATCTGTTCCATGGCGACCGTTTTCGGACTGTCCTCATAACAATCAAATGCACGATGGCGGCAAGACATATTTGCCTTCAGGCTCGATCAATTTACCTCGCCATGCAGGCATATCATTGCCACCATGCGCGCAAGCCCAAGGCCACGTCGGAACTATTTTCGCCTTCCAAGCTTGTCCGAGAAACTTTCCCAACGAACGAGGCGATAGCCATGAGCGACAAATACGCAGCGAAGCGGGTTGTCCGCGCGCCCGAAGCGCAACCGCATCTCGATCTGGACAAGGGGCAGGAGACGCAACCCTGGGGAACGCTGACGGACCTTCCCATCTCGCTCGGCGAGAATGTGCGCGCGCAGAGCATCGAGACGCTGAACCAGGTGCTCGCCGACACGATCACGCTGCGCGACATGTACAAGAAACACCATTGGCAGGTGAGCGGCCCGACTTTTTACCAGCTCCATCTTCTTTTCGATAAGCACTATGGCGAGCAGAACGAGCTTGTCGATACCATCGCCGAGCGCATCAGCGGCCTTGGCGGCGTGCAGGTAGCGATGGCGCCCGATGTGGCCGAGATGACGATGATCCGCCGTCCGCCCAAGGGCCGCGAGAACCCCGCGAAGCAGATCACGCGTTTGCTGGAAGCGCATCGGCACATTCTGGCGGAAGCGCGCGAGGGGGCGAAAATTGCGGCCGAATCGGGCGACGACGGCACGAACGACCTTCTCGTCAGCGAGTTGATCCGCCTGCACGAACTGCAGGTGTGGTTCCTGTCTGAGCATCTCGTGTCGGCGCGCCTCGACTAGGATCTCGCGCTGCGCTGCGGTTGGAGCTGAAAGCGGGCGGCGTTTGCGGCCCGCTTTTCGCGACCGTCAGCGCGGGCGGAAGGCGGCGCACAGAGCGGGGTCCGTTTCGAGGCGTCCGCCGCCTATGAGATCGATGCAATAGGGGATCGCCGGCATGATGGCGCGAAGGCAAACGTCGATCGCGGCGGGCTTGCCGGGCAGGTTCACGATCAGCGAGTGGCCGCGAATGCCTGCGGTCTGCCGCGACAGGATCGCGGTCGCCACGGCGTTGAGGCTCTCGCGGCGCATCATTTCTCCGAAGCCCGGCAGCATCTTTTCGCACACGGCGGCGGTCGCTTCCGGGGTGACGTCGCGCGGAGCAGGGCCGGTGCCGCCGGTGGTCACGATGAGCGCGCACCCTTCGTCATCGGCAAGCGCCCGTAACACCGCCTCGACGCGCGGTTGGTCATCCGGCACGAGGCGCGACTCGGCCCGCCACGGCGAGACGAGCACCCGCGACAGCCACGCCTCGATGGCGGGGCCGCCTTCGTCGCGATAAACGCCCTGCGATGCCCTGTCCGAAACGGTGACGATGCCGATAGGGATCATAAGTCGGTCTCCCGGATGTTCCGCCGTTTCAATCTACAACGGTTTCCGGCTGGGCCGCGTTCGCTTTCGCGCGAACGGCCTTGGCCGGAGGGCAGGCGCACCCATATTTCCGCGGAACACGCGAAAGCGACCACCGGCTTTGCGATAAGACATGCTCCAACCGACTCTGAGTGCGTATGCGATCAGTGCTCTGGCGCGTACATGCGATACAATTTGCATGCGCGCAGGCCAAACGCTTGTGGCGCCTCAAGAGCGCTGGCAACTTATTGTTCCTTTGCACTTTTGTATTGATGCGGTGCCAATTGAACACCAATAGCGTGGATGAAATGCAAACTACAGGGAGGCTGTATGATCCGGGTCCAAACCGACATATTCGATCCGGGTGAAGAAATGGCCCACCTCGGCCGCGCGGCGGGGACAGGTGCGATTGCAACCTTTGTCGGCCTCGTCCGCGACGAAGGCGGCACCCTTTCCGCGCTGACGCTCGAACACTATCCCGGCATGACGGAGCGCGCGCTTGCCGCTCTCGCAGAGGAGGCGAGGGGGCGCTGGTCGGTCCGGGACATTCGCATCGTGCATCGCGTGGGCCGCATGCTGCCTGGCGAGGTCATCGTCTTTGTGGGGGTGGCGGCGCGGCATCGCGCGGACGCATTCGCGGCCTGCGAATTTCTCATCGACCGCCTCAAGACAGACGCGCCGTTCTGGAAGTTCGAGGAAAGACGTGAAGGTGGGCGCTGGGTTGATGCGCACCAGACCGATGATGTCCGCGCCGAGCGTTGGCGGTGACACATGAGCCGGCCTTATCGAAGCCACGTCCTGAAATATCAACAGAAACAGGAAGGTGGCTCCCCGGGCCGGACTCGAACCAGCGACCCAGCGGTTAACAGCCGCTTGCTCTACCGACTGAGCTACCGGGGAATAGCGGACAGCGCGAGTGGCGTCCGCATTCCGTTTACATAACACATGATGCCGGTCGCACAAGCACATTTTCGGGTTTTCAGGCGGGAATTTCCGGCGCGTACCGATGGCCATCGGAGCGTGGCAGCGGCGAGGGGAGGCGCGCTGGCGGCTTGCCATCCGTCCGCGTCGAACCTTCCGCAGCGGGTGTCCGCGCCGGAATTCGCTTGCGCGCCAACATCTGGATGCTTATGCACGAAGAAAATGCGGAGCCCGAACGATGGTTTCCCTCCAGTACAAAGGCCGCATCCACCGTGGAAAGTTCACGGCGCGAAGCCTGCGCTATATCCTGTCGGATCAGGCCGCGCGGCTCTTCCCGACGCTCCAGCGCCGGTGGCTCCTGCCGGTCGACTCGCAGCCGATATGGGACGTCGCATCGGGCGATGTCGCCCTGCCGTCAGTCCATGTCGAGGCCACGCTTCCGGATGTGCACAGGACGCTGCGTCTCGTTCCGCCGACACCGCTGCAACTGACCGACCACATCTACACGATCGAGGACGTCATCGTAACGGGCTGGGCTGGCGCGATGATGAAGGACAGCCTGCTGCTCACGGTTCGGCCCCAGCACAATTGGGTGAGCGGCCTTCGCGCGCGTCCGCACCATCTGCGCACCCTCTCCGCCGAGCGCCCGTGGTTCAACCTGATGACGCCCGTGCCTGCGCGCGGCCACATCTTCCACTGGCTCTGCAATTATATCCTGCCCTTGATCTCTTACCTGGAAAGCGGGCGGGCAGATGAGACGCCGGGGCTTCTCGTCAACGCGAATCCGAGCCCGTTTCAGGAGCGCACCGTCGCTTATCTGAAAGAACGCTACGGGATCGATGCCATCGAGACACTAGGCCCCAATGAGGCGGCCAGGGTGCCGCGCCTTTTGGCGGACGTTCCGGTGCCCAACAGTCCGCGCGGACTTCAGTCGCCGCTGGGGCTCGCAAGGCTCGACGATCTCGGGCGGTTCGTCGCGGGCGGCTCTGAACGGCCCGACGATCCGAAGCGCCTCTACATCAGCCGCAACGATGCTCGCTTGCGACGCGTGCTGAACGAGCACGAGTTGATGCCGATTCTCAGGAGCTTCGGTTTCGAACGGGTCGTGCTCGGCAAGCTTCCCATAGAGCGGCAGGTGGCACTATTCCGCAATGCCGAGGCGGTCGTCGCACCGCACGGAGCAGGGCTTGCGCATATCGCCTGGGCGAAGCCGGGAACGAAGGTTGTCGAATTTTTCCCGGACATCGACGCGCGCGGACGACGGGTCAAAAATGCAACCTACAATTTCTGGCTCATTTCGCAGCTCGTCGGGCATGACTATGGCGTCTATCTCGCGGGCCCGATCGAGACGAAGGCGGACGGCTTCAGGATCGACGAGGCTCTCCTCCGCGACGTGCTGGCGAACGCCACGGCCGTTCCCGCCTCCGCGCCTTTCGGAGCGCCGCAGTCCTGATGCGTTTCATCCGTTCGGACGAGGATCTCGCTCAACACATCGCAGAGCTGGTGCGTGTGCATCCTTCCTTCATGCCGCTCAAGGAGGCGGCGGGCCCGGTTCCCGTGCGCTGGCTGGACCGGGGCTTCAAGGGCCTCGTCTTCGTGATCACCGGGCAGCAGATTTCGGTCGCCGCGGGGCGCGCGATCTTCGGCAGGCTTGAGGGCGCGCTCGGCGACATTACCGCCGAAACGCTCGCGGCAGCGGACGACACGATCTTGCGCGAGGCGGGATATTCGAGGCCCAAGATGCGCACCTTGCGCGCGCTTCAGGAGGCGGCGCTGGCGGACGGCCTCGACCTCGTTGCCATCGAAGCGATGGACGCGGAGCGCGCTATCATCAAGCTTTCCGCGATCAAGGGGATCGGGCCATGGACGGCCGAAGTCTACCTGCTGTTCGCGGCGGGGCACCCCGACATTTTCCCGGCCGCCGATGTCGCGCTTCAGGAATCGATGCGGCTGGCGTTCGACCTCGATGCGCGGCCTTCGACGCAGGCGTTGCGTGAGATTTCGGATGCGTGGACGCCGTGGCGCAGCGCCGCCGCGCGGCTGCTGTGGGCGTATTACAAGGTGCGCAAGGGCGGGAAGCTCGTCACGCCGGTCTGAGCATTCGCTCTTCATGGAATCATGCGCGCGCTCTGAGTTTTTCCCTAGGCAATCCACGTTGCGCCGATTTGAGCGCGGACGGCGGGCACTTCTGGGAATCGCGATTCGCGCGAAAAAAAAGGCCGGGTTGCCCCGGCCTTTTCGATAGATTCGGAAGGGGTCGCTGATGCTATTAGTACGTGACCTTCGCGGTCGCGACGAACGCCGAACCGGCCTGGAAGACGTCGGCCGCAGCAGGAGCTTCGTTCTCGTCGAGGGTCGTGTTCCAGTAGCGCAGGTCGAGCGAGAACGCCTTGTAGGTCGCCGTAACGCCGACGTTGCCATAGGTATAGTCGGTCAGCTTCACGCCTGGCGCAGCAAAATCTTCTTCGAACGTCTGGTAACCGACGGTGCCGCTCAGCGTGAAGTCGACGTCGGAATACTTGTAGATCGGCTTCGACAACGTGCCTTCGATGGCAAGTGCGCCGCCGAGTTCGCCCGTGTAGTCAGGCGAGTAGAAGAACGTCACACCGCCGGTGATGTCGCTGAACAGGGTCTTGCTCGCGCCGGCCTTGAACTCCACGAAGTTCAGTTCCGGAAGGGCGTTCTTCTGATTCGGATAGTTGTAAGAGATCACGCCGAAGTCGAAGGTGATGCCGTTCCACACCGGCTTGATGCCGCCGTAAACGTCCACTTCGAGATGCGCGTCCGGGCCACCCGCAATGGTGGAATCGAAGTTCACGCCCGAAAGCGCCGTCCCGACATAGAAGATGCCGTAGGAAGCGTCAGCGCCGCCCTGAAGCGTGCCATCGCGGCGGTTCTGCGAGATGCCGCGGAAGATATAGTCGCTGGTGCCGCCGGCCCAGACCGACCACGTGAACGGGTTGACCGCAACCGGGCCGTCCTTCAGACCACCGCTGTACAGGTCAGCCGACATAGCCGTCGTGGAAGAAAGAGCAAGCGCCGCGCCAGCCAGCAAGCCCGCCCCAATTTTCGAAATACCCCCAAGTGCCACTTTTATATACTCCGTCTTGAATTGCCCAATGCACCCGTCGGAACTATTGCGCGGCTATAGGGCAGCCGCAACGGCGACATAGCGATTCCTTGCCTGAAGCTTGTCGAGAGTTGCATTTGTGTGACGATGCATCGGTTTTCACCAACTTGCCGGCAAGTTGGGGAGGTATGTGCCTAAAATATGTGCACCGACGTTTGATCTAAATCGGTGCAGAGCAGCAAAATTGGCTATGTAATCGGCCTTCGCCAGACGCGCCGGCACGTCCGCTACAGAAAGACGGCTCTTGATGACCGACTGGATTGGCCAATTTCCGGCCCTCGATGACCTTCCCGCCGCCCTCCGGGCCCGGCTTGTGAATGAAAGTCGGCTCGCGGCTCTGCCCGAGGGCACGCGCATTTTCGGACCGGGACAGGCGCCGTCCAGCTTCCTCATTCTATTGAGTGGCAGTGTCCGCGTTCAGCAGGTGTCGGAAAACGGGCGCGAGATCGTGCTCTACCGCATCTCGGCGGGCGAAAGCTGCGCGCTCACGACGGCGTGCATTCTCGGCTACGAGGATTACCGCGCGGAGGCCATCGCCGAGACGGCCGTCGAAGCCATCGCCACGCCGCGCGCGACGTTCGAGGATCTCATCGCTCAGTCGCCTCCGTTCCGGCGGTTCGTTTTCAAGACCTTCAGCGACCGCATCACCGACCTGTTTCGCATCATCGACGAGATCGCCTTTTCGCGGGTCGATATCAGGCTCGCGCAGAAGCTCGCGCAGCTTCGCAACGCGAATGGCGACGTCGAGGCAACGCATCATCAGCTCGCGACCGAACTTGGCACGGCGCGCGAGGTCGTGAGCAGGCAATTGCAGGAATTTCAGCGCCGCGGCTGGGTGAAGATCGGGCGCGGGCTGGTTTCCGTGCCCGCCGACAGCGCGCTTTTCGACTTTGCCCGCTCGAACGATCACGGTTCTGTGACTTAGTCACAGACATTCGCGCATTAGAAGCCCACCTTCCTTCAATCGTTTCATTCGAGAAGGAGGGTCGCTCTTATGAACGCGACTGTTGAAGATATCGAGGGCGACGTATCGCGCCGGGACTTCATCTACCTTGCCACCGGCGCGTTCGCTGCCGTGGGGGGTGCGGTTGCGTTATGGCCGTTCATCGACCAGATGAACCCCGACGCTTCCACCATGTCGCTCTCTACGATCGAGGTCGATATCTCACCCGTGCAGACGGGGCAGGCCATTACCGTTCTCTGGCGCGGCATGCCAATCTTCGTGCGCAATCTCACGCCGGAGGAGATCGGAAAGGCGAAGGCCGTCGACGTGGCCGACCTCAAGGATCCGGTCGCCCGGTTATTGGGATCGACCGCCGAGATTCCCGCAAGTGCAGCCAATATCACGAAGCCCGGTAAGGAAAACTGGCTCATCGCTGTCGGCATCTGCACCCATCTTGGCTGTGTGCCGAAGGGCCAGAGCCCTGGCGATCCTCGCGGTCCGTACGGCGGCTATTTCTGCGTTTGCCACGGCTCGATCTACGACACGCTCGGCCGCGTGCGGGGCGGTCCCGCGCCGCGCAATCTCGACATTCCGCCCTATGAGTTTACCGGCGAGGCAAAGATCAAGCTCGGCTGACGCTTAACGGCATCGTTCCGGCAACGCGTTCGCAAGATTGGAGACCGGTTGGATCAGATTGCACGCATCTGATCGAACCGGTTTTTTTATCGGCGACAGAATGAAGCGGACGCTTCCGCAAGAAGAGCGAAACCTCGGGTCGCGTGACTAAGTCACAGACCGGCCGGGAGAGAACGCATAGCTTCCATTCATCAGACAGCATCAAGAAATGTGGAGGATTTACATGACAAGCAATGTCGGCGGACTTGATCGCATCCTGCGGATCGTTGTGGGCCTGGCGCTTATCTCGCTCGTTTACGTCGGGCCGCAGACGCCGTGGGGCTGGCTGGGCGTCATTCCGCTCACAACCGCGTTTATCGGCTTCTGCCCTGCCTATCGCCTGCTCGGTATCAGGACGTAATACGGCGAAAGCATCGCAAGGGCACTCTGATTCCATCACGCTCAGGGGCGTCGCGCCAAAACCGGCACGGCGCCCTTTTTTAGCCCGCCAAGCGACCTGGCGAGTGCACATTGGGCATTCACCGCCTGCTGAGCAAGCTGTTGACAGGCTGGGCAAAACGCCGTTTCTCCCGTCCGCCCGCAAGGCCCCCGCAAGCCCATCCCTTTAGCCATGACCGATGGCAAGAGCAAATGGTCGCACGCCGCTGATCAGCCGGGGGAGCGCGGCGCGCTTCACTCTCTCGCTCCATGAGGGGAGCCGCGACGATGTTGTTTTCGCTTCGGCCCGGCGCAGCCTGCGACCCCGGCAGGGGATGTCAATTCCGGTCCGTGAAACGGCATTCCGGGATGCGCCGTCGCCGCTGCCGATGGCGGGAGAACAGGCATGCTGAAGGTTATTGCGCGAGACGGCGTCAGCTTTAAGCGCTTTTGCGGCGATGATGGCGACGAAGAATATCAGATCGTCATCTTGCCTCCTGGGCATCTCACCTTCGAAGCCCAGTTGCATCATGTTCAGGCCGCCTATGACGACGTTCAGAGATCGCTCGGGCTCGACCTGGGGAGCGCAGTTTTCCGGCGCATTTTCCTCAGCGATGCGCTGAATCAGATGGCGCTCGTCAAGGACAGCGACCTCGCGGCGAACCGGCGCGACAATCCCGTCGCCGTTTCCATCGTGCAGCAACCGCCACTGCCCGGCGCGAAAATCGCGCTGCTCGCCTATCACATCGACAGCAGGACGCCGATGACGAAGACGCGGCTCGCGGCGCGGCACGTGCTCGTCACCCGAAACGGCCGCCGTCATTTGTGGAGCGCTGGCCTTGGAGCCCATCCTGCCGATCTGGAACCCTCGGCGGCGGAGCAGACGCGCGCCATTTTCGCGACGCTCGCAGACATGCTGCGCGGGCTCGACGGCTCTCTCGCCCAAAACTGCATGCGCACATGGATTTATCTGCGGAACGCGGATGTTTTCTACCAGGGCATGGTGACGGCGCGGCGTGAGTTGTTCGAGAGCGCGGGCCTCACCGCGGAGACGCATTATATCGCGAGCACCGGGATCGAAGGCGGCTCGCCCAACCGCCATGACGTGATTTCGATGGACGCCCTGTCACTGCTCGATCTCAAACCGGGGCAGGTCTCCTACCTCAACGATTTCGACATGCTATGCGCGACGAAAGATTACGGCGTCACCTTCGAGCGCGGCACGAAGATCGCGTTCGCCGATCGCGCCCATCTCTACATCTCGGGAACCGCCAGCATCGACCACGCCGGGCGCGTGCTTCATCCCGGCGACGTGTGCCGTCAACTCGACCGCGCCATAGCGAATGTCGACGCGCTGCTCCGCTCGGGCGGCGCTGCCCGCGAGGACATGCAGCATCTGATCGTCTACCTCCGCGATGCGTCGGACTACCCGCGCGTAAGCGGCATGCTGCGCGAAAGTTTCCCGGATGTGCCGACCGTCGTGGTTCACGGTCCGGTTTGCCGGCCGGAGTGGCTTGTCGAAATCGAGGGCGTCGCGGCGGTCGGTCGGGAAAACAATCCCGTGCTGCCGGCTTTCTGAGCTTCTGCGAATGAACAACGAAAACATACACAGGGAGAACGAGTCGATGACCTATCCCCGCCTTCCCGAGCCGTCCGAGGTTGCCGAGCACTTCGCGGCGGCCCTGTCGCGACCAGAAATCATCGAAGAACCTTATCGCCGCTGGCGCATCCTGAACTGCATGCCGGAAGCCATGTGCACGGGCATCCTCACGCTTCCAATCGCGCCGCCGGTCGTCACCATCGACACGAAAGGCGCGCGCGATACCTTCAACAATCAGCGGATTTTCTTCACACCGAAGATGCGCGAGCTATTTCCCGCCATGTCGGTGCTGAGCGACGCGATGCAGTCACCCGCCGTCGCCCGGCAGTTCGCGGAAACCTGCCGCGTCGATGTCGAAGGCGCTTATCTGCGCATGGAGTACATTCAGGATCTCGACGGCATGTGGCTCGAGCCGCATCGCGATATCAAGGAGAAGCTGTTCTCCATGGTGATCTACCTTTGTACCGGGCCCTTCGCCAAGGATTGGGGCACGGACATATACGATCACGACAAGCAGTGGTGCGGGCGCGGAACGGCCGAGTTCAATTCGGCCGTCATTTTTATTTCCGGCCCGCATAGCTGGCATGGTTTCGAGCCGCGTCCGATCCATGGCGTCCGCCGCCTGATGGAAATCAATTACGTTAGCCCGACGTGGCGCGACAAGGATCAACTCGCGTTCCCGGATCGCCCGATCTCGCTCGGCTAGTGGAGCGAATTTGACATTTGAGTTCCGGTTGCAGCGAGCTCTCGTTCAAATGTCAAATTCAAAAGCTCCACTAAATCATCACGTTGCTAGTGGTTCTTGTGATTCCGACATTTTCTCACGAGGTGCTGCGAACGGATGCAAATGTCGGAATCGGACCACTAGAGCCTTCGACGGAAGCGAAGTAGCGCGCCTTCGATGCGAATCGAAAGCGCGCGCCATGCCGGTTGCTACCAGAAGGCCGGCGATTGCCGACTAAAGCCCGGCCTTCTCGTTCGCCGCATAACGATGCAAATAGGTCGATGTCACCTGCGGGAGATGCTGGTCGAGCCATAGCGCCATCTGCTCTTCTTCGCGGAGCGATTGTTCGAGCGGCTGCTTCGCTTCCGCCTGACCGGTCAGATCGGCAAGTTCGAGAAGCGACTTGTAAGACGCGATCTCGAAATTCTCGAAAGCGAAGTTTGCGATCGAGTTCTTGATGATCTCGTCCTGGGTGAAGGCATGCGTGATCGCTGCCATGTTACCGGTGATGGAAAGAAGATTATCCTTCAGGACCGATCGGCTCTGCCCACGCTCTTCGAGGATCTTCTCCAGCCGCTCGATCTGCCCGTGCGTCTCTTCGATATGCTGTTGCAGCTTGGCTTTGATGTCCGGATAGTTTTCGATCCGTTCAATCTGCCGATTCATCAATTCGAGTGCCTGGTTTTCCAGTGCATGGGCATTTTGAAGTCCGGTAATGAACACGTCCTTTGCGCGCTCGGCGTCTTCTGCCATGGTAATACCTCCGTATGGGCTTTCCATGACAATGATACCGGCACGCGCATGTTCCGTTTTACGGACACTGACGGATTAAAGCGCACCGCCAGTCGATGCATTGCAAAACTATTGCGTGGACTGTCTCTTCAGGGCTCAGGTTATTCAAGCTGAGCCGAGCCCCCGCCAGCGGGTGCTTATGGTGCATACACCGTAATCGGACCACCCGCACACGGGCGCGCGCGCCCTTCCGTCTCAAAACTCCGGCTCACGCGTGCTGCTGCGCGGCATGACGCCGAGGGCGATCATTCGGTGTCGATGTCCAGGCTGACATTCGTTTCGTCCACCGCCGAATGCAATTTATCCAGTCTTTGCTTGAGCCTGCGGCGATATTGTCATCCAGAATTCACCGCATATATGCTTTTTCCCATCATGGTCATCACGCGTTGTCGCCCACGAATTGCGCACGCTCATTTTTGAGGATTGAAATGTCTGGCATGATGCGCAACCCCAAATCGCTCGCCCTTGTGCTCCTGGCTGCGGCGGCGGGCATTCTCTTGCTCGCAAACCGCCAGGATGGCATCAGGCCTTGGGACAGAGATGTCGCCTTCGTGGCTGGCGCGGGCGGCTTTACCGCCGAGGGCAGCGTGAAGGATTACAAGAGCGTTGTCCAATTCAACCCCAACGCCCCTGAGCAGGCTTCGATTCACCTGACCCTCGACATGCGCAGCACCACGACCGGATTTAGAGCCGCGGACGAGGTGGCCCTGTCGGAAGAGTTTCTCGACGTGGAACGCCACCCCACCGCCAAGCTGACGGCAAAGGGCGCAAAGCTGATCAGCGACGGCAAATATGTCATGGATGCCGAACTGACGCTCAAAGGCGTGACGAAGACCGTTCGTATTCCACTCTTGGTCCAGATCAAGGAGGGCGCGCCTGTCCTGAAGGGTGCGGCGTCCGTCAACCGTCTGGATTTCGGCGTGGGAGCGGAAGAATACAGGGGATATGCGCTGGACAAAGAGGTTCAGCTTGCCTTCGCCCTGGTCGGCGAGAAGCTCAACGAAGCGATCAGCCCGCCGAAACCTTGAGCTGGTTGTCGAGGCGCGCGCCAACGCGGTGCGCCAGAGCGTTACAGCCGCGCATTGCGTAGTCGGAGCGCGTTCGCGATCACGCTCACCGAAGACAGCGCCATGGCGGCCGCCGCGATCATCGGCGAAAGCAGGACACCGAAGGCGGGATAAAGCACGCCCGCCGCGATGGGTACGCCCGCCGCGTTATAGATGAAGGCGAAGGCGAGGTTCTGGCGGATGTTCGCGAGCGTCGCCTCCGACAGCCGCCTTGCGCGCACGAGCCCCATCAAATCGCCCCTCAGGAGCGTAATTCCGGCGCTCTCCATGGCGACATCCGCGCCGGTGCCCATGGCGATGCCGACATCGGCGGCGGCGAGCGCGGGCGCGTCGTTCACCCCATCGCCAGCCATGGCGACGACGCGGCCTTCAGCGCGCAGCCGCTCGACCACCTTCGCTTTATCCTGCGGAAGCACGTCCGCCTCGACCTCCTCGATGCCCAGCTTTCGGGCGACGGCACGCGCGGTCGCGGCGTTGTCGCCCGTCAACATGACGACGCGGATGCCGTCGGCCTTCAGCGCGGCAAGAGCCTCGGGCGTGCTCGCCTTGATCGGGTCGGCGATGGCGGCAAGGCCGGCGAGCGCGCCGTCTATGGCGATGAAGACCACCGTCGCGCCTTCGGAGCGCATGCTCTCCGCGTCGGCTTCGAGCGCGTCCGCGTCGACGCCCGCCTCGCCCAGCATTCGCGCATTGCCGATGACGACGCGGCGGCCATCCACCGAGCCGCTGACGCCCTTGCCGGTCGGGGCGTCGAAATCCGTCGCGTCGGCGAGCAACAGTCCGCGCGCCGCTGCCGTCTTCACGATGGCCTCGCCCAGCGGATGCTGACTCGCGCGTTCGAGGCTAGCGGCGAGGCGCAACACCTCAGCTTCATCGAAGCCCGGCGCCGCATGCAACGTGACGAGCGCGGGCCGCCCTTCCGTCAGGGTGCCGGTCTTGTCCACCACGAGCGTGTCGACGCGCTCCAGCCGCTCCAGCGCTTCGGCGTTCTTCACCAGCACCCCCGCCTCGGCGCCGCGACCGACACCCACCATGATCGACATCGGTGTCGCGAGGCCAAGCGCGCAGGGGCACGCAATTATCAGCACCGATACGGCCGCGACGAGCGCGAAGGTGAAGCGCGGCTCCGGCCCGAACAGCGCCCAAGCGGCGAACGCCGCCGCCGCCGCCGCCAGCACGAGCGGCACGAACCAGCCGGAAACGCGGTCGACGAGGCGCTGGATCGGCGCGCGGCTTCGTTGCGCGGTCGCAACCATGGCGACGATCTGCGAGAGCAGCGTGTCGCGGCCGACCTTCTTCGCGCGCATGACGAAGCTGCCGTTCTTGTTGATGGTGCCGCCGATGATTTTCGCGCCCGGTTCCTTCGAGACCGGCATCGCCTCGCCCGTGACGAGCGATTCGTCCACTGCGCTCGCACCTTCGATCACCTCGCCGTCTACGGGCACGGCCTCGCCGGGGCGAACGCGCAGCCGGTCGCCCTTTGCCACGAGGTCGAGCGCAACATCTTCCTCGCTGCCGTCCGCGCCGATGCGGCGGGCGTGCTTCGGCGCGAGGTTGAGCAGTGCGCGGATCGCACCGCCCGTTGCCGCGCGAGCGCGCAGTTCCAGCACTTGGCCTAGTGCGACGAGCACTGTGATGACTGCCGCCGCCTCGAAATAGACGGGCACCGCGCCGTCATGCGCCCGGAACGCAGGCGGGAACAGCCCCGGCGCGACGGTGGCGACGACGCTGTAGGCATAAGCGACGCCGGTGCCGATGGCGATCAGCGTGAACATGTTGAGATGGCCGGTCCGAACCGACTGCCAGCCCCGCGCGAAGAACGGCCAGCCGCACCAAAGCACCACCGGCGTCGCGAGCGCGAATTGCAGCCAGTTCAGGCTTTGTCGGTCGAGCGCGTGCCAGCCGAAAAAATGCGCGCCCATTTCGGTGACGAACACAGGCAGCGTCAGCGCGAGGCCGAACCGCAAGCGGCGCGTCATGTCGATGAGTTCGGGGTCGGGGCCGGTATCGACGGCGGGCATTTCGGGTTCGAGCGCCATGCCGCAGATGGGGCAGGAGCCGGGACCGATCTGGCGGATTTCCGCGTGCATAGGGCAGGTGTAGACCGCGCCCTCCGGCACGGGCACAGGCGCGGGCGGCGCACTGTCCTTGTCGAGCCAACGGCGCTGGTCGGCCTCGAACTTCGTCTTGCAGCCGTCGCAGCAGAAATAATAGTCGCGGCCTTCGTATTTGGCGCGGTGCTTCGCGGTGTGCGGGTCGACGCTCATGCCGCAGACGGGATCGACGGCGCGCGTATCTTCCGCGCCTTTTTTTCCGCCGCAACAAGAATGTGCGCCCGCGCCCTCGGCCATATTTCGAACTCCTTCGGTCATGCACCGAAGGTAATACCCCTATGGGGTATTCGTCAATGGCGGCACGCGGGATCGCTTCTCAGCTCCGCGCCTGTTTGAGCAGGCGCTCGACATAAGCGGGCACGACCTCGGTCGCCGGGCCGTGGATCGCGTCGATAAAGCGGCTGATGCCATGCGACGGCTCAAGATTGAGCTCGACGGTGTGCGCGCCCACGCGAAGGGCCTCTTCCACGAAGCCCGCCGCTGGATAAACCGTCCCGCTCGTGCCGATGGAAATGAACAGGTCGCAGCCGAGGATCGCGCGATAGATGCGCTCCATCTCATACGGCAACTCGCCGAACCAGACGACATCCGGGCGGAGCACGCCCGTTCGCCCACAGGACGGGCAGACGCTTTTCAGGGTGATGTCATCATGGATGCCATGCCGCGTTGCGCAAGCCGCGCACAGCGCCTTCATGATTTCGCCGTGCATGTGAATGAGCTTTTTCGAGCCCGCCATTTCGTGCAGCGGGTCGATGTTCTGCGTGACAATCAGCACGCCGCCCGGATATTCGGCTTCGAGGCGGGCGAGCGCGAGGTGCGCCGCGTTCGGCTGGACGCCCGCGTTCTGCCTGCGCCGCTCATTATAGAATTGCAGCACGAGTTTCGGGTTGCGCTTGTAGCCCTCGGGCGTCGCCACTTCGCGGTAATCGTATTGCGCCCAGATCCCATCCTTGTCGCGGAATGTATGCAGGCCAGATTCGGCCGAAAGCCCCGCACCGGTCAAGATGACGATGCTGTTATAGCGGCTGATCGAAGAGGCTTGTCCCCTTGACTTGTGCGGCATGCGCAACCCACCTCTGCAAGACGGTATTGTTATGAGACTAACCGATTTTCCAGAGGAGACGACATGTCAAATCGGCTTGAGGGGGTCGCGCATCTTGCGGGGCAGACGCTTCGAACGGTGAGCTATGCCGCGCTCTACCGATATACGACGCGACGTTCACTCGCGCTTGGCGCGGATGTCGGCAAGGTGCAGCTTACGAAACCGGCGCCGGGTCTTTTCCCGTTGGTGCAGGACGTGCTGAAGCTTCAGGCGAGGGACGCGAAAGCTGTGGCCGACGGGCTTTATCCGATTCCGCAGGAGGAAAGCGGATCGTTCGCCGAGCGGATCGAATCCGTGCGCCGCATGCTCGACGACCTGCCGCAATCGGCGGAGCGGCGCGCGGAGAAGCGGTTCGACGAGGCGGCGTCGCTTCCCGAGGCGCAGGGGCTGCCCGCCTATTACACGCAGAACTTTCACTATCAGTCCGGCGGTTGGCTGACGGTCGATTCGGCGAAGCTTTACGACATTCAGGTGGAGACGCTGTTCATGGGGGCGGCGGGTGCGATGCGGCGACAGGCCATTCCGCCCATCGCCGATTTCGTGAAGGGCCGCGACCAGCGCCGGCTTCGTCTCGTGGATGTCGCATGCGGCAGCGGTCGCTTCCTTGGGCAACTCGCGCAGGCGTTTCCCGCGCTGCCGATAACCGGCACGGACCTCAGCCAGGCTTATCTCGACGAGGCGGCCCGCTTCCTCAGCGATCGGCGGACCATCGGCTTCCGCCAGGCGAACGCCGAAGCGCTTCCCTTTGAGACGGGGAGCTATGACATCGCGACGTGCATTTATCTTTTCCACGAACTGCCGCACGACGTGCGTCGACGCGTGGCGGGTGAGATTGCCCGCATCCTGAAGCCCGGCGGGTTGTTCGTGTTTGTCGACTCGATCCAGTGGGGCGACGTTGACGGCTACGACGGCCTGCTCGAAGCCTTTCCGCAGCGCTTCCACGAACCGTATTTCCTCGATTATTGCGCCGACGACCTCACCGGCGCGACCGGGGTTTTCGCCGAATCGGGCTTCGAGGTTCGCGACGCGTTTCCGGCCTTCCTGTCGAAGGTCGTGGTGTGTGCGAAGAAGAGCGCGAGCTAGCGATCAGGCGCATACCTTTGGCGACCTTGAGAAACAACATCGTGGCGGTGGCGTAAGCGCTCGCTCACCACATATATACGAATGAAAAGTAGATATATAACACGACAGTGTTTCGGGAGACGCGCATGAGAACCCCGCTCAATCGGAAGGAAAAGCGGCCCGTCCCGAGCCAGGCCGGGAGAACCGCTATCGTAACCGGCGCAAGTTCCGGCATCGGCCTTTATACTGCGCTCGGCCTCGCAAAGGCGGGGGCGAAAGTGATTCTGGTCTGCCGCAGCCAGGCGCGCGGCGAGGATGCGAAGCGGCTGATCGCGCGGCAGAGCGGCAACGAACCGGATCTGGTGCTCGCGGATTTTGCGAGTCTGAAGTCCGTTCACAACGCGGCGAAGCGCATCGCCGATGGTTATAATGAAATCCACATCCTCGTGAACAATGTCGGCGCCTTCGCGCCTATCCGTGAACTGACGGTCGACGGCTACGAAACGACCTTCGCCGTGAATCACCTCGCGCCGTTCTTGTTCACGAACACGCTCATTCCGACGCTCGCGGGCAGCGGCGAGGAACGCCGCAAGGCGCGCATCGTGACCGTGGCCTCGAACGCCTCCAATCGCGCCTCCATCGATTTCGGCGACCTCATGGCGAGCCGCCGCTACAGCGTGTTCGGCGCCTATGCGCAATCGAAGCTGGCGAATGTGCTTTTCACGGTGGAGCTTGCGCGCCGCCTTCCACCGAAGCCCGTGACGGCGAACTGTCTGCATCCGGGCGTCGTTGGGACGGGTATCGGCAATCTGGGCGGTGTTATGGGTGCGGCGTGGTCGCTTTTGAAGCCGCTGGTGCTTACGCCAGAGCAGGGGGCGGAAAACTCGCTCTATGTCGCGACCGCGCCGGAAATTGAAGGCAAGAGCGGGCTTTACTTCGTGAAAGAGCGCCCAGCACGGCCGAACCCCATCGCGGAAGACGCCCACGCCGCGCGGCGGCTGTGGACGGAAAGCGAGCGTCTCGTCGAGGCCGCGCTTGAGAAGACGCATGCTTCGGCGTGAGCTTGGCGGGCGTTGGGAGCGAACGCTGAAGCACGAAAGACGCCCAGCGCTTTACGTCGGGCGTCGCAGCCTGAGGACGCGATCAGGATCGTTATCGCGCCCGTGAGATTCGGAAGCGGGTTTTAAACCCTCGTGCCGTAAACACACGCGGCGCAACGCTGGAAGTATTCCGTCGTCGATCAGCTTTTCTGCCTCAAAACCGAATTTCTTCAACGCAGGGCGATCTAGTGGTCCAATCAGTCTCGAACGCCAACGATAATCAGCATCCCTTTCAAGCAGCACTTGAGTGACCTTACGACCACTAGCATAATTCTAGAGAAGCTTCGATTTGACATTTGAGCGGGAACTCGCGTTACCGCATCTCAAATGTCAAATTCGCTCCACTAGCTCGCGACGCGAACCGGGCGCATCAGGAAGGCTGGCACATGATCGCCAAGCCCGACGACCGGGGCGGATGTTGCGGGCGGGAGCAGTTCGCGATGATAGCGCGACACGCTCGAACCATCGCCATTGCGTCGGTTGCGCGCGGGGCGCTCTGCGGTTGCAGCGGCGGGTGCCGAGCGAACTTCACCAGCCGGTTCCGCACGTTGACGGATCGGGCGAACCTCAGCGGTTTCCCGCGGCTCGGTGGTTGCGACGGCGGCTTCCTTGCTCCGACCTCGTCCGGCACCGCCGCGTTCACCGCGACGTGACCGCTCGCGGCGTTCGCTGAAGTCGGTGGCTGCGAGGTTCTCGGTCGAAGGCTCGCCATCGATCCACTCGATCTTCGCCTTGCAGAGATTTTCGATGGCGCGAACGCCTTTCATCTCCTTCGGCGTAACGATCATGGCGGCGTATCCGTCGCGGCCCGCGCGGCCGGTGCGGCCGATACGATGCACATAATCCTCAGGGCTGATCGGCACGTCGAAGTTGAACACGTGGCTCACTTCGGGGATGTCGAGGCCGCGCGCGGCGACGTCGGACGCCGCCAGGTAGGTGATTTCGCCCTTCCGGAAGGCTTCGAGCGTCGCCGTGCGTTGGCGCTGGTCGAGATCGCCGTGGAGAGCACCCGCGTTGAAGCCATGCTTGACGAGGGACTTATGAAGAACGGCGACATCGCGCTTGCGATTGCAGAAGATGATCGCGTTCTGGATCGTAGAGACCTCGGATCGCATCAGCTCGCGGAGCACGTGGCGCTTCGTCTTCGAATCGGCGGGGGAGAATTTGAGCTTCTGCGTGATGTTTTTCGCCGCAGTAGCCGGGGCGCTGACGCGGACCTGCTCGGGGTTCTTGAGGAACTGGTCGGTCAACTTCTGGATTTCTGGCGGCATGGTCGCCGAGAAGAACAGCGTCTGCCGCGAGGGCGGAAGCAGCTTGCAGATACGCTCGATGTCGGGGATGAAGCCCATGTCGAGCATGCGGTCCGCTTCGTCGATGACGAGGTAATCGACCGCGTTCATGAGAAGCTTGCCGCGTCCGAAATGGTCGAGCAACCGTCCCGGCGTTGCGATGAGAATGTCCGCACCGCGTTCGAGCTTCTTTTCCTGATCGTCGAAGGACACGCCGCCGATGAGAAGCGCGACCGTGAGCTTGTGCTGCGAACCGAGCGTCTCGAAGGCTTCGGCTACCTGCGCTGCCAGTTCGCGCGTCGGCTCAAGGATGAGCGAGCGCGGCATGCGGGCGCGGGCGCGCCCCTGTTCGAGCATGTTCAGCAGCGGTAGAACGAAGGAGGCCGTCTTGCCAGTTCCCGTCTGGGCGATGCCGACGACATCGCGGCCCTCTAGGGCGAAGGGGATTGCCTGGGCTTGAATTGGGGTGGGTGTGGTATACCCTGCTGCATCGATGGCAGCCAGCACTTTGTCGCTGAGCTTAAGGTCTTTAAAAGTCATATCCCGTTGGGTTTTTGGAACCACGTCATCATGGGTTCAGTGAGTATCATCCGCACAATGCAGATCGATGACAGCATGCGTCAGGCACTAGTATCCAGCGTCGCATTAGCGGGCAGATTGCGACCCACATCGGATTACCATGCTGCCTGGAAGTGCTGCGATGGCAGAATTTCAAGATTCTGCCTTGACGCTTGACGCGAATATGATCGCAACGCCAACCGCAGTCAACCCCGTAACCGGCCGTTTAAGCCCGCGAGTTCCGCTTCGATCAAAAATATGCGAGGGGTGTTGCAAACCGAGAAGAGAGTTCGGCGTCAACCTGACGCTGGGGGCTGGCGAGGGCGGATATTCGATCAAGCTTTGGCTCGGGCTGGCGGAGAGAGAGGGATTCGAACCCTCGAGACGGTTTCCCGCCTACACACTTTCCAGGCGTGCGCCTTCAACCACTCGGCCACCTCTCCAGACGCGCCGGACGAACCGAAGCCGAAGCAGCGCGAGGCCGCACTATAGCGATCAGTGAGACGCCCGCAAGGCCCGATGCGTGGTTTTTTATCGCTCTGTCCGCTTCTTTTTTTGGGGGATGGAGTGGCGATTGGCAATCCGATGGCACCGCTTCTCAACGGTCCCTGCGTCGGCCTCAGGTCGGCGCGTCTCATTGCGATGTGGCATTAAGAAAACAGTCGCAAAGTCGCCGCATTCTTTTTTCGAAGCCTTCTAAAAAGGCCCTCATATTGCCACAACCGAAAGGCCATCTTCGCGCAAGGCTCCCGGCTCCCGGTTGTTGGATTTGACGACGATAGGCTGCGTCACGAGGCGCAGATTTCTCGTAACAAAAAAAGACAAATTAGGGTTGCACAAGCGCGCATCCTTCTTTTTCGGGATCGGCAGTCAAATGAAGTTACGGTATCTCGGCGGCTACACTGCGGCATTCATCGCGGTCGCGTTCGGTTGGTTCATCTTCTCATGGCCATGGCTGTCGGGGGACGTCACGATCCCTTATGACGCGAAGGCGCATTTCCAGCCGCAGCTTCAATTTCTGGCGAACGCGCTCCATACGGGGCAGTCGCCGTTCTGGGCGCCGAATGTGTTCGGCGGATCGCCGCAGATTGCCGATCCGCAATCGTTGATCTTTTCGCCAGCCTTCCTGCTCGCCTACTTTGACGCCGCCCCGAGCTTCAGGCAACTCGATTTCTATTGCTTTCTGTTGCTGGGGTTGAGCGCGGTTTCGGTGCTCATGCTGTTTCGCGACCGGGGCTGGCACCCAGCGGCGGCTGCGGTGGCGGCGCTCGGCGCGGCGTTCGGCGGCTCGGCGATCTGGCGCATCCAGCATATCGCACAGATCGAAGCCTTCGCGTTCTTTTTGCTCTGCCTGTGGTTGCTGGCGCGCGCGCTCGACCGCAAGTCGATCCTCTACGGCACGCTTGCCGGTGTCGCGGCTGCGGGAATGGTCATCCAGCCCGGACAGATCGCGCTGATCGGCGCCTATGTGCTGCTGGGCTACGCGATCCATCACTGGGCGACGGCGCCGCGCTTCTGGCAATCGGTGCGGCAGAGCATCTTGCCGCTCGCTGGGGGAACCATCGCGGCCACGCTCATCGCGGCGGGGCCGATCCTGCTCGCTCTCCTGTTCGTGGAGCATTCGAACCGGCCTGAAATCCCGTTCGACGAGGCGGCGCGCGGCGCGCTGCACCCGGCGTCGCTCCTGACAACGCTCATCCCCGATCTTTTCGGCGTAAAGACCGAGGAGCCCTATTGGGGCCCGGCGAGCATCGAGTGGCCCGCAGACTGGCTCGCGATGACGGAGAACATGGGCCAGCTCTATATCGGCGCGCTGCCGGTGCTTCTGCTGCTCGGCGTCGGCTTCCTCAAGGGGCGCATCTTCGCGCGTGAAATCCGCTTCTTCACGCTCGCCATCTTGGGCCTTCAGCTTTACGCGCTCGGCCGCTATACGGGCGTTTTCACACTCCTCTATTATTATCTGCCGGGCGTGGACATGTTCCGCAGGCCCGCCGACGCGACCTATGCGCTCTGCGCCATGACGGCGATCCTCGGTGGCTACATGCTTCACCGTGTCCTCACCGGCGCGGATGAGTTCACGCGTGAGCAGACGAAGTGGCTCGCGTTCGGGATCGCGGGCTTGTGCCTCACGGGACTTGGTGTCGCGGCTTTCCATGAGCATTTTCGCGACGCGTTGGAGCCGGTGGCGATGGCGCTCGCCGTATTCGCGGTCGGATGGGGCACGCTTGTCTTCGCGCGACGGCATGCAGCAGGGCAGGGCGCGTTGGCCGTCCTCGCTCTTGCCGGTTTCATGACGGCAGATCTCGTCATCAACAACGGTCCCAATCGCTCGACCGCGTTGCCGCCCTCCACCTATGACGAGTTGCGCGTGGATTCGAAGAACGAGACGCTCGCGCTGCTGAAGGAGCGGCTGTCACAGCCTCCCGGATCGGCGCGGCGCGACCGCGTGGAACTTGTCGGTCTCGGGTTCGAATGGCCAAACACGAGCCTCGTTCACGGCTTCGACCACTCGCTCGGATACAATCCGCTGCGCATAGCGGAGTTCGTGGAGGCGATGGGCGACGTGGAAACGACCGCGGAAACCTATCAGCGCGACTTCACGCCGCTGTTCCCATCCTACCGCTCGACGCTCGCCGACATGATGGGCATTCGCTATATTGCCATCGACGAGCCGATCGAGCACCTCGACAAGCAGTTGAAACCGGGTGATGTCCAACTCGTTGCGCACACGAAAGATGCCTACGTTTATGAGAACCCGCGCGCGTTGCCGCGTGTGCTCTTCGCCTTCGACTGGCAGCCCGCGAACTTCACGCAGCTCAAGAAGGATGGCCGCTGGCCCGTCTTCGATCCACGGCGCACGGTGCTGTTCCACGCCGAACGTCCGCAAATGGTCATCCTGCCGCCGAAACCTGTGTCCATGCCGGAGGCGCGGACTGCGCTCCGGACCTATCAGAATACTATCGTCGAGGTGGAGGTCGAAACGCCTGCGGCCGGTTTCGTCGTCCTGAATGACAACTGGCATCCCTGGTGGTTTGGAACAGTTGACGGCAAGCCAGCCGACATCTACCGCGCGAACGTCCTGTTCCGTGCGATCCAGGTGCCTGCGGGCAAGCATCTCGTGCGTTTTGAATTCAAGCCGGTGGAAGGCGCGATCAGGGAAGTCCGCGCGCGCCTCGAAGGGAAATCGCTGGAGCCGGGCCTGCCGCAGCGGACGCCGCGGATCAGGCCTGAGGCCAGCCTGCCGGTTGCGCCGAGGCCCGCTGGCTAAGCGCGGCGAAGGCGGGACTGCGCAGCCAGTCATACTCCCGGATGCGGGCGGCTCTGATGGGATCGCTGTCCGCGTCGCCGCCGCCGGGCTTGGCCACATGGCACATGATGAGAGGCCATGCGCCGGCCGCGCTGTCGAGCCATCCCTGCCAGAGTTGCGGAAGGCTCGCTTTTTCTGAGAAGTCGTAAACGCCTGCGAAATCCGTGTTGGTGATGTGGCCGTGCTCCTCGGCTAGCTTCGAGAGCCGCTCGGCCCCAGTTCGGGCGATCACGGCCGCCTTCGTGCCGCGCTTGATCTTCGGCGTGCAGATGCGAAGGCCGATGAGCCGCGCATTGCCTGCGTAACGATCGGACAGCACGTCCACGAGAACTTCCGCCACGCCGGGCAGATGATGCACGTGCTGGTGGCCGTCTACGAAATGCGGCGCTGCGCCCATGCCCTCCTCATAGATAAGAAGCTGCTTCGCGATGGCCTGACGCACGAGCTTGAGATCGAGGCGGCGCGCATGGGACAAGGCGATGAGCGTCGGTAGGCGATGGTCCGCCCTCTTGCCTTCCGCGAACGGACTGGTGAGGTCGAGATGCAGGCCGCGAGACAGCGGCGCGTTCCTCAGCGAGCGCGCCGCGACCATCCATCGCGGCGAAAGCACCATGGCGCTCGCGGCGGTCACGACACCCTTGTCGGCCAGTTCGAGGATCGCGGCGTCTACGCGGTCGTCCAGCGCGTAGTCGTCCGCGTTGATAATGATGTTTTTCATGAGAGCTAGCCTTGCGGCTGAGCGAAGGCCCAGAGCTTCGAGAGGAGGAACGTGGCGACAGCGACACCCAAAATCACGGCCGCAAGCATTGGAAGATAATAGGTCGAGCCGAATACGCGCAAGAGCTCCGCGTAGGCGGCCTGATTGATCGCAAACCCGGCGAAAGCGACAGCGAAGAAGCGCCGCCTGGCCACGCCGAGGCTCTCACGTGACACGGGAAAGGTAAAGCGCGAATGACCTGCGAAACTCACAAAGAAGGCCACGCCGAAACCGATCACGTTCGCGGCGAGCGGCGGAAGGAGGAGAAGTTCAACCACCAGCGCGACGACGCCAAGATGCGTGAGCGCGGCGGCGCAGCCGACGGCGACGAAAATCGCGATCTGCCGCATTACGAATGCCTGCCCGTTTCGGTTTCGGAGGCCCGCGCGTCGGCTACGAAAGCGGACGCGTCGTAGACCGGAGAGGCCGCATGCGGTGGCGACTTCACGCGGCTGTCCTCTGCGACGATGTAGATCGGGCGCTGCTTGGCTTCCTCGAAGGTGCGTCCGAGATATTCCGCGATGACGCCGAGCGCCAGAAGTTGCACCCCCGACAGGAACATCATGCCAACGGCTAGCGTCGGCCAGCCCGGCACGCGGCCGCCCACCACATAGTGCTCGAAAAGGAGGTAGCAGCCGTAAAGGAAGGCGGTGCTCGATATGACGAGCCCGGTCAGTGAGACGAGGCGCAGCGGCACGACGCTGAACGAGGTAAGCCCCGTAAAGGCGAGCTTGAAGAGCTGCCGCCAGGTGAATTTCGTCACGCCCGCGACGCGTGGCTCCGGCTGGAACGGCACGAGAACCGTGCGGAAACCGACCCAGGCGAAAAGCCCCTTCATTTGCCGGTTCCGCTCCGGCAGCGCGTTGATGGCATCGACCACCTTGCGGTCGATGAGCCGGAAGTCGCCCGCGTCCGGTGGGATGACCACATGGCTGCCCGCCTGCATCAGCCAGTAATACCCGGCCTTGAAACGGCGTTTCGTCCAGCTTTCGAGGCGCTCGTTCTGCACGCCCGCAACGACCTCAGCGCCTTCGCGCCATTTATCGAGGAACACCGAGATGAGGGCTGGGGGATGCTGGCCGTCAGAATCCATCAGGATGACGGCATCGCCCGCCGCCGTCCTGAGCCCCGCCGACAACGCCGCCTCCTTGCCGAAATTGCGCGAAAAGCGAACGTAGCGGAGCGAGGGCTGCTTCGCGCAAAGGTCGAGCATCACTTCGCGCGTGCCGTCGGTGCTGCCGTCATCGATGACCACGATTTCATGCGCGAAGCCGGTATTTGCGAGCGCATGCAGAATGGAAGAGACGACAACGGGCAGCCCTTCGCTTTCATTATAGGCGGGAAGGACGACCGAGATCAGTGTGGGGCGACGCGTATCCATGGACACTCTGAGAAAGCGCTCTAGCGCAACTCACTTAGCTTATGACGCGCTCCACTGCAATCAATGGGCGTCGCACCGCCTCTTCGCCTAATTGGTGAGCTTCAGAGCGGCAAGGTCGATCGAAAGCTTCACGTCCTTCTCGACCGCATATCCCGCGACCGATTGCGGACCGACGCCGTATTCGAGGCGGTCGATGACCGTCTCGCCTTTGACGGATGCCGCGCCATTCGCCGCAGCAATCGAGAATGGCAGCGACACCGGCTTCGCGACACCCCTCAGTGTGAGGCGTCCGGCGAGCACATATTTGCCCTTTCCGGCGGGCTTGGCGCCGCTCGCCACGAACTCGGCCGTGGGAAAGCGCGCCGGGTCGAAGAAGTCGGGCGACAGAAGCGCCTGATCGACGTCGGCTTGACCCGTATTAACGCTTCTCACGTCGATCAGGACGCGGACCGACGTCTGCTCGGGCAAGGCCGGATCGAACTCGACTTCCGATTTGAATGCCCTGAACGTGCCTTTCGTAGTGAAGCCGCTGCCGGTCGCCTCGAAGGCAATCGCGCTCTTCTGGGGGTCGACACTCCATTCGGTCGCCCGCGCATCGTTCGCGCCAAGGAGCGCAACCGAGCCCGCAGCCATCACCGCGAAGGCCGCCGCTGCGCTACGGCCGAAAAAGCGCGGTGCCATGCGCGACCAGATGCCGTCACCCCTGATTGCGTGCCAGATCGTCGCCAGCACGTGCAAGCCGATCATCCCGGCAAGGCCGAAGGCCGCGAACTCATGCACTTCTTCAAGCGCGTGATGGATGCTCTTCTTTTCGTCCGGGCCGAGCGCCGCGAACCAAGGCAGGAGCGGGAAGGGTTGGCCGAACAGCAGCGAAGGCTTGTCCGAGGTCGAAATGAGCGCCCAGCCGGAAACCGCGATCAGGAAGATAAGGCCGTAAAGCGCGAGATGGCCCAGCGCCGCGCCGAGCTTTTCCAACCCCGACATGGTTGCTGGCTCAGGCGGCGTCGCGGTGAGCCCGCGCCACAACACGCGCAGAACCATCAGCGCGAGGATCGTGAAGCCGAGCGACTTGTGCAGATTGTAGGCCTGAATTTTTTCGACGACATTCTCGATGCCGCCCATCGTCCAGCCGAGGCCGAGCATGAATAGAATGAGGGCTGCTATCACCCAATGCAGGACTTTCAGCCCTGCGGCATAGTCTTGGCGTATCATGATGACGCTGTCTCCTTACCACTTGCCGATGTTGGGCAACGATTTCCACGGTTCGGCGGGCGCGAGAGGCGCGCCTTTCTGCAAGAGTTCAATGGAAATGCTGTCCGGCGAACGAATGAATGCCATATTCCCGTCTCGCGGCGGCCGGTTGATCGTCACGCCCGCGTCGGCGAGACGTTGGCATGTTTCGTAGATGTTTTCGACTTCGTAGGCGAGATGGCCGAAATTGCGGCCTTCGCCGTATTTTTCCGCATCCCAGTTATAAGTGAGTTCCAAGAGCGCGCTCTCGTCTCCGGGCGCGGCGAGGAACACGAGGGTGAAGCGTCCCTCCGGCCGTTCGAGGCGGCGCACCTCCCGCAGGCCGAGCTTGTTGACATAGAAGTCGAGCGACTGATCGAGGTCCGTCACGCGGACCATGGTATGCAGATATTTCATTCGAGCCTCCAACTTGACCGTCATTTAAGCATGATAGCCCGCGCCGCAACCCGTTTGAGGGCTTAGGTTACAATCATGACCGTTATGCAAATGAGTCTTTCAACAGGTGTGGATAGCGGGGGGCCGCAATCGCCATCGGAAGCCGCATGCCATTGATTCGCTGGCGGTGTCTGGGGTCAAGGATTCCTTTTCGTCATCCGCCACCTGTCAAGAAAGCTTCGCAAAAGGTCCGTCGCCGGGGGCGATGTGGATTTATGTCACATTTTTGTCAAAGTTTAACACGGAATATCAATCACTTGCAGCGGTGAGGGCCGGCTGCAGGTAAGGCAGACCGCGTCGAGCGTTGGGGAAAGAGTTAATTTTCTCTAGCCTCGGTGGCGTGGAATGTTATGTTTCGGATGTGAGTTGGCGGGCGTTGAGGTCTTGGGCGAGATCTTTGCGGTCGCCACGTATTTTCAGTGAAGCGGGGGACTACAAAATGGGGGACAATTTACCTCCAACCATTACTTCGTTTAACGACATCGCAGAGCAACCAAGCATAGACGTCTTCGTGATCGCAGGCCACATCAAGTGGTTCGACGTGTCCAAGGGCTTCGGCTTCATCGTCCCTGACGGTGGTCTGCCCGACATCCTGATTCACGTCACCGTTCTGCGGCGGGACGGATATCAGACTGCGTATGAAGGCGCCCGAATTGTCTGCGAAGTCTTGCGGCGCGACCGTGGACTTCAGGCGTTCCGTGTGATCGAGATGGACGAGAGTACCGCCATCCATCCCTCGCAACTGCCCCAGCGGACACACGTCCATGTGGTTCCGGAAAGCGATTGGCAACGGGCCATGGTGAAGTGGTTCAACCGTCTCAAGGGCTTCGGGTTTCTCACCCGCGGTGCCGGGACGGAAGACATCTTCGTCCATATGGAGACGCTCCGTCGCTTCGGGTTTGCCGAGCTTCGCCCTGGACAAATCGTTCAGGTGCGTTATGGCCATGGCGACAAGGGCCTCATGGCTGCGGAGCTTCGTCCCGACGGCACGATGGGCTACCCGTCCTCGCATTAAGGGATCATGACCCCCAATGACCAAGGGTCGACCAAATATCACGAGGGCCGCGCTTGCGGCCCTTCTCTTTTTGAGCTCTCCTGTTCTCAGCCGGGCAATCATGGCACCAGCATATGGAGACGTTCTTTTCAATCGGGCAAGCCTGACTATCGAGACTGCGAACGGGCCCGTGCTTCTGGATGTCGAAATTGCCGACACCGATCCGAAGCGCGAACAGGGACTCATGTTCCGCCGCTCGCTTTCCGAAAATCAGGGGATGATCTTCCTGTTCGGCCGGGAGCGCGAAATCACGATGTGGATGAAGAATACCTTCATTCCGCTCGACATGGTTTTCATTGGGGATGACTGGCGGGTCGTCTCCATCGCGCAGAACGCCGAGCCATTTTCAACCGACGTGATCTCCTCGCGCCGGCCCGCGTCTCGCGTGCTCGAAATCGGCGCAGGGCAGGCGAAGAAGCTCGGGCTCAAGGTTGGCGACCGCGTTTCACTGAAGAAGTGAGGCTATGATGATGCAGAACCGGCGTTTCAATCTCGAAAGAGAGAAGGCGCCTCCAATCAATTGGCGGCGTGGCATGATCCGGCTTTGGATCCTGGCGTCGGCGGCCTGGATCATGGGCTGGTCTCTCTATTTTGCCATCGAATTCATCAATGGCGAAACCCGGCAGGAACTGCTCAGCATTCCGGTCGTGCTGTTTGGGCCGCCGTTGGCGCTGTTCCTCTTCGGCCTAGCCACCAGATGGGCCTTTCGCGGCTTCGAAACCGACGAACAAGCCTGAGCTTTGAGGTGGCGGATGCCATTCCGCCGCTCGTGATTGTGCGAGTCTTGCAGACGGCCCGCTTTGACCGCTCGGCCTGTCGACTTGAACTCCTCCGCAAACGCTTTAGATGTTGGCGTCAGCGAAGGGGAGAGCAATGAGCGGCGAGACAATTTCGGTTCCGGCGGAGTGGGCGCGGCAGAAGGCGATCTGGACCGCGTGGCCCGCCGATCCGGGTGAGTGGAACGGCGACCTCGCGACGCCGCGCGCCGACGTTGCGGCCTTGGTGCGCGCGTTAGCGGATGGCAATACGGTGCGGTTGCTCGTGAACGGCGCCGAAGCCGAGGCGTCGGCACGTGCGGCGCTTGCCGGCGCGGCCGAGATCGTGCCCGCGCGCTACGGCGACATCTGGCTGCGGGACACCGGGCCGATTTTCGCGCGCCGTTCTGACCGCGCCGGGACAAGCGAAAAGATCGCGCTGCGCTTTGCGACCAACAGTTGGGGCGGCAAGTTCGACCTGCCGGACGACGCGACTGTGGGCGACGAGATCGCGCGGCTCGCGGGCACGCCTGTGCGTCGCTTCGATTTCGTCCTGGAAGGCGGCGCCATCGACCACGACGGCGAGGGCACCGTGCTCACCACGCGCCAGACAACGCTCAACCCCAACCGCAACGGCTGGACGCGACCCGAGGCCGAGGCGGCGCTCGCGACCGCCCTCGGCGCGAAAAAAATCATCTGGATCGACGAGGGTCTGGCGAACGACCACACCGATGGCCATATCGACAACATAGCGCGGTTCGCTGCGCCGGGCGTCGTCGTCTGCCAAGCGCCAGCAGGCGACGACGATCCCAACGCCGCAACGCTAGACGCCATCGCGGCGACGCTCGAAGCGGCAACGGACGCCAGCGGCGCAAAGCTCAATGTGGTGCGCGTGCCGGGCGTCGGCCGCTACCGCAACGCCATCGGCGAAATTTCGCCCGCGTCGCACATGAATTTCATCATCGCGAACGGCGTCGTCGTGGTTCCGGTTTACGGCACAGCTTCCGAGGATGCGGCGCTCGGCGCACTCCGCGAGGTGTTCCGCGGCCGCCGCGTCATAGGCGTGCCCTCGCGCGGGCTCCTCGGCTTCGGCGACGCGGGCGGCGGCTCATTCCATTGCATCACCCAACAGGAACCGGCGTAATGGCAAAGCTCACGGTTGCGGCGATCCAGACCGCCTATGGCCCGGACATCGCTGAGAACATCGCGAAGACGGAACTGTTCGTGCGCGAGGCCGCCGCGCTCGATGCGCAGATCGTGCTGCCGTCTGAGCTGTTTCAGGGCATCTATTTCTGCTCGCGGCAGGATCCGAAATGGTTCGGCACGGCCTACCCGACGCGCGAGCACCCGTGCGTCCGCGCGCTGGCTAAGCTCGCCGGTGAACTCGGCATCGTGATTCCGATCTCCTTCTTCGAGAAGGACGGCCCCGCCTATTACAACAGCGTCGCCATCGCGGACGCGGACGGCGAGGTGCTCGGCGTCTATCGTAAGAGCCACATCCCGGACGGCCCCGGCTATCAGGAAAAATATTACTTCCGGCCTGGCAACACCGGATTCAAGGCGTGGAAGACGCGCTTCGCGACCATAGGCGTCGGCATCTGCTGGGACCAGTGGTTCCCCGAGGCGGCGCGCGCCATGGCGCTACAGGGCGCGGACGTGCTGTTCTACCCCACCGCCATCGGGTCCGAGCCCTACGACACCGCGCTCGACACGCACCGCCGCTGGCAGCGCGCGATGCAGGGCCATGCCGTGTCGAACGCCATCCCCGTGGTGGCGGCGAACCGCATCGGGCTTGAGGATAACGACGGCGCGGTGCAGCGCTTCTACGGCCACAGCTTCATCGCCGACCACACGGGCGAGTTCGCCGCGGACTTCGGCGACACGGACGAGGGCGTGCTGGTGGCAAGCTTCGACCTCGCGGAGATCGAGGAATACCGAGCCGACTGGGGGTTTTTCCGGGATCGGCGCGCCGGGCTTTATGGGGGGTTGGTGGAGTAAAGAGGAGCGCCCCCTTTTTCGTCGCGCGAAACCAGGCGAAGGGGGCGACGTCCAAACCTAACGACCGGCTATCAGTAGCAATAGCGCGGATGCGCCCGGACCCAAACGCCATCGGGGCGTTGCAGATAGCAGCCTTCGCGATAGTAATAATAGCCGCTGCGGCGGCGTTCGCCTTCGGCGGCGATAGCGGCTCCGGTTCCCGCACCGACGATAGCGCCGATGGCGGCTCCGCGGCCACCGCCCACCGCACCACCCAGGATTGCGCCCGCCGCACCGCCAAACAGCGCGCCGCCGAGAGCATCCTGCGCGCTCGCTTCATGCGCCGGCATCGTTGCCGCCAACCCCAACATCGCCGCTAGTCCGATTTTCTTAAGCATTTCTGCTTCCCCTTTCCGACGTTCGCGGCTGCACACCTTGCACCCGCTCGGTGGTCGACGCCTTGAACAGAAGCGAATTCTGTTGAGATGTGCGGTTCACGTTACGTTACTGGCTACAAACCGATTTAACCAAGTGTCGCGCGAAATTTGGTCAAGAGTAAGACTTAGCGGGACGACGCTCATCGCCGAGACACGGGCGAGTTCGTCGCGGACTTCACCGACGCGGACGAGGCTTTATGGGGGGCTGGTGGAGTAGCTTGAAAAGTGCGCGTTCAGTCGTGCGCATACGCGGCCGCCATCAACTCTGCACATGCATCAGCAGCCTCGCTCATGCCGTCTTAAAAAGATGCTGAAACTGGAATGTTCGAACGTTATATTCCCTCCCGGGCTACAGGGATGGGGAATAATGCGCACTTTAGCGATGTTTTTATGTATTGCGGGGCTATGCGGATGCGCTGGCAACACGATTACGCAGCAAGGCTCTTCTTTCAATAGTTCCGAGACCGCAGCTTTGGTGCCGTTCTCGGTGGAACTCGTCGGTGTGCCTTGCAAGAATATTGTCGTCGATTTTGCCGTCAAAACCTCGACGGGGTACCGCTTTGTCCGGAATGCGGGCGTCAAGCTTTGGCTCACCGGAGTCGATGAGGACTCTCCCAGAGTTTACAATTTTGAACCCGGTGAATATTATATCGCTGCAGTTTCATGTAATTGGGATAATAAGAAGGTCGATTTATTTCCCAAAAATGGCATATGGGATGCAGAGTATCGTTATTCTTACGCTTACTTTCTTGTACCGCCGACTAATATGGTCAATATTGGGAAGCTTCGCATCTCTATTGGTTTTGATAACACGATTAAGTCGATAGATGTCGTTGATCTGTCACCTGCTATGCACACGGCCTTAAAACAACAACATCCAAATAAATATGCAAAAATGGAAACGCATTTTATGGCTCCGACTGTAGAGGCCATAGGCACAGAAGTCAAAGCAACGGAAACCGTTCTTTATTATCGAGGTCAGCGTCTCAACTAAATATCTATACCAAAACCTTCCCCGGGTTCATCACCCCCCTCGGATCAAACGCCGCCTTGATACCCCGCAGCAGCGCCATCTCGGCGGGTGATTTGATCGCCGCCAGCGCGTCGACCTTCATGCGGCCGATGCCGTGCTCGGCGCTGATCGAACCGCCATATTTCAGCGCGATACCGTGCACCATCGCCTGCATCTCGTCCCAGCGCGCGAGATAGGCCGCCCTCCGCGCATCCTTGTCCGCAGCCGTGTCGCCGCCCACGGGCTGGCTCACGTTGAAATGGATGTTGCCGTCGCCGAAATGGCCGAACGGCACGGGCCGCGCGCCGGGCACGAGCGCCTCGACGGCGGCAGTCGCCTCGGCAATGAAGGCGGGGATGAGCGCCACCGGCACGGACACATCGTGCTTGATGCTGCCGCCCTCGTATTTCTGCGCTTCGACGATGGCCTCGCGCAGCCGCCAGAAGTCGCGCGCCTGCGCTTCAGATGCGGCGACGGCGGCGTCGGCGACGGTGCCCGCTTCCATCGCAGCTTCGAGGATCGACAGCGCGGCGCGCTGGGCCACGCCGTTAGCCAGCGGCGAGGAAATTTCGACGAGCGCGTACCAGGGATAGTGCGCGGCAAGCGGGTCGCGGTGCTGCGGCAGATGGCGGAAAACGAAATCGAGGATGGCGCGCGGGATCAGCTCGAACGCGGTGAGCAGCGGCCCCGCGCCTTCGCTCGCGCGGCTGAAGAACGCGCCCGCCGCATCGAGCGAGGGCAAGCCGACGAAGGCGGTCGCGACCTCGGCAGGCTGCGGAAACAGCTTCAGCGTCGCCGCCGTGATGACAGCGAGCGTGCCTTCCGAGCCGATGAGCAGGCTTTTCAGATCGTAGCCGGTGTTGTCCTTGCGAAGCCCCTTCAGCCCGCGGATCACCGCGCCGCCGGGCAGCACCGCTTCGAGGCCGAGCACGAGATCGCGCATGTTGCCGTAGCGGAGCACATGCACGCCGCCCGCGTTCGATGCGATGTTGCCGCCGATCTGACACGAGCCTTCCGAACCGAGGCTCAGCGGAAACAGGCGCCCCGCAGCGGCGGCAGCCTCCTGAACGGCTGCGAGCGTTGCGCCCGCCTCGACGGTGAGCGTGTTGCCCGCCGCGTCCACCTCGCGGATGCGATTCATGCGCGAAAGGCTCAGGATGATTTCGCCGCCGAACGGCACCTGTCCGCCGACGAGCCCCGTATTGCCGCCCTGCGGCACGATCGCGATGCGCTCCTCATGGGCGAGATGCAGGATCGCGGAAATCTGCTCGACGGTCGCCGGGCGCAGGACCAGCGGCGACACGCCGTGATAAAGGCCGCGCGGCTCCTGCGTGTAGGGGAGGATCTCCGACGGCGCTTCCAGTGCGCCATGCGGCCCAGCCAGCGAGGCGAATTTTGCGGCGAGGCCAGCCGTCAGCGGCTTCAGATCAGGGTGCACGCGCGCCGCCTTTCGGTCGCTCCGCGCCCGCCCGTCTTTCCGCTTCGAGCGCCTCGAACTGCGCGAGGAAAGCCGCTTGCGCCGCGGATGCGTCCACGGGTTCCGGACGCCGAAGCATCGCCGGCCATTCGATGCCGAGCGTGTCCGGATCGCCGAAGCATGCGCGCGCGTCGGACGCAGCAAACCCCGCAAGCTCGGTCGCCTCGAAGAAGGCCGCGATCTTGTCGGCGCGCTTGATGGCTTGGGTGACGCCTTGGGCAAGCTCCGGCGGCAGGCCGAAACGAATGTGAACCGTTCGCTGGATGCGCAGCTCGAAGGTCTTGTAGGTCTTGCCCATCGCGGCCTTGAAGGGGCTGATGAGATCGCCGACCACATATTCCGGCGCGTCGTGCAGCAGCGCGGCCATGCGAAAATGCGGCCCGGCGGCGGGTTTGATGAGGGCTGCGATCTGTTCCACGAGCACGCAATGCTGCGCGACGGAGAAGGCATGCGCGCCCTTCGTCTGACCGTTCCAGCGGGCGACGCGGGCCAGCCCGTGCGCGATGTCGCCAATCTCGATATCGAGCGGCGAAGGGTCCAGCAGGTCGAGGCGGCGGCCCGAAAGCATGCGCTGCCAGGCGCGGCTTTGGCGGTGCACGACGAGCGGCTGGGGGGCAAGTTTTTGCTGCATCGCGAATCCTTTTCGGGAACAGCGTCTTTATGCCAGAATTTCGGGCCGAGCCAAAGCGGCGCAAGGATCGTGGCGATGGCAGGTCACGATGTGGTCGTTGACGAGGCCCGTCGCCTGCATCAGCGAATAGACCGTGGTCGGACCGCAGAAGCGGAAGCCTCGACGCTTCAGTTCCTTCGAGATCGCGGCGCTGAGCGGCGTCTGCGCGGGCACCTCGGAAATGGCGGCGAAGCGGTTCTGAAGCGCGGCACCGTCCACGAAGCCCCAGAAGAATGAGGCGAGCGATTGCTTCTGTTGCAGGTCGAGGCAGGCTTGCGCATTGGCGATGGCGGCTTCGATCTTGCCGCGATGGCGCACGATTCCCGCATTGGCGACGAGCGCTTCGACCTTTGCGGAGTCGTAGCGCGCGACCTTCTCGGGGTCGAAGCCATCGAAAGCGGCGCGAAAGCCCTCGCGTTTGCGAAGGATCGTGATCCACGACAAGCCGGATTGGAAACCTTCGAGTATGAGCTTTTCGAAGAACGCGCGGTCGCTCGTCTTCGGCACGCCCCATTCCTCATCGTGGTAGCGGACGTAAAGCGCGTTGTCGGCGTTCACCCATGCGCAACGGACCGGCACTGCTACGGCGCACGCGGCTTCGAGCGCGGTCACGCGGCGTCTCCCGCAGGTTCCGGCTCAAGCGAATAGGTTGCCCAGTGCGGCACGGTGAGATCCACGTCTGCCGCGCCGACGGTCAACGCGAGCCCTTTCGCCAGCGCGTCGCGCACGCGGTCGATGCGGGCGAGGGCCACACCGTGAGCACCGTAGACCGAGCCGAGGCGGCCGACCGGGAAACCGCCCGCCACGATATCCGCGCCACCTTCCGGCAAATCCGCCGATGCCGTCACCGACAGAACGCGCGTGCGTGCCGTACCGCGATGCTGCATGCGCGAGACGACTTCCTGCCCCACGAAGCAACCCTTCTTGAAGTCCATGCCATGGAGGAAGTCGAAGCACGCTTCGTGCGGGAAGGCATCGCTGAAGGCATAATCCGCGCCGCCCTCAGGCACGGCGAGCGCGATGCGATGGGCGGCGTAGTCCTCGGGCGTGGCTGTCACGGCAGGCGCGGCGGCGGCAGAGATGAGGATGCGGCTTCCAAGCTCCGGCAGGCGCGGATCGGCATAGGCGAGCCCGCCATTCGCCTTCGCCCACGCGGCTGCGTCCTCGCCCCAGATTGCGCCCGCCGCCGTCTTGTCCGACACATCGGCGACGTCCACCTTGGCGCGCAGCTTGTACATGGTGAGGCGCTTTAAAAGGGCGTCGGCTTGTGCTTTCGGCGCGTCAATGAAATGCGTATCGCCATGGCGAACGACGAAGAAATCGAAAAGGATCTTGCCCTGCGGCGACAGCAGACCTGAGAAGCGCGCCTCGTCATTTCCGAGATGCTCGACATCGTTCGTAATCAGGCCGTGGAGGAAGGAAACGTGGTCGTCGCCCGTAACCTTGAGGACGGCGCGATCGGGTAGAAGAGTGGACGGCATGCAGGAAACCTCGCCAGAGATGAAGCGGTGGCCGGATCATAACACCGTTTGGCGTTCCTGCCATGTTCTGCATGCCGTGGTTCGCCACGGCCGGCGGGCGCATCCGATGCCCGCAGAAACTAATGCTGCGCGGGCCAATCCTCCACCGCTCCGCCATCAAAACTTGGCGAGGCCTTCGCGCGGCTGCTGCGAAGCGGCGCCACTTTCGCGCCCCATGGGTCGATCTTCGCCGCCACCTCGAAATTCACATGAGCGCCGGGCACCGGCACCGCATGCACGATCTTGTAGCCGCGCTTCTTCAATTCCTGAAGAATGATCGGCAGGGCGAGGGCGGTGCGCTGGTGTATGTCGTGCAAAAGGAGAATGCCACGCTTCTTCTGTTCGATCTTGTCGATAGCGCGGTTTGCCAGCACTTCCGGCGTCAGCAAGGTCCAGTCGCTCGCATGGAAATCGATATTCCAGATCACGATGCCCGTCGCGGCGGCATAGGTTTCGGTCGCGCGCGTCGATTCGAGATAGGGAAAGCGGAAGAACGGCGCGACGGCAGTCTGATCGTCGAGGCTCTTGCCGGCCGTCGTGAAGCCGTCGGAGATTTCCTTCGTGGCGGCCTTGTACGGCAGCTTAGGGATATGCGCGTGATGCTCGGAATGCGTGCCGATGGTGTGCCCATCGGCAAGCACGCGCTTCAACAGCGCCGGATGCGCCCGCGCCATCGTGCCCACGGTGAAGAAGGTCGCGTGCACGCATTCGGCCGCGAGTGCGTCCAGCACCTTGCCCGTCCACGGCGGGGTAGGGCCGTCGTCGAAGGTGAGAATCACCTCATGGTCTTCAAGAATGGGCGTGCCATAATCCGGGCCGCCGCCGACGCGGCTCACCTTCGCCGGATCGAGGGTGAGCGTCCGGCTGGTGCCGAGCGCGCCCGCAGGGCATTCAGCCGCGCTGGCCGCGCCCGCTAGCGAAAGGAGTGCGACCAGACCAATGGCCGCATGTCTGTAAATCATGATCCCACCACACATGGCTCTTGCAACTCAGAACCATATTCGCCTGCACGCTTATAGCGCGGCTTAAGACGCGACCGCAAAGTCTTCTTAATCTTGGTTTCGCAGGCGTTGAGGGATTGACGCGCAAATGGCGTTCGCGAGGAAGATTTGTGGCAAAAGCGCCGGACGCGGCGTTTCGGCCTATTCGCACCACAATTCAAAGCTTTGCCTCGGAGCAACGGCGAATGAAAAGGAAGCGGTCGACAAGAATGGCACATCACAAAAAATTGCGTCTCGGGCTCATGGCTGCCAGTGCCACGCTTGCGATCCTTGCCGCCGGGTGTTCATCTCCCGCAGGCTTGAGCGACTCGGTCGAGGGGTCGTTCATCCGTGCCGCCGCGACCTGGGACATCAACCACGACGGCGTCGTTACCTGCGACGAGTGGCGCGCCTATGTCGGCCAGCTGTTCAAGGATGCGGACGTCAACCGTGACGGAAAGCTTTCGCCGGAGGAGTTCGCCCGACTCTCCAAAATGGACCGCCTGTTCGAGACCGCGGACTTCAAATATTACGATGTCGAGCGCAAGGGTTACGTGACCGAATCGGACATGGTCGACCGGCGTAATCCCGCCTTCGTGGAACTCGACAAGCAGAACACCTGCCGTCTGAACACCTACCAGCTTCGCGCGGCCACGGTTGAACAGCCGAAGAAGGAAAACCCCGCAATTCCGGGCTCGCGATAGGCGCGATGACGAGGCACGCCCGCAAGGCTTTGCGATCCGACAAGACTGGCGTCAGGTTGTACTTGTGCGCGAATGCATCCTAAGCTCGGGCTGGTGCATTCGCGCAACAGACAAAACTGCTTCGCCCTGCTAGAAAAAAAGCTGGTCTCAACGTCAGACGCGGCTTTTGCATGCATCGTCTTCTGGCTTCGCTTTTGATCTTCGCCGGGCTTCTCTCCCTTCCAGCCCGCGCCGCCAATATCACGACCGTGACCCATGATGGCGTCACGAGGGTCATCGTCATTGCGGGCGTGATTGCCCCCGGCGATGCGCAGAAATTCGCCAATATCGCGCTGATGACCGACGATGCGGTGGTTGCGCTTGCAAGCGACGGCGGGGCGTTGAAGGAAGCGCTTGAGATAGGCCGCGCGATCCGGCTCAAGGGCTTCTCGACCTATGTCACCGCAAATTCGCGCTGCGCCTCGGCATGCGCGCTGATCTGGCTCGCGGGTGTGCCACGTCTGATGGCAACTTCCGCGCGGGTCGGCTTTCACGCCGCCTATTACGATCTCGCGGGCGTGAAGGAAGTCAGCGCGTCGGGCAACGCGATCGTCGGGTCTTACCTGAACACGCTCGGGCTACCCGAGAAAGCGGTGCTAAGCCTCACCTCCGCGCCGCCGACGAGCGTGCGCTGGTTTTCGCCTGCGCAGGTCCGCGGGAACGGAATCGAGGTCACCGTGAAGGATCTCGACAGCACTTCGGAAGCGGGCGTGACCGAACAGGCCCAGACGCCCAAAACCACCGAGGTTACGAAAGACGTGTCGTCGCTTGGCATCGGTCCCGCCGCAACTCCCGCCGATGTCGAAGCGCAGGCGCGGAATTTCGCAGCGCGTTACCTCACATACGAAAACGAGGAGGCCGCTCGCTCGCTGGCTCTGATCTCGGACGTATATGACGACAAGGTTTCGCATTTTGGCAAGATCAAGACCCGGCAGGAGGTATTGGCCTCGCATGCCCGTTTCGTGACGCGGTGGCCGAACCGAAAGCAGTCTCTGAAGCCCGGTAGCGTGATCGTGCTGTGCAAGGTGCCGCAGGCGCAATGCATGGTTGACGCGCTTATCGACTGGGAAGTCGCGAGCGGCAGCACCCGCTCGAAGGGGGTTTCGACGTGGCACCTCGTGCTCAATCGCCAGTCGGATCGCTTCTCCATTGTCGCCGTGGACGGGAAGGTGATCGAACGGCGCAACCTGTCGTCGGAGCGTAATCGCGGCCCGTGCTTCCGCTCGTTCTGTCCGTTCGATCTCGCTTTGCGCTAAGAAGTGGCGCGCCACTTGGGCGCGGCGCGTTCCGATCAGAGGATGAAGAACGCCAGAATGACGGCTTCGTCGTCAGGCGCAGGGGCACCTGACGACGAGTGTGTGTTAGGCCTCACGAGCGCGGCCCCCAAGGTCCCTATCGCTTGCCCGCGCCCGCGAGGACGTGAAGCGCATCGGCTTCGTCGAACATCATCTGAGTGCGATTCGGGAACGCGTTCTCGCCCTCGGAAATGAGCGCGATCATGCGGCGCAGTTCACCGCCGATGTTGAGGATGTGAACCTGCAACAGCCTGTCGGTCTCGTCGGGAAGCCCATCGCGGATCGTGCGCAGAATGCGGTCGTGCTCCATGACGGAGGGCAGAATGCGGTTGATGTGGTCGAGTTGCAAACGCCGGTAGGCGCCGATCCGGTTGCGGATGCTGAGTGTCATCTTGACGAGGTAGTTATTACGGCTCGCCGCATAGATCGTCTCGTGGAAAACCTCATTAGCGCGCGCGTAGCTTTTCGGATCGTGCGACTCGGCAAAGCGGCGGCAATCTTCCTGCGCGGCGGCCATCGCATCGATGTCGCTGTTAAGGCAGGACTTGGCGGCCAGTCGTCCGCAGGCTCCCTCAAGCTCCGCCATCACTTCGAGCAATTCGACGAGCTCGCGGATACCGAGGCGCGCGACCATTGCGCCTTTGTGAGGCCGGATCTCGACGAGGCCGTTCGCAGAGAGTTGACGAAGTGCTTCCCGAACCGGCGTCCGCGACGTCCCGTATCGCTTCGCAAGACCGCATTCGTCCAGCTTGTCGCCGGGCTTAAGCTGAAAGGAGAGGATCTCCTCCTCAATCAACGATCGCAAGCGTTCCGCTTGGGAACTCATAGGACAGCGCTCCTCGTTTCGTGCTCTCGACGATCCTTCCGTCCATAGTCAAAGCTCGGCGCAATTTTTACCGGGCAGGAAGCCATACCCCGGATAATCCGAACAGTGAAGAACCCGAAACCGCCTTTTCGGGCGTAGACCACGAATTTCATGGTATCATCCCCCTCAGACTGGACCTTTGATCAATCGCAAGCAGCGAGGCGCGCAGCCGGAATATGGATGTTTCTTTCTTCCAGGAAATCCTGAGCAAAATTTCGGACCGAGGCAGGCAGATTCTGGATTTGTCATCCTTGATCGGAACAGACGCTGAAGAGTCATTCGAAGAATTATGTCAGGCTTTGGTTTCGAGCAGGGGCGAAGCATCCGGCGTTGCTCTTGCAAGGCGAATCCTTGACCTCTACCGTTTGACGACAGATAAGGAAAAAGACGCTTTTTTCGTGTTTTTGGCAAGACATTTTCTCCCGAGCACAGAGGCGGTCCAGCGAGCGGCGACCGCTTATCTTGAGCAGCCGGAGATCGGTCGGCTCGAAACCCTCATGGCCGCTGTCGAATCGCCGAGGCAGGAACTTTTCCGCCGCCTCAATCTCGCGCCGGGCGGCACGACGGCTCTCGTGCGCATGCGCGAAGACCTGCTGCGCCGTCTGAAGGATAATCCCCAACTCGCCGGCGTCGACCGCGATTTCGTGCATCTGTTCTCCTCGTGGTTCAATCGCGGCTTCCTCGTGCTCGCGCATCTTTCCTGGTCGAGCCCGGCGTCGATCCTCGAAAAATTGATCGCCTACGAGAAGGTGCACAAGATCCACGGTTTCGAGGATTTGCGGCGCAGGCTCGACCCCAACGACCGCCGCTGCTTCGCGTTCTTCCATCCGGCGCTCGTCGATGAACCGCTCATCTTCGTGCAGGTCGCGCTCGCGAGCGAAATTCCGTCGTCGATCCAGCTGCTCCTCGCCTCCGACGCGGAAGATTTCGACGATCCGGACCCCTCCGTGGCGGTCTTCTATTCCATCTCAAACTGTCAGGATGGCCTGCGCGGAATTTCCTTCGGCAACTTCCTCATCAAGCAGGTGGCGGAGGACATGAAGAAGGAGAAGCCTTCGCTGAAGGCCTTCGTGACGCTATCGCCCGCACCGACTTTCAGGTCGTGGCTCGAAGCGAACAAGGCCGAGCTTTCCTATCTTCCGGCGGCGCAGCGGAAGCTGATCGATGCAGCGCTCGCGGGCCAATTCGGCGAGAGCGAGGAGGAACTCGACGCGCTCGAACCCGCCATTCTCGCCGCCGCCGCTCATTATTATCTGCGCGCGAAGGACAAGAAGGGGAAACCGGTCGACCCGGTGGCGCGTTTCCACCTCGGCAACGGCGCGCGGCTGGAGCGGATCAATTGGCTCGGCGACACGTCGGAGAAGGGTATTCGCGAGTCTCTGAGCGTCATGGTCAACTATTTATACGATCTTAAGGACATCGAGCGTAATCACGAAGCTTATGTGAACCTGAGCCAAGTGGCCGCGTCGAAGGCCGTGAGATCGATCCTTCTCGCACCGGAACCGAACGCCAAGGCCGCGCAGCGTAAAAGCGAGACAATCTCATGAGATGGCAGGGACGCCGCGAAAGCGAGAACGTCGAAGACCGCCGCGATGAGAGCGGCGGGGGCGGTTTTCCGTTCCCCGGCGGCGGCGGCATACAGATCGGGCAGGGCGGCGGCCTCGGCATCGTCGGCGTGATCGTGATCGTCGGCATTGCGCTGTTGTTCGGCATCGATCCGCGCGTCATCCTGCAAGGTGGCGGCGAAGGCTTCCCCGGCGGCGGCATCCAGATCCCGCGCGAAGCTCCGCGCGCGCCCTCGCAAAGCGCGACGACGGACGATCAGGCGAAGCGGTTCGTTTCGGTCGTTCTCGGCGATACAGAAGACACATGGTCGAAGATCTTCGCGAGCCAGGGCGCACGTTATTCGCCGCCGAAACTCGTCCTTTTCCGCGACGGCATCCAGTCCGGCTGCGGACTCGCGAGCGCGCAGATGGGGCCGTTTTATTGTCCCATGAACCGCAAGGTTTATATCGACCTGTCGTTTTTCGATATGCTGAAGCGCCGCTTCCGCGCACCGGGCGAATTCGCGCAAGCCTATGTGATCGCGCATGAAATCGGCCATCACATCCAGAATTTGCAGGGGCGGCTTCAGCAGGCGCAGCGGCTTCAGGCGGCCGCCACCTCGGAAGGTCAGCGCAATGCAATTCAGGTGCGCGTCGAGCTTCAGGCCGACTGCTATGCCGGCGTTTGGGCGCATCACACGGCGAAGCTGAACAACACGCTTGAACCGGGCGACATCGAGTCGGCGCTCCGCGCGGCGGCGGCGATCGGTGACGACGCGATCCAGAAGAGCACGCGCGGCTATGCTGTGCCTGATTCGTTCACGCATGGTTCCTCGGAACAGCGGGCCCGCTGGTTCACGCGCGGTTATCAGACGGGTTCGCTGGCGTCCTGCGATACGTTCAACACCGACGCGATCTGAGGGAGGGCGAGTCCGCCCTTCGTTTTGGCAAGCTCGACACACGCTCTGTCACGCGCTCGCCACAGCTTTCCCCTATCAGCGCAGCCAATGTTTACCCCGCCCCGCTATGTTTGAAGAGCGGGGCGGGGCTTTCCATTTGATCGCCGTCAGGCATAAGAACAGCACCGGCGAAGGCAGAAAAGGATCGACCGATGGCGGGATTTAATGCGGTGGTGCTGGCGGCGGGGCAGGGGACGCGCATGAAATCGGCGCTGCCGAAGGTGCTGCACCCGGTCGGCGGCCTGCCGCTCGTCGCCCATGTCATCAAGGCCGCCGCCGACGCTGGTGCGGAGGCGTGCTCCGTGATAGTGCCGCCCGACGCGAAGGGCTTCGATGCGCTTCGCCTGCCCATCGCCGCGCGGTTCTTCGAGCAGCATGAGCGACTCGGCACGGCGCATGCCGTTTTGCAGGCGAGGCCCGCGCTCGAAACGTCGAGCCTTCCGGTCGTGGTGCTCTGTGGCGACACGCCGCTCGTCACGCCCGACAGCCTCGCCCGCCTCGCTGCGGTCATCGCGAACGGCGCCGACATGGCGGTCATGGGCTTCAATGCGCGCAATCCGAAGGGGTATGGCCGCCTTATCACCGATGCGTCGGGCGCGCTGGTCGCCATCCGCGAGGACAAGGACGCGAGCGAGGCGGAGCGGGCGATCACGCTTTGCAATTCCGGCATCCTCGCGTTTCGCGGCGACCTGATTCTTTCGCTCCTCGACCGCATCGGCAATGACAACGCCCAGCGCGAATTTTACCTCACCGACGCGGTTGAAGTTGCCCGCGCGCGGGGGCTTCACGTGGCCTGCGAGATCATCGACGAGGACGAGGTGCGCGGCGTGAACACGCGCGCCCAGCTCGCGGAGGCCGAAGCCATCTTCCAGCGGCGCGCGCGTGAGGCGGCAATGGCGGGCGGCACGACGCTCATAGCGCCCGACACCGTGACCTTCGCGCATGACACAATCATCGGGCAGGATGTCGTGATCGAGCCGAACGTGATTTTTGCAGCTGGCGTCGTCATCGAGGACGGCGTCACGATCCGCGGCTTCTCGCATCTCGAAGGCGCGCGCGTGGGGCGCGGCTCGACCATCGGCCCGTTCGCGCGGTTCCGCCCCGGTACAGTGCTGGAAGCCGGGGCGCATGTCGGCAATTTCGTGGAACTCAAGGCGTCGCATGTCGGGGAAGGCGCTAAGGTGAACCACCTCAGCTACATCGGCGACGCGAATATCGGCGCGAAAACCAACATCGGCGCGGGCACCATCACCTGCAACTACGACGGCTACAGCAAGTTCAAGACGAATATCGGCGCGGGCGCGTTTATCGGCTCCAACAGCTCGCTCGTCGCACCCGTGACCATCGGCGACGGTGCCTATATCGGCTCGGGTAGTGTAATTTCCGAGGATGTGCCGCCCCACGCATTGGCGCTGACCCGCGCGCCGCAGGTGCACAAGGACGAATGGGCGAAGAAGAAGCGCGCGCGCGCCGAGGCGGAGAAGCGGTCGAAGTGAGGCTCGCCGCTAGAAGCGTGAGGCGGTTTTCCGATAAGATCTAAAACGGAGAGATAGAGCGCGCCTTTGGCGGCTTTCGCTCGCGGCATGTTTTCCCGCCATCTGGAAGCGAGCACCTTGAATGCAGCCGATGTAATAGTATAACATTGCTAGTTGCATTCCACCCGGAGATCCTTCTTCCCATGACGCAGAAAGACAAGCGCCTGCCCGTAACCGTCCTTTCGGGCTTTCTAGGCGCGGGCAAGACCACGCTCCTGAACCACGTGCTGAACAATCGCGACGGACGGCGCGTGGCGGTGATCGTCAACGACATGTCGGAAGTGAACATCGACGCGGACCTCGTTCGGGCGGGCGGCGCGAACCTGTCTCGCATGGAGGAGACGCTCGTCGAAATGTCGAATGGCTGCATATGCTGCACGTTGCGCGATGACCTTCTGAAGGAAGTCGCCCGGCTCGCATCGGAAGGCCGCTTCGACTACCTGCTCATTGAATCGACTGGCGTGTCGGAGCCGTTGCCCGTGGCCGCCACCTTTGAATTTCGCGATGAAGAAGGCTTGAGCCTGTCCGACATCGCTCGCCTCGACACGATGGTGACGGTGGTGGACGCGGCACACCTGCTGAAGGACTACGCGAGCACCGACTTTCTGCGCGATCGGGGCGAAGTCGCGGGCGAGGAGGATAACCGTACGATCGTCAATCTCCTCGTAGAGCAGATCGAATTTGCCGATGTAGTGATCCTCAACAAGGTGTCCGAGGCAACGCCCGCGCAACTCGACGCCGCGCGCAAGATCATCCGTAGCCTCAATCCCGATGCGCGCATCATCGAGACCGATTTCGCCCGCGTCGATCCCGCGCGGATCTTCGACACAGGCCTGTTCGATTTCGACAAGGCGCATCAACACCCGCTCTGGTACAAGGAGCTGTACGGCTTCGCGGAGCATACGCCGGAAGATGTCGAATACGGCATCACGAGCTTCGTCTGGCGCGCGCGCCGACCCCTCGATCCCGCCAAATTTCAGGAGTTCATCCAGACACCGCTGCCGGGCGTCGTGCGTGCGAAGGGCCATTTCTGGCTCGCGACGCGCCCCGATTGGGTGGGCGAGTTCAGCCTTGCGGGCGCTATCGCCGCTACGGGGGGCATGGGTTATTGGTGGGCGGCCGTGCCGGAGGCGCGCCTGGCGCAGGATGAGGAAACGCTCGCGAAGGTCAAATCGCGCTGGGACCCGGTCTTCGGCGACCGGCGGCAGGAGCTCGTCTTCATCGGCGTTCTCGGCGAGATGAATCGCGGGCGCATCGAGGCGATGCTGGATCGCTGCCTTGTGGGCGACGCCGAGAAGCCGGTGTTCAGTCCCAAATCATGGGCGAGGCTGCCGGATCCGTTTCCGTCATGGGGGCTCGGCCCGAACGGGTGACGCCTGCGCGAACCTTTCCGAAGCGCAACTTAAACTTGCCTGAAACAGTCTGTAGTATTGTTTGAATTTGTGCGTTCGCGCGGCGCAGCTACCATCGCGGGCGATCACGTCGTCCGACCTTCGGAAAGGCCAAATCCATGTGCGGAATCATCGGTATCCTCGGAAAAGAACCGGCAGCGCCACGTCTCGTCGATGCGCTGCGTCGGCTTGAATATCGCGGGTACGATTCCGCAGGCGTCGCCACCCTCGAAGGCGGTGTCCTCACACGGCGGCGCGCCGAGGGCAAGCTCGCGTCGCTCGACCGGAAGCTCGGCGCGGAGCCGCTTTACGGCACGTCGGGCATCGGGCATACGCGCTGGGCGACGCATGGCGCGCCGGTCGAGAGGAACGCGCATCCGCACATGGCGGGCGCCGTCGCCATCGTCCACAACGGCATTATCGAGAATTTCCGCGAGCTTCGCGAAGAGCTTGAGAAGGAAGGCGAGACCTTCGAAAGCCAGACCGACAGCGAAGTCGTGGCCCATCTCATCAATCGCGAGCTTCAGCGTGGCGCGGACCCGGTGGCGGCCGTGCATGCGTCGCTCGCCCGTCTCACAGGCGCGTTCGCGCTGGCGATCCTGTTCTCCGGCCGCGACGATCTGATGATCGGGGCCCGGCGGGGCAGCCCGCTCGCCGTCGGTTACGGCAAGGGCGAGATGTTCCTCGGCTCTGACGCCATGGCGCTCGCGCCCTTCACCGACCGTGTGACGTTCCTCGACGAGGGCGATTGGGCCGTGCTCAGCCACGATGGCGTGACGATCCACGACGAGAGCGGCGCAGAAGTGAAGCGCCCCATCGTGCGGACCGCGGTTTCGGCGCTCCTTATCGACAAGGGCAACCACCGCCACTTCATGGCGAAAGAGATCCACGAGCAGCCGGAAGTCATCAGCCGCACGCTCGCGCATTATGTCCGCTTCGACAGTAATTCCATCGAGCTTCCGGGCGGCGGTCTGCCGTTCGACAAGCTGTCAAAGCTCACCATCACGGCCTGCGGTACGGCTTTCTATGCGGCGCTGACCGCGAAATACTGGTTCGAGCGCTATGCGAAGCTTCCGGTGGATGTCGATATCGCGTCCGAGTTCCGCTATCGCGAATCGCCGCTACCGAAGGACGGGCTCGCCGTGTTCGTCTCTCAGTCCGGCGAAACGGCGGACACACTCGCAAGCCTCCGCTATTGCCGCGATAATGGCCAGCTCATCGCCTCCGTGGTGAACGTGCCGGAATCGTCCATCGCGCGCGAATCGGACGCCGTTCTTCAGACGCTCGCCGGGCCGGAAATCGGCGTCGCCTCGACGAAGGCATTCACGTGCCAGCTTTCGGTGCTGGCCTGCATGGCGATCGCGGCGGGGCGCAAGCGCGGCGTGCTGTCGGCTGCCGACGAGGCCGAGCTTGTGAGTGCGCTCGTGCAGGTGCCGCGCCTCATGGCCGATGTACTGAAGCGCGAGGACGAATTCGACGCGCTGGCGCAGACGCTCGCCAAGGCGCCGCTCGTGCTCTATCTCGGGCGCGGATCGAGCTATCCGCTCGCCCTCGAAGGCGCGCTGAAGCTGAAGGAAATTTCCTATCTCCACGCGGAAGGCTTCGCGGCGGGCGAACTGAAGCACGGCCCCATCGCGCTCATCGACGAGACGGTGCCCGTGATCGCGCTCGCTCCCAAGGATGCGTTGTTCGAGAAGACGGTGTCGAACCTTCAGGAAGTGGCGGCGCGCGGCGGCAAGCTCGTCGTGTTCTCCGACGCGCCCGAAGCGCAAGCAGCGGTCAAGGCGCAGGCTAATTTCGTGCTGCCGATGGCGCACAGCCTCGTCAACCCGATCCTCTACGCCGTGCCGATCCAGCTTCTCGCCTATCACACGGCGGTCGCGATGGGCACCGATGTGGATCAGCCGCGGAACCTGGCGAAGTCCGTGACGGTGGAGTAGGCGCGGGCTTTTGACGGACGGAGTTGTTCGGCGACAAAAAAAGTGATCCTTCGCGACCAAAAGGCCGGTGTTCCCCCGCAGGCGCGGGGATAGACCCGCCGTATGCCGTAGTGCTGCGCTCGTTTTTTAGCCCGGCGCGTGACAGCAAACTTCACGTCCGACACGTGACAGGACGGACCGAGTCTGCGCCCCGTGTATGTGTTACAGAGTGATGGCAACGCGGCGCGTCCAGCATTTGATGTTCCCTAAAGCTGGCCACGACCGCGGCTACGACCGATGCCAGCCTTTGCTTCCGGCGCTCACGGGCGGGTGCCAGATGGCGGAGCGACGGAGGCGTTGGGCTGCGCTTTCACCGTAACGGTCTCGTCAATGTCGAAGAAGATCAGGGCGGTGGCGGCAAAGCCTTCCGGCGTCTCGTACATGAGATGGTGCGTGGCACCCTTGAACTGCACCAGCCAGGCGCCGGGAATAGACGATGCCAGCGTCTTCGAACTCTCCGCGCCAACCACATTGTCGGCGGTGCCGACTACCAGCATCACCTGGTTGGTGATCGCAGGTAACTGATCCAGCGGTGTCCTCCAATGCGTCGTGGCTTCGACCTGCCGCGCCACGATCGGATCGCTCGGCACCCGGCCGTGCAGCGCCTTGGCGACGTTGCTACCGTCGGTCGAAGTGGCGTGGATCAGCGCTTTGTTGAAGCGGTCGGGATATTGCAGCAGCAATTGCTGGGTAATGGTGCTGCCCATGGAATAACCCAGCACGTGGGTTTGCTTGACGCCGAGTGCGTCGAGTAGGCCGATCACGTCGGCGGCGAACAGCGGATAGCTGAATGGGGTGTCGTTGGCGCTGCTGTGGCCCATGCCGCGATTGTCCAGAAGGATCAACTGGTAGGTCTTCGACAGTGCCTCGACCACCTGCGGTGGCCAGTTCTCGGCCGTGCCGCCGAGTCCCATGATCATCACGAGCGGCGCGCCAGTGCCGATCAGCTTGTAGCCGATCGAGATACCATTGGCGTCGACCTGATAGATCGCACGGCCCTGCGGATCCTGGCCGATCACCTTACCGGCGGGCGCGATCGGATCGGCGACGGCGCAGCCCGCGCCGATCAGCAGCGCAACGGCGCATGAAACCAACGATGAAGCGAACCTTGCCATGCGAATCACCTTTCAACGCGTTGAATCGCCCCCGAATAACAGTGATTGCTTCAGGCGTCATTGCGTCAGAAGGCGGCGGCGCGCCGAAGGTCGAGCGCGGCGATATCGCGTCGGTCATGTTTGGCAAGAAGATGTCGCACTATGCGGCAGCACTCGCGGCACTCTGTGGCAGAGAGGAGCGGCGTTGGCAGCGTTGTCATGTCGTCTCCGAGGTGTGTGAGCACCGCTATTAGTCGGCGACGGTTTGGATGCCAGCGCTATTTTTGGATCCGGCGGTGTCGGCGCCGGGGGGTGGAGTGGCAAATTAAGCCGCTCACCCTCAAACGCATCGCTCAGGCAGCGGACGAAAGACGCCGCACCGCGTCGGCGACGCTGGGTGAGCTTTCGAGAAACGCCGCGAACTTGCGGTAGAGGTCGTCGCGGGCATTCGCGACCATGACGAGCTCCGCTTCCGGCAGCGGCGGAAAATCCTCCTCCGCGCCGAGGATCACGTGATCGCGCCCGACAGAGCCGCGCGGCAGGACCGCGATGCCGAGCCCTGCCGAGACCGCCTTGCGGATGTTCTCGTAAGACGAGCTTGTGTAGGCGAGGTAGCTCGGCTTGCCCACGCGCTGCATCGCGAGCAGCATCGTCTTGCGGTAGGTGCAGCCGCCGGGGAAGCCAACCAGCGGCACCGTTGAAAACTGCCCGAGCGCCGACTTCTCGCGACCCACCCAGAACAGCGGCTCGCTACGGAGCACCTTTCGCGGCGCGCCGCCCACGTTCGGGCTTTCGCCGCGCGCGCGGTTCAGCAGGGCCACATCGATCTCGCCCGCGTTGAACATGTCTACGATGGTGCCGGACATCGCGGATGTCACCTCGATGCGCAGCTCGGGGTTCATGTCGAGGCAGCGCGAGAGTACGCCGTGGATGTCCAACACGTCGAAATCGTCGGGCACGCCAAGCCGGATGCGTCCCGCCAGTGGCGGACGCTGGAACGAGCCGACCGCGTCGGAGAGGCGGGCGAGGATCTCTTTCGCCATCGGCAGGAAGCGCGCCCCTTCGATCGTGAGGCCGGCGAAATGGCCCTGACGACGCTCCAGGAGCACGCAATCGAGGATCTGCTCAAGCTTCTTCAAGCTTTGCGTCACGGCGGATTGCGTGCGCCCGAGATCGAGGCTCGCACCGGCAAAGCTGCCGCCTTCCGCAACCATTACGAAGGCGCGCAGTTGTTCGAGCGTGATGCGGCGGTCGGTGAGCGTCGACGCGGTGTCGGCGATGTTGGCCAAGGATGCGCTTCCTTTTGCTGCGTCTGGTGGCGACGGATTGCCCAGCCGACGGCGACAATGCCGCGACGGGAGCATATCAATCTGTCTTATTATAGAGCGCCTATTATTAATTTTGCAACGAGCGTTCGGCCTGCGATCCTTCGCTCATGACCCAGATATCGCGCCCCGCCCTTATCGCCCTCGTGCTCCTCTTCAGCCTGATCTGGAGTTCCGCGTTCGTCGCCGGCAAGATCGCCGTGCGCGACGTCGACCCAATTCTGGCGCTGGTGATCCGCTTCGCGTTGAGCGCCGCGATCATGGCGCCGTTCTGCCTCGGGAACCGGGTGGCATGGAACACCCGCATCGTGAAGACTGGTCTGCTCTTCGGCCTGCTGAACAATGCAGTCTATCTCGGCATGAACTTTTCCGCGCTCGCCTTCACCTCGGCCGCCGTGGTGGGTGTGATCGTGAGTTGCGCGCCGTTCCTCGCCATCCTTTTTTCGGTGGCGCTCGGGCAGGAGCGGTTCGATCCCGTCAAGACGCTGGGTGTGTTGATCGGCTTTGCGGGGGTGATCGTCATCATCGGCTTCGATATCGGTGCGGGCGATGCCGTGGGCGTCGCGCTCGCCATCGGCGGCACGACCGCTTTCGCGATGGCAACCGTGTTGTTTCGCGGCCGCGCGACCGGGCTCCCTGTGATCACGCTCAATTTCTGGCAATCGACTGCGGGCGCACTCGCGCTCCTGCCGGTGCTCGCGCTGAAAGGCGTTGCAGCGCCGACCTTTACGGTTTCGGCGACGCTGGCGATCCTTTATCTCACCATCGTGGTAAGCATCGGGGCGAGCGTGCTCTGGCTCCTCCTCATCCGCTGGAGCGGCGCAGCGAGCGCAGCGTCCTATCACCTGCTGAACCCGTTCTGGGTGGTGATCCTGTCCTACATCGCACTCGGCACGCCGCTCGAACCGCGCGCCTTCGTCGGCGCCGCGATTATTGGAGCCGGGCTGCTGCTGACGACCCGAAGCGCCGCCCCGGTTGCGCCGCCTGCGCTGGCGAAATCGGGCGAGCGTTGTTAGGTCTCGCCTTCCGACGCACGGCCACCCGCGAGTTTGCTCGGCAGCTTAAAACAGTAGGCTATCCAGGTCTTCTCCGGCTTCTTCGTGCGTATCGATGCAATCGGACGACACAGTTGCTTCCCCGCAAGCCTTGTCGTGGATGACCCTTTCTTTATGCATCGTGTACCGGGAGCGGATCGCGGCCAGTCTTTCGAGGTCGACGGTCAATGCCGAGAAATCCCGCTCTCCTGCCGCAGCAGTAAGCGTCGAGATGAGATCCGGCCAAACTTCCTGACCGTCAGCGCAATGGCGAACGCGCTCCGCCGCTCCATCGAGAATGCCGATGGTTTTCGGGCCAGCCCGCTTCAAAGTGACCGCCTCCTGTTTGACGCGCCCGAGAACCGCCTCAAGCAGCCTCGCCGCAGCCATGGGATCGCCATTCACCTCATGGACGTCGAAACGTGCCGCGCCCTCGCGCGCGGCCTCGACGGTGTGTTTAAGGTGGCTGAGGATCTGACGCATTCCAGTCGCCGCGCTTCGGGCGCTTTTGGCGACAGCGCCCAGTTCGGCCGCGATCACACGCAGGCCATGCGCGCTTTCTCCGAGACGCGTGCAGCGGATGGCCATGTTCAGACGCAGGAGCTGAACCACATGTTCGGTCGCCTCGATGGCATCCATCTGACCGAGCATCTCCTGCATGGCATCCGCCGTTTCCTCGCCGAGCTTGCGGCCGGCGCGACGCATCTCCGCGTCCTGCTGCAAGAGGGGAACGATGGACTGGAGATTTTTCCCCAGAGCGGTCAGGGCATGGCTGCTGTCTGCGAGGATCTCGTCCGCCCGTTCCCGGCCTTCCTCAAGCACGGCCTCGGCATCGCGGCGAGTCCCGTCGAGCGCGGACGACAAGGCTCCAACCTCGGTGACAAAGTCCTCGTTCGTCGAGGCAAGCTGCACCGCCGCCAGACGAAAAAGCATCGCTTCGGTATCGTCATCGGTGCGATCCCTGATCGAGCCCAGGATGTCCTCGACATGCTCAAGCCGCTGACGCGTGCTGTCACCAATCTGCATGGCCGCAATCGCATCGCCGATCCGCGCGCTGATCGCCGATGTCAGTTCGCCGGATCGCATTGCATGCGCAGCCGCACGACCTTGTTGAAGTTCGATGGTGGCGAGATCGGCCCTGAGCCGTTCCGAGATCGTCGCCATGATCTTCGCCTGTTCGCGGTTGAAGGCGAGGTGGCTCTGCTGCGCGCTCGCGACGGTTTGGCAGACGCGGGTGTGGATGCCGAGAATCGAGCGGACCGTCGCGCGGGCATCACGCCCGATATCGGTCATCTCGGCGACAAAGGCAGCGAGATCTTCGTGGCCTGCGTCGATTCCTGCCGCCACCACGCGTGCGTTGAGTGCGATGAGGCCCAGCATTCGGACGGCATTGCCCAGATCGTCGAGGGGATCCTTCAGCCTCTGAATCGTTTCAGCGAGCTGTTCGATGCCGGTATCGTCGGTCGCAAGATGGCCAACGATGTCGGCCACCTCGTCGCGAAGCGCACGCACGCTCCCGACGACGCTAAGGAAATCGCGGCCCTGAAACTCTGCCCCCATGGCCTCATGAGCGGCTGAAACGGTCCGCAGCAACTTCACGCCGGATATCAGACGTTCGCCCATTTCGAGGAATGTCCGCTCGATCGCCTTCCGAGGCTCGGCAATCTCGGCGATCATCTCAGAAAGATCGTCGCCATCCTGCATGAAAGACGTTCCTGGCCGCTCGATAGCCACCGCGTTCAGTGCCGTCATGACGCCTTCACCATATCGACTGTGTGGTTGCGCGCTTGCATGATCACCTGTGCCATGCGTGACAGAGGTAGAACCTTTACAGCCGCTCCTCGCTGAATCGCTTCCCTCGGCATACCGAAAACGATGCTGCTTTCCTCGTCCTGAGCGATCGTGAAGGCACCCGCCTCGCGCATCTCCAGAAGGCCCTGCGCGCCGTCGTCGCCCATGCCCGTCAACAACATGCCGAGCGCTTGCGGCCCGAGGTGCTGCGCCGCCGACCGAAAGAGCACGTCCACCGAAGGCCGGTGCCGGCAGACCGGGGGTCCGTCCTTGATGGTCACGCTGACGCGGGAGCCTGCGCGCTGGAGGAGCATGTGGCGATTCCCCGGCGCGATCAGCACACGCCCCGGAACCACTGCATCTCCGCTCTGGGCCTCCTTGACCGACACGGCGCACATGCCATCGAGGCGGCGCGCGAATGCGGCGGTGAATTTTTCCGGCATGTGCTGAACGATGACGATTGGGGGACACTCTGCGGGTAGCGCGAAAAGGATATCGCGGAGAGCTTCCGTCCCTCCGGTCGACGCGCCGATGCAGACGATCATGTCGCTGGCGCTCTCCAAGTCGGCGCGCCTTCGAGCCCAACCCTGGGGAATGATCGCGTCCGCCGTGAATTTTCCCTCCACCCGAAGCGGTTGAGCCGCTCGCGGCTTCAGCTTCGCCTGCGCAGCGGCCTTGGCGGTATCGCAGATCCGCATTCGCGAGTGCTGAAGGAACTCGACGGACCCGATGCGCGGCTTGGTCACGACGTCGACGGCCCCGGCCTCCATCGCCTCCATGAGGGTGCTCGACCCCTCTTCGGTCAGGCTCGAACAGATCACAACCGGTAGCGGGCGTTGCGCCATGATCTTGCGCAGAAAAGTCAGGCCGTCCATGCGCGGCATCTCGATATCGAGGAAGATGACGTCGGGCACCTCGCGGCGGATGCGCTCCGCGGCGACATAGGGATCGGAGGCCGTCCCCATCACCTCGAGTTCGGGGTCGCTGGAGATGATATCCGACAGGGCCTGGCGGACAGAAGCAGAGTCGTCCACGATCAGGATTCGTGGCTTCTCGCCGGAGCTTCTTGATGGAGCACGCATCGGTTGCCTCACGAGACCTGGTAGATGGATGGAGCGACCTGTCGGGCGTTCAAACTGTTGCCGACCCATGTCTCGGAATGGCCGAGAAAGAGATAGCCGTTCGGTCTCAGGTGGCTGACCAATCTGCGGGCGACTTCAATCTGTGTGTCCTTTTCGAAATAGATCAGGACGTTGCGCAGGAAGATGGCATCGAAGTTGTGGTCGAAGCGATAGGTGTCCGCCATCAGATTGATGGCGGAAAATTGCATATGCTGCCGCAACTCGGGGACGACACGCACCTCATTGGCTTCAGGATCGCGCGAACGCATGAAGTAACGCCGCTGCATCGGCTCCGGGACAGGAGACACGAAGCCCGCCGGATAAACCGCGCGCCTGGCGGAAGCCAACATTCTTGTCGAGACGTCGGTGCCAAGAATGGAGAAAAGGAAGCGGTGTTTGACGCTTGCCAGTTCGGCGAGGACCATGGCCATGGTGTAGGCCTCGGCGCCATTTGAACTGGCCGCGCTCCAGAGCTTCAGATGTGGGGTTCTCTCGCCATGACGGCGGGCGAGAAGCTCCGGCACGGCTCGATTGGCAAGAAAGCTGAAATGATCAGGCTCGCGGAAGAAGTCCGTCTTGTTTGTCGTCACGACATCGATCAGATGCGTCAACTCGGCCTCAAGAACACCCGTATCGAACAGGTAGCTGCAATAAGCGTCGAAAGTCGGCTTGGCGCAGGCGCGCATGCGCTTGCGAAGTCGCGTCTCGATCATCGTCCTCTTTGATGGCGGCAAGCGGATCCCGGTCTGCCGACTGACCAGGTTTGCGATGCGGACAAAGTCGCGGTCTCCGAGTTGATCGGGATAGGGCAAACTCTTGCGCCGGGCGTCGGCAAGCAGGGCAACGGCCATTCCAAAACTCCACTAAAACAAATCCAGTCCATCGAGTGGACAGCCGTCAGCTAATGTGTTGCGTCTCAACTGCACCGTCTGACGCAAGAGCGTCAGCCAGAAACAGCTGGTCGAGATCGAGGACCGTGACGAAAGCCCCCGCGCGCCGTCCCACGCCCGCCACGCAATCGGCTCGCCAACGCGCGCCAAGATCCGGCGGCGGCTCCAGCGCGCCCTCGTCGAGGCCGGTCACCTCGAAGACCTGGTCTGTTTTCAGAGCGAACCGACGTGTGACACCTCCGACCGCAACGTCGAGGACGATGATGCGGGTATTTTGCGTATCCGCCGCGGCAGGCAACGCGAGCTTTGCCCGCAGATCGATTACAGGTACGTTCTGGCCACGAACGTCGATCAGGCCGATAAAATCGGCCGGGGCGTTCGGCATGGCCGCGATAGGCTGGATCTCAAGAATTTGCTGAACGCTCTCGACGGGCACCGCGAAAAGACCGCCGGCGACGCCAAGCGTGACATAGTGTGTTTGGTCGGCCATCCTGTTCTCCCTGTTTCTCAATTAGGCCCCGGCGAGTCACGGCCGGGGCCAACGGGGTGGAAGAGGCTTACGCCGCTCCGTTGCGCATGAACTGCTTGTCGAGGTCGTCGCCAAGCTCATCCATGTTGAGGGCGAAGCCGTTGTGGCCCGAGGGCTTCGGCTTTCTCGGCGGGTTGTGATTCACCGCGATCGAGGGAGCGGCGTGGCGTAACGCGTCCTGCATTTGAGCGACGCTGAGGCGGCCCGTCGCTTTCGCGGGTTGTCGGCTGCGCTCGGGCCTTGAAGTGCCAGCCTCGTCCAGTTGGAAGTAGCTGACGGCCTGCTGAAGCTGCTCGGCCTGACTTGCCAGTTCTTCGGAAGTCGATGCCATCTCCTCGGAAGCGGCGGTGTTCTGCTGGGTCACCTTGTCGAGCTGCTGGATCGCGATGTTGATCTGCGCCGCGCCCGCGTTCTGCTCCCGGGTCGCGTTCGAGATTTCCAGTACGAGTTCGGCGGTGCGCTGGATGTCGGGCACGAGGCGCGTCAGCATCTCGCCTGCCTGCTGGGCCGCTTTGACCGTGTCGCCGGAAAGACCGGAGATTTCCTGAGCGGCCGCCTGGCTACGCTCGGCAAGCTTGCGGACCTCGGAAGCGACGACCGCAAACCCGCGACCATGCTCGCCAGCCCGGGCCGCTTCGACCGCCGCGTTGAGCGCGAGGAGGTCGGTCTGCCGGGCGATTTCCTGCACGATCAAAATCTTCTGGGCGATAGTCTCCATGGCCTGGACGGCATTACCCACCGCTTCGCCGCTCGTCTTGGCATCAATGGCCGACTGGCGCGCGATCTTCTCGGTTTGAGCAGCATTGTCGGCGTTCTGCTTGATGTTCGACGCCATCTGCTCGACCGAGGACGATGCTTCCTCTGTGGAGGACGCTTGCTCGGTCGCACCCTGGCTCAGTTCCTCGGCCGTCGCCGACAGTTCCTGGCTTCCGGCACCGACATTGCGGGCGGACACTGTAACCTCGGAGATGACGCCCTTGAGCTTCACGACCATATCGCTTGCGGTTGCGAGGAGGCTGTGGGTGTCGCCGTCGCGGGTCGCAACCTTGACATTGAGATTGCCGTCGGCGATTGCCTTGATCACGTCTCGCGCATAGGTCGGCTCGCCGCCGAGCGTGCGGAAGATGTCGCGGATGAGGAAAACCGCCGTGCCGATGCCGATGAGAAGTGCAATGCCTATGACGCTGAAGATGATTGTCTGGGACTGCGCGAAGACAGCGTCGGCTTCCTTGCTCGCGGCATCCGCGCCGGCGGCGTTGTGACGGATCAGTCGATCAAGCTCGGATGTCACCTCATCGAAGGCGCCCCTTGCCTCTAGCAACATATCCCGGCCTTTTTCCTTTTGATTATCTCTGTAATATCCAATCGCCGTCTGAGAAAGGCTCGTGTATTTGTCTAGCTTGCTGACGAAATTATTGTATATATCCCGCTCCTGTTGACTAGAAATCAGGGGCTGATACTTTTCTTGCGCCTTTTTGATATTGTTGCGGAAATCCTTGATGATTTCTTCGTTCTTGCGCGTTTCTTCTGCGTCATCAGACGAAAAATAACGGTATTCAGCTGTCCTGTAGCGTCCCACGGCCGCGTTGATGACGTGCGCGGCATCGACGCTCGGCAACCAGTTCTTCGCGATGTCGGTAGACTGGTCGTTGATCTTGTTCATCTGCAAGATAGCGATGCCGCCGAGGCCGCTTATCAGCAGCAGCAGGGCGCCGAAGGCGAGTGCCAGTTTCGCTTTGAGAGAGAATTGCATTTAAAGCTTCCTTTCATCCGGGGTGGAGGACAGCTCACGCTCCTCCTTCGGCCCAAAGATCCGTGCCATGTCGGGAATGATGATGAAGTCCGTGCCGCGCTTGCCGATGCCGCGGATGAATTCCGCTCGCCAGCGCATGCCCACCGCAGGCGCGTCCTCGACGGAAGCGCCTTCGATTTCCGTGACGTCGTGCACCTTGTCGGCGAGGATGCCGACCAGCGCCGGCTCACCCTCCAGATCGACCTCGATGACCACGATGCGTGTGTTGGTATCCGGTGGCGTCCGTTCCATGCCGAACATCACCCTGAGATCGGCGAGGGGCACGACCTTGCCCCGCACGTTGAGCACCCCGCCGACGAAAGCCCTGGCATTGGGCACCTCGGTGACGGGCACCATGTCGAGGATTTCTCTGACGGACTCGGCCGGAAGCGCGAATATCTCGCTGTTCAGTCCGATGGTCAGTGCCTTCATGCTCGCCGGAACGCCCGCCTTCTCGAACGCGCGGTTCATGCCACCCTCCCGAGGCCTTCGCCTCTCCCAAAGCCTTCGCCTCTCCCGAGGCCTTCGCCTCTCCATTGCCTTTCAACGCCTTGGCCGAAGGCGACGAGCGAGCCGATATCGAGGATGAGCGCCACCGTGCCGTCTCCGAGGATCGTTGCTCCAGAGAAGGTCTCGACATCGAAATGGAGCTTCGACATCGACTTGATGACCGTCTGGCTGTTGCCGATGATCTGGTCGACGACGAAGCCGACCCGGGAATCCCCCGCCGAGACGATGACGACCTTCTGATGCAGCTCCGGCGGCGCATCGACATTGAACAGCTCCCGCAGCCGCAGGAAGGGCACGATCCGATCCCGGATGTTGAGGAAGTTCTTGCCACTTCCCCCGAGTTCGGCTGCGCTCGGCAGCTCGACGCATTCTTCAACTGCCGAGAGCGGGATGGCGTAGCGTCCCCCGCCGACCCGCACGAGCATGCTTTCGATGATCGCCAAAGTCAGGGGCAGGCGGAGCGTCACGACCGTGCCCTGTCCGGGTGTGGTGGTCAGGTCTATCGTGCCGCGCAGCCCTTCGACTGCCCGTTTGACGACATCCATTCCGACGCCGCGTCCAGAGACGGACGTAACTTCGGCCGCCGTCGAGAAGCCGGGATGGAAGATGAGCTGGCAAAGATCGTGGGCGCTGATCTTTTGGTCGGGCGAAAGAATCCCCGCCTCTTCGGCCTTTGCGCGAATGCGCGCGGCGTCGAGACCGGCGCCGTCATCGGTGATCGTGATCGCAACTTCCGCGCCCGTGTGGATCGCAGCGAGGCGGACCTGTCCCCTGGCAGGCTTGCCGTTGCTGGCCCTTTTCTCCGGGCTTTCCAGCCCGTGATCGATTGAGTTGCGAATGATATGCACCAGCGGGTCCGCCAGACGCTCGATCATGGTCTTGTCGAGTTCGGTTTCACCGCCGGTCGTGACGAAATCCACCTCCTTGCCGAGGGTATTCGACAGGTCGTGAACGAGACGGCGAAAGCGCGAGAACACCGTGCCGATCGGCACCATGCGGATGCCCATGGTGGTGTCACGAAGGCCCGAAGAGAGCCTGCCGAGTTCTTCCACGACGGCCTTGAGGTTGAGATCGGCGCTCGCCCCCGCAATCTGGGAGAGACGCGACTGGACGATCACCAGTTCGCCAACCCTGTCCATCAGCTCGTCCAGCCGCTCGGCCGCGACGCGCACGGATGAGTTGGCCTTGTCGGCCTGCGGTGCGGTATCCGCTGTGCGCCGGGCAGGTTCTTGGGCATCCGGCTTCGCGGGCAGGGGAGTTTCGCTGTCTTGATCTTCTGCTGGTTCGGCAGTTGAGGACGCCTCGCCCTGATCGGTCGGCTCGATCAGAAGGTCCATTCCGTCGCGGATGAAAAGAAAGACGTCCTCGATCTTGTCGGAACTGACCTCATTTTCGAAGGTGACTTCCCAACCGAGATAGGACGCCTGAGGATTCATCGCTTCGAGCGGTGGCAACCGATCAGTCAGGGCTGTCACGGAAGAGGCTCCAAGCTCGCGCAATTCATCGAGAAGAAGCAGCGGGTTCGTGCCGAAGGCGATGGCGTCGGAGGGAAGCCAGAAGCGCACACGGCAACCCACGCCGGGCCGCTCGGAAACAGCCGCGGCGACCGCATCCGCATTGCCGGTTTCTCCGCACTCCGCGTTGTTGGCCGCCTCGCGCAGTTCGCCGAGGAGCCTGACCGTGTCGTCGGCATGAAGGGCGGGCTCGACGATGAGTTTATGGATGTGGTCCTTCGCCGCCAGAGCGATGGCCACGAGCGCGGGACTGATCGGCGCGTTGTCCTTGCGGACCCGGTCGAAGGCCGTCTCGAATTCGTGCACGAACTCGGCCATTTCGTCGAAGCCGAACATCGCGCCTGAGCCTTTCAGCGTGTGGAGAGCCCGGAAGCTCCCCGCCACGAGGGCCTTGTCGTCTGGCCTCTGCCCAAGGTCGAGCAGCGTCTCTTCAAGTATGTCCAGGAGCTCGCGCGCTTCCTGACGGAAGGTGTCTGCGGGATCGGAGGCTTTCATGCACCGAGGACCTTTTTCAGGATGGCCAGGATCTGGTCCTGCTTGAAAGGCTTGACGATCCAGCCGGTGGCTCCGGCCGCCTTTGCCTCATTCTTCGAGGTCACGTCCGATTCCGTGGAAAGAAAGATGACTGGCACGCCGGCACTTGATGGGTGGTTGCGATATTTGCGGATGAATTCGAGCCCGTTCAGGCGGGGCATGTTGAGGTCGGTGATCACTGCATCAATGGGATTGGCCACGGCTTTCGCATAGCCGTCTGCGCCATCAACTGCCTCGACCACCCGAAAGCCCGCTGACGACAAGGTGAGTGAGATCATCTGGAGAACTGAGGGTGAATCGTCGATGGCAAGGATTGTTTTCGACATGAGACTTCTCCGCTATCGTGAAAGGGCCGACTGGGTCAGCGAAAAACCGGGCGGAATGGCAAGGCCCGCCCTGGCGAAGGACGCCTCGACAGCACCTTCAGGCACCCGCAGCAGCGTGATCGTGCGCCCGAGTTTCTCGCCGGCGATATCGGCTGCGATCAGCACCTGGAGGATTGAGACGTCGAGTGATGTGACGCGCCTTGCGTCCACTAAGATTTCGTCCTCGCCGCTAAGGGCGACGAGAAGGGCTTCATGCAGTGCGCTTGCATCGCGAGGCCTCAGATCGCCTTCGAGTTCGAGCGATCTCGCTTTCGTCTGGTCGATTGCATCAGAGCTCAACTGGGAAACCTCCGCGTCACGAGCGCATGATCGAAGAAAGAACATATGCCCCCCGTTTATTGGGCTCGACCGATGTCGACACAACCTGAGGCCAAGCTTGATGGTATTACTATTTAGGCCGCTTTTATTAATAGGCACTGAAGGCGCCGCGAAACTGCGAATTTTTTACTTATGAATACTTGCGAAAAAATTTTATTTTAAATTTATATGTTATCTTACGTGCCGTTGATCAGTCGGCAGCCTGCGCTGACTGGGATCAACGAAACGGCAGCTGAAAGCGAGCCGCAGCGAGAGTGCTTGCTTCGTGGCCGCAAGCAAACTCAGCGGATGACGCTGCCGTGCGGATTTGTAAGACTTTCGCGAATGCTGCGTCCTAGCTGTTCAGTCCCGGCATTTGATGGATTGGATCGATCTTGAATCTTTCCGGCTCATTCGTCCAGCATTTACAGATGAACTCATAAGGCGTGAGGCCTTTGAGGGTCTTTAGTCGGCGAGCAAAGTTATAGGCGTTGATGAAGTCCGATAGGTGGGTTTCGAGCTGCTCGTGACGGTCGTAGTGATAGCGTTTGACCGTCGCCTCCTTGATCGTCCGGTTCATTCGCTCGACCTGGCCGTTTGTCCAGGGATGCTTGACCTTGGTGAGGCGGTGCTCAATGCCGTTCTCGCTGCATCGCATGTCGAACATGTGCGTCATGTATCTGGCCGTTGGTCCATCGGCATAACGCGGCGGAAACGTGAACTGGATGCCGTTGTCGGTGAGCACCGTGTGAATCTTGTAGGGAACTGCCTCTATCAGGGCGACGAGGAAGGCTGAAGCGGACGTCCTGCCGGTCTTTTTGACGAGTTGCACGAAGGCGAATTTGCTCGTGCGGTCAATGGCGACGTAGAGATAGAGCTTGCCTTCGGCCGTCTGCACTTCGGCTATGTCGACATGAAAATAGCCGATCGGATAGGACTTGAACTTCTTCCTGGCGGGCTTGTCGCCTTCGACGTCCGGCAGCCGAGAAATACCGTGGCGTTGAAGACAGCGATGCAGCGACGAGCGAGTCAGATGCGGTATCGTCGCCTGTAGCGCATAGAGGCAATCGTCGAGCGGCAAGAGCGTATGCTTGCGGAAGGCGACGATTATCGCCTCTTCCTCGACCGACAGAACCGTGGATTTCGGCTCTTTCGGTCCAGTCGGCACATCGGCGACGGATGAGCGCTTCTTCCATTTCGAGACCGTCTTCGTGTTGATGCCGTAGCGCTTGGCCAGGGCCCTCAAGCTCTCTTGACTATGCTGTATCGCTCGACGGACCGCCTCAGTCGTTGTGGCGCTCCCATGAAGAATTTGTCCCATAGCGCATCCTTCCAGCCGAGGGAGAATAATGCACCATCAAATGCCGGGATCAAACACCTAGCCACCAGCCCGCCAACGCGATGCGGCGGGAGGTGATCCGGGCGCATTTCTCGCGTCGCGCCATCGACGAACACAGCGGGCGCAGGTGCTGCTCAACGACGAAGCCCGCCTTGCGGCAATTCCGCTACTGGTTGGAGAGGGACGACGACTTTTTCAAAGTAGAGCGCGGAGGACGGGGCCGGATGAAACGGGGTAGGCGTGGATGAGCGCTCTGTCAGATTCTTTTTCCGCCCCAATTGCCGGTGATCGCAGCGAAGCACGCATTCGTTCCGCCCGTGATTCCTGTGCAAATCGCGACGATAGCGCCCGGCTTTTGTGGATAGCGTCCTCGCATCGGCGCTTGACCTGTCCGAATCGGGTTACACGGTTAGACATCGCTATGCCCTAATCTTGTGGTTGCGTGCACGTTCGGGTGCGTTAGCGCATGTCTTAAATCGGTGACAGAACGGGCGATTGCTTTTCCATGTGGCTTGGCTGCCTTAGATTGTTTGTCGTTGTTCTCGGCTTGTCCTTCGGTCTTTCCGCCGGACTGTCCGGGGGATCTCTTGGCGCGTTCGCGCAGAGCGGCGATAGTCGCGGGCTGGACCTTCTAAGTCGCGCAACCCGATCCTTCGACGCGGGTGCCTATTCGGACGCGTCGTCTCTGATCGACGCCGCCTTTCGCGCTGGTCTCAGCGGAGAGCTCGCGGCGCGCGCGATCCTGCTCCGTGCCCGCATCAATGAAAGAAGCGGTTCTTATGCTCGCGCGCTTCAGGACTATTCCAACGCGCTCTGGATGGAGAGCCTTCCTGCCGCCGACCGCAAGGTAGCGACGGAGGGCAAGGATCGTGTAATAGCCGCGATGGGTTTGAACCCACAGCAGCAACAGGCTGCCGCTTCACCGCAACCGGCTCAGCCCGCTCAGGGGCGCTCCCGGCAGGCGAGTGCTTCGCAGCCCGTATCGAACGCGGCGTCCGCACCGCAACTCGCGCCACAGCAGGCTGCGTCCTCATCCTCGGGCGGTATCGGCGGGTTCTTCGACAGCATTTTCGGCGGATCGTCCGGCCGTCAACAGGCTGCTCAGGTGCAGCAGCCACAGCAACAGGGCTGGCAGGCCTCCGCCTCGTCACAACAGGCTGCATCGCAACCGGCTGCCGCTGCGGTCGTCGTCAGTGCGGCGCCGACGCGACGCGCTGCGCCGATCCGCGTCGATCCCTCGCTTCAGGCCGATGCCCCCACGAAGCCCGCGCGCGTTGCGAAAGCGACGCCAGCCGCGAAAGTTTCCACGCCCCCCGTGACGCCCGTTTCGACATCGGCATCGGCCGTGGCGGCACCGGCCGATGGCTTCCTCATCGTCTTCGGCTCTGCGCCAAGTCAGCCAGCCGGGCAGGCCACCGCTCGCCAGATCAAGGCGCAGCTTGCCGACATCCTTGTGAACCGCAATCTCGATGTCGAGTCGGGCGCGGGCGGCTATCGCATTCAGGCGGGGCCGTACAAGGCGAAGACTGCGGCGATGGCGTTGTGCCGCGCCATCAAGCAGCGCGGCATCTCCTGCACCGTCACGCCCTGACACGCGTCGGGATCACATCCAATCACGAAACCTTTGCGCCGCTTGGCATTACGCTAAAGCGAGGCGTGCCCTACATTAAGCCGTAGCTTTTCACAGCGAAGGAGCGGGCGGCATGCGCAATCTCATCACCGATGTCGAAGGGCTGCGGGTCGGCAACGCCGAGGATGCGCGGATCGCGAGCGGCACGACGATCATTCTGGCCGACGCGCCGGTGGTGGCTGCGGCGACGGTGATGGGCGGCGGGCCTGGCACACGCGAGCGCGACGCCATCGGCCTCGAAGGCACGGTCGGCGCGGCGGACGCCATCGTGCTTTCCGGCGGGAGCGCCTTCGGCCTCGACGCGGCGAGCGGCGTGCAGACATGGCTTCGCGAAAACGGGCGCGGCTTTCAGGTGGGCCCCGTGCGCGTGCCCATCGTCCCGCAGGCGATCCTGTTCGATCTCATCAACGGCGGCAATAAGGACTGGGGCCGCGAGGCGCCCTATCGCGAGCTTGGCTTCAAGGCGGCCGAGGCGGCGGGCGGCGATTTCGCGCTCGGTTCGGCAGGTGCGGGCTATGGCGCGACGGTTGCACGCGGCGCCGGGCTTTCCATGCGCGGTGGCCTCGGCAGCGCGTCCGAGCGCCTGACGTTCGGCGGCGAATCGGTGGTCGTCGGCGCGCTCACGGCCGTGAATGCGGCAGGCGCGGTGACGGTCGCGGACACGCCGCATTTCTGGGCAGCCCCCTATGAGCACGGTGGCGAGTTCGGCGGGCTCGGCCTGCCATACCCGCTCCCGCCGGAAGCCGCGCGGCCGGTGCTGAAATATGGGGCGCTGGCTGGCGCAAACACGACGCTTTGTGTCGTCGCAACTGACGCTCCGCTGACGCAAACACAGGCGAAGCGCATCGCCACAATGGCGGCGGCAGGCATGGCGCGCGCGATCCATCCGGTATTCTCGCCGCTTGATGGCGACATCGTTTTCGCGCTCGCCACCGGCCGGGCCGCGCTTTCCGACCGCGACACGGCATTGCCCTACATCGGCGCGGCCGCCGCAAACTGCCTCGCCCGGGCCATCGCGCGCGGCGTCTATGAGGCTTCCGCATCCCTGCCGGACGGCACGCAGAGCTATCGCAACCTTTTCGCAAGCGCATGAATGCAGTATGAGTCGCGGACGGCGTTTCGCGAGATGCGGCGGCCTTTGGCTTGCGTCTGCGCGAACGGCTGAAAGCGATGGCGATTCCATGAGCGATAGCAAACGCGCCGCGAGGCTTCTTTTCCTCGACTCGGGCCTCGGCGGTCTCACCGTGCTGAGGGCCGCGCGCGCCGCGATCCCCGAAGCGGAAGTGCTGTTCATCGCCGATGACGCCGCCTTTCCCTACGGTTCGAAGCCGGAGGGCGAACTGGTCGAACGGCTACTCGACCTCGTCGGCGGCGCGCTCGCCGCGTTCGAACCGGATTGCGTCGTGCTCGCCTGCAACACCGCCTCGACGGTCGCGCTTTCGGCGCTGCGGGCCGCCTTTTCGGTGCCCTTTGTCGGTACTGTCCCCGCGATCAAGCCCGCCGCCGCCATCACCCGGAGCGGCCTCGTCTCGGTGCTCGCGACACCCGGAACGGTCGCGCGCGAGTACACTCATACGCTCATCGAAAAATATGCGTTGGGCGCACGCGTAGCGCTCGTCGGCGCGGCGAACCTCGCGGAGCTTGCCGAGGATTACGCCAGCGGCGAGACGGTGTCAGACGCCGCCATCGCGCGGGAGATCGCGCCCTGCTTCGTGGAGGATGCCGACGCGCGCACTGATGTCGTGGTCCTCGGCTGCACGCATTACCCGCTTTTGCTCGAACGCCTCGACGCGCTTTCGCCCTGGCCCGTGACCTGGCTCGACCCCGCGCCGGCCATAGCGCGGCGCATTGCTAACGTGCTTTCGGAGCGCGGCCACATCGTCGGCGTCGGCGCGAAACGCGGTCACGGCACCATCGCTTTCACCTCCGGGCGCACGCCTTTGCCATCGCTGCTTGCGCTTTTGCAGGCTCATCAGCTAAGCATCGCTGCAAAGATCGATGCAAAAGACGGCGCAGCCGCCGCAGCCTGAGAGTTTTTCCATGATCCCGCGCTATTCCCGCCCGCAGATGGCCTCCATCTGGTCCGACCAGTCACGTTATGAAATCTGGCTCGAAATCGAGACGCTCGCCGCTGAGGCGATGGAGCAGCTCGGCACGATCCCCGCAGGCACGTCCAAGGTGCTGCGCGACAAGGGCGCGTTCGACATCCAGCGCATCGACGAGATCGAACGCGAGGTGAAGCACGACGTCATCGCCTTCCTGACGAGCGTCAGCGAACACGCCGGCCCCGAGGCGCGCTTCATGCATCAGGGCATGACCTCGTCCGACGTGCTCGACACCTGCCTCGCCGTGCAATTGACCCGCGCGGCCGACATTCTGCTCGCCGACATCGACGCGTTGCTCGCCGCGTTGAAGCGCCGCGCGCTCGAGCACAAATACACCGTCACCGTCGGCCGCAGCCACGGCATCCACGCGGAGCCGACGACGTTCGGCCTCAAGATGGCGCTCGGCTATGCCGAATTCACCCGCGCGAAGGAGCGTCTCCTGCGCGCGAAGGAGGATGTCGGCACGGCGGCGATTTCCGGCGCAGTCGGCACCTTCGCGCATCTCGATCCGCGCGTGGAAGCTTATGTTGCCGAAAAGCTCGGCCTGAAACCGGAGCCAGTTTCGACGCAGGTCATCCCGCGCGACCGCCACGCCATGTTCTTTGCGACGCTCGGCGTCATCGCGTCGTCGGTGGAGCGGCTTGCGACCGAGATCCGCCACCTCCAGCGCACCGAAGTTGGCGAGGCGGAGGAGTTCTTCTCCGAAGGGCAGAAGGGCTCGTCGGCGATGCCGCACAAGCGCAATCCGGTGCTCACCGAAAACCTCACCGGCCTTGCGCGCCTCGTGCGCGGCTATGCGATCCCCGCGATGGAAAACGTGGCGCTCTGGCATGAACGGGACATCTCACATTCGTCGGTCGAGCGCCTGATCGGCCCGGACGCGACCGTGACGCTCGATTTCGCGCTGGCGCGGCTCGCGAGCGTGATCGACAAGCTCGTGGTCTATCCCGAGAAGATGAAAGAGAACCTCGAACGCGGCGGCGGGCTCGTGCATTCGCAGCAGGTGCTGCTTGCGCTGACCCAGGCTGGCGTCAGCCGCGAGAACGCCTATCGCCTCGTGCAGCGCAACGCCATGCGCGCGTTTCGCGGGGAGGGCGAATTCCTCGCCTTCCTCAAGGCCGACGCGGATGTGACGGCGGCTCTTGCGCCCGAAAAGATCGAGGCGCTGTTCGATCCGCAGCATCACATGCGCAACGTGGATGTGATCTTCGGAAGGGTGTTTGGCGCGTAGACTTCGGAGAGCCGGTTAGGGTTTTGAGTTTTATTGAAGAAACATTAATTGGCCGCCAGCAGAGTGCTCCAATTTAGAGGCGTTTAATGGACCAAATACATATGTTTCATCTATCACGCCGGGCGTTTTTGCAATCTCGGCTAGATATCCCCATCGCTTCGGATGTCATCGTATCGTTGACAAGTTTTCCTCAACGATTTCAGAAACTGCATCTCTGTGTCAGATCGCTTCTTCTGCAAAAAATGAGGCCGGAAAAGGTCGTTCTTTTTCTCTCGCGAGAGGATATAGAAAAAACCGGCATACCCAGGGAAACACAGTCGCTTCAGAGCGACTTATTCGAGATCATTGTCACAGAAGAGAACCTGCGGCCCTACAAAAAACTAATCCCCGCTTACGAACGATACAGTGGCAAGGTTATTATTACAGCTGACGATGACATCATTTATCCGGACGACTATGTCTCACGTCTCGTTGAGACCCGAGACAAGAACCCTGGTTGCGCCATAAGTCTTGAACCTCGTCTGATGCTGGCTAAGAATGACACTGCGTTTCTCGATTATAACCGCTGGCCAATTGTCAACGGCATCGCGGGAATGCAGGTCTTCGGTAGAGGAGGTGCGGGCGTACTGTATCCGCCTGACTGCTTTCATCAGGATATCACTAGGCGTGATCTGTTCATGACCCTTGCGCCGACGACAGATGATGTATGGTTCAAGGTAATGCTCTACTTGGCGGGCACGAGGGTCGCCTCGCCCTACCGAAAAAAGCAGGAGAGATGGAAGAGCCTGAAATACCGACAAAAAAACGCTCTTTGGGATTATAATAGGCTCGGCGTAAACGACAAAAATCTCGCGGCGATCATGCGCCACTACGGTCTTCGAACCCGCGATTTTCTCTTCGCCGAGACATCTGCTTCCTGAACCGGATCTTGAGTTTTCGAGCGCTTCGTTCTGCGCAACGCAAAATCATTGCGTTCGTCGGCGCGTCAACATATTCTCCCCGAACCGAGCCGCCCGGCGCAATTCAGGGCATGCCGTGGCGGCTTTTTCGTGCTTCTCCAAATGCGAGACGCGCAAGCGGCTTCTTCAGCCGCAATTGTCGTCTCGCGAGTGAGACTTAATAAGAAAGGAAGCAAAATGCCCAAGATGAAGACCAAGAGTGGCGTGAAGAAACGCTTCAAGATCACCGGTACCGGTAAGGTTCTCGCCGGGCAGGCCGGCAAGCGTCACGGCATGATCAAGCGGACTCCGAAGTTCATTCGCAACTCGCGCGGCAGCGTCGTCCTCGAGCCGGGCGATGCGAACCATGTGAAGAAGTGGGCTCCCTACGGGCTTGACTGATCACTAGAAAAACGCAACGATTGAGCTTGGAGACGACGAACAATGTCACGTGTGAAACGCGGTGTAGCCGCACACGCCCGTCATAAGAAGGTTCTTGAGCAGGCGAAGGGCTTTTACGGCCGCCGCAAGAACACCATCCGCATCGCGAAGCAGGCGGTCGAAAAGAGCCTGCAATACGCTTATCGCGACCGCCGGACGAAGAAGCGCAATTTCCGCTCGCTGTGGATTCAGCGCATCAACGCCGCCACGCGCGAGCATGGCCTTACCTATGGCCGTTTCATCGACGGCCTCAACAAGGCGGGCATCGAAATCGACCGCAAGGTGCTGTCCGATATGGCCATCACCGATCCGACGGGCTTCGCTGCGCTCGTCGGCAAGGCGCGCGAGGCTCTGCCCGCGGAGCTTCAGTCTGCATGAGGCAAGGGTCTGTATGAGGCTTGACGAACTGACAGTGCCCGAGTTGCTCGCGCTGGCGAACATCCTTCTTCGGATCGCCGATGAAATTCCGAAGGAGGACGCCCGCGCGACACGGGATGCGCGCGACGAAATCACCTATGTTTTGAAGCTGATTTCGGAGAAGGAGGGCAAGATTGAGCCCTCCCACGCGCTCCCCAATTGAAGCGGCGTTGCAACTCGACATTTCTGTCTGTTCCGTGAACAGCCCGTCATCCGCTTTCCCGGCGCATGGCGGGCTTTTTCATCGTCGACGCACAGTTCGCAAGCGGCGATTGTTTAGCATCGGCGGCAAAGGCGTCGCATCGGGCTTTGTCCTGCGCAAACGGCGTTCTGCGGTCTTGACCCCTCCGGCCAAAAGTGGCACGCCAATCGCACATCGCCACATCACTTCCCGAACGAGAAGCACCCATGGAAACGCTTGCGGATTCCGCACCCGATCTTGACGCCCTGTCGAACCGGCTGCTTGAGGCCGTGGGGGGCGCCAGCGACCTCGCCGCGCTCGACGCCATCCGCGTTTCGGCGCTCGGCAAGAAGGGCGAAATCTCGGAGCTGATGAAGAAGCTTGGCGCGCTCCCGGCGGAGGAACGCAAGAGCTTCGGCCAGGCGGTCAACGTCGTGAAGGACGCGGTCGCCGCCGCGCTGGAGGCGCGCAAGGCCGAACTCGAAGCCGCGGCGCTCGCCGAAAAGCTCGCCACCGACCGCGTAGACGTAACTCTGCCGGTGCGCACGAATCCCGCAGCTGAAGGCCGCAGCCATCCCATTTCCCGCGTATGGGAAGAACTGATGGTGATCTTCGCCGACATGGGGTTCTCGGTCGCGGAAGGCCCGGACATCGAGACCGACGATAACAATTTCACGCGGCTGAATTTCCCGGTCGGCCATCCGGCGCGCGAGACGCACGACACGTTTTTCTTCAATCCCGACGAGCAGGGCGAACGCCTGCTGCTGCGCACACACACTTCTCCCGTGCAGGTGCGTACCATGATGGCGAGCCAGCCGCCGATCCGCATCATCGCCCCGGGCCGCGTCTACCGCATGGACTCGGACCAGACGCACACGCCGATGTTTCACCAGGTCGAGGGCCTCGTCATCGACCGCGCCACGCATATGGGGCACCTGAAATGGGTGCTGGAGGAATTCTGCAAGGCGTTTTTCGAGGTGCCGGATGTGAACATGCGCTTCCGCATGTCGCACTTCCCGTTCACGGAGCCATCCGCCGAGGTGGATATCCAGTGCGACCGTTCCGGGCCAGAACTCAAGATCGGGCAGGGCAACGACTGGCTCGAAATCCTCGGCTGCGGCATGGTTCATCCGAACGTGCTGCGCTCCTGCGGCATCGACCCCGACGAGTGGCAGGGCTTCGCCTTCGGCATGGGCATCGACCGCATCGCCATGCTGAAATACGGCATGCCGGATCTGCGCGCGTTCTTCTCCGGCGATCTGCGCTGGCTGAAGCATTACGGCTTCTCGCCGCTCGCGGTGCCGTCGCTCGCTGGCGGCCTTTCGGGCTGACGCGCGGGCGTTCGCGATAAATCCGCAGGATTTGTGAAGCGCCGCCGTGCTTTATTCCCTGATGCTCCACGCCTCCAATTTAGAGCCGCAGGCATCAAAAGCCGTATAAATTTCCAATCCGCGGGAATAAATGTGCGTGTGGACCTCGTCACAGCTGTTTTTTTTGTCCAACGATTTTATCTCTGCTTTTTTATGTTCATCAGCGCAATACAATTTACAGCAGTTCTTATTTTCGGCCAAAAAACGCAACGGTAAATCGGTGCTTTGACCCATTACGCGGTTGGGGTCAAGCGTGCCCGCATTATACAATATTGCTTCGTCCAAGAATTCCCAGTTTCTTAAAAAACCGTTGCGTCCATAACAAAAACCCGGCTTGTGTGGCTCGAAAAATCCCAAATTCACGTTCCAAAAAATATACATTAAGAAAAGAAGAAATATTATCGTCGCAATAAACGTTGCTATGATGCTTACAAATAACATTGCGGCACGAAGTAAAATCATAATGTGCTGCTATCCCGCCTGCAACAGCCGCATTGCCTCGTCGCGCTCGAACAGAGCGAGGCAGGTGCGCGCGGCCAATCCCTGGTCCGATTTGAGGTAAGGATCGCGGCCGAGCAGATAGCGGACGGCGGTCGCGGCGCGCTCGATGAGCGGCGCTGCCTCGGGCCAGCCCGCGATGCGGAAGCCCGGATCGCCGCTCTGCTTCGCGCCCAGAACCTCGCCGCCGCCGCGAAGTCGCAAATCCTCCTCCGCGATCACGAAGCCGTCGTCCACCTGCCGCAAGATGTCGAGCCGCGATTTCGCCGTTTCAGACAGCGGCCCCTTGTAGAGCAGGATGCATGACGACTGCGCCGCGCCGCGCCCGACGCGTCCGCGTAGTTGGTGAAGTTGCGCGAGGCCGAACATCTCCGCGTTCTCGATAATCATCACGGTCGCGTTCGGCACGTTCACGCCAACTTCGATGACGGTGGTGGCGACAAGGATCGTGGTTTCGCGCGCGATGAAGGCGGCAATCGCCGCGTCTTTCTCCGCGCCGGGAAGCTTGCCATGCACAAGGCCGACCCGCTCGCCGAACACCTGGCGCAGATGCGCGGCGCGCTCAGTCACGGCGGTCATGTCGCGCGCGGTCTCGCTTTCGACGGCGGGGCACACCCAATAGACCTGCGCGCCTTCGCCGAGCGCGCGATGCAACCCCTCGATCACATCCTCAAGCCGCTCCTGCGGCACGGTGCGGGTGATGACGGGCTTGCGCCCCGCGGGCTTCTCGGTGAGTTGCGACACGTCGAGGTCGCCGTGCAGCGACAGTTGCAGCGTGCGAGGGATCGGCGTCGCGGTCATGACGAGGATGTCGGCATCGCCCGCGCGCGCCTTCTCCTGCAAGGCGAGGCGCTGCGCTACGCCGAAGCGATGCTGCTCGTCCACGATGGCGAGGCCGAAATCGCGGAAAACCACATCCGGCTGAAACAGGGCGTGGGTGCCGCAGATCGCGCGAATTTCGCCGCTCGCGAGCTTGCCGAGAAGCCGCCCGCGCGTGCGGCCCTGTTCGCGCCCCGAGAGATAGCCGAGCGGGATGCCAGCCGCCTCGCAGAGCGGCGTCAGCGTTTCGAGGTGCTGGCGGGCCAGAACGTCGGTCGGAGCCATGAGCGCGACCTGCGCGCCCGCCTCGACGGCGTTCGCCATGGCCAGCGCCGCAACGACGGTCTTGCCCGCGCCGACGTCGCCCTGAAGCAGCCGCAGCATGCGCCGCGACGACGCCATGTCGGCCTTGATCTCGGCGAGCGCCGTCTCTTGCGAACGCGTCAGCGCGAAGGGCAGGGATGCGCGCATCTTCGCGGCGAGACTGCCTTCGCCGACGAGCGAGCGCCCGGCAAGCTGGCGGTGACTGCGCCGCACCAGCGCGATGGCGAGCTGCGCGCTCGACACTTCGTCATAGGCGAGCCGCTCACGCGCCTTGTGCCACAGCGCGAGGTCGGCGTGGCTTTGCGGGCGGTGCAGCGTCACGAGCGCGTCACGGAAACCCGGCCAGCCCTGCGCTTCGACGAGCGATGCATCGAGCCATTCGGGGAATTCGGGCACTCTCGCGAGGGCGTCGCCGATGACGCGATAGAGAAATTTCTGCGTAAGGCCGAGCGTCAGGGGATAGACCGGCTCGATGGCGGGCAGGCGATGGCGCTCGTTCGGCGCGAGCACATAATCGGGGTGCGTCATCTGCAAGCGCGTGCCGTGGCGCTCGACGCGGCCGGAAACGAGGCGCGGCTCGCCCAGCGGCAGCAGGCGCTTGATCCCCGCGCGGTCGCCGTGGAAGTAGACGATGTCGAGCGCGCCGCTTTCGTCCTCGCACACGATGCGCACCGGCGCGCGCGGTGCCGAGCGCGGCGGCGCGCTGTGCTTCACCGGCGTCACGACGAGCGTGACGATGCCGCCCGGCAGCGCTTCGCTGACGGATGGCGTGAGCCTGCGGTCGAGCGTGCCCGTCGGCAGGTGCCACAGGAGATCGATCACGCGCGGCGGCGTCAGCGGCTTCGCGAGCAGCTTCGTCAGAAGCTCCGCGCCGCGCGGACCGAGGCCCTTGAGGCTCGTCAGCGGCGCCTGAAGCGCGGCAGCATCGGCGCCTTTTTCGGGGCGGTCTTTGTCCGGGGAAGCCATGCGTTCCAGAAATGTGGGCTTGCTAGCGCCCTGCCAAGGAACCGGCGCTTCGAACAACGCCATTTGCGACTGCGATTCGCTCATGCTCGGGAGTTTGGGCACGGAGCGCGCATCGCGCAATCCGCGCGGCGATTTTTGCACCGGCGCGACGGGGATAAGGCGGAAAGTGCGAAAGCCGGGGTATGAATGCGCCCGCTTCGCGACTATATTGCGGGCACGGTGCCACGCGCGCCAACATTCGCGTTCTAAAGGTTTTTTTCATGGACGGGCTTGAGCTGAGGCGCAAGCGCGCGGTTTATCGCGCGCTTCATCGCGGCACGAAGGAACTGGATCTCATTCTCGGGCGCTATGCGGAGGCGCGTGTGCCGCTCATGGAGGAGGCGCAGCTTGCGTCCTTCGAAACGGTGCTCGCCGCGCAAGACCCGGATGTGGACCTCTGGATCAGGAAGGGCGACGCGCCGGGCGAACTCTCGGCCATCGTCGCTGAAATCCGCGACTTCTACAGGCTCTGACGCTTCGAGCATCATCCGCAAAAGTGGACGCCGGTTTTGCGATGAAGATGATGCTCTAACAAAAAACACGCTCGACAGCTCTAACGCGGCGGCCCGAGGCCGCACCCGACATGGCAGGCGAAATCGATACATTGGACAAGAAGGCGGCGGGAAAGCCCACGGCGCTCGACAGGCTTGCAGGCGGCGACGGCGCGATCCGCGCCTCGGGTGTGCCGGAAGGCTACGACGCGTTCCTGATCGCGGCCATCGCGCGCCGCCTCCCGGCCGACACGGCTTTCCAGCAGGCGGTGCTGCACGTCGCGCGAGACGACCAGCGCCTCGCCGAGCTCAAGAGCCAGCTCGAATTCTTCGCACCAGGCGCGGACGTGCTCTCGTTTCCGGCGTGGGACTGCGTGCCCTATGACCGCGTTTCCCCCGACAGCGACATCGAGGCCCGGCGCATCGCAACACTCGCTCGCCTCGCCCACGCTAAGGGCGGCAAGCCTGCGATCATCGTGCTCACCACGGTCAACGCCGCGCTTCAGCGCGTTCCGCCGCTCGCCGCGATGAAAAAATCGGCCGCACGGCTCGCGGCGGGTGGGCGTGTCTCGATGGAGCAGGTGATTGTGCGGCTCGAAGGCTCGGGCTTCATGCGCACCGGCACCGTGATGGAGCCCGGCGAATACGCCGTGCGCGGCGGCATCCTCGACCTCTACGTGCCGGGGCACGCGCGGCCCGCGCGTCTCGACTTCTTCGGCGACACGCTGGAGACGATCCGCACCTTCGATCCCGTCACGCAACGCACGCAGGCCACGCGCGATGGCGTCACGCTGCTTCCCATCAGCGAAATTCCTTCCGGCGATGCTGCGGTGAAGATGTTCCGCCAGCGCTATGTCGAGTTGTTCGGGCCGGGCAAGGGCGACGACGCGCTCTACGAGGCCGTCTCGGCGGGCACGCGCTATCCCGGCGTTGAGCACTGGCTGCCGCTGTTTTATGACGGCATGGACTCGCTGTTCGATTATCTGCCGAACGCGGTCGTGACGCTCGATCATCTGGCCGATGACGCAGCCGCGCGCCGCCTCGAAACCATCGCCGACCATTATGAAGCTCGCCGCGAGGGGTTGGAGCAGCGCTCCTTTGGCGCGCCGCCTTACAAGCCGCTGAAGCCGGAGGCGCTCTATCTCGCGGCGGAAGAATGGGACGCGAAGCTCGGTGAGCGCAAGGTGCGCCGCTTTGAGCCCTTCCCGCAGCCGGATGCGAAGGCGGTCGTGCAGATCGATTTCAAGGGCAAGCAGGGGCGCAGCTTCGCCCTCGAACGCTCCGAATCCTCCGACAAGCTTATCCCCGCCGTCGCCGATCACATCCGCGTCATGCAGAGCCTCGGCAAGCGCGCCGTCATCGCCTGCTGGACGAATGGCGCGCGCGAACGCCTCGGCAACATGCTCTCGACGCACATTTCGCGCATCGAGAAGGTGGCGAACATCGCGGAGGTGCGAAAGGCCGACAAGAGCGCGGTCAGCTTCGCGCTGCTCGGCATCGAGTCGGGCTACGAGACGCCGGACCTCGCGATCATCGCCGAACAGGACATCCTCGGCGACCGCCTCATTCGCCGCCGCAAGGCCAAGAAAGCGAGCGATGTGCTGGTCGAGGCGTCGAGCCTCACGCCGGGCGACCTCATGGTGCACGCCGATCACGGCATCGGTCGGTTCATCGGGCTGAAGACCATCGACGCGGCGGGCGCGCCGCATGACTGCGTCGAACTCGAATATGCGGGCGGCGACAAGCTGTTCCTGCCTATCGAGAATATGGAACTGCTCACGCGCTACGGCTCGGACGAGGGCACGGCCCAGCTCGACAAGCTCGGCGGCGCATCATGGCAGGGCCGCAAGGCGAAGCTCAAGAAGCGCATCCGCGCGATGGCGGAAGAACTGATCAAGGTGGCGGCGCTGCGCGAGATGAAGCCCGCGCCCGTGCTTCAGGTTTCGGACGGCGCCTATAATGAGTTCGTCACGCGCTTTCCCTACGAGGAAACCGACGACCAACTCGCCAGCATCGAGGCGGTGGCGGACGATCTCGCGAAGGGCCGCCCGATGGATCGGCTCGTGTGCGGCGATGTCGGCTTCGGCAAGACCGAAGTGGCGCTCCGCGCGGCCTTCATCGCGGTGATGGAGGGCAAGCAGGTGGCAGTTGTGGTGCCGACGACGCTGCTCGCGCGCCAGCATTATCAAACTTTCGTCAATCGTTTCCAGGGCTTCCCGGTCAAGGTCGCGCAGGCTTCTCGGCTCGTCACGCCGAAGGAAATGACGCTGACGCGCGAAGGGCTGAAGGCGGGCCAGGTCGACATCGTGGTCGGCACGCATGCGCTGCTCGCGAAATCCATCGGCTTCAAGGATCTCGGTCTCCTCATCGTCGACGAGGAGCAGCATTTCGGCGTGGCGCACAAGGAGCGGCTGAAGAACCTGCGCGAGGAAGTGCACGTGCTGACGCTCACCGCGACGCCGATCCCGCGCACGCTGCAACTTGCGCTGACGGGCGTGCGCGAGATGTCGGTGATCGCGACGCCGCCGGTGGACCGGCTCGCGGTGCGCACCTTCATCACGCCGTTCGATCCCGTCACGCTGCGTGAGGCGCTGCTACGCGAGCGTTATCGCGGCGGCCAGAGCTTTTATGTCGTGCCGCGCATTTCCGATCTCGACGAGGTGGCCACGTTCCTGCGCGAACAGGTGCCGGAAATCCGCTTCATGCAGGCGCACGGGCAGATGGCCCCGACGCAGCTTGAAGACATCATGTCGGCCTTTTACGACAAGGAGTTCGACGTGCTGCTGTCCACCACCATCGTGGAATCCGGCCTCGACATTCCGAACGCGAATACGCTGATCGTGCATCGCGCCGACATGTTCGGTCTCGCCCAGCTTTACCAGCTTCGCGGGCGCGTCGGCCGCTCCAAGACGCGCGCCTATGCCATGTTCACCATTCCGCCGAACGGCAAGATCACGCCGCAGGCCGAGAAGCGGCTCAAGGTGCTGCACTCGCTCGACAGCCTTGGCGCGGGCTTTACGCTGGCGAGCCACGACCTCGACCTGCGCGGCGCGGGCAATCTGCTCGGCGATGAGCAGTCCGGCCACATCAAGGAGGTCGGCTACGAGCTTTACCAGTCGATGCTGGAAGAGGCGGTCGCCGCGCTGAAGGCCAATGGCGGCGAGGAGCGCGAGGAGGAGGAGCAGTGGTCGCCGACGATCAATGTCGGCCTGCCGGTGCTGATTCCCGAAGTTTACGTACCCGATCTTCAGGTGCGGCTGGGGCTTTATCGCCGGCTCTCGGGACTGCATGAGAGTGCCGACCTCGAAAACTTCGCGGCCGAGCTTGCGGACCGTTTCGGCCCGCCGCCGGACGAAGTGAAGCACCTTCTCACCGTGGTGCAGATCAAGAATTACTGCCGCAAGGCTGGCATCGCGCAGGTAGACGCCGGGCCGAAGGGTGCGGTGATCACCTTCCGCAACAAGAAGTTCGCCAACCCCCAGGGGCTTGTGAAATTCATGTACGAGCACGGCGTGCAGGTGAAGCTCCAGATCGATCAGAAGCTCGTCTACAAGGAAGAGTGGGACGACGGGGTGGAGCGGCTACGCGGCGCGCGCGCGCTTGTGCGGGAGCTTGCGGCCATCGCAAAGGGCGAGGCCGAAAGCACATCGGGCACGGCGGGCGAGGGGAAAGCCATCCACGAGATGCGCCTTGCGCTGCCGAAGAAGCCCGCGACACCGCCGACGCATGCGAAGCATCAGCAAAGGCCCGGCGCGGGCGCGGCGCAGTTCCGGCACGCGGCAGCGGGGAAGGGCGCACAGCCGAAGCCGCCGTCGAAGGGCGGAAAGCAGCGCTACACTTAGTGTTCTGGCGCAGATTTGCCCACGTTGCCGCACGCGTACCAGCAACCTATTCGCCTCGAACTGCGCCAATTGTTTCCAGTGTAGTTTCAAGTTTACATTTGATGGCGCTGCCACCCGCGGGTGCAAATCAAAATGTAAAATTCAACTCAAGGGAGTTGAATTGATCGGATCAGATCAATCTGATCGGGCGTGCCGCCAACGGCCATCTCGATGCGCCCCCGGAGGTTCCCCGCCGTGTCGCCGACGCCATTTTGCTCAATCGAATTGCGATGCAATCTGATCGAGACGGGCTCTACGCCGCTGTGACGTGACGCTACGCTATAAGTCTGTGTTGTTGATCAGCTTCCCCGATCAAGTCGGTTTCGATTCACGCAGGCTGATCTATGCTGCGACCTTCTCTCTTGCGGGTTCGACTGAGCGCGGCCCTGATCGCCTTTTGCGCGGGCATTTCAAAATGCCGATGCGTGTAGAGAGCCGCTAGAACGATGGCGACGATAAACGCGAGCATGAACCAGGCGCTTGTCGTCATCGAGCGATCCAGCATGCCCCAATCGAACGCAGTCAGTAGAGCGATCTGCACCGGCACATGCAGCAGATAGACGGGATAGGAGATGTCGCCGAGGCGCTTAAGCCATTCCGCCCGGTGGCTCAGCAGAAGATCGAGGCAAACGAAAACCGTAACGGCGCTGGCCGCGAAGGTCCATAGCACGACCGTCTTGTTATCGCTCATCCTTGCCGCAAAGATCGCCAGAACCGCGAGGGCGGCGACCAGCACCGGCGCGACGATCACGCGCCGCCGCATGCCCCGCCATTCCGCCACAGTATAAAGCGATGCGCCGGCGAAGAAGCACACAGCGCACTCTATAGCCACGTGCTTGAAGCCGAGGCCATAGAGCCCGACGAAAGAGAGAGCCGCGAGAAAGCGCAAGAACCGCCGCCGCGTGAGAAACGGGATCAGCGCAAAGAACACGGCATAGATGAGGACTTCCACGGATACCGACCAGATCGGCCCGTTGAAAGACCAATCGCCCCGTTGAAACCAGTTGCTCGCCATGAACAGATGCAACAGGAAATGCTGGGCGTCGTTGTTCTCGTATATCTGGAAGTGCCCCGTCGACCGAATGCTGATCGCCTGAAGGGCGGCGACGGCCAGCAGCGTCGCGAAGTGTAGCGGATAGAGCCGCGCGAAGCGCCGGAGGAAGAAGTCGGCCGCCGTCATCTTTGGCGCGCGCAAGTAGATATGGGCGAATACGAACCCCGATATGATCCAGAAGATCTGAACGCCGATCCACCCGTAGTTGTAGAACGGGTAAGCGATCGAATACAGAGGGAGCCCGTGGATCACGTCCGCCGACGGCATCTCGCCCGCTTTCGGCATGAAGAAATGCTGATAATGGAAAACGAGCACGGAGAGCGCTGCCAGGCCACGTAGCCCATCCACGAAAGCGAAGTGATGCGTCGGTGAAAATGCGGGCCGCATTGAGGCGCCTTCTCGCTGATGTCTCGCGTGAAGGTTGCAGAACGCCAACCGCAATCCAAGATTGCGTGTACCCTATTTCAACAACTATATGGCGGTAGACCGCCGTTTTGCACAGGCGTCGCTGTTTCCTCCTGCCTCGCCCTCAAAAAAAAGCGCTCCGCTGATTCGAAGCGCCGAAAGGTATGCGCCGCGGCGGCCGGTTCGACCGCCACGGGAATGACTTGCAAGGCTACTGGATCTGCTCGTAGTTCTTCTTGCCCCAGCGGTAGAACACATAGGACGGAAGGTTCGGGTCGCCCTTCGCGTCGAACTTGAACTTGCCGAGCGCGGTGTCGAACTCAAGATCCTTCATCGCGACCACGACCTTGTCGCCTTCGATCGAGCCCGCCTTTTCGGCGGCCTGCGCCCAAGTCTGGATCGCCGCATAAGTGTAGACGACATAGCCTTCCGGGTTGATGCCCTTCTTTTCGAGCGCTTCCACAACTTCCTTGGCGGCCGGGTTCTTGCGCGGATCGGGCGAGAAGGTCATCATCGTGCCTTCCACGTCGTCGCCCGCGATCGAGCCGAGTTCAGTCGAGACGAGCGCATCGCCGCCGACGAGGATCGTCTTCATGCCCTGCGCGCGCATCTGGCGGATGATCAGCCCCCCCTCGGTGTGGTAGCCGCCGAGATAAACGACGTCGACGCCGTTTTGCTTCAGCTTGGTGACCACGGCGGTGTAGTCCTTCTCGCCGGGCGTGATTGCCTCGTAGAAGACTTCCTGCTTGCCGGCTGCGTTCAGCGCCTTCTTGGTTTCGTCGGCGAGGCCCTGTCCGTAAGCCGTCTTGTCATGCAGGATCGCGATCTTCTTGTCGGCGAATTCCTTTGCGAGATAGGCACCCGCGACGCCGCCCTGCTGGTCGTCACGACCGCACATGCGATAGGTGAAATCGCCTGGGCGCTCGTCGGTCAGCTTCGGGTTGGTTGAGCCGGGCGAGATCTGCACGATGCCCTGTTCATTATAGACGCTCGAAGCGGGGATCGATGAACTCGAACAGAAGTGGCCCGCTACGAACGCCACGCCGGAGGACGAGAGTTGCTCCGCCACCGCACGCGCCTGCTTCGGGTCGCACTGGTCGTCGCCCATTTCGAGCTTGAGCTGCTTGCCGAGAACGCCGCCCTTCGCGTTGATGTCGGCAACGGCTGCCTCGCCGCCCGCCTTGAACTGGGCGCCGAAGGTCGCTTCCTTGCCGGTCATCGGCCCGGCGATCGCGATCGAGATGTCGTCGGCCCAAGCCGGAGCGGCTGCTCCTAGACCGAGAAGCGTTAAACCTGCCAGAATTGCTCGCATTATGTCGTCCTCTCCAAGTGCTTTTTACTTATCGACTGCGGATGCGGAAGATCAGTCACGACGGGATTGCGGCGGGCTCTTGGCGTCGCGCAACGGTCGCCATGTCAGCGGGCTCGTTTCCACAGCGAGCCATCCATATTGCCGAAGCATTTGCACGGTGCGTTGCCGGGAAAACCCGATTGCCGCGAAAACGAGCAGTACAACTGCATCGACGAGATAGTAATGCAGCGATAGTAGCGAGCCTTGCGACTGACGCCAGCTTTCAAGCGTCGCACCCGCGAACAGTCCCCAATGCAGAAAGCGCACCGCCGCCGACAGCAGCATCACCTGAAGGAACGCCTGCCAGAACGGGTTCCAGCTGCGCGCCGCCGCCCGCCCGATCATGAAGGCCGCGCCGCCGCCCGCGAACACAGTCACGAACAGGAACGCCCAAGGCGATGTTTCCCAGATCACGCCCATGAAGCGGCCCCCGGAGTTTGCAGGCGGTATTCCGGCGATCCGTCAAGCATGAACGCCCCCTTCGAGATAGGCGGCCTTGATGTCGTCGCGCGCGAGAAGCTCGGCGGCGGGCCCCGACATCGTGATCTGGCCGTTGACCATCACATAGCCGCGATGGGCGAGCTTCAGCGCGTGGAAGGCGTTCTGCTCGACGAGGAACACGGTAAGACCCTGCCTGCGGTTCAGGTCGCGGATGACCGAAAAGATTTGCCGCACGATGAGCGGCGCGAGACCGAGCGACGGCTCATCCAGAAGGAGGAGTTTCGGTCGCCCCATGAGAGCGCGGCCAATCGCGAGCATCTGCTGTTCGCCGCCGGAAAGCGTGCCGCCGCGCTGGCCTTGTCTGCGTTCGAGCACGGGAAACAGGCCGAAGACGGTCGCGAGATCTTCCTTGATCGAGGCATCGTCGCCGGGGCCGAGCAGCGCACCCATGAGCAGGTTTTCGTAAACCGTCATGCGCGGGAAGATGCGGCGACCCTCCGGCGACTGCGCGATGGACAGGCGCATGATCTCGTGCGTCGGCATGGCGGTGATGTCGCGGCCGTCGAACACGATGCGGCCGGAGCGCGCGCGTGGATCGCCGCAGACGGTGTTCATGAGCGTCGTCTTGCCCGCGCCGTTCGAGCCGATCATCGTGACGATCTCGCCCTCGAACACGTCGATGTCCACGCCTTTCAGCGCGCGGATTGCGCCATAATAGGTCTCGACGCCGCGAACGGTGAGAAGCGGCTTCATGATTCCACCTCCGCGCCAACGCCTTCCACTTCATCGTCGGGCACGCCGAGATAGGCAGCGATCACGCGCGGATCGGCGCGGATTTCGTCAGGCGTGCCCTCGGCGATCTTCTTGCCGTAGTCGAGCACGGCGATGCGGTCGGAAATCTGCATGACGACGCCCATGTCGTGCTCGATGAGAAGGATGGACAGCGCATGCTCCTCGCGAATCTTGAGAAGCAGCGCGTTCAACTCGTGGCTTTCGCGCGGGTTGAGGCCGGCGGCCGGCTCATCGAGGCACAGGAGCACGGGATCGGTGCACATGGCGCGAGCAATTTCGAGCCGCCGTTGCGCGCCATAGGGGAGGTCGCCCGCCGGGTCGTCGGCGCGATCGACGAGACCGATCTCGCGGAGCCAGTACGCCGCCTTGTCGATGGCTGCGGCTTCGGCGCGCTTGAAACTCGCAAGGCCGAGCAACCCGCCGATGGTGTAACCCGAAGCGGCGTTCAACACCGTGTGTTGGGCGACAAGGAGGTTTTCGAGCAGCGTCATGCCCGCGAACAGGCGGATGTTCTGGAAGGTGCGCGCAACGCGGGCGAGCCGCGCGATTTCAAAGCCCGGCATGCGTTCGAGGAGGAAGACCGCGCCCGCGCCGTTCGCCTTCGTCCACTGCTTGCCCCGGAACGTCGCTGCGGGAAGCGCTTCGAACGCCGCTTCCGAACCGTGAGCGAGTGCGATGCGCCCCTCGGTCGGCTTGTAGAACCCGGTGACGCAGTTGAAGAAGGTGGTCTTGCCAGCGCCGTTCGGGCCGATGATGGCGGTGATATCGCCACGCCTGGCGGTGAAGGACAGCTTGTCGACGGCGACAAGGCCGCCGAAGCGCATGGTGAGATTCTCCACGCGCAGGAGATCGTCGCGAGTTGCGTCGCTTGCGCCGTCTGCCATCAGCCGCGCCCTTCCTTGACGAAGCTGCCCGATATGTTTTTCCTCGCATTGAGGAAGGCCGACGGCGTGCGCCCGGACATGAGCCCGCGCGGTCGCCAGATCATGACGAGCACCATGGAAAGGCCGAAAATCAGCATGCGGAAATCTTCGAGGTCGCGGAAGCGCTCGGCGCTACCGATGAGGATCACGGCCGCGATCACGACGCCGAGTTGCGAGCCGAGGCCGCCCAGCACAACGATGGCGAGCACAAGCGCCGACTCCATGAAGGTGAAGGACTCGGGGCTTATGAAGCCCTGACGCGCGGCGAAGAACGAGCCCGCGAAGCCACCGAACATGGCGCCGATGGCGAACGCGGTGAGCTTGGTCGTCACCGTGTTGATGCCGACCGACCGGCAGGCGATTTCGTCCTCGCGCAGCGCTTCCCAGGCCCGACCGATGGGAAGGCGGCGCAGACGCAATGTGATGAAGTTGGTGAGGAGCGCCAGCGCGAGGATGACATAATAGAGGAACAACATGCGGTGCAGCGGGTCGAACTTCAGCCCGAACACGCTCGCGAATGTGCCGTCGCCGGTGCGCTCGAAGGGCAGGCCGAAGAAGGTGAGCTTCGGAATCTTGTTGATGCCGTTCGGTCCGCCCGTCAGGCTCTGCCAGTTCAACAGCACGATACGAACGATCTCGCCGAAGGCCATCGTCACGATGGCGAGGTAGTCTCCGCGCAGGCGCAGCACAGGAAAGCCTAGCGTGATGCCCCACAGCGCCGCAAAAAATCCCGCGAGCGGCAGGCAGACCCAGAACGACCAGCCGAACTGCGTCGAAATCAGTGCGTAGGTGTATGCGCCGACCGCGTAGAACGCGACATAGCCGAGGTCGAGCAGCCCCGCGAGGCCGACGACGATATTCAGCCCCCAGCCGAGCATCACGTAAATCAGGATTTGCGTCGCCGTGTCGATGGCGTAGCGCTGCGATGGCCCCGCCGTGAGCATCGGCAGCGCGAGCGCGATCAGAAGCAGCGCGATGGGAAATTCGCGCCCGAAATCGGCCGTGAAGCGCCTGAGGATGCCATGCCCGACCGCTTCATCCGGCGTTTGCCCTATGACGAGGCGCGCCGCCCGCACGATGCTCATGGCCGCAATAACAAGGAAAGTGCTTTCGCATGCGAAGGTGATGAGGTCGGTTATTGCGCCGAGGGCAGGGTGGCCAGATCCCGCTCCCGCCACCAGCGAGGCGCGGAAGCCCGGAATGCTGTAGAGCGCCAGGCCGAACGTCACGCCGACCGCGCCCGCGACCTTCAAAACCGGCAGCGCCGACGGGATCAACGAAGCGAATGTGCGCCCATCCGTCAGGCGCCGCCAGATGAAGACGTCCAGCAGAAGGCGGCCCACGGCGACGGCGGTGGCAAGCGCCAGCGCCTTGCCGAATTGCGGAATGAGAACCAGCACGCCGTTCACGGTGTCGGTGCGCAGCCCCACGATGGAGCCGAACAGCAACAGCGCGATGACGAACGTGATGCCAGCGTCTTTCAGGACGTCGGCGGTGATGTGGCCCCGGGGAAGAGTTCGGGTGACGGGCGACGTTTCGGGCTGAAGCGTGTCCGTCATCGCCTAGACCTTCTCCACTTCGGGGCGGCCGAGAAGGCCCGATGGCATGAAAATGAGCACGATGGCGAGGATGGAGAAGGCAGCGACATCCTTGTATTGTGCGGTGAAGTAGCCCGCCCAGAACACTTCGATGAGGCCGATGAGGAGGCCGCCCAGCATCGCGCCCGGCAGCGAACCGATCCCGCCAAGCACGGCGGCCGTGAATGCCTTGATGCCCGCTACGAAGCCCACAAAGAAGTCGATCACGCCGTAATAGGCGAGGAACATCAGCCCCGCGACGGCGGCGAGCGCCGCGCCGATCACGAAGGTGAGCGAGATCGTGCGATCCACGTTCACGCCGCAGAGCGCCGCCATCTTGCGGTCCTGCTCGCAGGCGCGCTGCGCGCGCCCGAGCGACGTGCTGTTGATGAGGTACGAGAAGGCCGCCATCACCACCACCGTCGTCACGATGATGAGGATCTGCATGTAGGACAGGCTTACCGCGAAGCCATTGCCCTCGGACAGGGTGAAGCCACCCCGGATGACGGGCGGCAGCGGCTTCGAGCGCGCGCCCTGCGTCAGCGCCACGAAGGTTTGAAGCGCGATCGACATGCCGATGGCCGTGATGAGCGGCGCGAGGCGGAAGGAGTTGCGCAAGGGACGATAGGCGAGGCGCTCTATGGCCCAGCCCCAAAGCCCGGTTAGCGCCATGGCGATGACGAGCGCCAGAAGCAGCGCGAGCGGCACCGCCGTAACGCCGAGCGCGAACAGCGACAGGACGGCGATGAGCGCAATGAACGCGCCGATCATGAACACTTCGCCATGCGCGAAGTTGATCATGCCGACGATGCCATACACCATCGTATAGCCGATCGCTATGAGCCCGTAGATCGAGCCCAGCGTCAGACCGTTGATTAATTGTTGGGCGAAATAATCCATCGAGAGTTCCGCTCAGGTGCGGCCGGTTTTGTAAACCGACACGAACCCACAATGTAGTCTATTCCGGGGGGCTGCGACAACAATTACCGGCGGTGGGTCAGGGGCCAATACGCAGGATTCGTGCCGCATGGAACCGAACCGCTTGTCAGGCGCGGCTATCGAGAGCCTCCGCCGCCCTTCCGCGCCGCGTCGAACCCGGCGAGGCGGGCCTCTCGACGTCGAGAATGTCGAGGATTGCCCGCGCCCTCGCATTGCTGAGCGAGTAAAGGACGTGATGGCCTTGCCGTTCGGCCGCGACGATGCCATCGAGGCGCAGCCGCGCGAGATGCTGCGAGGCAAGGCTTTGCCGCAAACTCAGGCGCTCGCAAAGATCCATCACCGTATGCGGGGCCTGATCGAGAAGGCGCAGGATCTGAAGCCGGTGCGGATTGGCCAGGGCGCGCAACATGTTGGCAGCCTGCACCGGGCCGCGCCCCGCCGCGACATCCGTCTTCGGTCCGCCTGTCCTGTCGAGTTTTCCCATGTCCGCGCCCCGTAAATCCTTAACTTTGTCCGTTCTGAAACTTTCTCATTGGATGATACGGGGTTTCGAACATCGCCGGTTTCAGATGTTTGCCAGAACGGTTCAAATAAACGAGAGGCATATTCAGGCGCCCAAATCCTCGTCGAAAGCGCCGGGCACGTTGAAGCTTCGCTGCACGATTTGCGAAGGGCGCCCATGGAGGTGCCTTTCAAAGCCGTCATCGAGCGCGCGGGCGTAGACCGCAAGCGATGTATCCACTGCGTCAAGCGTCCGCGCGATATCGTTTGCGGTGTGCGAGTAGCAGACGGCGAGCGAAGGACAGATAATGCCGCCCCGAACCATCTCTTGCAGGAAAAGCGACCGGTATCCTTGCGAGGGTTTGCGGTCCCGGTCGAGCGTGGCGAAGACGAGGCAGCTATCGCGGCCAACGACGGAGACATAATCGCCGAGCCCGTGACGGCGGATCGCCTGTTCGAAGCCATCGCGGAGCGAAGCGCCAAGCCGGTGCAGCGTTTCGATGACCGGTTGTTGCTTGTAGGTCTCGATGGTGGCGATGGCTGCCGCGAGCGGCCCGGTCTCCCCTCCGTGGGTCGTGGAAAGCAGGAAGACGCGCGGCTTGTCGTAGTGGTGAAAGCCGCCGAGCCGCATAAATTCGTGTTTGCCGCATAGCGCCGACACGGAAAAGCCGTTGCCCAGCGCCTTGCCGAAAGTGCTCAGGTCGGGCTCAATGTCGTAATGCGCCTGCGCGCCGCCATTCGCCCACCTGAATCCCGTGATCATTTCATCGAGGACGAACAGCGCGCCATTGCGATGGCAGAGTTCCTTCAGCCGATGGAGGAAGTCGTCCTTCGGATCGGCGCCGCGCGACGGTTCGAGGATGATAGCGGCGATCTTGCCGGGATAGCGGTCGAAAAGCGCCGCCGCGCCGTCGATGTCGTCATAGCGGAACGTCAGCGTCAGGTCTTTCGTCGCCTGCGGCACGCCCGCGCCCATCAGCGTCGTGCCCATGAACCAGTCATCCACCGAAAAGAACGGGTGATCCGAGCAACAGGCGACGTAATCGCGCCCGGTGTAGGCCCGCGCAAGCTTCATCGCGCCGGAGGTGGCGTCTGAGCCGTCCTTGCAGAACTTCACCATGTCCGCGCCGATGAGGCTCAGGAACTGCTCGGCGCACTCGACCTCGATCGGGCTCGGCCGCGTGAAGTTGCAGCCCTTCGCGATCTCTTTCTGCACCGCTTCCACAACGGCGGGAAAGGCATGTCCGAGCGTGACGGCCCGATTGCCCATCCCATATTCGATGAACTCATTGCCATCGACGTCCCACACATGAGCACCGCGACCACGCGCGATGAAGCCGGGCGCAAGGACAGGATACTGATCGAGGCCCTTCGCGTAGGTGTGGCATCCTGCGGGGATGAGTTGCAGAGCTCTCGTCTGGAGCGCCTTCGATCTGGAGAAAGACTGAGCCGTCATATCCTGCCTCTTCCGCTGGCATCTGGTGCTAAAGAAAGTTGGTGTATCAATATAAATTAAAATTCTGCGGACATATTAACGATACCGCTTTCATTGCAGAGGTTAACTATAAGAATGCCGTTGATGAGATCCGCGCATAGTCACTGGAACGCAATGGAATGAGTGAGTGTGATATGCAAATGGTTTTATTTTATTTGGTTAAATGCCTTATCGCATATCCGTTGACTTGCAGTCGCTTGTGATTGTGCCTACAAGTGGACCTGCGCATACATCTGGTTTGGCCAGTTGTACGCGAAAATTGATAGATGGCTGTGTAGCGGCAAGACTCGACTGCGGCTTCAATGCCGGATCGGGGGACGATTTTGCTAGAGGCCGCGTTACTTTTTGAGTTGTCCGATGCATGACGTTGTCGCCCAGTCCGACGATCGCGAGATCAATTTCAGGAAAATTCTGGCCGCGCTTTTCGCTAACGTGCGTCTCGTCCTCGCTGCGGCGGGGACAGGCGTTGTGCTCGCCGTGCTTCTCATCTTGGTCTCGAACCCGGTCTACAAGGCGACGGCGAAAGTCCTCATCGACACACGGCAACAAAACATCCTTTCGAGCGAGGAACTGGTCAAGAGTGCCATCTTCGACACCTCCGCGATCGACACGCAGGTTGAACTTCTCACATCGGGAAGCGTGGCGCGCCGGGCGCTTGCCGACCTCTCGGAGAAATCGGCTCCCGGCGAGATGAAACGGCAAACCTTCACGGATAAGGAAATTCGCGCCTTTCTGGCCAATCTTTCGGTCGCGCGAAAAGGGCTGACCTACGTTCTCGACGTTACCTTCGCGGCGCGCAACGCCGCAGAGGCGGCCAACGCCGCCAACGTCATCGTGAAGGCCTATATCGATGAGGCTGCGAGCGCCGACATGAACGCCGCGCAAAAAGCCAACGCCTGGCTGCAAGGCCGGATCAAGACCCTCGAACCGGAGGTGATCCGGCTCGAAAAGCAAATTCAGGACTACAAGGCCGTGAACGGACTGGTCAGCCTGGGCGAGCAGACCGTCGAGGAGCGAAATCTCGTGGAGTACATCGGCCAGCTCGGCCTCGCGAAAGCCGCGCTCGCCGAGGCGCAGGCGAAGCGCGACCTCGACCAGTCGAAAAGCGCCATGTCGCTCCAGTCGCAGGACGCCTATTCGATCGCGCGAACGAAGGTCTCCCTGATGGAGCGGGGCCTCGAAACGCTGCGCGCCGAAGTCGTCAACCGCCGGGAAAAGGAACTCCAGCTTCAGGAAATGAACCGCGAGGCGACCGCCGCGAAAGAGCTCTATGCCTCGCTCCTGAAGCGGCAGCGCGAGATTGAAGCGCAGGAAAGCCGCAGCGCCGCCTATGCCCGCGTGGTGCAGGAGGCGCTTCCCCCTGCGTGGCCGTCCTGGCCGCCCAAAGCGCTGCTTCTTCTCGCGGGCGCGTTCATCGGTTTCGTGGCGGGCACGCTCCTCGTGGTGGCAAGGCTCGTTGCGCGCTTCAGAGGGATCACGCTGCGGTCGCTTCGCCTCGCTCTCGACGGCGGCACCCCTCATGCCCCCCCTGCGGGACGCAATGCGTAAGGCAGTCCTCTATTCCGTCATCGATCAGGCCGCGCTCAGCGCCTTCAACTTTGCGCTCGCCTTCGCGCTCATCCGTATCTGGAGCGACAATCCTGAGGTTTTCGGCGTCTATTCGATGGTATTCGCGGGCGCGCTCGCGCTGACGTCAGTGCAGAACGCGCTGATAAACGCCCAGTTCACAATCCTCCGCCCCAAGGCGACGAGCGACAACGACGAAGCCACTCTTCTTTCGATGTTCTGGACGGTGAACGTCGCGGTCGTGCTCGGCGCGATGATCCTGATGTTCGCCGCAATCCTCGCCACGGGCGGCCACCTCGCGCTGGCCGCATCGGCCGCAGCCTATGTCAGCGCAACGCTTCTGCGCGAATACACCCGCAGCCATCATTTCTCCAACATGAACGTACGAGCCGTGCTCGCCCTCGACGGTGTTTCGCTCGCGACAAGTATCGTTCTCCTCGGTGTCGCCTATGCGTTCGGGCCGCCGCTAGGCCTGCCGATCCTGTTCGCGATTTTAGCTGCGGGGCTGCTCATTGCTTCCGCGCTCGCGGCCGTCACTCAGCGCCAGCACTATCGCATTCTCTGCGACAGGAAGACCGCAGCCTTCTATCGCGATGTGTGGCGCAAGCATTCCTTTTGGGCGCTGATGGGCGTAATCACGTCGGAATTTCAGCAGCGAGGCTACGTTTTCGTGGTGGCGGCGGCGTTCGGTGCGGGAAGCGTGGCGCTAATTCAGGCGGCCGCCTTGCTGTTCCGCCCGATCCAACTCGTGACGCACGCCTGGGGCAAGCTCGCGCGCGCGGTTCTCGCCGACCATCTGGCCAACGGAGATATTGACCGCGCCCGCGCCTTCACGCTCGCAAGCTTCGCGGTGCTCGGCGGCCTCTTTCTCGCTTTCTCTGCGGCACTGGCGCTCGGCTGGCCCTTCATCAGCGAAAGCCTCTTTCGAGGGCGCTATACCGACCTCGGCGGGATCGTCGTGCTTTGGGGGATCGCGGCGGGCGTCATCATGGCGACGGGCATTTTCAGTCTCGAAGTGCAGACGCTCATGCGATTCAAGGCATTGAGCTTCGGCGCGGCGCTGGGCGCGCTCGTCTGCGCGCTGGTTCTAGCTGTCGTGGTGGTCCTCGGCGATTTCCGCGCATCGGTTCTTGCCGTGATCGCGGGCCAACTGGCGTTCTTCGCCGTGGTGCTGCGCCTCCTGCCGAAAACCGGCTCTGCGGCGGCGGTTCCGTCGGAAACCGCCCGTGACGCATCCATTCCCGCGCCTGTCGAAAAGGATGCGGCCACACCATGACGTTAACCCGCCGCGAAATCCTCCGTCTTGTCGCGCTCGGGGCCGTGAGCACCGCGCTCGATAGTGCAGGCGCCGAGGAGCAAAAGCCGAACTTGAGGCAGCTTGGTGCGGATAAAAGGCTCGCGATCGGCTCCGCGTTCTCGACGAACGAACTCAATCCCGATGACGAGAGCCTCTTCCGGCACGAACTTTCGCGGATCACGCCCGAAAACGAGCTGAAGATGACCGCCATCAGGCCGACGCGCGAGACATTCGACTTCGCACGGGCCGATGCAATCGCCGATTTCGCCCGGCGCGGCGGTCTGGAAATGCGCGGCCATGCGCTCATCTGGAACAATGACAGGCAGCCGGGTTGGCTTGCGACGCTCTCTGAAGCGGAGATGCGCTCGGCCATCGAGGAGCACATCGAACGCACCATGGGGCGCTATGAGGGCCGCATCGAGGTGTGGGATGTGATCAACGAGCCGGTCGGCACCGTCGCGTTCGGGGATTACATGCTGCGCGACGGCCCGTTCGTCCAGCGCCTCGGGCCGGACTACATCGCGCTCGCCTTCCGCGCCGCCCGCGCCGTCGCTCCCGCCGCAAAGCTCGTCCTGAACGAAACGCACACCGAACGTGACGACCGCTTCGGCCGGAACTATCGCAGACGCCTCCTTTATATCATCGACCGCCTCCAGGATACCGGCGTGCCGCTCGACGGAATCGGCCTGCAAGGCCATCTCCAACCCGACAAGCCCTTCGATCCGCACGGTTTCGGCGCATTCCTAGACGAGATCGCGCGGCGGAAGCTTTTCATCGAGATCACCGAACTCGATGTCAACGACGCGAGCTTTCCCGACGACATCGCGGCGCGCGATCAGGCCGTCGCCGCAACATATCGGCGCTTCCTTCGCACCGCGCTGGCAAATCCGGCGGTGAGGAGCCTCAGCTTCTGGCAACTCGGCGACGGCGCAAGCTGGTATTTCGCGCAGTCGGTGGACGAGAACCCGTTGGGCCAGCGGCGCCCGCGTCCGCTGCTTTACGATGCCGACATGCGGCCGAAACTCGCTTTCGATGCGGTGGCGGATGAATTGCGGCGAATGCCCGAGCGCCCTCGCGGCTAGCCGCCCGACGGTTCCTTGGGATCGCGCGAGGCAAGGCGCCGCGCCGTCATGAAACAAAGGGCAACCGTGATGATCCACGGCATGGCGAGGCCGCGCGCGAGCGACGATTCTGTGACGTTGTGCACGAGCAGAAAGATCAGCGTTGAAACGGCGAACAGGAAGAAAGCCTTGTCGCTGACCCGTAGGCGGTCGATAGCAAGGAGGACTTGCCACAGGAAGGCGAGCATGAGCGTAAGCCCCGCCGCGCCGACGGTCAGCGCAAGGTCGAGATATCCATTATGCGACTGCGTCAGCAGATGGATGAAGGACGGGCTCGCCTGAAGGTTCGGCGCATCGAAGCCTACGCCCCAGAACGACCCGTAGCCGAAGCCGAGAAGCCAATGCGCCTGCCATTGCTCGACGGAAAACGCCCAGATTTCGTCCCTCCCGGTGAAGGAAGCGTCCGGTAGTATCGTCCCGAGCGCTTCGGCCACGGTCATGTCGAGCACGACGGTCACGATAAGGAGCAGACACGCAATAAGCGCGCCCCCGAGCGCAAGGATCACGGGCATTTTGAGCCGTGTCTCCCTTGTCGCAAGGAGGATCAGCCAGGCGGCGGCGGGCGCGGCGACGACGAGCGCGGCAGCGGTCTTGTTTCCCGACAGGATGAGCAGCCCGACCCACGCCGCAAGATAAGCCGCGTTCATGGCGCGCGAGAACGATCCTGCAAGCCGCGTCCGCCACATCGCGCCGATGAAAAGCCCCGTCGTCGCGATTACACCGAGGAAGTTCTTGTCGCCGGACAGCCCCCGAAAAAGGCCGCGATAATCGAACGAGAACGGGAAGGCCATGCTTGCGAGATTGGCAACCAACGTGATCGCGAAGGCGAGATAGGCGACGCGGAGAATTTCATCCTCCGACCGGCAATAGGCGGTGGCGCCTGCGGCACAGTAAACGCCAATGATGAGCAAAAGAGTGCGGCGAAACGAGATGTCGGGATGCGTCGCCCATGCCGCCGAGATGAGGCAGAACGCGAGGAAAACCGGCAGGATCGAAAGTGGCGGCAGGAGGCGAAGCAGCCGCTCCGGCCCTTGCAACAGGACGACAAGCGTCACCAGACCCGCGATCGACAGCCAGACGAGCTGATTGGCGATGTCGCTGGTCGCCGTCGAAACGGCGAAGGCACCTTTCTGCAAATCCGTGAAATCGACCGGCGAGAGGTCGGGCGGAAGCATCTCGGCGACCCGAAGCAGGATGACGAGCCACAGGAATGCGGGCAGCCACGCAAGGGGCACCGGCGCGCGCGCGGTCGCTTCCGTCATGGCTTGCGAGCCTCGGCGACACGGAGACAGTCTCGGTACGCGGCTAGCGTGCGGGCGGAAATGCTCTCTGGGTCGTAGGTGTCGAGCGGGGCGTTCGCGCCCCGGCCGGGGCGTTCCGCGCGCGCGACGTTCAGAGTCTCGCGCAAGCCCTCCGCCGTGAGCGGCTGTGGCAACGGCACGAACCAGCGGCGGCCAAGCTCTTCGGAGAGCGCCTTGAGCGAGCCGAGTTGGGGCGCGAACACCGGCACGTCGTAGGACAGGGAAAGAAGCACGCTGCCTGAGTTCAGGATCTGTTTGAAATTGAACGCGCCGAGATCCGCAGCGGAATAAATCACCGCCACCTCGTCGTCGGAAAGGCGATGCGGGCGCACGATCACGCGCCCCGCGCTTCCGCTGGCGAGACCGGTGAGCGCCGCGAGATAGGCGGCATCATCGCATGCTCCCGCGATCAGGAGCCGTTCGTCGTCCCGCGCGATCTGGAGGAAAGCTTGCGCCAGTTCGAGGATGCCCTTGCCCGGCCGGATCGCCCCAACTGCCGCGAGAACGAAATCGGTCGCCGTCAAGCCGAGGGCGTCGCGCGCGCGGGCTGTGTCGATGCGCGGGGGATAAGCAGTGCGATAGTGCGGGTGCGGAATGACGATCCTGCGGGCGCCCGCGAGTTGGGGATACGCGTCGAGACAACGCCGCTCGGCTTCGGCGGTCAGGTTGATGACAAGATCGACCTTCGCCAAGAAGGCCGCCATGTAGGTCCGCCAGATGCGTTCGCGGCTGTCGCCAAGCGACTCGTGCGGCGCGATGTTGTGCGCCGTCCAGACGACGATACCGCCGCGCGCTCTCACCCGGTCCATCTGCTGCAACATGCGCGTCGCATAGAGTCGCGACAGAACGGGATGAATGCGCGAGATGCGCCCCCAGAAGATGCACTCGGGCCAATGGATGTGAAGAACGTTCGTATCGTCAGCGCACGCGCGGTAGAACGAAAACTCCGAGACGGAGCAGCCCTGGCTCGTCATGGGCTCATGGATCAGCCACGTATAGGGATTGACGGCGCGGTCGGCGAGGCCCGGGCAGGCGACGATGCGCAGCGCGCGGACGCAATCCCGTTTGACAAGGTGCGGCGGCGGAGCGAGTTCGAAAGCAGAATCAGGATTGAGTGGCACGGGTTCTCAATAAACGAATGGATGTTCCGTGAACCCTAGCATTCTAGTTCGCGCGGATCACATCGTTTATCCACTTCTGTTAAATATCTAAAATTAGACGATTAACCACGCCTCCAATACATCGGTCAGCGCCGGGTTGAGGCCGTTGCGATGCTCTGTAGCTTTGTCTAAACCGGGACGAAGACGGAGTTTGTAAGATGAAAATATTCTTGACCGGACATTTGGGCTACATCGGCACCATCATGGCACCCGTGCTCGCTGCTGCGGGCCACAGCGTTACCGGCTGCGACGCCGATCTATACGAGCGGTGCACCTACGCGGCGGGCGGACGCATCGGCGATTTCCCCACATTGCGAAAAGATGTCCGCGATGTTCAGGTGGAAGACCTCGAAGGCTTCGATGCCGTCATTCACCTCGCCGCGCTTTCCAACGATCCGCTGAGCGACCTCAATCCCGACATCACCTATGCGATCAATCATAAGGCGAGCGTCCGGCTCGCCGAGCTGGCGAAGAAGGCGGGCGTGAAGCGCTTCATCATGGCGTCTTCATGCAGCAACTATGGCCGCGCGGGTGAGGCCCTCATCGACGAGACAGGCGATCTCAATCCCGTCACGGCCTACGGACAATCCAAGGTCCGCTCCGAGCGCGACATCGGCCTCATCGCGGACGACGGTTTTTGCCCCGTCTTCCTCCGACCGGCGACGGCATACGGTGTTTCGCCGCGCATGCGTTTCGACATCGTGCTGAACAACCTCGTGGCCTGGGCGGTTACGAAGGGCGTCATCTACATGAAGTCGGACGGTACGCCGTGGCGGCCGGTGGTTCACATCCGCGACATTTCGCAGGCCTTCCTGCGCGCGCTCGAAGCGCCGCGCGATGTGGTCTTCAATCAGGCGTTCAACGTTGGCACCACGGAGCACAATTACCGCATCCGCGACCTGGCCGAGGTGGTCGCCGAGGTCGTGCCTGACTGCCGGATCGAATATGCCGCCGATGCTGGCCCCGACACACGCTCCTACCGCGTGAATTTCAGCAAGATTGAACGCGAACTTGGCTTCAAGGCGGAATGGGACGCTCGGAAAGGCGCGGAGGAACTCTACAAGTCCTATCGCGAGGCCGGGCTGACGCTCGAAGACTTCGAAGGACCGCGCTATCAGCGCATCGGCCACATCAAATCGCTGCTCGCGGCGGGCATCCTCGCATCCGATCTCAGACACGTGCCACGGGCGGCGGCCTGAGCGTGGGCGAGGCATCGAAACCGGCAGCGAACGCAGCGGGCGCTGAGGCCGATGCCGGCGCAACGATCCACGCGATTGCCGCCGAAATCTTTCCGCTTTGCCGCAGCATCACCGGAGACGGCGTAAGGGAGACCTTGCGCCGCCTCGGCCGTCACATTCCGCTGGATGTGGTCGAGGTGGAGTCCGGTTCGCCCGCCTGCGACTGGACGGTTCCGAACGAGTGGACCATTCGCGCGGCCTATATCGAAAATGCCGCCGGTGAGCGGATCGTCGATTTTCGCGCGAACCCGCTGCACGTGATGAGCTACAGCGTCGCCGTCGACGAGGTCATGCCGCTTGCCGAGTTGAAGCGGCTCATCTTCACGCTTCCCGATCAGCCGGACCTCATCCCCTACCGCACATCCTATTACGAGCCGCGCTGGGGTTTCTGCATGGCGCATCGCCAACTGGAGACGCTGCCGGACGGCCTTTATCGCGCCGTCATCGATGCCGATCTCGCGCCCGGCCATCTTACCTACGGCGAATGCTATCTAGCGGGTGAAACGTCGGACGAGGTGCTCCTTTCCGCGCATATTTGCCACCCCGGCATGGCGAACGACAATTGTTCCGGCCTGGCGCTGCTCACTTTCCTCGCGAGCCAGCTTGCGGGCGAAAGAAGGCGCTACAGCTACCGTTTCCTGTTCGCGCCGGGGACTATCGGTGCGCTGACATGGCTCGCTCGCAGCGGGGAGGCCGTTTCGCGCATCCGCCACGGGCTGGTGCTGTCCTGCGTCGGCGACGGCGGAGGGCCGTATTACAAGCGCAGCCGTCGCGGCAATGCGGCCATCGACCGCGCCATGGATCATGTGTTGAGGCTCAACAGCGCCGCGCCGGAAATCGTGGACTTCTTCCCCTATGGCTATGACGAGCGCCAGTTCTGCTCGCCCGGCTTCGATCTCCCGGTCGGGCTGTTCCAGCGGAGCCGCTATGCGAGCTTCCCAGAGTATCACACCTCCGCCGATGCGATGGACTTCATAGCGCCAGGACATCTCGCCGAGAGCTATGGGCTGGTGCGCGAAGCGCTTTTCGTGATCGAAAATGACCGCGTTTATCGCAATCTGTTTCCGAAGGGCGAGCCGCAGCTTGGTCGGCGCGGGCTTTACGATGCCCTCGGCGGCGATCCGAAGGGGGCCGACAAGAACCTGGCGATGCTTTGGGTGCTCAACCTTTCGGACGGAGTGCACTCGCTGCTCGATATCGCCGAACGCGCGAAGATGCCGTTCGCGACGATCTTCGCCACCGCGATGCTTCTGGAGAGGCACAAGCTGATTGCGCCCGTCGCCTGAAGGGCGCCGCCCAGTTCGACAGCGAAGCTCAAGCGGCTTCCCGGTGCTCGCCGTCGCGCTCCTCCAGCACCATCGGCTCGACGCGTTCAAGCCACGCCTCTCGCCACCAGCTGAAGATCTCGCGCGGGCAGAACATGCGCTGCCCGCTGTATTTCGACTGGCACACCACGCCATCGAGGATCACGGCGGGGGTTTTCAGCGTCCGCATCTCGCCGCAGGATTCATCGACGAAGCGTTCCACGCGCGTCATCACCCGGAAGACCTTGCCGCAATAGGGCACGAGTTCAGCATCGAACATGAGGCCACGGTGTGAGCCGTCCTTGCCGAGTGTCGCGAGGATTTCCTCGAAGGGCTTCACGCGCACGAATTCGCCGGGCTTGAGGTTCAAAACGGTCGTCGAAGCTGCGGATTTCTTCTGCGGAAACAGATCGGGACGGCGAGGGAAGGGGATACCGCCCCACACAAAGCGCGCCTTGTTGTACAGCCAGCGTGCGGGCGCACCTATTTTGGGACGATGCGCCCTCGTGCCGTAGGTGTAGCCGAGATAGGTCAGCCCTCGCAGAATTTGCGCGATGCTCCAGTTGCCGGACCGGTAGGCGTTCGCATATTGCCGGACATCCCACCACGCCATGGGCCGGGTGAATTCGAGGAGGCTAGTCGCCTGACAGCGATAGAGCTTCCGGCCGTCCACGTCGCGCGAAGTTGCGGCGAGTACGTCGGCTTCGGTGCAGCCGCGGGATGCGGATGCGGGAGACGACATGGGAACGTCACCCGCCTCATTCACCGGCTTCAGCCAAGCCGTCCGCCAGAAAAGCAGGCAGGCCGCCTGGCACCCGTCGAACGCCTTCCCATCGCAGCGAATGGGCAGGTGCACCGCGTCATCGACTTGAAGGCCGATGTATTTGCCGCTGACGGTATCGCAGGTTTTATACGCATTCTTGTAAACTGTGAAGCGTTTGCCACAGTATTCAAACATCTGTGGCATGAATGGCATGCCGTCGATCGTGGCGTTCTTGTCCAGAGACGCTAATATTTCCGCCTTGCTTCTGACTTCGACATATTCACCGGCCTTGATCATTTTCTTATCCACTTGAGGAATGGGGTTCATGGCATATGGAGAACACATCTTTGTTATACAAAGAAATATGGTTCTTCGTGCCGAAGCGAGCGATGAGTTCGTCGCGATTGCGGAGAAGCCAGTCGCGGCATTCTCGTTGATGCGCCGCCAGACGCACAATTCCGTCGCTGATGCTCGCGACCGAGCGCGGATCTACCGGAACCGCCGCCTCGATCCCGTCAACAAAACCGTCCACGCCGCATCCCTTCGAGTAAACGATAGGCACCCCAGCAAGCAGCGCCTCGATGAAGGACATGCCGAATGTCTCGTTCCGGCTGGGCAGGACGAAACCGGAATACTGGCCGAGGCGTCGGAGAAGCTCGGTGTGTTCGAGTGGCCCGACAAGACGGACGCTCTCGCCGAGCCCGGCTTTGTCGATGAGGCTCTGAATGTGAGCCAGCCGTTCAGGACTTCCCCGCCCGACCAGATCGAGCGTTATGCCGGGTTCCCTCTCAAGCGCGCGTTTGAACGCGGGCAAGAGCCGGTCCAACCCCTTGCGCTTGTAGACTTCGAAGCACAGCACGGAAACGAAGGCGTTCGGACGGCTCGCCGCATGCGGCTCGATGCCGTCGAGATCCACGAAATTGGGCAGCAGCCGCTGTTTCGCCTGGCTCGGTTGGAACGCCTTCTGGAGCGTGGGACGGTACCACGCCGAGACATAATAGAGGCGCGAGCTTCGCTCCACCACGCGTCTGTAAAGAAATCGGTAGTGCGGCTTGACTGCCAGAACCTTGCTTTCAACCTCGCCGCGCAGAGAACACACGAGTGGCTTTTCAAACCAGAGGGAAAGCCAGTACCCGGCAAGCCCCTCGAAAGTGAGCTTGTGGGCATGGATGACGTCGAAATCCTCGCCCCTCGTTTGCAGGATGCGCCGGGTCTGCCGAGCGACAAGATACATTGAGGCGGCGAGTTGAACACCGAACGGCAGGCCCCAATAGCGGATGGAGATCATGCGACTGTCGCCATTGCCACCGCCGGGCGTGACCCGCGCGCGCCATGGCAGGGACGTTCTGTCCAGCGTGACGATGATATGATCCGCCTCTGGATTGGCGTCGATGAAGTTCTTTACGGCGAGCGTGTTCAACGGCTTGTTGATGTTCGGGTAGTCTCCCGTCACATGAAGAATGCAGCGTCGTCGAGGGTGCGGCGCGGGCGCCGTTTCAGTTTTCGTGTCGCAACCGGCGGTCGAAGAAGCCGGGCTCGTCTCCACGTCCATGGTTCAAACTCCGGTGGGGGCTGAAGGAGCGGCCGCAGCGCTCGCGCGCTCCCGAGCGACACGGCCTAGGAATTTCCAGTTGCCGACGATGTAGCGGCCCCTGAGGCGACGCGGTTCGCGCGCGAGACGATAGAGCCATTCGACACGGCCGGCACGCACCCAACCCGGCGCACGTGGCAGCCGTCCCGATACAAAGTCGAACAGCGCCCCCACTCCCATCAAGACCGGGGCGGATGTCGCTTCGGCGTGTCGATCGATCCAGAGTTCCTGCAACGGGTTTCCCATCGCGACGAGCACGAGATCGGCCTGTGAGAGGCGAATGTCCGCGAGAACCCGATCCGCCGAACCGGCGTCGAAATAGCCGTGATGACAGCCCGCGATATCGTGGCGCGAGCCTGGGGGAACGAGCCTGTTGGCTGCCGCTTCGGCGACGCCGGGCGCACTGCCGAGAAAGAAAATACGCAAAGGATGGCGCGTCGTGCTCAGATAATGCGGCACGAAGTCCGTGCCGTTCAGGTTCTCCGGAAAAAATGCGCCGAATTTGATCCGGCTCGCGAGATCGACGCCGAGACCGTCGTTGAACACGAGAAACCGTGAAAGTGCGTTGCGAAAATCCTGCCGCTCGCTCGCGAGATTGAGCGTGTGCGCATTGGCGAACGCGAGCTTCAGCTGTTGGCGATCGACGAAGGCGCGGTCGATGCGAGCCACCGCTTCGTTCCGCGCGCAAACCTCGAAATCCACCCCGAGCAGGGTTCGGCTCTCGCTCATGCCAACCGCCAGAACATGGTCTTCAGCTGTTTGAGGAGCGGCCCGGCAGGTGAAGCGGCAACACGTCTTTTCAGCAAGCCGAACGTGCCATATCGGCGAACTCCCATGATGCTGACGGGGGAGCCGAAAAGCTCCGCATCCTTGTCGTGATACAGGCGGAGCCGATCGCGCAGGGTCGTGCGGTAGAATGCGTTGTAGTCCGGATCGCAAAGCAGGATCTTGTTAGGTGTCACGGCGAAGGGCTTGAGACGGCCGCCGCTGATAAAATACTGAACCGCGCCAACGCAGACTTCGGGCCAGACTTCGTTGAAGAAATCGTCGAGGACGACCACGCCGCCGGGGTGAAGCGTGGCCTCGGCGAGTTTCAGATCGTTCAGCGCGCATTCCGCCGTGTGTCCCCCGTCCACGGAGAAAACGGAAATTGGGCCGGCGGCCGAAAGGATCTCTTCCGGTGCGACTTCGAGCGATGATTTCTGGATGATCGCGACCCTCGACGGGTCGCCGCCCCACCGGACGAGATTTTCGAGAAATCTTTTCCTGTCGCCGCGACCGGACCTGTCGGTGTTCAGGTGCTGGTTGCCAAACACGTCGATCGCCACAGACAGATCTTCGCTCGCGAGGTGCAACAAGATGAACAGTCGACCATGGTGAACGCCGATTTCGGCGCAAGGGCCAAATCGTCCGCTTTCTCTTAACAGGAAGATGAGTTCCGCTATGTATCGCGCGCTGAAGGGGTCGAGCCAGCCTTCGACGCGTCTTTGGCCTACGCGCAAATAGCGGTTGAGCTGAGACGACCAATGTTGCATCCGGGTTGCATAAACCGATGCTGGCTTGACCGCCACCTTTTGGATTGCGAATACTTAACGGTGCGGGCTGATCATTTGACAATGGTTAACGCAGCCAAAATCAGTATGCGAATATCAGAGAGCCTATGAAAAGCCAGAAGACTACACCGGCGGCCGCGCAAAGGGTCCAAGCCAGCCACGTTGCAAGTCGGCTCGGCCTGATTTCGGCACTATCCGTGTCGAGAGGTTGATCGGTATCGACCTCGACCTGAGCCATAGAGTCGCTGCCGCGCCTTTTTAGGGCAGCCTCATCCGACGGTTCGCGTGAGAAATGCGTCGTGTTTCCAGAATGAATCATGGGCTTCGCATCCGCCAGATGCCGCATTTGGCGTCTCCTAGGGCCTGTCCAGCTTGAATAAAGGCTAGCAGATTTGATCAAAAAATAAAAAGAACATTTTCAATTCGCGTGATGTGGTTTCGAATTAGTGAGTTGACTGAGTGTCATCTGGATTGTAGCAGTAAAAGCGATATGCGCTCGTTAACCTTGCACAGGACTTGCTCCCGTGCGGTTGATCTACGACAAATTTTATTCAAGGAAACGTAGAATGTATCGGAAAGGGGCATTATTATTCACCGCTCTTTTTGCCCTGTGCTGCCAAAAGCTGGCTGTATTAGCAGCGGATGCGGCGAGGCCCCTCGGTGACGCCTCAATTCAGGCATCGAGAGCAGGTCCGCGCGATGAGCTGGGTATCGGCGACAAGCTGAAGGTCAGCTTTTTTGGCAATATCGACCTCTCCGGTGAAGTGAATATCCAGTCGGACGGCACCATTACCTTGCCGGTGCTCGGCACTTTTCAATCTGCCGGAAAAACCGTTGGCGAGCTGACGAAAAGCATCTCCGAACGCTTTTCGCAGGATCCCACCAAAGCTGCCGACAACGTAGTCGTGAGCGTTATCGAATGGCGCCCCGTCTTCGTCACCGGCGACGTAACCACATCCGGTTCCTATCCCTATACACCCGGCATGACCGTGCTCCACGCAATTTCGGTGGCTGGGGGCTTCTTCAGGCTGGGGAATTCCGATCCTGCAACCTTCGTCAATGTCGCGCAGAATACATCGCGGATGCGCGAGATACAGGAGCAGACGAAGTACCAGATTGTGCGCCGCGCGTCGCTTCTCGCCGAAAAGGCAGGCGAAACGTCGATCAAGCCGCCGCTGGATTCTGGCATGGTTGACGAACGGACCGCTCGAAAGCTTGTCGAGGACGAGACGCGAAGCCTGAGCCTGCGGCGTAAGGCGCTACGGGACGAAATCGAGATGCGCCAGCGCCAGGTCACCCTGACGCGTCAGGAAATCAACGATCACACAACACAGTTGAAGCGCTTCGACGAAGAATTGAGGTCAAAGAAAGCACATCTCGCGGAGTTGAACGGTCTTCTGTCCAAGGGCGTGGCCAAGCGCCCAGACATACTGAGCGTGGACAGCTATATCGCCACGCTCGAAAGCAATCGGCGTGAGCTATTCGCCTCGATCTCGCGCGCTCAGCGGGATCTCGCCCAACTCGAACAGGTGCTCACGGACTTGCCATTGCGCCGGCAGATCCAGATTGAAGAGGAACTCACCGCTCTCGATGAGAGAATCCAGTCGAACAAGGCGCTTTACGAAGCGGCACGGCAGATCGTCGAGCAGTTCAGAGGGCCGGAGAACGAGTATCGCACGATATCGGCGGAGGCGCCGAAGCGCTCGCTTCAGATCATGCGCAAAACCGAAGGCGGACAGATTTTCATCGCGGCCGATTATGAAACGAGCGTGAGGCCGGGCGATGTGGTCGTCGTCGGAGGGCAGGTGAAGCAAGCCGCCGAGTTACTAGCCTCGTGGCGTCCGACCGATCCGGTTCGTTAAGCTTCGAACCAATATATTTCCGACAATAACAGCAATTTTAAATATTAATAATACTTTCAATTCTCAGTTACTGCCCTGCTTAAGAAGATCGCTTTTATGAATCCTTGTGCTAAAACATATTTGTAAAGCTAACGATTGATTAATAAAGGCGGCAATAAGAGGTATGCGCAGCAAAGTGGTCGATGTTTCGGAAATCGTCGTCTCTGGCGGGCATGACCAAGCTATCACGCCGAGGATGTTCGAAGACATCGCAATGGTTGTCGATGTTGCCCTTGTGGTAGCGTCCGCCGTTTTAATAAAATATCTTTATATTTCAATATATCTCGATGCGGAAGCTTCTTCCTCCTACGCGAGTTGCATATTGATCGTCACCGTTTCTCTTCTCGCGGGGCTTCGGCGACAGAACTATTACGAGGACATCCTGAAGCCGGGCGTTTGGCGCGGCTATTTCAGCCTGTTTCTGATCGTCGCCTTCGCTTTCGGGCTCTCGCTTTTCGTGCTTTTCGCGATCAAGGCAAGCGAGCAGTTCTCGCGTGGATGGTTCACGAGCTGGTTGCTCGTCACGTATGCGATTCTGCTCGTTACGCGCGTCGGCTGGCGTACGGCATACGCCCGCCTGCTGAAAAACGGCTACCTCAGAACCGCCGTTATCGTGATCGGTTCAGGCGAACCCCTTCAGAATACGGTTGCGAGGCTAAGAGACGAAGAGCGCCGAGGCCCCGTCAGCATAGCGGCCGTCTATGCGCTCGACCCGAATGAGGCGCGCGAGTCCGAAAGTCAGATCGACCGCAATTCGCATCTCGATGGCTGTCTCCAGCAAATCGTCATGCAATGCCAGACCAACTCGGTCAGCGACGTTATCGTGGCCCTCCCCGCATCCGAAAAGGACACGCTGTGCCGGGCTGTCGCGCACCTGCGACTGCTGCCTGTGAACGTGAACATCGTGCCCGACTTCGGTGAACTCGACCTGTCATCCGGAACGGTGCGCAGCTACGGGCACTTCGGTGCCATTGGGGTGCAGCGTATCCCGATTTCGGAATGGGGCGTCTTCGTCAAGAAGATAGAGGATATCGTCATCGCGACGATCGCGCTTTTCGTTTTCGCGCCTGCGATGTGTCTCATTGCCATCGCGATCAAACTGGACTCGCCCGGCCCCGTTTTTTTTCGTCAGCGTCGCCACGGCTTCAACAACAAGATCATCCACGTGCTGAAATTCCGCACGATGACGGTGCTGGAGGATGGGCAGCAGGTCGTGCAGGCCTCGAAATCCGACAGTCGGGTGACCCGCGTCGGGCGCATCCTTCGCCGCACGAGCCTCGACGAGCTACCGCAGTTCCTGAATGTGCTCAAGGGCGACATGTCCGTCGTGGGGCCGAGGCCGCATGCGTTGGCCCACAACGATTATTATTCCCGTCTTCTTGAGAACTACGCCAGGCGTCATCGCGTGAAGCCCGGCATCACCGGTTGGGCCCAGATCAATGGCTTCCGCGGCGAAGTGCTGGAGGCGTCACAGATGGAACAGCGCGTCAAGCTCGATCTCGAATACATCGAGAACTGGGCGATCTGGCTGGACATCAAGATCGTTCTTATGACGCCGATCTACGGCTTCATATCCCGCAAGGCCTATTGATCTTGCAGAGTTTCGGAGGTTTGTAATGCGTTCCTTGCCGAAAATCTCGATCGGTGTTCCTGTCTATAATGGGCTGCCCTATGTCGGCGAGCTCATGGACAGCCTGTTGTCCCAGACGTTCGGCGACTTCGATATCGTGATCTCGGACAACGCGTCAAATGACGGCACGGAGGAGTTGCTTCGCGCCTATGCCACCGCCGACGCGCGCGTAAAATACTTCCGTAACGAGACGAATATCGGGCTGATCCCGAATTACAACCGGGTCTTCGAACTCGCGACCGCGCCCTACTTCAAATGGTCCGCAGCCGACGATCTCTACGAGCCCGAGTATCTCGCAGCGTGTTTTCCCGCGATCCGGGACGACGCGTCGGTCGCTGTCAGCCACAGCGAAACCGCTCTCGTCGATGGAGACGGGCGCGCTCTTCCCTATGATAGTGGCCTTCACGCCTGCGTCGATACGCAGAACGGCAGAACCTGGTTGCTCGATCGCGACGACTGCGCCTGTTCGGGAAGCCGGACGCGGCGCTTCCGTGACGTGCTCGCCAAGCAGATCATGTGCGCGCCGATCTACGGGTTGATGCGGCGGGAAACGCTGCTGAAGACAGTCCTGCATCAGAGCTTTTTCGGTTCCGACAAGCTACTTCTCGCCGAACTCGCGCTCCATGGGCGCTATTCCATCGCTCCCGGAAAACTCTTCAAGAAGCGCATGCATGCGGAAATGACGAGCGTGATGGGCAAGACATCGGTGCAATCGCGGATCGATCCGGCGATCCGCTTCAAGTCCGCCCAACTCGTGAAGCTCGGCCACTACATCGCGATGCTGCGGAAAACGGATCTGGGCGCGGCCGAAAAGAGCCTGTGCTTCGCGTATCTCGCCGTTCATTCCGCGTCATCAATGATCCCCGAGACGTTCCGCTACCGTCCCGAACTCATGTTTGGCCGCATCCCGTTCGTACGCGCCGCTCGCGCATAGACTTCGAGCACCGTTACAGCGTCGTGCCATAATTCAGATGCGGCACGACGCTTCAATCGATCAGGCGATGGCGAGGATGGATTTCCGAGCGGTGAAGCCTTCCGCGAAGCTTTCCGCAGCGCGACACTCCATACCACGCAGGCGCGCAAGGCCCCGGAAGGTTGCGGCGTCGAACCAGTCCTTCGAGCGCTGAGAACCGAAATGACGGTCAAGAAGCTCGATCTTGCGCTCGACCGTCGCGGCCGGAAGCGGCACAAACATATTGAGCGGCCGCATATCCCCGTCCCACTTCGGGATCTCGTATTCGAGGATGGTGTGATCGCGAAAGCTGTTCCAGGTGAGTTGCGATACTTCGCGATGATCCTGATGCGCATCCTCGCGGGCATGGGTGAAAATGATGTCCGGCGAGACGCGCCGTTTCAATCCCTCGAACCAGTCTTTCACCTCGGCGCAATAACTGAAATAGCCGTCGCGAAAAGCATGCACCTCGATCGTCGTCTTCTTCGCGCCGGCTAGAAAGTCCGCCGCCGACGCTTTTGCCTCACGGGCGCGCTCACCGTTCGCAGCCAGAACCGCCCAGTGCACATGAAGCTCCGCGCCGGTCGCGATCCAGTGGAGAAGGGTGCCGCCCGCGCCGATCTCGATGTCGTCGGAATGCGCACCGAGGCAGAGGATGTGAAGCGGCCGACCTCGAAGCGCAAGCTCAAGCTCAAGCACGCGAGACCTCGGAGAGCGATTGCGACAGCTTGCCGGGGCCCTTGCGTTCCACGCACCACGGCATCTGCCCCTTTTCGACCATGTCCTCCAGCGTCTGCCGGTCGCGCAGCGTGTCCATCGAGCGCCAGAAGCCCTCATATCGGTACGCCATCAACTGTCCATCGTCGATGAGCCGCTGGAACGGCTCAAGCACCAGTTCCTCTCCCGGCTGCATGTAGTCGAAGATCTTGGGCGTCATGATGAAATATCCGCCGTTGATCCACATTTCGGACCTGTTCGACGAACGAAACTCGCGCACGTTTCCCGCGCCGTCCATGTCAACGAGGTGGTAGGTGAGGGGAGGGCGCGTCGCGAGGAAGCAGGCGACCTTGCCGCTCCGCCTGAACTTGTCGATCATATCGTCGAGATCGACGTCGCAAAGGCCGTCGCTGTAATTGGCGAGAAACATATCCTCGTGGACGAGATGAGGCCGCACCTCCGTGAGGCGTTCGCCGATATTCCGCCAGATGCCCGTGTCGATCAACGACACGGACCAGTCGGCGGGCATCGCAGTGAGAAACTCTACCTTCTCGCCATGATTGGACACGACGCAGTCTGCAAAGAGCTGCGGTTTGTAATTCAGGAAAAATTCCTTGATGATGTTGGCCTTGTATCCGAGGCACAGGATGAAATCCCTGTGCCCGAAGTTGCTGTAATACCGCATGATGTGCATCATGATGGGCTGAGAGCCGACCGGAATCATCGGTTTCGGCACTTTTTCCGAATATTCGCGGATACGCGTTCCGAGGCCGCCACAGAACAGAACGACTTTCATCACCGCACCTTTTTCGGATCGACGATTTGCGCGCTCGGAATGGGCACGATGAACTTTCCGCCCCAGTCGGCGATGTGGCTCATCTGGTGCATGATTTCAGTCTTGAGGTTCCAGGGGAGGATGAAGAGATAGTCGGGCTTCACGGCGTCGATCTTCTCGACGGGGAAGATCGGAATGCGCATGCCGGGGGTGTAGCGGCCGTGCTTGTAAGGATTGCGGTCGACGGTGAAGTCGAGGAAGTCGGGGCCTATGCCGCAGTAGTTGAGGAGCGTGTTGCCCTTGCCCGGCGCCCCGTAACCGCAGATGCGGCCACCCGCGTCCTTGATGTCGCTCAGGCAGCGGAGGATGCCACGCTTCGTCTTCTGCACTTTATCGCCGAACCCCGTGTAGAATCCGAGCTCCGAAAAGCCGGCAGCATTCTCGCGGGCCTGAAGTGCCGCCACCGCTTCCGTTGCCGTGCGCCGCGACCCTTCACGAGCGAAGTGAACGCGGAGCGAACCTCCGTGCGTCGGCAGTTCCTCGACATCCACGACCTTGAGACCGTGCCGCCGGGCGAGGATCTGGATCGCCGTGAACGAAAAATAGGAGAAATGCTCGTGGTAGATCGTGTCGAACTGGTTTTCATCGATCAGGCGTTCGAGGTGCGGAAATTCCAGTGTCGCCACACCCTCCGGCTTTAACACGATAGCGATCCCGGCCACGAAGTCGTTAAGGTCCGGCACCTGAGCAAGGACGTTGTTGCCGACGACTAGATCGGCCGACTTGCCTTCCGCGACGAGCTTACGCGCGAGCGCCACCCCGAAAAACTCGGTGATCGTCGGGATGCCCTTGTCGATGGCGACCTTGGCCACGTTGATCGCGGGCTCGATCCCAAGGCACGGGATATCGAGCGGCGGGAAGTGTTGCAGCAAGTAACCGTCGTTGCTGGCCAATTCGATGACGAGGCTATCCCGCCCAAGGGAAAGTCGTTTGGCGATATCTTCGCAATAAGCTTTCGCGTGCGCTACCCATGACGATGAATATGACGAGAAATATGCATACTCACGAAAAATATCGTCGGGCGTTACATATTCCCGAAGCTGCACGAGAAAACACTCGCCACAGACAAGGGCATGAAGCGGATAATATGGCTCCATGGCGTCGACGCCGTCTTCGGCGACAAAGCTTTCGCAGAGTGGAGACATTCCGAGGTTTACGAAAGTCTCCGTGACAGGCGCTCCGCACAATCGGCAACGGAATACCTGGTATGACTCTGGACTTGATTCCATGATACGCTTAGCTGTCCTTCATCGATCAAATTTTAATTATCGGTCTAACGCGATTAAAATAACAAAATCAGCGGCAACGTGACCGTTCTCTTGCGCTCATGGTAAACTTGACCATAGCTCGTCTTATCCGGGATCGCAGAATGCTATTTCAGCCGGCCCTGCTTGAGGGCGCTTTCATGATCGAACCGGAACCCTTCCGCGATGAAAGGGGCTTTTTCGCCCGCACTTTCTGCACTCGCGAATTTGAAGCGAGGGGTTTGGTGTGCAATTTCGTGCAGCACTCGATATCCTCGACGATCCGCAAGGGCACGGTGCGCGGCATGCATTTCCAGACGCCGCCTCACGGGGAGGTGAAAGTGGTGACATGCACCCGCGGCGCGATTTTCGACGTGATCGTCGACCTGCGGCGCGCCGCGCCGACCTTTCTCAGATGGCAGGGTTTCGAACTCACCGCCGAAAACCGCAGGCGCCTCTATATTCCCGAGGGCTTCGCGCACGGCTTCCAGAGCCTGACGGACGATGTCGAGGTGTCCTATCTGATCTCGGCTTTCTACGCGCCGGAGAGCGCTGGCGGCGTCCCTCATGACGATCCGCTCATCGGCATCGAATGGCCGCTGTCCATCAGTTCGATCTCCGAGAAGGACCGGAACTGGCCGCCTTTTAATGCGTCGGCAGCGCCATTTCCCGCGTGAAAGCGTCGGGCGGCCATTTCGTGGAGAGCCGTTACCCCCCAGATTCGATTTCATCCATGTCGGCGTCGGAAAAACCGAAATGATGGCCGATCTCGTGGATGAGCACGTGGTGGATGACGCCACGCACCGGCTCGCGGTTCTCGCGCGCGTAATTCAGGATGGGGATGCGGTAGAGAAAGATCCTGTCCGGCAGACACATGGGGTCCGACACGCTTTTGGACGGCAGTCCCACGCCATGATACAGCCCGAGCAACTCGTAAGGATCGCGGATGGACAAGTCCTGCAGCGTCTCCGCGTCGGCAAAATCGGCCACCTCAACCGTCACATCACCCAGCACCGCGCGGAATTGCTCCGGCAGGTCGCGCCAGATTGCCCGAGCGGCCACCTCGAAATCCTCGTGCGTCCTTGGCTCGCCTGATGGCATGTGCATGCAGCCTCCCTTCCGCAACAACGATCCCGGCAAGCCCGAAATTGGGCTTGCTCCCTTGAAAGCCAAGAGAACGGGCGCGACTTTTCCGCCTGTGAACCCGCGTGAAAACTTTGGTAGCCGTCCGGCGAACCGGCGGTTAATGAGCTTTCAATCAATTTTCTACAATGCTCCGTTGCCTGAGAATATGAGGCGGCGAAGTGGATGCGGCTCATTGCGATCCCATCGGCCGGCGACTACCTCTTTGTAGGAATGAACGCGTCCAACCCACGCGAAACGGCGCCGCGGCATGTGGCGGCGGTGCGGCCGGAAAGGAAAAACTGCCAATGATCGGCTTTCTGTTCGTCGTCCTTGCGGTCGCCGCGGCCTTTGCCCTCGCCATCCGGCGCGAAGCGCTGTGGACGTGGGCGGCATGGCTCGCAGGCGTGACGCTCGTCTGGAAGCTCGGCCTGTTCGACGGTGATTTGCACGGCCTCGACTTCTCGACATGGGCGCTGCTCGGTTGGCTGCCCGCCGCCTTCCTCGGTCTTCTCGCGTGGCGGCCGGTGCGCCGCGCCGTGGTGACACGCCCCGCGTTCAAGACAGTGAAGCGCGTTCTGCCGCCGGTCTCAAAGACCGAGCAGGAGGCGCTCGACGCGGGCACCATCGGCTTTGACGCCGAAATCTTTTCGGGCCGCCCCGACTGGAACAAGCTTCGCGCCGTCGATCCCGTCGTGCTCACGCCCGAGGAGCAGCATTTCCTCGACCATGAGACGGAGGAGCTTTGCCAGAAGCTCAACGATTGGGACATTCGCCACAATCGCCACGGCATCCCCGACGACATCCTCACCTTCATCCGGGAGAAGGGCTTCCTCGGCATGCTCATCTCGAAGGAGCATGGCGGGCTTGGCTTCTCGCCTCAGGCGCAGTCGCTCATCCTCGGCAAGGTGTCGTCGCGCAACCCTGACGCGTCAATCGTCGTCATGGTGCCGAATTCGCTCGGGCCGGGCGAACTGATCGAAGAGTTCGGCACCGACGAGCAGAAGAAGCGCTGGCTCGAACCGCTGGCGAAGGGCCGGGAAATCCCGTGCTTCGCGCTGACGAGCCCCTCGGCCGGGTCGGACGCCGCCGCCATGCGGGACTTGGGCTATGTCACGCGCGGCACTTATGAGGGCAAGGAGACGCTCGGCATCCGCGTTTCCTTCGACAAGCGCTACATCACCCTCGCGCCCAAGGCGACGCTCGTCGGCCTCGCGTTCCACCTGTTCGACCCCGAGAACATCCTCGGCAAGGGCGACGATATCGGCATCACGCTGGCGCTCATCCCCGCCGACCATCCGGGCGTCGAAATCGGCAACCGGCACCTGCCCGCGGGTTCGTCATTTCCGAACGGTCCGGTGCGCGGCACCGACGTTTTCATCCCCATCGACTGGGTCGTCGGCGGCAAGGATCGCGTGGGCCAGGGCTGGCGCATGCTGATGTCGTGTCTCGCTGCGGGGCGCGCGATCTCGCTTCCGGCGTCGGCCACGGCGGGCGCGAAGCAGCTGCTGCGCGTGACGAGCGCCTACGCCCGCGTGCGCAAGCAATTCTCGATCCCGATCGGGCGCATGGAGGGCATTCAGGAGAAGCTCGCCGACATCGTTGAGACGGCCTACACGCTCGAAGCGGCGCGCGCGGTGACGTCGGCCATGATCTCCGCCGGCGCCAAGCCCGCCGTCATTTCGGCCATCATGAAATACCAGTCGACGGAGCGGATGCGGAAGGCGCTCGACGCCGCGCTCGACATCCACGGCGGCAAGGGCATCTGTGACGGGCCGAAGAACTATCTTCAGGCGGCGTTCCAGATTTCGCCCGTCTCGATCACGGTGGAAGGCGCGAACATCCTCTCGCGCAGCCTCATCGTTTTCGCGCAAGGGGCGCTGCGCTCGCATCCCTATCTCTATTCCGAAATCGAGGCCGCGCAGAACCCGGATCATGCGAAGGGCTTCGCCACCTTCGAGGACGCGTTCGAGAAGCACGCGGCGTTTTCGGTGTCGAACGTCTTCGGCGCGGCGTTCCACAACATCACGGCGGGCCTCTTCGCGCGCTCGCCCATCAACGCGCCAGTGCCTTATTATTATGCACAGCTTGAGCGCGCCGCGACCAACTTCGCGCTCGCGGCCGACTTCTCGGTGATGACGCTCGGCGGCGGCCTCAAGGTGAAGCAGCGCCTCACGGGGCGGTTGGCGGATGCGCTTTCCGAGCTTTACTTCATCGCCTGCCTGTTGAAGCGCTACGAGGATGACGGCGCGCTGCCGAGTGAGCGGCCGGTGTTCGACTATGCGGTGAAGTCGGCCTTCCACCGCTTTTACGCAGCGCTTTCGGATGCGTTCGACAATTACCCGTCGAAGGGCGGCGGCTATTTCCTGCGCGCGCTTGTCTTCCCGATCGGCAACCACTGGGCAAAACCGTCCGACGCACTGGCGAAGGAAGTTGTGACGGCGGTGCTGGAGCCGGGCGAGCTTCGCGACCGTCTTACGCGTTACATCTATGTGTCGAAGGATGAGAACGATTCGACCGGCGTGCTCGAAGCGGCATTCCTGAAAACTGTCGTCGCCGAGGACGCGGACAAGAAACTTGATAAAGCCGTTCGTGCCGGTCTCGTGAAGCGCTATCTCGGCAATGACTGGTTCAAGGAGGCCGTGGACAAGGCGATCCTCACGCCGACTGAAGCCGATGCGTTGCGGGAGGCGGAGCGGCTCGTGGCGAAGGTGATCGCGGTGGACGATTTCGAGCCCGTCGAGCTTGAGCCACATTACACGAGCGCAGCCCGGAAAGGCGCGCAAGCGGCGCCGGACAAGCGCGCGCCCGACCGTGTCAAGGCGGATGCGCCCGCCGCCGAGTAACACCGAGGCGGCGCAGGGGCAGCCGCAACCCGCCGTTTCGTGCGGGGCTCAGAGACGAACGAGGGAGTAGGAACGGAAATGTCAGCCGATATCGCGAACCTCAAGCACTGGCAGTACACGATCGATCTCGAAAGGATCGCCTGGGCGGTCTTTGACGTGAAGGGGCAATCGCACAATACGCTCGGCCGCGAGCAGTTCGCGGAACTCGACCGGATCGTGACGGCTGTGGCGCACGGCGCGCAGGATCGCACCGTGCGCGGCCTCGTCATCATGTCCGGCAAGGACAAGAGCTTCATCGCGGGCGCGAACATCAAGGAATTCGACGACCTCAAGACCGAAGAGGACGTGATCGAGGCCGTGCGCGCCGGAACCGCCGTGTTCGACCGCATCGAGGCGCTGCCCGTGCCGGTGGTGGCCGCGATCAACGGCGCGTGTCTCGGCGGCGGCCTCGAATTTGCGCTCGCCTGTCATTACCGCATCGCGACGCGCGAGGATGCCACCCGCATCGGCCTGCCCGAGGTGAAGCTCGGCATCATTCCGGGGCTGAACGGCTCGGCGCGATGGCTGCGCCAGGCTGGCCCGATGAGCGCGATGCCGCCCATGCTCGCGGGCAAGCTTCTCCGGCCGGGGCAGGCGAGGGCGGCGGGTGCCGTCGATCAACTCGTGCCGACGCGTCATGAGCTGAAATGGGCAGCGCGCAAGGCCGTCCTCAAGAACGCACACTCGCAGCCGTCGCGCGCATGGCAGCCGCTCCTGATGTTCGAGCCGGGGCGCGCCTTCCTCGCGAACCGCATGCGCAAGGAAACCGCCGCCAAGGTGCGCGCGGAGCATTATCCCGCGCCGTTCCGCCTGATCGACCTGTTCGAGAAGCACGGCGGCAGCTTCGACGACATGAAGCGCGCCGAGACGAAATTCTTCGCGCCGCTGATGATTTCCGACCAGTCGCGCAACCTGCGCCGCGTGTTCCGGCTGTCCGAGATGCTGAAAGCAGAAGCGCCGAAGGATGGCTGGCGTCCGGCGCGCGCGCATGTGATCGGTGCGGGCACGATGGGCGCGGATATCGCCATGGCCTGCGTGCGCGAAGGCATGGAGGTTTCGCTTCAGGACAATTCGCCCGAGGCGGTGGAGAAGGCGCTGAAGCGGGCGGATGCGTTTTTCAAGAAGCGTATGCGCTCGCCGCTTGAAGCCGAGAAGGCGAAGGCGCGGCTTCTGGCCGACCCGCAAGGCGCGCAGATCCACCGCGCGGATGTGGTGATCGAGGCGATCTACGAGAACCTTGACGCGAAGCGCGCGGTTTTCGCCGAGGTCGAGCCGAAGCTGAAGCCCGGCGCGCTGCTCGCCACCAACACCTCGTCGCTCAAGATCGAGGACATCGCATCAGCGCTGCAAGATCCGTCGCGCCTCATCGGACTGCATTTCTTCAACCCCGTCACCGTGCTTCCGCTCGTCGAGGTGGTGAAGGGCGCGGACAGCCGCGAGGAGGAAATCCGGCGCGGCGCGGCCTTCGTGACACGCATCGGCAAGCTGCCGCTCATCGTGAAATCGTCGCCGGGCTTCCTCGTGAACCGCACGCTCGCGCCCTATATGTTCGGCGCGATGCAGAAGCTCGCCGAGGGCACGCCGAAGGAGAAGATCGACGCGGCGGCTGAGGAATTCGGCATGCCGGTCGGGCCGATCGAGCTTGTTGATATCGTCGGCCTCGACGTGGCGCTGAGCGTGGCCAAAATTCTCAAGCTGCCGACGCCGGACGACCACCCGTTGATGCAACTCGTCGCTGAGAAAAAGCTCGGCAAGAAGACGGGCGAAGGCTTCTACAAATGGGTGGACGGCAAGCGCGAGAAGCCGGCCACCGCGCCGAATTTCGCCAAGGCCGATCTTTCGGTGCTCGGCCGCGAGCTGATCGCACCCCTGATCGACGAGAGCGAGAAGGCGCTGGCCGATGGCGTTGTGGCGGATGCCGATCACGTGGACGCGGGCGCGGTTTTCGGCGCGGGCTTCGCGCCCTTCCGTGGCGGGCCGCTGCATTATCGCGCGTCGCTGAAGGCGAGGGAAAACGGCGCGGCGAAGACGGGCGGCGAGCCTGTTCACGCGGGATGACGTTAGATCAACCCGCATTGAATCGATTCCAATCCAATGCGGAAAAGTTGATCGCATTTAAAGTGTTAGAGCGGCGTATACACGTCCAACCGGACGCGGGCCGCTCTGAACGGCGAAGCTTTCTGGCGCGGCCGCGCCAAGACCACAACACGCGCCAAGACCACAACAGATGTGCGGGGAGACTTCCATGGGTGAGACATTGCGCAAGGTGGCCGTGATCGGCGGCATCCGCACGCCCTTTTGTCGGGGCAATACGGGCTATGACGACCTGACCAACCTCGACCTTCTCACGGCGGCGCTGAACGGGCTTGTCGAGAAGTATCATCTTCAGGGCGAGCATATCGACGAGGTGGTCGGCGGTGCGGTCGTCACGCATGCGCGCGACTTCAACCTCACGCGCGAGGCGGTGATCGGCACGAAGCTCGCCGAGGATACTCCGGGCATCACGCTCAGCCAGGCTTGCGGCACGAGCCTTCAGGCGGCGCTCGGCAGCGCGGCGAAGATCGCCATCGGGGCTATAGACAGCGCCATCGCGTGCGGCACGGACACAGTGTCCGACCCGCCGATCGAGCTGAAGCGCGCGCTTGCAAAGCGGCTCGCCAAGGTGTCGAGCGAGAAGACCGTCAAGGGCAAGGCGACGTCGCTTCTCTCCGGCTTTTCGCTCGGCGACATCTCGGTCAACCCGCCTGCGGTTGCCGAGCCGCGCACCGGCCTTTCCATGGGCCAGCATTGCGAACTCATGGCAAAGGAATGGCAGATCCCCCGCGACGAGCAGGACAAGCTGGCCTATGAGAGCCACAAGAATGCGGCGGCGGCCTACGATGCGGGATTCCTCGACGATCTGCTCGCGCCGACGGCGGGCGTCTACCGCGACAACAATCTGCGCCCCGACATCAGCCTCGAAAAGCTCGGCACGCTGAAGCCCGCCTTCGACAAGGACAACGGTACGCTGACGGCGGCGAATTCCACCCCGCTGACCGATGGCGCGTCGGCGGTGCTGCTGGCGTCGGAAGATTGGGCGAAGGCTCACGGCCTGAAGCCGCAGGCCTGGCTCACCTTCGGCCAGCATTGGGGCATCGACTTTGTGGACGCTGGACGCGGCCTTCTGATGGCGCCGACCATTGCCGTGTCGAAGATGCTCGACCGCGCGGGGCTCAGCTTGCAGGACTTCGACTTCTACGAGATCCATGAGGCGTTCGCCGCGCAAGTACTGTGCACGCTGAAGGCGTGGGAAGACGCGGACTATTGCAAGACGATGCTCGGCAAGGACAAGCCGCTCGGTTCCATCGACCGCTCGAAGCTGAACGTCAAGGGATCGAGCCTCGCCTACGGGCACCCCTTCGCGGCGACGGGTGCGCGCATCATAGCGCAACTCGCGAAAATCCTTGAAGAGAACGGCGGCGGACGCGGGCTGATTTCCATCTGCACGGCGGGCGGCATGGGCGTCTGCGCGATCCTCGAACGCCCGCGCGACGATATTCGCGCCGAACAGACCAAGCCCGCGCATGAGGAGGAACCGGCCGTGTCGAAGGCGACGGAGACAGAGGCCGCTCGCGCCGACTTCGCGCCGCCCCCGGCGTCCGTGCCCGACGAGCAACCCGCGCCGCCCGAAGCCGCGGTCGATCCGACGAGCGAGGCCGTCCGCAAGCAGCTTTACTGACGGGGGGGGCGGGCGACCGCCCTTCTTCTTCAGCGCTCGCCACAACGGGTTCGGCTAAACATCGCGCCGCCGGATAGGTGCATCAACGTTCTTGCCGCGCTTTTGCGTTCGCTCTAATGCTAGGCAAAATTTCCTATGACCTGCGGCGCACACGCCGCGTTAGGCTATTCGATGACCAAGAAAGACGAGGCCGCCCGGCCGACCAAGAACGGCCCGGCGAAGGACGACGTTTCCGCTAAGGCGGCGAAAGCCGACGCCGCGGCACAAGGTGGGCGCGACTGGTCGAAGACGCTGTTTCTGCCGAAGACCGATTTCGGCATGAAGGCGGGGTTGCCGAACCTCGAACCGAAGCTTCTCGACCGCTGGGAGAAGATGGGGCTTTACGCACGCCTGCGCGAGGACTCGTCGGGCCGCGAAAAATTCGTGCTGCATGACGGCCCGCCCTACGCCAACGGCAACATCCACATCGGCACCGGCCTCAACAAGATCCTGAAGGACGCCATCGTCCGCTCGCAGCAGATGCAGGGCAAGGACGCGAACTATGTGCCGGGCTGGGACTGCCACGGCCTTCCCATCGAGTGGAAGGTGGAGGAGCAGTATCGCGCGAAGGGCAAGAACAAGGACGAGGTGCCGGTCAATTCGTTCCGCCGCCAGTGTCGAGAGTTCGCCGCGAAGTGGATCGGCGTGCAGATGGCCGAGTTCAAGCGGCTCGGCGTCGAGGGCGACTGGCCGAACCATTACTCGACCATGGCCTTCGAGGCCGAGGCGACCATCGCGGGCGAATTGATGAAATTCGCCATGAACGGGCTGCTTTATCGCGGCTCGAAGCCCGTGATGTGGTCGGTGGTGGAGCGGACCGCGCTCGCCGAGGCCGAGGTGGAATATCACGAGCACGCGAGCGCGGCGATCTATGTGAAGTTTCCGCTTCGCTACGTGCCACAAGTTGCACCCTTCGTCTTGCACAATCAGCCAGGCATCCCTCTGCACGGCGAGAAATGGACGGAAGAAGAGACGCGGCGCACATCCATCGTCATCTGGACGACGACCCCTTGGACCATCCCGGCCAACCGCGCGATCTCCTATTCGCGCCGGATCGGCTACGGCCTCTATGAGGTGACGGCAGCTCCCGACGACAATTGGACGAAGGTTGGCGAGCGTTTCATCCTCGCGAAGTCGCTGGCCGAGAATTTCTTCCAGGCTGCGCGTGTTGACGAATGGACGCTCATCGATGACGTCGATCCTGCGGGCCTCGTCGCGGCCCATCCGTTTCACGCGAGCGAGGGCTACGAATTTAGCGTGCCGCTGCTCGAAGGCGACCACGTCACCGAGGACGCGGGCACGGGCTTCGTACACACCGCTCCCGGCCACGGCGCGGACGACTTTGAAATCTGGATGGCGAAGGGCCGCGAAATCGCGGCGGCGGGCATAGACACGACCGTTCCGGATACGGTCGGCCCGGACGGCTATTATCGCGCGCATGTCGGCCTGTTCGGCGGCGCGGAGCCGAAGCGCGTGGTCGACGACAAGGGCAGCTTCGGCAAGCTCGACGATACGCGCTACGCAAACGCCGCCGTGGTTGAAGCGCTGAAGGCCGCTGGCGCGCTCGCGTCCATGAACCCGCGCCACAAGCACGACTATCCGCATTCGTGGCGGTCGAAGGCGCCGGTCATCTTCCGCAACACGCCGCAATGGTTCATCGCGATGGACAAGCCGGTGGCCGTGCCGGGCGACGTCGCGGGCGGGGAGGACGCAACCTTGCGCGCGCTGGCGCTCGCCGCGATAGACGACACGCGCTTTGTGCCGCCGCAGGGTCGCAACCGCATCGGCGGCATGGTCGCCGACCGCCCGGATTGGGTCATCTCGCGCCAACGCGCGTGGGGCGTGCCGATCACCGTTTTCGTGCAAAAGGAGACGGGCGAAGTCATCCCGAACGCGGGCTTCAACGGCGCGGCGGAGCTTCAATCGCGCATCGTGGCGGCGTTCGCGGCCGAGGGTGCGGATGCGTGGTTCGCGGACGGCGCGGCGACGCGCTTCCTCGATGGCCTCGTCGCCGCCCCGGACGAGTGGGAGCAGGTGCGCGACATCCTCGACGTGTGGTTCGACAGTGGCTCGACGCACGCCTTCGTGCTCGAAAAGCGGCCCGACCTGAAATGGCCCGCCGACCTCTATCTCGAAGGCTCGGACCAGCATCGCGGCTGGTTCCAGTCGTCGCTGCTGGAGAGTTGCGGCACGCGCGGCCGCGCACCCTTCGACACTGTGCTGACACACGGCTTCGTCAATGACGAGCAGGGCCGCAAGATGTCGAAGTCGCTCGGCAACACGGTCGCGCCGCAGGACATCATCAAACAATCGGGCGCGGACATCCTGCGCCTTTGGGCGCTGTCGTCGGACTACACCGAGGATTTGCGCATCGGGCCGCAGATCATCCAGTCGGCGGTCGATGCCTATCGCAAGCTGCGCAACACGCTGCGTTACGTGCTCGGCAATCTCGCGCATTACGAGCCGGGGCATGACGTCGCCGTGGCGGAGATGCCCGAGCTTGAGCGCTACATCCTGCATCGCGTCGCCGAAATCGACGCGGAGCTTCGCGCGGCCTACAATGCCTTCGACTTCCGCAAGGCGTATCGCGTGCTCGCCGAGTTTTGCTCGAACGACCTGTCCGCGATCTATTTCGACATCCGCAAGGACACGCTTTATTGCGAGGCGCATTCCAGCCCGAAGCGGCGCGCATCGCTCACCGTACTGAACACGCTGTTCGAAGCGCTGACCGCGTGGCTCGCGCCGATCCTGCCGTTCACGGCGGAGGAGGCTTGGCTCGCGCGGCACGGCGCGGACGCGGAAGGCTCGGTGCATCTGAGCCGCTTCCCGGCGATCCCGGCGGCGTGGCGCGACGATGCGCTCGGCGAGAAGTGGGAGAAGATCTTCGCCGTCCGCCGCGTCATCACGGGTGCGCTCGAAATCGAGCGGCGCGAGAAGCGTATCGGGTCGAGCCTCGAAGCCGCGCCCGACATCTACATCGGCAACAAGGAACTCGCCGCCGTCGCGAAAGCCGCCGACTGGGCCGAAATCGCCATCACGAGCGGCTTCGCGATCAAGTCCGGCGACGCGCCCGCGGATGCGTTCACACTCGACGAGGTTGAGGGCGTGGCCGTGGTGCCGAAACGCGCGGACGGGCGGAAATGCGCGCGCTCGTGGCGCATCACCGACGATGTCGGCAGCGATCCGGCCTATCCCGAGCTTTCGGCGCGCGATGCGGCGGCCGTGCGGGAGTTCGACGCGCGGGCGAGTTGAGAAACTGGCTGCGCGAGCATGGAGGGAGGCGCATTTCGTCCCCCTCCGATCCGGGACCGGCAGGAAACAGATCACAGAGCCGACGTTCAGACGTCGGTCCTCCTCGCCGTGTCGTACGCCATCTTCTTCTCGCTTCCAGCAGAAGCGGTGCCTCTAAAGTGCGGCTTCTCTCTGCCGAAGGTTCGCCAGCGCCTCCACCAGCAGCGCGCGCGGAATGACTACCGCAGCTTCGCCTTCGCCGATCCTCTCGCGCACCGAAGCCGCCTCAATGAGCCGCGAGGCACCATCGCCGACGATAACCACGTCGTCGCCCGCCTGCATGATGGTCGGACACCCGCAGCCGCATCCGCTGTCACCGCAGCGCGCCGCCAGAATTTCGAAGGTCGTTTCCCGCATGCCGCATCCTCCTATGTTATGAAGTAACATTACCTGAACGCGGGTGTCGCGTGAAGCTGAGAAAAGGCGGCGAGGGAAGCTGACAATCCCCAAGCGACGCCGATGCGAGCGAGGGAGCGGGGCGCAAAAAAAGGCCGGGACATGCCCGGCCTTCGTCGCGTCTGCCTAGCGTCGCGGCTTGTTCAGCCGACGATTTCGCTTTCCTGGAAGACGAGGCCGATTTCCTGAGCCGCGTTGTCCGCGCTGTCGGAGCCGTGCACGGAATTGCGCTCGATGTTCTCGGCGAACAGCTTGCGGATCGTGCCGTCAGCGGCGTTCTCCGGGTTCGTCGCGCCCATGATCTCGCGATATTTCGCGACGGCGTTCTCGCCTTCGAGCACCTGAACCACGATCGGCGCGGAGGTCATGTAGGTCACGAGGTCGTTGTAGAACGGGCGAGCCTTGTGCACGGCATAGAAGGACGCCGCGTCGCCCGCATCCCACTTCACTCGCTTCTGCGCGATGATGCGAAGGCCCGCACCCTCGATGACGGCGTTGATCTTGCCGGTGAGGTTACGCTCGGTGGCATCGGGTTTCAGAATGGAAAGGGTGCGCTCGACGGCCATGTGCTCGCTCTTTGTTCGGGTTGGTCGGGAATTTGGCTTGCGTCGGATGTAGTGCCGACGGTGCGAATCTTACAGGGCGGTGTATAGCGGAGCGGCGGAAACCGGGCAAGCTACAGCGGAAAGACCGCGACCTCGTTCTTCTTGATGCCGAGTGCGAGGCGGCCTTCCTTCAGCGCGAGCGCCTTGTCGCCGAACAGCGGACGCCGCCAGCCCTTTAGCGCGGGCACGTCCGGGTCGTCATATTGCGCGAGCTTTTCGAGATCCTCGGCGCTGGCGAGAAGCTTCGGCGCGATGTCGAGTTCGGCGGAGACGGCCTTGAGCAGCACGCGCAGAAGCTCGACGGTGGCGGAAGCCCCGGCCGAAAGATCGACATGCGCCGCCGCGTTCACCACGTCGCCCGGATCGCGGCCAAGTGCGGCCTCAACCGCGCGCAGGATCGCATCGCCGCGCGACCTGACGCTGTCGCGGACGGAGCGGAGCCGCGACAGGGTTTCGAGCGTACGCGGCGCGTGCTTGGCCACCTCGTAGATCGCTTCGTCCTTGAGCACGCGCCCTCGCGGCACGTTCTCGTCCTGCGCCGCACGTTCGCGCCAGGCCGCAAGCTCCATGATGATGGAGCGCGCCGTGCGCGACTTGCCGCCGAGCTTGAGGCGCTTCCACGCGTCGGCCGGATCGAAAGCGTAGGTCTTGGGATCGGTGAGGACGGCGACTTCTTCCTCAAGCCACGGTTCGCGGCCGGTCTGCTCAAGCCGCTGCTTCAGCTTGGCGTAGACGTCGCGCAGATAGGTGACATCGCCGAGCGCATATTCGAGCTGCTTCGGCCCGAGCGGACGTTGGCACCAATCGATGGCCTGATAGGTCTTGTCGTGGTTCTTCTTCAGCAGCTTCTTGACGAGCGCGCCGTAGGAGATCGCGTCGCCATGGCCGAGCGCCATCGCCGCGATCTGCGTATCGAACAGCGGCATCGGGATCACCCCCGCTTCCTGCCAGACGATTTCGATATCCTGACGGGCGGCGTGGAAGACCTTCACGACGGCGGTATTCGCCATCAGCGCGTAAAACGGCGACAGGTCGAGGTTCGGCAGCGGATCGACGACGGCCTCGATACCCGGCGCGGCCATCTGGATAAGACAGAGCTTCGGCCGGTAGGTCGTCTGCCGCATGAACTCGGTGTCAACGGTCACGTAGGGCTGGCCAGCAAGCGCATCGCAAAGCGTCTTGAGGTCTGTGATGGAGGTAATGACGGGCGGCAGATCAATCATTCTTTTATTGTAGCTCGGGCTGTGGGGCGGCTCTCGTGACTGGCTCGCATTCTTGACAAACATCGCGGTCCATGCGCTGGTTTGTCCGCGATTCAAGCGCTCTGGAACAGTGGGCGACCAGAACTGTGTCTCTTTTAAGCCGCTTTGCCGCCGTTCGGTCAAGAATTGCTGAACGGCGCCGGCTCCGATCCTGAAGGATGACTTCTGTGGAAAAAACCGCGTCTGGCGGGCGGGCAAAGTCCGCCATCTCCGGCAAGAAAACGAAGCAGGAAACCGAAGTGAACGCGGTTGACGCGAAAGGGGCGGAGGCGAACTCTGGCGCGGCGAAGCTGCATGCCTATCGTTCGACGACCTGCGGGGCGCTCAGGCGAGCCGACGCGGGCAAGACCGTGCGGCTTTCGGGCTGGGTCCATCGCGTGCGCGACCATGGCGGCCTCCTGTTCATCGACCTGCGCGACCATTACGGCCTGACGCAATGCGTGGTCGACCCGTCCGCTCCCGCGTTCAAGTCGGCCGAAGCGGTGCGTGCCGAATGGGTCATCCGCATCGACGGCGACGTGGTGATCCGCGAGGGCGACACCGTGAACCCGAACCTGCCGACAGGCGAGGTCGAGGTGCGCATCGGCACGCTCGATGTGCTGTCGAAGGCCGAGGAACTGCCGCTGCCGGTCTTCGGTGAGCCGGAATACCCAGAGGACGTGCGCCTGCGCTACCGCTTCCTCGACCTGCGCCGCGAGACGCTGCATCGCAACATCATTCAGCGCACGAAGATCATCGCCGACATGCGCAAGCGGATGGTGGACGCGGGCTTCACCGAATTTTCGACGCCCATCCTCACCGCGTCGTCGCCCGAAGGCGCGCGCGACTTCCTCGTGCCGTCGCGCATCCATCCCGGCAAGTTCTACGCGCTGCCGCAGGCGCCGCAGCAATACAAGCAGCTTCTGATGGTGGCGGGCTTCGACCGCTACTTCCAGATCGCGCCGTGTTTCCGCGACGAAGACCCGCGCGCCGACCGTCTGCCCGGCGAATTCTACCAGCTCGACCTCGAAATGAGCTTCGTCACGCAGGAAGACGTGTGGGACACGATGGAGCCCGTCATCCGCGCGGTGTTCGACGGCTTCGCGGGCGGCAAGCCCGTGACCGATGTTTTCCCGCGCATCGCCTATGACGACGCCATCACGAAATACGGCACAGACAAGCCCGACCTGCGTAACCCCATCGAAATGCAGGACGTGAGCGAGCATTTCCGCGGCTCCGGCTTCAAGGTGTTCGCCGGCATGCTGGAAAAGGACAAGAAAGCGCGCGTCTGGGCCATTCCCGGCAAGACCGGCGGCAGCCGCGCGTTCTGCGACCGCATGAACTCGTGGGCGCAACAGCAGGGCCAGCCCGGCCTCGGCTACATCTTCTGGCGCAAGGAAGGCGACGCGCTGGAAGGCGCTGGCCCGGTTGCGAAGAACATCGGTCCCGAGCGCACGGCGGCGATTGCTGCGCAGCTCGGCGTGGGCGATGGCGACGCGGTGTTCTTCGTCGGCGGCGACCCGGCGAAGTTCTACAAATTCGCGGGCGAGGCGCGAACGCGTGTCGGCGAGGAACTGAACCTCGTGGACCGCGACCGCTTCGAACTCGCCTGGATCGTGGACTTTCCGTTCTACGAATGGAACGAGGACGAGAAGAAGGTCGATTTCGCGCACAACCCGTTCTCCATGCCGCAAGGCGGCCTCGAAGCGCTCGAAACGCGCGATCCGCTCGAACTCAAGGCGTATCAGTACGACCTCGTCTGTAACGGTTTCGAGATCGCGTCCGGCTCGATCCGTAACCAGTCGCCCGAAACCATGGTGACGGCGTTCGAGAAGGTCGGCCTCACGAAGGCGGACGTGGAAGAGCGCTTCGGCGGCCTCTACCGCGCGTTCCAGTTCGGCGCGCCCCCGCATGGCGGCATGGCATTCGGCATCGACCGCATCGTGATGCTCATCACGGGCGCGAAGAACCTGCGCGAAATCTCGCTCTTCCCCATGAACCAGCAGGCCGAAGACCTGCTCATGGGTGCGCCCTCCGAGGCGGGCGCAAAGCAGCTCCGCGACCTGCACATCCGGCTCAACCTGCCGAAGAAGGAGGCTTGACGTAAAGCGATCAAGTGATTGGCTTTACGGTCTGGCTACGGCAGAACAGATCGAGGCGGCGTGACGGGGGCCTGTGCATCAATTGGCCATCGTTAACGCCGCCTTTTCGCGAGCTGAAAGCTCGCGACGCGCTTCCGCATCGCGGAAAGCGACAAGCGCTGGCTTCGGTGCCGCGCGGATCTTCGTGAACCCGAACAACGATTTGAGTGTTGCTCCTTAATCAGGTGATTATGTGGTTGCGCCTCGCGAGCCGCACGATCATCGGTGGTGCGGTCGATAGCGCATCCGCCGTGCCACGCAAAAAATCGATCGAGGAGAGTACATGCCGCGCTGGCGATGGATGCTGATGCAACTCACGCGCCAGCTTTGGGTGCGTGCCACGCTGATCGGGGCGATGGGTATCATCGCAGCGCTTCTTGCCACGGTAGCGGACCGCTTCATTCCCTGGCGCTTCCCGGTTTCCATCGGCGCGGATGCGGTCGACAGCATCCTCACCATCATAGCGTCGAGCATGCTGGCCGTGACCACGTTTTCGCTCAACGTCATGACTTCCGCCTATGGTTCGGCCACGAACAATGTCACGCCGCGCGCGACCAAACTGCTGATGGAAGACGCGGTGACGCAGAACACGCTGTCGACTTTCATCGGCTCGTTCCTGTTCGCGATCGTCGGCATCGTCGTGCTCAAGACCGGCGCCTATGGCGAGCACGGACGCAGCATCCTGTTCGTGGTGACGATTGCGGTCATCGCGCTCATCGTTGTCGCGCTTCTGCGCTGGATCGATCACCTCACGCGGCTCGGGCGCGTCAGCGAGACTACGGAACGGGTCGAGACGGCGACGAAATGCGCGCTCGAGGAGCGGCTCGAAGAGCCTTATCTCGGAGGAGTTCCGCTGCGCGACCGCAGCAATGTGCCGGACCACGCCGCGCCCCTTGTGGCGAATGTGGTGTGTTACGTTCAGCATATCGACATGGAAGCGCTATCGGCCTGCTGCGAAGAAGCAGACGCCGACATATATCTATCGGCGCTTCCCGGCACCTTTCTCTACAGCGATACGCCGCTGGCTTGGGTCGATTGGAAGAGCGGCGAGGGCAGCGAAGAGTTTCGGGGCGGCATCTTGAAAGCCTTCACTCTTCGCAGCGAACGCAGCTTCGATCAGGATCCCCGTTTCGGCATCGTGGTTCTGAGCGAGATCGGCACGCGAGCGCTTTCGCCCGCCACCAACGATCATGGGACCGCGATTGACGTTATCGGGCGCTTGACGCGGCTCATGACCATTTGGGCGAAGGGTTGCGAGGAAATGCGCGATAGCGAGCCGAAATATTCGCGCGTCCATGTTCCGCCGCTGAAATCGGAAGAACTCATGGAGGACGGCTTCATGCTGCTGGCTCGGGACAGCGCCGGTCTCGTCGAAGTGCAGCTGCGCCTGAGGAAGGCGCTTACGGCGCTGAGCCGCATAGGAGATCAGGATTTTCGGGCGGCCGCGCTGCATCAGGCACAATTGGCGCTCGACAGAGCCGAGCAGGGCTTGCCTCTCGATGCCGACCGGGCGCGGCTACGGGAATAGAGCGATGCAGCCTCGAATAAGGTTGAAAGTCTACTATAGAAATATTCGATAGCGACAAAGACTTTACCGATACGGGGATAAAATGGGACAGGCAAAAATCAAGGAAAATCCCCTTGAAGATGTCGAATACGGCGACGACAAAGCAACTTCCGCCGAAAGTGAATTGCGAGCGCTCTATATCGATCTCTTGCAGAAGACGCTGACCAATGAAATTTATGGCGATCTGCCGATGGACCCTTGGTCCGGCGGAAAATACGACGCCACCAAACGCGCGCTAGGGCGCGATTGGCCCTCTCAAGCCATGACCATGATTGGCGCCAAGCGAATGGCCAATCTGCGCCAGTTGACCGAGTCGGTGATCAATCAGGGCGTGCCCGGCGACTTCATCGAGACCGGGGTTTGGCGAGGTGGCGCCTGCGTCTTCGTGCGGGGGATCTTGAAATCTTATGGCGTGACCGACCGGCGGGTCTGGGTGGCGGATTCCTTTGAAGGCCTGCCACCTCCCGACCCGAATTGCCCGCAGGATGCCGGAGACAAGCACCACACCTGGGAGCCGCTGGCCATCAGTCAGGAACAGGTTCGCGACAATTTCAGCAAGTTGGGGCTGCTTGACGATCAGGTGAAATTCCTCAAAGGCTGGTTCAAGGACACCTTGCCGGGGGCACCCATCGAAAGACTGGCGATTTTACGTCTCGATGGCGACATGTACGGCTCGACCATGGACGCGCTCCTGCCTCTTTATGCCAAGGTGTCACGGGGCGGGTTCGTCATCGTCGATGATTTTGGTGCAGTGCAAGGATGTCGGCAAGCAATCGCCGATTTTCGCGCTGCCAATAACATCACCTCGCCGATTATCGACATTGATGGTGTGGGCGTGTTCTGGCAGGTCGGAGCGCAAGGCTGACTATATTGGCCCTTCAACAGAGCTATCGCGGCGCGTGGTGGTGCGGGCGGCCGGACTCGAACCGGCATGGCCTTACGGCCGAGGGATTTTAAGTCCCTTGCGGCTACCATTTCGCCACGCCCGCGTAGCAACAAGAAGTATGCGAAGCTTGGGTGACTCGCAACTGCCGATCCGCGAAGAGCGCGCTGAGCCTCTTCGCGCTCACCGATCGGCTTGATCCACCTGATAGGTTCGGCTCTAGCGCCGTCCTCGCAATGCTGCCGGGCGCGGCGGGATGATTTCGGCGCGCGGTAGGGTGCCGCGTCCGCAGCGGATCGCGGCGAGGAGCAGAAGCCACAGCGTCGTCGCGTTCAGAAGATGCCACAGGAAATGCGTGCCGAGGCGATAGCCCAGGAGCGTGAAGCTGTCGCACAGCGTGGGGTCGAGCGTGCGGAAGGTGAGCGACACGGCGAAGGTGATCGCCGCCGCGAAGACGAACGCCGTCGCGCGGTGCCGCCGGATCGCGAGCCAGCCCGATATAAGGAACAGCGCGATCACCGCCGGACCATAGGCGAGGCCACCGTTGAGACATGCCGCGCGCGCGCCTTCGGGCACGGCAAGCGCGAAGCCGATGCGCCCGCCATAGCATTGCACCTGCCCGGAGAGCGCCATCGCCGCCACGAACACCGCGATCAGCCCGGCGGTGACTGCCACGCCCGCACCCGCGAATCGCCTCAGCGCGAAGACGAGGTACGTCAGCATGAAGATGCCGATCGGGATCGTGTCCGCCGCGCCCGTGCTCGGGTTTGGCACCGTGTGGAACAGAAAGCTGCCGATGCCGATGGCGACGAAATTCAGTGCGAAGAAGATGCTCCACGCAGACCGCTCGGCGGGCGTTTGCCGCGCGATCATCACCGCGCCTACGATCCCAGCGGCGACAAACGCGGCGTTTGTGATCGCGTTCAACGGTTCCGCCCAGAAGGCCGGGCTCATGCCCCGCTCGCAATAGGCGAAAATCGTTGCTCCCTGCATGGCCGCTCCCCCCGTTTTCCGGCTGGCGCCCTGCCTCAGCCGACGCGCACGCCGCCTTCGCGAGCCGTATGCGCTTCATACAGGGGAGGTGGATTTTCGCGAAAAGACAAATGAAAAGGCAAAGCGCGCGGCGGTTTTCCCAAGCGCAGGAAATCGCATTTCGAGCTGATGGCGCGGCCCCGGGCTCACGGTTGCGAAATGTTACTCTTCGCCAGCTTGGCCAAGTTGGTTAACCATCATAAAGTAGGATCAGGCACATTGACGTCTTTTCGGGGGAATGGACATGATCTTTCGCGCACTGTTAACCGGCGCCGCCCTTCTCGGCCTCGCCGCTTCGGCCGAAGCCGGAGCATCCTTGACGCCGCGCTCCGATGGGGCCGCCGTTCCGCACATCAAGAAGGTTCGCGCCACGCCGCAACGCTCCTCGAAATTCTGCGGCGAGTGCAAGGACTGCTGCGGCGCTTACCGCGTCATCTATGCCGAAAGCTGGTATGGCTTCGAGCGCGTGATCGCGCCGGTGCGCCGCGCCGAGCATGGCGATCAGGTGCGGCTGCCCGGCGGCTCGTGGGTGTATTGCGAATTCTCCTGCGAGTACACTCTGAAGCGTCAGAGCCTCGACTTCTGGCAGGGGCAGGGCGCGGGCGGCGATGGCGACCAAAGCTCGCCCGGCTATTTCAGCTTCAACCTTTATCCAAACGGCGCAATCGAGAAGCGGCCTTGAGGGAATGGACGCGGGGCTGGGAGATTCTCGGTCCCGCGGGGTGGAAGGAATGATGCCGATCATAACAGTTCGCATCGCGAAGGGACGTCCAACCGAAACGAAGCGGGCGCTTGCAGCCGCGCTGACCAGATCGGCGGCGGAAACGCTTGATGTGCCTGCTGAGTGGGTGACGGTGCTGATCGAGGAATACGACCGCGAGAACTGGGCGACGGGCGGCGAGCTTCACGCCGACAAATTCGGGAAGGGCTTCGGACGCAAGGGATCGGACGAGGCCTGAAGCACCGCCGCAATTCCGTGGCAAAGACGCCGATGCCTGTGAACTCTCGGAGGAACAATCGGCAACCGCTATCAAGCCCGCTCGGGCCGCATCGATAGCCGCGAACCTTCACGCGCTTCGTCGGGCATCGCGTCCGTGCCCATGACCTTGTCCCAGAACCGGAAATAGAGCCCGTAATTCCGGTCGAAGCGGATGTGATGATAGCTGTGATGCGTGGCCGAGATGAGCTGGCTGCCGACCGGCCCGCGCACGAGGAAGCGCGGCAGCACCTCCCAGCCCGAGTGGTTCCACACCGCCACGAAGCTCATGAACATCAGCAGCCCGATGAGCACGCCGACATGGATCGGCACCACGAAAACCATCGCGGGCATGAGCCACGCCGTCAGCGCCGCCTCCGCAGGATCGAACGCGAAGGACGCGAAGGGCGTTGGCTGGCGCGAACGGTGGTGTCCGGCATGCGTCCAGCGGAACAGCCTCGGGTGATGCATCAGGCGGTGCGCGAAGTAATAATAGGTGTCCTGCACCACCAGATAGATGAAGAAGCTGAGGAAAAGGTAGGGGACACCGCCGTAAGCGCGCCAGTCGGTATAGATCGCCGTGCCGCCGTTCAGGAAGACGGTGAGCGCGAACGCAGCGGGCGCGGCGTAAACCGCCGATGAGAGCAGCGACAGCCGGATTTCCTTCATGACGATAGCGCGCATCGGCCGGTCGCGGTTGATCCGCTTCGCGCGCAATTTCTCACCGCCGCGCTGCCAAAGCAGCCAGTAGAACAGCCCGGAAAGAGCGAGATAGCGCGCGGCGATGATCGCGGTCAGCGCCGCCGTCAGCCCGAGGAATTGCCAAGCCATTCTGCCTCCTGAAGCGCGAAAATCGATCCGCGTAAAGCGTTGCAACCCTATCCTGAAGAAGATAGTTTTTTTCGCGTTTTCACAAGTCGTCCCGTACAAACAATCGCGAGCTATGAGGCGGAAAAGCCGAAAAGGCCGCCGCCGCTTCAATAAGGGCGATGTAGCCTTGGCGACCGCGCTAGCCGGAGGCGCGCTTATCATCGAAACCGATATCGTCGATGCCGTCTGCGTAATCATTGACGCGATCGCCGACAGCGGAGACGGAGGACACAGCGGCGACGGGGATGGAGCCGATGGAGGTGGAGGTGACGGGGGCGGTGGCGACTAGGCCGGATTTTCTAGGCGCTCAGCGCGAGCCAGTCCTGCGCGCGCGCCTCGGGATCGGGCGCGAACACCACGTCCGACACGACCGCGATGCTGTCCGCTCCCGCCGCGTAGACATCCGGCGCGCGTTCCAGCGTGATGCCGCCGATGGCGACGAGCGGGCGTTTCGCCAGCGCCTTCCATTCGCCGACCCGCGCCAGCCCCTGCGGCGCCCACGGCATGACCTTCAGCGTGGTCTGATAGACGGGGCCGAGCGCGATATAATCGGGATCGAAGGTGAGCGCGCGGTCGAGTTCCTCGTGGCTGTGCGTCGAAAGGCCGAGCTTCAGCCCGGCGCGGCGAATGGCGGCCACGTCGGCGGTGTCGAGGTCGCCCTGTCCGAGGTGCACCCACGGCGCTCCGCAATCGATGGCTTCGCGCCAGTGGTCGTTGACGACGAGAGCCGCACCATGGACTCGGCACGTTTCAAGCGCTTGCGTGATCGCGGGTGCGATCTCGGTGCTTGCAGCGTCCTTCATGCGCAGTTGGATCAGCTTGATGCCGACGCGCGCGAGCCGTTCGACGAAGGTGACGTCCGGCACGACGGGATAGAAGCGGGGCAGGGCGGTGGTCATTGGAAACCTCGCACGAATGATCGGCAAACAGCTCGGCACGCCTAGATGAACCTGCGTTAATCAAGGAAGCTTGTCGACAACCGAACGGGAACAGCGTCCTCGCACTCTGATATGGTGCTGTAACTTTGCAAAGGTTCGCGCCCCGCTGTGCCCTCTCGGATGCTAAACTGTTCTGGATTCAATAAGTTGCCCCCCACCGCTATGTTTCTTGAGAGCATGTGGCCGTTGGATCGAACACGCGCTTGGTGGCACGCTACAACAGAGCAAGCCCCGCCACCGGCGACGACGGGCTCGCCATGTCGCGCGGCGGCATGATGCCCGAACGATACGCCATGCGCCCCGCCTCGACGGCCTTCGCGAACGCGACCGCCATCGCAACGGAATCGGCGGCTTTAGCCACCGCCGTGTTGATCAGCACGCCGTCATAGCCCATTTCGAGTGCCAGCGCGGCATGGGATGGCGCGCCGAGGCCCGCATCGACGATGAGCGGCAGGTCGGGATAAAATGCGCGTAACGTCTTGAGGCCGTAGGGGTTCATCAGCCCGCGTGCCGAGCCGATGGGCGCGGCCCACGGCATGAGAACCTGGCAGCCCGCGCCCACAAGCCGCTGCGCCACGCTCAGATCCTCGGTGCAATAAGGCAGCACCTTGAACCCATCGCGTGTGAGCTTCTCGGCCGCGTCGACGAGGCCGTACACGTCCGGCTGAAGCGTGTCGTCATTGGCAATGACCTCAAGCTTGATCCAGTCCGTCTCGAACACCTCGCGCGCCATTTGCGCCGTGGTGATGGCCTCGCGCGCCGTATGACAACCTGCCGTGTTCGGCAGAACGCGTGCGCCGAAGCTCTTCAGGAGGTCGAAAAAGCGCTGACCGGTCTTCACGTCGCCGCTCGACTCCCGCCGGAGCGATACGGTCACGATCTCGGCGCCGCTTGCCTCAACCGACCGCCTGAGGGTGTCGGGCGACGGATATTGCGAGGTGCCGAGCAGCAGCCGCGAGCCGATGGCTTCGCCATAGATCGAAAGCGCGTCGGCGGTTCTGGTGTCAGCAAGTGTCATTTGTTCAGCCTCCCTGTCGGGGCGACAGGATTTCGACAGCGTCGCCATCGGTGAGCGACACCGTGATGCGTTCGGTTTTCGGCACGAACGCGCCGTTCAGAGCCGTTGCGATCTTTGCGTCGGCGAAACCCAGTTCGCGGCAGAGCGAATCAAGTGTCGTCGCGTCGGTCGCCAGCGCCTCACCATTCACCATTATCTTCAAGGAGAACTCCCGGAGCCTTTGCACCCGACTCTATATAGTCGGCCGTGATCTTCGCGAGGATAGGTGAAAGCAGAAAACCATGGCGGAAAAGGCCGTTCACGTAAAGGCGCGGCCGGCCGGACTGCGTTTTTCCGATGATGATTCTCGGCGCGTTGTCCGGGAAGGACGGGCGCACGTCCGCATCCATGAACGCGATGCGCGCCTCGCCGAGCGCCGGGATCAGCGCATAGGCCGCCGCCATGATCTCGGTTACGGAACGCAGCGTCGCCGGACCGCGATCGTCGCTTTCGATGGCTGTCGTGCCGATCATGAACTGGTTGTTCGACCACGGCACGATGTAGAACGGAATGCGCGGATGCGTCATGCGCACGGGCCGCGAAAGGGTAACGCCGGGGCAGTCCACCACAACGCGCTCGCCGCGAACGCCGCGCAACGTCTTCAGATGATCGCGCGCGGCGAGGCCCCGGCAGTCGACCACGACATCGGCGTCGGTCTCCTCCCACGCCTCGGCAACAAGCTTCGCGCCCGCCGCTGCGGCTTCCTGAATGAAATATTCCAGCGCGACGAACGGCTCGATATGGCCTTCGTCCTTATAGAAGAGACCGTCGCGGAAGCGGTCTTCGAGGGCTGGTTCGAGCGCGGAAATTTCATCCACGCCGACGCGGGTGTGACCCTGCGTAACGGCGCCGAAACGCTGAAGGTCGGCCACATCGCGCGGGGACGCTACCACGAGCGTGCCGTTCAGCTTGAGATGCGGATAGTGCTCTTTCCAGATCTCCATCGCTTCGAGACCGAGGTCGCGGGCCTCTTCGTGCCCAGGTTCGCCCTCGCAATAGGAGCCGAGCATGCCGCCCGCGCAACCGCTCGCGCAGTTCTGCGACGGGGTTCCCGCAGGGTCGTACAGCGTAACCTTGTGTCCACGGCGCGACAGGAGAAAAGCCTGCCACATTCCAGCGGCGCCAGCGCCAATGATGTCAATTTTTGCCATGCGCGAGGTTTGGATGACTCCGGGGAAAAAAGCAAGCAAGCGGCCAGTGGGGCGTTATCGTTTCTTTCGCGGGGGCGCAGAAGACACGATGCCGGCTTTGATGGGGGGATGCCGGGGGGTCTGGCTCGCCTGCTTGCTGCAACCATCGGACGGAGTTTGCGGCCACCACCGATGTTCTTCGTTTGTTCTAAGTCCGGTTCAGGCTTGTGTCAAGCAGAATTCGGGCGTACAGAACAGCCACTTTTTCAAGAGGTGCCAGCTGTGAAAAAAGAAAAACCAAACGCATACTACGACGCAGGCGCAGCGCTTCAGAATGCCCAGGCGGGCGGTTTTCCTCTCACGCGCTTGCGCCGGACGAGACAGGCCGCATGGTCGCGCGCGCTCGTCGCCGAAAACACGCTTTCCGCATCCAACCTGATCTGGCCGATCTTCGTCATGGACGGCCTGCGCGCGAAGCAGCCCGTTCCGTCGCTTCCGGGCGTCGACCGTATGTCGGTGGACCTCGCCGCCGAAGCCGCCGAACAGGCCGCCGAACTTGGCGTTCCGGCTGTCGCGCTCTTTCCCTATACGCGCCCCGATCTGCGCGACGAAGCAGCCACCGAAGCCTTCAATCCAGAAAACGTTGTCTGCCGCGCGGTACGCGCCATCAAGGCCCGCGTGCCGAACATGGGCATCATCTGCGACGTTGCGTTGGACCCCTATACGAGCCACGGCCAGGACGGCCTGATGGTGGGCGATGAGATCGTCAACGACCTGTCGCTCGAAGCGCTGACGCGTCAGGCGATGAATCAGGCGGAAGCCGGTTGCGATGTGCTCGCGCCGTCGGACATGATGGACGGCCGCATCGGCGTAATCCGCTCGGCGCTTGAGAGCCGCGGCTTCTACAACACCCAGATCATGGCCTATTCGGCGAAGTATGCCAGCGCGTTCTATGGCCCGTTCCGCGATGCGGTCGGCTCGTCCGGCACGCTCAGGGGCGACAAGCGCACCTACCAGATGGACCCGGCCAATTCCGACGAGGCGATTCGCGAAGTGGCGCTCGACCTCGCAGAGGGCGCGGACATGGTCATGGTGAAGCCCGGCATGCCGTATCTCGACATCGTGCGCCGCGTGCATGAGGAGTTCAAGGTGCCGACCTTCGTCTATCAGGTGTCGGGCGAATACGCGATGCTGCTCGCTGCGTTCCAGAACGGCTGGCTCACCCGCGACAAGGTGATCCTCGAAAGCCTGATGGCGTTCCGCCGCGCGGGCGCTTCAGGTATCCTCACTTATTTCGCACCGGAAGCCGCGCGACTCTTGAAGGCGTAACCGGGGAAGGTCAAATTCGCTCCACTGGGTGGCGGTTCGCCGCCAGAGGAGATGCGTGGATGACCGTACTCGCCGCACGGGTTTCTGAAGAGCCGCGCGTCAGCCTCGAGGATATTCGGGCGGCGCGCGAGGCTCTTCGCGGCGCGATCATCCGCACGCCCGCCGTGGAGGCGCCGAAGCTGTCGGCGCTTTCTGGCGCACAGATCTTCATCAAATACGAGAACATGCAGGCTACCGGCTCCTTCAAGGAGCGCGGTGCGCTGAACAAGTTGCTCTCGCTCGACGCAACGCAGCGCGAGCGCGGCGTGATCGCGATTTCGGCGGGCAATCACGCGCAGGCCGTCGCCCATCACGCGGCGCGGCTCGGCATTCCGGCGACCATCGTCATGCCGGAAGGGACGCCGTTCAACAAGGTCGGGGCCACGGAAGCCTTCGGCGCGAAGGTGATCCTCTACGGCGAGAGCGTTGCCGAATCGCGCGTCGCAGCCGACCGGCTCATCGTCGATCACGGCTTCACCCTCGTTCATCCCTATGACGACCCGGCCGTGATCGCAGGGCAGGGGACGGCCGCGCTCGAATTTCTCGAAGATTGCCCGGACCTCGATTGTCTCATCGTGCCCGTCGGCGGCGGCGGGTTCATCTCGGGCGTCGCCATCGCGGCGAAGGCGCTGAAGCCCGACATCGAAATCATCGGCGTCGAGGTGGAGAGCTATCCGTCCACCTACGCGGCGTTGCGCGGGCGCATCGCGGAATGCGGCGGCGCAACGCTCGCGGAGGGAATCGCGGTGAAAACGCCCGGTGCGCATACGCTGCCTGTCATGCGCGACCTCGTGACGGACGTGGTGCTCGTCAGCGAATCCATGGTCGAGAGCGCAATCTTTCTGCTCGCCAGCCTGCAGAAGACGGTGGCCGAAGGTGCGAGCGCGGCGGCTCTAGCGGCGGTGCTGTCCGACCGGCGGCGGTTCCACGGGCGCCGCGTCGGCCTGTTCCAGTCCGGGGCGAATATCGATAGCCGCGTGCTCGCCGCCATCATCATCCGTGGCCTCGAACGCGAATCGAAGATCCTGTCGCTGCGCATTCAGGTCGACGACCGGCCGGGCATGCTCGGCGAGCTTGCGAGCGAGCTTGGCCGCTGCGGCGCGAACATCCTCGAAGTGCATCACCGCCGCTTCTACCTCTATGTGCCGGCGAAATCGACGCTCGTGGATATCGTCATCGAGACGAAGGATGCGCGTCACGCCGAGGAAATCATCGGGAAGCTTCGCACGCATGGCTTCAGGGTGGAGCGGCTGAACGCGAGCGGCGGCGAGCCCGCGCCGCGCATGGAATAGGCGGCGGTTCGCCGGACGATGCGCGAAAACCTGAAATGAATCCGCCCCTCTCTCGCGGGAGAAAGGGGCGGCAGCCCAGCCGGCTAATCGGGAAATCTATTTGATCGGATCGCCGTCCTCGTCCGGCCCGTCGTCCCTATCGGAGTCGTAAGGCGGCGGGGGAGGGGGCGGAGCGTCGCGATAGCGCTCGCCGTTGAAACGCTCTTCGCGGGAATAGCGCTCATAACCATTGTAATAGCTGTAGTCGCGGCGCGGTGAGGAATAAGGCAGGTTCGCCATCACCACGCGGCGGCATTCGGAATTGAGGCTCTCGATGCGTTCGCCGAGGCATTCCACGATCTGACCGCCGCCGGGCCGCACGCCGTTGCAGAAGCGGCGATAATCCGGCATGCACACCTCGATGGCATAGGCGAACTTGATCGCCTTGAGGCAGCCGGGATTGAGCTGCGCCTCGTTGTCGAGCAGGCAGCGCCCCACGCGGCCGTCGCCCGGGAGGACATCGGAACAGAGCCGATGATAATCGGGCCGACACGATTGCATCACGCTGTCGAGGATTTCGGGTGGCAGGTCGGCTGCGGCGGCCGCCGAGGAACCGGCAATAAGACCGGCAAGGAAGACGTATTTTGCAGGGTTGAACATCGAAGTCTCCGGGGCGCGCGCGCCTCAACCGGCGCGAGCGAATCTAGGCGCAGTAAACCCGAAAATTCCGGCTGGATTTCGCCCTAACGAAGGCTAAACGCGGTGGCGGCCGTGCGGGGGCGCGGCGGCCTGTAACAGGATGTAACGCGCGCTGAACGGCTGTTCATGATGGGCGGCGGGCGCCTCGGATTGGCCCGACGTAGCCGCGCCGGCCTTACGCGAAGCGATTCCCGGCGAACCTTGACTTCTCGGGATAATCCGGCTTGGCTGCGATCATCCCTTCCAAAACCCAAGGTCTCCAATGTCAGTGCGTATTCTTCCGGCGGCTGCGGCTGCGTTTCTCGGCTGCGGTCTGGCGAGCGCCGCCGCCGCCGCCGATCTGACCATCGCCATCGACGGGCTTCGGTCCGACAAGGGCGAGGTCAAGCTCTGCGTGTTCTCCGCCGAGACCTCAAACAAGGCCGCTTTCCCCGATTGCGTCACCGGGCGTCCGGTGAAGCAGGGCAGCGCTGTCATTCGCGGCGGGAAGGTGGTCGTGACCTATAGCAGCCTCAAGCCGGGCGTTTACGCGGTAGCGTCGATCCACGATGAGAACGGCGACGGCAAGCTCGGCACGAATTTGGTCGGCATCCCGACTGAAGGAATCGGTGTTTCCAACAACCCGACGCTGTTCGGGAAGCCGGACTTTGCGAAAAGCGCCTTCGAGATCGCGGGCAACACGCGCATCGCGATCACCGCGAAATATTTCTTCTGAGCGACCGCAAAATCGCTCGACGGGCAAAAAAAAGGCCGCGCGAAGTTTCCGCGCGGCCTTTTTTTTTGTTGCGACGCCGGAGCCTATTGAGATGCGGCCTTTTCCTCGGCGCGGTTCTTGATGAGCGACAGCCCGATCGATCCGAAGATCAGGAGCGCGGTCACGCCAAGCGCCCATTCGGTCGGAATATCCGGCAACTCTTCCGGATAGTTGAAGATCATCTTGATGCCGATAAAGACAAGCGTAAGCGAGAGCCCGTATTTCAGATAGCGGAACTTGTCCACCATGCCTCGCAACGCAAAGAACAGGGCGCGAAGGCCGAGGATTGCGAACACGTTCGAGGTATAGACGATGAACGGGTCGCGCGTGATCGCGAAGATCGCCGGGATGGAGTCGAGCGCGAAGACGATATCGGTGATGTTCAGCACGATCAGCACGAGGAACAGCGGCGTTGCCACCCGCTTGCCGGTGCCAGAGAGCCGCACGAAGAACCGCTCCCCGTGATAATCCGTCGTCATCGGTAGTACGCGCCGCGTCCACCGTACGATGCGGCTGTTTTCGAGGTCGACCGCCTCCTCCCCGGATGCCATCGTCTTGAAGCCGGTATAGACGAGGAACGCACCGAGGAAGAGCACGGTGAAGTGGAAGTTCTCGATCAGCGCATAGCCCGCGAGAATAAATACCCCGCGCAGCACCAGCGCCGCGAGAATACCCCACAGGAGCACCCGCATCTGCAAATGCGACGGCACCTGAAAATAGGTAAAGATGATGACGAACACCAGAATGTTGTCCATCGACAGGGCATATTCTATGAAATAGCCTGTCAGGAACTCGACCGCTTTCTGGTTGCCGAACTCGAAATAGATCCACGCGTTGAAGCAGAGCGCAAGCGTGATGTAGCCCGCAGTCATGATCAACGCTTCCCGCACGGGAATCGCGCGCGCCTTCCTGTGGAAGAGGCCGAGATCGGCGGCGAGGATCGCGAGAATAAGGGCGGTGAACCCAAGCCACGCCCAGATAGAATGCTCTTCAAACATTGAAATGTGGATCCTTCACAAGGCACGCGGTCACGGTTGTTTCAGGCTCGCCTTACCCGAAAAGCGTTTACAGGCGATGCCTGACCGCCGTCCGGCCTCGTTGTTTCGAACCGGGGCAGAATCGCAGCAACCGCGCGAGAGACGAGGGGCAACAAATTCGCGATACACCGGACCAGCACGGCGGTTCGTTTCTGTCGCTCCCGGAAATGGGTGCCGCGATGGCGACCTTCTAGTTCCACCGCGACAGCTTCAGAGCATGGGAGAAATAAGGCCGGAAATCGGTGGGATTGTGGTCAGTTTATGGCAGGACCGAATACCAGAACGGCGTTGAGGCCGCCAAAGGCGAAAGAGTTGGACATTGTATAGCCGATGGCGCGACGGCGGCCTTCATGCGGCACATAGTCGAGGTCGCACCCTTCACCCGGCCCGTCCATCCCGATGGTCGCCGGAATGAAGCCGTCCAGCATCGCCTGCACGCAGACGACCGCTTCCAAGCCGCCGGCAGCACCAAGGCAATGGCCGTGCATCGATTTGGTGGACGAAACGGCGAGCCTGTCCGCATGCGCGCCGAAGGCCTTGCGGATGGCGCGCGTCTCGTTGATGTCGTTCGCGGCCGTGGCGGTGCCGTGCGCGTTGAGATAGTCGATATCGGACGGCGAGAGCCTCGCGTCGTCGAGCGCGATCTGCATCGCTCGCGTCGGGCCGTCGATGTCGGGGTTGACCATGTCGGCGGCGTCGGAGGTCATGCCGAAGCCGAGCACTTCGCCGAGCACGGTGGCGCCGCGCGCCATCGCATGCTCCATGTCTTCGAGCACGAGGATGCCCGCGCCCTCGGCGATCACCGTGCCGTTGCGCCGCTTCGAGAAGGGGAAGCACCCTTCCGGCGAAAGCACACGCATCGCCTGCCACGCGCGCATGCAACCGTAATTGAGCGGAGCTTCCGAAGCGCCCGCAACCGCCACATCCACCATACCGGAGCGGATCATCTGGAAGGCGAGGCCGATGGCATGCGCCGACGTTGAGCAGGCGCTGACCGTGCCGAACACCGGGCCCTTGATGCCGTGCTCGATGCTGATATGCGCAGACGAAGAGCTGATGATGGTTTTCAGAAGCGTAAGCGGGTGCGTTGCCTTCTTCTTGTGAGCGAAGATATCTTCGTATGCTTTTTCCTGCGTCGTAACACCGCCCGCGCCGGACCCTACGATGCAGGCGGCGCGCTCGCCGAGCGGACCTTCAAGCCCGGACTGACGCACGGCCTCCCATGCGGCGGCGGCGGCATATTGGGTGAAGCGGTCGGAAAGCTGCACGCCGCGGCTCATGCAAAGCTCGCGGGCATCGAAGTCGCGCACCTCGCCGCCGATGGTGATGTAAAGATCGAGCAGCGGGAAACTTTCGAGCGGCGCGATGCCATTCTCACCGGCCTTGATGGCGCTCCAGAACTTCTGGACCCCTGTGCCGAGAGCCGAGACGACGCCCGTCCCCGTGATCGCCACGCGGCGGCCGCTATTCCTCTGGCTCATTCGGGACTCCCCAAGGACTGATAAATTGGCGGGAGCGCGATCCCGTTCGTTCGATGACCGACCGCGCGAACCGTCACGCCGCCGCGTCGGACGAATTCTGTGATGCGAGCACGGTCGTGACCTTGTCGACCACCGAGCCAACGGTGCCGAAGTCCGCCATTTCTTCGTTGGCGTTATAGGGAATCTGAATTCCGAAGGTATCCTCGATATCGAAGACGATAACGGCAAGATCCAGCGACTCGATTTCAAGATCGGTAAGCTTGGTATCGAGAGCTATCTCTTTCTCCGGATGGCGCATGTTCTTGCGCAGGATGGCGATGATTTTTTCGGCGACGTCGTCCATTCGAGGCTCCCTGGCGGAACCGCAATTCATGCTGCGGTTTCGATTCCTTATGGCGCGTCGGGAACGATTAGCGGCAATCCCGCGTCAAGTCCAGCGAACTCGCCCGATGGCTTTGTCCCGGCTGGGGATATGTTACTTCGTCCTTTTGTAGGGTACCCCAGGAGCCGGAGCCGATCAGGTTCAATCACCGGATGGGTAAATCCGTCGCCGAACTTGAGTGTAGTGGCATTTTGCAACCGGATTGCAGGTCCAGTTCGATTGGAACGCCTTCCAGCGTTCTCGATGTCGCAGAGTTGAAGGTTCGCCGTTGGTAGGCATTTCGGCCTGTTTACTTAGATGATACCGTACGCGTCGAAAAAACAAGAAAAACGCATGTTTCAAGGCAGGGGATGGAAACGGGCATGGACGGTCATCAGAATCCGCAGATTTTGGAAACGAACGACAACGACACTCAAGCCGGAACGGCGGCGACCACCTATCCATGGCTGAGATCATATCCGGCGGGAGTTGACTGGTTTCAGGTCTTCGAGCCGAAGGCGCTGCCCGTCGCGCTCGAAGAGACAGTGGCGCGCTTCCCCGACAAGCCCGCGTCATGGTTCTTCGGCAAGACGATGACCTATGCCGAACTCGGCGCGGCTGTGGACCGCGCGACGAAGGCGCTGCAAGGTCTCGGCGTGCGCGAAGGCACGCGCGTGGGCCTGTTGTTCCCGAACTGTCCGGCCTTCGTCATCTTCTATTATGCGACGCTGAAGGCGGGCGGCACTGTTGTCAGCCTCAATCCGCTTTATACCGTGCCGGAACTCGCCTACCAGGTGAAGGACGCGGGCGCAAAAATCGTGGTGACGGCGGATCTCGCGGCCACGCTTCCGAAGGCGAAGGCGCTGGTCGATAACGGCACGCTCGATACTGTCATTGTCACGCCGTTCAAGAAGATGCTGCCGGGGCTGAAGGGCTTCCTCTTCGGCCTGTTCAAGGGCAAGGATCTTGCGACGTGGACGCCGGGCAGGGGCCTCCTTAGCGCGGAGGAGCTGCTCGACAATGACGGCCATTACGACCGCAGCGCGATCGACGTGAACGCTGTGGCGGCGCTGCAATATACGGGCGGCACGACGGGCACCCCGAAAGGCGCGATGCTCACGCATTCGAACCTCTCCATCAACGTGCAGCAGGCGGCGGCGTGGTTTCCGGGGCTCGCCATCCCCGGCGAGGAGCGCTTTTTCTGCGTGATCCCGTTTTTCCACTCCTTCGCAATGACCGGCCTGATGAACTTCGCGATCCTCAAGGGCGCGCAGATGATCATGCTGCCGCGCTTCGAGTTGAAGCTCGCGCTGAAGACCATCGACCAGACGAAGCCCACCATCATGGCGGGCGTGCCGACGCTGTTCAACGCCATGGCGAAGGTGCCGGACATCAAGAAGCACGATTTGTCCTCGCTGAAGTTCTGCATTTCGGGCGGCGCGGCGCTGCCTCTCGAAGTGCGGCGCGATTTCGAGAGCGTCTCCGGCTGCGGTCTGGTCGAAGGCTACGGCCTGTCGGAGACGTCCCCCGTCACGCATATCAATCCGCTGACCGGCCCGAAGAAGGAATGCTCCATAGGGCTGCCTGTGCCGGGCACGGAGATGTCGCTCCGAAAGCTCGGCGATCCGCAGGAGGAAGTGCCGCTCGGTGAGAAGGGCGAAATCTGCATTCGCGGCCCGCAGGTGATGAAGGGCTACTGGAACAAGCCGAAGGAGACGGCCGACACTTTCGTCGGCGAGTTCTTCCGCACCGGCGACGTGGCCTACATGGACGAGGACGGCTTCACCTACATCGTCGACCGCATCAAGGATCTGATCATCTGCTCGGGCTTCAATGTCTATCCGAGGCGCATCGAGGAGGCGATCTACGAGCATCCCGCGGTGGACGAGGTGACCGTGATCGGCGTGCCGGACAAATATCGCGGTGAAGCGCCGAAGGCGTTCGTGAAACTGCGCGAAGGCCAGCAGGTGACGAAGGAGGAGATGCTCGATTTCCTGAAAGAGCGCATCTCGAAGATCGAGCTGCCGGCCGATATCGAGTTTCGCGCCGAACTGCCGAAGACGCTGATCGGCAAGCTTTCGAAGAAGGAACTGAAGGCGGAGGAGGTCGCGAAGCCGCATTGAGGCAAGGCGCGGCGTACCTCGCCCGCTCTCTCATCGCGAAGCTGTCTTTAATCCGCTTCGTGGGAACGAAGACAGAGCTGGCATATTTTCCCATGAGATCGCTAAGCGGAATAAGCGCCGGTCGGCGGCAATTGGCGGAGGGAGAAGTTCGCCAGTGGCTGGTGACCGGTCATTTCCTAGCTAAACTTGAGTGCAGAAAGTTCAGCGGATGAGGAGCCGGCGACAACCGGCGTGCCGCAGCAGAAAACGAGCGAGCGAAAAGCATGAACTGGGGAGAGATGTTCTTTCATGACTGGGAAGGTATTCTCCGCACGATAATCGTCGGCGCATTGGCCTACGCCACGCTCGTTCTCTTTCTGCGTATATCGGGCAAGCGCACCCTTGCGAAGCTGAACGCGTTCGATCTGGTTGTCACCGTCGCCCTCGGGTCTACCCTTTCAGCCCTGCTTTTGCAGAAATCGGTTGCATTGGCTGAAGGCGCGACTGCATTGGCCTTATTGATCTTCCTGCAATTCCTGGTCACATTTATCTCAGTGCGGTCGCCAGGATTTGCGAGGCTCGTTCGGTCTGAACCGACGTTGTTGGCAAGACACGGAGCTTTCTGCGAAGCTGCAATGAGGCAGTCGAGAATAACGGAGGGTGAAGCATTGAGCGCGGTTCGCTCGTCTGGTGGAAGACACATCTCCGATGTCGAGACCCTTATTCTGGAGAGCGACGGGACCATCAGCGCGAGCCTCAGACGATCACCTTGATCTGTTCAAGACGGCGCTCGTTGACTGTAAAATATCTGGCAGGCTCGAACTCAAGCTTGGTCTTGGCGAAAGCGTCGCGACGGATTTCGCCTCGGTTGCCTAATCAGAGCGAAGCATTCTTCTGAGGTCGATCACTTCGGCTATTATCGGCGCGCGGCGCTGACGAAGGCATGGTGGAGCCCCGCCTTGCTCGACAAAAGCCCGGCGGGCATTGAGCCTGCGTAACGCAAACAGCCCGCCTATTTCCCGCCTTGCTCGCGCTCTTTGGCCTTCGCGCGATCCCAGTACACGCCCATCTCGTCGAGGCGCATCTCTTCGAGCTTGCGGCCTTCCTCCGCCGCGCCCTTCACGACCTCGCCCATGCGCCGCACGAATTTCGTGTTCGCCGAGCGGAGCGCCGCCTCGGGATCGATGTCTAGCCAGCGCCCGAGATTGACGACGACGAACATGAGGTCGCCGAATTCCTCGAAGCGGCGCTTGTCGGTTTCGGGGCCAGGAGGGGCCGCGATTTCCGCGCGCAGTTCCGCGAGCTCCTCGTCCACCTTTTCGAGGACAGGATCAATCGTCGGCCAGTCGAAGCCGACGCGCGCGGCGCGTTCCTGAAGTTTCGTGCTGCGAAGGAGTGCGGGAAGGCCCGCGCCGATGCCGTCGAACAGGTCGCGCGGGGCTGACCCCGCCGCCAAGTCGGTCGCTCCCCGCCGCTCGGCCTTCGCCTTGCGCTCCTCCGCCTTGATCGCCTCCCAAGTCGCCTTTGCACCCGAAGTTGCTTTCGCGTCTCCGCCGGTGCCCTCGAAAACATGTGGATGACGGCGGATGAGTTTCTCGCTGATGGCGTTCGCGACGTCGGCGAAGGCGAAATGCCCGGCTTCCTTGGCCATGCGCGCGTGAAAGACCACCTGCAACAAAAGGTCGCCAAGCTCGTCCTTGAGGTCGTCCATGTCGCCGCGCTCGATCGCGTCGGCCACCTCATAAGCTTCCTCGATCGTGTAGGGCGCGATCGTGGCGAAGCTCTGCTTCACGTCCCAGGGGCAGCCCCGTTCGGGATCGCGCAGGCGCGCCATGATGGCGATGAGCCGCAAAAGCTGCGCCTCGGCGGAAGAAGGCACGTCCAGCGTAGCATCATGCCCGCGCGTTTCTGATTCGTTCGTCACGCTTCCTCCACGCCCGCGGGCGGTTGACGGTCAAGGCCAAATCACCCTACGGTTTATATCCTTCGGGAAAAAGCGTGCAAGGACGTGTCATGCGGCTCGTCGCAGCCATCTTCCGCTCATTTTATCGGGCGATTCTGCGTCGCTTGCGGGCGATGTCGGCTGCGCGCAGAGCTTCGTGGAGTTTCGCCGCGCCGATGCGAGCGATTGGCACCCCGGCAGAAAATCCCGACCCCGTTGGCGTCATTGCCGATGCAGGCCAAGTCGCCGCGCACATCACAATCTTTCATCGCCCGAGCATAGTCTCACGCGATTCCGTGCTTCACCGGAAGCGCGAAGCTCAAACATTTCCCGCACGCTTTTTCTTCGGTCCGTTCGCCATCGGACCTCCTCGCCGGAAGATTGCAAGGACAACAGGACCGCCGTTTCTAGCGTTCTACGTATGTTCCTTGCCCGCCGACCGAGCCGCGTCAGCGCCGGGTGATTGACCACAATGGTCAGGCTTGCGGAGCCTCCGCCAAACAATTCGATTTTTCCACCATGACAATCGTCGCCCAAAAATCGGGTTCGTACGGTGCAGGGTTGGTATGCCCGTTTTTCGGATCAATCCGAGACGCGGAGGGGTATTTGTGTCTTCGCAATAAGCGGAGATGTTCGCCAAAAGTTCCGCCTACGGCCTAATTTGCTCGAATTATAATGAAATTCTTTGCGGTCTACTCTTGCCGCTACGCTCGCTTCAAAAAGACTCGTGAAACCATAAGCTTCAGCTGCCGCCGATTCCGCGCATCCACATGCAACAGACGGGGTGATGTGAACAAAACGAGGACAGACGGGGATAAGCGTCTCATCTCCCGCGCGGCCCGCGATGCGGATGGCGCTTATCGGCTGCTCATGTGGGGGAATGGGAACGCGGATGTCTGCGAAGCGCGATGGACGGGCCCAAATCCGGCGGGTCGCGTCGTCATCGGCTTGTAGACTGGGCGACGATCGATGCTGCATTACGGAAACTTTCCATAATGCATCTTATGCGAATTACACAAACATGCACGGCTCGCACGGTGGTGCCGAGTGGCTACCGCAAAAAGCAGCCGGGCAGCCCGGTTTGCACCGCAGCCGCGCTGCGCCCACCGAACATCATTTCATAATAATTGCTTGGTCTCGCCCGGTGCATAGCCGCGAGCGCGGAAGAAGGCGCGGAGGATCACTCGCGAGCGCCGCCAATATTGTGAAGCTTTGCGAGGCTCGATCCAGTCCCCAGCGGCGACCGGAGATGTCACCGCCGACCGGTGCGCACTTCAACTCAACCGCCGACTTGACGTCGGTTTGCCCGTTATCAGGCAGCCGCTCAGCTTTCCGCGGAGGGCGTCTCGTGGAACTTCGCGGAGAAGCGATCCAGCAACCGCACGCCGTAGCCCGATCCCCAGCTCGTGTTGATGTCGGTCGAGGGCGACGCCATCGCTGTGCCCGCAATATCGAGATGCGCCCAGGGCGTGCCATTCTTGACGAAACGCTGGAGGAACTGCGCAGCGGTTATGGAACCTGCGTCGCGGCTACCGATATTCTTGATATCGGCAAATTTGCCGTCGATCAGCTTGTTGTATTTCTTCGAAAGCGGCATGCGCCACGCGAGTTCGCCCGACTCCGCGCCAGCCTCGGCGATCTCGCTCGCAAGCTTGTCGTCATTCGAGAACAGCCCCGCATATTCCTTGCCAAGCGCCACGAGAATCGCGCCCGTCAGCGTGGCGAGCGTAATCAGAAGCTTCGGTTCGAGATGCTCCTGCGCGTACCACAGAAGGTCCGCAAGCACGAGGCGGCCTTCGGCGTCGGTGTTGAGAATTTCGATGGTCTGGCCCGAGGCCGAGGTGACGATGTCGCCGGGCCGCGTCGCCGTCCCGCTCGGCATGTTTTCCACAAGTCCCACGATGCCGACCGCGTTCACCGGCGCCTTGCGCAGCGCCAGCGTGGCCATTGCCCCCGCGACCGCGGCCGCGCCGCCCATGTCGCCCTTCATGTCCTCCATGCCGGGGCTCGGCTTGATCGAAATGCCGCCGGAATCGAAGCAGACGCCCTTGCCTACGAACACGACATTGCCGTCGCCCGCCGACCGCCCGACCGCGCCGTTCCACCTCAGCACCACAACCGATGTCGGCTGCGCACTCCCCTGCCCCACCGCCAGCAATGCGTTCATGCCGAGCGACTTGAGCTTCGGTTCGTCCAGCACTTCGACCGTGAGCCCGAGCGCTTCGAGCGCGCGCAACCTCGCGGTGAATTCGGGCGGCGTCAGGATATTGGCCGGTTCGTTGACGAGATCGCGCGCGAGATAAACGCCAGAGAGCGCCGCCTCGGTGTGTTGGAGCTTCGCCGCAAGCTTGTCGCCCCAGCAGGAAAAGATCGACAGCTTCGGCGGCGCGCGGCCTTCGTCCTGCTCCTCCTCGCCTCCGTCCGGGCTTTTTCCGGCTTTCGACTTGTATTTCTTGAAGGTATAGCTTCTGAGGCCGAAGCCCGCCGCGAACCCGAGCGGCGCTTCTTCCGGCAGGTGATCGACGCCCGCGAACACCACGTCGACCTCGGTCGTCTTCTTCGGCAGCTTGCCGCGCACGACGCCGCCAAGGTCCATCCAGTCGCGATGGGTCAGCGTCTTGGCGTCGCCGATGCCCACGAGCAGGAGCCGCGCCGCCTTGATGCCATGTGGCGCCAGAATTTCGAGCAGAGTCTTGCGCTTCGGCTTGAATCCGGCCACCTCGATTGCGCGCGATACCGCGCCGGCGCTCGCCTTGTCGAGCCGCTTGATCGGAGGCGGCAGCTCTTCGCCCTCCGTCACGAAATAGACGGCGGTCGGGCTTTTAGGCTCCGGTTGCAACGAGGCGAACGAAACGGCTGGAAGTTCTGTCATCGAGTGGGCGGACCGTTCTGGCGGGAAATCAGGATTCCAAAGCGTACAGGAAACGCGCGGCGTTGCAAAGTCCGCCTCGACAGGAAACAGCGCTCGAAATCGCGCCGAAAATGCGCCATGAACCCATGCGTAGTGGGCTGGCGAATTTCCTTTGCTGCCACCGGACGCAAATGCCGGACCAGGACCGCTCGGAAACGAGCAAAAGCCGGAGCGTGACCCGCCCGCTGGAGTGATCGTGAATGTTGATTAGCCGATATATCTTCCGTCAGACGGCGTCGGCGCTCATCATGATCCTCGTCTCGCTCACGCTTATCGTCTGGCTGACGTCGCTGCTGCGCGAGATCAAGCTCCTGACCGCGCAGGGACAAACATTCCTGCTGTTTCTCCAGATCACCGCGCTTGCTATCCCGAGTCTGATCGTCACGGTGGCGCCGGTCGCCTTCCTGATCGCAGCGCTTCACAGTCTCAACCGTCTTTCAGGCGACAGCGAACTTATCGTGCTGTCGGCGGCGGGCTCCTCGGTGTGGCGGCTGTTCTCTCCGTATCTCTTTCTCGCCGTCGTCGTGTCGATGTGCGTGCTAACCGCAAACCTGTTCGTGCTGCCGAACGCCGCGCGCCTCCTCGGCGATACCGTCTCGCAGGTGCGCGCGGACGTGCTTTCGCAGGTGATCCAGCCCGGCGAATTCTCCGACCTCGAACCGGGCCTCACCTTTCACATGCGCGCCAAGGGCGACAACGGGGAGCTTCTGGGCGTCGTGGTGCGCGACGAGCGCGATCCGAAGGCGGTGACGACCGTCATCGCCGAGCAGGGGCAGATCCTGCAGGATGGCGGGCGCGCATCCATGATGCTTCACGACGGCCAGATCATTCGTCAGCAGGCCGAGAAGACGGCCGCGCAGGTTGTGGTCTTCACGAGCTACGCCTTCGACATCGGCGATTTTTCCGCCAAAAAGGGGCCCCGCGAGCGCAAGCCTCGCGAGCGCGATATCGGCGAACTTCTGTTTCCCGACAAGGAAAGCCCCGCTTATACGAACACCAAGGGATCGTTCCGCTCGGAAATCCACGAGCGCTTTTCCGGGGCGCTCTATCCCATCGCCTTCGCTATCATCGCCGTGCTGTATCTCGGCCGCCCGAAAACCACGCGCGAGGGCCGCACCGGCAATCTTTTCACGGCCTTCACGTTGGGCGCGGCGATCCGCATCGCGGGCATCGCGGGGGTGAACATCGTCGGCAAGAAGGCATGGGCGCTCGGTCTTATCTACGGCATACCCGTCGCGGTAATCGTGGCGGGGCTTGTGATGTTGCGGCTGGACATCGGCGCACCGGTCATATCGCTGCCAAGCCTGCGCCTGCCCTCGTTTCTGAAACGCGGCGGTTCCGCCCCCGCGGCTCGGGCGTCCTGAGGATTTTGCGTCATGATGATTTTCACCACCGTCGGCCGCTACATGGCGAAAAGGTTCGCCATCACCATCCTCGGCGTCTTCTTCGTGACGTTGCTGCTGATCTTTTTCGTGGACTTCGTCGAGGTGCTTCGGAGCGGCGCCAGAAAAGACGTAAGCGCGGGCACGCTCGCGCTCATCACGCTTCTGCGCATCCCCATTTTCGCGGAGCTCACCCTGCCCTTCGCGATCCTGATCGGCACCATAGCCGCATTCCTCAGTCTCAGCCGCACGTCGGAGCTGACGATCATGCGCGCCGCCGGGCTTTCCGTGTGGCAGTTCGTTCAGCCGGCGCTTATCGTCGCGATCTTTTTCGGCGTCTTCGCGGTCACGGTTTACAACCCCGTTGCATCCGCCATGAAGGCCAAGTCGGAGAAGATCCAGGCCGAGATTTTCCAGTCCGAAAAATCGTTCGCGACCTCGCGCGGGACCGGCTCCTGGCTGCGTCAGGAAAGCGTGGACGGGCCGACGATCCTGCATGCGAAAACGTCCGCCGACAGAGGTTTGACGCTGGCTGGCGTGACGCTGTTGCAATTTGATCCCGCCAACAGATTTTATGAACAAATACAAGCGAACAAGGCTGAACTGCGGCAAGGTTACTGGCGGCTCGAAGGTGTGATCGTGCAAAGCTCAGGCGATGCCGTGCGGCGCTATGATGAATATTTTGTCAGTACATATCTGGGGCCTGCTCAGATCATGAACAGTTTAGGTTCGCTGGAAACCTTGTCATTCTGGGATTTGCCGGGTTTTATTGCCTTTGCAGGGAAAGCCGGTCTTCCAACACGTCAGTATGAACTTCAGCACCAGTTATTTCTCGCGCGACCTATTCTTATGGCGGCGATGGTGTTGATTGCTGCAACCTGTTCGCTGAAAGCCTTTCGTTTTGGCAAAATCCAAACTATGGTTCTGACGGGATTAACCGGGGGGTTCGGTTTTTTCATATTCTCTGAACTTTCGCGAAAGGTGGGCGCGTCGGGTTTGGTTCCTGTTACGGTGGCGGCTTGGGGACCGGCTCTCGTTGCCCTTCTCCTTTCAGCGACCGTACTCCTGTATCAGGAGGACGGGTAAGCAGGGCAGAGATTGAAATGGCCGGGGGGCTTGAGAGTGGTGGTCTTCAGTAAGAGAGCGGCGAGCGATGCCTAGCAAACTGCTGGCAGCAATGTTGGCATGCCTGATGTGCCTGGGCAGCTCTGCGTATGCGCAGACGCCAAGCAATCAGACGCGCGGTGGCGAGACCACCGTGGCCAAGAAGGTATCGCCCGACAAGGCGTCGCCGCTTCTCTTGCAGGCCGACGACCTCGTTTACGATCACCGCAACAACCGCGTGGTCGCGCGCGGCAACGTCGAAATCTATTACGACGAAAATATCCTGCTCGCCGACGAGGTCATCTACGACAAGTCGGCGAATACGCTGACGGCCATCGGCAATGTCCGGCTCAAGGAAGCCGACGGTTCGGTCGTTAACGCCGAGCGCCTTACGCTCAGCTCGAATTTCCGCGATGGCTTCATCCGCTCGATGAAGGCTCTGACGCAGGACGATAGCCGCATCGCGGCCTCGAACGCGTACCGCAAGGACGGCAAGACCGTTTACGAGAACGGCGTCGTGACGTCCTGCAAGCCTTGCGAGGCCAACCCTGACCGCGCGCCTATCTGGCGCATCAAGGCGACGCGCGTCATCCAGGACAAGCAGGACCAGAACATCTATTTCGAAGATACGCGCTTCGAGCTTTTTGGCGTGCCGATTGCGTGGCTTCCCTATTTCTACGTTCCCGATCCGAGCGTAAAGCAGCGCTCCGGCGTGCTCGCGCCGCAATACCGGCATGATACGTCGACAGGCTACGCCCTGACCGTACCCTATTATTACGCCATTTCGCCGAATTACGATCTGACGCTGTCGCCCACCTTTACCACCAAGGCGGGCTACCTGATGCAGGCCGATTGGCGGCAGCGCTTGTGGAACGGCGCGTACGAAGTGAAGCTTGCCGGCGTCTATAACGACAATGCGAACGACTTTGTCGGCCAGCGCTACTGGCGCGGCAGCGTTGAGACAAAGGGCGAGTTCGAGCTGAACAAGTTCTGGAAATTCGGCTGGAACGCGATCCTCGAAAGCGACGACACATTCCGCCGTTTCTACCACATCGACAGCATCTATTCGACGGAGCGCGTTTCGAGCGTCTATCTCACCGGGATGGGCGAGAGGAACTACTTCAACATGTCCGTGAGCCGATATGGTAATCTCGGCGGACAGCCTTATGATTACTCTACAGGCGATTATTTGAGCAACACTGGAGCGTCGTGGGCGTATCCAAGCATCGACTATAATTATGTGCACGACAAACCGGTGTTCGGCGGTGAACTGAAGTTCGATGCGAACGTGGTCGCGCTGTCGTCCGATGAACGGCGCACATATACAAACAATGTGGTCAACCCGTATTTCGACCGCACCGACCGCATTGTGACATCAGCGGAATGGCGTCGGACGTTGACGGACGACCTCGGCCAGCGCTTCACGCCCTTCGTCTTCGGGCGCGGCGACATTTATAGTGTGTCGAGCTTCAAGGACGTGAGCGGCGACGCTGGCGACAGCGATACCTTCACGCGTCAGATGGTCGGCGGCGGCCTCGACTATCGGTATCCCTTCGTGGCGCATACCGACACGGCCTCGCACGTCATCGAGCCCGTTGGACAGATCATCACGCGCACGAACGTGTCGAACAACGACAGGATGCCGAACGTCGATTCCCAAAGCCTTGTCTTCGACGACACGCTGCTTTTCGACATCAACAAGTTCTCCGGCTACGACCGAATCGAAACCGGGACGCGCGCAAATGTCGGCGTGCAGTACACGATGCAGACCTATAACGGCGTGAGCGTGCGTGCCGTCGGCGGCGAAAGCTTCCAGGTCGCCGGGAAAAACTCCTACGATCCGGCGACCGGCCTTTATAATACGCGTTCGGATTATGTGGTCGGCGGCTATGTCGACTACCTCAACATGTTCCGCTTTGTGACGCAGTTCCGTCTGGACGAGAGCGACTTCACCGTCGCCCGCCAGGATTACAGCGCGCAGGTGAAGCTCGGTATCTTCGAAGGCGCGCTGAGCTATGTCGCGGTGGCGGCGCAGCCTCTTCTCGGCTTTGACACGGCCCGCGAGGAAGTCGCCGGCTTCGGGGCTGTCAAGCTCACCGACGAATGGACCGTGTTCGGCGATGCGCGCTACAATCTGGAACTCTCGCAGTTCGTTCGCAATAGCGTTGGCGTCCAATATGCGGACGAGTGCTTCATATACTCGGTCACCTATCAGCGCACTTTCGTCGAATATTCCGATCTGAAGCCCGACACGTCGGTAATGGTCCGCATCGGCATCAAGGGTTTCGGTCAGCAAACCACGCCGAGTTCGATCGGCGATCTGTCGCCAGAAGCGGCGTCATTCCGCTAGAGCAGGATGCGCAAGGGCCGACCTTGGCTCTGCGACGAGCCTTGCTCTCGGCCACTCCGTTCTGGGGCCCGTGGCCGGTGTGAGCCGACGTCAGCGCCAGAGCCTTGATACAGAAGGTCGCGGTTGGTCCCTTGGGTTGATCGCGACGGGAAATGTTGGGTCGGACCTCTCAGCAGCCGAGCCGCCCTGCCTCAAGTGGGTGATTCCGAAGTGTTTGCCCCGTGTCTTGGATAGCAATTCAGACAAAATCGGCGGTGTATCCCGCCATCGCAACCGAAACGGGGATTATGGCAAAGGCAGGCACACTCTTGCCGCAAATGAAATCCAAGTTTCCTGCATGAGAATCGCAAAGCTTCATCGCGCCGCTCTCGCGGTTGCTGCAGTGCTGTCGGTGCTGGCCCTGGTCGCAACGGACGCCAAAGCGCAGAACATCGTTGTCCTCGTGAACGACGAGCCGATTACGTCAGGCGACATCGCGCAACGCACGCGATGGATGGCGCGGACGAGTGGCTTCGGGGATCGCATGAAAGCGCTTCTCACGGGCGATTCGATCAAGGAGCGCTTCCGGCAGCTCATGATAAAAGCGAACCCGCGCTCGCAGGCCGAGGCGGAACAGACCGCCGAGCGCATCAAGAAACAACTCGTCGAGGAAGCCAAAGGCCGCGTGCTGTCCGAAGGCGGCGGCACATCGCGCAAGCAGGTCATTGAAACGCTGATCGAAGACAAGCTGAAGCTTCAGGCCGCGAAAAGGCTTGAGATTACGGTCTCCGACAAGGAGGTCGAGGAGGTTCTCGCCCAGCGTGCAGGTGGCGGCGATGGCAAAAAGCCTCAACTCAATGAATTCTACCAGCAGTTCGAGGCTGACGGCATCAGCCGCAAGACCGTGCAGAACATCATTCGCGCGCAACTCGCCTGGCGCGACGTGATCCGCCGTCAGTACGGCCCGCGCATAGCGGCGATGCTCGCGGCGCTGCCCACCGACGACCAGAAGCCCGCCGACGGCGATATCCAGTTCGACGTGCGCGTTCTGAGGCTCGCTGTCGCGGGTTCGGACGAGCGTGCGGTAAGCCAGCGCATGATGGAGGCGGAGAATCTTCGCAGCAAGTTCACCTCCTGCGCCGACCTGCCCAAGCGCGCGAAGCTCGTGGCCGACGCATCCGTCAAAGCGGTCGACAAGGCGAAACTCGCTTCGTTCAACAAGGACGCGCAACCTCTGATCCTCAAGGCCAGCGAAGGCCAGATGACCCCGCCGATCCTCGTCTCCGGTGCGGTCGAAGCCTACGCCATATGCAAGAAAGGCGTCGTGCTCAAGCGAAACCCCGCAGCCGAGCAGAAGCCGGACGCGCGCGCGCAGGAATACGACCGTTTCTCTCGGCGCTACCTTCAGGAGTTGAAGAAATCTGCATCGATAGATTATCGCACGAAGGTGGACTGAGCTATTCTGGACGTGAAGATTCGACTCTTTGCAGTGTCGGAACCCATCTTTACCAGCGTAGCGCGAAAATCCTTTGTGCCTCAACTATCCAGGGCAGGCGGGCAGTTTCTGGTTGGCCGCGCCTGCGCGGCGTCGGTGCTGGCGAACTCCCCCGCGCCCGCTGCTCGCACTTGTCTTTCGCCTCCGCCAGATCAGCCCGTTGAATCGGACTCGATTTGACGCAGAGAAGCTGACCGATATCAGAAGCTTACAGCATCGAGCCACGTCTGATTTGCGGCACGATGCTGGAAAGAGCCATTTGCGAAAATCCGCAGGCGATCAACCGGAGCCGCCCGTTCTTTCCCTCGCACTTTCCTCGACGTCCCGCGTGATTTCCTGACATCATCTGCTGTCCATCATTTCAAGCCGGGGCCGAAGACGTTATAATCGCAGCCTTCGAACGCGCGGCCCCTCGCGCCGCTTGTTTAGCTCTGGAGCCAGTCCTTGGCGGTTTCCCTCGCGCATCCCGAATTGCCGCTCGCCGTCACCATGGGCGATCCCGCCGGGATCGGTCCCGATGTCACGCTCGCGGCATGGGCGCGGCGGCGAGACTGCGCGCTCGCTCCGTTCTTCGTCATCGCCGACCCTGCCCTTTTCGAGGCCCGCGCCGCGCTGCTTGGTATCGCCGTGCGTGTCATGCGCATCGCACGCCCCGAAGACGCCGCCCCCGTGTTTGATGATGCGCTGCCCGTTTTGCCTCTGCGCGCGCCGCTTGCATCCGTCGCGCCCGGAAAGCCGTCCGTGGCTCACGCCGTCGCTGTCATCGAATCGATCGAAGAGGCCGTCGCGCTCGCGCTATCGGGCCGCGCCGCCGCTGTTGTCACCGCGCCGATCGCGAAATTCGTGCTCATGGAAACCGGCTTCGCCCACGCAGGCCATACCGAATTTCTTGCCGAACTCGCCGTGCGCCACGGGCATCGACCGCGACCGCCCGTCATGTTGATGGCGTCGCCACGCCTCAAGACGGTGCCGGTCACGGTGCACATCCCGCTGAAGCATGTTTTCGCCGCGCTGACGCCGGACATCATTATCGACACTGCACGAACGACGGCCGAAGGTCTGACGCGCTTTTTTGGCATCGCGCGCCCGCGCCTCGCCATCTGCGGCCTGAACCCGCACGCAGGCGAAAACGGCGCGCTCGGCCATGAGGAGACGGACATCATCGCGCCTGCCATCGAGAGCCTCAAGGCGGAAGGCATCGACGCCACAGGCCCGCACCCCGCCGACACGCTGTTCCACGACGCGGCGCGCGAAACCTATGATGCGGTGCTTGCCATGTATCACGATCAAGCGCTGATCCCGTTCAAGACGCTCGCCTTCGACGACGGCGTGAACGTGACACTCGGCCTGCCCTTCATCCGCACATCGCCGGACCATGGCACCGCGTTCGCGCTCGCTGGCACCGGGCAGGCCAACCCGCAAAGCTTCATCGAAGCGCTTCGTCTTGCCAGGCGCATGGCCGCGAGCGCGGCAGCCGGCACGGGGCCTCGCACGTGAGCGCCGCCGCCATCGAATCGCTGCCGCCACTGCGCGAAATTATCAAGGACGCCTCGCTGTCCGCGCGAAAGTCGCTTGGCCAGAATTTCATCCTCGACCTCAATGTTACGCGCCGGATCGCGCGCGCCGCTGGACCGCTCAACGGCGCAACCGTGCTCGAAATCGGCCCCGGACCCGGCGGCCTGACGCGGGCGCTTCTCATCGAAGGAGCAAGCGGCGCCATCGCGATCGAGCGCGACGAACGCTTTCGCCCCGCCCTCGACCAGATCGCGGAGGCAAGCGGCGACCGTTTCCGTGTGACCTTCGCCGACGCGATGGGCATCGACTACCCCGCCTTCGCCGCCGAGACAGGCGCGAATCGCCTCGTCGCCAACCTCCCCTACAACATCGCGACGCCGCTCATCGTCGGCTGGCTGACCGAGGCGCGCTGGCCGCCATGGTTCGACCGGATCGTTGTGATGGTGCAAAAGGAAGTCGCCGAGCGGCTGGTGGCGGATGTCGGGAGCGATCATTATGGGCGGCTCGCGGTGATCGCGCAATTTCGGGCGCGCGCGCGTATCCTGTTCACCTTGCCGCCCTCGGTGTTCACGCCGCCGCCGAAGGTCGCCTCCGCGCTGGTGGAGATCGTGCCGCGCCCGCAAGCGCCCGACGCGGTCCCGACCTCCTGGCTTGAAAGGGTGACGGCCGCAGCTTTCGGGCAGCGCCGGAAGATGCTTCGGTCGAGCCTCGCCTCGCTCGGAGCCGACACGGCGCGCCTGCTCGCGGATGCCGGTATCGATCCGGCCGAACGCGCGGAGCGGCTCACGGTGGAAGATTTCATCCGCCTCGCGCAAGCGCTTCAACGCCAGCGCGGCGAGTGATCGACACTTGAAACTTACAGCGTCGGGCTGCTTCTGATTTACGGAACGACGCTGGAGTAGAACGATTTGGCATTTGAGTCCTGATCGCCGGAGATCGCACTCAACGCGAAATTAAAAAGCTCTGCTAGAGGCCGCTCCGATCTGATTGCATCAATCAGACGGTAAAACGGTCTCTGGCTCCAGAATGGAAAGTTACTGGCAGTCCTTGCGATTCGGACAAGTGTACTTCAAGGGATGCAAATCTCGGAAGGGACCACCAGACTACCGCGCCAGGCCGCCGAAAATAGAGGCGACACCGCGAAAGAACGGCGCGTTGGCGTTGCGGGTCTGATGGGAGCTGGGCTGCGTTCGCGCTCTTCTGCGCTGCCCGTTGGCCTGCTGGGGTGCCGCGCTGACGGCCGGTCTGGCCGCTGCGGCAGCACTCGCGCCCCCCGCCTGGCCGGTGGCTGACGTCTGCGAAGCGGTTGCGCCGTCCTTCTTCTGCATCCACGGCGGAAGGTACGACTTGCCCTCACCGCTTTCGGTCTGCGGCGCGGCGTTGGTGGGAGCCTCATCAGTCGCGGCAAACGCGGCGGCGTTGACCGACATGGTCAGCAGCAAGAGAGACGCGCCCAGAAGTTTCGCCTTGTCGACCATTGATGACCTCATTGAAAACGCCCAAGCCTCCGTTGCAATCGCGGAGCCGGATACAGATTGGCGACTGCGTTGGAGCGCACCCGTGCTTCCTTGCCCGCAGGAATAACACGCGACAATGCGATTGAGCTTAAGCTCGCAGCGCCAATCTCTGTGCGGAAAATTGTATCGCGCTTACCACTCCGCCGAGCTTTGACGGGTGATGCGAACATTTTCGCTCGCACGCGCGTTTGCACGCGTCGATTGCATCGGCTTCGGCCGCGGAACCGACGGGCGGCGCGGTGTGGTCAGTCGCGCTCCGAGGGGGTCATCGCAGAGGGGGTGAGGGCACATAAGAGTGCTTCCGCGCGACGGCATCAGTTTGTGATGGTCTGGGAAAATTGGAGCGGGCGAGGCGATTCGAACGCCCGACCCTAACCTTGGCAAGGTTATGCTCTACCCCTGAGCTACGCCCGCTCTGGCGAGGTGGCAACGTCTGAAGGACGTCGCCGCCGGGTTCGTGTCTTATTACGCAAACCCAACGGCGATGCAAGCCTCTTTTGCCAGCATCCTCAGCGAATTTCAGATCGCGGACCGCAGCATTGCTCGTTATTGCAACAGCCGGTAGCCGCAGCGGTACGCCCCATTTCAGATAATACGCGGCAAGCCGAACGCGCCGACTTCACGCCCGCTTCTCGACGCGAGTTCGTCGTCGGCGGGGTGCAATGCGTCGTCGCGAATCTGAACGGAAGGCCATGACTGCCATCGGAAAGCGGCCTCAAGGATCGCGGAAGCGACGCACGCGCCGTGAATCACCAAAGCGCTTTTGAGAGGAACGGAGTTGATTTGCGCGAAGGCTTTATCGCTTTCATGGCTAAAAAGCGCGCGCCATTCTTTTGTTCGGGCATCTCGGGCTCATGCTCGCAGCATCAACCGAGTTTTTCGCGATTTCTAAGGAGACACGAGATGTCTCTGAAAGTATTGGAGCGGGCGAGGCGATTCGAACGCCCGACCCTAACCTTGGCAAGGTTATGCTCTACCCCTGAGCTACGCCCGCTCTGGCGAGGTGGCAACGTCTTGAAGGACGTCGCCGCCGGGTCCGTGACTTATATTCAAATCCGAACGGAATGCGAGCCAAAACTTGCACGCCGCGCTATTTTTCGGGGAGAAGCGCCGTTTCTCCTGCTCAGACGGTTACAGCGCCGCGCCGTAAATTCAGACTTCGTCTCAGGCTGATCTAGCCGCGCCCGGTGAGCCAGTTCATGAACCCCCGGCGTGGCGCGCGCTCAACCGGCAAGCCCGCCTTTTTCCACGCTTCGATGCCGCCGTCGAGGTTGTAGACCACGGCGCGGGGAGGCAGTTCGCCAGCCAGCTTCTCGCAGGCTTTCCCGCCGCGCCCGCCGAGCTTGCACATGATGACGAGTTTTTTTCCGGTGTAATCGGGCAACTTTGCGCAACAGACCGTCCCCAGCGGGACGAGCGTCGCGCCCGCAACATGCTCCGCGGCGTATTCCTGAGGCTCGCGCACATCGACAAGGACAGCGTCGCCGCTTTCGAGCCAGGTGTTCAGCGAAGCGGCATTGACGGGTTGAATGGGCATGGGACTACCTTAGGGTTTTCTAATGCTTTCAGGGGCGACAGTAGATCAGATAGAGCGTCGAGAGCAAGGCGTGAACCTCCATGCTGCACAGCCGATAATAGACCATCTGGCCACGTTTCTCGGCGCTCACGATGCCGGACTCGCGCAATTTTGCAAGATGCTGAGACACGGCAGACTGCGATAAATCAATCACTTCGCACAACTCGCCGACCGACTTTTCTCCGCCGATGAGCTGGCAGAGAATGAGCAGCCGATGCGAGTTCGCGAGCTGCTTCAACATCTCGGCCGCGGCTTCGGCGTGGCCCTTCATGGCATCCGCCGCCCCCGCGACCGGGGATTCCTCTCGCTTCATCTTGACACCATATTAGCTGTATCTAATATACGACAAACACGCTCGCACACAAGCCCCGAAGAAGGATGTCCTATGGAAAAGGATTACGCCGAAATCACGCGCGCCATCTCCGCAAACATGAAGGAACTGCGCAAGGGCATACCCGAAACGATGCAGGGCTTTAGCGCGCTTGCGGCGGCCGCCACCAAGGACGGCTCGCTCGACAAGAAGACCAAGGAACTCATCGCGCTCGCGCTTGGCGTGGCCGCACGTTGCGACGGCTGTATCGGCTTCCATTCCGAGGCGCTCGTGAGGCTTGGCGCCACGCGCGAAGAGGTGCTGGAGGTGCTCGGCATGGCCATTTACATGGGCGGCGGACCCTCGCTCATGTATGCCGCCGATGCCATTGGCGCTTACGACCAATTCGCCGGCAAGCGCTCCGCCTGATCTGGCTACAGTCCGCGTCGCAGCCACGCGCGTGATGCATATAACCCGGAGCATGTTTGCGCTGCCAAAATGCTCCGGGGCCGCATGGTTTGGGCAATCGCACGGAAGCGGCGAGCTATCGCATCGGACCGTAAATCGGACCCGGCATGACCCTGTAAATTTCGGTTGTCGATCAGCCTCTCTGCGTCAAACCCCGATCTGACGCAGTGATCTGTGCAGGCATTTTACTTTCGATTCGCGCCCGCTTGTGCCCCGTCATCGATCGCTTACACTACACGTTGCCAGTGCTCTTCTGGCGCACACGTTTGAGTAAGAGCGTGCGCCAGAGCATCAAAAGATCGCTCCAGAGCACCAGTCGATCAGCCGCGTCCCCTCCCCCGCCGCGCACGCATGCGTCATGCTCGAAGCCCAGGTCGCAGACCTGAGGCTTGCACGTGGAATTGAACGCGGACCCAAGCGAACCACGCCTCCCGATCATCCCGCACGAAACCATCCCGGACGCTCCCCAGCGCCGAGCACATCGCTTCGTCGCGTTGCTTGGTCTGACCAACCCCTTGATATTCTACCATAGTCTCGTTTGACTTATCCGCTCTTTCCCAAGAATACACGGGCAGTGTCTGCTCCCGTTGGTCAGACCAAATCGAGGGATATGGAATGACAGTGTGGCAGCAGAATTACGATCCACTCGGCAATCTCTGGCTTTCGAGCCTTGTGGCCGCGATCCCGATCCTCTTTTTCTTCCTCGCCCTCACCCGATTGCGCCTGAAAGGCTATCTCGCCGCCACCATCACCTTGCTCCTCGCCATCGGGATCGCCATCGGCATGTATCGCATGCCCGTCGAATCGGCGGCGGCGGCTGGCGTATATGGCTTCCTGTACGGGCTCTGGCCCATCGCCTGGATCATCATCGCGGCCGTGTTCCTCTACCGGGTGTCGGTGGAAACCGGCCAGTTCGACATCATCCGCCGCTCGATCCTCCACATCACCGAAGACCAGCGACTCCAGCTTCTGCTCGTCGGCTTCGCGTTCGGCGCCTTCCTTGAGGGTGCGGCCGGTTTCGGCGCTCCCGTCGCGATCACGGCGGCGCTGCTCGTAGGGCTCGGCTTCCGCCCGCTTTATGCGGCGGGCCTTTGCCTCATCGCCAACACCGCGCCAGTCGCGTTCGGCGCGATGGGTATCCCGATCATCGTTGCGGGACAGGTGTCCAATATCGATCCGTTCCTGATCGGCCAGATGGCAGGACGGCAGCTTCCGCTGCTGTCGATCATCATCCCCTTCTGGCTGATCCTCATCATGGATGGCGTGAGGGGCGTGCGCGAAACGTGGCCCGCCATCCTCGTATGCGGCATCTCGTTCGCCACCGTGCAGTTTCTGACAGCGAATTTCATCGGCCCGGAACTTCCCGACATCACCGCCGCGCTCGCCTCGCTCGTTTGCCTGTCGCTGTTCCTGAAGGTCTGGCAGCCGCGAAACATCTTCCGCTTCGACGCGAAGGAAATCGCGGCGGATGGAGCCGTGCCCGTTCCCGTTCAGCATGAGCCGAACCAGCGCTATACGACCGGCCAGATCGTCAAGGCCTGGTCCCCGTTCCTGATCCTGACCGCCTTCGTCACCTTGTGGAGCATCCCGCCGTTCAAGGCGCTGTTCGCGGCGAACGGCCCGCTCGTTACCACGATCATGTCGATCCACGTGCCGTTCCTCGACATGCTCGTCGAGAAGATCCCGCCCGTCGTGGCGCAGCCGAAGCTGCTTGAAGCGGTTTACAAATTCAACTGGCTCTCCGCGACCGGCACCGCCATCTTCCTCGCGGCCATCGCATCCATCCTTCTTCTCGGCATGAGGCCCGGCAAGGCCATCGCGACCTTCGGCGGCACCCTGAAAAGCCTCGCCATCCCGATCTATTCGATCGGCGTCGTCCTAGCCTTCGCGTTCGTGGCCAATTTCTCGGGGCTCTCGACAACGCTCGCGCTGCTGCTCGCTCATACGGGGTCGGCGTTCACGTTCTTCTCGCCGTTCCTCGGATGGCTGGGCGTGTTCGTGACGGGTTCGGATACCTCCTCGAATGCGCTGTTCGGCGCGCTTCAGGCCACGACCGCGCATCAGATCGGCGTGAGCGACGTGCTTCTCGTCGCGGTGAACACGACCGGCGGCGTGACGGGCAAGATGATCTCGCCGCAGTCCATCGCCATCGCCTGCGCGGCGGTGGGGCTCGTCGGCAAGGAATCGGACCTGTTCCGCTTCACGGTGAAGCATAGTCTTGCGCTCGCGGCGCTCATCGGTGTCATTACCACCGTTCAAGCTTACGTGACGCCGTGGATGATCCCCTGATGGCCCAAGCCAAACCGGACCTTGCCAAACCCGACCTAACCCAGCCATCCCGCGTATCCGAGCGCGCCGAGGCCATGATCGAGACTTTCATCAAGGATCATGGCCTGCGCCCGGGCGACCGTCTGCCGTCGGAGCGCGCTCTCGCGGAAATGGCCGGGATCTCCCGCGCCAGCCTGCGCGAAGCGGTGGGACGCATGGCGGCGCGCGGACGCGTGACGGTGCGGAAAACGGGCATCCTGATCGCCGAGCCGACTGCCTCGCCCTCCGCCGCGGTCGCCGCCTCGTGGGCGAGAGAAACGATCAGCGCGCCGCTTGCACCTCTCGTCGCCTACGACGCGGGCTACGGTCACGATGTGCTGGAAATCCGTCAGGCGCTTGAGGGCGCGGCGGCCTATTACGCGGCGCTTCGCGCCGACCCCGACGACAAGACACGCATTCGCGATGCATTCGAGGCCATGGGCAAGAGCCACGGCGCCAGCACCCCGATAGAGGAAGCCCGCAAGGACGCGGCCTTCCATCTCGCCATCGCAGAGGCTTCACACAACGCCGTCCTTAAACAGGTGATGTCGAGCATGTTCGGCCTTCTGCAGGACAGCATCTCGCAGAGTCTCGAAAAGCTCTACACCGTGCCGCAGACGTTCGACGCCCTTTCGCAGCAGCATCGCGCGCTCATCGAGACGATCGAGGCGGGCGATGCCGAGGGCGCGAGACAAGTCTCGGACCGCCACCTCCGTTTTGTCGAAACGACGATCAAACGCATCGATGACGATCTGGCCCGGAAGGCGCGCTCGACCGTCGCCCGTTCCGCCGCACTTCAAGATAAAGGCTGAGTTCCTTTCCATGATAATATCCGCGACCACAGACTATCGAGAGGCGGCCCGCCGCCGGCTGCCACAATTCCTGTTCGATTACATCGACGGCGGCGCCTATGCGGAGCACACGCTTCGCCACAACGTGTCCGACCTCGCCAGCATCGCTCTTCGCCAGCGCGTGCTGAAGAACGTCGCCGATCGGAGCCTTGAGACCGAGATTTTCGGCCAGAAACTCGCGATGCCGGTGACGCTCGCGCCTGTCGGGCTCACGGGCATGTATGCGCGGCGCGGCGAGGTGCAGGCGGCGCGCGCGGCGGCCTCGCGCGGCGTGCCCTTCACGCTCTCGACCGTCTCCGTCTGTCCCATCGAGGAAGTGCAGAAAAAATCGCCCGCGCCGATCTGGTTCCAGCTTTACGTGCTGAAGGATCGCGGCTTCATGCGCAATGCGTTGGAGCGCGCACAGGCGGCAGGCATCACGACGCTGGTGTTCACGGTGGATATGCCCGTGCCCGGCGCGCGCTACCGCGACGCGCATTCCGGCATGTCGGGCAAGAACGCCCATTTCCGGCGCATGATCCAGGCGGTCACGCATCCCGGCTGGTCGTGGGATGTGGGCCTGCGCGGCCGCCCGCACGATCTCGGCAACATCTCCGCCTACCTCGGCAAGCCGACCGGCCTCGGCGACTATATCGGCTGGCTCGGCTCGAATTTCGATCCGTCGATCAGCTGGAAGGATCTGGAATGGATTCGCGAGTTCTGGAAAGGGCCGATGATCATCAAGGGCATCCTTGACGTGGAGGACGCGCGCGACGCGGTTCGATTCGGTGCCGATGGCATCATCGTGTCCAATCACGGCGGCAGGCAACTCGATGGCGTGCTGTCGTCGGCGCGCGCGCTGCCCGCCATCGCCGACGCGGTGAAGGGCGACATCAAGATCCTCGCCGACTCCGGCATCCGCTCCGGCCTCGATGTGGTGCGCATGCTGGCGCTCGGCGCGGATTGCACGATGATCGGCCGCGCCTATACATACGCGCTTGCGGCTGCGGGCGAGGCGGGCGTCGCCAACCTGCTCGACCTGTTCGCGAAGGAAATGCGCGTCGCCATGGCGCTGACCGGCGTTCGGAGCATTGCGGAGATCACGCGCGACTCGCTTGTCCATTAAAGGAGACGGGGAGACGCCCTCCCCCTCCCGCCGTCGATGACGTTTCGCGAAATTGCTGGTGCATCGAGGGCGCGCCGCCGTGTAGAACGAACGGATGCGCCAGAGCACCACAGATTTCGACGTCATTATTATCGGCGCTGGCGCAGCGGGGTTGATGTGCGCGCTGACCGCCGGACAGCGCGGCCGCAGGGTCTTGCTACTCGAACGCACGGACAAGGCGGGCGCCAAGATCCTTATCTCGGGCGGCGGGCGTTGCAACTTCACCAACCTCGGCATCGCGCCCGACCGCTTCGTTTCGGGCAACCCGCATTTTTGCGTCTCAGCGCTTCGCCGCTATACGCAATGGGATTTCATCGACCTCGTCGCGCGACACCGCATCGCCTATCACGAGAAAACCCTGGGGCAGTTGTTCTGCGATGGCTCTGCGCGCGCCATCGTCGCCATGCTGCTGGAGGAATGCGAACGCGGCGAGGTAACGTTGCGTTTCGGACAGAGCATCTCCAGCGTCTCGAAGCCGGACGGGTTCCGGGTTGAGACAAGCTCCGGCGTTTTCACCGCGCCCGCGCTGGTGCTGGCGACCGGCGGGCTTTCCATACCCAAAATGGGGGCCACGGGTTTCAGCCATGATCTGGCGCGGCGCTTCGGCTTGCGCGTTACCGAGACACGCCCCGGACTCGTGCCGTTCAAAGCGAAGGCGGATGCACCCGGCTTCGATGCCTCTCTCGCGGGAGTTTCCCTCGAAGCAATCGTTTCCTGCGGGGATCGCGCGTTCCGCGAGGCCATCCTTTTCACCCACCGTGGACTGTCCGGCCCGGCGATCCTGCAAATATCGTCGTACTGGCGACAGGGCGCTTCAATCGCCATCGACCTTCTGCCGGGACTTGATGCGGCCGGGTTTCTGAAGGAGCGCAAACGCACTCGGCCGAGGGCTTCGGGACGCGCCGTGCTCGCGGAGGTTCTGCCCGCGCGCCTCGCGCAAGCTCTAGCCGACGCGCATCTGCCGCCCGCCGAGATGGCCAATATCCCCGACCGGGTTCTGATGGCGCTGGCTGAGCATCTGAAGGGCTGGCGGTTCACGCCGCCGGAGACCGAGGGTTTCGCGAAAGCCGAGGTGACGGTGGGCGGCATCGACACGCGCGATCTGTCGTCGAAGACGATGGAGTCGCGGGAGGTGAAGGGACTTTATGCAATTGGCGAGGCCGTGGATGTCACAGGCTGGCTCGGCGGCTACAATTTCCAATGGGCCTGGTCGAGCGGTTGGTGTGCGGGACAGGCGGTGTGACCGATACGCCGCGCGCGCGGCCGCGAGAATTCGTCCGCAGACGGCATGGCTCATTCATAAAGGGCCTGAAAGGAGTGTGAAGAAGACCCACCTTCGGCCCGCTAAAAGCGTTTAAACGAGGACCGGCGCGTCAGGCTTCACGTCGGAGTAGCTTTGAGGAAGCTGTCGGCCGGTGGAAAAGGGAAATTATGCGCCCCGCGTAATAGTTCAGCTCGACACGTGCGCTTCACATGCCGGGCGAGGCCATAGGTTGGAAGCGAAACCACCGGTACGCAGTGGCGGTTCTTGGACCTGCCCTTGATTTGAATGGTACCGCTGCCCCGGCTCGAACGGGGGACCCCCAGATCCACAATCTGGTGCTCTAACCAACTGAGCTACAGCGGCGAAGGAGTGCGCAATAAACAGGGTTTCATTGCAAAATTCAAGGCGTGATTTCGCATTTTGCCAACGAAAAGGGGCGGCGTGTCAACGCACGGTGTTGGAGAGGAAAAACCGATGAAGCCTTGCCGATCGTCGCCAAGGCGAGGCACGTTTCGGAAAGCCGGTGCGCTGGATCGTCGATGTCGTCGCGTCGCGGAGGCACAATAACAATGCGACATAGGGCGAAAGGCCGGGCGGTTCGACCGGCCTTCACTCGATCAGAGACTGTCCGCGTTTTGTTGAATCAGCGATCTAGCCCCGCTTAGTATTGGTTGGTCGGATTGACCTTCTGAGCGGACTGCGCAACAAGGCGCGTCAATTCTTGAGCCTGCTGCGCATAGGCTTCGACCTGCTGGCGAGCGAACTGATTCTGGATTTCGATCGCTTCCTTGATGTCTTTCGCATTGACGAGACGCTGGGCCAGCTCGAACTGCGCCTGAAGATTGGCTTCGGTGAACTTCACGGCCTTCTCGTTGATCTCGCGCGCGCCGGTGGAGAACACGTCGGAAGACTTCAACATGACATCGTTCGCCTGACGGGCGGCTTCGATGAAGCGGTTGTAAGCTTCGCGGGTCTGCTCAACGCTCTTGGCGGCGAGATCGCGGACGGAGGACGGAATTTCAAAATCGAGGGGCTGGTTCATGGCGTTTCTCCTGGTGGAAGGCTCTGGGTCTGGGCTTCGACAGCGAGTCGTCTTCGCTGTTCCTTATATAAATATAGACTTGGTGCGTTGCAACGTAGATTTTTGTGCACCGCACCATTTTTCGCTCATTCCCTGTTTCGCTGCGGCAACTCGCCTCGGAAACGGCCGAAGCAGCGTTCCGCGCGCTTGCTTTTTGCGGCGAACACGTTTCCATGTGCGCATCCTGAGTTTGGTTGTACTGCTTGAGCACAACTCGGCAGGAATCTCGCGCCTTGGCAAAACGCCCGCATACAATAGCAGCCGGTCAACCTTCCCTGCCGGACCTCCTCTTTTCACCGCGCGCAGCCTTCATATGGAATGGCGCGCGGAATGCCGTTGCATGGATGAACCCGGCAGCGCGCGCTTCGTTCGAGCTTCGTGCCGAAGATTTTTCTGAAGCGCTTCCGAAGCGCTTCGTTCGCCAGCTCGCGCGGCTGACCGAGGCTGGCATCGGCGGCAGCGTCAGGCTCAAGCTTTCCGGGCGGCCCCCACTCGATTGCTTCGCGGAAGTCCTGCATCTCGCTGACGGCGAGAAGGGCCTTGTCGTCGCCGAAACGGACGAGGATTTCCGCCCGCATCCGGCCCTTACGGCGCCGAAGCTCTCCAGAAAGCCGGCACGCAGCAAGAAAAGCCGCGCGAAAACCGGCGCGCCACCACCGCCCGCGCCCTCGCTCACCGAAGCCGAGATGAGCGCTTTCAAGGCGCTTGGCCGCAAGATGAAACGATTGTGCGCGGAGAAGCAGAGCCGCCCCGCAGAGCCGCCGGCTGAACCGTCCTTTCCTCCCATCCGCGCCGAAACGCCCGCTTCTCCCCCGCCCGCCGAAAGCCTTCTGCAAGTTTTCGATCTCGTCCTCTTCCTCGGAAGCGACCTCGACGTCGTCCGCGTCTCGGGCCGCGCCGCGCGGTTTGGCTGGAAGAAGGCCGAGCTTCACGGCATGCCCGTTCTCGATCTACTTGCCGATGCGGACCGCGCGATCCTGCGTCGCATGTCGAGGCGCCTGGCTTCGCCGCGCACCCGCACCGCTAGCGAGACGCTGTGGATCGCAACCGGCGATGGACCGACGCTGCCGTGCCGCGCCGCACTCTGCCGCTGGCCCGGCGAACGCACCGCCTACGCGCTGTTGCTCCTCGCGCTCGACCCGCCGCAAAGGCTGAAGCGTTCCCGCGCACGGGCCGCGCCGATTTCGCTCGCCGCCCGCCGCGCCGCCTGAGCCCGCGTCATACCGCCGCGACTATCGTCGGGGATGACATTAATGCATGGCTAATGCACCTTCCCAGCATGCATGGGAGGGACGATGGCCGACGACATCGTTTTGCAGACAGCGGGCCTCACGAAGGAATTTCGTGGCTTCATCGCCGTGAATGGCGTCGATCTGAAAGTTCGGCGCGGCACCATTCATGCCCTCATCGGTCCGAACGGCGCGGGCAAGACCACCTGCTTCAACCTCCTCACGAAGTTCCTGACGCCGACGCGCGGCACGATCCTCTACAAGGGCGAGGACATCACGAAGACTTCGCCCGCCGACGTGGCACGCAAGGGTCTCGTGCGATCCTTCCAGATTTCGGCGGTTTTTCCACATCTGACGGCGCTCGAAAACGTGCGCATCGCACTGCAACGAAAGCGCGGCGACAGCTTCGATTTCTGGCGCTCCGAAGCCACGTTGCGCGACCTCGACGACCGCGCGCTCGATTTGCTTGAGGCGGTGGGGCTCGGCGATTTCGCCACGACGCTCGCGGGCGAGCTTTCTTATGGCCGCAAGCGTTCGCTCGAAATCGCCACAACCCTCGCGCTCGACCCCGAAGTCATGCTGCTCGACGAGCCGATGGCGGGGATGGCGCATGAGGATGTCGGCCGCATCGCGGCGCTGATCGCGCGGGTGGCTGAAAATCGCACCATCCTCATGGTGGAGCATAATCTTTCCGTTGTCGCCGACCTTTCCGATGTCATCACCGTGCTTGCGCGCGGCCGTGTGCTGGCGGAGGGCGACTACGACACCGTTTCGAAGGATGAACGCGTCATCGAAGCCTATATCGGGGTGGGCCATGCCTGAGCGGGGGTTGCCCGAACGGGGGTTAGCCGAGGCGAGAGCGATCCGGCAGGCGAGCGCGCCCCTGCTTGCCGTTTCCGGCCTCGAAGCGTGGTACGGCGAAAGCCACGTGCTGCACGGCATAAGTTTCGACCTTCGTCCCGGCGAGGTCGTCACGCTGCTCGGCCGCAACGGCGCGGGCAAGACGACAACGCTTCGCGCGATCATGGGCCTTCTCGCCAAACGTCAAGGCTCCGTCATTTTCGACGGTGCGGAAACCATCACCCTGCCCTCGCGGACCATCGCACGGCGCGGCATGGGCTATGTGCCCGAGGAACGCGGCATCTTCGCGAGCCTTTCGGTCGAGGAAAACCTCATGCTGCCGCCGGTGGTAAAACCGGGCGGGCTGGCGGTCGAACGCATCTACGACATGTTTCCGAACCTGCGCGAGCGGCGGAAAAGCCAGGGCACCAAGCTTTCGGGCGGCGAACAGCAGATGCTCGCCATCGCCCGCATCCTCCGCACCGGCGCGCGCACGCTCCTTCTCGACGAGCCGACCGAGGGTCTCGCCCCCGTCATTGTGCAACAGATCGGCCGCACGATCCGTGAACTGAAGAAGAGCGGCTTCAATATCGTGCTCGTCGAACAGAACTTCCATTTCGCGGCGACCGTCGCCGACCGCCATTTCGTGGTCGAGCAAGGCAAGGTTGTGGACATGATCCCGAACGCGGACCTTGAGGCGAACAAGGCTAAACTGCACAGCTATCTCGGCGTTTAAGATGTTGCTTAAGTAAAAATAGGGAGCAAAACGCATGAAATTCAGGACGGTATTCATCGCGGGAGCGGCGTTGCTTGCCGCCGCGACAGGGGCTGCGGCACAGACGCCGGTCAAGATCGGCGTCCTGAACGACCGCTCAAGCCTCTATGCCGATCTCGGCGGCGAAGGCTCGGTTGTCGCGGCGAAGCTCGCGGTGGAGGATTTCAAGGCGGCCGAGAAGGGCCTGAAGGTCGACGTGATCGCGGCGGACCATCAGAACAAGTCCGACATCGCGGTGAACACCGCGCGCGAATGGTTCGATCAGCAGGGCGTCAACCTCATCGTGGACACGCCGAATTCGGGCGTCGCGCTGGCCGTCAGCGAAATCGTCAAGGAGAAGAACAAGGTCTTCATCAACTCCGGCGCGGCGTCGTCCGACCTCACCGGCGCGAAATGCACGCCGAACACCATCCACTGGACCTACGACACCTGGCAGCTCGCGAATGGCACCGGTGCCGCCATCGTCAAGCAGGGCGGCGACAAGTGGTTCTTCATCACCGCCGATTACGCTTTCGGCCATGCGCTCGAACGCGACACCGCGAAGGTGGTGAAGGACGCGGGCGGCACGGTCGTCGGCTCGGTGAAGGCGCCGCTCAACACGCAGGACTTCTCGTCCTTCCTGCTTCAAGCGCAATCGTCGGGCGCAAAGATCGTTGGCCTCGCCAATGCGGGCGGCGACACGATCAACTCCATCAAGCAGGCATCCGAATTCGGCATCGTTCAGAGCGGCCAGAACCTCGCGGGCCTGCTGATCTTCCTGACGGACATTCATTCGCTGGGGCTGAAGACGGCGCAAGGCCTCATCTTCACGGCCTCCTTTTACTGGGATCTGAACGACGAAACGCGCGCCTTTGCCGAGCGCTTCCAGAAGCAGACGGGGCGCAAGCCGACCATGGTTCAGGCGGGCGTCTATTCCGGCGTGCTGCATTATCTGAAGGCGGTCGAGGCGCTGAAAAGCGCGAAGGATGGCGCGGCTGTCGTCACGCAGATGAAGGCGACGCCGACCGACGACCCGCTGTTCGGCAAGGGCGAGGTGCGCGCGGACGGCCGCAAGATCCACGACTCCTACCTCTTTGAGGTGAAGAAGCCGGAGGAGTCGAAAGGCCCGTGGGACTATTACAAGCTGCTCGCGACGACGCCCGCCGCCAAGGCGTTCCGTCCGCTCTCCGAAGGCGGCTGCCCGCTCGTCGCTTCGGCCGCGAAATAGACAGCGCGGTTCTGCAGGCAATCGCGGCGCCGTAACGACCTCGGCGCCGCACTTCGCGGAGAAGGAAAGCCATGTTCGACCTCATCGGCGTGCCACCGCAGGCGCTGTTCGGCCAACTCCTCCTCGGGCTGATCAACGGCTCGTTCTATGCGTTGCTGAGCCTCGGGCTCGCGGTGATCTTCGGCCTTCTCAACATCATCAACTTCGCCCACGGCGCGCAATACATGCTGGGCGCGTTCGCGGCGTACCTGCTCCTGAACAACCCGCTTTATTCCATCGGCTACTGGCCAGCCCTGATCCTCGCGCCCTTGATCGTCGGCGGCCTCGGCATGTTGCTTGAGCAGAACCTCATTTCGCAGCTGAATGTGCGCTCCAAGACGCGCCCGCTGATCTTCATCGCGAGTTTCGTCGCAATCTTCCTCGCGCTCGCGGCCTCGCATCTATCCAGCGGCGCGGTGCCGGACCTCGTTTCGCTCGCCGGTTACAAGCTCGACCCGGCGGCGGCCTACGGCATCGCGGCCATCGGCGCGCTACTGTTCACGTCGTTTCTTTCCGCGACGAACCTGCTGAACGCGCCGGACGCCGACCAGAACACCGACCACCTTTACGGCCTGCTCCTCACCTTCGGCCTCGCCATCATCATACAGGGGCTGTTCGTGAACCAGTATGGCTCGTCGGGCCTGCCTTACACGATCCCGGACGAACTCAGGGGCGGGCAGAATCTCGGCTTCATGTTCCTGCCGATTTATCGCGGCTGGGTGATCGTGGCGTCGCTCGTCGTCTGCATCGCGACCTGGCTCATCATCGAGAAGACGAAGCTCGGCGCGTATTTGCGCGCGGCGACGGAAAACCCGACGCTGCTGTCGGCCTTCGGCGTGAACGTGCCGCGCCTCGTGACGTTCACCTATGGCTTCGGCGTGGCGCTGGCCGGGCTCGCTGGTGTGCTCGCCGCGCCGATCTACTCGGTGAACCCCAACATGGGCGCGGATCTCATCATCGTGGTGTTCGCGGTTGTCGTGATCGGCGGCATGGGTTCGATCCTCGGCGCCATCGTGACAGGCTTCATGCTCGGCATCGTGGAGGGGCTTACGAAGGTCTTCTACCCCGAGGCCGCGTCGGTGGTGATCTTCGTCATCATGGCCATCGTGCTGTTGATAAAACCCGCCGGACTGTTCGGGAGGACCGCGTAAGATGAGCCTCGATCAACCGCGCGTCATCGCCTCGCAGGCCATCCGACCGTTCAAGGCGTCGCCTTCTTTCCTGCACGCGGCGCTGTTCGCCGGTCTCGCGGCCGTGCTCGCGATCCTGCCCCTGCTCGGCCTTTACCCGTTCGTGCTCGCGCAACTCCTGTGCTTTGCGCTGTTCGCCTGCGCGTTCAACATGCTGCTCGGCTTCGTCGGGCTTCTCTCCTTTGGCCACGCGATGTTCTTCGGCATGGCGTCGTATGTGGCGGCCTATACAGCGAAAAGTGGCATCGCCGCCCTGCCCTTCTGGCTCCCGGGCGTCGGGCGTTTCGACTTGCCCGTCGGGCTGCCGCCCTTCGCGCCCGAGCTTGCGATGCTCACGGGCGCGGCCGTGGCGGCGGTGCTCGGCCTCATCGTCGGCTCGCTCGCCATCAAGCGGCAGGGCATCTATTTCGCCATGATTACGCTGGCGCTCGCGCAGATGGTCTACTTCTTCTCGCTGCAAGCCCCGTTCACGGGCGGCGAGAACGGCATTCAGGGTGTGCCGCGCGGACATTTCCTCGGCTTCATCGACCTTCGCGACGACACCACGCTCTATTATGTGGTCGCTGCCATCTTCTTCGCGGGCTTTCTGCTGATCTACCGCATCATCCATTCGCCGTTCGGGCAGGTGTTGAAGGCCATCCGCGATAACGAGCCGCGCGCGATCTCGCTCGGCTACCGCACGCAGCGCTACAAGCTCGCGGTGTTCGTGCTTTCGGCGGCCCTCGCAGGGCTGGCGGGCGGCATGAAGGCCATCGTCTCGCAGATCGCCACGCTTTCGGACGTACACTGGACCATGTCAGGCGAGGTGGTGCTGATGACGCTCGTCGGCGGCATGGGCACGATATTCGGCCCAGTGGTCGGCGCGGTGATCGTCATCGCGATCCAGACCTACCTCAACAATCTCGGCGCTTGGGTCACGATCGTACAGGGCACGATCTTCGTCATCTGCGTGATGCTGTTCCGCGAGGGGATCGTCGGCAGGTTGAGCCGCTGGATCAAGCGCCCGCTGTGATGCTTCGATTCGGCCCGAATCGGTGTGCGGAGCGTGCCGCGAGCGACGCGCAAATTCCCGCGCCGGTTGAACGCGTTAACGCGATCTTAATGCACGTTAACCTTTTGTTAAGTCCGCGCAATGACGCTAGAATCGCGCTATCTTGAACATCAGTGCTTCACGATTTTTGCTTATAACGGCCAAGTCGCAGTCACCCTGTAAGGGTAGCGCAGGGTGTAGCGTCCGCGACGGCGAAAGCCGTCGTCGAGTGCCGCGCGGGCGTGCCGGTTCCGTGCGGGCGAAGGCGTCGGCGGCGAAGCGCCTCCGGCTTCCGAATGCCCGCAGAGCCTTCATTCCAGCGCGGAAAGCTGAGCGTGAGGAGGCTCATACGTCTGATCCGGGCTTTCTCCTCCACGAGACAAAGCCCAGGGCGACAGTCGGAGGACCGATGCTGAAAGCAGCTCTCGCAGGTCTCTTACGGTACCGTTCGCAGCAGATTTCCGGCAATGGAGGACGCAGGCGGTGCATCACGCTTCCGGAGAGCGATATTTTCCGAATGCATCAACATCTCTATCCTCCGAGTGGACGGGGGTAGTTTGGCCTTCGGGCGGCTCCTCGGACGCATGCTTCCCACGGGCTGCATGCGGAAGAAACGCTCCGCCCATGACGCTGGAAGCCGGGTTCAAGCCCGGTTTCCTCTGACGCTCTGGCCCTACGGCAGTGTCTCACAGGATGCCCGTTGAGGTGATAAAGCGGTCAAACAAATTCCGTCGACCGGCCGACTGCATGCCACCTCGATGCCGTCAAACTGGGTGAGCCGACGTCGATTGAAGCTCGCTACCATGCGGAAAATTGGCGCTGAACCCATATTTTATTACGGTTGTCGCGAACACCCGCTATAACATCCCCCAGAAGCGACACCTCACACATCGATGCCCTGGCCCGAACTCCTCGTCATTGTCTCTCTCATTCTGCTCAACGCCTTTCTGGTGGCGGCGGAGCTTGCGATCGTTTCCTCCCGGCCCGCGCGACTCCACAAGTTCGTCAGCGACGGCAAGCGCGGCGCTGTTGCTGCCGCCTCATTGAACGCGGACCCAGGCCGTTTTCTCCCCGCCGTGCAGATCGGCATCACGGTCGTTGCCATCCTCTCCGGCGCGTATGGCGAATTGACGCTCGCGCCCTCGCTTGCTTATGCGCTTGAAGGCGTGGAATGGCTGGGCTCCTGGTCCAGCTGGCTCGCCTCCTTCATCGTCGTGGCGACAATCTCCTACTTCTCGCTCGTGATTGGCGAACTCGTGCCGAAAAGGCTCGCGCTCGCAAACCGGGAAGTCATCGCCTGCCTCGTGGCGCCGACCCTGAACGTCTGGGCCACCATTTCAACCCCGATCTCCTTCTTCCTTCGCCTCTCGACGGATGCGGTGCTCAGGCTCGCAGGCCCGATGAAGGCCGAGCCGGAAGTCACCGAGGAAGAGGTGAAATCCATGATCGCGGAAGGCACCGAGGCCGGTGTGTTCGAGAAGGCCGAGCAGGAAATCATCGAGCGCGTGCTGAGCGTCGCCGACCGCTCGGTTCGCTCGATCATGGTGCCCCGGCGCGATATCATCTGGCTCGACGTCAACGACAGCGAAGAAGCCATATTCAACGACATCTTCTCTAGCGGTCATTCCCGCTTTCCCGTGTGCCGCGACGACGTGGACGAGACTTTCGGGGTCATCCACGCAAAAACGCTGCTCGAACAGTGCCGCCACGGCGGCAAGATCAATCTCGAAGCGGCGATCATGGCACCGCTCTACGTTCACGAGAGCACGAACGTTCTGAAGCTGCTCGAAATGTTCAAGAACACGCTCGTCCACATGGCGATCGTGCTCGACGAACACGGCACCGTTCAAGGCATCGTGACGCCCGCCGACATCCTCGCCGGGATCGCGGGCGAGCTGCCGGAAGAAGAGGCCGACATCGGACAGTCCGCCGTTCAGCGCGAGGATGGCTCGTGGCTGCTCGACGCGCAGATGCCGGTCTACGAGGTGGAGCGCGTGCTCGACGTGAACGGCATGGCCGTGGACGACGCGGAATATACGACGCTTGCGGGCTTCGTGCTCGCGCAACTCGGGCACATTCCCGCCGTGGGCGAGAAGTTCCGCTGGCGCTCATGGGTGTTCGAGGTGATCGATCTCGACGGCCGACGCATCGACAAGGTGCTCGCGTTCCGTCCCGTGTAAGCGAATCGGCCGGTTGGCCCATAATCTGAAAGAGCGCGCTCATGAGCAAGGTTGCATTCATCGGACTTGGCGTCATGGGCTATCCCATGGCCGGGCATATTTCCAAGCGCGGCCACGATGTGACGGTCTTCAACCGCACGGCGGCGAAGGCAGCGAAATGGGTGGCGGAGTTCGGCGGCCAGCACGCGCCGACGCCCGCTGAGGCCGCGAAGGGGGCGGATTTCGTCTTCTCCTGCGTCGGTAACGACAACGACCTGCGCGAAGTGACGACCGCTCCCGACGGCGCGTACGGTGCGCTTAAGCCCGGCGCGATCTTCATCGACAACACCACCGACTCCGCCGATGTCGCGCGCGAGCTTCACGCGGCCGCGAAGGCGCACGGCGCGCATTTCCTCGACGCTCCGGTTTCGGGCGGACAGGCGGGCGCGGAAAACGGCACGCTCACGGTGATGGTCGGCGGCGACGCGGACGCCTTCGCCAGTGCCGAACCGGTCATCGCCTCGTTCGCACGCGCCGTGAAGCATATAGGGCCGGCGGGCGCGGGCCAGCTCACGAAGATGGTCAATCAGCTCTGCATCGCGGGCGTTGTGCAGGGGCTCGCTGAGGGCATCCACTTCGCGCAGAAGGCGGGGCTCGACGTGCCCGCCGTGATCGACACGATCTCCAAGGGCGCGGCGCAGTCCTGGCAGATGGAAAACCGCTCGAAGACGATGGACGCCGGCCAGTTCGACTTCGGCTTCGCGGTCGACTGGATGCGGAAGGACCTCGCAATCTGTCTCGACGAGGCGCGTAAGAACGGCGCTCATCTGCCGCTCGCCGCGCTTGTCGATCAGTTTTATTCCGAGGTGCAGGCGATGGGCGGCAAGCGCTGGGACACGTCGAGCCTCATTGCGCGGCTGAACCGAAAATAATCGCGCGCACCAAAACGACAACCCAAGGTTTTTCCGTTATAATATAACCCACCAAAGATTGTTATTTGGTGTTCCAGAAGCAACAGTCGCTTTCTCATGACACGCCATTGACGGATATCAACAGGAGCAGCAAAGGGCGCGCCTTGTTGCTCGATAGCCGCCGTGTGTAAGCTTGCGCCGGGCTTGGGTCGGGGCATTCTTTCATGCGTATTGCGCAGTTTTTTTCCGTCGCCGCGTCATGTGCGCTTGTCGGGCTTGGCGGTTGCACAACGGTGCCCGCGCTCAGCCCCATCAACGGCACCGAGGCGCGCGAGGACGGCAGCATTCCGATCAACGAGGTCGTGAAGCGCGTCAAATGCGAGATCTACGACGCGACGCGCGACATTCCCAAGGAATACGCCTGGTTTCAGACCTGGGGCGCCAATGTCGACCTCGACCTGATCGCCAACGAGTCGTCTTCGATCACGCCTTCGGTCGCTGTGCTTGATCCGTTTCCGCCTTTCAGATCGGCTTCGCTCGGCACCTTCTCGCGCGGCTTTTCGCTTGGCCTCGGCGGCGGCGTCGCCACCACCGCTTCGCGGACCGAGAGCGTGAGCTTCTCCATGAATTTCACGGAGGTGCACGAGCAACTCAACCCGGCGAGCAAGGTCAACCGACGTGAAGCGTTCGACAATTGCAACCTTCCCAAGGGACGCGATCTGAACAGCGATCTTGGGCTCAGGCAGTGGATCAAGTCGGTGCTCGGTCCGCTGGAAGGCGGCAACCGCGCCCTGCTGTCGCCGCAGCCGAAGCAAAGCACTCGGCCCGCCGCGCCTCCGGCTTTCACGTGCCGTCAAAGGTCCGGCGCGCCTTCCGCAGACTGCGAAGCGCCGCTCAAGTCGATCACCCATTCCATCGAGTTCACCGTCGTGAAAAGCGCCAACATCAGCCCGAGCTGGACGCTGGTCCACTTCAAGGGCCACAACGGCAACAACTCACTCGCGAGCACTGGACGCACGGACACGCACCGGCTGAAGATCACCCTTGGTCCCACCAACGAAACGCGCTCGAATGCGAGCACGCAGCAAAGCCTGCGTGAGATTGCGCCGGCGATCTCGAACGCCGTTGGCCAAACGCTGGGCGCGCGCTAAGTGTTGGCGGCTGGGTCACCCGGCCACCATCCAGCTTTAGACTCCGCTAGCGCGCAACCGTGCCAGCACCTTCAGCCCGGCATAGCCGTCCGCTGGCTGCATACCGACCTTCAACTGGAAGTCGCGGATCGCCTTCATGGTGTCCTTGCCGACGCGGCCATCGGTGCCGTCGGTGTCGAAGCCCGCCGCAGTCAGCCGCTTCTGCAACTCCTGAACCTCCGCCAGCGTGGGTGCGCGCTCCCCGCCCGGGAACTGCTGCACGAACGGGCCTTCGCCTTTCAGGCGGTCGCCGAGATGGGCAATCGCCAGCGCGTAAGTGTTCGCCGGGTTGTATGACTTGATCGCATCGAAATTCCGCGTGAGCAGGAACGCCGGGCCGCGCGCCACCGGCTGCCACAGCCGCGCCTGTTCGCCGGGCCTCGGGAACGGCTTGCCGGTCGCCCGCGTCACGCCCTTGTCCTGCCATGCAGCGATGGACTTCCAGCCGCCCGCGCCGCCCATGCCTTCCGGCAGGCGCACTTCATAGCCCCAGCCCTCGCCGCGCCGATATTTCCCGCGCTTTGCGATATATTGTGCCGTGCCCGCAAGTGCATCGTCCGGCGGGCCGAAAGGCAAAATCTTGCCGTCGCCGTTGAAATCCACGCCCATGTTGAGCCAGACCTCGGGCATCCATTGCGTATGCCCCATCGCGCCCGCCCACGAACCGATCATCTCATCCGGCCTCGCCCAGCCGCGATCGACGATGACGAGCGCGTTCAGAAGCTCCTGCTCCCAATAGCTGCGGCGGCGCGGCTCGCCCCACGCGAGCGCCGCGAGCGCCGGGAACACGGGGCGCATATGCTTCGGGTTGGTAACGACATCGCCGAACGCGCTCTCCATGCCCCAGAGGCCGAGCATCACGTAGCGGTCCACGCCGTAGGTGCGCTCGATCTTCTCCAACAATGGCGCATATTCGCGGGCGCGCTCGATACCGATGCCGATACGCCAGTCGGACACGCGGCGATTAAGGTACTGCCAGACTTCTTCCTTGAATTCGGGCTGCGCCTTGTCGAGCGCGTAGACGGAGGTGTCGGGCTTGAGCGCTCCCATGACACGCGCATACGTCGCGCCGGAGATGCCGCGCGAGCGGGCGCGGGCGCCGAACGCCTCGACCCATTGCGGAAATGGCATGCGCGCCGATTGTGCAGAAGCTGAAGGGGTTAGGACGCCGCTGCCGCAAGCGCCTGAGACCAGAGTGGCGAGCGCGCCCTGAAGCACCGCCCTGCGTGAAAAATTCATAGCCATCGCGCCGAGGTTGCTGAAAACAACAGCAAAATTGTGGTCGCGCCTTTAATAACAAGGACATCATGGAATTTTGGTGAACGCCGCCTCGCGTCCCGGGCCACCAAATCGGTAGCTTGGCCACACTCAGAAGTGGCAAGAATTAACCAACCCCAACCTTGGCCTAAAAATTGCCTTTGATCGGGTGCAGGAAACCTGTTGTCGAAGCAAGGATTCGTTTACCTTTTCACCCGCTCAGGTGATCGGACCTTCAGCTTGCCTGATATTGGAAGGTTGAAAAGTAATGCGGAAAAAGGAACTCGCGCTCGGTGCGTTCCTCATCGCGCTGGTCGTGACCGGCGGATTTCTCTTCATGCCGCTCGTTCAGCGCGAAAGCGCGCAGGCGACGAGCCCTGAAATCTACAAGAACCTCGAACTGTTCGGAGTCGTGCTGGAGCGCGTGCGCGCCGAATATGTCGAAAAACCCGATGACGCGAAACTCATCGAAAATGCGATCAAGGGCCTCGTGAATGGGCTCGATCCGCATTCAGCCTATCTGACGCCCAAGGAATTTCAGGACGAGCAAGCCGACACGCGCGGCGAGTTCGGCGGCCTCGGCATCGATGTCATGATGGAAGACGGTGCCATCAAGGTCATCGCGCCGCTCGACAATATGCCTGCCGATCGGGCAGGCGTGCTCGCTGGCGATGCAATCACGGCGCTCGATGGTCAAACGGTGAAGGGGCTCAGCATGGATGCCGCCGTCGACCGCATGCGCGGGGCGGTCGGCTCGCCGGTTACGCTCACGATCCAGCGGAAGGGCGCGACCAACCCGATCACGGTGAAGGTCATCCGCGACATCATCAAGATCAATCCGGTGCAATATAGCGTCGAGGGTGATGCGGGCTGGATCAAGGTGAAGTCGTTCGAGAACGAACATACGACCGAATATCTTCAGAAGGCGGTCGAAGACATCAAGAGGACGCTCGACGGCAAGGTGTCGGGCTACGTGCTCGACCTGCGCAACAATCCGGGCGGTCTGCTCGATCAGGCCATCGACCTTTCCGACGCGTTTCTCGACAAGGGCTCCATCGTCGTGACGCGCGGGAGGAATGCCGAAGACATCGAGCGCACGACCGCTAAGCCGGGCGATATCGCTGACGGCAAGCCGGTGATCGTGCTTCTCAACGGCGGATCGGCGTCAGCCTCGGAGGTCGTCGCGGGCGCGCTTCAGGACCACAAGCGGGCGACGCTGCTCGGCACACGCTCCTTCGGCAAGGGATCGGTGCAAACGCTCATTCCGCTCGCCAACAAGGGCGCGATCCGAGTCACCACCGCACGCTATTTCACGCCGTCGGGCCGCTCGATCCAGGCGACCGGCATCGAACCTGATTATGTGGTGGAACCCGAGCTTCCGCCGGAGCTGAAGCTGCAACTCGCCAGCGTGCCCTTTGAATCCGAGGCTCAGTTGCGCGGCCATCTGAAGAACGCCGCCGCGACGGAAGAGGGGGGTGGCAGCATCTCCTACGTCCCGAAGGAGAAGGAAAAGGACAACCAGCTTCAGGCGGCGTTGGCGCTCCTCCATGGGCAACTGCCGCAAACGGGCAATAAGGCCATGGATTCGCTGGATCAGGCGCGTGCCACGACCCCGGCTTCAAGCCCGCTGGCGAACGGCCCGTCGGGCGGCTGAGCGTCGCGCGGCGGAGCGGCCGAGTCTCGGAGGGGGCCATCGCGGCGAAATGCGTGTGATCGCCCCATCCATCATAAGCGCAAGTCGTGCGTGATCCCGCAAAAGTGGAAGCCTACTGTGCGATAGGATCATGCTCGATAAACTTGGAGCGCGCTTCAGATGCCAGTCATGCTCTAGCAGCGCGGTGTACGTGCGATAACGCTCTGAAATTCAGTCGTGCGGTTCTTCGGCGTGGGCCGCGAGCACTTGCCCGGCGAGATAGAGCGAGCCCGCGATGACGATGCGGATGGGGCCTTTCGCGGCGGCGCGGCTTTTCGCAAAAGCCTCTTCGAGGCTCCCGGCTGGCTCGGCGGCAAGTCCCTCGCGGCGCGCGATGGCGGCAAGCTCGTCCGCCTTGTAAGCCGACGTCTGGCCCTCGATGTCGACGGTGGCCGTAAGCTCGGGCAGGCCCTGAAAGTGACGGAGAAAACCGCCCGCATCCTTGGTCGACAGCATTCCGACGATCAAATGAATGGGGCTCGACACGCGCTCTTCGAGGTCGGCCAGCGCGCGCGCCACCACCTCGCCCGCAGCTGGATTATGCCCGCCGTCCACCCAGATTTCCGAGCCCTCGGGCGCGAGCGCGTGAAGACGACCGGGGCCGAGGCGTTCGAGCCGCGCGGGCCAGACCGCCGATGTGATCCCTTTCGCGATGGCTGCCTCGGACACGTGGAAGCCTTCGAGGTTGCGCGCGGTGGCGATGGCCGTGCCCGCGTTCTCGAACTGGTGGTGGCCGAACAAGCGCGGAAGCGGCAGATCGAGCAGGCTTTCCTCATCCTGATAGACGAGGTGGCCCTGCTGCTCGAACACGTCCCAGCTTGCACCGGCCGCGATCACAGGCGCTTCGAGGGCTGCGGCGCGCATGGCAATGACGTGCATCGCCTCGTCCGACTGCCGCGAGACGATAGCGGGGCGTCCGCGCTTCAAAATGCCCGCCTTCTCGCCGGCGATGGCCTCGATATTATCGCCGAGATAGGAGCAATGATCGATCGAGATCGCCGTCAGCACGGTTGCCAAAGGCTCGTCGATGACGTTGGTCGCGTCAAGCCGCCCGCCGAGCCCCGTCTCCAGAAGTACGATGTCGGCCGGATTTTCGGCGAAGGCGAGGAACGCCGCTGCCGTGGTGATCTCGAAAAATGTGATCGGCTCGCCGCGATTGGCAGTCTCAGTGCGCGCCAGGACATCGGCCAGATGGCTCTCGCTGATCGGCCTTGCACCACCCTGCGCCGCGAGCTGGATGCGTTCATGGAAACGCACGAGGTGCGGCGAGGTGAAGACATGCGCGCGATAACCGGACGCTTCGAGCATCGCCTTCAGGAACGCGACCACGGACCCCTTGCCGTTGGTGCCCGCGACGTGAACCACGGGAGGAATGCTTCGATGTGGGTCGCCGAGCGCGCGGAGAAGCCGATGCACGCGGCCGAGCGAGAGGTCGATGCTTTTCGGGTGCAGCGTCTGAAGGCGCGCAAGCAGGCTGTCTGAGGGTGAGCTCAAGGAGATGTCCGAAGAATTGCGAGGGGCGCGAGTGTGCCCCGCTTTGCTCATGACGGCGATGCGGGCGCCGGGGCCTTGGTCGGCTCAGGCGAGGCAGGCTCGACGGTTGTCGCCGCGATCTGTTCCGCCGTCGCCGGCAGCTTGGCGTCGGAGGCCGCGCCGTTCAAATGCCGTGCGTTGGCCTCGGCCGTAGACGCAGCGCGCGCCTTGGCCACTCCGCGGCGCTCCGCCGTCAGCATCGCGCAGATCCGGGCGAGCGTGTCGCGCAGTTCGTGGCGGTGCACCACCATGTCGATCATGCCGTGGTCGAGGAGATATTCCGAACGCTGGAAGCCATCGGGCAGCTTCTCGCGGATCGTCTGCTCGATGACGCGCGGCCCGGCAAAACCGATGAGCGCGCCGGGTTCCGCGATGTGGATGTCACCCAGCATGGCATAAGACGCAGTGACGCCGCCCGTTGTCGGGTTGGTCAGCACCACGATATAAGGCAGGCCCGCGTCGCGCAGGCGCTGCACCGCAACCGTGGTACGAGGCATCTGCATGAGCGACAAGATGCCCTCCTGCATGCGCGCGCCGCCGGACGACACGAAAAGGATGTATGGCGCTTTCAGCTCCACGGCTTTCATCATGCCGAGGATGATCGCCTCACCCGCCGCCATGCCGAGCGAGCCGCCCATGAAGGTGAAATCCTGCACGCCCGCGACGACCGTCAGCCCATCGAGCAGACCGACGCCCGTTATCAGCGCATCCTGCATGCCGGTTTTCGCGCGCGCTTCCTTGATACGGTCGGCATAACGCTTCTCGTCGCGGAACTTCAGCGGGTCGGCGGGCACTTCGGGTGAGGGCAGCGTCTCGAACTTGCCGTCGTCGAAGAAGGTTTTCAGCCGCGGCACAGCCCCGATGCGCATGTGATGGCCGGATTGCGGAAAAACGAACTGATTCGCCTCCAGATCCTTGTGGAATACCATCTGCCCGGTTTCCGGGCATTTGATCCAAAGGTTCTCCGGCATCTCCCTTTTCTGCCAGAGACCGCTGATCTTGGGGCGGACGACGCTATTGATCCAGTTCACGGCTTTTCGCTTTCATTGCCTCGTGGGAGGCCATCTTCGCTAGTGTTCAGGCTGCCTTCAGGCCGGCGGAGAGCTTTTCGACCAGTGTGAGCACGGAGCTTACGGTTAGTTCGGTCGCACGCCCCTTGTCGTCAAGGCTCTGGGCGATGGCATCTACGATCGCGGAGCCGACGACGACACCGTCGGCGACGCTCGCGATGGACTTCGCCTGTTCGGGCGTGCGCACACCAAAGCCGACCGCGACGGGAAGCCTGGTTCTCGCCTTGATGCGAGCCACGTTCTTCGCCACCGCTTCGAGGTCGGGCGCGCGCGTTCCGGTCACGCCCGTGATCGACACGTAATAGACGAAGCCACTCGTGTTCGCGAGTACGGCGCCGAGGCGATGGTCGTCTGTCGTCGGCGTTGTGAGGCGAACGAAATTCAATCCGGCGTTCAGGGCCGGGATGCAAAGCTCGTCGTCCGCTTCCGGCGGCGCGTCGACCACGATCAGCCCGTCGACGCCCGCCTCGACCGCGTCGGCGAGGAAACTATCCACCGGATAGACGTATATGGGGTTGTAGTAGCCCATAAGCACAATGGGCGTCGTTTTGTTCGTCTCGCGGAAGGCGCGCACCATGGCGAGCGTCTTGTGCATGTCCTGACCGGCGTGCAGCGCCCGCAGCGACGCGCGCTGGATCGCCGGGCCGTCCGCCATGGGGTCGGAGAACGGCATGCCAAGTTCGATGACATCCGCGCCCGCCCCCGGCAGACCCTTGAGGATTTCGAGAGACGTGGCGGTGTCGGGATCGCCAGCCGTAATGAAGGTGACGAAAGCCTTGCGGTCTTGAGCCGCCAATTCTTCGAAGACTGTCGCGAGCCGATGCATGATCGCCTTGAGCCTTAAGAGCGCGCGTGTGCGCTAGATGTCCATTCCGAGATGACCGGCAACGGCGAAGATGTCCTTGTCGCCCCGTCCGCTCATGTTCATAACGAGGAGATCGTCCGGCGGCAAGGTGGGGGCAAGTTTTGTCACATAGGCGAGCGCGTGGGCGGGTTCGAGCGCGGGGATGATGCCCTCGATCCGCGTGCACAGCTGGAACGCATCCAGCGCCTCGCGGTCCGTCGCCGATACATAGGTCACGCGGCCGGTGTCGCGCAGCCAGCTATGCTCGGGCCCGATGCCCGGATAATCGAGGCCCGCCGAGATCGAATGTCCTTCAAGGATCTGGCCGTCGCCGTCCTGCAGCAGATAGGTGCGGTTGCCGTGCAGCACGCCGGGCTTGCCGCCGTTGAGCGAGGCGCAATGCCCGTTCGGCACATCGAGGCCCCTGCCCGCGGCTTCCACGCCGAACATCTTTACGCTCGGATCGTCGAGGAAGGGGTGGAAAATACCCATCGCATTCGAGCCGCCGCCGATGGCCGCAACCAGCGTATCCGGCAGGCGGCCTTCCGCCGCAAGCATCTGCTCGCGGGTTTCCTGCCCGATGACGGCCTGAAAATCGCGCACCATGGCGGGATAGGGATGCGGACCGGCCACCGTGCCGATGATGTAGAACGTGTCCTCGACATTCGACACCCAATCGCGCAACGCCTCGTTCATGGCGTCTTTCAGCGTGCCGGTGCCCGAGATGACCGGCCGCACTTCCGCGCCGAGAAGCCGCATGCGAAACACGTTCGGCTTCTGCCGTTCGATGTCCGTCGCGCCCATGTATATCACGCAAGGCAGGCCGAAACGCGCGGCCACCGTGGCCGTCGCGACGCCGTGCTGGCCCGCGCCCGTTTCCGCGATGATGCGCTTTTTGCCCATGCGCTTCGCCAGCAGGATCTGGCCGAGGCAGTTGTTTACCTTATGCGAGCCGGTATGATTCAGTTCCTCGCGCTTGAAGTACACCTTCGCGCCGCTGAGGTGCTGCGTGAGCCGTTCCGCGAAGTAGAGCGGGCTGGGCCGGCCTGCGTAATGGGCGTTGAGGTCTGCGAGTTCCGCGTGAAATGCGGGATCGACCTTGGCCGCCTCATACGCCGCTTCGAGTTCGAGGATGAGCGGCATCAGCGTTTCGGCAACAAAGCGTCCGCCGTAAAGCCCGAAATGACCCCTTTCGTCCGGGCCGGTGCGGTAACTGTTCAGATGCAGCGGCGTTTCAGCGATGGGGTCCATGTCGATCCTCTTCCGCCGCGGTCGCGGCGACTGGTTCAAGATGTTTGGCGGCGCGGACGAAGCGGGCGATGAGGTCCGGATCCTTGACGCCGGGAGCGCGCTCGACGCCTGACGAAACATCGACGCTTCGGGCACAACTCGTGGCAATTGCGAGCCGCACATTATCAGGGTCGAGGCCGCCTGAAAGCATAAAATCGGGTCTGGGTTGCGCCTTCGCGAGCCACGTCCAGTCGAACGAAATACCGTTGCCGCCGGGAAGTGCGTCGGGCGCGCGAGGCGGCGGTGCATCGAACAGCACGATGTCGGCGGTGGGTTCGAAAACGCGGGAGGCCTCGATATCGTCGAGGCTCCCGACCTTCACCGCCTTGATGATTCGCGTGCCGAAGCGGCGGCGGATTTCGGCCACGCGCTCGGCGCTTTCGCGGCCGTGAAGCTGGAAGAAGTCGGGCGCGACGCGGGTCTTGATCGCTTCGAGAAGCGCGTCGTCGGCATCGACCGTCAGCGCAACGATGGCGATACGCCCGCGCGCGAGCGTTGCAAGTTCCGCGGCCCGGTCGACCGAAACATTGCGCGGGCTTTTCGGGAAAAACACGAGGCCCGCATAGTCCGTGCCCGCGCAGATCGCCGCTTCGAGCGTATCCTCGGTTGAAAGTCCGCAGATTTTGACGGAAACGGTCATGCTCTCAAAAGCTGTCGAGATGGCTTATGTCTGCCTCACCAGATCGTGGCGGAGCGAAACCGCGCCATCTGTGATTTCACTCCGGCTTCCGCGTTCCTGGGAAGCGCGAAATCTTGGATTGCTATCGTTCGACGGCATCGCAACGCGCCGCCTGGTCATTGCTCAAGACTAAGATTTCACAAAACCCGCGCTCACTTTGGAACAGGCAATGCGCCTCAATCTGCCCTGGCATTCGCGACCGTCGAAACGCGCTAAGTCTCATACATCGATTGCCCGCGTAAACCAGCCCTCCAATCCGCCTGACAAAGCCTCGGCGGAGGAACGGCCCTAGCGGATGGAGCGAAGCGCTCGCTGCTGGGGCTGCGCGGCACCGGGCTTCGGCAAAGCCTGCTCGAGTCCGCGCTTGAGCTTCTCGGCCTCCTGCTTCCAGATGGCCGCCTCCCTGTGCGTGTCGCGGGCGGCCTTGCGCCAGTGGCCCTGACCGAGCCACGCGACGATCCAGCCTCCGATAGCGCCAAGGAAAGCCGCGCCAAACAGGAAGGCGTAGAACGGCAGGTTCACCTTGAACGCGATGTCGCGGTCGATGAACGGATCGACGACGAAGGAGACGTCGTGCCGGTTCGCGACCGCGAAAGCAGCGATGACCGCGCCAATGATCAGAAGAAGAACGAAGATGAGGAAACGTTTCATGGATGCATCGGCCGAAGCGGCCGCCTGTCGCCAGAGTTAGGATGCCTTCGCTGCCTTCTTGCGGCCTTTCGGCTTCTCGGCAGGAGCCTCGGGCGGATTAAGCCTGATTCTCAGCTCTTTGCCTGTCTTGAAATAGGGGACGAACTTTTCAGGCACGGAAACCTGATCCCCTGTCCTCGGGTTACGGCCGACCCTAGCGGGGCGGTGCTTGACGGAAAATGCGCCAAAGCCGCGCAGCTCGACACGGTCGCCCTTGGTCAGCGCGCCAGTAATCTCTTCGAAAATCACATTCACGATCTTCTCCACATCCCGGTGCATGAGATGAGGGTTCGTCGCGGCAAGTTTCTCAATCAGCTCGGACTTAATCATACATTTATCTCACATTGCTGAGCTGAGGGTGCCAAATGGAGAATAAGCCGTCAAGCGGACGGTCCTTCAGGATGTCCAGGCCTTCGAGCACAGCCGCGTCGACAAGAGACGCGACGCCGAGCTTCAGCGCGAGGCTCGACATCGACGCAGAAAGCAGTGAGGACACGGATTGTCCGGGCTTCCAGTCCCGCACTTTCAGGCCAGACGGCACTTTGCGGGCGTCGGTGAACCATTTGATGGCAACCTGCTCATCTCCGATCGCGTCAATAAGCCCGACCTGCGCCGCTTGCCTACCCGTGTAGATCCGGCCGGTCTTGATGTCTTCGAGGGACGATACTGCGGCTTTGCGCCGCTCCGCGACCAGCCCCACGAACCAGCCCTGGCTGTCCTTCACGAGCTGTTCCGTCAGCGCACGCGCCGCATCGTCCACGGGTGTGAACGGCGACGGCTTCGCCTTGAGCGCGCCGCTTCTCACCTCGTCGACCTTGACGCCAACCTTGCTGAGGAGCTCTGAGACGTCGGCCCACTGAAAGATAACGCCAACGGAGCCGGTGATCGTATTGCCGCGCGCGACGATATAATCCGTGGCGATGCCGCCGAGATAGGCCGCCGACGTCGCCATTGTGCCGAACACGGCAGCGACGGGCTTGGCATTCGCGAGTTCGCGCAGGTCTTCGTACAGGGCCTCGCCGCCGGTCGTGGTGCCACCGGGGCTATCCACGGCGACGATGACCGCCTTCACGTTGTCGTCCTTGCGAAGCTTTTCCAGCATGTCGTGCCGGGACTTCGAATCGCCGATAAAGCCCGAGATCGTGACGCGCGCGATGTGGTCGCGCCCGATCCCGAAGCCAGATGCGCCGTCGTCGCCGCCCGACCGTGCGCCCGCGAAAGCAAGCGCGGCGACGAACGCGACGATGGCAAGCACGCGCCAAACGGTCAGGCGACGCTTGAGACGGCGACGGTCGATGAGAATGTCTGAATCCAAGGTCATGCATTCACCTTCGAACGAGGCCCGCGCAATGATTTGCACGGGCCATGCCGCTCAAGCGCGCCTTCGCGCAATACGGCCTACTCCTTGTCCTTGGTCTGCGCCTTGAGCGCAGCGCCAAGGATGTCGCCGAGCGAAGCACCGCTGTCGGTCGAACCGAACTGAGCGACGGCTTCCTTCTCTTCGGCGATTTCCAGCGCCTTGATCGAAAGACCGATCTTGCGCCCGCCCTTGTCCACCTGTGTGACAACCGCATCGACCATGTCGCCGGCGGAGAAACGCTCGGGACGCTGTTCGCTGCGATCGCGGGACAGATCAGCGCGGCGGATGAACGCCGTCATATCGGTGCCCGCGATTTTCACGTCGATGCCGGCATCCTTCACCTCGATAACTTCGCAGGTGACGATGGAGCCCTTCTTCAGCGTCGAGGACGCGGACTGGAACGGATCGGTGGCCAGCTGCTTGATGCCGAGGCTGATGCGTTCCTTCTCGGGGTCGGTCTCAAGCACAACAGCGCGAACGGTGTCGCCCTTGTTGTATTCCTTGATCGCTTCCTCGCCAGAACGGGACCAGTCGAGATCCGACAGATGCACCATGCCGTCGATGCCGCCTTCGAGGCCCACGAACAGACCGAACTCGGTGATGTTGCGAACCTGGCCTTCGACCTCGGAACCCTTCGGATGCGTGTCCGCAAACGTGTTCCAGGGGTTTTCCTGCGTCTGCTTCAGGCCGAGCGAGATGCGGCGCTTGGAAGCGTCCACTTCGAGAACCTGAACTTCCACTTCCTGGCTCGTCGAAACGATCTTGCCGGGGTGGACGTTCTTCTTGACCCAGCTCATCTCGGAGACGTGGATCAGGCCTTCGACGCCGGGTTCCAGCTCCACGAACGCGCCGTAGTCGGCGATGTTCGTGACGGTGCCCGTGAACTTGCCGCCGATCGGATATTTCGCTTCGATGCCCGACCACGGGTCGGAACCGAGCTGCTTCATGCCGAGGCTGATGCGCTGCGTCTCGGGGTTGATGCGGACGATCTGCACCTTCACCGTGTCGCCGACGTTCAGGATCTCGGTCGGATGGTTGACGCGCTTCCACGCCATATCGGTGACGTGAAGCAGGCCGTCGATGCCGCCGAGGTCGATGAACGCGCCGTAATCGGTGATGTTCTTGACGACGCCGTCGACCACCTGGCCCTCTTCGAGCTTGGCGACGATTTCGCTACGCTGCTCGGCGCGCGTCTCTTCGAGAACGGAGCGGCGCGACACGACGATATTGCCGCGACGGCGATCCATCTTGAGGATCTGGAAGGGCTGCGGCACGTTCATGAGCGGCGTCACGTCCTTGATCGGACGGATATCGACCTGCGAGCCGGGAAGGAAGGCTACCGCGCCGTCGAGGTCGACGGTGAAGCCGCCCTTCACGCGGTTGAAGATCACGCCTTCGACTTTTTCGCCGGCGTTGAATTTCTGTTCGAGCTTCGTCCAGCTATCTTCGCGGCGAGCCTTCTCGCGCGAAAGAACCGCTTCGCCCATCGCGTTTTCGATGCGCTCGACGTAAACCTCGACCTCGTCGCCGACATGAATGGTCGGGTTGGCGACGGACGAGCCAAATTCCTTGAGCGGCACGCGGCCTTCGGTCTTGAGGCCGACGTCGATAACCGCCAAATCCTTTTCGATCGCGACGATGATACCCTTCACCACCGCGCCTTCGCTCGGCGCGGAGCCGGAAAGCGATTCATCGAGAAGAGCGGCGAAGTCGTCGACGGTCGGATTATACTCCTTGGCCTTTGGCTCTATTGTTTGCGTTGCAGTCATTAAAACTCCGATTTGGCCTTGTGGCCTGGGGTATGCGTTAGAGGTTGAAGACAGGCGGCCTCCGGGGGCGCGGTTTCCCCGATGCCGTCACAAATGCGAATTCAGATTTGCCGCCCGCCGGTCAACTCTGCGGATCGACTTTCGAGACGCGAACGGATCACGCCGAACCCGTTGGCGGGCTTAGCATGATTTATCCGCGACGCGCCACTTTATCAATAAGGTGAAGAGCGGCGGCAACGGCTTTTTCTATATCCAACTCGGTCGTATCGAGCAAGAGCGCGTCCTCAGCCGGTTTCAGCGGCGACACGGCCCTCTCGCTGTCCCGCTTGTCGCGCGCCTTGATCTCGGCGAGCACAACCTGCTCGGTTATTTCGACGCCGTAGCCCACAAGTTCGCGGTGACGCCGGGCTGCGCGGCTTTCCGCCGACGCGGTGACGAAGATCTTCGCTTCTGCGTCCGGGCAGACGACGGTGCCGATGTCGCGGCCTTCGACCACCGCGCCACCGGGCTGATTGGCGAACGCCCGCTGGAATTCGAGAAGCGCGGCGCGCACGTCCGGGATTGCCGCCACGACGCTCGCGGCCTCGCCATTGCCCCTGAGGCGGAGATTCGGGTCGCCAAGCGTCGACGGGTCGATTCTCTTTGCCGCGAAGGCCGCTGCGCGGGCATCTTCGAGCGAATGTCCCGCCGCCATCACGTCGCGCGCAACCGCGCGATAGAGCGAGCCCGTGTCGAGATGCGGCAGCCCGTAGGTCTGCGCTACACGGCGCGCGAGCGTGCTTTTTCCGGCCGCCGCCGTTCCGTCGATTGCGATTATCATTCGTGGTCTTTCCCACGCGCCTCGTTCGAAGCCTGCCCCGGCTCGTCGAGCGTCGCGCCCACCTGTTGCATCAGAGTGCGAAATTCCGGGAAGCTCGTCGCGATCATCGACGCGTCGTCGACAGTCACCGGCTCCTCGGTTGCAAGGCCCAGCACCAGGAACGACATCGCGATCCTGTGGTCCATGTGGGTCTTGATGGTAGCGCCGCCGCGCACCTTCGGCAAGCCCAGCACGGTGAGCGTGTCGCCGCGCGCATGCGCTATCGCTCCGCAGGCGACAAGCCCGTCGACCATGGCCGCGAGCCGGTCGCTTTCCTTTACGCGAAGCTCGGCGAGGCCTTCCATAAGGGTCTCGCCCTCGGCAAGGGTCGCGAGCGCCGCCAGCATCGGGTATTCATCGATCATGGAGGGCGCGCGGGCCGCTGGCACCGTCACGCCGCGAAGTTCGCTCGTCCGGGCGCGGATGTCGGCGACTGGTTCGCCGCTCACTTCGCGCTCGTTTTCGAAGCTGATGTCCGCGCCCATCTCGGCGAGCGTCTCGTAGAAGCCCGTGCGCGTCGGGTTCACCAGCACATTCTTCACGAGGATGTCGGACGCGGGCGTTATGAGCGCCGCCGCGACGAGGAACGCCGCCGAACTCGGATCCCCCGGCACCGCGACTGGCTGGCCTTGGAGCGTGCGCCGCCCTTCGAGCGCGATGCGAAGGCCGCCCTCGAACGGCTCGACCGAAATTTCCGCCCCGAAATAACGCAGCATCTTCTCGGTGTGGTCGCGCGACTTTTCGCTCTCGATGACGCTCGTCTCGCCGCTCGCGAACAGCCCCGCGAGCAGTACGGCCGACTTCACCTGCGCGGACGGCACCGGCAGGCGGTAGCTGATCGGCACCAGATCCCCCGTTCCGACAAGCGTCAGCGGCAGCGTGTTGCGGCCTTCTTCCTCGATGGCGAGGCCCATGCTTTGCAACGGCGCGAGCACGCGGCCCATCGGGCGCTTTTGCAGGCTCGCGTCGCCAGTGAAGCGCGCGGCGAGCGGGTGCCCGGCGACGACGCCCATCATGAGGCGTGCGCCGGTGCCCGAGTTGCCGAAGTCGAGGTCGCCCGCGGGCGCTGCGAGTCCGCCAAGGCCGCGGCCCGTGACGGTCCATGCGCCATCCGCGTCGCGCTCGACGCCCGCGCCCAGCGCTTCGAGCGCGCGCGCCGTACACAGGATGTCTTCGGCTTCGAGAAGCCCCGTGATTCGGGTGCGTCCTTCGGCCAGCGCGCCGAGGATCAGAGCGCGATGCGAAATGGATTTATCGCCCGGGACAACAACCGCCCCTTGCAATCGTCCCGACTTTCGCGACATTAGCGGCCTTACGTCGGCTGCGTGGGTGGACATCGGCGGAGAGCCCCTGTCTTTCTGTAGAAAACAAACGCAGCCGTCATAGACCCATCTCGGCGAAAACTGTCAATCGGCTTGGGGCGAATGCGGCACAATTTCTGCGCGCTTCGCGCTTTGCCTTTGACAGGCGGCGGCGATGCTGACTATCCGAAACACAATGCGGCGCGGCGCGCCATGGAAGAACCCTCAAGAAAGCTCAAAACCGATGTCCCTGAAAGCTGAGCGCGGCACCAAGCGGGTTTGCCAATCCTGCGGCTCCAAATTCTACGATCTCAACCGCGATCCCATCGTTTGTCCGGCCTGTCAGGCTGTTTATCAGGACGGCGGCGTGCCTTCGCGGCTCCCGGCTGGCAACAATCTCGACGCCGATGACGACGCGGTGCTGGATGCGGGCCGCGGCGGGCTCGAATTCGTGCCGCTCGACGAGGTGGCGCGCGAAGAGGAACTGCCCGATATCGAAGGCGGCGATCTCGCCGACGTTGCCGACGACGAGGCCGATATCGACACCGGCGCCGACGACGAAACCTTCCTCGAAGCCGAAGACGAGAGCGAAGCCGACGTGCCCTTCGTCAGCGGTGGCAAGGACGACGACGTCTGATCGAAGTGATTCGCGCTGGTGCCTGCCAGCGACGCTGTAATCGAGCGGGACGGCGGCGAAGAATGGTATTTTGGGAAATGCCGCCGTCTTGTCGAAGTAATTATCGCGGCGTGGGAAGCTGGACAGTCTGGCCCACAACATCGATCGCCACCTTACCTCGAAGCCCACGCGAGCCGCCGCCTTCGAGCAGTTCATGCGCTTCGCCGATCCGAGCCAGAGGAAGCACCGCGCCGATCACCGGCTTGATCAGGCCGCGTTCGACAAGGTTTGTCAGAGCGTCGAGCTTGCCTCGGTTTTGACGAGTGAACACGAAATGGTAGGCGGCGTTCTTACCCCAAGCCTCGATCAGGTTCTGCGGCTGCGCGATGTCGACGATGCTGACAACCCGTCCGGCATCCGCGAGGGCGAGCGCGCTTCTCGTCAGGGTGTCGCCGCCGATGGTGTCAAACACGACGTTCACCCCTTGCCCTTGCGTCAGATCCGCCACGGCGGTGACGTAGTCATCGGAGGCGTGGTCGATCACTTCGTCCGCTCCGAGCGAACGCACGAATTCATGGTTGCTACGGCGCGCCGTCGTGATGACCCGCGCACCCATCGCCTTGGCAAGCTGGATCGCTATTGTACCCACGCCGCCGGCGCCACCGTGGATCAGAATGGTCTCGCGAACGGCAAGCTGGGCACGGCTCACCAAGGCCTCCCAGACGGTGCCTCCAACGAGCGTCAGGCTGGCGGCCTCCAGATGGTTGATGTTGTGCGGCTTGCGGGCGACCAGATCGACATCCGCAACATGCTGTTCCGCGTACGAACCGGGGCCGCCGAAGATCTTTGGCGTGTAATAAACCTCGTCGCCTATGTCGAACTCGCTTACATCCGACCCCTTGTCCTTCACGATACCGGAAACGTCGTGACCGATAATGGCGGGGAGCGGCACGGAGTCGGCGTAGTCGCCACGCCGGATCTGATAGTCCAGGGGATTGATGGCGGTGGCGTGAACGCGCACCCGGATCTGGCGAGATCCGATGGCCGGTACGGAAACGTCGCGCATTTCAAAAGCGTCGAAGCCGCCGAATTTGCTGAGGACGATCGCCTTCATGGTGTCGGTCATGATCTTACCTTTCTCAACTTTAAGTAATGCCGGGAAGCTATTACGTCATCCCGCTTTCCTGTGGAAAAGCCCCCGCATCCAACAACCGTGCGTGAAAATTTGCGACGCGGTCGCTCGCGCTCGTCGAAGTTCGCGGGGCCTTCGAAAAACTTCGCGGAAGAACGCCTCAGAGCGCTGTTTTTGCTTGCGGTGCAGGCGCCAACGCTTTAAGTAGCTCCGACGCAACGGCGGCGCTTCCAAAGCCGCCCACCGCATTCTCCCAGAATGCGGGAGTCTTATGGGGCCATAGCTCAGCTGGGAGAGCGCTTGAATGGCATTCAAGAGGTCGGCGGTTCGATCCCGCCTGGCTCCACCAAAATCCCAGGTTGTGTGTTATTCTTCCTGATGCGGTCGCTTTTCTTGAAAGCGCGCGTGTCGAGCATATATGCCGCTTTAACACGTCACGTCCCACCTCGGACGGATTCTCTATCGTCTCGCCAAGCGGGCGGAGGGCAGACAGGCCGAAGTGTGCAGTTGGCACGAGGAGGTGCTTATCGTGGAAGAACCCCTGAAAGATTTCGAGCTCGAAGCCTGGGGCGAAGGCGAATTCGCTTACATCAAGCAGCTCAAGGCTAAGGAAGTTGCGGAGCTTTTCCCGCAACTTGGCGGCTTGCCTGAAGGCATCGATCTTTATGCCGTCGTGTCGGCCGATGGAACGCCCATGGTGCTGACCGATAGCCGTTCCGCCGCGCTTGAGAATGTCGAAGAGAGCGATCTGGAGCTTGTGACGCTTCATTAGGCTCGCATGGCGGACTGCTCGCGGTGCGCTAACTCGCGCTGTGGACAGAATGCGGTCGCCTTGGGGCGGCCGTTTTTTTATATCCTTCCTCTCATCAACTTTTTGCGACCGAGCGCGCATCAGTGGAAACGCCGATGGAAGGCGTCAACCGGAAGCAGGCGGCTTCGTTTGGCCGGCCCCGCGCAGCCTTGCGGCAGCGTTTAGTTAAGGAGGGGTCTACGACGTCAAGGGCCCCGGTTGGAGGTTGCCTTCGACAAGCACCTACTGGTTCTGCAGGAGGTTGGGGGCTATCGACACGAGTGCCGGGTCGCGCAAGAACCGCTGGATCAGGCATGGCATGACCCATATCAGGCGGCGAGGTCACCCGTCTGGGAATGCCATGCACCTGCGCTCCCGCCCTCCCACTTCGGCGGGCAGCTCAGTAATGCGGCGGCTTGGTGATGGGCGGAGCGCCGAGCGTCTGCTCTTCCACGGCCTGAAACCGCTCCGTCAGGCGCTCCAGTTTCCCCTTGAGCGAATCGATGATCCGCCACTGGCGCGCCATCTGATCCGACATCTCGTCGAGCGCGCGCGCCTGATGCGCCACGATCTCCTCAAGCGCCGTCAGACGCGCGTCCTTGTCGGCGGCCATGCGTCTACTCGTTCAGGAAGTGCTTGAGGTTCTCGATCCTGACCTTCGCGGTTTGGACCGCGCCGCCATCCATGGCCTTGCGATACCAATCGAAGGCCCTCGCCGCGTCCGGCTCCGCATTCTTCTTTTCGATGCGCGCGAAATAGATCGGATCGTAGGAGCGCCCCATGGCGAGCGCCGCCTCCGGGTCGCCCGAAATCACGGCCTTCTGATAGAACTGCCGCGCCTGAAGGATGTCGCCTTCGCGCATGCGCTTGTTGCCTTCGCGGATCAGATCCTCGATCTCCGTAACCGACGTTGCGCTTCGGGAGACCAAGCGTTCCGGCTCGGGCTGAGGCTGAGGCGCGAGCGCCGCCTGCCTGATGGGCGCTGGCGGAGCGACCGAAACCGGCCTTTCGGGCTCGGCGGCGGGCGAAGACGCAGCAGGTGCGGCAAGAGCGGATATCGACGGCTGATCGACCGCGGCGGGAGCGCGGCGCGGTGCTGGCGTCGCGGCTGAGACTGTCTGTGTGCTGAAGGACGGCGGCGAGGCTTGCGGCCTCTGCGACTCGGGGCCTGCCGTGATCTCGGACATCGCCATGCTGCTCACCGCGTTGGTGAAGCGCTCGGCCTCGGACGCGGCGAGTCTTGGCGCTCCGATGCGGACCGCGAATTCCTGCCGGTCGGAAAGTGGCGTGCGGGACTTTGTATCGACCAGTTCGACGGCAAGCGGCACCGTCTCGGGCGCGTTCTGCGGCAGGTTGATGGTAAGCCCGTTCAGGCGGTTCGGCGGCAGGAGCCAATTGCCGCCGCCTGCGTCCACGCCCGCGTTGAGACGTGCGCCCGAAGGCACGCCGGTGATGCTGACAAGGGCTTGTTCGCGCAATCGCTCGGGTCGCACCGTGATTGCGAGCGGCGCAGGTTGCCCTCGCGTCGCGGATGAGTCCGCGACCGCTATGCGGGCCGGCTCCGCCAGAGCGCGCGCTTCGAAGGAGGTTGCGGCCTGCTGATCGATGTCGAAGCGGATCGGCGGGCCGTATCCCGGTTCGGGCGAATCGGGCGCGCGTGTCGCCGTAGCTGTCTTGGCGAGCTGAGGTCCGTAAGCATTGATCACGAAGACCGCGAGAGACGCGGCGATGGCTATGCCGCCGACAAGGCCGATAGCAGCGGCGCCGAGAACCCGGCTGCTGCTTTGAGCAGCTGCAGGCGGAGGCGGCGCTACGACACCGGCCGGAACGGGATATGCGGGCGCGCCTTGATAGAGCGAGTTTTGCGGAGGCACCCATTGCGGAGCGGCGGAAGGCTCCGGCTCGGGACGATAGGTCCGTGGCTCGGGCTTGTAAGCCTCGGCAGCGGGACGCGTCGGCGTCTGCGTCGGTGCAGCGGACAAAACACTGTCGGCGCTGGGCCGCGCGGCCTGTTTTTTCGCCTCGTAATCGAAATAGCTGAGGATGACATCCTGCGGCGACAGCGATTCGCCCAGGCCGCCAGTGGAAGAAGCCGGTTCCGGTTTGCCCGCTGCGCTGGCACTGCGGCCCACGCCTGCGAACCCGAATGCCGCTCCGCCCGATTGAGCGAGCCCGGATGACATGCCGCCATAGATGCTTTCGAGCGCCGACTGCACGGCGTCGGCAAGTTCGTCATGCTTCTCGGACAATTTGTCGGGCTGGCTGCTCGGAAGGTCCGCAGCAGCCGACGCTGCCGAGGCAAGGCCGATTTCGGTAAGTGACTGATATCCCTGATCGGGTTCGTCTGACGCACCCTCCCGCGCGACCGTAGCGGCGGCCAGCGATTCGGCCGCTTTTGTGCGCGCGGCGTCCGATTCTCCGCCGTTGTCGCCCCACCCGGCGAAAAAGGCTTCGTGATCCTCGGGAAGACCGGGCTCGTCCGCCGCACGCCCGGCGAGCTGCGCTAACGAAGCGTCCGCGTCAATCGGAATTCCGGCCTGTTCGAGACCGGTCACGATGCTGTCGGCAAAGTCGTCGATGCCGTCCCAGTCGGTCAAATCGGGCGGAAGCTCACCCGATGCCTCTTCGACTGGAAAATCTGTTGCGGCTGCGGGCGTCTCATCGCCGGATTGATCGGGCGACTCCGCCTCAACCGTTGCTACCGCGACGGGTGCTTCATCGGGCGCCGCGTCTTCTATCGCCACGTCTTCGCTCGCGATCGCTTCTGGAGCAGCGACAACCGCCTCCGGCGCTGCCTCTGTAGGCGCGACATCTTCGGGGATGCTCGCATCAATCGTTGAAGCGTCTGACGGTGACGAAGCGTCGGCTGCGTCCTGCAGCTCGACCGGGATCTCCAGCGCGTCGTTCAGCAGCGCAAAAACAGCCGGAGTCTCGACCGGTTTCGTCGCCGCCTCGGCCGCGCCCTGAGTGGCGAGGATGTCCGCCTGCTCATCAAGTGCCTCGTCCCCCGACGGCGCGTCCGCCGCTTCCGTCGCGGTCTCGTCCTTCGTCTCGACGAGAGGCTCAAGCGTCTCGCGAGCCGTCTCGTTGTGCTCTTCGAGCTTGCCTGTCTCCGGCATGATCTGCTCCTGTCGGGAAATCCCGCCTAACGTCCCGTCCGGGCCCCTCATCACTGCTGGCGAGGTGGTGGTTGCGTTCCCTGCTGCTGATACCACCGAACGAACTGATTAAATAGCTCTTCTTCGTCCGCTCCACTGCCGCGTTGGCTCTCCACGAACTTTTGCAGCATCGTTTTTAACTGTGCCGCAGCCTGCGGAGAGGTCACCGTCTGCGCCTTCGCAGCTGCGTTGGCGACGAGCCAGCGCTCGGCGGGCTGGAACCGCGTCCACCCCTTAAGCGGCGCGCGAATATTGACCTCGCGCCACTTCGGGTTGAACGTGCCCGCCTTCAGCGTTTCGAAGTTCGTCAGGAACTTCTCGGCGAAGCGGGAAACATTGCGGAAGCGCTCCGATTGCGGATGCCAGTTGTGAACGAACAACACGGTCGAAACACCGACTGTCGCAACGCTTTCGTTCGGCGCCACCAGTTCTGGATAGTCTTCCTTCGTAATAATGGCAGGAAGATAGCTTTGCTGGAGGCTCGGCAAATATTCCACATCGAGAAAATGGACGCGGTCGCGGTGGCTGATCCGGTCGAAAGCGCGCGATGGCTTGCCGCTGACCGACACCAGCGCGTCGATTTCGCCTCTCTTGAGCTTCTCGATCGCGTCTTCATGGTCGAGATAGAGCACGTCCGGTCGAACGCCAGCCGCTTCGAACACCGACTCGGCCGTTATAGCGCTGCCGCTTTCGCGTGGGCCGAAGCTGACCCGGCGCTCGTTCAAATCCTGGAGGCAGGTAAATTGCATGCGCGAGAGAACGTGAAACTCCTCGGAATGGAGCTTCGCAATGTAAAGCATGCGCGTCTGGACGTTCGGCTGCCTGCCCGTCTTCAGGAAGTACGCCAGCACATCGGACTGGACGATGGCGGCGTCGATGGCGCGAAGCGAAAGAAGGTCGCTGATATTTTGCACTGGGCTTTTGCCGGCGATCGGAATGACCCGCAGATCATTGTCGCTGTCGAGGAGACGGGCGAGGTCGGCCGCCATCCTGATCCCGGTGCTCTCCACATCGCCGGTCACGATGCCCACCGCGCCCGCCGCGCTCGGCTTCTGAGCCTGAGGCGCACCGGTCGCCTGAGGAGCCGGAGTATTGGGACGCGCCGGAGCCTGCGCCAAAGCGGTGCCACTCTCAAAAAACAAGATGAGAAGGCTTGTCGCGAGAAGCCGGAGCACCATCCCTGATCCTCTTTACGTGATGATTGACCCTCACAACCACGCGGCTGCAAGGGACAACTTAAGCGGGAACAATCAACATCTGCCAGCGGCATGAATTCCAAACGCTAGCCACCATGATGACTGAGTGAGAAAAGCGGCGAAACTGTGCCATAATGCTGGCGGTTTGCCCTGCTTGGGCCAAGGAGTATCGCGCTTTGGCGCGGTATTGCAAGGAGACTTCGTTTGCGACTAACAGATAGCGGCAGCTTTGCCGCGAGCGTCCCCGACGGGATGCGCGTTTATGCCGTCGGCGATATCCACGGCCGTCTGGACCTCCTCGAAATCATGCTCGATCTTGTAGACGCGGACCAGCACGAGCGCGGCATCCGGCCCGCCTTGATTGTTTTTCTCGGTGATTACGTCGATCGCGGGCCTTCGTCGAAGGAAGTTGTGGATGCGTTCATCGGCGAACTGGGCGAGGCACTGTCGCCTGTCTTCATCAAGGGCAATCACGAGGCCCTGCTGATGTCCTTCCTTTACGACGCAACGCCGGACAATTTCTGGCTGAAGAACGGGGGCGATGCGGCGCTGCTGTCCTATGGCCTCGATCCCGATCTCGTGCGGTTCGCCACACGCGGCACGCCCACCGGGCTTCAGGAAGCTTCGGCCCGCTTTCGCGAGGCGCTGCCCGCGAGCCACCTTTCCTTCTATTGCAATCTCAAGCCAAGCTTTCGGATCGGCGGCTATTTCTTCGTCCACGGCGGCGTGCGACCCGGCGTCCCGCTCGACCAGCAGCGTGAAGAAGATCTGCTGTGGATACGCGATCCGTTTCTCACTTCGGATGAGGATTTCGGCGCTGTGGTCGTTCACGGCCATACGCCAGCACGCGAACCGCAGCTTCTCCCGAACCGCATCGGCGTAGACACCTACGCGTTCAAGTCGAACAGGCTTACGGCTGTGGGCCTTGAGGGGACGGAGCGCTGGATTCTATCCACGGCGAGCTGAGCCTCGGCGGAGAGACAGGCGCCGCCCCTAATCCTTCGCTTCCGCGGGCTCTTCCGAAGCCGCTCGCATGCGTTCTACGAGCGTCCGCGCGCCGGTCTTGTCCGAGGTTCGGAACGGAGGCCCGACGAACTCGACATCGTCCGCTACCGGAGATGCGGGATCTTCCGCCTTCGCAGCCAGCGGACGCGCTCCTCCGTTGACGGCGGCGATTGCGGCGAGCGTCAGCGCAGCGTTGTCGAATTCGATGCCCGCGAGAGCCTTGCCGTGCTTTCGCTCTTCCTGGATCGCCGGGAGGGAAGCGGAAGTCGAAGCCTCCGTGTCCGGCTTCGGCGGAATCTCCGCAGCCGCCTGCCCGGCTGGCGCCTCCCCGCGATCCGCTTGCATGCCGGCCTCGCCGGTGGCCTCGTCTGTCGTCGTTACGCCCTTGAGGAGCGACGAGCGGGAGGTTGTTTCGCTCGGAGGAGAAGCCGCGTCGCCCGGGGTATCGGAACGCACGCCCAACGCCTGATTTTCGCGATCAGCGGCGGCTGAGCCAGGCTGAGAGGTCTCGTGCTGCGCCGCACCGTTCAGCACGCGCTCGTCTGGTCCGGCGGCATTTGGAGACTTCGCGCCTTGTACGGGCTCCGCGCCCTCATCGCGCGTCGTTGCGACGGGAGCGAGAACCGGCGGGTTCGATGACGGCACCGCGAATGACGGAGCCGGTTGCGATGCACCGCTCGCCGCCTCGCCGTTGAGCCTCAGCCGAGCCGTCAGCGAAGCCGGTTGACCCTGCGGCAGCGGCTTCGGGCGGGCATGCGCGCCATGGCGGCGCTGTTCGGTAAGGATCGCGGCGCGACGCACCTGCGGCTCCGGCGGCGTCGGCTGGGGAGCGGGGCGCGGTTGCGCCGAGATCATGATGAGTTCGGCGAGCTTCTGCAATTCGCCCTTGATAACGCCAACCTGCTGCGAGTCGCGATCCTGAAGCTGCGCGAGTTGCTGGCGAAGCCTCGACAGTTCGATATTGAGCCGGTCATATTCGGCCTTGTAATCGTCGAGGGTCCATTGCGAGGCGCGCCGAAGTCTGCGACCGCCCTTGTCCGCGCCGCTGCTCCGTTCGAGCACCTCGCGCATGCGGCCAAGTTCTTCCTGATAGGATGCGGCCTCGCGTTTCGCGGCGTCGAGTTCCTCTTCGCGACGCGCCAGCCGATTCGTCACATCCTGAAGCTCATAGCCGCGCTCCTGCAACTCGGCCTTGGCGCGCGTGATTTCGCCGTCGAGTTCGGGGAAGCGCTTCGTGATCTGCTGTTCGAGAACCGTCGCCGCATTCCGCCGTTCGGAAAGCTGGAGGTCGATTTCGGCGATGCGGTCCTTGAGGCCCGCGATGTCCATCTGCAACCGGCTATTATCGACCAGCTGGTTCGCGGCCTTCTGCTTTGCGCTGGCGAGCGCCGTTTCGAGGCGGCGCATGCGGACGGCATAGGACGCGCGGAGTTGATCCTGCGCGGCCTGAATCTCTGACAGGGTAAGCGGGAGTGAGCTTTCGAGCTTCTTGCGCGAGAGACGCGTCGCGCGCGCCCACAATGACGGAGCGAGCAACACCCCGATCAGGCTCGCGATCAGAAATCCCAGTGCGATCAGCATGGCTGCCTGGATCATGAAACTGGGCTCCCCTCCTTGCAGCCTGCCACGGCGCGCGGCGACGAATGGAGCGCTGCCTCGCCGACTTGCCCCTTATCCGTCTGCGTTCCCGCGCGGAGTCCGCAAATCTCCGAAAGCCGAAAGACCGGGCGACGTCCGTCCGGTCGCGAGGCTGAGAGCCTAGAACGGGTTCCAGGTCGGCGACGGCGTGTATTTGAGATAACCGACATTGGCCCCAAAACGCAACCCCAGGCCGGCGCGAATGGGCGCGAGAATGACATCGTCGTGTTGCTGAAAGGTTATGCCGACGCCGCCCACGAGATAGGCCGAACCATCGACGCCCGCGAAGCGCTCGAAAATTTGCGCAGGATATGTAAGGTTGTAGACGAGTGTGAGCGTTTTTGAGCCGGCCGCGCCGAAATCGTAGCCGATCGACGGACCCTGCCAGTACACTTTCTGGGTCGGATACATTTTTGTGTGAAGCGTGCCTTCTCCGTACCGCAGGCCCGCGATGATCGCCCCGCCCGCGTCTTCACCAAGGATATATCCGGTCGGGCGGCCGTAGCGCTGGAACGCGTGCTCCACCACTTTCGCCAGCCCTTCCGACACGCCGCCGAAGAAACGATGCCCCTCGTCGAGGATCTCGCTCGAAGAATAGGTGGCGCGCTCGCGTGGCGGCGGCCCGCCGGGACCGTCGACTGGCTCGCCCCATTGCGCCGTCGGTTGCGCAGGCGGCGCGCTGTAAGGCTGGCCGTAGCCCGGGTTGTCGTTCGACGGCGGCACGTAGGTGTTCTGCGCCGTATACGCGCCATTACCCTGCGGAGGCGCGCCTGCGCCGCTGCCCTGCCCCGCATAGGCGCCGTTCTGCTGGCCTGACGCACCGGATTGCGGGGGCGTCGCCGTCGTCTGTTGCTGTGACTGTTGTGGCGGACGCAGCGAGCGAGGCGCCTCGCCCTGATATTGCTGCGGCGGGAGGTAGTCCTGAGCTTCGGCGCTGATCGCGTGAGCGGCTGCCAGCCCCAGAAGGGCCACGGTGCCGAAGGCGAGAAGCGAAATCCTGCGGTGGCGCGTCATGGTGGAAATCCGGTTGCATCGCCAGATTTGCAACTGGCGGTCTTTATCGGCGGCGCTTGCCACGGGGGCCGCATCCCGTGGCGAAACACGGCGCGACCGAAGGAAAGCGCGAAAGGCAGAATCGCCCCTACGCAGCACATCTTCGCTGGTGTCGTTTTTTTGAGGCCGAATTTTGGCCCCGCCGAAGAGTCCGTCACCTGTCCGCCGACGAACGCGTGAAAGCGCGTTACTCGGCCCGAAGCATCGCCTCGGCCTCGTCGCGCCGCCGCCACGCTATGAAGGACGGGTTAGCGAAGTGGCGGTCGACCTTGCCGTAAGCGAGCGGCGCGCCCGCTTCGGTGAGCACACACCCGCCAGCCGCGTTCACCAGCGCTTGGCCCGCCGCGATGTCCCATTCGGACGTCGGCGCAAAGCGTGGATACACATCGGCGTCTCCCCGCGCGAGAACGCCGAACTTGAGCGACGATCCCATGCGCATGCACGGCGGACCGCCGATGCGCCGGATAAAACGCTCGGCTTCGGGCGTCTGATTCGAGCGGCTGACGATGGCCGTGAAGTCGCGCGACCCCGGCCGCTCGCCGGAGATAGGCTCGAATGCGTAGTCTGGGCGCGGCTCGGGATGATGGTCCGGCACGAGCTTCACCCTCACCGCGCGGTCGGTCCCGAGCGTCACGTAGCAGTCCGAGAACGCGGGCGCATAAACGAGGCCGAACACCGGGGCGTGATTCTCCACCAGCGCGATGTTGACCGTGAACTCGCCGTTCGCCCGGATGAACTCCTTCGTGCCGTCAACCGGATCGACGAGGAAGAAGCGATCTTCGATCTTCGGCGCTGCGCCGCACGACAGCGCCTCCTCCGCGACAACCGGAATATCGGCGGCCAGCCTCGAAAGAGCCTTGAGGATTATATGTTCGCAGGCGACATCCGCGTCGGTAACGGGCGAGCGGTCCGCCTTGTAGCGCACCTCGGGACTCGTCGTATAGATGTCCATGATGACGGCGCCCGCCCGCTGCGCGAGGGGGAGACCCCATAGCCCGAGTTCACGTATGTCGGACGCGTCGAAGCTCACTGTGTGTCTTTCGTGATTAAGGGTAAGAGAGAGTCTCGCCCGGCGTGCTCGTAACTTTGTGCCGTGTGGCGCATTTTTTTAGTATGAGAGGTTGAAGAGCAAGGCCAAATCATGGTGCCTGTACGGCAGCGCCATGGCGGCTCTTGCCACAAGTGCGAGTGCGAACGCAACCCGCGTGCTTTCCGCAGGAGGAATGATCGTGACCGACGCGAGACTCGACGACACAGCCCTTGCCGCGCTGATATCGAGCAAGATCTGCCACGACCTCGCAGGCCAGATCGGCGCGATCAACAACGGACTCGAACTCCTCGAAGAAGAAAACGACGAGGACACGCGCTTCTATGCGCTGGAGTTGATCCAGAACAGCGCTAAGGCGGCCTGGGCGCAGCTCGACTTCAACCGTCTCGCATTCGGCGTATCATCGAGCCTCGGCGCGCTCGTCCCGGTCCAGCATATCGAACAGGTCGCCCGGCGCTACCTCGAAAACGGCAAGCGCCGCCTCCATTGGCAAGCGAATGTGCCCGAGATCGAGAAGGAGCACGCGCGGCTTCTGATGGCGCTGCTTGGCGTGTCGATCAACGCCCTGCCCGCTGGTGGAGACTATTATCTTGGGCTTTCCGCGTCGAAGACGAGAGCCGGGCGCAGCCGCTTCAAGCTCATTATCCTGTGCCGTGGGCGCGCCGCGCGCGTGCCGGAAGGTGTCGCGGAAGTGTTCGCGGGCGATATGACGCGCACCATCGACGGACGGCTCGTCATCGCATATTACGCCACGCGCCTCGCGACTGAAGCTTCGCTGAAGCTTTCAGCGCTGAAGGAAGGCGAAGATATCCTGTTCACGCTCGAACCGCGCTAGGGTTTGGGCGCGCACTGAAGCGCGGGCACGAAGCGGGCTTCGGTTCGCGCCGGTGTTGCGGCATGAAGGACGCGCTAATTCAATTTCGCACCTCTAGCGCGTGCTTGCGTGGCTTCCGAGATGCTTCGGCGGCTTCCTGCGGCTGCCGGGCTTCACCTGCCGCTGTGCTTCCAGATCGCCCGCCGATTCCGACAGTTTCAACTGCTCGAACGCGTCGAGCGCCTCCTGCCGCGCCCGGTCGAGGCGCTTTTCAAGCTCAGCGATGGACGACCGGAGGTTGTCGCGCCGCGTCATTGCAGCGCGGGCAAATGTCGGGTAGGCGAAGTGGTTTACGTCGGAGATACCCGACGTCTGTTGCTCGATCTTGATCTGCTGCTCAAGATCATTTGCCATGCGTGCGAAGTCCGCGATCATCAACTCCAGGTCGCTGACCTGCTGTCGCTTCTCCTCGTACTCAAACCGCTGGATTTGATTGGAATTAACTGTTTCCATCATACTCGTACGAGGCCCCGACTCCGGTTACGCTTCACTCGATGGGCTGTAACATCCAGTTCCAGGCCAGTTTCCCGCAAAACCATTAACCAACCGTGAAACGTCGCCTGTTTGCAACAGCGTTCGTCTTAGTAATTCCTAAAGGAATTGGCGGTTGGATCACTCGGCGAATTGGGTCACATTACCGGTGTCGTCGATTCGTCGTTGGGGGCACTTTTGATTTGCGACGAGGAGAGGGCACAACCTCAGGCAGCGTTTCTGCCGGCAAGTTTCTGATTTATTCACGATCTCAGTCCTATCCTTAAGCCTGCGCGCGAAATGTAGCGCGGGACACTCGTCTGCGTAGTAAGCTTAAGATTTCTTAACCTTTCATGCGTTAATGTCGGTTCTGAAGTTAAGCTTCACGGCGCGGAAAAGACCTTGAGTCTCGCGTCATTGCGGTATACACGTGTTGCTAGCGAGGGATTCCTTATGCGGGTGCTTCTCATCGAAGACGACAGCGCAACGGCTCAGAGCATTGAGCTCATGCTGCTGTCAGAGGGTTTCAACGTCTTCCAGACAGATCTTGGAGAGGAAGGCGTCGACCTCGGGAAAATCTACGATTATGATATAATTTTACTTGATCTTGGCCTACCTGATATCAGCGGCTACGAGGTTTTGCGCGCGCTACGCGTCAGCAAGATCAAGACGCCGATCCTGATTCTGTCGGGTTCGGGCGGTGTGGACGACAAGGTTCGCGGCCTCGGTTTCGGTGCCGACGATTACCTGACGAAGCCGTTCCACAAGGACGAACTCGTTGCGCGCATCCACGCTATCGTGCGCCGTTCCAAGGGCCATGCGCAGTCTGTCATCCAGACCGGCAGCCTCATCGTGAACCTCGACACCAAGACGGTCGAAGTTGACGGCAACCGCGTGCATCTGACGAGCAAGGAATATCAGATGCTTGAGCTGCTGTCGCTCCGCAAGGGCACGACGCTCACGAAAGAAATGTTCCTCAACCACCTGTATGGCGGTATCGACGAGCCTGAGCTTAAGATCATCGACGTGTTCATCTGCAAGCTCCGTAAGAAGCTCGCGACGGCGAACACCGGCCAGCACTACATAGAAACCGTGTGGGGCCGTGGCTATGTGCTTCGCGACCCGAAAGAAGAGCAGGCCGCCGCGTAACTCTCGCGACGTGTGTCCCGCTGGGGGGAACCCGCAATCCCCCCGCGTGAATCCCTTGACGAAAAGTTGATCGAGTCGCGCCGACGTGTTCGGCCAGTGTCAGTCGCGTTCGGATGTGTGTGCGTCCGTCGCGACCGGGCGCGGATCTGAGCCCCGGCGAGGATGTTTATTTGCGCCGCCCCTTGGTCCGTGACCGCCACCGGGGATTTGGTTTGTGTCAATGCCGGAGCGGCTTCGGCTGAGTTCTGAGCGCGCGATCAAATTTGCAAAAGCGCCTTCAGCGGTCCTATCGCAAAAAGCGAACCCCCTCATGCGCACGCGCCGAAGCCCCAGAGGCGCTCAGAAATCGGACGCAATCCCCTTCTTCTCCCAATCGCCGAACCGCGTAGGTTCGAGACCTTTGCGCGCGCCGATCTCGCGCGGCCTCTCCGGTTCGCCCGCCGCGAGCCTGCGCGCGTCCGCTTCGGCTAGCGCGCGTTTGGCCGCCTCTTTCCGACGTCGCTCGATTTCGACGTCGTCCGGCTCGGTCTTCTCGGTGTTTTCTGCTGTCATGAGGTGGAGAATGCGCAACTTGGGGCGCGATCGCAAGCCTTCAGGCGGCGTTCATGCACCGAAATGCCAGACGGCGCGGCGCGTCCTCAGTCCATCGCGAGGATGGTGTTTCTAACCTGGGGGTAGACCTGACTTTCCCAGCGACGGCCGCTGAAAACGCCGTAATGACCTACGCCCGCCTGCAGATGATGGCGCTTCATGTGCGGGCGCAGGCCCGTACAGAGGTCGTGCGCGGCTGTCGTCTGGCCGATGGCGCAAATGTCGTCGCGCTCGCCTTCCACCGTGAGAAGCATCGTGCGCCGGATCGCGCCGGGGTCGACCTTTTCGCCGCGATAAGTGAGTTCGCCCCTCGCGAGACGCGCCTCCTGAAACACCCACGCAACCGTTTCCAGGTAAAACTCGGCTGTCAGATCAAGCACGGCGAAATATTCGTCGTAAAAAGTCTTGATCGACTGCGCTTTCTCGACTTCGCCTTCCGCGAGATGCTTGTAGAGGTCGAGATGCGCCTTTTTATGCCGCTCCATGTTCATCGACATGAACGCCGTGAGTTGCACGAAGCCGGGATAAACGCGCCGCCCTGCTCCCGGATGCGGATACGGCACGCGCGAAATGAGCTTGCTCTCGAACCACGACATCGGCTTTTCGGTCGCGAGTTCGTTCACCTTGGTCGGATTGATGCGTGTGTCGATCGGCCCGGCCATCAGCGTCATGCTGCGAGGCTTCGCGGGATCGCCCGACTGGGCCATGATCGCCACGGCGGCAAGCACCTGCACGCAGGGCTGGCACACGGCTACCACATGCCCGCCGGGGCCAATGACGCGCATCCACTGGATCAAATGATCGATGTAATCCTCGAAGCCGAACCGGCCCGCCGAAAGCGGCACATCGCGGGCGTTGTGCCAGTCCGTGATGCACACATCATGATCCTGAAGGAGCGTCTCGACCGTGTTGCGCAGGAGCGTCGCGAAGTGCCCCGAGAGGGGCGCAACCACGAGGACGCGAGGCTGTGCGACGTCGATGTCCTTCCTGAAACGCAGCAGCGTGCCGAACGGCGTTTTCGCCAGCGGCTCCTCGGTCACGGCCACGTCGCGGTTGTCGACGCGCACGCTTTTGATGCCGTAAGGCGGCCGAGTATGCGTGAGCGTTGACCGTGAAATCAGCTCGCACGCCGCCGCATATTGTCGAATTGTCCCGCCGTTGCCGTTCAACTGTGCGGCGAAAGGAGCAATCGCGTTGAGCCCGAACTGCGCGAAACTGCGCGCCGGAGCCGTCGCATTCGTGTAGAATTGGTAGGCCTGATACAGCATTTCTGACCTGGCGCAGGAAAAACGGGCAACACAGACGTCGCAAATGGCGATGCAAGGTTCGAACCACAAGCGAAGGTTATGGTCTATGGCGGAGGCTCAGCTTACAATTAGCAACAAGAACTACTCCTCGTGGTCGCTCCGGGGCTGGCTCCTCTGCAAGCTCGCCGGACTCGATTTCGAGGAAGTGGCCGTGCCGATCGATGACCCGTCGATGAGGGCGGAACTTCTGCTGCTTTCGCCGTCGTTTCTCGTGCCCTGCCTCTCGCACAATGGCATCAAGGTCTGGGACACGCTTTCAATCGCGGAATACCTCGCGGAGCTGAAGCCAAACTCGCCTGTTCTTCCCAAAGATGTGAAAAAGCGCGCGCATTGCCGCTCGGTGGCGGGCGAGATGCATTCCGGCTTCTACAATCTACGTTCGGCGCTGCCGATGAACCTCAGGGCACATTATCCCGGCTTCAAGGTGTTCCACGGCGCGCAAGCCGACATCGACCGCGTGGCCGCGATCTGGCGCGAATGCCTCGCGGCCTATGGTGGCCCGTATCTGTTCGGAGAGCTTTCGCTCGCGGATGCGATGTATGCGCCTGTGGCGACGCGCTTTCTGACCTACGACGTGACGCTCGACCCGGTGTCGGCGGATTACTGCCGCTCGATCATGGTCTGGCCCGCGATGGAAGAATGGATCGCGGGGGCGAAGGCGGAGCCGGAAGAGTTCGAGGAACTCGACGTCGAGTTCTGAGACAGAGTGTCGGTGCGTGTCGCGGGGCTTACCCGAGGCACGCGTCGGCCTGACCGCCTGTTGCGCCCCTTACGACCGACCACATCGCGCGGCAGTCATCGCCGCGCCTCAGCTCGTGCAGTCGCGCCCCTGAAGCGCCCAAAGCTGTATGTCGCGCTTCACCTTGGTGCTGAGTTCGGTCGACATCGCATAGTTGCGCGTCACGATCAGCGTGTTGTCGTTGTATTTGTGGAACTGGATTTCGAAGAGTGGCGGACCGTCGCCCGGCTCGAACAGCTTGACGTTCGGGTATCCTTCCGGGCTTTGTGCGTCTTCGCCGGGATAGCGTTCGCCCGCTTCGTAGCGATAGCCGGCAAGCGTTTCACCCGTGCCGAACCAGCACAGTTTCATCTTCTCGACGAAAGTTTGCAGCACCTGCGGAGGCGGGCCGAAGGAAAGCCGCTGCGGCTCCGATCCGATCAGGCTGTCAACGGCGGGGTCTTTCCGCGCGCAACCCTGAGGGATAAAAGCCAAAGCAGCCAGAAGCGTAATGCGAAGCCACAAACCAGCCCCCTGACAAGAAATCCTCTGTGCCATTGGGCTTGTTCATGGCGAAACTTAGGCTCACGCCGGGTTTGCCGCACCGCCGCACAGATTTATGGCCGAGGGTGCTCGGCGATGGCGTTTCGGCGCGAATAACCGCCGCGAAGCTCAACGCGTGCGCGATGGCGGCGCGAGATGCGCGATCAACGTCCTCAGCCCAACCTGCCGATGCCGCCTGTGGCGCTCGGCGGTGACGATGCCCTTGAGGACGGCGAGGCTGTCCTCCACGTTGCGATTCACAAGCACATAGTCGTAATCGCCCCAATGCGAAATTTCCGCCTCCGCACCTTCAAGACGCGCCTCGATCACGTGCTCCGGGTCGGTGCCGCGAGAATAGATACGCCGGGAAAGCTCTTCGCCGGACGGCGGGAGGATGAAAACACGCACGGCGTCTTCCGGCAGAAGCGCCGCGATCGATGACGCGCCCTGCCAATCGACATCGAAGAGCATGTCCCGGCCTTCCGCCAGCGCGGCCTTGACTGGCTCGGCGGGCGTTCCGTAGAAATTGCCGAAGACTTCGGCCCATTCGAGAAGCTCGCCCGCATCGCGCATGGCCTCGAAGCGGTCGCGCGTGACGAAGTAATAGTCGACGCCATCCGCCTCCTGCGCGCGCGAGGGACGCGTTGTCACGGACACGGAATGCCCGAGCGACGCATCGGACGCCAGGAGAAGCCGCGCAAGCGTGGTTTTTCCCGCGCCGGACGGCGAGGAGAGGATGAGACAAAGGCCGCGCCGGTCAGGCGTCGCAATCGGATCGCTGCTCACGTTGAACTTTCCAAAGAAACACAAGACCGATTTAGATTGTGTTCGACCTTTTTGGAAGCGGAACGTTCAGATTCGCGGAAGAAAGCCGATAGCCGCGCCGCGTTTTTGGGAGCCGTTCGCGCTTCCTGAGCGGCAAATAGATTCTGGCATGCGCTTCTAACGCCGCCCCGGTCCACTTCATTCAGGCGGCGACTCCTGCGTCGCCGGACAATCGCCCAAACGCCGCTTCTCCCGAGGCACAAGCGACAGATGCCGAACGAGTTCCGGTGATATGCCGCACCTTGGCACGTTTGGTGCTCGTTCGATGCCTCCGAAGCAGCCCGACGCGCGGGCGTGCAACGCGTTACCGATGCGGATTGCGCTGGGGAAGCGGGATGTCGACGGCTTGCAGCTTGTCGAGCGCGACCGCATCCGCCGCTGGGTCCGCCGCCCTTTCCTCGCGCTGGTTGCGCTCGATCGCCCGCCAGCGCGCGACGTTCTTCTGGTGATCGCTATAACTCTCTGCGAACACATGCGCGCCCGTGCCATCGGCGACGAAGAACAGATCGGAGCTCCTTGCGGGCTTCAGAACGGCCTCGATGGCGGCGCGGCCGGGATTGGCGATCGGCGTCGGCGGCAGGCCCGCATTGCGGTAGGTATTGTACGGGTTCGTCTCGTCCTCGACTTCGCTCCTGAGGATCGGGCGGCCGAGCGTGCCCTTGCCGCCACTGGCACCGTAAATGATGGTCGGGTCGGCTTCGAGACGCATGCGCTTCTTGAGCCGGTTGAGATAAACTGCGGCCACGCGCGGTCGCTCGTCGGCGCGGCTTGCTTCCTTCTCCACGATGGCGGCGAGGTTGATGACCTGCTCCGGCGTCGTCAGCGCGAGATCGCGCGAGCGCGTCGCCCAAAGCCCCTCAATGAATTTCTTCTGTTCGCCCTGCATACGCCGGATCAATTCGTCGCGCGAGGTGCCGCGCGCGAAACGGTAGGTGTCGGGGAGCAGACTGCCTTCGGGCGGAATTTCGAGAATATCGCCGACGAGATCCGGGTTCGCCTTCAGCCGCTCGATTACCTGCCAACTCGTCAGCCCTTCCGGAACCGAGACGCTGTAGAGAATCGATTTGCCCTCGACGAGCGTATCGAGCACGTCGCGCAGGCTGGCCTCGGCCTTGATGTTGTATTCACCCGCCTTGATCTTGTCGTGAACCTTGAAGTAGCGGGCAGCGATGAAGAAGGTCCAGCGGTCGTTGATGATGCCTTCCTGTTCGAGGCGGCGGGCGATGGCGCTGACGCCCTCCCCGCGCGGCACCACGAACACCGTCGGATAGGCGAGCGGGCCCGGTTTGTCGAACTGGAGGCGAACGACATAGGACGTCGCCCCGACGGCTATCAGCAGCACGAGGAGAAACGTCAGAAGGCGGTTCAGGAATACAACGATGGGGTTTTGACGGCGTCCCCGGCTGCCTTCGGGCGGCTCGGGCGCGCGCTCGGGTTCAAGCGCTTCGGACGGGCTTCGCGGCAAAACGGAATAGTCTCGCTGACCGCGATAAGCGGCATTCTTCGAGTAGCGGCTGTTTCCATTTGCGTTGTAATAATCGCCCGGCATTTGATCAGACTACTCAGTGACCCCGATGGATTATTCAGCAATGTATTATGGCGAAAGAGTGTGGAGCCTTCCTCAACGACGTTAAACAGGAGCGATAAGCGAGGATAACGCGCGATCAGGGGCGGCGGGGCGCTGGTGCGCCACCGACCGCAGCCGCGTCAGGCGACGCGGCGTAGAATGAGGCTCGCGTTGGTGCCGCCGAACCCGAAGGAATTCGACAACACCGTATCGATGCGCTTTTCCTTCGCCTTGTGCGGCACGAGGTCGAGCGCCGTCTCGACCGACGGATTGTCGAGATTGATCGTCGGCGGGCAAACCTGATCGCGGATCGCCAACGCCGAGAAGATCGCTTCGACGGCACCGGCCGCGCCAAGCAAATGCCCCGTCATCGATTTGGTCGAGGACATGGCGCTGTTGGCGGCGTGGCTGCCGAGCAGACGCTCCACAGCGCCGAGCTCGATCCCGTCCGCCATCGTGGATGTGCCGTGGGCGTTGATATAATCGATGTCGGAAGCCGCGATTCCGGCGCGCTTGATCGCCGCCGTCATGCAGCGGAATGCGCCGTCGCCATCCTCCGACGGTGCCGTGATGTGGTAGGCGTCGCCGGACAGGCCGTAGCCGATGACTTCGGCATAGATCTTCGCGCCGCGCGCCTTGGCGTGCTCATATTCCTCAAGGACGACGACGCCCGCGCCCTCGCCCATCACGAAGCCGTCGCGATCCTTGTCGTAGGGGCGCGAAGCGCGTTCCGGGTCGTTGTTGAAATCTGTGGCGAGCGCCTTGCAGGCGGCGAAGCCCGCGAGCGCGAGACGGCACAGCGGGCTCTCGGTTCCGCCAGCGACCATGACGTCGGCATCGCCGAACGCGATGAGTCGCGAGGCATCGCCGATAGCGTGCGCGCCAGTCGAACAGGCCGTGACCACGGCGTGGTTCGGTCCCTTGAGGCCATGTTTGATGGAAACGTAGCCGGACGCCAGATTGATGAGGCGGCCCGGAATGAAGAACGGACTGACGCGACGCGGACCCTTGTCGCGAATCACGTTCGACGCGACTTCAATGCCCTGCAGGCCTCCGATACCGGAGCCGATAAGGACGCCCGTGCTGTTCTGCTCTTCGTCGGTCTTCGGCGCCCAGCCAGCATCGGCTAGCGCCTGATCGGCTGCGGAGATGGCGAAGACGATGAAATCGTCAACCTTCCGCTGCTCTTTCGGCTCCATCCAGTCATCCGGGTTGAACTCCCCGGCGCCTGTTCCGCGCGGAATGAAACAGCCGATCTGGCAAGCGAGGTCTGAAACCTCGAAGTCGGTGACCCGGCGCGCTCCGCTCTTGCCAGCGAGGATATTGGACCAGACGGTGTCCGCTCCGGTGCCCAGTGGCGTAACCAGCCCGATGCCAGTGATAACGACCCGCCGCATCTTGCCCTCCGAATACTACTGATCAAGGCTGCCGCGCAGTGAGCCGTGCTCACCGTCGAACGGCGGGAGGCAAAGAACCTCCGCCGCGACGGTGGACGTTATGCGCTGCTCTCGCGAGCCGCTTAAGCCTTCGTGGAATGGCTTTCCAGGAAGCGAATCGCGTCGCCGACGGTCTGAATCGTCTCAGCGGCGTCGTCCGGGATTTCCACGCCGAACTCTTCCTCGAATGCCATCACGAGTTCCACCGTGTCCAAGCTGTCCGCGCCCAGATCGTCGATGAAGCTGGCATTTTCAGTGACCTTGTCGGCTTCGACGCCAAGATGTTCGATGACGATTTTTTTAACGCGGTCCGAGATATCGCTCATTTTTTCCTCACGGTTCCCCAAGTGATCAAGCGCCTAACTTTACTTCGATTAAGCACAGAAGCTTTCTATTCCGCAACACATCGGACTTCGACTGCACCCGGGCGCGATGTGGCTGGTAGCATTGAAGCTTTGGAGGGGGAAGCCCTTTTTTGGGGCATCGCCACCCTCTTTCCACCTTATCTTCAACTTGCGCGCCTGGAAGTTTTCCGTCCGGGTGACAGGCATGGTCTCAGACCATCACCATACCACCGTTTATGTGGAGCGTTTCTCCGGTAATATAGCGGGCTTCCCCGCTTGCCAGAAAGACGACAGCTGCGGCGATGTCCTCCGGCTTGCCAAACACGCCGGCAGGGATCGTGGCGGCAATCGCCTCCGTCTGTTTTTCATTCAGCGCGTGCGTCATCGGCGTCTCGATGAAGCCCGGCGCGATGCAATTGGCGGTAATGTTGCGCGAAGCGACCTCGCGCGCGAGCGACTTCGTCATGCCGACGAGGCCCGCCTTGGACGCTGCGTAATTCCCCTGCCCCGGATTGCCGATCACACCCGATATGGACGCGATGTTGACGATGCGGCCGTAGCGCTTCTTCATCATGTTGCGCAGCGCCGCCCGGCAGAGAATGAAGGAAGACGTGAGATTGACGGCGATGACGTCGTCCCACTCATCGTCCTTCATGCGCATGAACAAATTGTCTTTGGTGATGCCCGCGTTGTTCACGAGAATGTCGAGCTGGCCCATCGCGGCTTCGGCCTGACCGACAAGCGCGGCCACCTGCGCGCGGTCCTTGAGATCGCACGGGAGCACATGCACGCGGCTACCGATCCGGCCCGCGACTTCGTCGAGCTTTTCGCGGCGCGTGCCCGATAGCGCAACCGTCGCACCCTGCGCATGCAGCGCGACTGCGACCGCTTCGCCGATGCCGCCTGACGCGCCGGTGACGAGCGCGGATTTCCCAGTCAAATCGAACATAGAGGCCATTCCCGCTTTGCCGTCAGCCTTCGCCGCGCGCCTTCAACCAGTCGCCGAAAGACTTGATGTCGTCTGCCGTGCCCACAGAGCGGGCGTCCGCTTCGCTGCGGATACGCTTCGCAAGTCCGGTCAGAACCTTGCCGGCGCCAACCTCGAATAACGTGGCGACGCCATGGTCGACCATGTACGCCACCGATTCGCGCCAGCGTACAACGCCTGTGACCTGCTCGACCAGTAGCGATCTTATCAGAGATGGATCGGAAACGGGAGCCGCCGTGACGTTGGTCACAACGGGCACCTCGGGAATTTTGAGATCGAGTGCCGCGAGCGCGGTCGCCATGCGTTCGGCGGCGGGGCTCATCAGCGCGCAATGGAAAGGTGCACTCACCGGCAACGGCACGGCGCGACGAATGCCATATTCGGGCGCGAGCTTCGCCGCGCGATCCATGGCCGCCTTGGAGCCGGAAATGACGATCTGGCCGGGTGCGTTGTCGTTCGCGACCTGCGCAACCTCGCCCTCGGCGGCTGCTGCGGCGAGCTTCTTCGCGGAGTCGATCTCCGCGCCGAGAAGCGCCAGCATCGCGCCCTGCCCTTGCGGCACGGCCTCCTGCATCGCTGTGCCACGCAACCTCAAAAGCCGCGCAGCGTCGGCGACGGAAAACACCCCGACGGCCGCGAGCGCCGAATATTCGCCGAGCGAATGACCGGCGACGTAGACCGGCTTGATCGCTTCCCAGCCATATTCGTTTTTGATGACGGCAAAAGCGGCGAGCGAAACCGCCATCAGCGCGGGTTGCGCGTTGAAGGTGAGCGTCAGCGTCGCCTCGGGGCCTTCCCACATGACTGCGGAAAGCTTTTCTCCGAGCGCTTCGTCGACTTCATCGAAGACGGCGCGGGCGACAGCGAAGTTCTGCGCCAGATTCTGGCCCATGCCGACAGTCTGACTGCCTTGGCCGGGAAATGTAAATGCGAAGGTCATGCGGTTTTTCGCGTCGTCAATCGCGGGTAAAATTTTACGTGATCGAGGTTAGTTCGCTCACGTCTCGTGGCGCCAGAGACACGTTTCCAAGCAGGCTGTCAAGGGCGCACGATCAACCGTCGCCGCGCCATTTTCGCGCCCGCGCAATGCCCGCAGGCGCGAAATGTCGAAGACAACGCCCGACAAGCAAAGGTGTTGCACCGCGCGCGCTTTCTCTTATAGTGCGCGCACCGTCCGGTTTGAGGCTGAACGGAACCGGGAGGCTATTCCCTGCTGAAACGCGCGCTTTTTTGCTCGTTTCGACGGTGTCCTCTTTCTAAGGTGGCTCTGCCGCCGTGGTTCCCGTGTCTCTGCTCTGCTTAAGATCCTTCTGGCCTTTCAAGGCTTGACGGGGGCTCTGCGCCGGACATTCGTTCAACCAGGGAAAGGCCGTTATGCCACTTTACGAGCATACCTTTCTTGCGCGTCAGGATGTCACGGCGCAGCAAGTGACTGGTCTTATGAACACCTACAAGGCCGTGATCGAAGAACACGGCGGCAAGGTGTCGAAGACCGAGTATTGGGGTCTGAAATCGACCGCCTACAAGATCAAGAAGAATCGTCGCGCGCATTACGCGTTCTTCAATATCGACGCGCCCCATCAGGCGGTGCTCGAGATGGAACGCCAGATGGGCATTTCGACCGACGTTCTGCGCTTCCTTACAGTGCGCGTCGAGGAACTCGACGAGAAGCCGTCCATCCAGATGCGCAAGCAGGACGAGCGCGACCGTGAACGCGGCGACCGCGATCGCGGCGGCGACCGTGGCCCGCGCGGCCCGCGTCGCGACTTCGGCGGCGGTGGCGGGTTCTCCCGTGACGGCGATCGCGGCGGATTTTCGCGCGATGGCGAAGGCGGTGGCCAGCGTTTCGGCGCCCGGCCCCCTCGGACTGAAACCGCTGCGCCGGGAGGTGACGAATGAGCATGCAAGGAACGAGCGGCGGCGCGCGTCGCCCCTTTTACCGCCGTCGCAAGACCTGCCCCTTCTCGGGCGAGAATGCGCCGGTCATCGATTACAAGGACGTGCGGCTTCTTCAGCGCTTCGTTTCGGAGCGTGGCAAGATCGTGCCGAGCCGCATCACCGCGGTGTCCGCGAAGAAGCAGCGCGAGCTGGCCAAGGCCATCAAGCGCGCGCGCTTTCTCGGCCTGCTCCCCTACGTGCTGAGATAGGAGCGAGGCGACATGCAAGTTGTTCTTCTTCAGCGCATCGGCCGCCTCGGCCAGATGGGCGATGTCGTAAAGGTGCGCCCGGGTTTCGCGCGCAACTTCCTGCTCCCGCAGGGCAAGGCGCTCCGCGCCACGAAAGAAAATCTCGTTCGCTTCGAAAAGGAGCGCGCGCAGCTTGAGGCCCACAACCTCGAACGCAAGCAGGAAGCCGAGGCCGTCTCGAAGAAGCTCGACGGTCAGCGCGTCATGGTGATCCGGCAGGCCGGCGATTCGGGCCAGCTCTACGGTTCGGTGTCGACGCGTGACATTTCCGACGCCGTGACCGCCAGCGGTTTCACCGTGGACCGCGGTCAGGTGCTTCTCGACCATCCGATCAAGACGCTCGGCATCCACGATGTCCGCGTCAGCCTCCACCCGGAGGTGTCGGTGCGGGTTTCCGTCAACGTGGCTCGTACGGAAGAAGAAGCCCTGCGTCAGGCGAAGGGCGAGGACGTGCTGCACGAGCGTGACGAATATGCCGCAGATTACGCTGCCGAGCAGGCGGCCATCGCGGCGGAGACGCTGTTCGAGGGCGAGGAAGCCGTCGAAGAGTAGTTGCGCAACAATTGTTATCCTATCTGAAGGCGCAAGATCGTTTCTTGCGCCTTTTTTTATTTTGCATGCATTCCATTGCTCATTGCGTTTCCCGCATGGCAGCATCCCAGAATCGCGAATTCTCCAGAAGTATAGTTGATCCGACTTTTGTCTAAGCCTAGCGTTCCCGAGCTGGCCCTGCGCCGTTCGACGCCCGGCCTGAAGCTATCACGAAAAAACAGCAAAGAAGGTGTGGCCGTGACAGGATCGCGCGTGCTCAACCGTGCGCTTCGAAGCAAGATTATGTCTGCTTCCGAAGCTGCGGCTCTAATCCCAGCAGGGTCTAACGTCGGCATGAGCGGGTTTACCGGCTCCGGTTACCCGAAGGAAGTGCCTGCGGCGCTGGCCGAGCGTATCAACGCGCTTCACGCAGACGGCTTCGATTTCAAGATCAGCGTCTGGACCGGCGCATCGACCGCTCCCGAGCTCGACGGCGCGCTCGCCGCGGTCGACGGCATCGAGATGCGGCTGCCGTATCAATCCGACCCGGCCTGTCGCGCGCGCATCAACGCCGGACAAATGGACTACATCGACATCCATCTGTCCCACGTCGCGCAGTTCGTCTGGTTCGGCTTCTTCGGCAAGCTCGACGTCGCGGTTGTGGAAGTCGCGGGTGTCCTCGAAGACGGACGGCTTGTTCCGGCTACGTCGATCGGCAACAACAAGACGTGGCTCGATCAGGCCGACAAGATCATCCTTGAGGTCAATAACCGCATCAACCCCGCCATGGAGGGGATGCACGATATCTATTACGGTACAGCGCTTCCGCCGCACCGGAAGCCCATCCCGCTCGTGACGCCGAGCGACCGCATCGGCGAGCCTTACTTCCGCTGCGATCCGTCGAAGATCATCGGCATCGTCGAGACGCACGCCTACGACCGCAACTCCGCTTTCACGCCGCCCGACGAGACGTCGCGTCTCATCGCCGGCCACATCCTGGAGTTCCTCGCTCACGAGGTCAAAAAGGGCCGCATGCCGGAGAACCTGCTGCCGCTGCAATCAGGCGTCGGCAACACGGCGAACGCCGTGATGGCGGGGCTTGAACAGGGCCCGTTCGAGAACCTCACGGCCTATACCGAAGTGCTTCAGGACGGCATGCTCCACCTTCTGAAGCGGGGCAAGATGAACTTCGCTTCCGCGACGGCGTTTTCGCTGAGCCCGGAAGCCGTGGACGACTTCAACCGCGACGTCGAATTCTACCGCGAGCGCGTGCTGCTGCGCCCGCAGGAAATCTCGAACCATCCCGAAGTGATTCGCCGCCTCGGCGTCATCGCGATGAACGGCATGATCGAGGCCGACATCTACGGCAACGTGAACTCCACGCACATTCGCGGCTCGTCCATCATGAACGGCATCGGCGGCTCGGGCGATTTCGCGCGCAACGCCTACCTGTCCTTCTTCATGACGCCGTCGACCGCGAAGAACGGCCAACTCTCCTGCATCGTGCCCATGGTCAGCCACGTCGACCACACCGAGCACGACGTGCAGGTGATCGTGACCGAGCAGGGCCTCGCCGATCTGCGCGGGCTCACGCCGAAGCAGCGCGCGAAGGTCATCATCCAGAACTGCTCGCACCCGAGCTATCGCCCGGCGCTGCAAGCGTATTACGAGCGCTCGCTGCGTGAATCTCCCGGCCGCCATACGCCGCACATGCTGAACGAAGCGTTTTCGTTCATTCAAAGCTGGAAGGCCGAGAAGGCTGCGATGGAGGTGGAGAAGGCGATCCACTCCGGCCTCGCCGCCACGAAAGTGCCGGCCTGACGGCCTGGCGACCTTATGGCCGGGGCGTAGGTGGTCCCGGTATCGCCTTGCCGGCGACAAAATACCGACTGATTTCAATGGCTCGAAAATCGCTTTGCGGCTTTCGGGCCATTTTTCTTGACCGTAGCGGTCACCATCGCAGCGCAATCGAGAGTGCCGACAGGCGCTTCGCGGGGACGCCTTCGTCCGCGCAAATCGAGAACCGGAGTGTTTCAACGCATGACCGCCGATCTGGCCGTGGTGCTGGCGTTACTCGCCATCACCGTGGCGATGTTCAGCCTCAATCGTCCCAGGATGGACGCCGTAGCGCTTATCATGATGACTGCCCTGCCGCTTACGGGCGTCATAACGATGAACGAGGCGCTGGCCGGCTTCAGCGACCCGAATGTCATCCTCATCGCGGCGCTTTTCGTGATCGGCGAAGGGCTGGTGCGCACGGGCGTCGCCCAGCGCCTCGGCGACTCGCTTGCGAAAAGCGCTGGGCGGGACGAGACCCGCATGATCGCTCTCCTGATGGTCCTCGTGGCTGCCGTCGGCGCATTCATGAGTTCGACCGGCGTCGTCGCGATCTTCATTCCCGTCGTCCTGCGCATCGCGCAGAACTCGGGCGTGGCGCCGGGGCGTCTGCTGATGCCCCTCAGCATGGCTGCGCTCATCAGCGGCATGATGACACTCGTGGCGACCGCACCGAACCTCGTCGTCAACAGCGAACTCGCGCGGCAAGGACATGAGGGCTTCGGATTCTTCGCTTTCACACCCTTTGGCCTGCCCATCCTTATCCTGGCCGTGGGCTACATGGTCTTCGCGCAGCGCTTGCTTCTCTCCCGCGCCGACGCGAACGAAAAGGCGACGATGCTTCCCCGCTTCGCGACCTGGGTCGGCGAATACGGCCTTGCCGGACGCGGGCACCGGCTTGCGATCATGGATGGCTCGCCCTTCGCGGGCAGGCGCCTCGAAGAGCTTCAGCTGCGCGCCACTGCGAGCGTCGACATCATTGCCATCGAAAGGCGCACGCATTTCAACCGACAGACCTTGAAGCCCTCCGCCAACGTGCAACTCGAATTGGGCGACATCCTTTTCGTCGCGACCGCCCCCGCCTACGACATCGCGGCGTTCGCCCTTGAAAATGCTCTCCAGATCCTGCCGATCGAAGGGCGCGACTTGGCCGACCGCTCGCATGCGGTGGGCATGGCCGAGCTTATCGTCCCGGCCACGTCGAAACTCATCGGCAAGACCATCGTCCAATCAGCGATCCGCACGCATTACGGCCTGTCTGTGGTCGGGCTCAAGCGAGGCAAGAAGGCATTTGCCGGCAATCTTCGCGACGAGCCTCTGAAACTCGGGGACACGCTGCTCGTGGCCGGACCATGGCACGCGATAGAGCTTCTCCGGTCACCGGCGGACGATCTCGTCATTCTGAAGGTTGCCGCCGAAATCGACGAGCAGGTGCCGGCCGCGATGCGCGCGCCTTTCTCTCTCGGGGTTCTCGCCCTCGTCGTGGCCGCGATGATGACGGGGATCGTGCCGAATGTGCAGGCGGCGCTGATGGGCTGTCTTCTTCTCGGGCTGTTCCACTGCGTGGACATGAACGCCGCCTATCGTTCGATCCACTGGCAGACTCTTGTCGTCATAGTCGGGATGCTGCCCTTCTCGCTTGCGCTTCAGAAGACAGGCGGAATCGACCTCGCTTCCGGCTTGTTGATCGACGCGCTCGGCAACGCGCAACCGCATGTGATGCTGGCGGCGCTCTTCGCGACGACCGCTGCGCTCGGGCTCTTCATCTCGAATACCGCGACGGCGGTGCTGATGGCGCCTGTCGCGCTGTCTGTTGCGGCGCAGCTTGGCGCGTCGCCCTATCCCTTCGTGATGACAGTGGCGCTTGCCGCATCGGCGGCCTTTATGACGCCAGTGTCCTCGCCGGTAAACACCCTGGTGGTCGGTCCCGGCAACTACACCTTCCTCGATTTCGTTCGGGTGGGCGTGCCTTTCACCCTCGCCGTCATGGTGACGGTGGTGATCCTGGTGCCGCTCGTGTTTCCGTTTCAGGCTGCGGCGCTGGTGGCGGGGTCATGATGAACAGGCACGCTCCAAACGAACAGATCGGACGATAGAAAGACGGCGCGGGTTTGCCCGCGCCGCCTCGGTCGAATTGCTCCGTGTCACCCCGGAGCGATTCGTCCCCCCAAATCATCCCTACTGCACGCGTTTCCAGGTGCGCGATTTACAGATCATGCCGCCCAGAACGCAGCCTTCGAGCTTCAGTTCGTCTTTGCCGGACGACGTCAGATAGCCGGTGTACGTCTCGCCGTCCTCGCTGTTGTAGAGCTTGCCCTTCCACTTGTCCGCGCCGGCTTTCGTCGCGCCGTTCATGAGCACGACACCCGCCATGGAGCGGCCCTTGAGCTGCGGGTTGGGGTTTGCGTCGTCCTTCTCGCGGCCCTTGCCGGGCTTGACGACCTTCACGCAGATGCCGCCGCCACACGAATAAACCGAAACGATGCCGCCCGAATCCGCGTCGCGCCAATTGCCGATGGCGTCTTCGGCCGCGCCCCAGGCCGAAAGCGGCAATGCGACGGCAAGCGCGCAAGCGCCCGCGATGGCGCGGATGCGCCGTCCCTTGATCATCTCCATCCCCTGTAGTTCTTGTGCGTTATTCTGACAAAAATGTCAGTGTGCCGCTCACGCTATCACCGGCGGAAAATTCCTCAAGTCAAACTTCAGTTGAAGGACGCGCTATCCCGCACGTGCTGAGTCGGGTTGCGGCGTGCACACTGTCAAGGCGGCGCTCGCAACATCAAGGACTCGTCCAGCGGAATCATTCGGCTGTGCACGCTTGGCGAATCGAAGCCGGGTCGCCTTCGGGAAGGATCGCGAATCGGGTCTTATCGCGCTCATGAGACGTTCCCCCGCCCTTTCCGCCGTTCCTGCCAGGTCCGCCCTGGCGGATAGCATCGAGTCCCTGCCCTTCCGGCAGGCCCCGCATAACATCGAAGCCGAGCAGGCGCTGCTCGGCGCGGTGCTGATCAACAACGAATCGTTCGACCGCGTGTCCGGCTTCCTTGAGCCGAATCATTTCTTCGAGCCGCTCCATGGCCGCCTGTTCGAGATCATGGGCAAGCTGATTCAGTCCGGCAAGCACGCCTCGCCGATCACGCTCAAGACCTTCTTCGACAACGAGCCGCCCATCGGCGAAATCACCGTCGCGCAGTATCTCGGCCGCCTCGCCGCCGCCGCCACGACCATCATCAACGCGCAGGCCTATGGCCGCACGATCTACGACCTCGCCGTGCGCCGCGAACTCATCCTCATCGGCGAGGACATGGTGAACGTCGCCTATGATTCGCCCATCGAGCAGCCGCCGGAGCGGCAGATCGAGGAGGCCGAACAGCGGCTCTACGACCTCGCCGACAAAGGCAAGTACGGCTCCGGCTTCATGTCGTTCGGAGACGCGACCATCGAAGCCGTCGAGATGGCGGCGCGCGCCTATGAGCGCGACGGCGGCCTGTCGGGCCTCTCGTCCGGCCTCACCGACCTCGACCGCATGATGGGCGGCCTGCAAAACTCCGACTTGCTGGTGCTCGCGGGGCGCCCGTCGATGGGCAAGACCGCGCTCGCCACCAACATCGCCTTCAATGTCGCGAAGGCTTACCGCACGCGCCAAAAGGAAGACGGCACCACAGAGGCTCTCGACGGCGCGGTGGTCGGCTTCTTCTCCCTCGAAATGTCGTCCGAGCAGCTCGCGACGCGTATCCTCGCCGAGCAGGCGCAGATCCCGTCCGAAAAGATCCGGCGCGGCAATATCTCCGACGTGGAGTTCCAGCGCCTACAGCAGGCTGCGATGGAATTGCAAACCTTGCCGCTGTTCATCGACCACACGGGCGGCATCTCCATCGCCCAGCTCGCGGCGCGCGCGCGGCGCCTGAAGCGGCAGAAGGGCCTCGGCCTCATCATCGTCGACTATCTCCAGCTCCTCACCGGCTCCGCGAAGCGCTCGCAGGAAGGCCGCGTGCAGGAGGTTTCGGAAATCACGGTCGGCCTCAAGGCGCTCGCCAAGGAACTCGCGGTGCCGATCATCGCGCTGTCGCAGCTCTCGCGTCAGGTGGAAAACCGCGACGACAAGCGCCCGCAACTGTCAGACCTTCGCGAATCAGGCTCGATCGAACAGGATGCCGACGTCGTGATGTTCGTCTTCCGCGAGGAGTATTATGTTTCGCGGAAGGAACCTTCGATGACGAAGGTGGAAGAGCACCAGAAATGGCAGGATGAGATGGATCAGGTGCAGGGCCTCGCCGAAGTGGTCATCGGCAAGCAGCGCCACGGCCCGACGGGCACGGTCCGACTGCAATTCCAGTCCGAAATCACGCGCTTCGGCGATCTGGCCGATGACCGCCGCGTGCCCGAACGGTACGAATAGCCATGGTGGTGACAGGCATGGACACGGGGTTTTCAGAGGCGGTGGAACGCGCGCTGGCTGCGGCTCCAGCCTCCGCCAACGGCGTGCTGGTGATCCGGCTTCCCGCGCTGCGCCGCAACTACCGGCGCGCGGCCGAGGCCTCGCTCAAGGCGGAGACGGCGGCGGTGGTGAAGGCCAACGCGTACGGCCTCGGCATCCAGCCGGTCCTGACGGCGCTGCAAAAGGAAACTGCCCGCACCTTCTTCGTCGCGACGCTCGACGAGGCGCTGGCCCTTCGCACATTCGCGAACGACGCCACGATCTACACGTTGAACGGGCTGATGCCGGGCACCTCCGCCGTCTACCGCGACGCGCGGCTGCGCCCGGTTCTGAACAGCCTCGCCGAAGTTGAGGAGTGGTCCGCCTACTGCCGCGAGCACGAGGCGCGCCTCCCCGCCGCGATCCAGTTCGACACCGGCATGTGCCGCGTCGGCCTCGAACCGGAAGCCGCCGACGCTCTGGCGGAAAAGCCGGAGCTGTTGCAGCCGTTTCGCCCGGCCGTGCTGATGAGCCATCTCGTGCGCGCGGATGAGCCGATGCACCCGCTGAACGAAGTTCAGTTCAAGCGCTTCGAGGCGGTGACGTCGCTGTTTCCCGGCATCGCGAAGAGCCTCGTCAATTCGGCGGGGTGCCTGCTTCGCCGCAAGTATCACCTCGACCTCGCGCGCCCCGGCATTGCGATTTATGGCGGCAACCCGCAGAAGGTGGAGCCGTCGCAATTCGAGCCGGTCGTCTGGCTGTTCGGACGCATCGTTCAGGTGCGGCACGGCGAGAAGGGTTTCACGGTCGGTTACGGCGGGACGGAGACGCTGAGGCGCGACAGCCGCATCGCAACCGTTGGCGTCGGTTACGCGGACGGGTATTTCAGGGGCGTTTCGTCGTCGGACGCGAAGCCGGGCGCGGTCGGCCATATCGGCGAGCACGCGCTTCCGCTTATCGGCCGTGTGTCGATGGACCTGACGACCTTCGACGCGACGGATGTGCCCGAAGCGCTCGTTCATCGCGGCGGCTTCGTCGAGTTGCTCGGTGAGAAGACCACGGTAGACGACCTCGCGCGCCACGCTGGCACCATCGGTTACGAAGTGCTGACATCGCTCGGGCGGCGCTATCACCGGGTCTATGTCGATGAGTAAGGGCGCGGCGGATTACGTCTGCCAGTCGTGCGGCGCCGTCTCGCCGAAGTGGCAGGGCAAGTGCCCCAGCTGCGGGGACTGGAACACGCTCGTGCAGGAAATGGCGGCCGTGTCCGCGCCGGGCGGCGTCGGGCTGAAGGCGAAGCGCCGCGCTAAGGCCTGCGCCGTCGAAAGCCTCGACGCGGAAGGCCGCGACGTGCGCCGCATCTCGTCCGGCATCGGCGAACTCGACCGCGCGGTCGGTGACGGCTTCGCGCAAGGCTCGGCGGTGCTGCTTTCGGGTGAACCCGGCATCGGCAAATCCACGCTCCTGCTGCAAGCCGCCGCCGCCATCGCCGAACAGGGCCACAGCTCGCTCTATTTTTCCGGCGAAGAGGCGACCGACCAGATTCGCCTGCGCGCCCAGCGCCTCGGGCTCTCGAAAGCGCCGCTCGGCCTCGTGGCGGAAACCTGCGTGGAACGCATCCTCGCTACGATAGAACAGGGCGCGCCGCCCGATTTCGTCGTCATCGATTCGATCCAGACGCTTTGGACCGAGAGCATCGAATCCGCGCCGGGCACCGTCAGTCAGGTGCGCGCAAGCATGCAGGCGCTAATCGCACTGGCAAAGACGAAAGGCCCTGTGATTGTCGTCGTCGGCCACGTGACGAAGGACGGCCAGATCGCCGGGCCGAAGGTGGTCGAGCACATGGTCGATACCGTCCTTACCTTCGAGGGCGAGGGCGCTCATAATCTCCGCCTGCTCCGCGCGACCAAGAACCGTTTCGGCGCGTCGAACGAGATCGGCGTCTTCGACATGCATGGCGACGGTCTTCGCGAGGTGTCGAACCCGTCCGAGCTGTTCCTCAGCCTCGATCATTGCGACGCGGCGGGAAGCGCGATCTTCGCCGGGATCGAGGGCACGCGCCCGATCCTCGTCGAGGTGCAGGCGCTGCTTGCGCCGTCGCCCTATGCCGCGCCGCGCCGCGCCGTCGTCGGCTGGGACACGAACCGCCTCGCAATGATTCTCGCCGTGCTCGAAGCGCGGTGCGGCGTCAAGATCGGCCCGCAGGACGTTTATCTGAATGTCGCCGGCGGTCTTCGCATCACGGAACCCGCCGCGGATATGGCCGTCGCCGCCTCGCTTTTGTCGGCATTTACCGGCATTGCGCTGCCTCGTGACGCAGTCTATTTCGGCGAAGTCGGGTTGTCGGGTGCGCTGCGCCCAGTGCAGCAGATGAGTGTCCGGCTGAAGGAAGCGCAGAAGCTCGGCTTTCGCCAAGCGTACCTTCCATCGGCCGGAGAAATCTCCGCAAGCGGTGTTGCCGTGAAATTAACCCGGCTTCCGCAATTGAAAGATTTGGCTACTCTTTTCGCGTAAACCGCCGTAGAAGGTGCATACGTGAACGGTCGCAATCTGCATGAAAGGGAAGGCTCATGCCGATTCAAGGGCTCGACATCATACTCGTTGGAATCATGATCTTTTCAGGCTTCCTCGCCATGCTGCGGGGCCTGACGCGCGAAATGCTGTCCATCATGTCATGGGCGTTGGCCGCCATCGTGACGCTGCTCGCCTATTCGCACTTCAAGGACGACGTGCGGGGCATGATCGACACGCCCATGCTCGCGGATGCGACGCTGATCGCGCTCGCCTTCATCACGAGCCTCATCCTTTTCAGCCTCCTCACCGCCAACATTTCGGAGCGCGTGCTCGACAGCCGCGTCGGCGCGGTGGACCGCACGCTCGGCTTCGTTTACGGCCTCGTGCGCGGGCTTATCCTCGTCGTGATCGCCTTCCTGATCGTGAGCCAGATCGTCGACCGCCCCAACCTGCCGAAGTGGGTGCGCGAAGCGCGCTCGCTGCCGCTCATTGAAAGCACCGGCGATACCATTAAATCCTTGTTGCCAGACAACCCAGAGTCGCTGTTCAAACGCGACCGGCCAGCTTCGCCCGCGCCCGAAGCTGAACGGGGTTGAGGCCTATTCTGAAGGGCGCCCCTCCGGCACTGCCGGAGACTGCTAAAAGGACGAAGCCACGTGGACGAGATTGCCGGCATTCCGCCTTTGCCGACGGAGCCTTTCGGGCTGGCTGACGACAAGTTGCACGAAGAATGCGGCGTGTTCGGCGTTTTCAATCACCCGGAGGCCGCCGCGCTCACCGCGCTCGGTCTTCATGCCCTTCAACATCGCGGACAGGAAGCGGCGGGCATCGTCACCTTCGACGGCACGCAGTTCCATGCGGAACGCCGCCTCGGGCTCGTCGGCGATCACTTCAACCGCAAGGGCGTGATCGACAATCTGCGCGGCAATATGGCGGTCGGACATGTCCGTTATGCGACAGTTGGCGAAACGGCACTCCGAAATGTCCAGCCGCTGTTCGCGGACCTCGACATCGGCGGTTGCGCGCTCGCCCATAATGGCAACCTCACCAATGCACTGACGCTTCGCCGCGAACTCGTCTCCTCCGGCTCCATCTTCCAGTCCACGTCCGACACCGAAGTCATTGTCCATCTCATCGCGCGAAGCCGCGAGCGTCGCGACGGTTTCATGAGCCGCCTGTTCGACGCGCTACGCCAGATCGAGGGCGCCTATGCGCTCGCCGCGCTGACCCGCAAGCGACTCATCGGCATCCGCGACCCGCTCGGCATCCGGCCGCTCGTCATCGGCAAACTCGGCGACGCGACGATCCTTTCGTCCGAGACCTGTGCGCTCGACATCATCGGCGCGCAGTTCGTCCGCGAGGTCGAAAACGGCGAGGTGGTGGAAATCTCCGATCAGGGTATCGACAGCCACCGCGCCTTCCCGGCACAGCCCGCGCGGCCCTGCATCTTCGAATATATCTATTTCGCGCGTCCAGATTCCATCATGGGCGGGCATTGCGTCTATGACGTGCGCAAGGGCCTCGGCCGCGAACTCGCGCGAGAAGCCCCCGCCGACGCGGATGTCGTCGTGCCAGTGCCGGACTCGGGCGTCCCCGCCGCCATCGGCTATGCGCATGAGGCGCGCATCCCGTTCGAACTCGGAATCATCCGCAATCACTATGTCGGCCGAACCTTCATCGAGCCGGAACAGCGCATCCGCAAGCTCGGCGTGAAGCTGAAGCACAACCCGACGCCGTCGATCAGCGTCGAAGGCAAGCGCATCGTGCTCATCGACGATTCCATCGTGCGCGGCACCACCTCGACCAAGATCGTCGCCATGATGCGCGAACATGGCGCGCGCGAGGTGCACATGCGCATCGCCTGCCCGCCGATCAAATACCCCGACTTCTACGGCATCGATACGCCGGACACCGGTTCGCTGCTTGCCGCCAACCACGATGTAGAGGGCATGCGCCGCATCCTCGGCTGCGACAGCCTCGCCTTCCTCACAGTAGACGGCACCTATCGCGCCCTCGGTCAGCCGCGCCGCGATCCCGACCACCCGCAATTCACCGACCATTGCTTCACGGGCGACTACCCCACGCCGCTTCGTGACTGGGACGGGCCGGAACCGGGCCAGCAGCACCGGCTTTCGCTGATGGCGGTCTGATTTTCAGTCAGGGCACCTTCACTGAAGATGCTCCAAGGTTTTGTTTCGTCGCGCTTGTCCGTGCGGAAAGCGCTCCAGCTCAAAAACGGTTGAAAAACGTGACATCCGAATCTTCCCTGCCGCGCTTCGACGGCAAAGTCGCGCTCGTTACGGGCGCATCTCGCGGCATCGGGCGCGCTATCGCCAAGGCGCTCGCCCTTCAGGGTGCGCATGTGGTCGCCACGGCCCGCACGCAAGGCGCGCTTGAGGAACTCGACGACGAGGTGCGGACCGCCGGCGGCGTGCCGCTCTCGCTCATGCCGTTCGACCTCGACAAGCAGCTCGACGAAATCGACACGCTCGGGCCGACGCTCTATCAGCGCTGGCAGAAGCTCGACATCTTCGTCGGCAATGCAGGGCTCCTCGGCCCGCTTTCGCCGCTCGGGCACATCAAGGAGGGCGACTGGGCGCTCACGCTCCAGATCAACCTCACGGCCAACTGGCGGCTGATCCGCACGCTCGATCCTGTGCTGAAGCTGTCGCCCGCGGGCCGCGTGCTGTTCCTCACCTCCGGCGCAGCGCAGCGCGCCCGCGCCTATTGGGGGCCGTATTCGGTCTCGAAGGCCGGCCTCGATGCGCTCGCGAAGACCTACGCGCACGAAAACGCCTCGACCAACATCCGCGTGAACCTGCTCGATCCGGGCAAGGTGCGCACGCACATGCGCGCGAAAGCCTATCCCGGCGAGGAGCCGAACACGCTTCCCGCGCCGGACGCGCTCGTGCCGCTCGCGCTGTCGCTCCTGACGCCCGAAACTACGGCGTCGGGGGAGATCTTCACCTTTACGCCGGAAACGTCGCTCTAGTGGTCCGATTCCGACATTTGCATTCGTTTGCAGCACCCTCGCAAGCAAATGACGGAATCAGAGGACCACTAGCAAATCCTTGATTCTAGTGGAGCTTCTTAATTTGACATTTGAGCGAAAGCTTTCAGCAGCCGGGACTCAAATGTCAAATTCGCTCCACTAGCTTCGCAGTCCTCCTTCATCGTGCGGCGTGGCGTCTTACATAAGCGTGAGGCCGCAACGCGAAGAGGAACCGGTTTCATGGCGTCGAACCGTTCGATGAAGGAGAACAAGCTCGACGTGCGAACGGGCGGGCTTCTCCTGCGGCCGCTTGAGAAAGACGATCTGCTGTTCGTCCACAAGCTCGATAACAATTCGAGCATGATGCATTACTGGTTCGAGGAGCCGTACGAGGCTTACGTCGAGCTTCAGGAGCTTTACGAGAAGCACATCCACGACCAGACGGAACGCCGCTTCGTGGTCGAGGTGGAGGGCCACCGGGTCGGCCTCGTGGAACTCGTCGAAATCAACTACATCCACCGCCGCGCCGAGTTCCAGATCATGATCGCGCCGGAGTTTCAGGGGCGCGGCTACGCGAAAAAGGCGACGAGCCTCGCGATGCAATACGCCTTCTCGACGCTCAATCTCTACAAGCTCTATCTCGTCGTGGACGCCGACAACGAGAAGGCTATCCACATTTACGAGCAGATGGGCTTCATCAAGGAAGGCGATCTGATCAAGGAATTCTTCGTGGAGGGCGAATATCACAACGCCCTGCGGATGTGCATCTTTCAGGACCAGTTCTTCCGCGATCACGCGCGCAGGAAGTAGCGGCGCGCTTGGAACGCCGCCGCCTCGCGGTTTCCTTCGCGCGCGCCGCAAACGCATCGTGGCGCGATCGGACGCGGCACCGGCGCCAACAGCTTGTCAGCATCAAATCGCGTCCGACTTGACGCGGGTGCAACCTGGCTCGCGCTCGCTTAAGTCACAGCCGCGCCGCTACCGCCGATCCGGCGAAAGATCCGCGTAATTCGGGAACTTCTGCAACGTCTCCTCGCCGCGCGTCGGCTCAAGATACGGCAGCACGCGCCTCAGGATCGCGTTGGCGATGGGCGATGTGTGGCGCACATACAGGTCGAGCGGGCGCAGTTCATGCCGCATTTGCAGCTTCGGGCCGTAGCCGAGGCTCGTGCTGACGATCTCCTTGAAGCCGTTCTCAATTGCCCATGAAATCGTGTCGCGCATCACGTAGAAGTAAAGGTGAAGCTGCAATGCGATGGTGTAATCGAGGCCGAGATATTCGCCGTAGAGCTTGTCGCCCTCGATGAGGCAAAGCGAAAACGCGATCACCCTGCCCTCTTGCCGCCAGATGAAGAACCGCGCCTTGTCGGGCATGCGGCGGCCAAGCTCGGCGAAGTACGCTTTCGTGAGCTTCTCGAACTTCATGTCCGACTTTTCGTAAACCTGCTCGTAAAGCGCGAAAATCTGGTCGAGCGCATCGCCAGCATTGTGGCGCACTTCAAGCTCGATCGGCGCAGACTGTTCCGCAGCCTTGAACTTCTTGCGAAATTCGGTACGGCGCTTGCTCTTGATCGCCTTGTTCAGATAGTCGTCAAAGCTCTTGTATGTGGAGATGTCGAGCCGCGTCATCGGCATGCTCGGAATCGCCGTGAAGCCCTTCTCGCGGAATGCGGACAGCGCCTCGCGATACTCGGCCGGGAACTCCTTCAGCACGATCAGCGACGCCTTCTCCGCCCGCGCGAGGCGAACGATATCGGCCGAGAGCACCTCGGCTTCGCGCGCCCGCGTGGCCTGATCCTTCGCGGCGAGATGACCTTCGCCCGCTGCGCACCCCATCATCAGCGTGCGCATGGTCAGAAAGCGTGGCCAGACGCGACGCACGCGGTCGACGAACCCTTTGAGGCGCTGCCCGGAGCCCGCGACCAGATCCTGATCGAGCACAAAGAACGGCTGCACCGCCATGGCGCGGCCAAAGCGGTCGGTCAGGGCAAAATAGCGATAGCGAAATTCCGGGCAGACCGTGTCTTCGACGATCTCGTAATAGCGGCTGTCTTTCCTCAGATGCGCGAAGGCATTCGACCAGGCAGGCATGCCCACCAGCGAGCGCCGCTCGACAACGGAAACGCTACCCTTGGCCGGAACGCCCAGTTCGGCGGAACGCGCCACGGGGCCGCGAACATACTCGACCCGCTCCAATAAACTCGACATCAAGAACGCCCCACGCTTATGGTCGAATCGATGGACAAGCCCAATGCGCCATCGAAGTTCCCTTGGTATAACTGCTGTTTAATGATCGGAGCGGGAATCGCAAAGCCGAACTTGTCGCAAAACTTAATGCTCGCGCGAGAGTGATGGCCGCGTGTAACGCTCTGAAAGGGTGCGGATCAGCCCCGCCGCGACCCAGCAAGCGCCAGCGCAATCGCCCGCACCGCGCATTGCGAGCAACCGCCGACGAGACAGCGTCGCGCATTCCCGCCAATGCGGTGTGACGCTTCAAGCTGCTGTCTTCGAAGGCTTTTCACGCGCGAAGCCGCGACCCGGCGGCTCTATCTAAAGCATGCCGATGACGGCCTTTAGGGCCTGTATGCCGATTGCGAATGCGAGGACCAGATAGAGAACGCCGAGGAAGCCGAGCGCCGCGCCGAGGCTCGCCGCCTTGCCGTCCTTCTCGATAATACCGACCGACATGAAAGCTATGCCGAAAGCGGGCAGGATGTTGCCGAACGGCATCGGCAGCATGAGGAAGGCGGCGACGATGGCGATGTAGAGGCCGAGGAGCCGCTCGCCGCCGTCGCTGACCACCACCTGCCAGCGCGGGCGGGCGCGCTTCTCGATCCAGATGAGAAACCGCTCGGCGCGGTCGGCGACGGCTTCGAAGATCGCGGACGGGATGACCTGCCGGCGCATCACCTGCGGAAGCCAGACCTTCTTGCGGCCGGAGGCGAGTTGAAGCCCCAGCAGCACGACGGGCGCGCCGAGTATGAAGGAAATTCCCGGTATCACGGCATTCGGCAGCGCGAAGAGGATCATCAGCACGCCGAAGCCGCCGTCTTCCAGCGCATCAAGCACCTCGCCGACGGTTACGGGCCGACCGCGCGTTCTCTCCGCGAGGTCGCGAACGGCTTGCGACGTCGCCGGACGTTCTTCGACGATGGTTGCAGGAAGGAGCGGCTGGGGGGCTTTGGTGTCTTCGAGCGTCACGCAGCCTCGCGCCCGACAATGTCCTTCTCGTCCTGAACCGGCAGAATGCACGTGACCGTGGTGCCCTCGCCGACGCGACTCTTGATGTCGAGCTTGCCGCCATGCATCTCGACCAGAGACCGCGAAATCGCCAGCCCGAGACCGGTTCCTTTGTGTCCTTTGGTCAACTGATTGCTCACCTGTTCAAACGGCCTGCCGAGGCGACCGAGGTCGTGCTTCGGGATACCAACACCTGTGTCCGCAATTGCGATCCGTATGCTGCCGCGATAGCGGTAGGCGCGCAGCGAAACCTTTCCGTCTTGCGGCGTGAATTTCACTGCGTTCGACAACAGATTGATCAGCACCTGTTTCAGCGCGCGCCGGTCTCCGTACAGCGAAATGCTCGTGTTGCCCGACTGGCTCAATTCCACGTTGCCTTCCATTGCAACAGGACTGACCACCGAGAGACACTCCTGAAACACATCGCTCATGGTGAACCATTCGGGCGAAAGCGTCCAGCGGCCGGCCTCAATCTTGGACATGTCGAGGATGTCATTGATCATTTCGAGGAGGTAGCGCCCGCTGTTGTGGATGTCCTTCACGTAGGATTCGTATTTCGGGTTGCCGATGGGGCCAAGCACACCGTCGCGCATCATTTCCGAAAAGCCGATGATGGCGTTCAGCGGCGTGCGAAGCTCGTGGCTGACATTGGCAAGGAATTCCGACTTCGCCTGATTGGCGGCTTCGGCGCGGATCTTCTCTTCGTTGTAGGACTCCGCGAGTTCGCGAAGCTGCCGCGCCTGAATTTCCAGTTGCCTGCGGCTTTGCTCGAAGCCGTCCACCCTCGCTCGCATCTGCTGCTCCCGTTCGAGAACCCGGTGCTGCGTCTGCTTCTGCATGGTTATGTCCGTGCCGAAGCTCACCAAGGTTCCCTCCCCCGTCCAGTATTCGCCGATCTGGAGCCAGGTACCATCGCCGAGTTGCCGTTCCTGAAGCTGGAACCGACCCACCACGCCGCGCCCTTCCGGCGGCCGCTGCGCGATGGCCTCCTGCGTCTGCGCCTGTATCGCCTCGTAGGATGTGCCGGGCAGCGCCGCCGCAGCCGACACGCGATAAAGCTGGCGAAACTTGCGGTTGCACAGCACGAGACGGTTTTCACGATCCCAGATCGCAATGGAAATAGGTAGCGATTCCACGATTTCGGGCAACGACGGAAAGCCCTCGAGCCCCTGCGGGCTCTGGCTTGGGTCTATGGGAACGAGAAGGCCCTCGAAGGCGGGAGCGCCTTGAGGCGTCGAAGATATTTCCCCTCTTAGCTGGAAGGTGCGCCAGCCCTTTTCCGCATCCTTGATACGCACAGGCCAATTGACGCGCTTCTGGCCGCTTTTCAGCGCCTGCGATATCGAGGCGTAGAGGAAGTCGTCGGGATGGAGCCAGTGGCGCAAATCGCGGAAGCTTGCCGGCCGACTTTCGCCGGTTGGAAAAACGCCGCCCGCATCGCCCGACCAGACGAGATCGCCGGTAACGAGATCCCAGCGCAGCCCAAGCGCGCCCGCCGCCTCCACGCCCTGCGCGTGCCTCGCGATCGCAAGCCGCGCGGCCTCGGCACGATCGAGGCAGCGGCGGCACATCCAGAGGCAGGACACCAGAGACAGGGCGGCCGCACTAAGGCAGAACGCGACCGCCTCCGGCTCTACCGGCGTCGAGCCGAAGCAAAGCACGGCGAGTAGCCCGAGGGCGGCAAGGCCGGTGCCACCGAGAACCGTCAGCAATTGCCTGGCCTGGACGAGAGCGCCCGGCACTTGAGACGGTCCCGGCGTTGTGTCCGATTTCAGCGAAAGGTCTACCGTGCGCGGCGCCTCGACAGCGCGCGCATTGGAAAAGGTCTGGCTCAGCTCATGAAGCGCCATGTCTTCCCGCCGGTAGATCAGCCCCGGAATTAGTCTTAGTCACCGTAATCTTAACATGAGCAGGATTAGTTAAGAAAGAGTCACCGTGTGTATACAGGTCTCGCCACAACCGGAAGTATTCCACATACCAATGCGGCGACTCGAACCGCTTCAGGCTGCCACTTCGCCTTCGCGCTCGCCAACGATTTTTGACACGATCTCGAAGACGTCAGGAGAGAGCTCCTTCTGGTCGAGGATGCGGCCAAGCGCCCTCTCCGCGAGCGCGCGGCGTTTCGGCTCGAAGATGCGCCAACTCTCGAACGCGCCGACAAGCCGCGACGCCATCTGCGGGTTGAAGCCGTCGATCTCGATCACGGCGTTGGCGATGAGGTCGTAGCCAGCCCCGCTCGCATCGTTGAAACGCACCTGATTTCCGTGCGCAAATGCGCCGTAAACCGAGCGCACGCGGTTCGGGTTCTGGATTGAAAACAGCGGGTTGGCCACGAGGTCGGCCACGCGCGCGAGGGTATCCGGCGAGGGCGACGACGCCTGCAACGCGAACCACTTGTTGATGACGAGCGGCTCGTCCTTCCACTTCCTGTGGAAGCGCTGGAGCGCCTGATCGTAGGCTTCGCCGCCCACCTGCGAGAGGATCGAAAGGGCACCGAAGGACTCGGTCATGTTGGTTGCGGTCTTCGCCTGTTCCTTCACGCGCGCGATGCCGAAACGGCTTTTTCCCGCCGCGAGCAGGCTCAGCGCGGATTGTCGCAGCGCGCGTCTGCCCGCGCTTTCCGCGTCCGGGTTGTAGGGTTCGGCCGGGGCGCTCCGCTCGTAAACGCTTTCGAGAATCGCGCGCAGGCTCTTTCCCATCGCCGCGCGCAGCAGGGTACGCGCCTGATGAATGGCCTCCGGGTCGACGTTCTCGCCGATCGCCAGCGCCACATCCGATTCGGAAGGAAGCGCGAGGAACGCCGCGCGGTAGGCATGTTCGAGCGTGTCGTCGTCGGCGACTTCGCCGACAGCCGCCACGAAACGGGGCTCGACACGCGCGTTCTCGCCTTTCGCGATGGCGCTCGCGAGGGCCACGATATGCTTCAGCGCGAAGGCCTGCGCATTCTGCCAGCGGTTGAACAGATCGGTATCGGCGCGAATGAGCGTGAGCATGTCCTTGTCGCGCGCGCCTGCATTGAGGTTGACCGGCGCGGAGAAGTCGCGCAGCAGCGACAGTACGGGCCGCGAGCCGACCTTCTCGAAGGTGAAGACCTCCTTCTTCTTCGAGAGCACCACGAGGCCGCCATCGACGGGCTTGCCCTCGACTTCGAGCGGGATCTCGCCACCATTCGGGCCGAGCAGGCCGAGCTTCACCGGAATAGGCACGGCCTTGCGTTTTGGCTGCCCCGGCAGGTCGGGGAAGGTCTGGCTGAGCGTAAGCCGCGCCTCCTTCGCGCCCTCCGAATACGAAAGGCGCGCGTCGAGCGTCGGCGTGCCCGCCTGATTGTACCAGAGAAGATAGGCCGAAAGGTCCGCGCCATTCGCATCGCCGAGCGCCGACACGAAGTCTTCCACCGTCACCGCCTGCCCGTCATGGCGATCGAAATAGAGGTCGAGGCCCTTGCGAAAGCCATCGCGCCCGAGCACGGTTTGCAGCATGCGGCACAGCTCGGCGCCCTTGTTGTAGACGGTGCGCGTATAGAAGTTGTTGATCTCGATGAAGGACGACGGGCGCACGGGGTGAGCGAGCGGCCCCGCGTCCTCGGTGAACTGCATGCTTCGGAGCCAGCGCACATCCTCGATGCGCTTCACAACGGCGGAGCGCTGGTCGGCGGTGAATTCCTGATCGCGGAAAACCGTCAGCCCTTCCTTGAGGCAAAGCTGGAACCAGTCGCGGCACGTGACGCGGTTGCCCGTCCAGTTGTGGAAATATTCGTGCGCGATCACGCCTTCGATGCGCTCGTAATCGGAGTCGGTCGCGGTATCGGGCCGCGCCAGGATCAGCGCGTCGTTGAACACGTTGAGCCCCTTGTTCTCCATCGCGCCCATGTTGAAGTCCGACACGGCCACGATCATGAACATGTCGAGGTCGTATTCGAGGCCGAAGCGGTCCTCATCCCACCGCATGGCGCGCTTCAGGCTTCTCATGGCCCAGTCGCAGCGATCTTCCTTGCCGGGTTCGACATAGATGCGCAGCGTGACGGCACGGCCGGACCGCGTCATGATGCTGTCCTCCACCATGGCGAGTTTGCCCGCCACGAGCGCAAAGAGGTAGGAGGGCTTCGGGAACGGGTCTTCCCACACCGCGAAGTGGCGCTTGCCCGGAAGGTCGCCCGTCTGCACGAGATTGCCGTTCGACAGCAGCACGGGCGTGTCCGGCTTCACACCTTCGATGCGGACGCGGAACTTCGACAGCACATCCGGCCGGTCGAGATAATAAGTGATGCGGCGGAAGCCTTCGGCCTCGCACTGCGTACAGTAGACGCCGCGCGAGAGATAAAGGCCGGACAGCGCCTTGTTCGCGGCCGGGTCGCAGATCGTCTCGATTTCGAGCGTGAAGGGTTTGGCGGGCACATCGCGGATGGTCAGATCCTTGTCCGTCGCCACAAGGCGCTGCTCATCGACGGGCACGCCATCGATGCACACGCGCAGAAGCCGCAGCAGCTCGCCGTCGAGCTTGATCTCGGTCGCGCGCCGCTTCAGCGCCGGATTAGGCACCACGGACAGCCGCGATTTCACGCGCGTCTCGGCCGGATCGAGCACCACATCGAGATAGGTTTCGGAGATGAGGAACGCGGGGGGAGCGTAATCCTTGAGATAGATTTGCTTCGGCGTGTCGGTTTTCATTGCGTCTCCCCTTCAACTTATGGCGGCAGAGATAGCCCTTTGCCGCGAGCACAGCAAACGGACGCGAAAGTTTTCCTCATGACAACATGGTGTTCGAACGCAAACTTCGCACCAAACGTGCGCGGCGCAACGCGAAAGGCTTGACCCAACAGCCCGACGCAGAAGACGGTGCGGTTTGAATTCAACCGGACTCCACCCATGCCGAAACCTCCTGTCCGCATCCTCGGGCTCGATCCGGGCCTCTGCCATCTCGGCTGGGGCGTCGTGGATTGGGATGGCCAGCGCCTGACCTTCGTCGCCTGCGGCACCATCGATACGGGCGCGGGCGAGGCCATGGGCCAGCGGCTTACCGCCCTGTTCGAAGGGCTGAACGAGGTGGTGCGCGCCCATGCGCCCGACGAGGCCGCCATCGAGGAAACCTTCGTCAACACGAACGCGCGCGCCGCGCTGAAGCTCGGTCAGGCGCGAGGCGTGGCGCTTCTGGTCCCGGCAAGGCTCGGCCTCAGCGTCGCCGAATACGCGCCCAATTCGATCAAGAAGACCGTGACCGGGGCGGGACATGCCGACAAGGTGCAGATCCGCACGATGCTGCGCTATCTCCTGCCCAAGGCGCAGCCCGCCACGCCCGACGCCGCCGACGCGCTCGCCGTCGCCATCTGTCACGCTCATCACCGGCGCGCGCTCGCTATTCGGGCTGCGGCGCTTTCAACTCCGGCTTGAGGTCGCCGGACTTCAGCGCGGCGATGATTTCCTCCGCGAGCGGTTCCAGGTCCGGCAGCAGAACGACGCTTTCCTGCTCGCTCGCGTCCGTCCGCGCGATCACAGCCGAAGTCGGCTTGTCGCTCAGGTTTACGGGCAGGTGCGGCACGCCCGCAGGGATATAAAGCAGGTCGCCCGCACGCGTCAGAGTCCGATGCTGAAGTCGGTCGCCGTGAAGCGTCCACGCCTCGCCATCGAGAACGTAGATGGCCGTCTCGTGCTTCTCGTGCAGATGCACTTTCGCTCGGCCGCCCGGCGGGACCGTCAGCAGATGCATGCAGATAGCCTCGGAGCCGACGGTCTCGGCGGCAATGCCGCGCCGGTAAGTCAGCCCCTGCTTTCCATCGTAAGTCGTCTCCGCCCTTACGAGCCTGCATTCTGGTTCGTTGCTCATGAGCCTCCCTATGTCTGGTTATTTTCCTGATCATGTAAGCGTCGTTCGCCCGCGTGCCGTCACTGTGCACGGAGAAATCGAGAAGAATTGAAGCCGTGACGAGGTCGATGCTCCACGGCGCGCAAAAACCGTCTCGCGCCCACGATGCCGACTCGGGTTATGCTGAGGCATGATTGGAAAGCTCAAAGGCATCGTCGACGCGGTGGGCGCGGACCACGCCATCATCGATGTTGGCGGCGTCGGTTATGAAGTCGCATGCTCGCCGCGCACGCTCGGCGCGCTGAAGCCCGGCGAACCGGTCGCGCTCTCCATCGAAACCTATGTCCGCGAAGACGCGATCAAGCTTTACGGCTTCCTCTCCGAAGCCGAGCGTGGCTGGTTCCGCCTCCTGCAAAGCGTGCAAGGCGTCGGCGCGAAGGTGGCGCTGTCCATTCTCGCGACGCTCGATTCGGCGCAGCTCGCGCAGGCCATCGCCATGCAGGACCGCGTGAGCGTGACGCGTGCGCCGGGTGTCGGCCCGAAAGTGGCGCTCCGCATCGTGAACGAACTCAAGGACAAGGCTCCGCCTCTCGCTTTCAGCGTCGCAGCCATCGCCGCGCCCGCCTCCGGCTCGGCATCGGCCGCGATACCCGCCTCCGCAGCGCCCTCTCCCGCGGCGGAGGCGGTTTCCGCCCTCGTGAACCTCGGCTATGCGCCGCTTCAGGCGAATGCCGCGATCTCGACCGCGCTCGGCAAGGCAGGCGAGGACGCGCGAACCGAGGATCTCATTCGTCTTGGCCTCAAGGATCTGGCGCGCTGAAGCTTGATGCGCTTCGTCCATCCTGGAAGGCACCCGGTCGCCTGTTCTTGCAGGCCTTTCTCACCTGAAACCGGCATCCCGCAGCCCTCCCAAATCGAGTCGTCCGCCCCGAACCTTGCGCTTTGCGCGAGGTTGGCGAACGAAATCGCGCTCGTGTTGCTTGAGACTGCCTAAAACTTATCGTAAATGCTCCTGAGACCGGGAGGGGCTATGACGGGCACATTCACGATTCTGCGCGCGGCAGCGTTCGCGCTTGTTTGCGTGGCGGCGGGGGCATTCGCGGTAACGCCTGCGCGCGCTCAGGCTCCTGCCGAAGGGCCGCTTGAGCTCCATTTTTCTCATATCGGGTCGGAAGGCACGCTGTACTACATTTCAGCGGAAGAATACGCGCGACGCGTGGAAGCGATGTCGCGCGGCAGAATTCGCATCGTGCTACACCCGAAAAGCGGGCTTGGCGGCGACGCCGAAGTGCTGAAGAAGATGCTGAAGAACGAGGTCGACATTTCGATCATCGGCACGCCGATGTCGAATGTTGCGGGCGAATTCGGCGTGTTCGAAATGCCGTTCCTCGTGCGCAACCGCACTCATGTGCGGCAGTTCCGCGACCGGATCATGAAGCAGTATCTGCATCAGGCAGCCAATGCGAAAGGCTACCAGTTGCTCGCGATGTGGGAACTCGGCTTTCGCCATGTGCTCAACAACAAGCGCCCCGTGGAGGGGCCCGGAACGCTGAAGGGCCTCAAGCTGCGGGTACCCAAGGGCGAATGGCGTATCAAGATGTTCAAGGCCTACGGCGTCGAGCCGTTCCCGGTCGAGTTCAAGGATGTCTACGCGGGCATTCAGCGCGGCGAACTGGACGGCATCGAATCGACACTCGACCTGATCTACGGCGCGAACATCCATCAGGTGCAGCAATATCTGACGCTCAGCTATCACCTTTATACGCCGGGCTTCCTCATCATGCCGAAGGACCGTTTCCAGGCGCTCCCCACCTCGGTGCGTGCGATCCTGACCAAGGTCGGTTTGGAGATGCAGGAGTGGGTTTTGGATAAGGGCGAGCGCATGGATGCGGAAATCGTCCAGAAAATGGGATTGAAGACCAATGAGGCCGACCGCCTTGCCTTCACGATCCAGAGCCTGACAATCTACAAGGAGTACGCGCAGGTTCCCGCGCAGAAGGCGCTCATCAAGCTCATCTTCGAATCGGACGTGAACCCGCTCGCGATCGACGCGCTGAGGGGCCGGGGATCGTTCGCTGCGGGGGCGGGCTCGAAAGGCGACGACGTCAGGGCCGACGATGCGGGCACCGATGCCAAGAACTCCTGGGCGCCTCGCTGACAATCCTCGGCGCCCGCTGATTGCACAGTCTGTCGACTCGACCATATACCTGTAAGCTGTGGCAACCGGTCAGATGGCATATCTTCGAGTTGCGGCCGAGAACTCCGCATGAACCCGCTCAATTCGATTCCATTGCGCGGATGGTGCATCGTGGAAGCAAGGTGACGCTTGCGTCGCGCGGGGCGAAGCGGCTGCGGCGGCGTCGCCCGGCAAAAGACACGGCAGACGGCGACGATTCGAGGCGCTGATATTTCGCTTCGGAGCCCCTGCCATTGCGAGGAGGCTTGATATGTCCCGTCGGGAACAAGATCTGATCGACTATATCGACGACAAGTCGCAGAACGAGGACGAAACCGCGTTCCTCCCCGTGCGCCCGGATGGCTATCCGGACAGTTGGACCGTCTTTTTCCTCGGCATCCTGTTCGGCGTCGCTGCTGGCGCTCTGATCTCGGTCTCGCCCTGGCTGGGCGGAACGCTCGTATTCGGCGGTTACGGCGCGGCGGCGTTGACGATGACCGGAACGCGGAATCGCGTCTCGCGGGCGCTCCGCTTCGGCTTTGCCGTTTTCGCCGCGATTGGCGCCGCGATCGTCACGGGCATGATCGCGTGGCCGATTATGACACGCTCCGTGGTCGACGCGGCAGCAGAGACGAACCTCGTGTTCCTCTCTGTCGCGTTCCTGCCCTGGCTCCTCGCAACGTTCCGTTACATCCACATCCGCATTCCAGACTGAGACAGGCTTCTTGCCGTTGCGGGGTTCGCGTTGGCAGGTGCGTCGAGGCAGATTGTCCGGGCTGCCCCCTGCCGACTTGTCCCGGTGATCGCCAGATCTAGGCCTTGAGACAAGTTGTTACAATCTGAGCGATGAAAGGCCACAATCCTTCGCCAGATTGATCGTGCCGAGGGGGTTCCGTCATTCGGAGACCACCTGAATGAAAAAAATCATGTATCTGACGCTCGCCCTGCTAGCCGGGGCCTTTACGTGGAGCGTCGGCCAGACGTCTGCGATGGCGAATGCCGCCGCGATGGGCGTTGGCGCAGTTCAGATCGAAGCCGCGCAGAAGAGCGATGTCATCAAGGTTCACGGACCTTGGGGCGGCGGCGGCTGGGGTTATGGCGGCGGCGGTTGGGGTCGCGGTCCCGGCTGGGGTCGCGGTCCCGGCTGGGGTCGTGGTCCCGGTTGGGGTTACGGCGGCGGCTGGCGCCGAGGCCCTGGATGGGGCGGTCCGCGCTATTATGGGGGCTGGGGTCCCTATTACGGTTGGCGTCCGCCGTATTATGGACCTGCCTGCCGCTGGCGCTGCGGTCCCTATCGCTGCTGGCGCGTCTGCTGGTAAGCGCCGCTACAGCCTCTCGCCGAAATATCAGACACAAAGGGCCGCTTCGTGCGGCCCTTCTTGTAGCCGAATACCACGCGGCTGGAATAAGTCTCCGATCTGACCGGGCGCAATATTATCCCTTTTACTTCAATATCTTTTTGGCATATACTTACATTTCGGTTTCGGATTGCTAGAAGGGCATAGAATTTATTTAGATAGTGATAATGAAATTCCGTATTCGACCTTGCACGGATAGCCGTCAGAAGCGAGTTTAGCGCAGGCCTGTACTTTGCAGGTATCGTTGTTTGCGCGAACACTGGAGAGGCTTCGAATGGCCACCAATCTTTTATCGACCATCATGCAGTCGTTTACTCCCGATGTCGTCGGGAAACTGGCTTCGACGCTTGGACTTGAACAGCAGGCGGCTCAAAAAGGTATCTCGGCGGGCGTTCCCGGCATTCTGAGCGGCCTCGCGAACATGGCGCAGGGCTCGGACGGTCCGAAGCGGATCGGATACGCCCTCTCCCAATCGGAAAATATCGTCGGCCGCGACGCCATCAGCAGCGGCGACATCATCGGCAGCCTTCTCGGCTCGAACCGCGACATCCTGCAGACCGGCTGGAGTCTCATATCGTCGCTCATCGGCGGCGGAACGCTCGACACGCTTTCGTCCCGCCTCGCCCAGTATGCCGGTCTCGGCCAAGGCTCCGCGAAAAAGCTGATCGGCTTCCTTGCGCCCGTCGTGCTCGCCTACCTGAAACGCCATCAGACGACCGCGGGTCTCGACAATCAGGGCGTCGCCAGCATGCTTGTCAGCCAGAAAGGCGAGTTCGAGCGTGCCATCCCCAGCGCTTCGGCCGGGCGCCCGGTGCAGGACACGCCGCACGAAGCGCGCAGCTCGTCTCCGGCCCATCATCAGCGCACGGCCGCCGCCGGTGGCACGAACTGGGCCTATTGGCTGCTTCCGGCGCTCATCATCGCGGGTGCGGCGCTTTACTTCTGGCCGAACGAAAACAAGGTGCAGGAAGCCCAGCAGATCAACCGGAACACGCGAATGGTCACCCCCGCGCCTGAATCGGCGACCGGCTCGGCCCCGTCAGCGACCCCTTTCCCGTCGCGAACCGATACGCAACAATCGGCCACGAACAATAGCGCGGCGCCCATGCCCCCCCAGCAATCCGTGGTCGCGGGGACGTCGGCCGTCGCTCTCCAAAACGATATTCTAGACAACATTACCCGCCTTCAGGCGGCGCTCAATCGTATCAAGGATACCGGGTCCGCTCAGGCGGCAATCGGCGAAATCCGCGATATATCGGATCGCTTCGCAAGCCTGAAGTCCAAGGCGCAGGAACTCACGCCAGAAGCAAGGCAAGCTCTGGCCCAGGCGGTGCAGCAAAGCGTCCCCAACCTCAACTCTACGCTCGACCGTATCGGCAACGAGATCAACCTCGGTGGCGAGGCAAAGCCGGTTATGGATACACTCAAAAACCAGATCGCCAATCTTTCGAAGGCGTGAAATGACGGTCTAACTGCCGCGCGATTTGGTTCCTGCGTTCAGGTGAGAAGCCTGAACGCAGGCCGTTCGGCGAATCACGGGCGATACTCGACCTCTTCCGGGCTGACGTCGCGGCTGGCTAGTGCCGTCATGATCAGCGCGATGCCGTACATCAGAAGATAAACGCCAACGAGGACGCCCAACACCCACGCGGAATCCAGCGGGAAGCCGCTGATGATGATGCCGGCGAGGATGAGATCCACCAGCCCGCTGAACAGCATCCAACCCCACGAATTGAGCACGCGGCGGTGGGAGAACGCGGCGAGGATCTGCGTTATCCCTTGCGCGAAGAAGAAAGCCGCGAGGATGAGCGTCAAGGACAGGACGCCGACAAGCGGCTGGCGCAGAAGATAGACACCGACCGCGATGGCGAGCGCCGCGCCGAGGAAAGACCAGATCGAGCCGGGAACTTCGCGGCCGGTGAAGAACGTGGCCAGGCCGATGATCCCGCCAAAGATGAAGAACCAGCCCGCCAGCTTGACTGCGACGACGGTCGTCAGATACGGCGCGCCGATAGCGAGGGCGCCGAGCACGGCCAGAAGGACGCCCTGAATGAGAAAGAGAATCCAGTGATCGTGAATGACCTCCCGCTCACGCTGGGGGGTGACGTTCAAGTCGGAACTTGCGCTACTCATTGTTACACCTTGCGATTGCGCTTCTTGACGCGGCGTCGCGCGGTGCCTTTCGGAAACGCTCCGCGCCGCCCGCGTCATGCTGCCGCATTCGGGTTAGAGCAGCCGTAAGGGTGGGATCTGAAACTTAATAAAATGAGGGCCTTTGGAACAGGCTTACATCACGCGACCGCCAGAGCCGAGTTCGAGAACCGCGTCGACGACTGCATCCATCTTTTCGCGCGCGACATCGGCGAACGTGTCGGCGACGGCGAAAGGCTCGTGCTTGCGGGCGTCTTTCTCGGCCTCGAAGTGTAGGAGCGCCGCAACCACCATTATGGCGTCCCTCAGGCAGGCTGGACAGGCCGAAACTTGCGTCTCGTTCAGGTGCTCGTCGATGGTGCCGAGGAGCTTCTGCACGAGTGCATATTGATGGCTTTCCTTGAAGCCGCAGTCATGCCGATCGGCGAGATCCGACATTCGTTCCAACATTGATTGCAACCTTGAGGATGGAGCACACGGAATTGTGAAATGTCTCCCCTGAAAAGGCGCGTTTTTTTGGGACGCAAAATTGTATAATTCGCGACTATTTGTCCTACCCATTGTATGGAACAATGCGAGAGGCAACGCCACAAGGCTAAGCCCGGTCGTGAGCGCCAGCAGATGACGCAATATCATGCGCAACGTGTGCGGCGAAACTGCCTGCGACAAAGTGGAAGAAGAGTGACCGCTTTGGCAAGCAGCCTACCCTGGAAATAGAGGAATTCGAAACCGGCAGCGCGCCGCTTAGCACCAACATCCTGTTTCAATTGATATTTTAACTTTGGCATGACCGTTGCTTCAAAGGTGGGGAAATCGGCCGAGGGATGCCGGTCAAACGAACCATCGCGCGAAGGAAACGCCGGTCATGGACGAAACTTTCTACGATGTCTTGCGGCGGCAAGGGGTGTCACGCCGCAGTTTCATGAAGTTCTGTAGCCTCACGGCGGCAGCGCTCGGCCTTGGCCCGCAGCTTGCGCCCACGCTCGCGCATGCGCTCGAAACAAAGCCGCGCATCCCCGTGCTCTGGCTCCATGGCCTCGAATGCACCTGCTGCTCGGAGGCGTTCATCCGCTCGGCGCATCCGCTCGCGTCCGACGTCATCCTCTCGATGCTCTCGCTCGACTACGACGACACCATCATGGCGTCGGCTGGCCACGCGGCGGAGGCCATCGTGGAAGAGATCGTCACCAAGCATAAGGGCAATTACATCCTCGCCGTGGAAGGCAATCCGCCGCTCAACGAAGACGGCATGTATTGCATCATCGGCGGCAAGCCCTTCGTCGAGCAGCTGAAATACGCTGCAGCGAACGCAAAGGCCGTCATCTCCTGGGGGTCGTGCGCCTCTTGGGGCTGCGTGCAGGCCGCGAAGCCGAACCCGACGCAGGCTGTTCCCGTCCACAAGGTCATCCACGACAAGCCGATCATCCGCGTTCCGGGCTGCCCGCCGATCCCGGAAGTCATGACCGCCGTCATCACCTACATCCTCACTTTCGAGCGCATCCCCGAACTCGACCGGCAGGGCCGCCCGAAGATGTTCTACTCCCAGCGCATCCACGACAAATGCTATCGCCGCCCGCATTTCGATGCAGGCCAGTTCGTCGAGGCGTGGGACGACGAGAACGCGCGCAAGGGCTACTGCCTCTACAAGATGGGCTGCAAGGGTCCGACGACCTACAATTCCTGCTCGACGACGCGCTGGAACGGTGGCGTGTCCTTCCCGATCCAGGCGGGTCACGGCTGCATCGGCTGCTCGGAAGACGGCTTCTGGGACAACGGCTCGTTCTATAACCGCCTCACAAACATCAAGCAGTTCGGCGTTGAAGAGAATGCGGACGTCATCGGAGCGACCGCCGCCGGCGTCGTCGGCGCCGCGATCGCGGCTCACGCCGCCGTCAGCGCCATCAAGAACGCGCGCTCGAAGGGAGATAACGAATAATGGCGACGATCAGCACACCCAACGGCTTCACGCTCGATAACAGCGGCAAGCGCGTCGTCGTCGATCCCGTAACACGCATCGAAGGCCATATGCGCTGCGAGGTGAACGTCGACGACGACAACGTCATCCGCAACGCGGTGTCGACCGGCACCATGTGGCGCGGCCTCGAAGTGATCCTCAAGGGCCGCGACCCGCGCGACGCCTGGGCCTTCACGCAGCGCATTTGCGGCGTTTGTACCGGCACGCACGCGCTCACCTCGGTGCGCGCCGTGGAAGACGCGCTGAAGATCCAGATCCCGGAAAACGCGAATATTATCCGCAACATCATGCAGCTCACGCTGCAAACGCACGATCACCTCGTGCATTTCTATCACCTGCATGCGCTCGACTGGGTCAACCCGGTTTCCGCGCTGAAGGCCGATCCGGTGGCGACGAGCGAGCTTCAGAAGAAGGTTTCGCCGCATCATCCGAAATCGTCTCCCGGCTACTTCCGCGACGTACAGAACCGGCTGAAAAAGTTCGTGGAGTCGGGCCAGCTCGGACCGTTCAAGAACGGCTATTGGTCAAACCCCGCCTATCTCCTTCCGCCGGAAGCGAACCTCATGGCGGTGACGCATTATCTGGAAGCGCTCGACTTTCAGACGCACATCATGCGCATCCGCACCATCTTCGGTGGCAAGGACCCGCATCCGAACTGGCTCGTCGGCGGCGTGCCGTCGGTCATCAATATCGAAGGGCCGGGCGCGTCGACCTCCATCAACATGGAGCGCCTCAACATGGTGCGCTCCATCATCAACCAGTCGATCGAGTTCGTCGAAAACGTCTATATCCCCGACCTTCTTGCGGTGGCGCAGTTCTACAAGGGCTGGCTCTACGGCGGCGGATTATCGTCGAAGAACGTGCTGTCCTACGGCGATATCCCGGACCGTGCGAACGACTACTCGGCCGAAAGCCTGCTTCAGCCGCGCGGCGCGATCATCAACGGCAATTTGAAGGAAGTCTTCCCCGTCGATCTTCGCGACCCGAACGAGATTCAGGAGTTCGTGCCGCATTCCTGGTACGCCTACGCGGACGAGAAGAAGGGCCTTCACCCGTGGGACGGCGTCACGGAGCCGAACTTCAAGCTCGGGCCGAACCTCGTCGGCACGCGCACCAACATCAAGGAGATCGACGAAAGCGCGAAATACTCCTGGATCAAGGCGCCGCGCTGGAAGGGCCACGCCATGGAGGTCGGCCCGCTCGCGCGCTACGTCATCGGCTACGCCAAGGGCGACAAGGAAATCACCGAGCAGCTGACGCTCGTGCTGAAGACGCTCGACGTGCCGGTGTCCGCGCTGTTCTCGACGCTCGGGCGCACGGCCGCGCGCGGCCTCGAATGCCAGTGGGCGGCGCACAAGATGAGCTACTTCCTCGACAAGCTCATCGCCAATGTGAAGGCGGGCGACACCGCCACCGCCAACACCGCATCGTGGGATCCGTCGACATGGCCCGCGGAGGTCAAGGGCGTCGGCTTCACCGAAGCGCCGCGCGGCGCGCTCGGCCACTGGATCAAGATCAAGAACGGCAAGATCGAGAATTACCAGTGCGTCGTGCCGACCACCTGGAACGGCTCGCCACGCGATAACGAGGGCAATATCGGCGCATTTGAAGCCGCGCTCCTCAACACGAAGGTGGAACGGGCGGAAGAGCCGGTCGAGATCCTGCGCACGCTGCACAGCTTCGACCCGTGCCTTGCCTGCTCGACCCACGTCATGAGCGAAGATGGCCGCGAGCTGGCCGAAGTCACCGTCCGCTAAGGGAGAGGTCCGCATGAAAAAGTCTTCCATCGTTCTCGCGGCGGCGGCGGTCGTTGTGCCGGGCGTCAGCCCTTTCGTGATGTAAGGAGCACGCCATGGTCATCGCCACCGACTTCGATCCGCCGCCCTCGGCCCAGCCTGCGCCGAAGCCCAACGGGAACGGCAACGGGTTCCAGCCCGCGATTTACGTCTACGAATTCCCGGTTCGTATCTGGCATTTCGTGAACGCCTTCGCCATCGCGGCGCTGCTCATCTCGGGCTATTTCATCGGTAGCCCTCCGCCCACGCTTTCGGGAGAAGCGAGCGACCACTTCCTGATGGGATATATCCGCTTCACGCATTTCGCGGCCGGGTACATCCTCATCATCGGCATGGCCGCGCGCACTTACTGGGCCTTCGTCGGCAACAAGCATGCCCTGGAAATCTTCGCCCCGCCGATCTTGACGGCGAAATTCTGGGACAATACGTGGCACGAGTTCAAGCGCTATGCCTTCCTCGAAAAGGAAGGGCGCAAATATGTCTGCCATAACCCCATCGCTGTACTCACCATGCACTTCATGTTCCTGTGGGGGATCACCTTCATGATCTTCACGGGGCTTGCGCTTTATGGCGAAGGCACCGGCATGGGAACGTGGCAGCACACGCTGTTCACGAGCTGGATCATTCCGATCTTCGGCAACAGCCAGAACCTGCACACTTTCCATCATCTGGCGGCGTGGTCGATCCTGATTTTCGTGATGATCCACGTCTATGGCGCGGTGCGCGACGAGCTGCTCGGCCATCAGAGCATCTTCAGCACCATCGTCTCGGGCTACCGGACCTTCAAATCGCCGGGCAAGCCAGAGGATATGGATCGCGCCTGAACGAGTTGGACCTGAGTGAAACTGGCGCGGGCATGTCCCGCGCTTTTTTTGTTCGCGCGCGCAAAAAAAGCGTTTCGCTTCATACTTTTGTCGCGCAAAGCACACAACCGGTGTAGGCTTTGTGTGGAAGCCGCGTTTCCACTTCGCTGCGGATTTGAAAAGGCGGACGTCACCTTCCGCGAGTCGCGATATGCGCGACGGGAAACATCCGGCGGGAGCATCCGGGCGCCGCTGTGGCGTCGTTAGCCGTAACGCCCTGTTCTGGCGATACATTCAGGCGAGGCGCGCGGCGCGATGCATCCTCCCGGCGCGGCGTCGCCCTCGGCAAAGAGTATAAATCGCCGCAACGGCGCGGCAATTTGGCCTGAAGCTTGCTGACGCACCCCTCATCCGCTAAGAACGAGGATAATTCCAGGGAGCGATATACCTAGTGAGTTTTACATCTGATTCACACTCGCCGATGGCATCCCGATCAAATGTAACGTTCGAAACTGCACAAGAATCAACAAGGTGCAAGTGCTCGTCAGGCGCATGCATTTGCTTGAGAGCGCTTAGCGAGGTGGAGCAAAATGCGGCAGAGCACTAGGGTGCTGGTTCTTGGCATCGGCAACCTGTTGTGGGCCGATGAAGGTTTCGGTGTTCGCGCGGTCGAAGCGCTGAACCGCGATTACGCATTCCCGGATAACGTCCGGCTCCTCGATGGCGGCACGCAAGGGCTTTACCTCCTCGATCACATCACCTCCACCGACATTCTCGTCGTGTTCGACGCGGTGGATTACGGGCTGCCGCCCGCCACACTGAAGCTCGCGGAAAACAAGGACGTGCCGCAATTCCTCGGCGCGAAGAAGATGAGCCTGCACCAGACGGGCTTTCAGGAAGTGCTGGCCACCGCCGACCTTCTCGGCAAGCTGCCGGAGCATCTGTTTCTGATCGGCGTACAGCCTGTGGAACTGGAAGACTATGGCGGCAGCCTCCGCGACGAGGTGAAAGCGCAGATCCCCGCCGCCATCGACCACGCGCTCGCCTATCTCGCGCGCTTCGGCATCGACGCGCAGCGCCGCGAAACACCGTTGCCCGAAGCCGAAACGATTGCCTGCGAACGCATGGTGCTATCGCGCTACGAAGACGAGCGTCCCGACGAAGATGACGCCTGCCGCGTCGGCGATGATCGCGTGCTCGCCATGGCTGCGACGAGGGTTGCTGCCGAACGGGAGGGCCAGCGCTGATGTGCGTCGGCATTCCCATGCAGGTCGTCGAGCCGAAAGGCCGCTTCGCGCTGTGCCGCGCCGAGGGCAACGGGGGCGGCGAGCTTCGCGAGATCGACATGATCCTTGTCGGCGAGCAGCCCGAAGGTGCGTGGGTGCTGACCTTCCTCGACGCCGCGCGTGAGATCGTCAGCGAGGAACACGCCCGCCAGACCGCCGACGCGCTGAAGGCGCTGGCGCTCGTTATGCAGGGCGAAACCTCCATCGACCACCTGTTCGCCGACCTCATCGGCCGCGAACCGCAGCTTCCCGAGCACCTTCGCAAACCCGAGCCGGAGGGCGCCGCCTGATGTCTTCGCCCATGATCGAAGCGCTTCCCGCGCGCCACGGCTTCACCACCGTCACCGAGGCGACGCTCGACGCGTTCCTCGCCGCGCATGCCGACAGCGTGCTGTTCTTTCCGGGCGACACCGACCGTCTCGTGGAAAGCGCCGATGTCGCCGTGATCCTGCCGGAACTGTTGAAGAGCTTCCCCCATGTCGCGCCCGCGCTCGTTGAGAAGGCGTCCGAGCGGCCGCTGCAACTGCGCTTCCGCTTCAACGCCTTCCCTGCCCTCGTCTTCCTGCGCGGCGACGGCTATCTCGGCGCGATCACTCGCGTGCTGAACTGGCCGGAATATATGCGCGAAATCGGCGCGATCCTCGCGAGCGAGCCATCCGCGCCGCCGCCTTACAAGTTCCCGGAACATTGCGTGCCTGCCGCGAACGGCAGCGCGCCCCTCGCGGAGGACCATTCCGAATGAGCATCACGCGCCCGCTCGCCGGCCCCGGCAGCCAACCCGACGACGAAGACGGCGATCTCGCCTTCATGGAGTTGCCGAAGGGCATGGCAACCTTTTCGATGCCGCAGATCCCCGAGCCGGAGGTGGCAGCGGCGCACGCTGCGGCGCTGGAGAAGCTCGACGCGGCGCTCGAAGCGCTTCGCGCCGCGCCCGCACCCGGCACGTCGATCACCATCGACCTTCTAGACCTCGACGCCGACAACCGCGCCTTCGTCGATCAGATGCTCGGCGAAGGCGAGGTAAGCATCGTCGCGGGCTCGCATGTGCAAGCGCAGGAATCGGTGCTGGCGGGCGTCTGGCGCATCCATGTTGTCGGCAGTGACGGCGCCCTGATCGCCGACGCCATCGAGGTTGGCGAGTTTCCGCTGTCGGTGCTCGCCGCCGCGCAGGATGCCGGTGCGCCGACCTTGCGCGCGCTCGATGCGGTCGCCGAAGACGACCTCATGAACGCGCCCTCCATCGCCGCCGAACTCGCCGACAAGCTCGCGGCCTTTGCTCCCGGCACGCCGCCCCACGCCATCAACCTTACGCTGCTGCCGGTCAGCGACGGCGACCTCGCGTATCTCGACGCCCGTCTCGGGCAGGGCGCGGTCACCATCCTGTCGCGCGGCTACGGCAATTGCCGCATTTCCTCCACCGGCGTCCGAAATGCGTGGTGGGTGCGCTACTTCAATTCGCGCGAAATCCTGATCCTCAACACCATCGAGGTTTGTCGCGTGCCGGATGTGGCGTGCGCCGCGCGCGAAGATCTTGAAGACAGCGCGGAGCGGCTCGCGGAAATTCTGGGGGTCTACCGGTGAAGGACCATTTCTTCGCGGGCTCGTTCGGCGGCGACGTGACGAAGCTTGGCGATGACGCCCGGCTCGAATGCGGCATCTGCTGGCATGTCTATGATCCCGCCGAAGGCTGCGATGAATGGCAGGTCCCGCCCGGCACGCCCTTCGCGGCGCTGCCCCCGCAGTGGTCGTGCCCCGTTTGCGACGCGCCGAAAGAAAAGTTCCTGCTGCTGGAGGCGCGCGATGAGTGAGGCGCAGGCGGACGAAGCGGCGGCGGTGGCGCGCCGTCTCGAAGCCGTCTTCGAGCGCATCCACGCCACGCGCATGGCCGACGTGCCGTTGTTGAACCCGCGCCTTGCCGTCGCCGCCGTCGGCCCGCGCGACGTGGGCGGTCTATGGCTCGCGGTGCTTGTCACGCCGTGGTTCATCAACGCGATGCTGCTGCCGAAAACCGCAGAGGACGTCGAAAGCTGGGGCGAAGCGCCGAGCGGCGCGAAGATCTCGCACGCGTTGCCCGCCGGTATGTTCGAGTTCATCGCGGGCGGCGAGGCGGGGCTTGGCCCCTATCGCATGTGCTCGCTGTTTTCGCCGGTGACGCAGTTCGAAGACCAGAACGCGGCGCTGATCGCGGCCGAGGCGGCACTCGCGGCGCTGCTCGACAGCGGACATCACCCCGATGCGGAAGCGGCGCGCCGCAAGCCGCAGCTTTCGCGTCGCGGCCTCATTTTCGGGCGCGCCCCCGAGAGCGGAGACTCTTCAAGCGGAGACCCGGCGTGACAGCGGAAGGGCGCATCGAAATCGACCTCTATCCCCGCGCGCCACACAGCCATTGCGTGCGCATCGAATCGAGCCGCCCGCTCTCGATCACGCGCCAGTTCACCGGCCACAGCCCGAGCGAAATCGCGCAAACGGTTTCGCTTCTGTTCGCGACCTGCAAGGCGGCGCAGTCCGTCGCCGCGGCCGTGGCCCTTGAGGAAGCGCACCGCATCGTCGTGCCGGAGAGCACGCGCCGCGCGCGAGAGATGCGCGTCATCGCTGAAAGCGCGCGCGAGCATACGCTTCGCATCCTCATGGACTGGTCGCAGTTTCTCTATAAGCCGGGGTTGCCACCCGCCACCGAGCTTCGCGCCGCCATGCAAGCGGAACGCGACCTCGCGCGCCATCTCGACGAAGGTAGCGCGGCGCTCCGCTTCGCCGGCACTTTCATCTATGAGAAAGACGGCGTCGAAAAGGACATCGCGGCCAACGAAGCGCTGCTCGAATGCGCAATCTTCGGCGAGCCTCTGCGCATCTGGCGGGCGCGCGAAACAAAGGCCGACCTCATCAACTGGGCCGAGCAACGGCACACCGTCGCGCAGCTGCTGTTCGACCAGATCGCAACCGATGGCTTTCTCGACGCGGGCGCAGCTCCCGTTTCGCCGCTTCCCGCTTTCGACCGCGACCGCCTCGCCCAGCGGCTCTTCGACGACAGCCAGGCTCATTTCGTCGCCGCGCCGGATTGGGAGGGCGCACCGCGCGAGACATCGCCGCTTGCGCGCTCGCTCGATCATCCGCTGATCCGCGCGCTCGAAACGGACGACGGTTTCGGCCTCGGTGCGCGGCTCGCCGCCTGCCTCGTCGAACTCGCGAGCGTCCCGCGGCGTCTGCGCGATGCGGCGGCGACGCTTGACGCCCCCAACCACGCGGCGCCGGAGCGTGACGAAACCGCGCCCGGCATCGGCCTTTCGCAAATCGAAGCCGCGCGCGGGCGCCTCGTGCACGCCGTCGAAATGAGCGGCGGCAAGGTTTCCCGCTATCGCATCCTTGCGCCGACCGAATGGAACTTCCACCCCGAAGGCGCGGCCGCGCGCGGTCTCGCCCGCATCGCGCAAGGCGATTCTCACGATGTCGCGAGAATCGCTCGCCTTTTTGTGACCGCCGTCGACCCTTGCGTCGGCTATGAAGTGAGGGTGCATTGATGCACGAGATGGCGTTGGCGCAAGGTGTCGTGCGTATCCTCGAAGAGCAGGCGACCCAGCAACATTATTCCCGCGTGCGCGTTGTGCGGCTCGAAGTCGGGCCGTTTGCAACCGTCGAGCCGCAGGCGCTGCGGTTCTGCTTCGACGCTGCAACGCGCGGCACCATCGCGGAAAATGCCACGCTCGACATTGTGGAGACGGCGGCTGCGGCGTGGTGTTTCGCATGCGGCGAGAGCGTCATCATAAAGGAGCGTAGCGGAACCTGCCCAAGTTGCGGCAGCTTCCAGTTGCAGGTAACGGGCGGCGACGAATTAAGAATAAGAGAGCTGGAGGTTGACTGATGTGTGGGACGTGCGGATGCGGAGACGGCGAAACGAAGATCGAGGCTGCGTCCGTCAATGCGGCGGGCGCGCATCAACACGGCGATGCGCACAGCCACGACCACACACACGATCACGACGGCCATCACCACCACGACCACACCCATAACCACGCCCACGAACACACCCATGAAGACGGCGTGACGCATTCTCACCCGCACGAGCATCATCACACCCACGACCACGAGCACGGCGAAGGTCACGAACACCCGCACGAGCACGGCGAGGGCGACCATCACGATCATGGACACGGGCACGCCCACAGCCATGGCGGCGACGATCATCATCACGACCACGAGCATTCGCACGAGCACGGCCATACCCACGAGCATGACCACAAGGCGCGCGTGGTGAAGATCGAGCAGGACGTGCTGTCGAAGAACGACGCGTTTGCCCGCGAAAACCGCGCCCGCTTCACCCGCGACGGTATCCTCGCGCTAAACCTCGTCTCGTCGCCCGGCTCCGGCAAGACGACGCTTCTCGTCGCCAGCATCGAGCGGCTCAAGGCGGACGTGCCCGTTGCGGTCATCGAGGGCGACCAGCAGACGACGAACGACGCCGAGCGCATCCGCGCGACGGGCGCGCCCGCGATCCAGATCAACACCGGCAAGGGTTGTCATCTCGACGCGCACATGACGGGCCATGCCGCCGACCACCTCGCGCTCGAAAAGGGCGCGGTGCTGTTCATAGAGAATGTCGGCAATCTCGTCTGCCCAGCGATGTTCGACCTCGGCGAAGAAGCGCGCGTGGTGCTCTGCTCCGTTACCGAGGGCGAAGACAAGCCGCTGAAATACCCCGACATGTTTCGCACCTCGCATCTGATGCTCATCACCAAGGTGGACCTGCTGCCGCATCTCGATTTCGACGCCGACCTGCTTGCCGCCAACGCGCGCGCCATCAACCCGCGCATCAAGATCCTGCGCGTGTCGGCCAAGACGGGCGAAGGCATGGACGCGTGGGCGGCTTACATCAAGGCGCAGCGCGCGCTCGCGCTGACGGGCCTCGAAGCGCCGGGAGTGTAGCCCGTGTGCCTCGCCATCCCCGCCGAGATCGTGTCCGTGAACGAAGCCGCCGACACGGCAATTGTCGCGCTCGGGCCGGTGCGCAAGGAGATCTCCATCGCGCTGATCGAGGACGCGAAGCCCGGCGAGTTCGTGCTCGTCCATGTCGGCTATGCGCTGCACAAGGTTTCGCCTGACGAGGCCGCACGCACGCTTGCCATGATGCGCGAGGCGGGTCTCGATGCGGAGTTCGCCGAATTTGGGGAGGCCGCGCGATGAAGTTCGTCGACGAGTTTCGCGATCAGGCGCTGGCTATGGGCCTCGCCGCCGCCATCGCGCGGGAAGCCGACCCGGCGCGGCGCTATTCCATCATGGAATTCTGCGGCGGCCATACGCATGCGATTTTCCGCTACGGCGTGCATGATCTGATGCCGGAAAATGTGGGCTTCGTGCACGGCCCCGGCTGCCCCGTCTGCGTGCTTCCCATCGGGCGCATCGACAACGCGCTGGAACTCGCGGAGAAGCACGGCGTCATCCTCTGTTCCTATGGCGACATGCTGCGCGTGCCCGCGTCGAAGCGCCGGAGCCTGCTCAAGGCGAAGGCGGAAGGCGCGGATGTGCGCATGGTCTATTCGGTGGACGACGCGCTTCGCATCGCGCGCGACAACCCGAGCCGCGAAGTCGTGTTCTTCGCCATCGGTTTCGAGACGACGACGCCGCCGACCGCCGTCGCGCTGCGCACCGCGAAGGCCGAGGGCCTGAAAAACTTCTCCGTCTTCTGCAACCACGTGCTGACGCCCGCCGCGCTCAATCACCTGCTTACGGCAGCAGGCCTCGACGTAGACGCCTTCATCGGCCCGTCGCATGTGAGTTCGGTGATCGGCAGCCGCCCCTATGAATATTTCACCGAGACGTTTCACCGCCCGGTCGTGATCGCGGGCTTCGAGCCGCTCGACGTGATGCAGGCCGCGCTGATGGCGATCCGCCAGTTGAACGAGGGCCGCGCGGAGGTGGAAAATCAGTATATCCGCGTCGTCACCCGCGACGGCAACGCGAAGGCGCGCGCGATCGTCGACGAAGTGTTCGAGCGCCGTGAGAGCTTCGAGTGGCGCGGCCTCGGCGCGGTGCCCGACAGCGCGCTCCGTATCCGCGACGCCTATGCCGCCTTCGACGCCGAGAAACGCTTTGCCATCGTCACACGCTCCGCACCGGATGCGAAATCCTGCGAATGCGCGGAAATCCTGCGCGGCGCGAAGAAGCCGGTCGACTGCAAGCTGTTCGGCAAGGGCTGCACGCCTGACAGCCCGGTCGGCTCGTGCATGGTGTCGTCCGAAGGCGCTTGCGCCGCATATTGGACCTATGGCCGCTTCCGGCAGGAGGCAGCATGACCCGCGCGCCGCTTCTTCAGCGTCCCTTTGGAGCAAGCCGCCCCCTGATGACGAAGCGGAGCGCCATCCGATGAGCGTGATCGAGGCACGGTTCGGCGCGCGCGACGCGAAGCTTTCCGGCGCGGTCGAGATGATCCACGGCGCGGGCGGTCGCGCCACCGCCGAACTGATCCGCACGCTGTTCCGCCGCCACCTCGACAACTCGCTTCTCGCGCAAGGAAACGATCAGGCCGCGTTCGCTGTCAAGGCAGGCCGCATGGTGATGACGACCGACGCGCATGTGATCGCGCCGCTGTTCTTTCCCGGCGGCGACATCGGCTCGCTCGCGGTCCACGGCACCATCAACGACGTGGCGATGGCGGGTGCGCGACCGCTCTATCTCTCGGCGGCGTTCGTGCTTGAAGAGGGCTTTCCGCTCGCCGATCTCGACCGCATCGTTGCCAGCATGGCGGCGGCGAGCCGCGCGGCAGGCGTGCCCATCGTCACCGGCGACACGAAGGTGGTCGAAAAGGGCAAAGGCGACGGCGTCTTCATCACGACAACCGGCATCGGGGTTGTCCCCGATGGCGTCGAGATTTCGGGCGACCGTGCGCGGCCGGGCGATATGGTGCTGCTTTCGGGCAGCATCGGCGACCACGGCATCGCGGTGCTGTCGAAGCGCGAGAACCTCACCTTCGAAACGGAAATCCTCTCCGACAGCGCGGCGCTTCACACCCTCGTCGCGGACATGGTCGCGGCCGTGCCCGGCATCCGCGTGCTTCGCGATCCGACGCGCGGCGGCCTTGGCGCGACGCTGAACGAGATCGCGCAGCAATCCCGCGTCGGCATCCGGCTGGACGAGGCCGCGATCCCGATCAAGCCCGACGTCTCCGCAGCGTGCGAACTCCTCGGCCTCGATCCGCTTTACATCGCGAACGAAGGCAAGCTCATCGCCATCGCGCCGCCCGATAAGGCACAGCTCTTGCTTGCCGCCATGCGCGCGCATCCTCTGGCGCGTGACGCGGCCATCATCGGCGAGGCCATGCAAGACCCTCACGCCTTCGTCCAAATGCGTACGAGGTTCGGCGGAAACCGCATGGTAGATTGGCTCGCGGGCGATCCGCTCCCAAGGATATGTTGATGCCAGACTGTCCCCGTCACCCCCCCTTTCTCCGCCGCCGCGCCTCTCGGAGAGCGCCATGACCGCGCTTCCTCCGGTGCTCGTAATCGATGACGAAGTTCGCAGCGTCGAAGCCCTCGAACGCATCCTCGAAGACGACTTCGACGTAAAGAAAGCGACGAGCGCGCGCGAAGCCGAAGCCATCCTCGCCGACGAAGCCATTCAGGTAGTGCTGTGCGACCAGCGCATGCCGGACATCTCGGGCGTCGATTTCCTGAAGGGTGTGCGCGAGCGCTGGCCCGATGTCGTGCGCATGATCATTTCGGGTTACACGGACGCGGAAGACATCATCCAGGGCATCAACGAGGCCGGCATTTATCAGTATGTGACGAAGCCCTGGCAGCCGGATAGCCTGACGCTTACGCTCAAGAACGCCTCGCGGCTCTACAAGCTCCAGCGCGAGAACGAGCTTCTGGCGGTCGAGCTGAGGATGTCCTCGACCCGCGCCGAACGCGTCGTCGCGACCCGACGTGCGGATCTGCGCGAGCATTACGCGGGCGACGACGGCATCGTGCGCGAAAAGTCGAGCCCGATGAACGACGTTTGCGACCGCATGCGGCGCGTCGCCCCTTTCGATGTCTCGGTGATGATTACGGGCGAATCCGGCACCGGCAAGGAGCTCATTGCGCGCGCTCTCCACTATAAGAGCCTGCGCTGGAACAAGCCGTTCGTGGTCGAGAACTGCGCGGCCCTGCCCGACGAACTCCTCGAAAGCGAACTCTTCGGCCACAAGCGCGGCGCGTTCACGGGCGCGGTGGAAGACCATATCGGCCTGTTCCAGCGCGCCGATGGCGGCACCGTCTTCCTCGACGAGATCGGCGAAGTGTCACCCAGGCTTCAGGCGAAGCTGCTCCGCGTGTTGCAAGAGGGCGAGATCCGCCCCGTCGGCGGCCAGAAGACGCGAACCATCAACGTACGCGTCATCGCCGCCACGAATCGCGACCTCGAAGCCGAGGTTCAGGCTGGCCGCTTCCGTGAAGACCTTTATTACCGCCTCGCGCCGGTCACGATCCACCTGCCGCCCTTGCGCGAGCGCCTGTTGGACATCCCGCCGATTGCGCGCGCGCTCATCGACAAGGCGCAGAAGCAACTCGGGAAATGCGTGAAGGGCCTGTCGCCGGAAGCGGTGGCGTGCCTCAAGGCTTACCCATGGCCGGGCAATGTCCGCGAGCTTCAGAACGAGATCCAGCACGCGCTCATCATGGGGCCACAGGGTGGAGTGATCGGCGCGGAGCATCTGTCCCGGCGCGTGCAGCAGGCGGCAGCCGGACCCTCGCCCTCGAAGCTCGATTTCGCGGGCGTCGATCTTTCGCTCGCTGGTCTCGAAGGCACGCTGCGCGAGCGCATCGAGTCGGTTGAGGCGCAGATCCTGAAGGAAAGCCTCATCCGCCATCGCTGGAACAAGAGCCGCGCGGCGAAGGAACTCGGCCTGTCGCGCGTCGGCCTTCGCGCCAAGCTCGAACGCTACGGCCTCGAAAAGATCGAGGCGCTGCCGCTGGAGCCCGCCAAGAAGCGGGCCTAGAGCCGATCCCGATTCTTTCAAGATAGAGCGTTCCAATGGGGAACCGCTCTGACCGAAAGCGACCGCCCATGCTGAAGCAGCCCGCGCGCCCTGAAGACAGCCGAAGCCTCGTCGCGCGGGCGGGCGTGGCAGGCGCGCTCGGCGATGGCGAAGCGGGCGAGGACGCTTGGATCGAAGTCATCCAGAAGATGGATGCGGTCTATGCCGAGCTTGTCGAAAATCAGGTCGAGCTTGAGGCGAAGAACGCGGCCCTCGAAGAGGCGCAGGCGCTCATGGCGAGCGTGTTCGCCTCCATGGCCGATGTGCTCGCCGTGTGCGACCGGGGCAACCGCATCGCCCGCGTGAACCGCGCCCTCGAAGCCGTCACCGGGCGACACGAGGCGAGCCTCTCGGGCGAACCCTTCGCGTCGCTGTTCGCGACCGAGAACGCCGCCGCCGTGGACGACATGCTCGCCCGCGCCCGCGAAGACGGCGCGGTGACGGACTGCGAACTGTCCTTGCGCGATACGGCGGGCGCGCCCTCGCCCTTCGTCATGAACTGCTCGGCGCGCTTCGACCACAAGGGGCGTTTCGCTGGCGTCGTCGTGGTGGGCCGCCCGCTCGGCGAGCTTCGCCGTGCCTATAAATCGCTCAACGCCGCGCACCGCGAGCTTCAGGAAGCGCAACAGCACCTCATCTTTTCGGAGAAGATGGCGGCGCTCGGCCGTCTCGTCGCGGGCGTAGCGCATGAACTCAACAACCCCATCAGCTTCGTTTTCGCGAACATGCATGCGCTGAAGAAATACGGCTTGCGCATCCGCACCTATCTCGAAGCCATGAACGACGGCGTGTCCGGCGACGCGCTCGCGGCGCTGCGCAAGGAGCTCAAGATCGACCGCATCCTCGCCGATATCGAGCCGCTGCTCGACGGCACGCTCGAAGGCGCAACGCGCGCGAGCGAGATCGTGCAGGATCTGCGCCGCTTTTCGGCCAATCAGACGGAAACACCGGAAGATTTCGAGCTTCTTCGCGTGGTGCAGACGGCGGCGAACTGGGTTGTGAAGATCGCGCGCTCGCGGCAGGACGTGGCGATCCATGTGCCCGAGGGGCTATCGGTGCATGCGCCGCGCGGCGCGATCCATCAGATCCTCGTCAACCTCATCCAGAACGCGCTCGACGCGATGGACGGCGATCCGCATCCGCTGATCGAGATCGACGCGACCGAGGACGGCGGCTTCGTCGCGCTCCGCGTCCGCGACCACGGCCCCGGCATCGCGCCCGACGGCATGCAGAAGCTGTTCGAGCCGTTCTTCACGACGAAGCCCGTCGGCAAAGGACTCGGCCTCGGCCTTTATCTCAGCTTCGGGCTTGCGCAGGATTTCGGCGGGAGGCTCGCGGCGGCGAACCATGAAAGCGGCGGCGCGGTGTTCACGCTGAGCCTGCCGAAGGGGGCGTGGCATGGCGCGTGATTTGCCGTGCGATCCGGTCAGGAACGTCGCGCGCGATGCCACGGGCCGCCCCGCGCGCCTGAGCCTGCTGTGGCTGCAATCCGGCGGTTGCGGCGGGTGCTCCATGTCGCTTCTCAACGCCGATAGCCCGGACCTGTTCGCGGCACTCGACCTCGGCCGCATCGACGTGCTCGCCCATCCCTCGCTCAGCGAGGCATCCGGCGAAGATTATCACGCGCTTATCGCGCGCATCCTGTCCGGCCAGCAGCCGCTCGACATCCTCTGCGTCGAGGGCGCGATCTTGCGCGGGCCAAACGGCACCGGGCGCTTTCATCTCCAGCCCGGCACGGGCAAGCCCGTGATGCAGCTCGTCGCGGAGCTTGCGGCCTGCGCGGGCCATGTCATCGCCATCGGCTCATGCACGGCCTATGGCGGCGTTTCGGCGGCGGGCGACAACGTTACCGAGGCATGCGGCCTCGCCTTCGAGGGCGCAGAACCGGGCGGCCTTCTCGGCCCCGGCTTCCGCTCGCACTCCGGCCTCCCCGCGATCAACATCGCAGGATGCCCCACCCATCCGGGTTGGATCGTCGAAACGCTCGTACAACTCGGCGACGGCACGTTCAGCGCATCCGACCTCGATACATACGGTCGCCCCCGTTTCTACGCGGATCACCTCGTACATCACGGCTGCACCCGCAACGAGTTCTATGAGTACAAGGCGAGCGCGAAGGAGCCGGGTCAACTCGGCTGCCTGATGGAGCATCTCGGCTGCATCGGCACGCAGGTTCACGGCGATTGCAACATGCGGGCATGGAACGGCGAAGGCTCGTGCATTCGCGGCGGCTATCCGTGTATCGGCTGCACCGAGCCGACGTTCGGCGAACGCGACGCGCCCTATCTCGAAACGCCGAAGCGCGGCGGCATTCCCGTGGGCCTGCCGACCGACATGCCGAAGGCATGGTTCGTGGCGCTGGCCTCGCTCGCCAAGGCCGCAACACCGGAGCGCCTGCGCAAGAATGCGCTCGCGGAGCGCATCGCGGTGCCGCCGGGCCAGGCATCCGGCAAGGCATCGGGGAAACCCAAATGACGCGCCTCATCGTCGGGCCGTTCAACCGCGTCGAAGGCGACCTCGAAATCCGGCTTGACGTGGAGGATGGGCGCATCGCGGCGGCTTACGTAAATTCCCCGCTCTATCGTGGTTTCGAGCAGATCCTTGTCGGCAAGGCGCCCGCCGATGCGCTCGTTTATGTGCCGCGCATCTGTGGCATCTGCTCGGTGTCGCAGTCGATAGCGGCAGCGGCGGCGCTCGCCAATTCGCAAGGACTGACGCCGCCCGAAAACGGCACGCATCTGCAAAACATCATCCTCGCCGCCGAGAACGTCGCGGACCACCTCACACATTTCTACCTGTTCTTCATGCCGGATTTCGCGCGCGAGATTTACGCAGGCGAGCCATGGGCAAAGGCGGCGGCGCGCTTTCGGGCGATGGGCGGCGATGCCCAGCGCGAGTTTCTACCGGCGCGCGCGGCGTTCCTGCGCATCATGGGCCTGCTCGCGGGGCATTGGCCGCACACGCTCGGCCTGCAACCGGGCGGCACGACCCGCGCCATCGGCCGAGCGGAGCAGACGCGGTTGCTAGGCCATATCGCGGGGCTTCGCCGCTTCCTTGAGGCGACATTCTACGGCGATGCGCTGGAAGCGGTGGGGGCACTCGACAGCGCCGATGCGCTCGATGCGTGGGCTGCTGAAGGCGCGGCTGAAGCGAGCGGCGGCGATTTCCGCGCGTTCCTCGCCTTCTCGCGCGACGCCGGGCTTGAAGCGCTCGGCCCCGGTCCTGGCCTCTATATCAGCTTCGGCGCGTATTCGCTGAACGGCGGCCACGCCTTCGCGCACGGGGTCTGGCAAGGCGGCGCGGTCGGCCCGCTCCGCTGGGAAGACATCGCCGAGGACCACGCCCGCGCATGGATGGTGCGCGCGGCGGAAGGCCCGCGTCCGCCCTCGCGCGGGATCACGCTACCCGATGCCGACGCGGCCGACGCCTATAGTTGGTGCAAGGCTCCGCGCCTCGGCGGGCGCGTGGCGGAAACCGGCGCTTTCGCCCGACAGCTCATCGACGGCCAACCGCTCGTGACGAGCCTTGCCGCGCGCTCCGGCAGCAACGCGCGAAATCGCATGATCGCCCGCGCCGTCGAGGTAGCGCGGCTCGTCCTCCTGCTGGAGAGCTGGGCGGCGGCGATCCGTCCCGACGAGCCGTTCTGCCTCGCCACGCCCATGCCCGAAGAAGCGCACGGCATCGGCATGATCGAAGCGGCGCGCGGGAGCCTCGGCCACTGGCTCGACATCCGCAAGGGCCGCATTTTCAACTATCAGATCATCGCGCCGACGACGTGGAACTTCTCGCCCCGCGACGGCGGCGGGCAACCCGGTGCCTGCGAGGCGGCGCTTGTCGGCGCGCCCGTGCGGCGAGGCGAAACAACGCCCATCGCGGTGCAGCATATCGTGCGCTCGTTCGACCCCTGCATGGTCTGCACGGTGCATTGAGATGGCGGACGCGGACGACATCAAGGGTGTATCGATCCGGGTGCGTGGCCTGGTGCAGGGCGTGGGCTTTCGCCCGCATGTGTGGCGGATCGCGCGCGAACTCTGGCTCACGGGCGATGTGCTGAACGACGCCGAGGGCGTTCTGATCCGCGCCTTTGGACCGCGCGCGGCGCTCGACGCGTTCATTGCCGCGCTTGCCGACCGCGCGCCGCCGCTCGCCCGCGTCGAGTGCATCGAGACCGCGCCGCTGAACGGCCCCGCGCCTGATATGTTTCGCATCGTCGAGAGCGGCGCGGGCGATGTCACGACCGGCATTGTACCCGACGCCGCCACCTGCCCTGCCTGTCTCGCGGACATCCGCGACCCCGAAAACCGCCGCTACCGCTACCCCTTCACCAATTGCACGCATTGCGGCCCGCGCTTGTCCATCGTGCGTGCGATTCCGTATGACCGCGCGACGACGAGCATGGCCGCGTTCGAGATGTGCCCCGCCTGCCGCGCGGAATATGAGGACCCCGCCGACCGGCGCTTCCACGCGCAGCCGAACGCATGCCCTGTTTGCGGGCCGAGGCTGTGGCTCGAAGGCGCGGACGGGGCAGCGCTTCCGCTTCGAGGCGCGCGCGACGAGATCGAGGCCGCCGCCGCACTCATCCGCGATGGGGCCATCGTCGCGATCAAGGGGATCGGCGGGTTTCATCTCGCCTGCGATGCCGCGAATGAGGATGCGGTGACGCGGTTGCGCGCCGGAAAGCGGCGAAGCGGCAAGCCGCTCGCGCTCATGGCGCGCAATGTGGCGATGGTTACGCGCTATGCCCACATCGCGCCGCCGGAGCGAGCCGCGCTCGAAAGCGCCGCCGCGCCCATCGTGCTGCTCTCGCGCCGTGCCGACGCGCCGCCGCTCGCATCGAGCATCGCGCCGGGCCAGACGACACTCGGCTTCATGTTGCCCTACACGCCGTTGCATCATTTGCTGATGGAAGCCCTGCCCGGCCCCATCGTGCTCACCTCGGGCAATGTCAGCGACGAGCCGCAAAGCATCGCGAACGACGACGCGCGCGAGCGACTGTCCGAAATCGCCGACGCGTTCCTCATGCACGACCGGGACATCGTGAACCGGCTCGACGACAGCGTGGTGCGGCTCGCGGCGGGCCGCGTTCGCACCGTCCGCCGCGCACGAGGGCTTGCGCCCGCGCCGCTTCCGCTGCCGCTTTTCCAGGGCGCCCCCGCCGTGCTCGCCATGGGCGCGGAGCTGAAATCCACCTTCTGCCTCGCAAGCGGCGGTCGCGCCATCGTCTCGCAGCATATCGGCGACCTCGAAGATGCCGCCACACATGCGGATTGCCGCGCGAACCTCGCGCTTTATAAGCGCCTGTTCCGCTTCGCGCCGGACGTGGTGGCGGTGGACGCGCACCCCGATTACCATGCGACGCGATTGGGTGAGGCGCTCGCGGCGGAGCGCGGTTTGCCCATTGCACGCGTGCTGCATCATCATGCCCATGTCGCGGCGGTGATGGCGGAACATGGCGAGCCGCTCGACGCGACGCCGGTGCTGGGCATCGCGTTCGACGGCCTCGGCATGGGAGACGACGTGCCCGATCAACCCGCGCTCGAAGCGCCGCATTTGAGCACGGGCAAGTTGATCGATAACAAGGGAGAGCGGAGCGACGCGTTCCAACGAACGCATCGCCCGCTGTGGGGCGGCGAGTTTCTCGTCGCGGACTATCGCGCCTGCCGCCGCGTTGCGAGCTTCGCGCCGGTGCCGCTGATCGGCGGCGCCAAAGCCATGCGCGAGCCATGGCGCAACCTGCTGGCGCATCTCGACGTCGCGCTCGGCTGGGACGAGGCGTCAGCGCGCTTTGGCGACCTCTCGATCCTGCGCCGCCTCGCCGCGAAGCCCGTCGCGCCAGCGCTGCAAATGATGGCGCGAGGCGTGAACGCGCCGCCCGCCTCGTCGGCAGGACGTCTGTTCGACGCCGTCGCCGCCGCGCTCGGGATCTGCTTCGACGAAGCGACCTATGAGGGTCAAGCCGCGGTGGAGCTTGAGGCGCTAGCGGCCTCGGTCCGGTGCCGGGATTTCGGACGCTGGCCCATCGCTGCCCGGAAGCTTCCCTCGCGAGGCATGGGCGAGGACGGCGGCCCTATTCGCCTCGGCTGGGGCGAACTCTGGCAGGCCGTTCTCGATGACCTCGCCCGCGATGCGCCGCCCGCGATCGTCGCAGCGCGCTTCCATGCCTTCCTCGCCGACACGGTGGCGGACACTGCGCGCGCGCTCGCCCGACGCGATGGGTTGCGGCGCATCGTGCTGTGCGGCGGCGTGTTCCACAACCGACTGCTACTCGAAGGCGTCCTGGAACGGCTCGCGGGCGATTTCGAGGTGCTCGCCCCTGCCCTGTGCCCAGCGGGCGACGGCGCGATTTCGCTGGGGCAGGCGGTTATCGCGGCCGCACGCGCTATCCCCGCATCGCCTCGGTGAAAGCGTCGAGCAGGCGCAAATTCGTGGCCTCGTTCGTCGCCGCGACCGCCGACGCCGCCAATGCTACGCGCGGATGATCGATGATGCTCTCGCCCCATTTCCGAACGTAGGGCCACACGCCGCCCGCATAAGCCGGCGCGCTGTAATCGCCCACCACATCCGCGCCGACGATGATATGGCGCTCCGCGAGGCGGCCGATGAGGCGGAGCACATCGTCGAGCGAGAGCTTGCCCTGATCCCAGTTCGTCACCGCGTCGGCGGGCGCGAGCGCGTCCTTGTCGAGCGTGATGTAGATGTCCGCCGTTTCGATGCGCGACAGGAGAAGCTCGCCGAATGCCGCGAGTCCAATGTCTTCGATGCAGGTCCAGCGGACGTGGCCGCCCTCCTGCCGGTGGCTCGCGCCCGCGCCATAGTCGCCGCTCACCTTCGACGGGGCCTGCGCGAACGGAAACAGCTCAAGCCGCCCCTCCTTCAGCGCCGCGAGGTTGCCGCCCTTCCATTCCGGATGCTGGAGATCCTTGCTGCACACGCCGACGGTGACGATTTTCGCGACATTCGGAATGCCAAGCGCGCGGTTCACCCACGAGCCGCAATGCATGCCGCTCGAACAGCGCACCCAGTCGGGATGGTTGTCGAAATGCACGACGGTGAAGGGCCGCGATCCTGTCGCCGCTGCGCGCGCAATCAGCATGGCGCTGACGTGATGGAAATCGCCCGACCCGAGAAAAGCGAGGACCGGGCCGCCATCGGCACCGCCCGCGCTGGCGCCAAGCTTCGCCTCCAGCCGCGCGAGGTCGGCGTCGTAGCCCCATAGCCGCACGCGAGGGCCGTCCGCCGTCGCATCCACCGAAACAGCCCTGCGCTCGGCGCACGCGTCGAGGAAGGCGCGCTGGCCCACAAAGGCGTCGTCAAGATGAATGAGTTCCAACCGCATTCCGAAACGCTCCCCATCCGCCCCGCCGCTGACCACACCCCTTTTCGACGGTCGCTTGACCCTTAAACGCGTCGGCGGCGCTTGCAAGCGTTTCGCTGTTTCCCGAGCCCCACCCAGACGCACCTTCGCGCCGAAAGTCTCGGCTCCGAGCCGCCAGCCCCGGACAATCCAGAGTTTGCACAAAGACACACCAGCGACTATATTATGCGCTAACCCTTCGATTGCGGGTTCCCCCACACAATCGGAAATTGAATGCCCAGGAAGCGGAGAGGGCTCGCGCTTCCAGGACCGGAGGAAATTTATGAGCGACATACCCTTGATGCCGAAGGCGACGGCCGTCTGGCTCGTCGAGAACACCTCGCTGACATTCGACCAGATCGCCGATTTTTGTGGATTGCACGTGCTCGAAGTGAAGGGGATCGCAGACGGCGACGTCGCGGCCGGCATTCGTGGCGCCGATCCGATTGGCGCGGGCCAACTCACCCGCGAGGAAATCGCCCGCGGCCAGAAAGATTCATCCTATCGGCTCAAGCTGGCGCGCTCCAAGGTGCACATCCCGGAGATCAAGACGAAGCGCGCGCCGAAATACACGCCTGTTTCGCGCCGTCACGACCGCCCGAACGCGATCCTCTGGCTTCTGCGCCATCATCCCGAGTTGCGCGACACGCAGATCATGCGCCTTGTCGGCACGACGAAATCGACCATCGAGAGCATCCGCGAGCGCACGCACTGGAATTCCGCCAGTCTTCAGCCGCAAGACCCGGTCGCGCTCGGCCTTTGCTCGCAGATCGACCTCGATAATGAAGTGAAGAAGGCCGCGAAGCGCGTCGAGGAAGAGCAGCCGGAAGCCGCGCTGGAAACCGCGGGCGTCACCATCGCGCCGCCGTCCGAGCAGCCTTATCTCGACATCGAGGAGTGGAAGTAGCATAACACGGCGCGTGTTGGGATAAGCGAAGGCCGTTTTGTCGGGCCTTTTGCAGCATCCGTAGGCACTTCGCTCGAAACATTCGGAAAATCAAACGGCCGGTTTTACCCGGCCGTTTTCATGCAAGCCGTCAGGCGTGCAAGCCGCTACGCCGCCGTGCGCGCGTATTCCGGATACGTCGCAGCGAGCCCCTCACGCGAGGCAGGCGAGACACCCCGCTCGGTGATGATGCCCGTGATGAGCCGCGCGGGCGTCACGTCGAACGCAGGGTTCGCGCCCGCGCTTCCCGGTGCCGTCACCTGCACCGTGACGATGTCCCCGCCGTCCGTGCGGCCGGTCATATGGGTTAGCTCGCGCGCGTCGCGCTCCTCGATCGGGATATCGCGCACACCATCGAACAGCGTCCAGTCGATCGTCGACAGCGGCAGCGCGAAATAGAACGGCACGCCGTTATCCTTCGCCGCCAGTGCCTTGAGGTACGTGCCGATCTTGTTCGCCGCGTCGCCCGCCGCCGTGAGGCGGTCGCAGCCGACGATGCAAAGGTCAACGTCCCCATGCTGCATGAGATGGCCGCCCGCATTATCCGCGATGACGGTATGCGGCACGCCATGCGCGCCAAGCTCGAACGCCGTCAGCGCCGCACCCTGATTGCGCGGGCGCGTCTCGTCCACCCAGACATGCACGGGAATGCCCGCGTCGTGCGCCTGATAGATCGGGGAAAGCGCCGTGCCCCAGTCGACGCAAGCGATCCAGCCGGCGTTGCAGTGGGTCAGCACGTTCACCGGGCCGTCCTTCTTCTTCGCGATGTCCTCGATGATCGCCTTGCCGTGCGCGCCAATGCGGCGGCAGGTTTCGACGTCCTCGTCGGCGAGCTGGGCGGCCTTGGCGAAAGCGGCAGCGGCGCGCTCGGCGGGTGCGATGGGGCGCAGGAATGTCAGCATCTCGTTCAGCGCCCAAGCGAGGTTCACCGCCGTCGGACGCGTGGCGGCGAGCGTCTTCGCTGCGCTTTCGAGGCCGGCGTCTGACGCATCCGCGCGGAGCGCCAGCGCGAGACCGTAAGCCGCCGTCACGCCGATCAGCGGCGCACCACGCACTTGCATGACCCGGATGGCGTGGGCCGCGTCCTCAAGCGTCGAGAGCTTCAGCGTCTCGAAGGCATGCGGGAGTCGCGTCTGGTCGATGATGCCGACCGCGCCGTCGCTTTCCGGCCAGATCGTGCGATAATGGGTGCCGCCGATTTTCATGTCTCACTCCTGCGCCGAAGGGGGTGCTGCTTGCGTCTTTCGAAATAACGAAATCGCCTTTTTGCGCGGTGAACGCAACCCCTGCCGACGCGTGGCCGTTGCGGCAGATGTGGCGCGCGCCGAAATTCGCCGACGCCCGGTTCGCTTTACTTCTTGAAGAAAGCGCTCGCCGCGTCGAGATGCGCGGACTTTTTCGCGATGGTCTCTTCCGCCCGCGCGATTTCAGCTTTCAGCGTCGCGATGTAGACACGAAGCTCGTCGACCGAGTAAACTGCAAGGTCTTTCGGCTTCGAAATCTGTTTGCGGGGTTCGAGGTCGTCTATATCCATGGCGGTTCTTCAGGCGGCGTTTCTTGTCCGCTCATCATAAGGGTTCGCGCTCGCCCCGCAAAGCACGGAGCTTCTCGCCCGGCATTTGCAGCTCGCACCGTGATAACTGACGTTGCGATTGTGTTACAGCGCTGTGCCGTAAAAGACGCAGCTTGCGCTATAAGTTTCTGCTTCCTATCAGCTTTCTGCAATCGGTCCGATTAACAGAGGCTGACTAGATGTCGCCACGGCTTGCAACGACGCGAAGTCGCGCGGGTGCGTTCTTGGTCATATCGACGATTTCGGGAAGTCTCACTGGCTCGGGCTTTACGATCACCTTCTTCGCTCTCACGCTCCAGTTCCAGAGCGCCTCAGCCGGAATGGGGAGCACCAGAAACCAGTGCTCGATAATGCCGAGCGTGAGGATCACGATCGAAAAGGTAAGCGCGAGCGCCTCAAAGGGTGAATGCTGCATCTCGACCGCCTTATGAACGAGAGCAGCCGCGAAGGCCGTCGAAACGGTGATCGAAACCGGGAAAAGCAGGTTCATCGGCCTCTTGCGCAGAAACGAGCTGAGATAACGCAGGTGCTCGGGAAAGAAGTGGTCGTTGAGGTTGCGGACGCCGAGGACCGCGTTCACCTTCGCGCTCGCATGCATGAGCCAGATCACGGTGTAGGTCCAGGAGCCGATGTGGTTCGTGCCGTTGAGCGTCGCGAAGCATACGGCGACGCCGAGAAGCGCCGCGCTCGCCTCATGATAGAGGCAGGTTTCGGCGGCATGCCAGAGATGACGCGGGCCGGAGCAGCCGGGAGGGCAAGCCGTCTTGCGCGGTCCGGTGATCACGCCCGTGTAGAACGTCAGCTGCGTCCACGCCCACGCGAGCAGACCGCAGGTGAAGCTGACATAGGCAGCGAGCACCGTCTGGCTCTGGCTCGCGGCGTAAAGGCCGTAGAGCGAGCCCAGCATCACGAGCGTCCCGCCGAGCACACTCCATTTGTACGTACGCTTCGGCAGGTTGTTGAGATACAGGACAGCCCCGGTGCTGAACCACCAGACGAAGAGAACGTAGAGGGTCGGAAGCCCGTAATGTATCACTGCCCTGCCCTCGTTAGCACACTGTTCGCGGCCTCGCCGACTGCGGCGCGCGAAGCGCCACGACCGGCAAAGGCGAGCACCCGGCCGCGCTCCCGGAAAACACGAGTTTCCTTGATGAACGACCGCTCACCTCGTGAACCAGCCTCATCGAGGCACGCTCGCCTGGGGGAGGAGTTGCGAAAAGGTATCGGCGTTCCTCTGCCCGTAAGCGGCAAGTTCCAGTGTTTCACCCGTTGTCGGATCGGTCAGCGTCAACTTGCCGTCGCTCCACTGGGTGACGACAAATGGCGTTTCGGGCCCAGCCTTGGAACGCGTCTGACGCACTTGGCCAAGAAGGCGGAGCGACGTTGCCATGAATGTGTTCTTCTCGCGCTCCAGAACCTGGAAAGGCTCGGTTGCCCCCTGATCAAAGGCGGCAATACCTCCCGAAGGAGCGTCCCGGAACACGACAGCGCGCGAGACGAGCGGACGGCGCGACGCATCCGCAACGCCTCCGCCATGTCTATCGATGACGCTTGTGCCTATTACTATAACGAGAAGAGCGGCCACCGCCACGCTTCCCAGAAGCAGCGCTTTGTTCACACCCTTGAACATGCCGGTGCGTTTCCAATTCGTTTACGCTGCCTCGGCAGCCGGCTGACCGATGTCAGACTCTTTTTTTTCCGCACCCTGCTGATCGGTCGCGGTCTGCGTCTCTCTATTTTCATTCTCATCTAAGCTCTGTGCGGCAAATGGCGCAAGAGCCGTTTTGAGGATTTCGGCAACCTTTTCCGCTTCCGGGACCGAACGCAACATCGGCTGCGTCGGCGAGACACGCCATGGCCTCGTATGAGGCCACAAGATGAGATAGGCGATGCGGTCTTTGCCGCTCGTTTCGAAAGCGACGTCCGCGCAGCCGTTCGAATGCCTGTTCATGGCGACATTCTTGACGAGGCGGAGCGGCACATTGACGGCTTTGGTGAAGGCGATCCCGTAACGCAACACCACACGCCGAGACGTTATCGTGTAGATCGTCGTCTTGGCTAGAAGCAGCGACCAGATCACCGCCATAGCGACAACGATACCGTTCAGAAGCGCGAGAAAGGCCGCGAGTTCGAACGCGTCCGAAACCGGCTTTCCGTCGAGAACGGGAACCAGAAGCCGCCACGCAATCAAAACCGCGAAGTAGAGCGTTATCGTGCGCACGTGGCAGAGATGAACGGCCAGGGACCGCCATTTAGGCGACCCCTGCCAAAGGATTTTTTCATCCTCGGGAAGCTGGTACGGGAGTCCCCGTACCGGCTCGTAGTCGTATTCACTCATAAAAGGGGCTCCTGGCGGGCCGGGGTGGCATACAGGATGCCGCCTGCGAAATACGCGCAGACCTTGTCTTCTTCGAGTCGCGTGATGCGATCCGGGTTGGCGAGCTTCGGCGCGTCTTCGATCTGGGCGCCGAGGATCGATTCGAGCACGACCTTCCCCTTGCCCTGGTCGATCTTGGACAGCGTGAAGGGCACGAGAACATTGCGGCCCTTCGGCGTCGTCACTTCGAGATAGCGGATGATGACTTCCGAACGGTCGAGCCACGCATCGCGGATCTTACCGGCCTTGACGCCATCGGCGCCGTAAACCGTGAAGCCGCGCGGGTCGCGGTCGTGCTCGTCGATCGCGTGGTCTGTGGCTACGCGCAGGGGAGCGATGCGGGTCAGACCGTCATAGGTCAGATCCGGAACGTCCTGACGCTGCACCCACGAAGCCGGGCCCACGCCGTCGATCATCGGGTTGCCGGTCGGCACATACGGCGAGCCGGGATGATTGGTGAGGGGCTTCAGCTTCAGGTCGCGTTGGGGCTTGGCTGGCTGAGGAGAGGTCGTCGTGCCGCCGTGGAAAAGACGGAAGATCTTTTTGTCCGGGATCGTGAGATAGCCGTCATTCTGCGGCTGGCCCGTCGATTCGTTGATGAGGGGATAACCCTCGCGCCGGTCTTCGCGGCGCAGGTAAAGGATCAGAAGCGCGAAGAAGATCCAGAACGCGTACAACGTCACCTGGGCGACGTCGAGATGTGATGTCAGTGCGCCGGTTGGCATTAATACCTCCAAAGTTTTTTCTTCAACCCGGATAATCAGCTAGGCCGAATTGCGGCGGCTTTTGCCTTGATGCATTACCCGCTGTTCGCACCAGGGGGCCGATAGCCACGAGCGTCGCGAACAACAGGGCAATTTCGATATGATAGACAATGAGGTAACTTGTGTCTGTGCGCATTAGCGCCTCACCGAGGCTACCGTTCGCCGCAAGGGTCGCGCTAACGTCGCGGATCGCGCCGCCGAGTGCAATTCCGCCTCCTGTCGCAGAGGCACCGACCGCACCCCACGCACCAAGCGCTAACCCCGCCTGAGAGGCTTTTGCAAGCTCCATCGCGGCGGTAAGCGTGCCTGCGGCAAAAAAGCCGCTGCCGAAACCGAGCGCAACGACACCCACTTCGAATAGGAGTGGTTCGCCGACGGGGGCGGAAAAAACGAAAGCGGTGAGTGCCAGGAGGCCGACCAATACACCTTGTGCGGCGAGCCGATGCGGGTTGGCGCCAGCGTCGAGTCGGCGCGCGGCAATGGCGAGCGAAACGAGGGCGCCAAGTGCGAAAAACGCCGTCAACGCAGTGGTTTGCGCGACCGTCATACCGAGAACCTGACCGCCATAAGGCTCGATCAGGATGTCCTGCATGCTGAAGCCGACCGTACCGAGGCCCAACGCCACGAAAATGCGCTTCCAGTTGCCCGTCGCCATGAACGTGCGCCACGCTTCGCCGAAATCGGGCTTCGGCTCGTCATCGGCGAGGCGGCGCGGCCTGCGCGGCTCCTGCTTCCACAGTGCGACAATATTCAGCACCATGGTCGTGAGCGCGGTGCCCTGAATCACCTCGATGAGCCGCAGCTGACTGAAATTCGTGAGGAGGTCGCCCAGAATCAGCGCGCTGACGCTCATGCCGATCAGCAGCATCACGTAGAGAAAGGCGACGACTCGCGGCCGCTTTTCAGCGGGCGAGAGATCCATTGCGAGCGCAAGCCCGGCTGTCTGAGTCGTATGCATGCCTGCGCCGACGAGCAAGAATGCCAGCGCAGCGGCGAATTGTCCGAGAATCGGCGGTCCTTGCGTGTCGCCCGACAGCAGAATCAGCGCGAACGGCATGATGGCGAGCCCGCCGAATTGCAGCAGCGTGCCGAACCAGATATAGGGCACGCGCTTCCAGCCGAGCAGCGAGCGGTGCGTGTCGGACTTGAACCCGAGAAGTGCGCGGAACGGTGCGAAAACCAGCGGGATCGCGATCATGAGCGCGACGAGCCACGCCGGCACGCCGAGGTCGAGAATCATGATGCGGTTCAGCGTGCCGTTGACGAGCACCAGCGCCATGCCGACCGTCACCTGAAACAGCGAAAGGCGCAGAAGCCGGTGCAGCGGAAGTTGCGGCGTGGCCGCGTCCGCGAAGGGCAGGAATTTCGGTCCGAGGCCCTTCAGGAAGAGGTACGCCCCGCTTGGGTGCGTGGCCGATGTGCCCCGCTTGGCTTCGGACGCGACAGCAGCTTGCGACTGATTCGCGGCCGAATCCTTCGCGCCAGCGCTCTCGATTGCGTCTCCCCCGCGATGCGGAGGAGCCTCGGCGGGTTGCGTCGTGAAAGAAGCGGCCGGATCGCGCAGGGCGCAGGGATCTTCCGGCGCCTCTTTCGAAGTTCCGGGCGTTTCCACGTTCCTATGACCGCCGACATCCGTCACGAGGCAGACAACTCCATCGCATTCGAGGTGTAGAACCCGTTCACGATTCGCTCCGAGCGCCCCTGTGCAAAGCCCGCGAGGCGACTATCCTTCGCGATCATCCCTGAAAGTTTGGCTTCCGCAATAGGTTCGATGGCTGGCGACCGATCCGAGCGGGGGAAAAGTTTGCCCGCGCTGTGCATGACCGAGAGCGCAAGCGTCCTCGGGGCGAAAGTAAAGAGCACCTTCTGGTCGGCGAGAGCCGCGAGGCCCGAAAGCGCGCTCACAAGGTCGTCGGCCTTGTAATGGATGAGCGAGTCCATCGCGACGCAGAAGTCGTAGCGGCCGCGCGAAGCATCCAGCATATCGCCGGAGTAGAACTCGATGCGGTCGGCGACATCTTCAGGCATGCGCTCCTGAGCGATGCCGACGAGCGTCGGGGACAGGTCCACCGCCACGACATGCGCGCCGCGCCGCGCCGCTTCCACCGAGAGAAGCCCCGTGCCGCAACCCGCGTCGAGAAGGCGCGCGCCGGAGAGGTCGTCGGGAAGCCAGCTCATGAGAGTCGCGCGCATGCGGTCGCGACCCGCGCGAACCGTCGCGCGCACGCCGCTGACGGGGGCATCCGCCGTCAGCTTCGCCCACGCATCCGCCGCCGTCCTGTCGAAATAGGTCTTAAGGTCGTGGCGGCGATCGAGGTAGGACTGCGTCGTCATCAGTTGAATCCTAGGAATTCGAAAATATCGCGGTCTTTCATCGGCTTGGCCTCAAGCGGCTCGGAGCCGTCCCACATGGCCTTCGCAAGCTGCAGATATTCGGCCTGCGCGCGCTCCACGTCTTCGGACGGGTCCATTTCGAACAGCGTCTTCTTCTTGAGGCGCGAGACGCGGATGCAATCGAGGTCGGGGACATGCGCCATGCGCTTCAAACCGATGGCCGCGTTGAAGCGGTCGATCTCGTCCGTCGCGCGGCTACGGTTCGCGATCACGCCGCCGAGGCGCACGCGGTAGTTCTTCGACTTCGCCTGAATGGCCGCGACGATGCGGTTCATCGCGAAGATCGAATCGAAGTCGTTCGCCGTCACGATCAGCGCGCGCTCGGCATATTGCAGCGGAGCCGCGAAGCCGCCGCACACGACGTCGCCCAGCACGTCGAACACCACGACATCGGTCTCGTCGAGCAGGTGATGCTCCTTCATGAGCTTCACCGTCTGGCCGACGACATAGCCGCCGCAGCCCGTGCCCGCCGGCGGTCCGCCCGCCTCGACGCACATGACGCCGTTATAGCCCTCGAACATATAGTCTTCGGGGCGCAGCTCTTCGGTGTGAAAATTCACCGTTTCGAGCACATCGATCACGGTCGGAATCATGCACTTCGTGAGCGTGAACGTGCTGTCGTGCTTCGGATCGCAGCCGATCTGGAGCACGCGCTTGCCGAGCTTCGAGAACGCGACCGAAAGGTTCGACGATGTCGTGCTCTTGCCGATGCCGCCCTTGCCATAGACCGCGAAAACCTTGGCGTTCCCGATCTTCATGTTCGGATCGAGATGCACCTGCATGCTGCCGTCGCCGTCGCCTTCGTCCTGGCCTGCGGCGCCCTTGGCGCGATATTGCGGGATCGGCTGCGCCGGGATGCGCGTGTACATGCTCATGCGGCTTCCTCTACCATACCAACCCCTTCGATCTGGTCTTCGAGTTCTTCAGACGCCTTGCGAAGAGCATCGAGGGTCTCGTCGTCCGGCTTCCAGTAGTTGCGTTCGTAAGCTTCATTCAGGCGGTTCACCATGCGCGCGGTGGCCGTCGGGTTCAAGGCCGCTAGCCGCTTTCGCATTGTCTCGTCAAGCACATAGGTTTGCGTCAGGCGCTGATAGACCCACGGATCGACCTGCCCTGTCGTTGCCGACCAGCCCATCGTGTTGGTGACCGTCGCTTCGATCTGACGCACGCCTTCATAGCCGTGCTCCAGCATGCCCTCGTACCATTTCGGGTTGAGAGCGCGCGTGCGCGTTTCCAGCGAAACCTGCTCGGACAGTGTGCGAACCTTGCCCTCGCCGCGCGTCTGGTCGGCGATATAGACTGGCAGATCCTTGCCGCCCTTCGCGCGCCTGACCGAGCGCGTGATGCCGCCCAGCGTATCGAAATACTGGTCGATGGTCGTCACGCCGAGATCGACCGAATCGAGGTTCTGATAGGCGAGATCGACGTCGGCGAGCATGGTTTTCAGCAGCGCGGGTTGCGCCATCGGCTTGCCCTGCCGCCCATAGGCGAAGGACTTGCGGCGGCTGTAGGTTTCGGCGAGTTCGTCCTCGTCCTGCCATGCCCCCGAATCGACGAGCAGGTTCACATTCGCGCCGTAAGCGCCGTCGCCGTTCGAGAAGACGCGCAGCGCGGCTGTTTCCATGTCGCATTTCTGCGACGCCTGATAGGCGAGCGCGTGTTTGCGGATGAAATTCTTGTCGAGCGGTTCGTCCGCGATGGCGGCCTCGTAGGACGCTTCCGCCAAGAGCTTCATCTGCAGCGGAAGCAGGTCGCGGAAGATGCCCGACATGGTCATCACCACGTCGATGCGCGGTCGGCCGAGTTCTTCAAGCGGCACGAGCGAGGCACCGGACACGCGGCCATAGCTGTCGAGGCGTGGACGCGCGCCCATGAGCGCCAGAGCCTGCGCAATCGGCTCGCCTTCCGTCTTGAGGTTGTCGGTGCCCCACAGCACGAACGCGACCGATTCGGGTAGCGCGTTGCCCTCCGCCATGTGGCGGTCGAGAAGCCGCGCGGCCTGTTTCTCGCCTTCCTTCATCGCGAATACGCTCGGGATGCGGAAGGGGTCGAAGCCGTGGATGTTGCGGCCGGTGGGCAGGATGTCAGGATTGCGGATGATGTCGCCGCCCGCGACAGGCTTGATATAGCGGGCGTCGAGCGCGCGCACGATGGCGGGCAGTTCCGCGTCCTCGCCAAGATAATTGTACATCTGCGCGAGCTTTGCGAGCTTGCCGATGTTCTGCTCGGAGCGTTCGAGGCCGGCGCGTTTCAGCGCATCCTCAGGCGACTGGCCGCCCGCTACGGCGCGGATCAGGTCGTGAGGCGGGCTGAAACCGTCGAGCGCCTCGGCGGCGAAGGTCAGAAGATCGCGCCGCTCGTCGTCGGTCGCGGTCTTTCCGACGACGTGGAGGCCGTGCGGAATCAACGTCTCTTCAAGCTCGATCACGGCATTGATGAGCGCCGCAACCTTGCCCTCGACATCGGCGGCGGGCCATTGCGGCTCGGCCTCAGCCAGATCGACGGCAGCGGCCTGCGCCTGAATGAGCGTCGCCAGCGCTTCCTTCTCGGCTTCGGCCGTGTCGGGCACGAACTCGCGCCAGCGTTGCACCGAAGCCTTGAGGTCGAGCAGCCCGCGATAAAGCCCAGCCTGCGTGACGGGCGGCGTCAGATAGCTGACGACCGTCGCGGCGCTGCGGCGCTTCGCGAGCGTACCTTCGGACGGGTTGTTCGCGGCATAGAGATAGAAGTTCGGCAGGTCGCCGATGAGGCGGTCCGGCCAGCAATCGCCCGAAAGGCCGGTCTGCTTGCCCGGCATGAATTCGAGCGCGCCATGCGTGCCGAAATGCAGGAGCGCGTGCACGCCGAAATCGTCGCGCAGCCAGCGGTAGAAGGCCGAGAAGGCATGCGTCGGCGCGAAACCGCGTTCGAACAGCAACCGCATCGGGTCGCCCTCGTAGCCCATCGCGGGCTGAATGCCGACGAACACATTGCCGAACGTCTCGCCGAGCACGAACACCGTCGCGCCATCGGTCTGCTGGCGGCCTGGCGCGGAACCCCACGCCTTTTCGATCTGCGGCAGCCACTTCTCGGCGCGAATGTAATCGTTGACCGGGATGCGGGCGAGCACGTTGGCGGGCGTGCCGTAGCGGGCCGAATTGCCGCCGATGACGCGCTCGCGCAGCGCATCGACCGACTCCGGCACCTCGACCGTATAGCCCTCGGCCTTCAGTCGCGTAAGCGTGTTGTAGAGCGACTCGAACACCGCAAGCGACATCGCCGTGCCGATATTGCCGGCGTTCGGCGGGAAGCAGAACATCACCACGCCGAGCTTGCGCTCCGCACGCTCGCTCTTGCGAAGCGCGATCAGACGCTCGATGCGCGAAGAAATCATTTCGGCGCGCTCGACGCAGGAATGCATATCGCGCGCGGTCGAGGTCGGGAAGACGCAGCCGAGTTCGCAACCGGAGCACGGCGCGTCGGTGCAGTCGGAACGGCCGCCGAACACCGCCGGACCCGTGGCGCCGTCAAGCTCGGGGATCGCCACCATCATGGTGCTTTCCACCGGCATGAGGCCGCGCACGTCGCCCGCCCATTGCTGGAGCGTCTGGAATTCCACCGGCTGGACGGAGATATAAGGAACGTCGAGCTTGGCGAGGATTTCCTGCGCGCCCTTCGCGTCGTTGTAGGCCGGGCCGCCGACGAGCGAGAAACCCGTGAGCGACACGAGCGCGTCGATCTTCGCGCTGCCGTTCTCGATGAAGTACCGCTCGATCGCCTCGCGCGCGTCGAGGCCGCTCGCGAAGACGGGGATCACGTTCAGGCCGCGCTTTTCCAGCGTCTCGATCATGCCGTCGTAATGCAGCGAATTGCCCGCGAGCACATAGGAGCGCATGACGAGCACGCCAACGGTGCCCTTGTCGCTGCCCTTTGCGTGCGGCAGTTCGTCGATGCTGTGGCCGACGCGATGCTTCAGCGTCGGATGGTAGACGCCGACCTCCGGATATTCCACCGGCTCCGCCGCGCTGATCTTGCCGCGCAGCGCCTGACGCGGGCCGCTCGCATAGCGGTTCACGAGGTAGCGCACCATGTGCGCGATGTTGTCGTCGGAGCCTGCGAGCCAGTATTGCAGCGTGAGGAAGTACGCCCGCACGTCCTGCGCGGCGCCGGGGATGAAGCGCAGGATCTTCGGCAGGCGGCGGAGCATCGCCATCTGTTTCGCGCCGGCGTTCGCGGGCTGGCTCTCGCCTTCCTTCTTCTTCGGCTTCAGTTTCTTCAGCAGCGACAGGACGCCCTTGTCGGAGCCGTCCATGTTGAAGCCGCCCATCTTGGTGACGCGCGCAACTTCACTTGCCGACATGCAAGCGATCATGGCGTCGCAATGGTCGCGGCGCGCTTCGAGCGCAGGCAACACCGCTTTGATGTGCTCCTCGATGAACAGCATCGTCGTGAGGATGATGTCGCCCTCGCGGATGTCGTCGAGGCACTCGTCGAGAAGCTCTGGGTTCTGGCCCCACTCGCTCGCGGCGTGAAGCGTGATGCGAAGGCCCGGCAACTCGTCTGCCAGCGTCTCCTTGGCGCGCTCGACCGCGCTCGCCAGATGGCTGTCGAGCGTTACAATGACGAAGCGCACTGGTGTGCTGCTAGCGGCTGAAGTGCGCTTTTGCATCGTAAAGTGTCTCTACCGTGATGTTCGAGATGCCTTTTTCGGCGGCGTAGCGCTCAGTGTTCCGTTTCGCTTTGCCGCGAACGAAAAAAGGAATTTTGCGAAGCTCGGCCTCGGCGTCAGCGAGCCATACGAGCGCGGACGGCGTGGCGGGTGTGTCGGCGAGCGCGACCTCTGCCGGGGCAGCGACCGCGAGTTCCCGCGCGGCAGGCGCTTCCTTCGGGGCTTGCGGCGCGGCGCCGAGATGCGAGGGGGCCTCCTGAAACTCGAAGTCCTCGCGGAACATGCGAAGCAAATGCTCCTCAAGGCCCATCATGAGCGGATGCACCCAAGTGTCGAACAGCACGTTCGCGCCTTCGAATCCCATCTGCGGCGAGTAGCGCGCGGGGAAATCCTGCACATGGACGGGTGCGGAGATCACGGCGCACGGAATCCCGAGGCGCTTGGCGATATGCCGCTCCATCTGCGTACCGAGCACGAGTTCCGGGTTGCTGTCGCGCACCGCGGCTTCGACTTCGAGGTAATCGTCGGTGATCAGCGGCTCGACGCCATATTCGGCGGCGGCGGCGCGGATCTCGCGGGCGAATTCGCGGCTGTAGGTGCCGAGGCCGACGACCTGGAAGCCGAGTTCCTTCGAGGCCACCCGGGCGGCGGCGAGCGCATGCGTCGCGTCGCCGAAGATGAAGACGCGCTTGCCGGTGAGATACGTCGAGTCGACCGAGCGCGAGTACCACGGCAACCGCGTGCGCTCCGGCACGTCGGCGGAGACGCCGGCGATCTGCGCGACCTCGGCGATGAAGGCGCGCGTCGCGTTCACGCCGATGGGAACGGTCTTCGTATAGGGCTGCTTGAACGCGCGCTCCAGCCATTGGGCGGCAGACAGCGCATGTTCGGGATAGAGCACGAGGTTGAAATCGGCATCCGGGATGCGCTGGATGTCGGCGGGCGAGGCTCCGAGCGGCGCCACCACATTGACGCCGATGCCCATGCTGTCGAGGAGGCGCGTGATTTCGACGATGTCGTCGCGATGGCGGAAGCCCAGAGCGGTCGGGCCGAGCAGGTTCGCGAGCGGTCGCTCGTTCTTCGGGCGCTCCTGCCCCTGACGGGGTGACGCCAGCGTGCGAACGATGCGGTAGAAGGTTTCGGCCGCGCCCCAGTTCTCTTTCTTCTGATAGGCGGGCAGTTCGAGCGGGATCACGGGAACGGGCAAGCGCAGCGCGTCGGCGAGGCCGCCTGGGTCGTCCTGGATGAGTTCGGCCGTACATGACGAGCCGACAAGCATCGCCTGAGGCTTGAACCGCTCATACGCATCGGCGAGCGCCGACTGAAAAAGCTCCGCCGTGTCGGTGCCGAGATCGCGCGCCTGAAATGTCGTGTAGGTGACGGGCGGACGCTTGTCGCGACGCTCGATCATCGTGAACAGAAGGTCGGCGTATGTGTCGCCCTGCGGCGCATGAAGGACATAATGCACGCCCGTCATCGCGGTCGCGACGCGCATCGCTCCGATATGCGGGGGGCCTTCATAGGTCCATACGGTAAGTTGCATCCGTTAAACCTCCAGCCGCGCGCGACGATTGAGCGGCCGTGCAAAAAGCTCCGCGAGGTCGCCAGCCTGATCGTAGCCTTGTATCGGCGTAAAAAGAAGCTCGATTGACCACTTCGTGGCCAAGCCCTCTGCTTCGAGCGGGTTGGCAAGGCCGAGGCCGCAGACGGTGAGATCGGGCCGCGCCTCACGGCAGCGGTCGAGTTGGTGTTCCACGTCCTGCCCCTCGTAGATAATGACATCCTTGTGAAGCAGGTCGAGTTCGGCAGCGAGATGCTGGCGGTGAAGGTAGGGCGTGCCCACTTCCGCGAGCGTCATGTCAAGTTCGCGGCTCGCGAAGCGCGCGAGCGGCACTTCGAGCTGCGAATCCGGGAAGAAGAAGATGGACTTGCCTTCGAGCTTCGCCTTGTGGGCGGAGAGCGCGCGTCTGGCGCGTTCACGCGGTGCGGCGATAACGGCTTCCAAGCGCTCGTCCGGAACGCCGAATGTCCTGGCGGCGGCGCGCAGCCAGCCTGTCGTGCCCTCTTCGCCGAGCGGGAACGGAGCCGGAATGTGCCGTGCGCCGCGACGTTGGAGCGTGCGGGCGGTCTCGGTCAGGAACGGCTGCGCGAGCAGGAAGTGCGTATTCTCACCCACAGGCGGCAGATGCTGGCTGTCACGCGGGGGGAAGAAATGCACGTTTTCGAGGCCGATTTCGCGGAAAAGGCGGGCGAACTGGTCCTCGACCACATCCGCAAGCGTGCCGACGACCATCAGCGAACGCGCGGCATCCCGCTTCGCTTCGGGCAAGACCGGCGCCAGCGCGGCGAGACAGGTGTCCTCGCCCTGCGTGAACGTCGTGTCGAGGCCGCTGCCGGAATAGCTGAAAATGCTGACGCGGCCTGCGAAGTCGGCTGAGAGCCGCTGCGCCGCGCGGTCGAGATCGAGCTTGATCACCTCGGACGGGCACGACGCGACGAGAAACAGCATCTTGATGTCCGGGCGGCGTTCGAGCAGCCGGTTCACCACGCGGTCGAGTTCCTCGTTCATGTCGGCGAGGCCCGCGAGATCGCGCTCTTCTATAATGGCGGTGCCGAAGCGGGGCTCTGCGAAGATCATCACGCCGGCGGCCGACTGGATCAGGTGCGCGCAGGTTCTGGAGCCGACGACGAGAAAGAAGGCGTCCTGAATTTTGCGATGCAGCCAGACGATGCTGGTGAGCCCGCAGAAAACGGCGCGCTGGCCGCGTTCGTGACGAATCTGCCGGTCTTGACAACCGGTGTCGGCGACGGCGTCTTCAATGCTCATTGCGCCATCTCCGGCTCGACTGCGACTTGCACTTCGGCGGCCTTTCTTGCCTCATCGAGGCGGGCGGCGCGAAGCTTGAGAAGGAATTGCACCGCGTTCACGACATAGGCCGTGTAGGCCGCGAGCGCGATGAACATCTGGGTGCGCGTATCGAACACCCCGTAGATGAGGGCGACGAGATAGGCGGTGTGAAGCGCGATGACGAGAAAACTCATCACGTCTTCCCAGAAGAAGGCCGGGGCCAGCAGATATTGCCCGAAGACTTTCTTCTCCCAGATCGCGCCTGTTATCATGATCGTATACAGGACGAACGTCTTGACGACGATGGACACCGTCGCCGCATATTCGCCGTTGCCGGTCGCCAGAAAACGAAGGACGAGCCCAAGGCTTACGAGAAAGACGAGAAACTGCAATGGCGCGAGCACGCCCTGAACGAGCGTCCAGGGAGAGGCGTCGCGGCGGATGCGTTCTTCAGGCGTATAAAGCGGGCGTCGCGGTTTTTTGCCCAGCTTTTGTTGCATGCGCTATCCCCACATCATGTCGGTGGCATTTAGAACTGCTGTCAATCGACTGTCAACAAAACTTGACGTAAAGTCCGATTTACAGTTACCTTAAGCTGCGTCGTTCGGAGAGCCCTGCGTGACGGTGGGCTAGCGGCTCGTTGAATTCGTTTGATGAGGCGCACCCCTTTAGCTTAAGCCTCACCCAAGTTTCAACCCGTCGTGGTTGCGGGCCGGGTTGCTAGGCCGGGCTTGAAGATCGTGTCACTTATCGCTGGCAGGAGGAAAAGGCAAGCAGACGTGAAGGCGCAGGATCTCGCGCTCATCGCGATCGCGGTTCGTCCGGACGACTTGCCAAACGATGAGAGGGTGAGACCATTTCACAGCTTCTTGTTGCTCTTCATGCCGACATGCCCAAGCCCGCAGCAGCAGGCATGGCAGAATTCACACCCGGCGACATCGAGCGCTTCACTTCTCTTCTTCTGTCGCCCGACGGCGCGGGAGCGGCTGCCTTCGTCGACCGCACTCGCAGGGAGGGCCACGAGGTTGAGGCCATCCTTCTCGACCTGTTCGGGCCTGCGGCAGTTCGTCTCGGCCATCTCTGGGAGTCGGATCGCTGCGGTTTCGCGCAGGTCACGATCGCAGCTTCGCGCCTTCGGGAACTGCTGCGAACACGGGCCGTTTCCTTTGAAAACAACGTTCACGTGTGGCATCACGGCCGCCGCGCGCTTCTCGCCTCGACGCCCGGCGATCAACACTCACTGGGTTTGTTCGTGGTCGAATCTTTTTTTCGTCGCGATGGCTGGGATGTGTACGGGGGCCAGATTGACTCGAGCGATGAAATTACCCACTTAGTCGACAGGCAATGGTTCGCCGTCGCCGGATTTTCTCTCAGTTCAGAGCGATTCCTGGATCGGCTTTCGTCGCTGATCCGAAGCGTCCGGCGGCACTCGTGCAACCGCGATATAGGCGTGCTTGTAGGCGGCGCAGCGTTTCTTCAGCGGCCCGATCTGGTGGGACAGGTCGGAGCTGACGCATTTGCCCCCGACGGGCGCTTGGCTGTGTCACGCGCACGGGCTTTGCTCGCGCACAAGCCTCTGCGCAATTAGCGAGGCGAGAGGATATTGGCGCAACAATGGAGATCCTGGTCTCTCGCACCGTGAACTCGTTTCAATCACCGAAGAAGTCGCTTGGTTCGCTGAACGCAAGCGTCGTCGCACGGCTGATTTCCGCCGCGGCCGATGTCGCGCTCGTTGTCGACAAGAGCGGCATCGTCAAAGACATCGCGGTGGGCAGCGAGGATCTTGTCAACGCCGGTTTCGGCGAATGGATCGGTGTGTCCTGGGTCGACACGGTAACGCCGGAAAGCCGTCACAAGATCGAGGAGCTGCTGCGCGAGGCCGCGCTCAAGGTTCCCACGCGGTGGCGCGAAGTCAACCACACGGCGCCGGGCGGCGACCTCGTCCCGGTGCGCTATTCGGTCATCCAGATCCGCCCCGACGGACGCGTCGTTGCCTTCGGACGCGACCTTCGCGCGCTGGCGAGTCTCCAGCAGCAGCTTGTCGACGCGCAGCTTTCGATCGAGCGCGATTATGCGCGGCTCAGGCAGTCCGAGCTTCGCTACCGGCTGCTCTTCCAGATCGCTTCCGAGGCCATCGTCATCGCCGACGCCTGGTCCGGCCGCATCACCGAGGTGAACCCGGCCGCGCAGACGCTGATCGGCGAATCCTCGAAAAAGCTCACCGCGCAGACGCTCGCCGATCTCGTCGATCCGGCCGACGCGGCCGCGCTTCAGGATCTTCTCGCGACGGTTCGATCCACGGGCGTCGGCGACAATGTCGTCGTACGGCTCGCCGGTCTCGATCGGCGGTTCACCTTTTCCAGCTCGTTCTTCCGGCAAGGAGCCAGCGCGTTCATTCTCGCGCGAATTGCGCCCGTCGACCCCGATGTCTGCGAATGCATGCCCGGCAAGACGGGGACGCTCGACCGGATTCTCGAACGCCTGCCCGAAGGTTTCGTCATGACCGACGCCGATGGGCGGGTGATTTCGGCGAACACGGCGTTCCTCGACCTGGCGCAGCTTTCCAATCCCGAGCAGGCGCAGGGCCACGCGCTCGAAAACTGGCTCGGCCGCTCCGGCGTCGACATGAATGTGCTGATGGCGAACCTGCGCGAGCACGGCTCCGTGCGCGGCTTCCCGACCATCGTGAACGGCGCCTATGGCTCGCTCGAAGATGTCGAAGTGTCTGCCGTGTCCGTGCCGAACGGGCAACAGCCCTGTTTCGGCTTCGTGATCCGCTCATCCGCGACGCGCGCCGCCCAGCAGAAGGCCGCGCGTCCGGCAAATCTGGCGCGCTCCGTCGACCAGCTCACCGAACTCGTCGGTCGGGTTTCGCTGAAAGACCTCGTGCGCGAATCGAGCGACCTCATCGAGAAGCTCTGTATCGAGGCCGCGCTTGAGCTCACCGGCGACAACCGCGCCTCGGCCGCCGAAATGCTGGGGCTGTCTCGCCAGAGCCTGTATGTGAAGCTTCGCCGCTACGGCCTCGGCGATCTGCAGCCGGAAGGCAGCGGCGAGTAACAGGGCACGCCCGACGCACCGAAAATCAGCGGCTTCCCGACAAGCTTCAGCCGGATAGGGTTTTTTGCCTCACAGCCCTCACGGCCTGTAAACCCAAATTGACAGGCGTCGATGTAAAATCTAGTGTCCGGCCATGAACCGGCCTGACTTTGCAACCATCCTCGAATACATGAAGCCCATCACGTGGTTTGCACCCATGTGGGCTTTCGGCTGTGGACTGATCTCATCAGGCTTCAGCTTCGGCAGCAATTGGCAAATCGTGGTCGCGGGCGTGTTGCTCGCGGGGCCCATGGTCTGTGGCACAAGCCAGGCCGTCAACGACTGGTACGATCGCCACGTCGACGCCATCAACGAGCCGAATCGGCCAATCCCGTCCGGGCGACTGCCCGGAAACTGGGGCTTCTATATTTCCGTCACATGGACGATCCTCTCGTTGATCCTGGCGACCACGCTCGGTTTCTGGGGTTTCGCAGCGGCAACCCTCGGCCTCATCCTCGCGTGGATGTACAGCGCGCCGCCCTTCCGCCTGAAGCAGAACGGCTGGTGGGGGAATCTCGCGTGCGGGCTCGCCTATGAAGGGCTGCCATGGATCACGGCTGCCGCCATCATCGCGGCTGCCCTGCCCGACTGGCGCATCCTGACCGTCGCGCTTCTTTATAGCCTCGGCGCGCATGGCATCATGACGCTGAACGACTTCAAGTCCGTCGAGGGCGACATCAAGATGGGCGTGCGCTCCCTGCCCGTGCAGCTCGGCGTTCGCAAGGCGGCGTGGCTCGCCTGCGTCGTCATGGCACTGCCGCAGGTGATCGTGATCGGCCTGCTCTTCTCCTGGAATAGCCCTTGGCATGCGGGCATGGTTTCGGCGCTTCTCGTCGTGCAGTTCGTGCTGATGCGCCGGTTCCTCGGAAATCCCCGCGAACAGGCCATCTGGTACAACGCCACCGGCACCACCCTTTATGTTCTCGGCATGCTCGTCACCGCTTTCGCATTGCGTCCGCTGTTGCAGGGTTAAATGTAAATGTCCACGACACTCGGCTGGTTTGGCATCGTCCGGCTCGGACTCGTGCAGATGGCGCTCGGCGGCATCGTTGCGCTGGCCACTTCGACGCTGAACCGGGTGATGGTGGTGGAGCTTATGCTTCCGGCGACGCTGCCGGGCTTGCTGTTCGGCATACATTACGCGGCCGAGATGCTCCGCCCACGTTGGGGCCACGGCTCCGACAAGGGCGGCTCGCGCACACCGTGGATCATTGGCGGCATGGCCGTCCTCGCGCTCTCGGGCGTCGGCGCAGCGGGGTCCATCGGGCTCATGTCGACGAACACGACCGCGGGCATCGCCTGCGCGGTCCTCGCCTATATCGGCATCGGCATCGGCGCGGGCGCGGCGGGAACCTCGCTTCTCGTCCTCGTCGCAAAATCGACGGCCCCCGACCGCAAGGCCACGGCCGCCGCCATCGTCTGGACGTTGATGATCGCCGGCACCGCGCTCGCGGCGGGCTTTGCGGGCTATATGCTCGCGCCGTTCTCGATGGAGCGGCTCATCGCCGTCAGCGCGTCAATCTCGGCCATCGCATTCACAATCGCCGTGCTCGCCATCTGGGGCGTCGAGCGGCGTGTGGTCGACGGAGCGGAGAAACCGAAGGAAAAGCCGGCGCACAGCTTCATCGATGCCATGAAGGATGTGCTGTCCGAGCGTGACGCGCGTCGCATGACGATCTTCATCTTCATCTCCATGCTCGCCTTCAGCGCGCAGGAGCTGCTTCTCGAACCGTTCGCGGGGTCAGTCTTCGGGCTCACGCCAGCCGAAACGGCGAAGCTGTTCGGCTCGCACCGCGCGGGCATCGTGCTCGGCATGGTGGCGGGCGGCCTTCTCGGCATTTTCTCCGCGAAGAGCAGTTCCCTCGGACGATATTGGGTGGCGGGCGGTTGCTTCGCCTCGTCGGCTGGGCTTTTCGCGCTCGCGGCTGTCGGCCTCGGAGCCGAATCCGGGCTCCTCAAGACCGTCGTCTTCTCACTCGGAATGGCGAATGGCGTCTACGCGGTCGCCGCCATCGGCACCATGATTTCGATGGCAAGCATCGGCAAGGGCTCTCGCGAGGGCGTCCGCATGGGCATGTGGGGCGCGGCGCAGGCCGTGGCCTTCGGGCTTGGCGGCGTCGTCGGCACGGCATCCGTGGATGTGGCGCGCGTGGCGCTCGGCTCGGCCGCCGCCGCCTATTCGCTCTTGTTCATCATCCAGGGCGTGCTGTTCGCGTTCTCCACCTACCTCGCCTTCAGGCTGACTGCCGCTACGCAAGTCCCTGACGAGTCGCATCACGAAGCAGACCTTTCTTATCATCAGAATGCCCCGTTACGGGTCCATCCGGAGCAAGTTTGACTATGACCGATCTTGACACTTTCGACGTCATCGTGGTCGGCGGCGGCCCCGCCGGTGCTACGGCAGCAAACGATCTCGCGCGAATGGGCCATCACGTGCTTCTGCTCGACAGGGGGCACCGCATCAAGCCTTGCGGCGGCGCAATCCCGCCCCGGGCGATCAAGGATTTCGCCATTCCCGGCGAATGCCTCGTCGCGCGCATCACCTCCGCCCGCATGGTGGCGCCATCGGGCAAGGAAGTGGACATGCCCATCGACGGCGGCTTCGTCGGCATGGTCGATCGCGCAACCTTCGACGAGTGGCTTCGGAACCGGGCGGCGGATTCGGGCGCCGAGCGTCGGAAGGGCAAGTTCGAGAAGTACTGGCGCGACGAGAAGGGCCGCGCCGTCATCACCTACAAGACAGCGGATGGCGAGCACGTCAGCGTGGCGGCCAAAGCCGTCATCGGCGCGGACGGCGCGAACTCGGAAGTGGCCAAGCAGGCGCTGCCCGACGTGAAGAAAGTGCCGCTCGTGTATGCATATCACGAAATTGTGAAGACTCCGGTTGGCGGGCTGACGAACTACGATCCCACCCGCTGCGACGTCTATTATCAGGGCAAGCTCTCGCCCGACTTCTACGCCTGGATCTTCCCGCACGGCGACACGGTCAGCATCGGCACCGGCACCATGATCAAGGGCTTCGACATGCGTCAGGCCGTGGCCGACCTTCGCAAGCATGTCGGCCTTGACGAAGAGCACGCTGAAACGCTGCGCTGGGAAGGCTCGCCGATTCCACTCAAGCCCTTGAAACGCTGGGACAATGGCCGCGATGTCGTGCTGGCGGGCGACGCGTCCGGGGTGGTCGCTCCGGCTTCGGGCGAAGGCATCTATTATGCGCTGCTGGGTGGCCGCCTCGCCGCCGAAGCCGCTGCCGAGTTCCTCAAGACCGCCGACGCGAGGGCGCTCGCTACCGCGCGCAAGCGGTTCATGAAGGAGCATGGGAAGGTGTTCTGGGTGCTCGAACTCATGCAGCACTTCTGGTACCGGAACGACAAGCGCCGTGAACGCTTCGTGAACATTTGTCAGGACAAGGACGTTCAGCGCCTCACGTGGCAGTCCTATATGCATAAGGAACTAGTTCGCTCGAATCCCGTTGCTCATGCTAGGATCTTCTTCAAGGATCTGGCTCACCTTCTGGGATTGGTACGAACGTGACGTATACACACACGGACACTGCGGAAGCGCTCGCTGGGCCCCGGCCGGGGTTCTGGAAGCCCTTTGGAATCGCATTTCTTCTCGCCATGGTGGTCGGCGGCCTCGGTGCGCTGACGACCGACCTTTCGTCCTGGTATCTTTCGCTGAACAAGCCGTCGTGGCAGCCGCCGGACTGGGCGTTCGGCCCGGCCTGGACGATAATTTATGCCTTCACCGCTCTCGCCGCCGTCTATGCGTGGCGCGAGGCTCCCACGCGCGACGACAAGCTGACAATCATTGTCCTGTTCCTCTGCACAGCGTTCTTTAACCTGCTGTGGAGCCTTTTGTTCTTCCGCCTTCAGCGGCCCGATTGGGCGTTGATTGAGGTGGGCGCGCTCTGGGCGTCGGTGTTCATTCCGATCATCGTTCTGGCGCGTTACTCGAAGACGGCGAGCTGGCTCCTCATGCCCTATCTGGTATGGGTTACGTTCGCGGGCTTCCTGAATTATACCGTGGTTCAGCTGAACCCGCAGGTCATCGCGCAATAGCTCGGCATGGCCGGGTAAGCCCGGCCATCCTGATCCCGCCTCACCATTCCATTCGCCCGGCCCCGCTTCCGGGCGTTTCCGTCATGCGATTACTCAATGACAACGCTTCTCGACATCATCCTCGTGCTAGTTGTTGCGGAGGCCGGCTTACTCGCGGCGCTCCGCGTCCGGAATAACGAGGCCTCGGCGATCACGTCGGATCTTGCTTATCTCGCGTCGGGTTTTTTCCTCATGCTGGCGGTACGTCTCGCCTGGACCGAGTCGTCGCCGGTGCTACCGGTGCTGGCCCTCGTCACGCTCGCCGGTATTTCCCATATCTTCGACATCATGCGGCGTTTCAGGAAGTCGGCCTGAGCGATCAGCGTTCCCGACCGAAAAGCACGCCGCGTTTCACCGCTCAGCGCAATCGTAATCGGCTAGCTTCGGGTAGCTTGAGCGGACCGCATCCGTAACTCTCGCGGAGTGGTTTGCCCGCACGTCGCCATTCCCAGAAACACACGCGACCCCGCGCGGGCAAAAGAAAGTTATAACGCGCGCGCTCCATAGTAACCCGCCCGGGCGGTCGCGTGAGCAGTTGGCCGTTCCCGCTATGCAAACGATCGCCTATCCTGCCCACGCGACCGCGCGAGCAACAAAAAAGGCACCCTCGCGGGTGCCTTTTTCCAAAAACCGGCGAGCGGCTTACTGGCCGTGCTGCGTCGCAAGAAACGCGATGACGTCCGCGCGATCCTGCGGGTTCTTCAGACCGACGAACACCATCTTCGTGCCCGGAACAACGGCCTTCGGGTTCTCGAGATACTTGTCGAGGGTGGCTTCGTCCCACGTCAGGCCCGAGTTCTTCATGGCATCGGAATAGTTGAAGCCCGGGCGCGAGCCAGCCTTCGAACCGACGACATTGTTCTGCACGGGGCCGACGCCCGGCTTCGCCGTCGGGCCAACCTGATGACAGATCTTGCACTGCTTGAAGACCTGCTCACCCTTCACCGGATCGCCGGCGGCATAAGCCGAAGCCGACCAGACGAGGGCCGCGCCGACCATAGCGATTTTGATAGCTTTCATGATTTCACCCTGCACCGTTTAAGGTCACTCTGATGGCGTGTGTTTCAATCAGAAAAATGCCTGAAACACAATAATTCTAAACGTCACCTTAAAGAATTCGGAACGGCCTACCGCGTTTCAAGCCGCAGAGAAAATAAAAAAGAATTCAGGTATAAGAAGGCGTTGCGACAAAGTGCCCTCTTGGGTAAACGCGTATCGACGCATGCGGTTTCACCGGCTTTCTCTTGAAGCGCGCGGCACGATCTGATCCACTCGACCCGACGCTGCGCCCCCCGCCAGGAATCGCGTATTCTAACGCCATGCAAACTTACCTCGACCTCCTGCGCGACGTGCGCGACCATGGCACCCGGCGGGACGACCGCACAGGCACGGGCACGCTGAGCCTTTTCGGCCGCCAGCTGCGTTTCGACCTCGAAGCGGGTTTTCCACTGGTTACGACCAAGAAGCTGCACCTGAAATCCATCGTGCATGAGCTTCTGTGGTTTCTCGCGGGCGACACGAACACCGCGTATCTGAAGGCGAACGGCGTTTCGATCTGGGACGAGTGGGCCGACGCGAATGGCGATCTCGGCCCGGTCTATGGGGCGCAGTGGCGCTCGTGGCCCGAGCGGGACTGCGGCACCATCGACCAGATCGCGGAAGTCATTCGCGCAATCCGCACCGACCCGAATTCGCGCCGCCTTGTCGTATCGGCCTGGAACCCCGCCGACCTGCCGCGCATGGCGCTGGCGCCGTGTCACTGCCTTTTCCAGTTTTACGTCGCGGACGGCCGCCTTTCCTGCCAGCTCTACCAGCGCTCCGCCGACATCTTCCTCGGCGTGCCGTTCAACATCGCCTCCTACGCGCTGCTGACCATGATGGCGGCGCAAGTGACGGGCCTGCGCCCCGGCGACTTCGTGCATACCTTCGGCGACGTACACCTCTACCTGAACCACAGGGAGCAGGCCGACGAGCAGCTTGGCCGCGAACCGCGCCCGCTGCCGCGCATGACCCTCAACCCAGCCGTGACATCGATCTTCGATTTCGCCTATGCCGACTTCAAGCTCGAAGGCTATGCCCCACATCCGGCGATCAAGGCGCCCGTGGCGGTATGAGCGAGGCGCGCCCGTTCACTCTCGCGCTCGTGGTGGCGGCCGCCGAGAACGACGTCATCGGCCGCGAGGGCAAGCTGCCCTGGCGGCTGAAAAGCGATCTCAAACGGTTCCGCAGGCTCACGATGGGGCATCCGCTCATTATGGGCCGCAAGACATTTGCCTCCATCGGCAAGCCGCTCGACGGGCGCGATTCCGTGATCGTCACGCGCGATGCCGCGAGCGTTTCCCCGCAGCCGGGTGTGTTCGTCGCGACGTCGATCAAGGATGCGCTGGACATCGCACGGGCGCGCGCTGCGGAACGCCGCGTCGCTGAGGCTTTCGTCATCGGCGGGGCCGAAATCTTCGCTCTGGCGTTGCCTTACGCAGACCGTATCCACCTCGCCCGCGTCCACGCCAGCCCCTCCGGCGACGCATATTGGCAAGCGCCTCCCGCCGAAGAGTGGCAGGTCGTATCGCGCGAGGAATGGCCTGCGAACCAAACCGACGAATTTTCAGTCACCGATCTCGTGCTGGAGCGGTCGCCGCGCGCTTGACGCGAGCGATAGCGGAAGCCATATGCGAAGCACCTTCCGAGTGTGTCCGGCCCCGCACCCGAATGTGGCGGTCGCCCCAAAATTGACACGCAATTGTCAAACGCGGGCCACATTCGAACACCCTGTTACTAAGCAATTCTGGCCTCGCTTGCCGAGGTGAAGCGGGACTAAACCCGCCGATCGTAAAGGAAAACGCATATGCCGTGGAATCAGAGTGGCGGCGGAGGCTGGAAGGGCGGCCCGAGCGGCGGCCCTTGGGGACAAGGCCCCGCCGGCGGTGGTTCGCCTCCCCCCGATCTCGAAGAAATACTGCGCCGCAGTCAGGACAAGCTGCGCCAGGCCGTGCCGGGAGGCGTCGGCTTTGCTGGCGTCGGGCTTCTCCTGTTGGTTCTCGCCGCTGCGGTCGGCTATTTCGGCTTCACGGTCCGCATCAATCCGGACGAGCGCGGCGTCGTTCAACGGTTTGGCGCGTACGACCGAGAGCTATCGAACGGCCTCAATTTCCGCTGGCCGTACCCCATTGAGGAAGTGACCGTCGTTCCGTTCACGCGCCAGAACCGCGTCGAGGTCGGCTTTTCGAGCGGGCCTACCGGCCCATTCGGCGCAATCCGCTCCTCCGCCCGCAATGAGGAAAGCCTCATGCTGACCGGCGACGAGAACATCGTGGAGCTGAACTTCAACGTCTTCTGGAACGTCAAGGACGCCCCCGCCTATCTGTTCAACGTCCGCAATCAGGGCGACACGCTCGACGCGAGCCCGAACGTGAAGGCCGTGGCCGAGAGCGCCATGCGCGAAGTGATCGGCCAGAACGATATTCAGCCGATCCTCACAAAGAGCAGGCAGAACATCGAGGAGTCGGTGAAGACGCTCATCCAGCGCACGCTCGACAGCTACAAGTCCGGCATCAACATCAACCAGGTGAACCTGCAAAAGGTCGATCCGCCGACCGAGGTCATCGCGGCCTTCCGCGACGTCCAGGCCGCGCGCGCCGATCAGGAGCGCTTGCGAAACGAGGCGGAGGCTTACGCCAACCGCGTCGTACCCGAAGCACGAGGCGAAGCGCAGCGCATCCTTCAGGGCGCGCAGGGCTACCGCGAGCAGGCCGTTGCCGAGGCCACGGGCCGAACCGAGCGCTTCCTCAAGGTATTCGACGAATATCAAAAGGCACCGGATGTGACGCGCAAGCGCATGTATCTCGAAACGCTTGAACGCGTGCTGGGTGGCATGGACAAGATCATCATTGACGAAAAGTCCGGCTCCAACGGCGTGGTGCCCTATCTTCCCTTGAACGAACTTCAGCGCACCCAGAGCGGAGGCCAGCGATGAGAACCGCAGCTGTCGGATTCCTCATTCTCCTTGTCACCGGCGTGGTGATCGCGGTGGGCTTCTCCGCCTTCATCGTGCCGCAGACGCATCGTGCTCTCGTGCTGCAATTCGGCGAGCCAGTCCGCGCGATCGACAAACCGGGCCTCTACTGGCGGATGCCGTTCGTGCAGACGGTCGTGCAGTTCGACCGCCGTATCCTCGATCTTCAGACCGAGGAGCAGGAGGTCATTGCGTCCGATCAGAAGCGTCTCATCGTCGATGCCTTCGCGCGCTACAGGATCAGCGATCCGCTCGCGTTCTACCGCGCGTTCCGCAACGAAATCGCCGCGCGGCAGCGCCTCACCGCCATCGTGGATTCGACGATCCGCAGCGTGCTTGGCCGATCCACGTTCATCGACCTTGTGCGTAACCAGCGCGAGGCGCTCATGAAGCAGACCATCGCTTTCGTGAACAATGACGTTCGCGGTTTCGGCGTGGAAGTCGTCGACGTCCGCATCCGCCGCGCCGACCTGCCCGAGGCGAACAGCCAGGCCATCTTCCGCCGCATGCAGACCGAGCGTCAGCGTGAAGCAGCCGAACTGCGCGCCCAAGGTGCTGAGCAGGCGCAGCGCATCCGTTCGACCGCCGACAAGGAAGTGACCGTTGTCACCGCGAACGCGAATCGCGATGGCGAGCGTACCCGAGGCGAAGGCGACGCGGAAAGGAACCGCATCTACGCCGACGCATTCGGACGCGACCGCGACTTCTTCGCCTTCTACCGCTCCATGCAGGCTTACGAAGAATCGCTCAAGGGTAGCCACACTCGCATCGTGGTCTCGCCCTCGTCCGAGTTCTTCCGTTATTTCAACGAGCCGATGAGCGCGGCGCCTGATGCCATCAAGAGGCCGGCGCCCGCCGGTCAGACGGGATCCAGCGCCGCTGCGGCCACGCCTGCAGTGCGCTGAATCAATCGTTGAGAACGGAATATTACCTTTCACTACCTATCGTCGAGTGCATGAACATTGCACTCGACGCCTTTATGTCTCACTTTATAGGCAGGCATGGATTCCCCGCCCCTGCGGCGGACCAGGTAACCCGAGGGTCGAGAACCCCGGGAGCATGGAACTCGAGTGGCATGGCGCGGTTTGCAGCATTGTCTCGTGTGTTTTAAGGTGAGGCTCATGGCGATCCACCATCATCTGCGGCTGCTTCTCGGGGCAAGCCTTCTGGCGTTCGGTGGCGTTGCTGCTGCCTCCCCTACGTTCGCGGTCGAGATGAAATCCGGCGAATCCTTCTCCGATGTCGCAGCGCGCGTCCGCAATTCGGTCGTCAGCGTATCGGCACAGGTCACGGAGGAACTCGGCAGTTCGAGCGCCAGGCGCAGCCGTGGCGAGGGTTCGCGCGGCCCGAAGAAGGGTCAGAGCGTCCTGCAAAAGACTTCCGTAGGCTCGGGCTTCATCATCGATGCAAGCGGCATCATCGTCACCAATAACCACGTGATCGAGGATGGCAACACCGTGTTCGTGGTGTTGCCCGATGGATCCGAGGTGAAGGTCGATAGGGTTATCGGGCGCGACACCAAGACGGATATCGCCGTACTCAAGATCACGCCCAGGGCCAACAAGCCGCTGACGCCCGTTTCCTTCGGCGACTCATCTCACATGCGCATCGGCGATTGGGTGATTGCGGTCGGCAATCCGTTCGGCTTCAAGGGCTCCGTGACGGCGGGCATTCTCTCAGGGCGCGGCCGAGACATCAGCGCTGGCCCGTATGATGATTTCCTTCAGACCGATGCCTCCATCAACAGCGGCAATTCCGGCGGCCCGCTCTTCAATGCGCGCGGCGAGGTTATCGGCATAAACACCGCAATTTTCTCTCCTTCGGGCGGCAGCATCGGCCTTGGCTTCGCGATCCCGTCGAACACGGCGAAACGCATCGTCGAGCAGTTGCGCAAGCACGGGGAAATCCGCTGGGGCTGGATCGGCGCGCGGCTGCAAACGCCGAGTGACGACATTGCTGAACATCTCCATCTCGACCATGCCGAGGGCGCGCTGATCGCCCGCGTCGACAAGGGCAGCCCGGCCGAAGCGGCTGGCTTGCAGGAAGGCGACGTCGTGCTGGCGTTCGCCGGAACGTCGGTGAAACACGCGCGCCAACTTCCGCGCTTTATCGCGCAATCAAACGTGGGCGAAGACGCCGACGTGCTGATCCTTCGCAACGGTGAGAAGAAGACGGTCAAGGTGAAGGTCGGCCGCATGATCGAGGCCGACTGGTCCGGCGCTCTCCCCCTGTCGCAACAAAAAGCCAAGCGGCAAAAGCTCGGCAAGATCAGCTTCGCGCCATTGTCCGACGATTTGCGGTCGCGGCTGGGCCTCTCGTCGGATGCGGAAGGCGCCGTCGTATCGGCCGATGAAAGCCGGGTGGTCGCGCGGGGGAACCTCAATCCGGGCGATGTCGTGATCGAGGCGGCCCATGGGCCGGTTCGGACCGCCGACGAGCTTGACCAGCGCCTCACGCAGCTACGCGCACTGTCGCGCAGCCAAGCAACGCTAACTGTGAGAGACGCGAGCGGCGCCATCCGCTTCGAGAGCGTCTCACTCGATCAAGACTAGGCCGTTGGAACTCCATCCTGCCAAAGCGCTCAAGGTGATCGCGAAATCGCCGATCTACGTCTATCGATACGCGATCTCGCCGATCATCGGGCCGCGTTGCCGCCATCTCCCGACCTGCTCGCAATATGCGCTCGACGCCATCGACGTGAATGGCGCGTGGCTCGGCGGCTGGCTGACGCTCGGCCGCATCCTGCGTTGCCACCCGTGGGGCAGTTCAGGCTGCGATCCCGCGCCCGATCTCCGCGCTGAAAAGATCCCCTTCTGGGCCCCTTGGCGCGTCTGGCGCTACCGGCGCGCTCGCGCCGCCGCCGATCAGATCGAAACAACGTGATCGGTGAAGTCTCTATGGATGTTCGGTTCGTATTGACGTGCAAGCTGATCGTAGCTCTTGCTCGCTGCGGATCAGGTAACCCGCTGATAGCGCCTGTAAAATTGCCACCACCGCTTTAGCTGGCCATTATCGCTTCCCCCCTATTATCGATTGCATCAAATCGTTCGAAGCGGGGGAACCGTTATGCGTCTCGTCAAAACCGCGCTCTTCTCCGGCCTTGCCATGGCTTGCGCCGGGGCACTTTCATCGGCCAGCGCCCAGTGCGTTCAGGCCTATACCATCACCACGTTCAACGGGTCGCCGTGGAACTACCTTTGCGGCGACTGCCCGCCGCCGGTCGTTGTGAAGAAGGTCAAGCCCGCGCCGGGCAAATGCGGTGTCGGCAAGTTCTATCAAAAAGGAAAATGTATCTCCCCGACCAAGGCCGCCGTGTGGGAAAGGATCCGGTAACGCCAAACGAGCGATGCCGGAATCAGGAGCGCGACCATTCAACGGGATCGCGCTCCGACTAGCGCGTCGAGCGGGCCGCTCCCGACGACGCAACCCTTTACGGCGACGCCTGTCGAGCGCTCTTGGCGCCACATCATTAACCTTTCATAAGCGACGCTCTAGATGCCGCCGGAGGCGCGTGCGGGCCTCTTCTCGAAAGCCCTGTCCTTATCAGGCCGAATTTGGCCGCGGGTCCGGCGAAAGGGCTTTCAAGCGGAGTGCGCTGCTTTGTGCGTGGATCAACCCGACTGCCCCGCTCGCGTCCGCTCAACCAACATCCCGACCTGCGATTAACCCATTTGCCAGAGTGCCTGAATCCCCACAAGGTCTTATGCTAAGCAAAGATCGAGGTGATCCATGCAGCCGCAGGCGAAACGCTTCATGTCCGGGATCGAGGAAGAAACGGTGGCGCTTCCGCGCGATCAGGCAATGCCGTCGCTAGTCGATGAGCTGATGGCATCGTCACGGGATTGCATGGCGTTACTCGACGAAAGCGGCGCTATCCTCGCGATCAATCCGTGGGCCTGCGAAACGATGACCCTCGGCGCGGCCGAGGGCGTCAAAGGCAAGGCGTGGCGCAGGCTCTGGCCGGACGAAGTTCAGGCCCAGGCGGACCAATTGCTCGCCGACGCTCGCAGAGGCAAGCGCGCGACCGCGATATTGTTTCATGCATCGGCCAAGGTTCCACCGACCCGAGATAACCACGCGCCTTCCTGGTGGGCCGTAACGCTCAGCCCCATAAAAGATGCCGCGTGTCCAGCGGCGCGCTTTCTCGTCTTCGCGCAAAGTCTAGGTGGAAGCGCCGCTTCGCAGACCGAGCTTTCGAGCCTGATCGCGCAGCAACGCGCGACCCTCATAGGTCTCTCACGCCAGCTCGCAGACCAGACCGACCGACTCGCCGAGACCCGCAAGCAGGTCACCCAATCCGAAAAGCTGACGCTTCTCGGGCAATTCGTCGGCAGTGTGGTGCACGACATCAATAACGTCCTGACGGTCATGGCGAGCGCCTCGCGATTTCTGCGAAAGGGCGACCCGACGAAAGCTGCGGTGGCACTCGAACATGTCGATGCCGCCATCGCGCGCGGCGCAACGCTCGTGCGTCAGCTTCTCGATTTCTCGCGAAACGACCCGGCGCCATCGGAAGTCGTCGACATCGACCGTGTCCTTACCGAAGATGCCGATTTGCTGCGCCATCTCGCCGGCCCCCGCGTAACCATCGATTTCGCTGGCGAGGGGGAAGTTTGGCCTGTGCTCGCATCGCGGGGAAGAGTTCAGGCGGCGGTCTTCAACCTCGTCGCTAATGCACGCGATGCGATGCCCGACGGCGGCCGTTTGACAATCGCCATCGCGAATTGCCGCGCCAACGAGAGGCCGCTCGGGCTTGCCGCAAACGACTACGTCATGCTTTCCATCGCCGACACCGGAAAGGGCATGCCACCGGAGGTTCTAAAGCAGGCGGGCCGACCGTTTTTCACCACGAAAGCCAAGGGCGAAGGCAGCGGGCTAGGCCTGGCCTCGGCCTTCAGCCTCGCGGAGCAGGCGGGCGGCGGCGTCCGCATCGACAGCACGCCGGGACAGGGCACGCGAGTTTCGCTCTATCTGCCGCGAGCCGCACTCTCCGACGCGAGATCTTCGACGGATTCGAGGCGTGAGCCCGACCTGCACGGCAACGCCCGCATCCTCGTTGCCGAGGGCGATCGCTCCGCAAGGGAAGCACTCGCCTCATTGCTGAGAGGGCTGCGATACGCGGTGGCCGAGGCTGGCACACCCGACCAGGCTGCGGCCGAGGCGTTGGCAAACAGGCCGGATCTCATCGTCTGGTCTTTTGACCCAGCCTCACGCACAAGCTTCGATCTGTTGCAGGCGGCCGAAGGTAGCGCGCCTCCGTGCCTCTACACCGCGACGACGAATGCGGCCTTGCATCTTCCCACAGGCGAGACCGTCCTGCGCAAGCCGGTGCCGGAAGATCTTCTTTGCCGCGCGGTGCTTGAAAAGCTCGGGCGCATTCCGCCTGCGATTATCCCTGAGGAAGCGCTCAGGCTCGCCGACCGCGTTCGCGAGCGGGTCCGAGGCGCCCGGGTGCGAGCGATCTACGAGCTTTGGCGCACGGTTTTCGCAGACAAGGCGCGACTTCCGCTTCTCGCCGAAGCCAGGATTTTCGAGGCGCGCGATGTGGCCGATACCTTTCTCATCGAGGTCATTGGCGAATGGTCCCGGCCCTCTTTCCGCTTCGTTCGCGTCGGAAGTGCGCTGACCGAAAGATATGGCGCACCACTCGATGGGGTCACTCTTGCCGACGACGAGGCGGACGCCTTCGGCCCGATCGCCCGCGCCTACAAGAGATGCCTTCAGGGCGTCGCCTATTTTGATTACTCGCGTGTCTCGCTTGGCGACGGCAAATTGACGCTTTTCGAGAGAATGGTTTTGCCAATTTCTGACGATCAGCTGACTATTACCCATCTTTTCGGCATCGCAACCTTTTGCGACATAGACCCGTGAAGGGCAGCCCATGTCCGTTTCGTTCGCCGATCCGAAGCTAGCCCGGAAGCTCGAAGCGCTTTCCGACGAGGAGCGGCACGACCTCCCCTTCGGCATAATAAAGCTCGACAGCAACGGGGTCGTTTCCTTCTTTAGTCGGACGGAGGCTAGGGAATCGGGTTGGAAAAAGCGGCCCGCACTCGGCATCGATTTTTTCGTCGGCATCGCGCCCTGCATGGCCACGCCCGAGTTCAAGGGACGCATCGAAGAAGCGGCCCGTCACGGTGCGGTTGATATCGAACTCGGCTGGGTCGGCGATTTCGACGATCCGAATGGCGAAATGACCGTGCGCATTCAATCGGCGGCGGATGGCGGCATCTGGATTTGCCTCGACCGACCGGATCAAGGCTAACCCTCGCCGGAAATCGCGCGCGTATCCGCCCACCCTCCTCCGCCTTCGCAGCGGCCTGCGCGGACGCGCACCGAGCGGCCTCTCCTCCCCACTTGTTCCACATCGTAATATCAGTCGGTTTCCACAGAAAAAGATCGGGACGCGCTGTTCTCTTCCGCTGGAGAGAAATACGGTAGCCACAACTAGTGGTCAGACTCCGATTGCAGCACGCTCGCGAGCAGATGTTGGAATCCCAACCACTAGCAAATCCCGGGTTTCCAGTGGAGCCTTTGAATTTGACGATTGAGCGAGAGGCTGACAGCAACCGGGACTCAGATGTCAAACTCGCCCCACCAGGGGTGGAGCGCCGCATGATCAATTATCGCCCGGAGGTGGACGGCCTTCGCGCCGTTGCCATCGCGTCCGTGGTTCTGTTCCACACCGGAAGCCCCGTCTTCGCGGGCGGCTATGTCGGCGTGGACATCTTCTTCGTCATCTCCGGCTATCTCATCACGTCCATCATGTTGAAGGCGCGAAACGAGGGCGGATTCTCCTATCTCGACTTCTACGCCCGCCGTGCCCGGCGCATCCTGCCGGCATTATTCGCGATGCTGGCGCTTGTGTCGGGGGCGTGCCTTCTGCTTTTGGCGACGAACGACCTCGCGAGCTACGGGAACGTGCTGGCCTATACGGTGCTGTTCGCAGCAAACATCCGCCTCATGGGGAGCATGTCCTATTTCCATCCCGATTCGCAGCAAAACCCGCTGCTGCACATGTGGTCTCTTGCGGTCGAGGAGCAGTTCTACATCCTCTGGCCGACGCTCCTGCTCGGCGTCCTCGCCTTGATAAGCGCGCGGCGGGCGAAGGTGCTGTTCGTGGCGCTCGCCGTGGGCTCGCTGATCGTCTCGGAAATCCACATGGTCCTGCGGCCGGAATTCGCCTTCTATCAGCTCCCCTCGCGCGGCTGGGAGCTTCTCGCGGGCGCGTTGCTCGCCGTGGGCATCGCTCCGCCCATCCGCTCGCACAAGCTCGCAGAAGCTGTGTCCCTCACCGGCCTCTCGCTCATGATCGCGCCGGTCTTGTTCTACGACAAGACGACATCGTTCCCCGGCTTGGCGGCTCTGCCCCCGGTGCTCGGCTGCGCCTTCGTAATCTGGGCCGAGACGGGACGCCGGACGCGCTTCGGATCGCTGCTGCGTCTGAAGCCCGTCGTGTTCCTCGGCCTCATTTCCTATTCGCTATATCTTTGGCACTGGCCGGTGTTCGCGCTCACCAAATATGTGATGATCCGCGAGCCGACACACGCCGAGAGCGCCCTCCTCGTCGCGCTGGCGGTGCTGGCGGGTTGGGCCTCGTGGCGTTTTGTCGAGCGCCCGTTCAGGCATCGCCCCGCGTCCGCCGCGACTTCCGTTGGCCGGGAGCGGTCTGGGCCGAGAGTTTTTGCGCTGCCATTCACCCTGCCCGCTTATGGCGCGGGGGCGTTTGCGGCCGTTCTCGTCGCCACCGGAGCCTATTTTCAGCTGTCGGGCGGGGCCAGTTGGCGCTTCTCGCCCGACCTGATCGAAAAGCTGGACGCCGCCTTCCTCGCGCCCCCGATGTCTTGTGCGAGATCCGCGGAAATCGCGCCGGGGCTTGAGAAATGCGAGACGGGCCGTCTCGACGGTGGCACCAAGAACGATGTCGTGATGTGGGGTGATTCTCACGCGCGGCATTATCAAGCGCTCATCGCCGCCGTATACGGGGACACCACGACGCTTTACCGGCCGCGCTGCACGCCCGTTGCGGGCGTCTATCTCACTTTCGAACGGCGCAATGCCGACGTCTTGCAGTGCTTCGAGCAGAAAGCCGCCGTGCTCGCCGATCTCGTGCAAAAAAGACCGCGGGTCGTCATCCTCGCCGGGCGCTGGGGTTTTGCGGAAACCGCGACCGCTACGCGCACCCTTTACGAAAGGCCGGACATGCGCCGGTCGCGCGATGTCTTCGCCGCAGCGCTGCGCGAAACGGTTTCGCGGCTTACCGATGCGGGCATCAAGGTGGTGCTTATGGCTCAAGTGCCGGAGATCCGCGTGCCGACAAGCCACTGTCTCGGCGTCTACAAACATGTTTTCGGCTGGACGGACTGCTATTTCGTGTCGCGCAACGACTATGTCGCCCAATTCGGCTGGACGAACGATCTCCTGCGATCCATCGCCGACGACACTCCCAACGTAGCGGTTTTCTGGCCCGCAGAGTCCCTGTGCGAGGGCGATGTGTGTCGACCGGTACGCGACGGCAAGCACCTCTATTCCGATAATAACCATCTGACGGCGGAAGGCGCGCTATCGCTCGTGAGCGCCTACAGGTCGACGGTCCCGGCGGCGTTTCTTCCTTTACCCGAGCCGCGGTCGGTCGACAGCGCGTGGGCTCCCTCTCCGATGGAGACGGGCAATCTCGCGGCCAGCACCTTCCAACCCGAGGGAGGCGCTTCCCGATAGAGCGGCGGCGATGGGCGCGACAGCCTCAGGCCGAAAGCCTCTCGACCATAGTCTCCACGCCGAAAAGGAACATCCCCGAGCCGCCGATGAGGATATGCGAGACGGTCGCCGCCATCAGCGAGTTCGTCCGGGCGAAGATCCAGCCCCACAAGATGCCGGGCAGGAACGCGGCGAGCGCGAAGGCGAGACTGATATGCGCGTGAGCCGCCGCAAACACGAGGTTTGATGCCAGGATCGACGCCCAGCGGCGCTTCAATTCGCTGCCATGAAGGAAGGCGTAGAGCGGCGCCTGAATGCCGGAGCGCGCCACGAACTCCTGCATCGGGGTCAGCAACAGATAGACCGCGAGCGCGACCCAGTACCACGCCGAATTCGTCCCAAGGTGCCCTTCCATCTGGACGTCAGCGCCGTCGATCAGCGACACGTCCGCAAAGCTTTGGGTGGTATGGATCAGCACCCACTTCACCGCGAGGAAGAACAGGATGAACAGCAGCGACATGCGTAGCGAGTAAGCTAATGCAGGACGCCAGTTGCGCAGTTGGAGCCCGAAGAAGCTCAAAGGAAAACCGCTTGTCGCGATGATTGGGATGAAGGACAGGCTGAACAGCAGGATGATCAGCGGAGAAAGCGCGAAATTCGCGTGCGCCACACTCTTGAAGGCGGGCAGAAAGCTGAGCGTCAGCGTGTAGAACGACAGAAGACACAAGGTGGTGACGACGATGTGTCCGACGCCGTTGCGGTAGGCGGAGAATTCGTTTTCGAGCTGAAGGGTGTTCACGCGCAAGGTCACCGAGTCGTCGGCGTGCCGGGCGATGCGATGGCGAAGCTTGCTTGTTACGATCTCCCTGAGCCGCCTTGTGGTGCGTCGGCGGGCCGAACCGCTGAGGTCGAGCACCGCGACCGTCGCCTCAACCGTCGCCGTGAACGTCAACGCGCTCGGCTTTCCGTCAACAAAAGACAGTTCGCCGAAGATGTCGCCGCGGCGCATCAGGCCGATCTCGTAGGATGTCGGCAGCCCTTCGATGGGCGAAAGCCCGAGTTTCGTGGCCGCCACCTGCCCTTCGATGACGATGAAGATTTTTCCGGGGTTTCTTTGCCCCTCGGACAGGATTTCGCGTCCGGTCTTGAAGCGCTTATACTTGATATGCGGGAGGATGATCCTGATCTGCTGCCGCGTAAGGCTGGAAAACAGAGGGTTTCTGGGAATCTCGATAGAGTTGTTTCTTACCCTCGCGTGAAGGCGAGGCAGAGCCGGGGCGGCCAGAGTGTTTGCCAATTCAACCATATGTTCCAAAAACCGTTCTTCAGGTCCAGCTTATCGTTTTTCTCCAGTGTATGCTCTTCAAAACCACGTAATGATAAAACGATCCCGATGCGCATGCCTGTTATGCTTTCGTATGCTACCAAGAGTAGCTGAATCGGAAGCGCTTCGCGTTTCACATTTCATTACAATTGGACACGTTGACGCTGCGGCCAAGATGGAGCAGCGCGCACAAAAAAGGCCGGGAATGCCCGGCCTTTCGCTCAGTTCTTGTTGCCGACGCTACCGGCGCAGATCCGGCGGCACCGCCTCCGTCGCGATCCGCGCGATTGCCTCGTCGAGCGACAGCGTCTCCTGCGCCTGACTGCCGAGCCTGCGCACCGAAACGGTCCGCTCCTCCGCCTCGCGCTTGCCGACGACGAACATCACCGGCACCTTCGCGAGGCTGTGCTCACGCACCTTGTAGTTGATCTTCTCGTTGCGAAGATCGGTCTCGGCACGGACGCCCGCCGCAACCAACGCCGCCTCGACCTCGCCCGCATAGGCATCGGCGTCGGAAACGATGGTCGCCACCATCGTCTGCACCGGCGAGAGCCACAGCGGCAGGTGCCCGGCGTAGTTCTCGATCAGGATGCCGATGAAGCGCTCCAGACTGCCGAACAGCGCGCGGTGGATCATCACCGGCGTATGCTTCGCGCCGTCCTCGCCGATGTAAAACGCGCCGAGCCGCACCGGCAGGTTGAAGTCGAGCTGGATCGTGCCGCACTGCCATTCGCGGCCGATGGCGTCGCGCAGCGTATATTCGAGCTTCGGCCCATAGAACGCGCCTTCGCCGGGGTTGAGCGTATAAGGCTCGCCCGCGGCTTCCACGGCGGCTTTCAGCGCCGCTTCGGCCTTGTCCCACACCTCATCGGAGCCGACGCGCTTCTCGGGCCGCGTCGATAGCTTGATGACGACGTCCTCGAAGCCGAAGTCGCGATAGATCGACAGCAGGAGGCTGTTCAGATGCACGCATTCTTCCGTGATCTGCTCCGGCGTGCAGAAGATGTGCGCGTCGTCCTGCGTGAAGTGGCGCACGCGCATGATGCCGTGGAGCGCGCCCGACGGCTCGTAGCGGTGCACCTTGCCGAACTCCGCGATGCGCAGCGGCAGGTCGCGATAGCTCTTCAGCCCGTTCTTGAAGATCTGGATGTGGCCGGGGCAGTTCATCGGCTTGCAGCAGAACACGCGCTCGTCGGGCGTCTCGGTGACGAACATGTTCTCGCCGAACTTTTCCCAGTGGCCGGATTGCTCCCAGAGCTTCCGTTCCATCATGTCGGGCGAGTTCACCTCGACATGGCCGCTCGCATGCTGGCGGCGACGCATGAACGCGATGAGCGCCTGGAACACCGTCCAGCCCTTCGGGTGCCAGAACACCGAACCCGGCGCTTCCTCCTGAAGGTGGAACAGATCCATCTCGCGTCCGAGGCGGCGATGATCGCGCTTCTCGGCTTCCTCAAGCATGGTGAGATAAGACTTGAGCTGCTCGTCGCTCGCCCATGCGGTGCCGTAGATGCGCTGGAGCTGCTCGCGGTTCGAGTCGCCGCGCCAATAGCTGCCGGCGAGGCGCATCAGCTTGAACGCCTTGCCGACCTTGCCGGTGGAGGGCAGATGCGGGCCGCGGCACAGGTCGAGCCAATCGCCCTGGCGGTAGATCTTGAGATCCTGCCCCTCGGGGATGGCGTCGATCAGTTCGACCTTGAAGCCCTCGCCTTCCGCCGCGAAGAAGTCCTGCGCCTTGGCACGCGACCACACTTCCTTCACGAAGGGCTTATCGGCCGCGATGATCTCGCGCATCTTCTCCTCGATCTTGGCGAGGTCGTCGGGCGTGAAGCTCTCGGCGCGGTAAAAATCGTAATAGAAGCCGTTCTCGATGACGGGGCCGATGGTGACCTGCGTGCCGGGGAAAAGCTCCTGCACGGCCTCGGCCATCACATGGGCGGCGTCGTGGCGGATGAGTTCCAGCGCTTCGGGGTCGTCGCGGGTCACGATCCTGACGCGCGCGTCGGTCGCGATCGGGTCAGCGAGGTCCGCGAGCTGCCCGTCGAGGACGACCGCGACGGCCTTTTTCGCCAGCGATTTCGAGATGGATGCGGCAAGTTCCGCGCCTGTGATGGCGGCGTCGAATGAACGTGCGGAACCGTCTGGGAAAGTCAGTGTAATCATGGTGTGCCTCTCACTCCCGCCTACTTGCGCGGGTAAGATATTGGGATGGCACCGTATTGGCGTTTGCGTCGCCCGATGTCAAGACCGCGGGGGTTGGGGGCGGCAGGGCTGGGACAAGACTTGCAAGGCGCGGCAAAATCGCAACTTATGACAATTCGCTCCGGTTGCGCTGCCATTGCAAAGCCGGGCACAATCGCCTTCCCCTTTAAATTCCGCGCGACCGGACCGAGCTAAGGCGCTATAACCTGCGGCAGAACGCGCAGGGACAGGAATTCCTTGACACAGACACATATCGCGATACGCGGCGCGCGCGAGCATAACCTCAAGAACGTCTCGCTCGACATTCCGCGCGAAAAGCTCGTGGTCATCACGGGCCTGTCCGGCTCCGGCAAATCGAGCCTCGCCTTCGACACGATCTATGCCGAGGGCCAGCGTCGCTATGTCGAAAGCCTGTCGGCTTATGCGCGGCAGTTTCTGGAGATGATGCAGAAGCCGGACGTCGATCTCATCGACGGCCTGTCGCCCGCCATCTCCATCGAGCAGAAGACGACGAGCCGCAACCCGCGCTCCACCGTCGGCACCGTCACCGAAATCTACGACTACATGCGTCTGCTGTGGGCGCGCGTCGGTGTGCCCTATTCGCCCGCGACCGGGCTTCCCATCGAGAGCCAGACCGTCAGCCAGATGGTGGATCGCGTGCTCGAATTGCCCGAGGGCACGCGGCTTTACCTGCTCGCGCCGATGATCCGCGGCCGCAAGGGCGAATACCGGAAGGAACTCGCCGACCTCCAGAAGCGCGGCTTTCAGCGCGTGAAGATCGACGGCACGTTCTACGAAATCCCGGACGCGCCGGCGCTCGACAAGAAATTCAAGCACGACATCGACGTTGTCGTGGATCGTATCGTGGTGCGCGGCGATATCGGCACGCGGCTTGCGGACAGCTTCGAGACAGCGCTGGAACTCGCGGACGGCATCGCCATCGTGGAATTCGCCGACGCGCCCAAGGCCGAGCCGGATGCGGGCGGCAAGAAGAAAAAGTCCGCGCCGAAGCCCGACGAGCCGCGCCGCATCACCTTCTCGCAGCGCTTCGCCTGCCCCGTCTCGGGCTTCACCATCGACGAGATCGAGCCGCGCCTGTTCTCGTTCAACAACCCGTTCGGCGCCTGCCCGAAATGCGACGGCCTCGGCACGGAGCTTAAGTTCGAGCCGCAACTCGTCGTGCCCGATCAGTCGCTCAGCTTGCGCAAGGGCGCAATCGTCCCGTGGGCGCGCACGGGCAACACCTCGCCCTATTACACGCAGACGCTCGACGCCATCGCCGCGCACTTCAACGTGTCCATGGATACGCCGTGGAGCAAGCTGCCGAAAAAGGTGCAGGACACGATCCTGTTTGGCTCGGGCGGCGAGGTGATCGCGTTCATTTATGACGACGGCATGCGCACCTACACAACGCGCAAGGCTTTCGAGGGCGTCGTCACGAATATCGAGCGGCGCTGGAAGGAAACGGACAGCCAGTGGGTGCGCGAGGAGCTTTCGCGCTATCAGTCGAACCAGCCCTGCGAGGAATGCAACGGCTTCCGCCTGAAGCCGCAGGCACTCGCGGTGAAGATCGACGGGCTCCATATCGGCGAGGCGTCGCGCCTGTCGATCAAGGCGGCGAACGACTGGTTCGCGACGCTGTCGGGCAAGCTGACCGCGAAGCAGAACGAAATCGCGACGCGCATTCTGAAGGAAATCCGCGAGCGCCTACGCTTCCTGAACGACGTCGGCCTCGATTATCTCGCGCTGTCGCGCAACTCGGGTACGCTGTCCGGCGGCGAAAGCCAGCGCATCCGCCTCGCCTCGCAGATCGGGTCGGGGCTGACGGGCGTGCTCTATGTGCTCGACGAGCCGTCCATCGGCCTCCACCAGCGCGACAACGCGCGCCTGCTCGACACGCTGAAGCATCTGCGCGACCTCGGCAATTCGGTGATCGTGGTCGAGCATGACGAGGACGCGATCCTCACCGCCGACCATGTGGTCGACATCGGCCCCGGTGCGGGCGTCCATGGCGGGCGCGTGATCGCGGAAGGCACGCCCGCCGACATCAAGGCGCACCCAGAGAGCCTCACCGGGCAATATCTCACCGGCAAGCGCGAGGTGCCGCTGCCGACGGCGCGCCGCAAGATCGACAAGCGCCGCATGCTGACCGTGCGGGGCGCGCGCGGCAACAATCTGAAGGACGTCACGGCGTCGATCCCGCTCGGCTGCTTCACGGCGGTGACGGGCGTTTCGGGCGGCGGCAAGTCCACGCTCCTCATCGAGACGATCCAGAAAGCAGCGTCGCGGCGGCTCAACGGCGGCGGCGAGACGCCCGAACCGTTCGACGCGCTCGACGGCATCGAGTTTCTCGACAAGGTCATCGACATCGACCAGTCGCCCATCGGCCGCACGCCGCGCTCGAACCCGGCCACCTACACGGGCGCGTTCGGCCCGATCCGCGACTGGTTCGCGGGGCTGCCCGAATCGAAGGCGCGCGGCTATCTGCCGGGGCGCTTTTCGTTCAACGTGAAGGGCGGGCGCTGCGAGGCGTGCCAGGGCGACGGCGTCATCAAGATCGAGATGCACTTCCTGCCGGACGTCTATGTGACGTGCGACGTCTGCAAAGGCCACCGCTACAATCGCGAGACGCTCGACATCAAGTTCAAGGGCAAGTCCATCGCCAACGTGCTCGACATGACGGTGGACGAGGCGGCCGAGTTCTTCAAGGCAGTGCCCTCCGTGCGCGACAAGATGGAGACGCTGCAACGCGTCGGCCTCGGCTACATCAAGGTGGGCCAGCAGGCGACGACGCTGTCGGGCGGCGAGGCGCAGCGTGTGAAGCTGTCAAAGGAGCTGTCGCGGCGCGCCACCGGCAAGACGCTGTACATCCTCGACGAGCCGACCACGGGGTTGCATTTCCACGACGTGGCGAAGCTGCTCGAAGTGCTGCACCAGCTAGTGGACGCGGGCAACACGGTGGCTGTGATCGAGCACAATCTCGAAGTGATCAAGACCGCCGACTGGGTGATCGACCTCGGCCCCGAGGGCGGCGACGGCGGCGGCCGCATCGTGGCGGAGGGCCGCCCGGAGGACATCGCGGAGGCGGGGGGCAGCTATACCGGGCAGTTCTTGAAGGAGCTGCTCAAGCGCCGCCCCGCCGCGAAGGGCAAGGCGAAGGTGGCGCGGGCTGCTGAGTGATCATTTAGCTTTTCAAGCTTGAAGTGCTCGTCCGTAGGACTGCATTAGGGAGTGACAAGAACCATCGTGACTCATGATCGCATCTGCAGATATATTAAAGGTTGATTGAATTTTTGAAATAATATATTTTCGATCTCCTTCGGAGGAGCCGAGCGCTGTGAAGAAAATGCGCCTATCTCGCATAACCAATTCATTTATTTCTAAAAGCTCGATATTTTGTTTATGGAAGTGAAATCCGAGAAAAACAATTATATCTGCCTTACTTAGAGTATTTCTAATACGAATTTTATCACTAGCGTATTTTATTTGCTCAGAGAACGTTTTAATCCCAGAGGATATCTCAATGAGCTTCTTCCCATTAGCTTCACCGCCAAAATGCAGGTTATTCCCTGATTCAGCAAGCTTTCCGATGTGGCCATACGGATATATCACCGTGAGCTCGTCAACCAACTCAAGCGCCCTAGCGCTATCAATGTTATAGTATTCCTGTATCGCCTTGCAGAGATATTGCTGTATACATCGGTCATAATTATAATTAATAAAAGAAACTCCGTGAAAAATTTTTCGCAGATTATCTGACGAAACGTCGGCGCATAGCATTCTAAAAATATCCAAAAACCAAGTTTCTTCCATCTTATTAGCTAGTTCAGTTCCACTTGAGCAATATATCTGAGAATGCCTTTCAGCCTCTAATATGCATTTACAGATGGCCATTTTTCCGAACAATTTTACCATTTCATTGGATTCATGGGCTGATAGCAAATTGTCGATGGAGGCAGCGTGTGGTGCGCCTCTTCTGATTATCTCAAACGCCTTGCTATATGGAGACAGGTCTTTTCTCCAGTCACCCACGGCTTCCACATGTTCCGTGATCGCCTCCCGAATCGCGCGATCCGCAATCGGCCGTCCAAAGGAATCGATTTCGAGGTGCAGGCAGGAAGCGACTTGGGTCTTTAGGTCTTTACCAAGGGGCATACCTGCCTCGTGACTTTGAACCGGCCCCCAGAATGAAAACAATATTTGATTGGAACATGAATCACCTCTGCTCGCTGGAAGAGGTCAGATTTTTATTGTCCTGTTAAGTGACCCGGCATTCGCTCCACAAGAAATTTTCGAGGCCGCTCCACATTGGCGGGTGAGGCGTGCGCTCGGCTGCGATCGTACCCGCAACCGCTTGACAACCATCCGCACCCCGCCAAAATCATCGCCATGAGCCACAACGACATCATCGCCACGCTTTCCGCGCAAAGAACGCTGTTGCAGGCGCGCGGCGTGCAGCATCTCGCGCTGTTCGGCTCTTATGTGCGCGGCGATGTGGGAGAACAGAGCGACCTCGACGTGCTGATCGATATCGACCCCGCGCGCGAGCGGTTTTCGCTCGTCGATCTGGCTGGGATCGCCAATCTGTTAACGGACATCACCGGGATCGAAACAACGCCCGTCGAGCGAAAGATGGTCAATCGCGACCTCCATTTCGCGCGACGCGTCGCCGACGACATTGTCGAGGTATTCTAATGGCGCGAGCGTCCGTCGGAGATCGGCTTCGTCACGTTTCACGCTCCATCGCGGCAATCGAGGGCTACTGGAGCGGCAAAAGCCTTCAGGATTTCGAAGCAAGCGAGCCGCTCCGTGCGGCAACCGAGCGCCATCTGCTCATCATTTCCGAAGCCGTCCGGCATATCCCGCAAGAGGATAAAGACCGGTACCCGCACATTCCGTGGCGCGATATTGCTGGCATCGGCAACATCCTGCGACACGGCTATGACGCCGTCGACCCCGCTCGGATCTGGGCAGTTGTCGTGGCCGATTTGCAGCCGCTGAAAGCGGCGGTTGAAGACATTGCAAGCCGCCCCGAATAAGCGTGCTTACGCCGTCACCGGCTCCGCCCTCCCCCGCCGCGCGGTCGCCACAAACGTCACCCCCAGCGCGATCATCGGCAGCGAATACACCACGCCCTCCGAGAAAAACGCCGTCGTGAAGAATTGGCCGTAGTCCCACTCCTTGAAATACTCGGCGAAGATGCGGAAAACGCCATAAGCGGAGAGGAAGACGCCCGTCACGAGCCCCGGCGCGCGCAGCGCGAGGCGGCTGTGCGTTAAGTAACGTAGCAGGACAAACATCACCAGGCCCTCAAGCGCGGCCTCGTAAAGCTGCACCGGGTGGCGCGGCCCGGCGGCATCGCCCGCCAGCAGCACGCGCGCGGGAAACTCCACCGCCCACGGAACATCGCTGAGCCGCCCGTAAATCTCGCCGTTGATGAAATTCGCCAGCCGCCCGAAGAACAGCCCGAACGGCACCGCCGCCGCCGACAGGTCCATCAGCGAGCGCACGGGGATGCGGTTCAGCCGCGCGAAAATCCAGATCGCCACGCCGACGCCGAGGAGCCCGCCGTGGAAAGCCATGCCGCCTTCCCAGATGCGGAAGAAGCGCAAGGGATCGTGAAGGAGCATCGACGGCTCGTACATCAGGAAAAAGCCGATCCGCCCGCCGATCACCGTGCCGAGCGTCGCCCAGAAGAGGAAGTCGTCGGCCTGATGCGGCGTCACCGGCGAAGCGCCGCCCCAGAGCCGAGGCTCCGCGCAAAGCCGTCGCATATAAAGCCAGCCGAGCAGCAGCCCGGCCATATAGGCAAGGCCATACCAGCGCACGCCGAGCGGCCCGATATGAACCGCCACGGGGTCGTTGAACGGGAATGCAATCGCCATCAGGTCCATCGCCAGCCTCCGCGCGCGCTTCGCTGGCTCCGCTTTAGCAGGTGACGGGGCGAGCGCCAACCGGCGGTTGATGCGGCGAAGGCGGGCGTTCCGGGATGGACGGCCGAGCGATACCCTCGCGCAAGGTCCATCGTTCAGAAGGGTTGGGCCAATTCTGCTGCGCCAAGAAAAGCGAGTTTTCGCGGCCTTGGTCGCGCTTCGTTACCCGCGCGCTATTTGGACTATATTAAAAGTATTATCGTTCTAAATTAAATATTTACCATTGAAGACAGCCCTCGCCCCAGACTATACTCCGGCAAGATTCAGGCGGAGGAGGACCGGATGTTGGACGACGGCATCCCGGCCCGTGGCGAGCGGCTTCGGGGCGGCGCACTCAGGGAAGCCATGCTTCGGCTGAGGGAAGAGGAAAAGCTTCGCGCGCGCGATGCCGCCACGCGTCTCGGCGTCAGCGAGGCGGAATTCGTGGCGGCGAAGGTCGGTCACGAGGCCATCCGTCTCAAGCCCGATTTCCCGGAGATCCTGCGCGCGCTGTCTGGCGTGGGCGAGGTTCTGGCGCTGACACGCAACGAGCACTGCGTCCACGAGAAGCAAGGCACGTTCGAAACCGTCGTCATCGAAGGCGAAACGGCCAGCGTGCGCGATGGCGGCGGGCTGGAGTTGCGGCTGTTTCTGAACCGCTGGCATCATGCCTACAAACTCACCGACGAGGGCGAGATGGGCATGATCATGACCAGCCTTCAGTTTTTCGATGCCGACGGCACGGCGGTGCACAAGGTCTATCTCACCGAAAACAGCGACCGCGTCGCCTTCGATGCCATCGTCGGGCGCTTCATGCATGCCGACCAGTCGAACGAACTGAATGTAACGGCGGACGAGCGCGCCCCCGATACGACGCCCCCCGCCGAGGGTACCCGCGTAGCGCCGGGCGCGCTGCGCGTGGCTCTCGAAAAGGCGGCGGAAACGGGCGCGCCGATCAGCGTCGTTGTCGGCAATCCCGGCGCAATCCAGATCCACACCGGGCCGATCTCGAAGGTCATGGCGACCGGCCCCTGGTACAACATCCTCGATCCGCGCTTCAACATGCACCTGCACGAAGCCGGGGTCGACACGGCGTGGTTAGTGCGCGAGCCCTCCGCCGATGGCGTCGTCACCTCGCTTGAACTTTTCGACGCCACGGGCCGCCGCATCGTGCAGATTGCTGGCGAGCGTAGCCCCGGCACGCCTCAATCCCCGACGTGGCGCGCGATCGTGGACAGCCTCTCCCTTTCTCATGCAGCGTAAAGAGGTTCGAATGAAGCCTGTATCGCGGCTCCTGTTGCTCGCGGCCGCTCTTGTTCTGGCCGCGCTTTCCCCCAGTCGCGCGGCCGACAGCGGCAAGCGGGTTGTCACCGTCGGCGGCGACGTCACCGAGATCGTGTTCGCGCTCGGCGAAGGCGGCCGCATCGTCGGTCGGGACACAACTTCCTCCTTTCCGCCCGAGGCCGGACGCGTGCCCGATGTCGGCTACATGCGCCAGCTGGGCGCGGAGGGCGTGCTTTCGCTCAAGCCCGACATCGTGATCGCTTCCGCCGGGGCGGGCCCTGCCGAGGTTCTGAAGCAAATCGAATCCGCAGGCGTGCGCGTGGTGCGCGTTCCCGATCCGCACAGCGTCGAAGGTCTTTTCCAGAAGGTGACGACCGTCGCGGATGCGCTCGATGCGAAGGCGGCTGGCGCAGCACTCACCGCGAAGCTTGCGCAAGACCTCACGAAGGCCAAAGCCGAGATCGCGGACCTGCCGGGCCACCCGCGCGTTCTCTTCATCATCACCGCTGGTGGAGGGCCTCCGATGGCCGCCGGGACGGGCACCGCAGCTGACTCGCTGATCCGGCTTGCGGGCGGCGAAAACGTCTTCGCCGCACATACCGGCTACAAGCCGATCTCGCTGGAAGCCGCTGCCGCCGCGTCGCCCGAAGCCATTGGGCTGATGGACCAGACGCTTCAACAGATGGGCGGCGTCGACGCTGTGGCGAGCAATGCCGCGCTCCGGCTCACACCCGCCGCGAAGGAGAAACGCATCTTCGGCCGCGAAGGCAGCTACCTCCTCAGCTTCGGCCCGCGCCTGCCGCAGGCTTTGTCCGATTTCGCCCACGCCATCCGCGAGAAAGCGGCGGAGAAAGGAGCGCTGTGACAAGCGCCGCCATCGATGTGAGTGCCCGCATCCGCGACATGCGCGCGGCGCAGAACAGAACCAGACGGCTTTTCCTCGTGTGCCTCGCAGCGGGGCTATGCGTGGCCTCACTCGCGGGGCTGGTGATCGGGGCCGTGCCGATCCCGCTCAGCGATGTTTTCGGCGCGCTCTCGCCGTTCCATGACGCGCAAGGGCAATATGGCGAGATCGTGCAGTCCATCCGCATGCCGCGCCTCGCTCTCGGGCTGTGCGTCGGCGCGGTGCTGGGCCTTTCCGGCGCGGCTTTGCAAGGGCTGTTCCGCAATCCGCTGGCCGACCCGGGTATCATCGGCGTGTCGAGCGGGGCGGCGCTCGGCGTCGCGTTCGTGATCGTGCTCGGCAACGCAGTCATGCCGGGCGCGCTCGCCATCGCCGGACCTTTCGCGCTTCCAGTCGCGGCGTTCGGTGGCGGCATGGCGGCACTGCTCGGCGTCTACGCCCTGTCGCGACGCGCGGGCGCGTTGTCCGGCTCGTCGCTGATCCTCGCCGGCATCGCGATCAATGCGATTGCGGGCGCGGCGCTCGGCTATCTTTCCTTCGCCAGCACGGACGAACAGCTGCGCCAGGTCACGTTCTGGACGCTCGGCAGCCTCGGCCGCACGAACTGGGCGAGCCTCATCCCCGCCGCCATCGCGATGATTGCGGCGTCCGTGCTCCTCCTGCGCCTCGCGCCGGTGCTGAACGTCTACCTGCTCGGCGAGCGGGAGGCGGAGCATCTCGGCGTGAATGCCGGTCGCCTCAAGAACCAGGTCATCATGCTGTCGACGCTCGGTGCCGGTGCGGCCGTTGCCGTCTCCGGCATTATCGGTTTCGTGGGGCTTGCCGCGCCGCATATCGTGCGCCTGTTCGCGGGCGCGGATCACCGCGTGGTGCTGCCGGGATCGGCGCTGCTCGGCGCGCTGCTGCTCGTCTCGGCGGACCTTATCGCGCGGACAGCGGTTGCGCCTGCGGAGCTGCCGGTCGGCATCCTCACAAGCGCGCTCGGCGGACCTTTCTTCCTGTGGCTGCTCGGTCGCTATCGCCGCGAGCTATTGTAGCGGCGGTTCGCCCGACCGCATTTTCGGGCGCGGTCGCGGGCAAGACTTGAGCCTGCGATAGAGCGTGTTGCGGCTGATGCCGAGGCGGCGCGCGGCCTCCGACATGTTGCCCTCGCTCGCGAGCACCGCCCGCTCGATCATGCTGTCGGAACTGGCGCGAAGCGATGCGGCCTCGCTGCCATCGTCACCCTCCGACGCGGCGGGGGCGTCGATGTCTTGCAGATCCTCGATCAGATCGTCCGGCAAATGCCGCCAGCCGATCATCACCTCGCCCGGATCGACCACGGCGCAGGCGAACAGCAGCGCATTCGATAGCTGGCGCAGATTGCCCGGCCAGCGATAACGCGCGAACGCGGCCGCGACGTCGGGGGCCAGCATCAGCGACTTGTCCGGCTCAAACGCCGCGAGCATCCGCGCCACGATGGCCATGAAATCGGTGCGCGCACGAAGCGCCGGAAGCTTCAGCGTGAGGCCGTTCAGCCGGTAATAGAGGTCGGAACGGAAACGACCCGCCTCGACCTCGGCCTTGAGCGGCTTGTGGCTGGCTGCGATGAGCGCGAAATCCACCTTCGCGGGCTTTCCTCCACCGAGCGGCACGACCTCGCGTTCCTGAAGCACTCGCAAAAGGCGCGATTGCAGCGAAAGCGGCATGTCTCCAATCTCGTCGAGAAACAGTGTGCCCCCGTTCGCCTCGCGGATGCGACCGGGCGAGCCCTCGCGGCGCGCGCCGGTGAAAGCGCCGGGCGCATATCCGAAAAGCTCTGACTCGATCAGATGCTCGGGCAGCGCCGCGCAGTTCACCGCGATGAAGGGCGCGTCCTTGCGCGGGCCCGAAGCATGGATCGCGGCGGAAACGCGTTCCTTGCCTGCACCCGACTCGCCCTGAAGCAGGATCGGGATCGGCTTGCCAGCCACCTTGCGCGCGCGCTCGATCACGAGCTTCATCGTCTCGTCGCCCGTGTCGAGGTCGGCGAGCGCGTCGCGAAGCGGCAACTCGCGGGGCGCATCCCGCCGATGCGCGGGCGCGATTCGGCTGCCCGGTTCGATGCGAAGGCAAAGCTGCCGCCCGGCGCGGGTCACGGTAGGCGCCACGCGGCCATTCTGGCGATGGGCGAGATCGCAAAGGCTCGGCATGTCGAGCGACAGGAAGGAGCCGATCGCTTTTCGGCCAATATCTTCGGCGCGGAGGTCGAGAAGCACCCGCGCCGCGTGGTTCGCGCCCGCGATGCGACCGTCCTCGGCGAGCGCGACAAGCCCTTCCGCGAGCGTGCCGATACCTTCCGCCTGCGGATGAAGGCGCAGCCGCATCTGGCTCTCGTGATGAAGCTCGAACAGCCGGTTCTCGATCATATGGCTCGCCGCGCTGACGAGCCCCGACGTATGCGGATGGCGCACGCGATGGTGGCCCGACACGTCGATGACGCCGAGAATCCGCCCGTCGGAGCCTGTCACGGGCGCGGCGGCGCAGGTCAGAAAGCGGTTGTGCTCAAGGAAATGCTCCGCGCCATGCACAAGCACGGCAGTTCCTTCAACGATGGCGGTTCCGATGGCATTCGTGCCCCGGTTCGTTTCGTGCCACGACGCACCGGGCTTGAGCGCCACGCGAGATGCTCGCTCCACGAACTCGGCGTCGCCCAGCGCCTCGATCAGCACGCCTTGCTCGTCGGCGAGGACAACCATGCTGCCGGAGCCGCGAACCTGCGCATAGAGATAGTCCATCACCGGCCGGGCGCGTGTCAGAAGCTCGCGCCGACGCTCCAGCGTTTCCTTCAGGCGGGATGTGGAGATGCGGTCTTCGGCATTGAGCCGCCCGAACGGAACCAGCCCGGCGCCAAGACATCGCTCCCAGCTTCGCGAGACGGTCGCGCCGACGAGGGCGGCGGGCGGAATTTCTCCGCGGTCGAGCATCCTGCGGGCGCGATCCATCGACGACGCGCCTCGTGCAGCGTTCTCCATCGGCATGTCTCCCTGGCGGGATGCACTTCGAGGGCATCCTTAGTGTTTGGTAACATTCTCACCGAAAGAGCAGCTGCAACGCAAGAAAAACATCGCGACCGAAGAAACAGCTGTCCCGTTTCGGGACAGTGTAACGAAATGCCACAGAGTGGCGAGGCGGCGCAGACATCGCGAATTCACGATATTTCAGCGACTTAGCACTCTGGCACGGTCCCTGCTATCAGGGCCCGCAGCAAGGGCGCTCGACCGTCCCTGCTTTTGGAGAACGGGAGAAGCCGCGTTGGCGCACCAGCTTCCGCCGGACAAAAAAACTCTCATGGAAGGAAAGCACCATGGCGGAAACCACTTTTTTCATCCCCTCGCTCAATCTCTTCGGCGCGGGCTGCCTCTCGGGCGCTGCTGATCATGCGAAGGCCAAGGGTTTCAAGCGTGCGCTGATTGTAACGGACATGGGTATGTTCAAGCTCGGCGCGGCGGAGAAAATCGCCTCCCTCCTTATCGAGCGCGGTGTGTCGAGCGCGATCTTCCCCGGTGCACAGCCGAACCCGACCGTTAAGAACGTCGAGGACGGGCTCGCGCTGCTCCTGCAGGAAAACTGCGATGTCGTGATCTCGCTCGGCGGCGGCTCCGCGCACGACTGCGCGAAAGGCATCGCGCTGACAGCCACCAACGGCGGCAGCATCAAGGATTACGAGGGTGTCGACAAATCGCCCAAACCGCAGCTCCCGCTGATCGCAATCAACACCACGGCCGGCACGGCGAGCGAAATGACGCGCTTCTGCATCATCACCGACGAGGATCGTCACGTGAAGATGGCCATCGTGGATCGGCACACAACGCCGATCCTCTCGGTCAACGATCCCGTGCTGATGCTCGGCAAGCCTGCGCCGCTGACCGCCGCCACCGGCATGGACGCGCTGACCCATGCCATTGAGGCCTACGTTTCCATCGCCGCCACGCCCATAACGGACGCCTGCGCGCTCAAAGCCGTGTCGATCATCTCGAACAACCTTCGCGATGCGGTCGCCGACGGGCAGAACCTCGCCGCGCGCGAGGCGATGTCCTATGCGGGCTTCATGGCGGGCATGGCGTTCAACAACGCATCGCTCGGCTATGTGCATGCGATGGCGCATCAACTCGGCGGCTTCTACGACCTGCCGCACGGCGTCTGCAACGCAATCCTGCTGCCGCATGTTCAAAGGTATAACGCGCAGGTCGCAGCGACGCGGCTCAAGGATGTGGGACACGCCCTGGGCGTCGACACAACGGGTATGTCGGACGAGAAAGGCGCCGATGCGTGCATCCATGCGATCCAGCGGCTCTCAACGGATATAGGCATTCCGCCAAACCTCACCGGACTTGGCATGAAGGATGAGGATGTGCCCATACTCGCCACGAACGCGCTGAAGGACGCCTGCGGCTTCACCAATCCGAAGCAGGCCAACCAGGCCGAGATCGAGGCGATCTTCCGCGCGGCGGCCTAGGCTCAAACGGTTTCCGTCCGCCCCTCCCACTCAGGACGGATTGGCTCGGGGTTGGCGTTTGGCCCCGAGCCTCTTTCTGCCTGGGAAGAGCGCGTAGGCTCAAACGACGTTATCGGGAGCGAGCGCGCACGACTCGGCATCGCCGCGCTCGATTTGCAGCGTCACATGCTCGATGCCGAATTCCTCGTGCAAGTCGTGACCGGCGCGCGCGATGAAGGCGTCGCCCGGATGGCCTTCCGGCATCACGAGATGACAGGTCAGCGCGGTTTCGGTGGTGCTCATCGCCCAGATATGCAGATCGTGGATGCAGGCGACGCCGGGCAGCGCTTCGAGATGGCGGCGCACCGCGACCGGATCGATACCGGGCGGCACAGCTTGCAGCGCCATGTTCACCGAATCGCGCAACAGGCCCCAGGTTCCCGCCACGATGACGCCCGCAATCGCGAGGCTGACCAGTGGGTCCACCCACATCCAGCCCGTCTGCCAGATCAGGAAAGCCGCCAGCAGCACGCCGACCGACACGCCCGCGTCTGCCGCGAGATGCAGGTAAGCGCCGCGAATGTTGATGTCCCCGTGCCGCCCGCGCATGAACAAAAGCGCTGTGCCGCCGTTGATGACAATACCGATGGCGGAGGCGATCATCACGCCGCCAGCAGCCACCGGCTCGGGATAGAAAAACCGCCGCGCGGCTTCGAGCGCGATGGCACCCACCGCGATCAGCAGGATGATGGCGTTGGCGAGCGCTGCGAGGATCGACGTTGAGCGATAGCCATAGGTGAAGCGCTCCGTCGGCCGTTTTTTTGCCGCCGTCGCCGCCCCCCAGGCCAGCAGAAGGCCGAACACATCGGACAGGTTGTGTCCGGCGTCGGCGAGGAGCGCCACGGAGTTCGCGATCACGCCATAGACGACCTGCGCCGCGACAAGCGCGATATTGAGCCCCACGGCGATGGCGAAAGCCGATTGAAAGTTCTGCGGGGCGTGGCCGTGAGCATGGGCGTGCGAGTGGCCGTGACTGCTATCGTGATTATGTCCGTGCATGCGACCCGCCGAGTTTTTCTTGCTTTCGGGACACCGTAGCTTGCGGAGACGTTGGTGGATACTAAAGAATTCAGCTCTTCGGTTGATGCGAGATGAACAAAGACTTGGCGCGCGCGGGGTGGCGGGGGAGCGACACCGCCAGCGGAGCGATTTTGACGTTCGAGTCCCGCTGCGCCTGCCGCAGCCCAAACTTGCCTTGGACGCCCACTTTACTTTTCCGGCGCCATCGTCGAAATTCCGCGAGGCGCGGTTGGAGGCTTCATGAGCGTATTTTCATCGGATGGCGTGGACATAGCCTACACGGTCGAGGGCGAAGGCGATCCGATCCTGCTCATTCACGGCTTCGCGTCAAACGCGGCCACGAACTGGAAAGACACGGGCTGGACCCGCTGGCTTACCGGTAACGGCTTTCGCGTCGTGACCTTCGATAATCGCGGCCACGGCGCAAGCAGCAAGCTCTACGAGCCGGACGCCTACGCGGGGCCAGTGATGGCGGAAGACGCGCGCCGCCTGCTCGATCACCTCGACATCGCCCGCGCGGACGTCATGGGCTATTCCATGGGAGCACGCATCGCGGCGTTCCTCGCGCTGGCCCATCCCGAGCGGGTGCGGCGGGCGATCTTCGCGGGGCTCGGCGCAAACATGATAAGCGGCGTCGGCGACCCGCAGCCCATCGCCGACGCGCTTATGGCCGACGATCCGGCAGCCGTGGCCGACGCAAACGCGCGCGGCTTCCGCATCTTCGCGGACCAGACGAAGAGCGACCGGCGGGCGCTCGCCGCGTGCATCAAGGCATCGCGCGACCGCATCCCCGGCGACGAACTCGCCACGCTGACAATGCCGGTCCTCGTCGCGGTCGGCACCGACGACACCATCGCCGGACCGCCCGGACCGCTGGCCGACGCGATCCGGGGCGCGAAAACGCTCGATATTCCGGGCCGCGACCACATGAAGGCCGTCGGCGATCGCGCCTTCAAGGACGGTGTGCTGACCTTCCTGCGACAGGGATCATGATTATTTTCTATGCAACTGCAACGACTGGCAAAACTTTGCACAGTTCGAAGCGATCGGTTAGACTGCGGGAACTTTTACGGGCGTGAGAGGGCTTTCGCCACATGTTGAAAAATGAGCGGAAGGGCAGATCTGCGAAAGTGGCGCCCTACGATCCCGTTTGGGAGGTGATCCGCGACGAAGCGCGCGATATCGCCCAGCGAGAGCCGGAGCTGACGGCGTTCGTTTATGCCACGGTGCTCAATCAGCGGACCCTTGAACAGGCGGTCTGCCACCGGCTTGCTTCCCGCCTCGGTCATGAGGACGTGAATTCCGATCTAATCCGCCAGATCTTCAACGGCGTGATCGAGACGAATCCCGAACTCGGCGTCGTTTTCCGCGCGGACCTCTCGGCCGTCTACGACCGCGATCCGGCATGCAGTCGCCTCATCGATCCGCTTCTCTATTTCAAGGGCTTCCACGCGCTGGAGACGCAGCGATTCGCGCACGCGCTTTGGCAACAAGGTCGCCTTGACTTCGCCATGTACCTCCAGAGCCAGTCCTCCCGCGTCTTCGGGATCGACATCCACCCCGCCGCGAAGATCGGGCGAGGCATCATGTTCGACCACGGGTCGGGTATCGTCATCGGCGAAACGGCCGAAATCGGCGATAACACCTCGCTCCTGCATAGCGTCACGCTTGGCGGCAGCGGCAAGGAAACGGGCGACCGCCATCCGAAGATCGGGCGCGGCGTGATGATCGGCGCGGGCTCGAAGATCCTCGGCAACATCCATGTCGGCGACTGCGCGCGCATTGCGGCTGGCAGCGTCGTTTTGAAGGACGTTCCGCCGAAAACGACTGTTGCGGGAGTGCCTGCGAGAGTGGTAGGCGAAGCGGGCTGTGCGCAGCCCTCCCGTATGATGGATCAGGCGCTCAACGGAAATTGCGGCTGCTACGAAGAAAGCGCCGAACAGACAGGCAGATCATGACGCCCGCAGAAACAAAGGCCCTCGAAAAATACCTCCGGAAAACTTTCAGCCTGGAGGCCATTGAGGTCAAGAAACGCCAGAAGAAACAGGACTCCGTCGAAGTGTTCGTGAAAGAGGAGTTCGTCGGCGTTATCTACAAGGACGACGAGGATAATGAAGTCAGCTATCAATTCCAGATGGCGATCCTCGAAGACGATCTGAAGGAATAGGAAAGGCGCGCCATGGCGATCTACGCTCTCGACGGTATTTCCCCGGAGTTGCCGCCTGAGGGCGATTACTGGATCGCGCCGACAGCCGTGCTTCTCGGCCGCGTTGCGCTCGGCCGCGACGCTTCGGTTTGGTTCGGTTCGGTTCTGCGCGGCGACAACGATCCCATCGAGATCGGCGACGGCACGAACATCCAGGACATGACGATGATCCACACGGATCTCGGCGCGCCTACAAGTGTCGGACGCGGCTGCACCATCGGCCACCGCGTCACGCTGCATGGCTGCACTGTGGGCGACAACTGCCTCATCGGCATGGGTGCGACAATCCTCAATCACGCCGTGATCGGCGACAATTGCCTCATCGGAGCAGGCGCGCTCATCACCGAGGGCAAGCAGATCCCCGCGGGATCGGTGGTGCTCGGATCGCCCGGCAAGATCGTGCGCGAGGTCACAGCAGCGGAGATCGAAGGGTTCAAGCGATCGGCTGCGGGCTACATGGCCAACGCACGCCGTTTCCGCGCCGGTCTCGCCTCGGGGAGCGTCTGATCGCGACGTTGGCAGCGCGGTGTCGTCCAAAACGAGTGGTAGACAAAAATTTGGCCGGTCCCTTGGCGTGAGGCACCGGCCATATCCTTTGACACCGGCGGGGACGGGACTTGGGGGGCAAGGGAGCCGGCGTCATCGGTTCGTGTAAATAACGCTTGCGAGCCATCGGGGTTCCGGCGCGTTTGAAAATTCTCTCAGCGCCCGCTCGAACGCGCTATCGAGGCCCGTTTCGCATGAAGAAGCGCGGTCGCGACACGTCCTTTCCAGAAGCGAAAGCTCCCCCGAATTGGCGCGGAAGGCATGCGCGATGGCATGCTTGCGCGTTTCCCGCTTCGCGCGCATCATGAGAGTTGCCCGAAACGCAAAAATGCGGCGGGCACTGCGGCATCAGGCTCGCCGCGACCGTATTCTGGGAGGAATACCATGAGCGTTGCAGGAATTCTCAAAGGCAAAGGCCGCAAAGTGCTCAGCGTGCTGCCGGATCGAACGGTTTTCGAGGTCGTTCGTCTGCTCCACGCCAACCGCATCGGCGCCGTCGTGGTGGTCGACGAGCAGCACCATGTGCTCGGCATCGTTTCGGAACGAGACATCGTGCGCATCCTGGCGGAACGCGGAGCCGCTGCACTCGAAGAGACGGTGGCCGACCACATGACCCGCCCCGTCTCCACCTGCTCGGAGCATCACAGCATCGATTGGGTCATGGAGGAGATGACACAGCATCGCTTCCGGCATGTTCCCGTCACCGAGAAGGAGCGCCTCGTCGGCATCGTTTCTATCGGCGATGTGGTGAAGGCCAAGCTTGACGTAGCGGAAGCCGAAGCGGCGCAGATGCGACAGTATTTCGCCGCCAGCTAAGCCCGGTCGTCCACGCGAAGGCGCCTCGCTTTCCTGACATCCCCCTCCGATTGAGGAAAAGCGCATCGGGCGCTTTTCCTTTCGAATGGCCGCTTGGGCGCAGCCTTCGCGAGCGGGATTCCAAACTTTACGCGTGCCCAGGTGCCAGCCCTTCAGGCGTAAGCGGTTGCTTGGCGGCATGCAGCCAGGCGGATGAAGCATATGCGCCAGACCACTAGGCGCTGATGCTCGGCCGCTCAACGCCTTCACGCCGGAGCGAGGCAAGGTAGCGCTGCGCCGCAAGACGCCCCTGCTCGATGGCCTGTTCGGCCTTGTGGAAATCGAACAGCCCGATGCCGTCGAGATGAACCTGAATGGTGGCGTCCGGCGGATCGCCCGCGAGCCTTGAACGCGCGATGCGGTTCTGCGTGATGTTGAACGCTTCGAGCACCACGCGCGGAATTCCCGGCGATGCATCGCGGTCGCGCTTGCGCCCGCCGCTGCCGCCCCACACCTGCCGCCGCACCAGCGCGAAGCGGCTTTTCCTCGGGCGCTCGTCCACCTCGGCCCGTTCCGGCTGCTGGTCGAAAGACGCTTCCGCTTCGACAGGGTACAGCGTATTGCGGACGTAGTGGCCGGAATGAAGCGTCACCGCGATCACGAAATGCGCGCCCATTGCGCGCGCCGCTGTCACGGGAACCGGGTTCACGAGCGCGCCGTCCATGAGCCAGCGCCCGCCTATCCGCACAGGCTTGAAAATGCCAGGCAGCGCGTAGGACGCACGAAGCGCCGCCGCGAGCGACCCCTTCGTGAGCCACACTTCCTGCCCTGTGCCGAGTTCGGTCGCGATGGCGGCGAATTTCTTCGGCAGTTCCTCGATGTGAAGATCGCCGATATGCGAAGCGAGCGTCTTTTCCAGCCGCTTGCCGGACACAAGGCTCGATCCCGCGAGATTGACGTCGAGATACCGGATCAGCTTGCGCATCGTCATTTCGCGCGCGAAACTTTTCAGGTCGCTGAGTTGGCCCGCCGCGTAATATCCGCCGGCGACCGCACCGATCGAAGTGCCCGCAACGATGTCCGGTTCAAACCCGGCTTCGATCAGCACTTCAAGCACGCCGATATGGGCAAGCCCGCGCGCCGCGCCGCCGCCAAGAGCAAGTCCGACCTGTGCCTTCCTCATGCCCTGTCCCGCCTGTGAATCGCCATTCCAACGGACAAGGAACGGGATTTAAGGAGCGAGTGCGACGTTCTGACGACAGTTCTGTGGTTCACGGTTCGGTGGCTTGACATTGGTCCTTCGTTTCGACCGGTGTCTCCGCACTGTAACCTATCCCGCGATAAGAAACGGGTTAAACCCTTCTTTCCGGGCACTTTATTTTGTAACGAATTCGAGAGCGACCCCATCGGCGCCCGCATCGACGCGCCGGTAGAAGCACGAGTGGCGGCCCGTGTGGCAGGCGGCTTCACCCTGAAGCGCCACCTTCACGAGGAGAATGTCCTGATCGCAATCGGTGAGAAGCTCGCGAACGCGCAGCACGTTGCCGCTCGTTTCGCCCTTCTTCCACAGCGATTTGCGCGAACGGCTGTAGAAATGCGCCTCACCCGTTTCAAGGGTCAGCCGCAGCGCCTCCGCGTTCATGAAGGCGAACATGAGGACGACGCCATCCGCGCCCGTCACGATGGCCCCGATCAGGCCGTGTTCATCGAAGCGCGGCGTGAAAGCCGTGCCTTCCTCAAGCTCCGCCTTGCTCGTGGACGGCTTGGCGAACGAAAGTTTGCTGTGGGCGCTCATTATTCCCTCATCGGCTCGCCAGAACGCGCGTGCCGTTCACAAGTTGCATGAAGCGGTCGCGCTCGGCCTTGTCTTCGCTGAAGACACCGGTGAAGCGCGTGGTGATCGTCGTCGTGCCCTTTTTGTGCACACCGCGCATCGTCATGCACTGATGCAGCGCGTCGATCATCACGGCGACGCCCTTCGGCTTCAACGCATCCTGAATGCAATTCGCGATCTGGGCCGTCATCGTTTCCTGCGTCTGCAAGCGCTTGGCGTAGATGTCGACCACCCGCGCGAGCTTTGAAATGCCGACGATGCGCCGATCGGGGATGTAGGCCACATGCGCGACCCCGATGATCGGCACCATGTGATGCTCGCAATGCGACGCGAAATCGATGTCGCGCAGCATGACGATGTCGTCATAGCCCTGCACGTCCTCGAAGGTGCGCGAAAGCTCATCCACCGGATCGCCGTCATAGCCCCAGAAATATTCGGCATAGGAATCGACGACGCGCTTCGGCGTATCGATCAGCCCTTCGCGGGTTGGATCGTCGCCCGTCCATGCGAGGAGCGTGCGGACGGCGGCTTCCGCTTCCTCGCGCGAAGGACGTTGCGAGTCAGCCGATGCGCGCAAGCCGGTCTGCGGTTCCCGCAATGGCGGTACCGGCGCTGACGCTTTTCTTTCCATGAAGCGAACCTCTGCGCGGGGCGCGGGCGTAAAAAACGGGGCCCCGCGATGATCGGTGAAACCGGACGAAGAACCACCTCCAATTGGTGACGATTGCATGCGTCGCGTCAAAACAGCATATAATCGTAACGGAGAGGGCGGCAAGTCCGCAAGGCCGCGCTTCAGGCGGGCGGGTGCCGAGTTCAGGATCAGGATGGCCAATCTGGAAGACATCTACACCGGAAGAGTGCTTGAGCTTTCGGCGAACATGCCTCGCGCGGGGCGCCTCGAAAGCCCGGATGCGACGGCATCTGCGCATTCGCGGCTTTGTGGCTCGCGCATCACGGTCGACCTCAAGATGGAGGGCGACCGCGTGACGGACTATGCGCAGGACGTGCGCGCATGCCTGCTCGGCCAGACGTCGGCGGCGGTCATGGGCGCGAACATCGTCGGCTCCACGGCGGCGGAGCTTCGCGCGGTGGGTGCAAAGATGCGGCGCATGCTTAAGGACGGCGGCGAGCCGCCGTCCGGGCGCTGGGCGGACCTCGCCATCCTCGAAATGGTGCGCGATTACAAGGCACGGCACGCCTCCACGCTCCTCGTGTTCGACGCGGTAGAAGACGCGATTGCCGAGATCGAGGCAAAGCGCCAGCGCTGACGCGACACTTTTGAACCGCGCGTCGCGCCACCGCTGTTGCAAGCGCCGGGCGTTCGTGGGAAAGCTTTCGCAAAATTCCCGCCCAGTTCCAACGGCACGCACCCAGGCACGCTCCCCATGAAATTCACGCTTTCCTGGCTCAAGGACCATCTCGAAACCGATGCCACGCTCGACGAGATCGCGGCGAAGCTCACGCTCATCGGCCTCGAAGTCGAAGGCATCGAGAACAAGGCCGCGAAGCTCGAAAGCTTCATCGTCGCGCGCGTCGTCGAGGCGGAGCCGCATCCGAACGCCGACAAGCTGCGCGTGCTGAAGGTCGACAACGGCACTGAGCTGTTGCAGGTCGTCTGCGGCGCGCCGAACGCGCGGGCTGGGCTTCTCGGCGTGTTCGCGCAGCCCGGCACCTATGTTCCCGGCCTCGACGTGACGCTCGGCAAGGCGAGCATTCGCGGCGTCGAGTCGCTCGGCATGATGTGTTCCGAGCGCGAGCTTCTGCTTTCCACCGAGCATAACGGCATCATCGAGTTGCCCGAGACGGCGGCGGAGCATGTCGGCAAGCGCTTTGTGGATTACGCCGGGCTTGACGATCCGGTGATCGAAATCGCCATCACGCCGAACCGCCCCGATTGCCTCGGCGTGCGGGGTGTGGCGCGCGACCTCGCGGCGGCGGGTGTTGGCACGCTGAAGCCCGCGCCGGAAGTCTTCGAGGGCGGCGCGTTCCCCTCCCCCATCGCCATCGAATTGCCGCTTCCCGAAGGCGCGGAAAACGCCTGCCCGCATTTTGTCGGCCGCCTCGTGCGCGGCGCAAAGGTCGGCCCATCGCCCGAGTGGCTGCAACGCCGCCTCAAGGCCATCGGCCTGCGCCCGATCAATGCGGCGGTAGATGTCACGAACTACGTCTCCTACGACCGCGCGCGCCCGCTCCACGTCTACGACGCCGACAAGCTCGAAGGCCCCATCGCGGCGCGTCTCGGTCGGGCGGGCGAAAGCTTCATCGCGCTCGACGGCAAGACGTATGAGGTGGACGACACCATGTGCGTGATCGCCGATGCGGCGCGCGTGCTGGGTCTCGGCGGCGTCATGGGCGGCGAAGCCTCCGGCACGACCGAAGCGACGACCTCCATCTTCATCGAAAGCGCGTATTTCGACCCCGCGCGCACAGCTGCCACCGGCCGCAAGACCGGCATCAATTCGGACGCGCGCTTCCGCTTCGAGCGCGGCATCGACCCGCAAAGCCAGTTCGAGGGGCTGGCGCTGGCAACGAAGCTGATCCTCGACTTCTGCGGCGGCGAGGCGAGCGAGGTGGTTTCGGCTGGCGTCGCCCCGTCCGGCAAGCCCGCCGTGTCGTTCGATCCGGCGCTCGTGCAGAAGCTGTCTGGCGCGCGCTTCTCGGGTGCGGAGATCGCCACGGCGCTGAAGCATCTCGGCTTCACCATCGCGGGCACCGGTCCGGCCTTCACCGTCACCCCGCCGTCATGGCGACCGGACATCAACGGGGCGGCCGACCTCGTTGAAGAGGTGGTACGTCTTTCTGGCGCCGAGCGCATCCCCTCGACGCCGCTGCCGCGCGATCCCGGCATTGCCCGCGCCGTGCTCACGCAGAGCCAGAAGCGCGTGCTCGCCGCGCGGCGCACACTCGCCACGCGCGGTCTCGTCGAAGCCGTTACGTGGTCCTTCATCTCCGAGGCCGAAGCACGCCATTTCGGCGGCGGTGCTGCGGCGCTGAAGCTCGCCAACCCGATTTCGAGCGAAATGACCGACATGCGGCCGAGCCTCCTGCCCGGCCTTCTGGAAGCGGCGCGCGCGAACGCCAATCGCGGCTTCGCGGACGTTGCGCTGTTCGAGATCGGCCAGTTTTTCCGGGGCGCTCGGCCCGAGGATCAGGCCAACGCGGCGAGCGGCGTCCGCACCGGCACCGCTCGAATCGGCGGCGCGGGCCGGCACTGGGATGGCGCGGCCAAGGCGGTCGACGTGTTCGACGCGAAGGCGGACGCGCTCGCCGTGCTCGAAGCGCTGGGCCTCGACCCCGCCCGCGTGCAGGTTACGCGCGAAGCGCCCGCATGGTATCACCCCGGTCGCTCGGGCGCGCTGAAGCTCGGGCCGAAGACCGTGCTCGGTCATTTCGGCGAGCTTCACCCCGAAACGCTGAAGGTGCTCGACATTTCCGGCCCTGTCGCCGTGTTTGAAATCTTCCTCGACGCCGTCCCCGCGCCGCGCAAGAAGGGCACCGCCAAGGGCGCGCTCGTCGTCTCCGGCTTCCAGCCCGTGCAGCGCGACTTCGCCTTCCTCGTCGACAAGGATATCGAGGCCGCAGCCGTCCTGCGCGCCGCCGAGGGTGCCGAGAAGGCGCTCATCAGCCGCGTCGCCGTGTTCGACGTGTTCGAGGGCAAGGGCGTGCCGGATGGCAAGAAATCGCTCGCCATCGAGGTGACGCTCACCCCGCCCGACCGCACGCTGACGGAAGCCGAGATCGAGGCCGTATCGCAGAAGGTCATCGCGCAGGTGCAGAAAGCCACCGGCGCGGAACTACGCGGGTAGCGACTGCGTTGGAGCGGCCCGTCAGAGCGCGTGACGCGCTGACGGGCAAGGTAATCAGGCAATCGACCGCGCCACGCGGAAGCCGTAATAGCCGAGGCGTATGTCGCCATAGAGCCGCGAACGGCTTGCCGCACGAAGGAATTGCGGGCCGTCGCCCCACGAGCCGCCGCGCAGCACATGGCCGGAATTGCCGTTGACCTGCGGGCCGCCGCTCGCCTTCAGATGGTCCTTCTTTTCCCAGTAGCCGCGGTGCCACTGATCTGCGCACCATTCCGAGACATTGCCGTGGACCTGATACAGGCCCCACGGATTCGCCTCGAACTCCAGCACCGGCACCGTGCCGTTGCGATGCACGCCCGCCTCGCCGCCGCCTTCGTAGACGTGCGTGCCGTCGTAATTCGCCTGCTCCGGCGTGATCGACGCGCCCCACCAGAACGGCGTCGTCGTGCCAGCGCGGGCGGCGTATTCCCATTCGGCCTCGGACGGCAACCGGTACTGCTTGCGCGTGATTTTGCTCAGCCATTCCACATAGGCGGTGGCGTCCCTCCAACTCACACCGACGATGGGGTGGCTGTCATCCTGCGGGAAACTTTGATTGCGAAGCGTGCCCGCGTCGTGGCCAGTTGCCGCGACGAACGCCTTGAACTCTCCGCGCGTGACCGCCGCGCGCCCAATGGCGAACGGCTTCGGGATGGTCGTCTCGTGTTGCGGGCTCTCCGCGCCGACCTCCCACGCCTCGCGCTGCGGCTCGTCGTTCGGCGCGCCCTGCAGGAAGCGGCCCGCAGGCACGACGACCAGCTCCGGCCCCGCCTCGATATCCTTGAACCATTCGGTCTTGCCCACGCCCGGCACGAACCAGCGCCCGTGCTCGTTCGTCGGGTGCGGCGCGTCGACCTCGATCCGGCCTTCCTCCTTGTAGAGCGTTTCAAGCCGCTCGCGCTCGGCGCGCTCCTCCTCGGTCTCGACGCGGGCGGGCGCGGCGGGAGCCTCCACCACGGGCGCGAACGCCGGCAGGTCGTCAGCGGCCGGAGACTGCGATCCGAAGATGATCGAAAGAATTGAACGGCCCATTTCCCGGCTCCCTTGCCCGCTCCTGGCCCGCCCGTTCCACGCCGAACGGCGGAGCCGCTGAAAATCGTATCCTGCCCATCGGGTACGACAAGCCGCGCGAGAGCGCAAGGCGGAGGCGGCGACAACGTCAACGCCGCCCGGCTGCGGCTGGGCTACACGCCCGCGCCGCCCGTCACCTTCACCGCGAAGGCATAGGCCAGCGCGTCCTCCTTCAACTGCTCGAAGCGGCCGGACGCGCCGCCGTGGCCCGCGTCCATGTTGATCTTGAGCAGCAGGATATTGTCGTCCGTCTTTGTCGCGCGGAGCTTCGCCGCCCATTTCGCGGGCTCCCAATAGGTCACGCGCGGATCGGTGAGGCCACCTGTAATGAGCGTCGCCGGGTAAGTCTGCGCGCGCACATTGTCGTAGGGCGAGTAGGCCGCAATGGTGCGGTAATCCTCCACGCTCGCGATGGGGTTACCCCATTCGGGCCACTCAGGCGGGGTGAGCGGCAGCGTGTCGTCGAGCATGGTGGAGAGCACGTCCACGAAGGGCACATCCGCCACGACGCCCGCGAACAGCTCCGGCGCCATGTTCGCCACCGCGCCCATCAGCATGCCGCCAGCCGAGCCGCCATGCGCCACGATGCGCCCTTCGCCCGTGAAACGCTCCCCCGCGAGATAGCGCCCGGCCGCGACGAAGTCCTTGAAGGTGTTCGTCTTCTTCGCGAGCTTGCCGTCCTTGTACCAGCGATAACCCTTGTCCTTGCCGCCGCGAATATGCGCGATGGCGTAGACGAAGCCGCGATCGACGAGGCTGAGGCGCGTGGTCGAGAAGCCCGCCGGGATGGACATGCCGTAGGAGCCGTAGCCGTAGAGGAGGCACGGCGCGGTGCCGTCGAGCGGGGTGTCCTTGCGGTAGAGGAGCGACACGGGCACGGTCTCGCCGTCCCACGCGGGCGCGTAGACGCGGCGCGTGACGTAATCGGCCGCGTTGTGGCCGCTCGGCACTTCCTGCGTCTTGCGAAGCGTCCGCTCGCGGGTGCGCATGTTATAGTCGAACACTTGGCGCGGCGTCGTCATCGAGGAATAGACGAAACGAAGCGTGTCGGTGTCGTATTCATAGCCTTCGGCAAAGCCCAGCGAATAGGCTTCCTCGTCGAAGGCGATGGCGTGCTCGGTGCCGTCCGCCGCATTGCGGATAACGATGCGCGGCAGCCCGTCCTCGCGTTCGAGCCGCACGATCCAGTCCTTGAAGCAGGTCGCGTCGAGGATGAGGCGCCCCGGCTTGTGGGGCACGAGATCGCGCCAGTTCGCGCGGCCGGGCGCATCGACCGACGTTTGCATGATCTTGTAGTCTTCCGCGCCGTCCGCGTTCGTCAGGATGATGAAGCGGCCTTCATGATGATCCACGCTGTAATCGTGGTTGACCTCGCGCGGCGTGACAACGCGCAAGCCCTGCTCCGGCGCGGCGAGGTCGAGGAAATGCACTTCCGCCGTCTCGTGATCGCCCGCGCTGATGAAGATGAAGCGCTTGTCGAGGCTTTCGCCAACGCGGGTGAAGAAGCCCTGATCCTTCTCGCGATAGACAAGCTCATCCTCGCTCGCGGGCGTGCCGAGACGGTGGCGCATCACCTGAAGCGGGCGGCGATGCTCGTCAACGCGGATGTAGTAGAAGGCGCTCGCGTCCGGCAACCATGCCGCACCACCTTCGGAGTCGGGCACGAAATCGGCGGTATCTTCCCCGGTTTCGAGGTCGCGCACGCGGAACGCGTAAAACTCCGAGCCCTTGTCATCATAGGCATAGGCGAGCTTCTTGTGATCCGGGCTCCAGTCGATCGCACCGAGCGAGAAATAGGGCTTGTCCTTCGCCAGCGCATCGCCGTCGAGCAGCACGTGCGGTGCACCGCCGCCACGCGGCTCGCGGATGAAGCGCGGATGCTGTCCGCCGACAACAAAGTCGGTGAAATAGGCGAAGGGACCGTCCGGCGCGGGCACCGAGGAGTCATCCTCCTTGATGCGGCCCTTCATCTCGCGGAACAGCGTATCCTGAAGCGCTTCCGTGTCCGCCATCGCGGCCTTGGTGTAGGCGTTCTCGGCTTCGAGATAGGCGCGCACATCGGCCGCCAGCGCGGACGGATCGCGCATCACCTCCTGCCAATTGTCTACGCGCAGCCACGCATAATCGTCGACGCGTTCGATGCCGTGATGGATGTCGCGGGCGGGCCGCTTCTCGGCAACGGGCGGTTGGGAGGGGGTCTCGTGCGCGTGGCTGTCCATGGCCTGCCCTTTCGTTGCGTGAGGTGGTGCATCGTTATTAAGCGCTCCGGGCCTCCATCTCAACGGCAGTCCGGGCGATAATCCGTGCTCTCCCGCCCGTGATCGCGAAAATCTGACTTCGTTTTCATGAAGCGCCATCGAAAGCGATGCTAGAACGGCATGCTGGACCAACAACTTACGGATGAAAACCGCATGATGACCCTGCCGCGCCGCCTCGCCGCCGCTTTCGCATTCGCCGCCTCGACGGCGTTTCTTTTCGCGCCGCACGCAGCCGCCGCGAAGGACGATCCGCTCTCGCGCGAGGCCATGTACGAAGACCCCGACGCGCCGGTGAGCGGCAACCCGAAAGGCGACGTGACCATCGTCGCGTTCCTCGACTACAACTGCCCCTACTGCAAAAAGTCGGTCGGCGACCTCAAGCGCATCGTCAAGGACGACGGCAAAATTCGCCTGATCTACAAGGAATGGCCGATCCTCGGAAACGCGTCGAAACTTGCGTCGAGGCTTGCGCTCGCGGCCAATTATCAGGGCAAGTACGAAGCCGCGCATGATGCTCTCATGCGGGCGGTCAACCACTCATCGACGAAGGCGCAGCTCGTGAAGGCGCTCGGCAACGCCGGCATCGACACGCCACGGCTTGAAGCCGACCTCGCGGCGCATGGAAAGGACATCGACCGGGCGCTCGCACGCAACGACGCGCAGGGCGACATCGTCGGCTTTCAGGGCGCGCCCACCTATCTCATCGGCCCGCTCGTCTCCTCGACGCTCGATTACGCGGGCTTCAAGCGCGCCGTAGCCGATGCGCGGACGCGCCAGGCGGCGCAATAGCCGGAGCGGCGCGGATTGTACAAAGCCGAGCAAGGAGCGGTTAGCGCGAGGCGGTCATAATCAGCGAAAGCGCGGACGGCGTGAGTGCCGATGCCGCGCGCTATGACCAAGGCGCGCGACACGCCGCAGGAAAGGCCATCGCATGAAGTCCCTTCCGCCCTCTCTGGGTTGCGCTGGCCCTTCTCACGGCAGCGGCGGTTTTCTATTCGTGGGTGCAGGCGTGGACCACCGACTATTCCGCATGGCATATCGTCGGCCTTGGCCTGAGCGTAGTGTTCCTCGCGCTCGTCTGGCTTTATCCCGGCGTCCGCCAGCCGACGAAGCCACCGCGCTGAGGCGGCCTGCCGAAGCGCGCCGCGTTGACATCCGCCTACGGAATTGCTAGTCACCGCCTCGGTTGGCAGTTCACCAAGGCGTTGCCGCCCCGCAAGGGGAGCTAAACCTGCCATATATTCGGTGTCACGGACTCTTATCCCGCGCCAGGTCGCAAGACGGCAACCCCGACAATCCAGCATGGATCGGCGCATGTCGAGGGGTAAGCCATGCCGAATCTCGTCCAACGCCAACGCGCGGGCACCTGCGCGCATTTCGTCTCACCAACCATGATCCAGACGGCCCTCGGGCCTGTCGAATGCGCCTCTTACGGCGAAGGTCCGGCCATAATCGCCTTGCACGGCGGATTGGGCGGGTTCGACCAGAGCCTGCTTTTGGCGCGTGCCGCCATCTCCCCGCCTAGGTTTCGAATACTGGCCATATCGCGTCCCGGCTATCTCGGAACGCCGCTGAGCGCAGGCGCTACGCCGGAGAAACAGGCGGATCTTTGCAGTGCCCTTCTCGATGCGCTCGGGATCAACAGCGCCGCAATCATAGCTGTCTCGGCCGGAGGGCTCGCCGCGCTTCAGTTTGTCCTGCGCCATCCAGAACGGTGCTGGGGCTTGGTGCTGGTCTCCGCCGCGACAGGCCATCTCGACGCGCCGCCCGAGGTTCCCGACCGCCTCACCGCGATGAGGCTACTGTCGCGCATTCCCTTCGCAACGGCCCTGATGCGATGGCGCATGGGGCTCACGCCTGAAGCCTCAGCACGACGCTCGATCGCAGCGGCCGACTTGCGGCAGAGCACCCTCGCCCATCCCGAGGCCGGCCCGCTGATGCACGCGCTTTCGTCGAGCGTGCTCCAAAGGCTGCGGGAACGTCTGCCCGGCGTCACGAACGACATGGCACAGTTGGAAGCAATGGATGGCTATCCGTTGCAGGATATTGCCGGGCCGGTCCTTGTCGTGCATGGCACCGGCGACCGCGTTGTGCCCTTTTCGCATGCGCTGGAAGTTGCGAACAGGATGGAGCGTTCGGAACTCATGGCGATCGAGAACGGCGAGCATGTAAGTCTGTTCACGCATCTCGACGCCATAAGGGAGCGCGTCGGGATCTTTCTCGCCCGTCATACCCCTGTGCGGTGACGTCGTTCACACACGCTGACGGCTCCTGATTATCCGACCCAGTGCTCTGGCGCACAGGTTTGCTTCCCACGCGCAACCAGATGGTCCAAACGTGTGCGCAGGGAGCCGCCGCAAGTGTCGATCGGTGCCGAGAACCGCTGAATACGGAGCGATCTTCAGCCACCCGGCCCTTTTCGCCTGCCGCACGCAAACTTCTTTCATCCCGGGATGACATAACGGGCGATCATATGTTGCCTAGTTCCCGAACTCTTGATATGAGGATGCGCGCGCGGCAGGCGGCATGCGAAGTGGCCCTTCGGGTTCGCCGTTATTATTCGTATGTCCGCGTTCCCCCGCTACGGAGAGGTGCTAGAGTGGTTGAATAGGCCGGTCTCGAAAACCGGAGTACGGGCAACCGTACCGTGGGTTCGAATCCCACCCTCTCCGCCAAATTCTCGCCGCAAAAATTTCCGTAAGCACCTATTCCAATTCACTGTTTTGCCTTAGAGCGAATTACTTCAGACTTGCTTTGCCCGGATGTGCTATACATTTTGATGCACAATTTGGGAGAGGCGCGGCTGTGAAAGACACAACCATTTTCAAGCGGGCCGATACGTGGCAACTCCGCCGCCGCGTGCCCGCGCGCTATGCCCCCGTCGAAGAGCGCAAGGTGATCTGGCTCAGCCTTCACACAGATTCGGAAAGCGTGGCGCGCCGCAAGGCCGCTGCTGCATGGGTGCAACTCGAAGAGGCCTGGGAGGCCCGTCTCGCGGGCGACACGAACGATGCGGAGAAGCGTTACGCGGCGGCCCTGAACCTTTGCGGAATGCGCGGCTTTCGCTACCTGCCTGCCGAAAAGATCGCGGCCTTGCCGGAGGAAGAGCGCATCCGGCGCGTGGAAGCCGTCGCTTCCGGCAAGCCGGAACGCTTTGAAGCGGCGGCTTTGCTCGGCGGCATAGCGAACCCGCCGCTCACGGTGACGCGGGCGCTCGATCTCTATTGGACGCTTGCCAGGGATCGAACATTGGGCAAGAGCGAGGACCAGCTTCGCCGCTGGCGCAACCCGCGCATGAAGGCCGTAAAGAACTTCGCCCATGTGATCGGCGCGAAGCCACTCGCCGAAATCACCGCCGACGATGTACTTAACTTCCGTGAATGGTGGATCGAGAAGATTGAGGCCGAAGACCTGTCGCCCAGCAGCGCGAACAAGGATTTTACCCATCTCGCGGACATGGTGCGCACGCTCAACCGCATGAAGCGGCTCGGCCTGCCGGACCTGTTTCGTGGTGTGGCGCTCAAGGAAGGCGCCAAGCGCACCAGGCCTCCGTTCTCAACCGAATGGACAAGGATGCGCCTCATCGCTCCCGGAGCGCTGGACGGCCTCAACACCGAAGCCCGCTGCATTGTGCTGGGCATGGTCAACACCGGCTACCGGCCAAGCGAGGCGGCAGGATTGCTGCCGGACCATATCAGGCTCGAAGGCCCGATCCCCTTCATCTCGATCGAACCTGTAGGGCGGCAACTCAAGAACGAGACGAGCAAGCGTATCATCCCGCTCGCGGGCGTGTCGCTCGAAGCGTTCCGGGAGTGCAAACAAGGCTTTCCACGTTATCGAAATTCCAGTGCGACGCTGAGCGCAACGGTGAACTCATATTTCCGCGAGAATGGTCTGCTCGAAACGGAAGATCACAGCCTCTATTCCCTTCGCCATTCTTTCGAGGATCGGTTAATCGCCACGCATGCGGACGAGCGCATCCGGCGCGACCTGTTCGGGCACGCCTATAACCGCGAGCGCTACGGCAAGGGCGGAAGCCTCGAACGCTTGCGCGAAACGATTTTGGCGGCAGCGCTCTGAGCGACTTCGCGGGCGCGCTCCCACGCCTTCGCCTTTTCCATGTCGCGCTCGAAGGCCATGAAGACGGGCAAGAGCGCGGGGTTCTGAGTAGCGAGCCGTGCAACTTTCGCATGGGCTGCCTTCAGGCGCTCGATGTCCTTGAGGGTGCGCATGGCTCACACTCCCACGTTGCGGGCGAACCGTCCGAACTCGTCACGGCGTACCGCTCCAGATGACCCAGACATGTTGCAGCTTGCAGCCTTCCAAGCGCTGCGTGTGCGTTGCACGCGCCTCAGGCCCACGCCGAGCCCTCGGCTTGGTGTCTCGTGAGAACCGCGCCATTTCCCCTTTTTGGAAATGCCTTGGGCAGGGAGGAAGGGATGCGGAGAGACATGCGGCCTCATCGAACCTTCCTTTCACGATTATAAACGGGGCAATCAAAGATCAGCTCTCGTCCCGTCCGCACCTCAACGCCGAAGACTTTCGCGGCGAGGTCTGCGCCATGCGCCCGCGCAAAGGACGTAATCAGCTCATCCCAGTAAAGCGCTCGGCCGGAGGCCGTCTCCGGATAAGGTCGCGCGAAGGCGGCGATGGACGCCGCATGGATCCGTTCGAATTCGTTCGAAGAGCCGGGTTCTGGTACGTCGCTTGGTGGCTTGACGCGGGCTCTTTTCCTGGGCTTGCCGCGCACCGGGGGCTTGTGCCCTGCAGAAGCAACCGCGAGGGCATCCACGCCGATAGACTGAAGCCACAGCAATTCCGCCACCGGCCCAAGCGGCGAAGCCAGGTTCAGGCAAACGCGGCACAGTGGCAAGGCCCAGACCGGTTTTCGCGGGGGTATTCGGATTTTCAATGCATGAAGGGCGATTGCCGGCTGCTTTCGGCACGCAACGCAGCCGGCTTCTGTCGGGGCTTGACGAGGGACGCGATCACTCGCCGCCTGTACACATGTGATCGACGGCGTTTGTCGCGCGCCGGCGGGCGAAACTCGCCCTTTGGAAGCAGGAACTCTGCCTATCATGCTGGCAACCCCAAGACACGGTACGAAGCAAGAAGCCAACTGCCTGATACGCTCTAGGCTTGCCCAATATTGTCTAAAAAGCAAAAAATAAAAATCGTCCAAAATAGGGCAACTATGGCATGACTCGCCTCAAGCAAAAGACGCCGTTTGGGAAAAGGCGCGGCGAACAAGCTGGGGAAAAGATTACTTGGCGGGCGCGATCCTCGCGGGCGGCTGAGCCCAGGGCGCAGCGGCAACGAGCCGGACATTTGGGCCAAGAACCAGAGGCGGGAGTTCGAGACAGCTGGTGTTGATGGTGAGTTGCCGGGGCGGCACGAACAGCCGCAACAACAAGAGCTGTCTGGGTGGTGATCCGACGGTGACCGCCGCGAAGGAAACCACCGAAGGCGTCTCACCCTCATCAAGGAGGCGCAAGGTCAGGAGATCGCCAGGAAACACGCCGCTGTCGGACAGAACGCGAGAGCGAACTTCGTAGACCTGGCAGGAGGGATCGGATCCAGATCTGGCATGGCTGCGATCGAGCGCGATCAGATCGTCATCGAGACCGCTCTGCCCCTCGGCCGCCAAAGCCGACGCCCACGCACGCGCAAGTCTCATAGGCCGCTTTTCCGCTTCGTTGCCTTGGACTTAGACTTCTTCATTTATATTGAAACTGCAATCTGAGATCCGATGCAGTTCAAAGAATGTGCGCGGACCTATTCAAAGAAGGACGCGGCCGATCACGGTCGCTTTTGCTCTAAGCCTATGAATAGGCATGGCATTTTGATCATCGCTGTTGGTAATCAAAAGGTGCGGCCCGATGTATTGCCGCAACAGCAAAACGCCTTCTGGGCAGTTACTGGTAAAGATTTGGGCAATCACCAACTGGCCAAGCTCCAATTTCTGCAATCCCTTAGGGTCCATATCCGCGATGATCGGATCGCCCTCGGTGATGCCAAGCTCGCTCATCACGTTCGACAGAACCTTGAACATCTCTTGCGTCGAAGATGTCAGCGCCTTTTCGATTGCCGAGCCTTTGGGCGGGATATAGGGCGCAAGGTCGGCCATGTAGCTCAAGCTCTGAACCGAGAGAATTTCGGTCACAGGCACGCCCAACGCGCCGGCGAGCGCCTCCATTTTGGAAAGATGCAGCCCCCGCGCGCCCGCTTCGACCCGCGACAAATGACTTTCCGAGATGCCGATTTTTTTCGCGAGCTCGGTGAGCGACAAGCCGCGTTCAAGTCTCAGTTGCCGGATTCGATTGATTGCCATGGAGGGCTTCTTGCCAGCTTTCTTGGTGGCAATCCAGAGTTTGTCCAAAAAAAGACCTTGGCTGAGGATTGTCTAACAGGCAACAATCGGCAAGTCAAAGCTAAAACCTGTCAGGGAGGCGCGGGGCACGCATGAACTTGGCGACCAAATTCCAGAGCGTTTTGCAAGTGACGGGACATACCCGCACGAGTTTCGCGAAGCGCGCAGGCGTCACGCCCGCGATGTTATCGCGGCTCATCCCCCAGGATGGGAGGGAGCCAGAGAGAAAAGCCACGCTCGCAACCCTGCTCCGGCTGATCTCGGCCTCCGAAGGCCTACTCACTATCCAGGACTTCCGGGCGCACCGCGCCACGCGCGAACGGCCCTTCCTGATGGAGACCGCCTGCCCGCTCTGCGGGCGCGCCATCGAGGGCGATGCGAAGCACCCCAAGTGCAGATCAGCCGGATGAGCGCGGCCTTGCGATAGGCCCGAGCCAAGCGCGGCTCGCATGCAAGCAGGAAAGCAAAGGATGTCGCATGAAACGGGGATCGGGCGGCAAGGCTAAAGCCCGCGACGGCGACACGTCGCCAGGCAAGACATCGCCAAGCGAGACATCAGGTATGGCGTCATCAGGCCGATGGGAGTCCGTAAAAGCCGACCTCGCCGGCCGGGAGCTCGATATCCTGCGCTGGATCGGCATCGCCTGGCCACCGGCAAGGCGTCAAACCCATATCCATTGCCCCTTTCCGGGCCACGACGACAAGAACCCGTCCTGGCGATGGGACACGCGAAAGAAGGCATGGTTCTGCAGCCAGTGCGGCGGTGGCGACATCCTTCATGCCGTCGAGCGCATGAAGGGACTGTCCTTTCAGAAAGCCCTCGATTTGATCGAGACGGAGCTTCTCGGCCGCGCTTACGAAGCGCCGAAGCCGGAGCGAAAAACACGCCGCATCAGCCAGCAGCAGCCCGCTGAACGCGCCTTACAAAATAGGGCTGAGGCCGAAGCTTTTGGCGATTTGCCCAAAGCGCTCGATGAAAGCGCCGATGCTGCTACCGGTGGGCCGACCGGGCGACCGGTCCTTGATGCAGCCGATGACGACATCGAGAGGAGGCGCCAGCGCGCATTCCAGCTCTGGAGCGAGGCCAAAGCCGTCGCCGGCACGCTCGCTCAGACCTATTTCGAGCAGCATCGCGGCATTGTGCTCGATTGGCCGCTCCTTCACACGGCGATCCGCTTTCATTCCCGTCTTTGGTGCAGCGAGCGCGACGGATATTATCCGGCCATCCTGTTCCGGGTCTCGGACGCCTATGATGGGGAACTCAAGACCCTCCACCGCCTCTATCTCGGCGAGGATGGCGGCAAGGCCAAGATCGCAAGCCCGAAAAAGGCCTATGGCGAGTATGCGGGCGGAGCCATCTGGTTTGGCGCGCCGCAAGAAGGCGGCGAGCTTGTAAAAGCCGAGGGGCCTGAAAACGCGCTTGTCTGTTTCATGGCGGGGCGCCCCTTTGTTGCCTCCGCCATTAGCGGCGCGAATCTGAAGAACGTCGTGCCTCCGTCCATTATCAAGACCGTGCTTGTCGCCGGCGACCGGGGCCGCGGCGTCGGCAAGGGCAAGGCGGGCGAGGACTATGCCGAGGATGCAGCCAACGCCGACCGCAAAAGAAAAGTCTCGGCCGCCATCACCTATCCGCCGGCGCGGCCGAAGCCGGACGGCAAATGGCAGGATTGGAACGACCTTCTCGTAAGCGATGGGCTCGATGCCGTGCGCGAAGCGCTGGCCCAAAGCGAGCCCTGGGAAGATCTGCCCTTCGGGTTTCGCTGGCAGGAGAACGGCCGAGGCCTCGAATTCTTGAGCCGCATCGTGAAGGGTGAGGACGGCGAGGAGGAGGATGAGTGGGATTGGCTGTGCTCCGAGGTGAGGTTCCTCGCCACCACGCTCAACGCCGACAGCAAGGACTGGGGCCTCTATCTCGAAATCAGGACGCGCAACGCCGTCTGGCACAAGGCCGCCATCCCGAAAACCGACCTCGTGACGAGCTCCGAGGATATTTTCAAGCACCTAGCCTTTCACGGGCTCGATTTCAACATCACGCCAAGAGCGAAGACGAAGCTCCGGGAGCTGCTCGTCCGCACTCGGCCCAAATCCTATGCGCTGTGTGTTCCGAAGGTCGGGTTTCACGACGGGGTGTTTGTGCTCCCCGATGAGACCATCGGGGAGAGCAAAGGGCGCGCCGTCGTCTTTCAGCCGCACAAGCCGGTCGAGCATTTCTACCGAAAAGGCGGGAGCCTGAAAGGCTGGCAAGACGGCGTGGCGGCTTACGCGCGCGGCAACGACCGGCTCATGTTTGCGATCGCCGCCGCGTTAGCGCCGCCGCTCCTCGAACCGATCGGCATGGAAGGCGGCGGCATTCATTTCCGAGGCGGGTCGACGGCTGGCAAGACCACCATCCTCCGCGCCGCGGGCACCGTCTGGGGCGGCGGCGGGCAATATGGCTTCATGCGCACCTGGCGGGCTACCGACAACGCGCTCGAAGCTGTCGCCGCCATCCACAACAATGCGTTTCTTGCCCTTGATGAGATCGCCGAAATCGAGCCGAGAGCGCTCTTTCGGGCGGCCTACGCGCTCGCGAATGGTCGGCAGAAAGAGCGGATGCAAAGAACCTCCGATCTTCGAAGCGCGTGCACCTGGCGGCTGCTCTTCATGTCCACAGGCGAAATCGGCATGGCCGAAAAGCTCTCCGAAGACCGCATGCGCGCAACGGGCGGCCAAGCGGTGCGGCTTGTCGAAATCAGCGCCGACGCAGGCCACGGCATGGGCATGTTTCAAACTCTGCACGGATTCAAGGAACCAAAGCAGCTCGCCGAGGCGCTCAATGCGAGCGGGCGGGAGCATTACGGCCATGCCGCACCCGCCTTCATTCGCCATCTCACAGGCGATCTCGAGCGGCTGACCGAAGGCGCGAAAGCCTTTATCGGCCGCTTCGTGCAACAAGCCTGCGCCAAAGACGCTGACGGCCAGGTTGCGCGCGTGGCAGGCCGCTTCGGGCTTATCGCTGCCGCCGGCGAGCTTGCGATCGCGGCCGGCATCGTGCCTTGGCGCCGCGGCGAGGTGCGCGAGGCTTGCAAGCGGCTGTTTCTCGAGTGGCTCGCCGCGCGCGGCACCTCGGGGCCGATCGAGACGCAGAACGGAATCCTGCAGGTAAAAGGCTTCATCGAGCTGCATGGCTCCTCGCGCTTCAGCTCCTGGCATACGCCCGGCCAGCCCACCCTGAACAGGGTTGGCTTCTACCGCATCTTCGATCAGGGAGCAGATGACGAGAAGGTCGTCTATTACGTGCTGCCCGAAGGGTGGAAGGAGATCTGTCGCGGTCACGACGCGCGATCGATCGCCAGCGCCATGGTCAAGCGCGGCATTATCAACCCCGACAACGATGGCAAGTACCAGCGCGTTGTCCGCCTGCCCGGCATGGGTCCGAGGCGGTGCTACGAGATCGATGCGTCGCTTCTGTTTGGCGATGAGGATGAGCCTTCAGCGCAATTCAATGGCAGCGCTTGGGTGCCCGTCGGGCCGGATTTCACGGCGACGGACCAATAGGGTGATCGCTTTTTTAGGGTAACAGGTGAAACAGGTGTCACATTATTGATATGCCGTAACTTTTTCAGTTACACGGGAAAGAGGAACTCGCGTAACAAGTGTAACATCGCTGCGCGTTTCGCAGAACCCTGATCGCGGCATTCTCGCTTTAAGCCGGGTGTGTTACGCCTGTTACGCCTCGTCAGTTTTCGAGTGTAACGGATATTTCTTCGTGATTTCAGTACTGTAACGCCTGTTACACGCGTTACACGGAAAAGGAGACCATGCTTGCGGACGAACCGGCGTTTGGGCGGGGTGCTTTATTCAGGGTCTTCACGGGTCCCGGCGATAGCTGCAAGAGGCCGAGAGCTGACTATGCGGTATTAGAAGTGTTTTTAGATCGGTGGGCCCGCTTTCCGATCGTTTTGCGGACTATCATCGATCGAACCTAGATGTTCAGTCCCGGCATTTGATGGATTGGATCGATCTTGAATCTTTCCGGCTCATTCGTCCAGCATTTACAGATGAACTCATAAGGCGTGAGGCCTTTGAGGGTCTTTAGTCGGCGAGCAAAGTTATAGGCGTTGATGAAGTCCGATAGGTGGGTTTCGAGCTGCTCGTGACGGTCGTAGTGATAGCGTTTGACCGTCGCCTCCTTGATCGTCCGGTTCATTCGCTCGACCTGGCCGTTTGTCCAGGGATGCTTGACCTTGGTGAGGCGGTGCTCAATGCCGTTCTCGCTGCATCGCATGTCGAACATGTGCGTCATGTATCTGGCCGTTGGTCCATCGGCATAACGCGGCGGAAACGTGAACTGGATGCCGTTGTCGGTGAGCACCGTGTGAATCTTGTAGGGAACTGCCTCTATCAGGGCGACGAGGAAGGCTGAAGCGGACGTCCTGCCGGTCTTTTTGACGAGTTGCACGAAGGCGAATTTGCTCGTGCGGTCAATGGCGACGTAGAGATAGAGCTTGCCTTCGGCCGTCTGCACTTCGGCTATGTCGACATGAAAATAGCCGATCGGATAGGACTTGAACTTCTTCCTGGCGGGCTTGTCGCCTTCGACGTCCGGCAGCCGAGAAATACCGTGGCGTTGAAGACAGCGATGCAGCGACGAGCGAGTCAGATGCGGTATCGTCGCCTGTAGCGCATAGAGGCAATCGTCGAGCGGCAAGAGCGTATGCTTGCGGAAGGCGACGATTATCGCCTCTTCCTCGACCGACAGAACCGTGGATTTCGGCTCTTTCGGTCCAGTCGGCACATCGGCGACGGATGAGCGCTTCTTCCATTTCGAGACCGTCTTCGTGTTGATGCCGTAGCGCTTGGCCAGGGCCCTCAAGCTCTCTTGACTATGCTGTATCGCTCGACGGACCGCCTCAGTCGTTGTGGCGCTCCCATGAAGAATTTGTCCCATAGCGCATCCTTCCAGCCGAGGGAGAATAATGCTCCATCAAATGCCGGGATCAAACACCTAGATGGTGAAGGTGGGTCGGTTTTGAACAATCGACCTCATAGAACTCCGCCGGAAAGCGGACGTCAGGTCCGCCGCATTTTTCCGCCTCCCCAGCGCAGCCCAGGCTCGCGACACACCGTGTCGCAGGCGCATCATGCGATCAGCTTACCTCGCGCCTCAAGCGAGAGCTGCTGCGCAGTGCTTCGACAAGCAGCACGAACGCGGGCGAGGGCTGCCGACGGCTTGGGTAATATAAGTGATAACCCGGAAACGGTGGACACCAGTCTTCGAGAACCCGGACGAGGCGCCCTTCCTCGATCAGGTCTTTAAACTGATCGTCGGGGAGGCAGGCTAGCCCCAGACCATTGACGGCCGCATGTATGATCATCGGCACGTCATTGCAGGTGAACTGGCCATCGACGCGGACGTTCAGGGGACGGCCGTTTTTTTCGAACTCCCAGGCATAAAGCCCGCCGAGCGTCGGTAGCCGCAGATTGATGCAGACATGCTGCGTCAGGTCGTGGGGGGTCGCGGGTTTGGGATGCTGCGCAAAATAGGCCGGGGATCCCACAACCGTCATCCGCAGCTCCGGACCGATCTTGACGGCGATCATGTCCTTTTCGACCTGCTCGCCGAGGCGCACGCCCGCATCGTACCGCTCAGCCACGAGATCGGTCAGCCTCTGGTCGACCGAGATCTCCACCTTGATGTCGGGATAATCGGCCATGAGCTGCATCACCGCAGGCATCAGGATCGTCTCGGTCGCATGACGGCTCGATGTGATGCGGATAGTACCGGCCGGCTTCTGCCGCAGGGCGCTCATCGAATCGAGCCGTGTCTGGATATCGTTGAAGGCCGGACGAAGCGTCGCGACGAGTTGCTCACCGGCTTCCGTGGGCGCGACACTGCGCGTTGTCCGGGTCAGGAGCCTGACCCCCATGCGCTCTTCCATGCGCCTAATCATATGGCTCAGCGATGATTGCGACGTGCCAAGCCGGGCGGCCGCGCGGGTGAAGCTGCGCTCCTCCGCCACGGTCAGGAATCCGAACAGGTCTCCAAGTTCGTCCCGCTTCATTTATGAATCTCAAGCATAGGCTCATGCAGAACATACCATCTATTTTACATAAGTTTCCAATGATAAATTGCGTTCTCCGTCCCTTCCGATCCGACGCTGTGTCGAAGGCGTCGGTCCGAAACAACGAATGGATGAACGATGAAGACCCTCGGTTTTGCCTGCACATCTGCTGATGCCCCGCTTGCTCCCTTTTCGTTCGAGCGTCGTGCGCCGCGCTCAAACGACATTGTCATGGAAATCCTCTATTGCGGCGTTTGCCACTCGGATCTGCACTGGGCGCGCAACGATTGGGGCTGGACTGTTTTTCCGGCCATTCCAGGCCACGAGATCGTCGGCCGCGTTATCGGGCTCGGCCCCGACGTCACGAAGTTCAAGATCGGCGATCATGTCGCCGTCGGTTGCATGGTCGACAGCTGCCAGCACTGCGACCAATGCGAGAAGGGCGAAGAGCAGCTCTGCCGAGAGGGCAACACCGGAACCTATGGCGGCTTCGACCGGCACACAAAGGAGCACACGCTTGGCGGCTATTCGAAGCATCTCGTCGTGCGTGAGGAATTCGTCCTGCGGATGCCAGACGGCCTCGACCTTGCCAAGGCCGCGCCGCTGCTCTGCGCCGGGATCACCACCTGGTCGCCGCTGAAGACCTGGAATGTCGGTCCCGGTAGCCGCGTCGGCGTGATCGGCCTCGGCGGACTCGGCCATATGGCCGTAAAGCTCGCCGTAGGCTTGGGCGCCCACGTCACGGTCTTGAGCCGCACGCCCGACAAGGCCGCGGACGCCCGTGCGCTCGGCGCCGATGCGCTGCTGGTCTCAACGGACGAGGATGCGATGGCGAAGGCTGCCGACGGCTTCGATCTCATCATCGACACCGTGCCGGTCAAGCATGATCTCAATCCTTACATGCCGCTGCTCGATGTCGACGGCACGCTGGTGATCGTAGGCCAGATCGGCCCCGTTGCCGAGCCGAGCACGATACCCCTCGTTCTCGGCCGTCGCCGGATCGCGGGCTCGCCGATTGGCGGCATTCGCGAGACGCAGGAGATGCTCGATTTCTGCGCCGAGAAAAACATCCTGCCCGATTGCGAGATGATCCGCATGGACGAGATCAACGAAGCCTTCGAGCGGCTGGAGAAGTCGGACGTCCGGTATCGGTTCGTCATCGACATGGCGACGCTGCAAGCCGCGTGAAGCCCCTCGAAAAATAGCTCGAAACAACAAGGCTGGAGATGTCGTCATGACTGGATCTGAACACGACCATGGGAATTGCCATGGCAAATGCGAGATGGACCGCCGGACGCTTCTCGCGGGTGTGGCGGGGCTGGCTGCGGCCCCCGTGCTCGGCGGCGCGACGCTCGCGGCGGCCGAGGCTTCTGACCGTCCGCTCGGCAGCGTTCCGTTCACAGCCCGGGCCTATGGCGCGCGGAGTGCGACCAGCGGCCTTGCACCGATAACGATAGAGCGCCGCGCGGTCGGCCCGCGCGATGTCCTGATCGAAATTCTCTATGCCGGCATCTGCCACTCCGACATCCACCATGTGCGCGAGGAGTGGCGCAAGGAGACCTATCCGCTGGTCCCCGGCCACGAAATCGTGGGTCGCATCGCGGCGATCGGCAGCGAAGTCACCAAATTCAAGGTCGGCGACATCGGCGGCGTCGGCTGCATGGTTGCGTCCTGCCGTGTCTGCGAGAATTGCATCGTCGACCGCGAACAGAACTGCCTCAATGGCGTCACCCTGACCTATGCGTCTTCCGACAAGGTGTCGGGCGGCCAGACCTATGGCGGCTATTCGGAGCGCGTCGTCGTCGACCAGCATTTTGTGATCCGCATGCCGCCGGGCGCGGATCTGGCGGCGATGACGCCGCTGCTGTGCGCCGGGATCACCACCTTCTCGCCCCTGCAGCACTGGAAGGTCGAGCCGGGCCAGCGGGTCGGCGTGGTGGGGCTCGGCGGGCTCGGCCATGTGGCCGTCAAGCTTGCGGTGGCGAGACGCGCGCAGGTGACGGTCTTCACCACAACCCCGGCCAAGGTCGCGGACGCCCAGCGCCTTGGTGCGCGCGAGGCGGTGCTGTGGAGCGATGCCGAAGCGATGCGCCGGGTCGCAAACCAGTTCGACTTCATCATCGCGACCGTGCCGCAGGCGTTCAACGCCAAGCCCTTCCTCGACGCGCTCAAACTCGATGGAACGCTGGTCAATGTCGGAGCCCTTGCACCTCTCGAAGGCGTCGACAGTATCGCCCAGATCATGGGCCGCAAGAGCCTCGCCGGCTCGCAGATCGGCGGCATCGCCGAGACGCAGGAGGTGATCGATTTCTGCGCCGCGCGCAACATCACGGCCGATATCGAGATGATCGGCGTCGAGGATATCAACCGTGCCTATGACCGGGTGGTGGCCAAGGATGTGCGCTATCGGTTCGTCATCGACATGGCGACGCTCAACGGCGGGAAACCGGCGCGCCGAGGCTGAGGCGCGGGCCCGCGCGCCAGCGGTCGGCCGCATCTGAAAGCGGTCGAACGCACGGCAAGCCCGAAGAAAAATTGGAGATGTCATGAAAATCGCCCCGTTGACGGTTCTGGCCGTTGGCGCAACAGGAAGTATTGGACGCCTTGTCGTCGAAGTGGCGCTTGCGCAGTGCCATGCCGTGCGCGCGCTTGTCCGTAGCGAGGCAAAGGCCCGCCTGCTCCCGGCGCAAGCGCAGGTGGTCGTTGGCGACGTGACGAGGCCGGAATCGCTTCGGGCCGCCGTCGATGGTGTCGATGCCATCGTTCTGACGCTGGGCGCGGATGGCCTGGGGAAGGCCGGTGCGGAGCAGGTGAGCTACGGCGGCGTGCGCAATGTGCTGGCGGCTCTTGGATCCCGCCGCGCCCGTATAGCCCTCATGACTGCAATAGGCGTCACCGACCGCCTTAGCCGGTACAATCTTTCCACCGAGGCCCACGACTGGAAGCGCCGATCCGAGCGGCTCGTTCGCGCGAGCGGCCTGCCCTACACCATCGTGCGGCCCGGCTGGTTCGATTACAACGCCGCCGACCAGCATCGCATCGTTTTATTGCAGGGCGACCGGCGGCACGCGGGCGACCCGAGCGACGGCGTGATCGCGCGGCGCCAGATTGCGCAGGTGCTGGTGTGCAGCCTGTCGTCGGATCAGGCGCTCAGGAAGTCGTTCGAACTGGTCGCCGAGAAGGGCCCCGAACCCAAAAGTTTCGACACCTTGTTTGCCGCGCTCGATGCCGATCCTCAAGGCGCGCTCGATGGCGTGCGGGATCTGCCGAACATGCCGCTTCAGGACGAACCGCAGTATGTGCGCGGCGACCTCGCAGCCGTGGCTGCGCTGAGGGTCGCAGACGCAGTCTGAAGAAGGATGGATTGCAGAGAAGGCAAAGGTCGAGGCACCGGCAATGCCCGATCGCTGCTATTTCGCGAAAAGGAAAGAACAATGACCAATGTCATCGTCGTTATCGGAGCCGGATCGATCGGTCAGGCGATTGCCCGACGGGTGAGCGCAGGCAAGCATGTCTTGCTGGCGGACCTACGCAAGGAGAATGCCGACGCGGCGGCAAAGGTGCTGAGCGAAGCAGGCTTCGAGGTAAGCACCGCGACCGTCGACGTGTCATCACGCGAGTCGGTCGGCGCGCTGGTCAAGGCCGCGACGGCTCTCGGAGATGTCACAGGTGTCATTCACGCCGCGGGCGTCTCTCCGTCGCAGGCAACGCCGCAAGTCATTCTGAGGGTCGATCTCTACGGCACGGCACTGGTGCTCGAAGAATTCGGCAATGTCATCGCGCCCGGCGGCTCTTGCGTCGTCATCGCGTCGATGTCCGGCCACCGCTTGCCCGCGCTGACCCCCGAACAGGACAAGGCCCTTGCGACCACGCCAACCGACGCGCTGCTGGCGCTGCCTATGCTGCAGCCGGATCAGGTGACCGATTCCCTGCATGCCTATCAGATCTCCAAGCGCTGCAATTCGCTGCGGGTGATGGCCGAGGCGGTCCGCTGGGGCAAGCGCGGCGCGAGGGTCAATACGATCAGCCCGGGCATCATTATCACCCCGCTCGCAAAGGATGAGCTGACCGGCCCCCGCGGCGCAGGCTATCAGCGCATGATCGACCTGTGTCCGACCGGCCGTGCCGGCACCCCGGACGAGGTCGGCACCGTCGGAGCGCTGCTGATGGGTGCCGACGGTGCGTTCATAACGGGTAGCGATATCCTCATGGATGGTGGCGTTACCGCGTCCTACTGGTACGGCGAACTCGCGCCAAAGCAATAGGCGATCGGCATGCGTGATTGACCCGGAGGCGTGTCGCATGGGCGCCATGCCAAAGGATGTGGCTCCGTCGCGGTGAACCTGAGCAGCGACATATGAATATCCAGCATAAGCCCATTTGGAATATATGATCTAATCGAAACAAAGGTTTGGGCGTATCTTCTGTCTGGCATGACGTCCTTGCCGTTTGCGACGGCCGACAGGAGAAGATGATGAAGATCACCAGGCTGGGCTCGATTTCCTCCGCGAAGGGGCCGACCGAATGGTTTACCGGGATCGTGCGCATCGACGGATGGTTCCAGGCGGATGCGCCGGCGCAAGTCGGCGGCGCAACGGTGACGTTTGAGCCCGGCGCCCGCACTGCCTGGCATACCCATCCGCTGGGACAAACGCTGATTGTCGTCACCGGCCTCGGTCGCGTGCAGCGCGAAGGTGGCCCGATCGAGGAGATCCGGCCCGGCGACATCGTCTGGTTCGAACCGGGCGAGAAGCACTGGCACGGAGCTTCCCCGAACACCGCCATGAGCCACATCGCCATCGCCGAGGCCAAGGACGGCAAATCCGTCGAATGGCTGGAGCATGTCACCGACGCCGAATATCAGCCTGCAAGCTGATCCTGCGACGGCAGGTCGCCGACACGAACGATTTGCTTCGGTGCGGGTCGATCCAAAACGAATCAAAGGAGAAAACAGATGCAAAAACGGAAACTCGGCAACAGCGGCCTCGAAGTCTCGGCCATCGGGTTCGGCTGCATGGGGCTGAATTTCAGCTATGGCACAGCCCTGAGCAACCAGGACAGCATCACGCTGATCCGCCAGGCCGTGGAACGCGGCGTCACCTTTTTCGACACGGCGGAAATCTACGGCCCTTACACCAATGAAGAAATCGTCGGCGAAGCGCTGAGGCCGGTCCGCGATCGGGTCGTGATCGCCACCAAGTTCGGCTTCAACATCGTCGACGGCAAGATGGCGGGCACCAACAGCAAGCCTGAGCGCATCCGAGCGGCCGCGGAAGGATCGCTGAAGCGGCTTGGCATCGAGCAGATCGACCTTTTGTACCAGCACCGCGTCGATCCAAACGTGCCGATCGAGGATGTTGCCGGCACGGTCAAGGACTTGATCGCGGAGGGCAAGGTCAAGCATTTCGGCCTATCCGAGCCAGGCGCGCAAACGCTTCGCCGTGCCCATACGGTTCAGCCGGTCACCACCCTTCAGAACGAGTACTCGCTCTGGACGCGCGGCCCGGAGACCAACGGCATCCTCGAAGCGTGCGAGGAACTCGGCGTCGGCCTCGTCCCGTATAGCCCGCTCGGCAAGGGCTTCCTGACCGGAGCCATGAGCAAGGATACCAAGATTGCCGAGAACGACTTCCGCAAGATCCTGCCGCGCTTCACGCCGGAGGCGATGGAACGGAATCAGGCGCTGATCGATCTGTTGAAGCGCATTGCCGCTGAGAAGGGCGCGACGCCTGCCCAGATCGCGCTTGCGTGGCTGCTGGCGCAGAAGCCGTGGATCGTGCCGATCCCGGGCACCACGAAGCTTCATCGCCTTGAAGAAAATATCGCTTCAGCAGACGTCGTGCTGACGGAAGGCGATCTCGCGGAGATCGAACGCGCCGCCGCCGCGATCAAGATCGAGGGGGAGCGTTATCCCGAACAGCTTTTGAAGACGACCGGGCTTTGAGCACGAAGGTGCGCCGCCGAGGCGCACCGTCTGCCGCCATTCCATCTGGAGACTATCATGACAGAGAATATCACAGGTAAAGTCGTCGTCATTACCGGCGCAAGCAGCGGGCTGGGCGCGGAGACTGCCCGCCATCTGGTGAGGAATGGCGCCAAGGTCGTGCTGGGCGCCCGGCGCGTCGATCGGCTGAAGGCGCTGGCCGCGGAATTGGGCATCGGCACTGACGCGATTGTCGGCACCGATGTCGCCGACCCATCTCAGGTGCAAGCCCTCGTCGACAAGGCGATTGCCATCCATGGCCGCATCGACGTGATGATCAACAATGCAGGCACCATGCCGCTGGCGCCGCTCGAACTCCGGCAGATCAAGGAGTGGAGCAACGTTATCGACGTCAACATCAAGGGCGTGCTCTACGGCATTGCCGCAGCCCTTCCCTACATGAAGGACCAGAGGAGCGGACACTTCATCAACGTGTCTTCGGTCGCCGGTCACAAGGTCAGGCCCGGCAACGTCGTCTACGCGGCGACGAAACACGCCGTTCGGGTAATTTCGGAAGGACTGCGCCAGGAGGTCAAGCCCTACAACATTCGCACGACGATCCTCTCTCCGGGCGCCGTCGACACGGAACTACCGGCCAGCATCACTGCACCGGAAGTCGCCAAGGCTACACAGGGATTTTATGCGCAGAATGCAATACCGGCTTCGAGTTTTGCCCGTTGCGTGCTGTTCGCGATGAGCCAGCCGGAAGACGTCGACATCAACGAGATCCTGTTTCGTCCGACAAGGCAGGAGCTTTGATCTTGGCTGATACCGTGATGGTCGCCGACGCGCCCGACAGCCATGCTACCGTCCTCCACGAGGTGACGGCAACTCCCATCAACGCGCCCAGCCAATGGCATGTGCTTGCCATCCTGAGCGCACTGATGGGGTTTGCATCGATCTCCACGGATTTCTACCTGCCGGCCATGCCGACGATGGCGCGTGCGCTCAATGCAACGACCGGCAGCGTGGAATACACCATCTCGGGCTTTCTGATCGGCTTCAGTCTCGGACAACTGGTCTGGGGTGCTGTCAGCGATCGCTATGGCCGCCGAGTCCCGCTGGCTGCGGGGCTCATCCTGTTCGTCATTGGCTCGGCCGGATGCGCGCTGTCGGGAAGTGTCGAGACGATCATTATCTGGCGCATCGTGCAAGCGCTCGGCGCTTGCGCCGGGGTCGTGTTGTCCCGGGCCATGGTGCGAGACCTGTATCAGGGGCCGCGCGCCGCCCAGATGCTCTCGACCCTGATCGCCATCATGGCGATCGCACCGCTGCTCGGCCCGATCCTTGGCGGGCAGATTGCTGAATTGGCTGGCTGGCGCGCCATCTTCTGGACGCTGGTCGGCGTCGGCATCTTGACGCTTGCGGCCCTGTTTACTCTTCCCGAAACCTTGCCCGCGGCGCGGCGTCAGACAGCGCCTCTCATGGGCGCATTTGGCGAATACGGCAGGCTTCTTCTGAACCGCAAGATCCTCGGTTACGCTGGCGCTGGCGCGTTCTTCTATGGCGGCATGTACGCCTATATCGCCGGTACGCCATTCGCCTTCATCACCTATCATCACGTGGCCGCCGAGTTTTACGGCTTCCTGTTCGGCGCAGGCATTCTCGGCATCATCGCCACCAATATCCTCAACACGCGACTGGTGCTCCACTACGGCATCGACAGGATGCTGGTTAGCGGAACGGCAGCGGCGGCGCTTGCAGGGATCATTGTTGCAGCGACTTCCTTTACCGATTGGGGCGGCCTCTGGGGTCTGTTCGTGCCTCTACTGCTGTTTGTTTCGGTCACCGGCTTCATCGTTGCAAACTCGATAGCTGGGGCAATGGCGGATTTCCCGGAGCAGGCTGGCGCCGTGTCGGCTTTAGTGGGCGCTCTTCAATACGGCGCGGGTATCGCCAGTTCGGGCCTCGTCGGCGGCTTTGCCGATGGCACACCCTGGCCGATGGGATGGGTCATTGCAGTGACCGGCATCGGCAGCCTGCTGTGCGCGTTCCTCGTCGTCCACAAGAACGTACCCGCAATCAATGAGGTGACGACATGAAGAAGATAGCGGCCAGCATTGCGATCTCGGCTCTTGCAGCAGCCGGTGCCGAGGCGCAGCAATACCAGCGGCCTCGCGTTGCTCCGCCAGAGGTTAACCAGGTGGCGCCCGGTCTCGGCCATTTCACCGACGATGTGCTCTTTGGCGAGGTATGGCTGCGAGAAGAACTCGCACCGCGCGACCGCAGCCTGATCACCGTGGCCGCGCTCGTTTCTACCGGAAAGACCGCGCAAATCGGCGGTCACGTTCGCCGCGCCCTCGACAACGGCGTGAAGCCGGGCGAGATCGGCGAACTCATCACCCAGCTCGCATTTTATTCCGGTTGGCCGAATGCGATCTCGGCTGTGACCGAAGTAAAGAAGGTGTTTGACGAGCGCGGGATCGGTCCGATGGCGGAGGGCGGTGGTGTCCCGCCGATCGACCTCGAAGCGGCTGCCGAGACGGCCCGCATGTCCATCATCGAGCGCTCGGTGACACCAACCGCCCCGGCGCTGGCCGAGTTAACCAACCGCGTGCTGTTCGGCGACCTCTGGCGCCGGGCGGAGCTTTCTCCACGCGACCGTAGTCTGGCCACCATGGCGGCCCTGATCGCCACCGGACAGCCCGAACAACTGCCATTCCACCTCAATCGCGCGATGGACAACGGGCTTACCCGCCGCGAGGCGGCCGAGGTAGCGACACATTTGGGCTTCTATGCCGGGTGGCCGCGTGCGATGTCGGCGGTGCCTGTCCTCGAACGTGTCTTTGCCGGTCGCGAGGCTGCGGCGAAGCCCGCAAGCCCAATGCCCGGCGCTGATCTGCGGATCATTCGCGCCGCGCCCGAAACCGCGTCCCCTGGTCCAACAGACCGCTTCTCCGGCGAGGTGCGGGTGTACGGCTTGTACCGGGGTGACGAGCCCGCGCTGATCGGCGGCGGCACCGTGGCCTTCTCGGCCGGTGCACGGACGGCTTGGCACACCCATCCGCTGGGGCAAACCCTGTTCATTATCTCCGGCCGCGGTTGGGTGCAGAAGGAAGGCGGACCGAAAGAGGAAGTGGATCCCGGCGACGTCGTCTGGATTCCGCCGAACGTCCGCCATTGGCATGGCGCGACGACTGACCAGCCGATGACTCACTTCGCCGTTGCCGAAGCGCTTGACGGAAGCGCCGTGACCTGGATGGAACTCGTCGCTGACGAAGCCTACCGCGCCGGCTCGCCATCTGAACCGAGGGAGCCGACAAAATCGCGGGGTCGATAGCTGCGCTCCTCGTTTGCCGCTATCACAATTGATAACACCCCCTCCCCCGATCCGCGATACGAATACCCATGAGAAAATTATCTCCTGAATCGGCAAGGGCATGCTTCCGGTCGAGACAGTCCTCACCAACAAGACCGTATCTTGGGGCCCCAACGAAATAAGGCCTCTATCGGTTCTTCGTCGCTCTTCAATCGGGGCGTACAACGGTTCAACGTCCGCATTTGGAGATCACAGCCAGGTCAAGAATGGGTCAAAGGCGGGATTGGGTGGCATTTCGGAAAAGACCGCATTGGGATCGGGAAGCCGACTTGACGAACATGAGATCGCGAGAAAGCCGGCAGGACCGCTATCGACCGAGGCCGTGGGAAAACGCGATGAAGCGAACGGTGGGGCTGGCGTTGCCTTTGCCCTCCGAGCAAGGAAATGATGTTTCAACCTGCTCCCGCTAGGCGGCGATCGCCTTCATCAGCGGCTTGACCCCGAACATGTTGATCATGCGCTTCATATTGTAGGCCAGCACCTGCAAGCTCATCTCCGTCCGCACGTTTTTGAGCGTTTTGGTGAGGAAGTGGGTGGCGCCCATCCAGGCTTTGAGAGTTCCGAAGGCGTGCTCGACAGTCTGGCGGCGGATCTTCATGGCTTCGGGCAGACGGTCGAGCCTTGCCTGCATCTTGTCCAGGACGCCTTCGTGCTGCCAGCGTTTGACGCGTCGGATCTTGTCAGTCGTGCATTGGGGCTTCAGCGCGCAGGTCAAGCAGGCCGTAAGATTGCGATAGTGATCGATATTATCCCGACGATCTGAGCGTACCGCGCCTTTGGTCAGATGTTCGCCCGCGGGGCAGGTGTAGCGGTCATGCTGGGCATCGTAGATAAAGTCCTGCCCGCTAAAAAGCCCGCGGTTTGGATTGTTTGAAGTTTGCGTCTTGGGCACGCAAGGCAGGACGCCCGTTCCGTCCAGCGCCAGCACCTCCTCGCCGTTGTAATAGCCGCGATCGGCCAGCGCTGTGATTTCCTCCTGCCCCGTTGCTTCCAAAGCCTTTTTGCCCATTGCGGCGAGTTGGGAGCGGTCGTGACCCTCGTTGATGACCTCATGGGCCACAATCAGATGGTGCTTGGCGTCGACGGCCATTTGTACGTTGTAGCCGACCATGCCAGTGCCCCTCCCGCTTGTCGCCATTGAGCGCGCGTCAGGATCGGTGAGGGAGATCTGTTTATCGGGCGCAGCCTCGACCTGCTTTCCCATCTCTTTGAAGCTTTGCATCTGCCGTTTGAGGCCCGCGATCTTCTCCTTCAAGCGGCCCGTCCTGGCCTCGGCCACATCGCTGTCTTCACGGTCCGCGCGCTCCAGTGCGTCGAGATAGCGCGCGATGGAAGCCTCCACCTGCTCCATGCGTTTTTGAACTTTGGCTCTCGTGAAATTCTTATCCCGGTTGTTGACTGCTTTGAACTTGCTGCCATCGATGGCGACGATCGCCTGAGTGAACAGGTTCAGCCGGCGGCATAGCGCAACGAACTGCGTGCAGACCGCGCGGATCGCAGGGCCATTGTCGCGACGGAAATCGGCGATGGTCTTGAAGTCGGGCATCAAGCGGCCCGTCAGCCACATCAGTTCCATGTTGCGTTGGGTTTCCCTTCCAGCCGGCGGCTCGACGGGATGCGGTTCAAATAGCCGTAAAGGTAAATCTTCAAAAGCGCTGCCGGATGATAGCCAGGCCGCCCTGTCGCTGCTGGCGCGACGCCTTCGAAGCCGAGAGCCCTAAGATCGAGTTCGTCAATAAAAGCCTTGATGACCCGGACGGGATTATCGTCTGAGATATAGTCTTCCAGGCAGTCAGGAAGTAGCGTCGCCTGCCGGCGATCCTCGCCTTCGATGAAACGTTTCATTCCGACCCCCGCAAATCACTTGCAGAAGCCTACAGGATTCAAGCGTTTCCACACAGCCTCGACCCGACTCGGAAGAACTCGGCGATCGGGGATAAACGCCTGTCGGGCCGGCATTTGCGTTTAACCGTCGCGGCGCAATGGGGTCTGGTAAGAAGCTCGATCAGGGACGAAAGCGGTGAGAGTGATACCCTTGACGCCAGAAACTTCGAGGATCGCTAGGCGGATCATCTGGTTCGAGCCGGCGTCTGCTGCGCTTTCAGATCCCGTTCGTTTCATGGCCTACGCCATGGCGCGCGCCACCCATGAGGACATGCAGGTGCTTCGCCGATATGTCCTGCCGGAAGACTTGGTCGAGGCGCTCGATCGGGCGCCGCCTGGGATCATCGATGCGCGATCCTGGGCGTATTGGAACCTGATTGCCGGCCGTTATCCCGCGCCTCCTTTGCCGAAGAGGCAGCTTTAGAGAGTCGCTGTTCGGTTGAATTTGGCGTCGCGATCACGATTTGGCGGCACGTTCCGCGGCTGCAAGAGACTGAGCGAGACTGTCGAGTTCATCGTCGACTTGGCGGGATAGGCTTCGAAGCCTAATGTGACGCGCGGTATCGTCTGCCGCTCGGGAGGTGTTCGCCGCGTCGTCGATCAGTTCGCGCGCATATCGCAGCAAAGCCTTGAGACTTTTGAGGTCCGCAACAGTAAGCTTCATGGGCATACCCCCACGCTCGCCAATGTGTTAGCGTCACAATGCTTATGGCTATGAATGTATATATGATACAATGAAGGTGTCAACGATACAATTGAAGATGGCGCGCGCGGCTCTAGGCTGGACCATTCGTGAGCTGGCCGAAAAGGCTCGCATTCACGTCAATACCGCCCAGCGCATCGAGGCCGGTCTTCCGGCGCAGAGCGCAACGCTGCAAACGGTGCAGCGCGTCTACGAGGACGCTGGACTGGAATTCATTTTCGCCGATAGCGGCGGTGGGCCAGGCGTCCGTCTGAAATTGAACGCCGAGATCCCGGCGCCTGGAGGGCGCTCGGATGAAGGCGAAGGCAACGAGCCCGACGGCCTGAAGGCTCTCGATTGCGAGTTGGTCGACCATTGGCGCAAGCGGCCACAGCTTTGGCACTCGCTTTCGGAGACAGGTCAGCGTGTGTTGTCCCGCGAAATGTTTGGCGAGGATTGCGCAAACGAGGTGCGCCCCGGAGAATGAGGCGCGACCCCTGATCCTTCGTCGTGTCCTCCCGAATCAAGGACGGTGGAGCCCTTGAAGGCTGAGCTTCGCTTCCGCCCGGTCCCGGCAAACAGGCTCGGCGAGACGAAGCAGGGCAGCTTTCAGGTGAGGGGCTGGACGCGGGATCTGGGGCGTGATTTTGAGCGTGAGAGACGCGGCGGTGAGAAGCAGGAGCACGGCGAAGACACGTTTCAGAAGGGCAACGGGTAAGCTATGCGCAAGCCTTGCGCCAACGGGCGCGGTCAGAACGCTTGCGACGCCGATTGCCGGCATGAAAATCGCGCCCGCGCAAGCGGTGGAACAGCCTTCGGGCGAAGGCGCCAGAAGATAGCCCGCAACGCCCGCCGCAGCGAGCGGAAGGCCGAGCGCGGACGCCGTTCCGATCGCCTTCTTCATGGACACGAAGCGCGACAGGATCGGGACGCAGAAGAAGGCTCCGCCAAACCCAAGGAGTGCAGCAAGCGCCCCGCCGCTCACACTCTTCAGCGCGGTCTCTGCCAGGCGTTTGGCGCCAAGTCTGTCCGGGGTGGCGGCGGCTCTCGCCCTTTCGGGCCTCAGCACCCCCCATGTGAATACAATCGCGTAGAGGACGAAGACCGCGACGATCATGCGCGCATCGAGAAAGGGCGCGAGCATTGTTGCCAGAAAGGCGCCTGCGATCAGGGCGGGCGCCAGGAGGGCGGCACATCTGAGACAGACGGCGCCCTTTGCCGCATGGGCCTGGGCGCTTGCAAGCGCGGTTGGAATGACGAGCGCCAGCGAAGTGGCGGTAGCGATTTTCGGCACGTCGGGCCCGGAGATGCCCAACAATGGCAGCCCGTAGATGAGGCTCGGCACCACGACGAGGCCGCCGCCGATACCCAACAGTCCTGCGGAGAGACCTGAGATGCAGCCGACGGCGGCGAGCAGGACCCAGTCAAAAGGCGTCATTGCCGCTCCCCGCCGGTCGAGGTGTGGCCAAGGTTTTCTCACTTATGAAGATTGGCGCGGCGGGAGCGGGCTGTGGCTCGCAAAGCGAACCCAGCACAAGGTCGAGAGCGCTTTCTCGAGTCTCTGCCAAAAGGCTGCCAAGGCCCTCAGAGCGAAGGCCGACTGTGCACAGAAGTGCCATGGCGAAGACCGCCATCAGCCGGCTCGCCGGGCCCGACAGCAAGAAGGGTCTGAGCCGCAGCGCAAGCGGCGCGATGAGGACGGCACTCATGCCGATTGCGGCCAGCGCTGGTAGGAAGAGGACGCCGGCGCAGGCCGGCCCGCAGGTCAGGGGCGCCGGGACCAAGAGAGCGCCGACCGAGGCGGTGAACGCAAAGGGCAAGGTCAAGGCGCTCGCGGTGGCGGTTGCCTTTGCGGAAGGCAGAGCCCTGGCGAGCGCGGGCGCCAAAACCAAGCCCGCGCTCACACCAGTAAGGGCGGCGAACGCTCCGCCCGCGACCGTTTTCAGCGTCAGGGCAATGAGCGAAGGATTGCGCGGCTGACCATCGGCTCCGCCGCCGCCCGCATGCCTCGAGAGTCGAAGGGCCAGAAGGATGGGTCCTGAACCGAGAAGAAGCGCAACGATCCGGCCGTCCACATTATCCGCGACCATCGCGGCGATCACCGCGCCCACGGCAGCACTTGGCGCAAGAAGGAGGATGAAGTCCCAATCGATCGCCTTCCAGGAGTTCTTGCCCTCCGCTTGGCCGATCGTCACGGGGATCAAGATCGCAAGGGCGGTCGCCGCGGAGAGCCGCGGCGCTGCCTCGGCGGTCACGCCGCAAAGGGGAAGCACAATCAGAAGGGCCGGAGCGAGGGCAAGGCCGCCGGCCTGGCCGAACAGCCCGAAACAGAGGCCGATAAAACCGCCCGTCAGGATCAGAAGTCCCCAGGCGGATGGATCAAGGGCAATTTCCATGGCCATCTCCCTGCGTGGGTTCGGATGGCCTCATCGCTGCACCCCGTCGCGATAGGGATACCCGCCGAAAAACACCGTCGCCTTGTCGCCTGGGACCCAGGGCCGAAGGATCAAATCCTTGGTCACCTGCACCACGAAGCGGTAGCCCGGTCTCACCTCGAGCGTCGGCTGGATTTGCAGATTGCGCTTGGCCATTTCCTGGCCGAGCTGGCCCAATTGCTGGCCGGTGGACGCCGCGATGGTCTGCGTCGCGTTGAGCCCGCCGCTCGTCTGGTTGTTGCCATTGCCCTGGCTGAGCTGAATGCCGGCCGAGAAGGCCGAGAGCAGGATGGCGTTGCTCCAGATCTTCCAGACATGATTGTTGACCTGATCTTTGAAGCCCGCGTAACCGCCTTCGTCGGCGCCGGGCATCCGGCCAAGATCGAGCGAGGACGCATCGGGATAGATGATCCGCGTCCAGGCCACGAGCACCCGCTCCTGGCCGGTGGTAATGCCGGAATCATAGGTGCCGACGAGCTTTGATCCTTGCGGGATGACAATGAAGCGCCCGGTGGCGGTGTCGTAGACGTTCTCTGAAACCTGGGCCAGAAGCTGGCCCGGCAGATCGGAATTTACCCCGCCGATCATGACGGTTGGGATCACAGTGCCGGCGCGCACCTCGTAGGGTGAGCGCGGCGCTTCGCGGCGAGCCTTGAGCGTGTTCTGGTCGGCTGTTTTCGGATCCTGGTCCGCGAGGAAGGCGCGCTTGTCGCGCTGCCTGTTGAGGTCGCGCTCGCGTTCGGCATCGCCGCCGAGCTGCGAAAGTCGGTCCGCCGCCAGTCTTGTAAACTGTTCCGAAGCCGAAAGCGGCGCGGTCTCGCTTGCTGGCGAAGTGGGTCGTCTTGGAAGATTGGCCTCGATTTCGGAACCGGCTCCGAGCGCTGTCAGCGCGAGCTTCTCGCGGGCCTCGCGCAAGTGTTCGAGGCGTTTGTAATAGGCCTCCCAGGCAAGACGATTGGGATCGGGCGCGTTCAGAACAGGCGGCGCGGGTTGGAGCGCGACCGGTTGCGGCAGCACCGGGATGGTCTCGGGCGCTTTGGGCGGAATGTAGCCCGCGTCGGGAGCGTTCGCGAGAATGCCGATCGGTGTTTGCGTCGGGCCGCCCCTGCCGGGATCCTGTTTCGAGGCCTGCAGGCGCAAATGATAGGTGTAGGCGATGGTTGCCATGATAAGCGCCAGGATCGCCATGGCGATCATGAGCGGAACGCGGTTCAAGCGCCGGACGCCTGCGCCGCGCGACGGCGGCCCACCCAGGAGATCGGGGGAGGAAGGAGTTTTGTTCACCGTCTGACCTCTCGAAGCGTCGAGCTGCTGCTGAAAATGGCGGTGCTGCCGGCGCATTCGCCTGGTTCGAAGAGCGCAGCCGAGGGTGTTTGCATCATCAATCCCTCCGCGTGCGGGTGATGGTGACACTGCTCGCGCTGGTGCCCACACCCGAGGTGAGCCGCGCCAGGGTCAGGACCTTGTCGACTTCGAAGCGGTGCTCGACGAAGCGGTAGTTCACAAGCCGCGTCGTCGGCCCGTTGAAGAGGCTGTCGAGGCCAAGGAAGCTCGCGTCTTCGGCGATCTCGACAAGGGCCGGAAGCTCGCTCGAGCCAACCTCGGGCGGAAACAGAATGTAGGTCTTGACGCCGTCGGCATAGACGCGCGTCGGCTTCCAGGGCGCGTCGCCCGAAACAGCGAACTCAAAATCGAGTTTGCCGGGCGCGGGCGCCACGGCCGCCGCCGCGCGCATTTCGCGGGTCTGCTCGACCTTGGTGCGGTACGCCTTCCACTGGCTGCTGGCGTCATCGGGATAGTCGAAAGAAACGCGCGGCATCCAGTCTTGCGAGCGGCTCACAAGCTTGATGATGTAGGTGCGCCGATTGGTGGTGATGACGAGATTGGTGATGAGCCCCACATCGGTCGGCTTGATGATCACATGGGTGATGATGGCCTCGCCCGCCCCTTGCGTCGCCGGCGTAATCTTCCAGCGCACGCTGTCGCCGACATTCAGATCATTGACGCTTTCGCCTTCCTGCAGAGCGAGATCGCAGACGTAGAACGGCGCGCAAACAATCGTCGGCAGCGTGGAGCCGAACACGAACACGGTTGCACCCTCGTCGCCGCGCGCAGGACCTGCGCGATTGCCGGCCCATTCCTTGCCATAGGCCACGCCCTTTTGCTCCTTCGGCGCCAGAGGCGGCTGCGGCCCGGCCAACAGCGGCACGCGCGGCGGTGGTCCTTCGGGAAAGCTCTGAGGCGCCTGCGCCAGCGCCGCGCCAGAAAGCAAGGCTGATAGTGCAAAAACAATCACTGCGCGCATGACAAAGTTTCCCCTCGCGTCAAAGCCGTTGCGACCAGCTGTAGCTGTTGATGTAAATGCCAAGCGGGTTGAGGCGGATGGTGGCCTCGTCCGATGGCGGGTTCAGCGTGATGGCGATCGTGGCCTGCCAATGCTGGGTTTGAGGCTTCGAGCCGTCGCGGGTTCGGGTTTCTTCGCGCCACTCGACGCGCCAGCTATCGGCGGACAGCGGCAGAACGCTTTCGACTTCCACCATGACGGTTTCGGTCTTGGCGCGCTCGAACGGATCGTGGGCGCGCATATGGTCGTTCAGCCGCGCATAGGCGTCGCCCCGCTCGTTGATCATGGCATAGGCTTCTTTCAGGAGCGCGCGCTCGGCGCCCGCATCGGTGTAGACGCTTCTTATGTTGGCGATGAAGCGCGCAAGGCTCGCGACAATGAGCTGATGGTCCGGCTTGACGAGCCGGTCGGCGCGATCCACGGCGGCGGCGGAGCCGAGCTTGTCGACGCGCACGATATAGGGAACGATCTGGCTTTGGCTCGCGACATAGACGAGGCCTGCGCCCGTGATCAGCGCCACGACGAGGGCTAGAATGGCGGCCAGCCGCCAGTTTCGGGCTTGCGCGATGTAATCGCCATAGCGCTCGTTCCATTCGCGGCGCGCATTGAGATAGGGATTGGTCCCTTCCTCACGGGAAGAACCGAAACTCCCGTCGTGATGGCTGCTCATGATCCCTCTCGATGGCTCATAGACAATCTTGATAACCGCGCGCATTTCGCATTGCTGGACCGCGGCTTAAGGCTTTTTCGGCGGCTTGCCGCCTTGGCTCGGCTGTGCCGGTTGGCCCGCGCCCGTGACCGATCCTTGCGGCTGGGCCGGCTCGCTCGCGCTTCTCGCCGCCTGCCGGTCGACGGTTCGTTCTTTCAAGGCCTCGGCCATCTGCCCCGCCCAGGTGCCGTAATGGATGCGACCGCTAAGCCGCATGCCAAGCGTATCGCCGGCCGCCATGGCGGTATTGCCGGCCATGCGAACCACCCTCCCTGGTCCGAAGCTGCCCGAAATGCGTGCATCTTGCATTTGCTCGCTCGCAAGCGCCGAGCTTCGGGCTGCCACCATGCCAGCACCAACGCCGCCCTTGAACGCGCCCCAGCCAACACCGGCAGCGCCCGCGGCAACACCGGCGAGTGCGCCGCCGCCGCTTATTTGCGTGCCATTGATGAGGCCCTGGATCATGTCGGGAATGATCTTGGTCAGCGCCAGCATGACGATGGCCGAGCCGACCGAGACGAGAAGATCGGACGTATTCGTCTCGAAATTCTGGATCAGCGCATTGAAGATTTGCTGGCCAAGCCCAATCAGGAGCTGCAGCACGAACAGCTTCGCGCCGACGCTCAGCGCGTAGATGATCATTTTCAGCGCGTAATCCTTGGTCCAGCGCGATCCGCCGAAGCCCATGAACAGGATGCCGGCCGAGATCACGATGTAGGATTCGACGAGCGCGAGAATGAGGAAGGCGGCGATGAGGGCGAAGCAGATCAACAAAACGAGCGCGAAAATGATGAGGCCCACGCTCGCGCCGGGGCTCCAGATGCTCGACTGATCGAGCACCTTGTTGGCCATGCTGAGCCCGATTGCAAAAATGTCCGACGGCGCGATCAGGCTCGTGCCGCCCGAGGCCTGCACGGCCTCATTGGCGGCGGTCCTGAAGCTGTTGACGATCGCCGCCGCCCAGGCGCTCGAATTGACCAGCAGCGCCAGGAAAAAGCCGATGAACAGGATCTGGTTGACGAGTTCGGCCATCCATTCGCTGACATCGGCGCCGCGAAAGGCAAGCCGGATGGCGGCATAGGACATCTCGATCACGGCGAGCAGCCAGAACAACGTTTGCGCGTAAGTCGCAAGCGTCGCCTCCCATTTCTGCGCGTTTTGTTGGTACAGCCGCACGATCCCATCGAGCGCGTTGGTCGTAGGCTCCGCGGCCTCGGCCGGGCTTGCTGAAATGATGCCGAGGACAACCACGCCAACGGCAAGGCCGATCAGCGCGCACCCCGCTCGGGCCGCAGGCGATGAGCCAAGAGGAGAGCGAAACTCTCTCGGCGGCGTTCTTGGCCGGAGCCGCCTCATCAAAATCGCGCTCCCCCGCTTGTTGGGATCGTCGTTTGCGTTTTGATGAACGTCCGCCAGGCCGCCTGCTGGGAGGCACTCTGGTCGGCCTCAGTCTGGATGGCGTTCGCCTTGAGGCTCGTGTCGGCCAGGATGAGTTGGCGCTGCTTCTGCAACTGCTCGATATTGAGAAGCCCTACTTGAGCAAGCGTCTGCAGAGCCTCAAGATTGCCTTGCACCGCACCGGTCTGGATCTTGAGGCGGTTGATGAGCGCAAGCTCGTCGCCGCCAATCTGGCCCGACTGAAGGGAACCCGCTTCAAGCGTCGAGAGCACGCTCGCATTGGCGTTGGTAGACCATTGCTGATATTTGCCGGCAAAGGCTGCGCTCGTCGCGGGCGAAGTCAGGTAGCTGTCGTAAGTGCCATAGTGCTGGCTAAACTGCGCCGTGAGCCCCGACTTGGCGAAGGACAGCGAATTGGCGCTCGCCAGCGTCGTGTTGACGGATTGGATGTTCGCCGCTCCATCCCCCCATTCGAGCGAGGGCCAAGGCGTCGTGTTCACCGTCATGGTCTGGAACTGATTGGTGTTCGTCTGAAGGATATTGCCTTGCGTACCGAGCTGATCGACGAGCCGCGCCAGATTCATAAGCTGCGTGATTTCGCTCGCGCAATTCGTGCAATAGACGGCCTGGGCCAGGCTTTGCCTGACGCCCGCGACTGACAGCCAAGCGATTGCGGCAAGCGCAAGCGCCGCCGCCTTAAGCTGCTTCTTCATGGCTACCTTCCTCCGTTGCTCCGAAAATGTCTTTGGTATCGAGGCCCCGCTCGGCGAGCCAGGCTCGCGGCCAGTCCCTGCCGTGGGCCTCGATGAGCGCGCGCACGCGGGCCACGTCTTCACGGGATGAGACGGCGGTGAAAGCCAGGGCCACGGGACCAAGTCCGAGCTCGAACAGCCTGCGGCCTTCCGGGCTCGTATAGTAGTAGTGGCGTTTTTTGACCGCGCTTTTCAGAAGCGCGATTTCGGTCTCGTTCAATCCGATCAACCGGTAAAGATCGAGGGGACCAGCGATGCCGTTCGCCCCGCCCTTGTCCGCTTCCTCGTTCGGCAAAAGGATCCTGGTCGGGCAGGATTCGAGGAGAACATCGAGGATGCCGGAGCGCGCCGCGTCCGAAAGGCTCTGGGTTGCCAGCACCACCGCGCAATTGGCCTTGCGCAGCACTTTCAGCCATTCGCGGATCTTTTCCCGGAAGACGGGATGGCCGAGCATCACCCAAGCCTCATCGAGGAGGAGAAGGGCTGGCGCGCCCGTGAGCGAGCGCTCGAAATGGCGAAACAGATAGAGAAGCACCGGGATCAGGTTCTTCTCGCCGAGCGCCATCAGTTCCTCGATCTCGAAGACCGTGAACGAGGCCGCTTCGATGCCGTCGGACCGGGCATCGAGAAGATGGCCGAGCGCGCCTTCGATCGTATAGGTGCCAAGCGCCGCCCGGATGTCCTTGTCCTGAACGGTAGCGATAAAGTCGGTGAGGCTTCGGCCCTCGCCGCTTTTGGTTTCGCGCATCAGCCGCACGGCGCGATGGATTTCTTCTTTCTGCCGCGGTGTGGGCGCGCCTCCCTGTTGAAGCTCGTAGCAGGTGGCAAGCCAGTCTTCGGCGAACGCCACATCTAGAGCCGTCTCGAGTCTGCCGAGCGGACACAGGCCCGGGCTTCCCGTATCGCCCGCCAGATCATAGTGCTGCGCGCCGGCCGCATGAGCGAGAGCGAAAAGCGAACGACCCTTGTCAAAGACCGTGATGCGGGCATGCCGGTAGCGGCGGAACTGCGCGGCGATGAGTGCGAGCAGCGTCGACTTGCCGGCGCCGGTCGGCCCGAAGATCAGCGTATGGCCGACATCGCCCACATGCAGATTGAGCCGGAATGGCGTCGAGCCGGTGGTGGCGCCGTAAAGGAGCGGCGGCGAGCCTTCCGGGAAAAGCGGGCTCGGGCAGACGGGAAGTCCCGGCCAAATGGACGACGCGGGCATAAGGTCGGCGAGGTTCAAACTGTGGAGAAGCGGCCGCCTCACATTCGGGACGGCATGCGCCGGCAGGCTGCCGAGAAAGGCCTCGAGCGTGTTTACCGTCTCGACGCGGCTCGCAAAACCTTCGCGCCGAAGCTCGCGGGCTATTAGGCGCGCCTCATCGAGAAGCGCGTCCCTGTTCTCGCCCATCAAGATGAGGACCGGCGTGTAATAGCCAAAGGCGACGAGGTTGGAGCTGGCGTCGGTGATGGCGTTCTCGGCCTGCGCCGCCATCAGAGCGGCATCCTCATTCACGACGCCGCCTTCCGTGCGGAACACTTGCGCAAAGAACCCCCGCATCCATTGCCGCCATTTGCGCCGGTAGGCGCGAAGGAGCCCGAGGCTTTCATGGGCGTCGAGCGGGATGAAGCGCGAGGAAAAGCGAAACGCGATCGCGAGCGTCTCGAGCCGTGCCAGCATGTTGGGACAGGATTCGGCCGGGAAGCCTTCGATGGCTACGGCCGCGATGAAGTGATCGCCCATTTTCGGGGTATCGCCGCCATAAAGCTCCTGGCCACCGAGCCAGGCATCGCAATACATCGGGCATGGCGGCACGTTGAGGGGGCTGAGATGCCCCGTGACCGCGAAGCTCACATAATTGATGAGTTCGTCCTGCAGATGCGAACGCCCGCTTTCATCGCTCACGCGGTAGGCCTTCATGCGCCGTAACCGCAAGATATCCGACAGGCCGTCTTCGAGATCGCGAAGCACGCGCTCGAAGATCTTGATCTGACGGTCGCCGGGGCTTTCGGGCTCGCTCTTCGGATCGTCGTCGTAAATGAGATCGGCGATCTTGGTGGTGCGGCGAAGCGGCGGCGTGTAGGCGATGAGAAGCGCGTATTCCGTCTCGAAATGAGCGCCTTCGCTCAGGAACTGGCGGCGCCGCTCGGCATCGATGGCAGCCGTGATCGGGTCCGGAAAATGCGAGGCGTCGGTCTCCGGGTAAGCGGCGGCTGGAAGGCGCACGGCGTCGATCCAGAGCGCAAAACCGCTGCCGAGCCTCGCGAGGCTCGCATTGATGCGGCTTGTCACAGAGTTGAGCTCGGCGGGCGTTGCGCTTTGGCTGTCGGGGCCGCGGTAGAGGAAGCCGGCCAGGAGCGAGCCGTCCTTGCAGAGCACAAGGCCATCGCCGATGAGGCTCGCATAATTCAGAAGATCGGCGGTGCCTTTGGCGCGATCGCGGAACTGTTTCAGGCGCAGCATGAGAACCCCTAATCGAGCCTTGAAGCGCGCGACCGCGCCGGAAAATACGCGCCGTAGCGGAGTTGCCGCAGATAGACCCTCGTCATGAAGGGGTCGGCCTTCGCCATCATGCGGAACGCGCCGATCAGGACGAGCCAAAGGCCGGCGCCGATCATGATCGCGATAAGGTTGAGGCTTGAGACGGCGAGGCCGGCGCAGATGATCGCCGTCAACAGCACGGGCTCGCGCTCGCCGCCGAGGAACAGGTTCGGCCGGTGCAGGGCGCGATAGAGCGGAGTGCGTCTGAGCTCGCCCATCAGATCACCGCTCCGGCGCTGAACAGCGTGCTCAAGAGGTCGGTGGCAAACACCATGAGCGAGACGACGAGCACGAGCATGATGACGCGGCGCACGAATTCATTGATCTCGCCGCCAAAGACGAGAATGGCGCCTGTTACGACGATGCCCATCAGCGAGACCGCATAAGCGACGGGGCCTGTGATGCTGTCGCGGAGTTTTTGCAGGGGCGTTTCCCATTGGAGCCCGCTGCCGGTCGAGGACGCAAATGCGTGCTCGGGAAAGGCGATCAGGAGAAAAAGCAGCGCCGTCAGCGCGAGGCTCCAAAATGCGGTGAAATCGCTTGGGGCTTTTCGCATGGGTTACTCCTCGGCTTCGGTGACGTAATCGCTGCCATCGTGATCGATGACGCGCAGCAGCTCCTGCACTTGGCGGCCGGATTTGGTGGCGGCTGTCTTCGCAATGACAATGATGAGGTCGACGGCGGCAGCGATCGTCTTTTGCATGGCGGCCGCGGTGACTTCGCCGATGAGATTTTCGAGGCGGATCAGGCCACCCTTCGCGTTATTGGCGTGGACGGTGGCGACGCCGCCCGGATGGCCGGTATTCCAGGCCTTCAAGAGATCGAGGCATTCGCCGCCCCGCACTTCGCCGACAAGTATCCGGTCCGGCCGATAGCGCATGGTCGAGCGGAGAAGCCGCCGTAAATCGATGGTTTCGGTGGTGCGCTTGAACACGTGATTGGGCGCGGCGCATTGGATCTCGGGCGTGTCCTCGATGATCAGCAAACGCTCGCCTGGAAGTTCGGCGCCGATCAGATGGATGACGGCGTTGACGAGCGTCGTCTTGCCAGAGCCGGTGCCGCCAACAATGAGGATGTTCTGGTGACCGAGCGCTGCTTCCCGGATCAAGGCCCGCTGGCGCTGGCTCATGGTCCCGGCGCTCACATAATCGTCGAGGGTGAAGATGCGGGTGGCGCGTTTCCTGATGCAAAAACTCGGGGCTGCCACCACGGGCGGGATCAGCCCTTCGAAGCGGCTGCCGTCGAGCGGCAACTCGCATTCAAGGATCGGGTTCTCGCGAGTGATGGTGGTCTTGTGAAGCGCCGCGATGGTTGCCATGGCGGCCTCGGCTTGATGCGGGGGTATCTCGCCGAGGCGCGCCATGGGGTGCCCAGTACGCTCGACCCAAAGGACACCATCGGGGTTCAGCATGATCTCTATGACCTCCGGGTCTCGAAGACAGCTGAGAATCTGTTCGCCAAGCTCGCGTTCGAGCTTCTGGCCGACGCGGACAGCGTGTTCGGACGCGGAACGATAAGGGGCCATGAACGCATCGGCTCGGATCGGCTGTGTTACGATGTGCTCGCTTGTAGGCTATCGAGTGGAGGAGGGCAAACTTGCAAAACCCGGTGTAGGTTCTGAACGCCTTCGCACTCCTAGCCTCCATGGCCTTTATTGCCAAAGTCTTCGGTAAGGCCAGCGCTCGGATGCCAGCCTTCTGTTGAGTTCATGTGTCGAGCGGTGAAATCACTATTACAATAATAGTCGCCGTCAAATCAGCGCGTATCTCTACCGTTAATTCCCGCCTCGTTGCCATCGTGAAACACGATAAGCCATGAACGATAATCAATGTATGATATTATTGCATATTGGCGACGAACGACTTGCGACAATACACCATCGAACACTGTGTCTCTGGTGCATCATAGATCGTTCAAACACTATCGTATGTTGATAGACTGTGCCGCGGAGTGCTCTAGCCTTATCCCATCAAGCCCATTTCCCGGGTCCGGCCTTGCCTCCCAGGCAAGAGCGCCTATAGTGCACACACGATAGTAGCCCCTCGGCCCTGTGCCGCTCAGAGCCATCAATGTCCGACAAAAGTCCGTCCTCTGAAACAAGCCCCGCTGAACCGCCGAAGCGGAAGCGGGCGTTGCCGGTCCTCGCCAAGAAGAGGGCGCCAGACAGCCAGCCGGAACGGGAGATATTTGCGAGGAATTTGCGCAGGGCTCGCATCGATGCGAGCCTGAGCCAGCGCGAGCTCGCCGCGGTCACAGGCATCGCCCAGGCTCATATTTCCGAGCTGGAAAACGCGATGCACAATGTCTGCATCGACACCATGGTCAAGCTCGCCCAGGCCGTGAAGAAGCCGCTTTTCCAGATGTTTCAGCCTTAGATTGCTCCGCCCCGTTCCTGTATGCTATTGTCATACGCATGAGCGAAACATCCACATCGATCTTGAGCATTCGTGTGAGCCCAGATGAGCGGGCCATCCTTGAAGCGGCCGCCGAGCAATCGCGCACGACATTAAGCGACTTCATGCGCCGAAAGGCTTTGGAGGCAGCCGAAATCGATGTGCTTGGCCGGACGGTGGTGACGATTCCCGCCGAAAGCTGGGAGCGTTTCGAGGCCTGGATCGGCGAACCCGCGAAAGAAATTCCCGGGCTCCAGGACCTGAACCGGACCAAACCAAGCTGGAGCAAATAGCTTGGCGGTTAAGCGGCCGAGGCCACTGGCCGAGAGCGATGACCGTGCCTCTTTCGATTGCGGCCGGCCTTCGCTTAATGCGTGGTTCCAGCGAAATGCGTGGGGCAATCACGTCAACGGAGTGTCGCGCGTCACCGTTTTGGCCGATGACACGAGCTGCGGACGGATCGTTGGCTTCGTGACTTTGAGCGCAGCGCAAATCGAGCGCGCTTGGATGCCCAAAGCCGACCAGCGCAATCGCCCCGATCCCGTTCCCGTCACGCTCCTCGGACAGCTTGCCGTGGACCGCCAAGATCAAGGGCTGGGACATGCGCGCTCGCTCCTCCTCTTCGCCTTGCGGACCGCGCTTCAAGCATCAGGACTGATCGGCAGCACGGGCGTCATCACGCATCCACTCGACGACAGCCTTCGCGCGTTTTACAGGCGCTGGGGCTTCCAGGATCTCCCTTTCGATCCCCGCCGCGCTATGATTGTGCGGATGGTCGATTTGCGCGCGAGCTTTTCGGGAGCCGAGTAAGGCTGACAGAGTGGAGACGATAAAGTGGATCGCCCCCTTAAATCATCTATTTGCGCTGTGCAGGCTTCCTGCCTTTGCGCAATCGAGCCGATGCCCGCGATCGAGCGGACTTCCTATCATGGCTTGCTTTGGGAATGCCGAGGAATGAGGCAGAAGCCGGCCGTTCATGCGTAAGCCCTCGCCTGTCTGTTCGACGACGTCACCTTCAAGCGCGGCAATGGGCTTCAACATGGGCTCGAGTCCTCCCGGACAAGAGCCCGTTGACAAATAGCCCCGTGCTTTCGCCTCCAGGAAGACACCGGTTGGCGGCGGACACACGCTGACGATCTGGCCGCGCTCCAGCGGGCCATTGACCGGCAGGACCCGCCAAATCCCAACCGGCACGGAAGGGGTTTCATTGAAGCGATAGCCCAACCTGTCCGCGACGCCTGTGAGCACGAACACTATCGCGGCCGCCATCCAGGCGGCGAGTCCTACTCGGCGGCTTTGGGATCCCATTGAAAGGCCGGTGTTTGCCTGCGGTGAAGGCTGTCGGTCGCGGGAACAGGCAGCTTCGCCCGCTCGCGGAACACGGGATCAGAAAAATAAAGGCTCTGCGTGCCGAAGATCGGCGCGTGCCCCGCGACAAAGATGAGCATGTCGCCCGGCTCGATGATGAGGTCGCCGCTGTCCTTCAATGGCGATTTCAAGCGCATGATCTCATCGGCGGTGAGCAGCGACCGGCTGACCTGGTGATAGGTCTTCGAAACCTGCGTCAAGACCGCGCCGAAGCGCCGGCCGCTCGTGGTGATGTCCTCCTTCACGATGGTGGCAGTGCCGACCATGCGCGACAGCCATTCGGCGGTCTCGACCCTGTTCGGCGCATAGGCGATCCGCACATGGCAATTGGACGTGATGCTCTCGTCCTTGCCATAGGCGCCCCAGAGCTGGGACATGTCCTGCATGATGAGATAGGCCTTGATGCCGTAGCCCGCGATATAGGCGAGCGCCTCCTGGAACACTTCAAGTTTGCCGTAGGATGGAAATTCATCGAGCATGAGGAGCAGCCGGTGCTTGTGCGGCGCCTGCGGCTGGCCATCGACGAAGGTGATTTCCGGGCGCAACAGCACGCGGACAAGCTGGTTGATGATAAGCCGCATCAAGGGCCGCATGCGGTCCTTGTCTTCGGCGCGGACCACGAGATAGAGCGTGACGGGGCGGTCGTGGTTCATCAGATCGCCCACCTTGAAGTCGGAGCGCGCCACGTTCCTGGCGACGAGCGGATCGCGATAGAGCGACAGGAACGACATCGCCGTCGAGAGCACCGAACCGCGTTCCTCGTCGGGCCGATTCAGCATGTCGCGTGCAGCACTCGCGATGGTGGAATGGGTTTTCTCGCCCTCGCCCCAGCTGTTGGCGATCATCTCGAAATAAAGGCTCTCGATGCGCTGATCCGGATCGGACAGCGCGGCGGCCACATCGGGGAGCGAGCCGACCTTGCCTTCCGCGCGCTTCTTATAGAGAACGTGGAGGACCGCGCCGGTCAGAAAGGCGTGGCTCGTCTTTGCCCAATGATCGACGAGGCCTTTGCCTTCCGGGTCGACGAGGATGGTCACGAGGTTCTGGACATCGCCAACCTCGTGAAGGCTGCCCAGCCTGATCTCTTCGAGCGGGTTGAAGCTGACGCTGCCCGAGGAAGCGCCCGGATCAAACTTCATGACGGCATTGCCTGCCTCTTTTTTCCGCCAGGCCGCCGTCAAATTCCAGAGTTCGGCTTTCTGATCGTTGACGACGACGCTATGGGGCCAGGAGAGAAGCGTCGGCACGACAAGCCCGACGCCTTTGCCCGATCGCGTCGGTGCAATGGCGGCGACATGCTCCGGGCCGTTGTGGCGCAGGTAACGAAGCCGTTTGCGTTCATCGCGCCAGCCGCCGACATAAACGCCTTCGCCGCGCCGTCCCTTCTTTGGCAAAAGCCCTGTCGCCTCGATTTCAGCCTGGCTCGCCCAATGAGCGGTCCCGTGAATGCCTTCGTGCCGTTCCGCGTTCCGCCCGCTTGCCGCGAGCAGGCCGAACAGGCCGCAAGAAAGCGCAAGCGCCATGCCTGCCGAGACGGTTCGGAACACGCTGTGGGTCTGGCCGCCGAACTTCTGCTGCCAGATCAGCCACTCCCAGGGTGGATAGAGAGGACCGATGAGAGGCGCGCCAAGAGCGGGATGATGGGCGAACCGTGAAGCGACATACTGCGTCGCTACGCCGTTAAGGACGATGAGGCCGATCAGGACGGCGATCGCGAGCGCTTTTCTGTCAGGCTTCGGACGCTCCGCCCCGATCATCGCCATTCCCGTTCGTTGCCTGATCAAATCGGACAGCGTGAGCGAGCCTGCCTTCCCGCTGGCTTTCAAGTGTCGTCCTCTCGCCGCAAGCCAGAATAACGGCATGATCGTCTATAGACAATCGCTTTATCTAACGCCTGCGCTATGGACGCGAGAGGCGAGGACGCGGCGTGTTCTTCATCATGAGCCGCTGCCGTTCGGCCTCCATGGCGGGATCGCTGAACGTGATGGCAAGTGAAAGCGCTGCTGCGGCCTCGACCGCTTGTCTCTTGAAGGCGCCTGTTCCTTCGACCGCCAGGGCCTGGCCGGCAAAACGCTGCGCCCCGAGCGTCAGGGCGACGATGGCGGCCTGATAGGAGGCCTTGTCGATGCGGATGCGCAGGCTCTCGTCGGCGACCGCGCCGCCGTCGGAGAGGCGATAGACAAGTTCGCCGTTGCGCTGGCAGACGGGGTTCAAGTCCTGCAAGATGACGGTTCTTGCGGCCTCCGCATCCTTGGCGGTGAGGAAGGCCGCCGCGGTCTTTGCTCCGGCTGTCCCGCTCGCGCGCAAAGCCCGAAGCGCATCCCCGTCGCCTGCCTTCGCGCGCGCCTGCAAATAGGACACCCAGGTGAAGAAGTACGCCTCTTCGATCGCGGCCTCGCGCTCGCGCCGCTTGGCGGCGAGCGCGGCCAGCGCTCGCGATCGCACCAGGCGAAGCTCAGCCCGTCTCGATGTCTTGCCCGCCCGGGTAAGCCCCGAGCGCTTGATATCGGCCCAGCCTTTTGCGAATGCCGCGTAAGCCCCGTTCCGGGCTGCGGCGCTGGCCGCGCGGGATTTTCGCCGGGCTTCGAGGCCTTGCTGGCGCTGGCGGACATAATCCGCATAGAGCGTCGAGGTGTTGAGAGGGTGCAGCGGCGCAGGGCCATAGGCGTCCTTGGCGGCCGCAGCGCCCAGGGCGCCAGGCTGAAAGGCGCCAAGACGCGATGTGAGCTCCGG